>CAYUYJ010000084.1:1198-1505 GCA_964449325.1 uncultured Lachnospiraceae bacterium | reverse complement strand
ATCATCAGCATCTATGGGAACAGCCTTGAAACAGTTGAACAGATAATAGCGTCAATTGAAACCGCGGAGGAAGAATAATGAAAAAAGAATATCTCGAAGCAGGTAAAATTGTTTCAATTCATGGAATAAAGGGTGAGGTTAAAGTCATGCCTTACTGTGATTCAGCGGAGCTTTTCTGTGAATTCGACCGCTTTTTCATGGGGAAGAATCACGAAGAAACAGCCGTTGAACGTTCACGGGTGCAAAAAAATATGGTCATTGCCAAGCTTGAGGGAGTTGATACTCCCGAGCAGGCTGAGAAGCTGCG
>CAYUYJ010000084.1:0-1188 GCA_964449325.1 uncultured Lachnospiraceae bacterium | reverse complement strand
TTATCCAGGATCTTATCGGTATGCAGGTCAAAAATGCCGATACCGGGGAGTTTTACGGAAATATCTCCGATGTTATGCAAACCGGAGCCAATGATGTCTACGTCATAAAGGGAGAGAATCGCGAATACCTTGTTCCTGCGATTCCCGAAGTTGTCGTAAGCACTGACGTTGACGGAAATCTTATGCTTATCCGTCCTCTGGAGGGACTTTTTGATGAGAATTGATATTGCAACGCTTTTTCCAGAAATGTGTGAAGCAGTACTTGGCGAAAGCATAATCGGCAGAGCCAGGAGAGCGGGAGCAATAGAGCTTCACTGCCACCAGATACGCGAGTATACTCAGGACAAGCATCGCCGCGTGGACGATACTCCCTATGGCGGAGGAATGGGCATGGTGATGCAGTGCGAGCCGATTTACAACTGTTATAATGCGATATGCGGTCAGATTGGAGTCAGACCGCATACAATATATATGTCGCCGAAGGGGAGAATTCTTGACCAGCAGAAGTCAGTGGAGCTTTCAAAGCGGGAAAATATTCTGATAATATGCGGTCACTACGAGGGAGTCGACCAGCGTGTACTTGACAAGATCGTGGACGAGGAAATCTCGATCGGTGATTATGTGCTTACAGGGGGAGAGCTTCCGGCGATGGTTCTTGTGGATTCCGTCGCGCGGATGTGCAGAGGAGTCCTCTCCGATGATGAATGCTTCATGGACGAGAGTATTTACAGCGGGCTGCTCGAATATCCCCACTACACCCGTCCCGAGGTGTGGGAGGGCGAACGTGTGCCGGAAGTGCTGCTTTCGGGTCATCATAAAAACATACAGACATGGCGTACCGAGCAGAGTATTGCGCTCACCCGTGAAAAGCGTCCCGATCTGTATGAAAAATATATGGAAAAGGAAAATTAACCTTTGCGGTGTTTTTTCAGCCTCTAAATTATGTCTGATTTGCAGCAGCGTTGAGCAAATATCCTGTCGGTACAGGTAAAAATAAAGTCTTTGATATCGCTTTAAAATAAAATACGGGAGATTTTGTCTGATTTATTATACAAACCAAATCCTTTGTGAGTATTTAACATATATGTGTGTTGAGAATTATTAAGCTTCACTAAAATATGCGTTCAAAATTTGTGGTGAATATTAACAAGCAAATGGAAAAAAATAATGGTGCATTTAACTTAAATG
>CAYUYJ010000083.1:0-1522 GCA_964449325.1 uncultured Lachnospiraceae bacterium | reverse complement strand
CCCTGTACGGGCTGTGCCTATTGTACCGATGGCTGTCCCATGCACGTGGCGATTCCCCAATATTTTTCGCTCTATAACCTCGATTTGCAGGAGATCCAGAAGGATTGGACACCGCAGGCTGAATATTTCGAACGTCTTGCAAAGGTACATGGCACACCGGCAGACTGTATCGGTTGCGGACAGTGTGAGGAGCTATGTCCCCAGCATCTGCCCATCATCGAGCATCTGAAAACGGTCGGCGCATACTTTGCGGAAAAATAAATGCCGCATGGCAAAGGAGGATACCTATGAACCGAAGAATGCATCGGGATCGGCTGAACATTGGTGCATATATTTTGCAGCCGTATGCCCGTACCGAAGCGCACATCCGTGACCTTGCTGCCGCTGGTGTGGATTTTGTGGTCTGTATGGAAAACGACCGTGCCGCCCTCGATCTCTTTCACAAATACGGCGTAGGTGCGATCGTGACCGGCGTTGTACCGGGCTGGTGGGGTGGCGACGGACACAATGCTGGCAAGCTGGCCGATACGAATCCGCTGGAAAAATACGATGCTGCTGCCGAAAGCTTTGTCGATCATCCGGCAATCTGGGGCATCGATGTGGGTGACGAACCGTCCGCATTGGACTTTCCGTACTATGGCAAGGTTATACATCGGGTGGAGAAGTGCTTCCCGAACCAGTTCGCCTACCTGAATCTGTATCCCAACTACGCCTCTGTATCTCAGAACAATGCGACAGAGACGGTCAATCAGCTTGGGACACCGACCTATGCTGAGCATATCGAGCGGTATTGTGAAAACATACCCGCAGAATACATTTGCTACGACTTCTACGTCTATTCCAGCAGCGTCCCCCGGCATTACGAGAATCTGCGGATCGTAGCAGATGCCTGCCTGCGTACAGGACGACAGATGTGGATCGTTTTGCAGGTGAATTCACGGGACGAAGCCAAGTGGATCTGTGAGAACGAGCTGCGCTTCCAAGCCTATACTGCGATGACATTTGGTGCGGAAAACATCATTTGGGCATGCTATACGGCTGGCTGGTGGCACAATCAAGTCGTGGATGCCAACGGAAATAAGACCGAACAATACGATAAACTGACAAAGATCAACAAAGAACTGCACACGATCGGAGCAGAGTACATGCGCTATCGCCGTGTCAGCACCCATTTCGTCGGTTTTGAAAATAGCGAATTCATGACGAATGTACAGCAAAAGTCCGTGGACACGCTCTCGACAGGTGTATTTCAGTCTGTTCACGCCGAGGGAAAGCCACTGCTCGTAGGAGAAATGGTCTCACGCACGAACGATGGTTCATTTGCCCTGTGGCTCTGTGCCGCCGACGATCCCTACGATCGGGAGAATCACGCCTACACCGTACATATTTCCGTGCAGGAAGGAATACAGCTTATCGCATACACCGGACACGGCAAGCTGCCCATCGCACGTGCAGAGGATGGCACATACACCCTGACCATGCATTCGAACGAAGGTGTCCTGCTTATCGCCACACGGTGATC
>CAYUYJ010000082.1:0-1613 GCA_964449325.1 uncultured Lachnospiraceae bacterium | reverse complement strand
CAGCACCAAAAGGTAAATTGATTTTCTAGCCTGCCATTTTGAGGATGTTCATTCTTTTCACATTTTCTCTCAAATTTTTTTAGTTATCCACATTAGCAGGTGGCACTTCTTCCTTTTTGGAAAAAAATGTGTATAATTTTTTGATTTCCTCTTGGCAGGCATCACCTTCTTTGCTACAATTAACTCAGTTTAGGACTGAGTCATTCAGTCGTGCTGGTATATCTTCTGTTTTTGTTAGTTGCCGACCAAAGCTGGCTAACAATTCAGAAGATATATTTTTTTGCAGCTTTTTTATTTCATTCTTCTCAAGATAGAAGTGCTCATAAAGCTGTTTCATGAAATCTGCTATCTGTTCCATCAGATAGTGATTTTTCTGTGCACGTTCATGAAAACTGCATGCATGCTCTATCTTTCCCTGCCAATGCTTCTGTCGGTTAAATCCCTGATTTTCTATTTTCCATCTGTTACGTCCGGCATGTACTATCTTTTTTGCATTACTTTTGGTAATCTCGATGCTTGTAATCCAGGAGAACGTTGTTTCTTTCACCTTTCCTTTTGCTATCCTTCTTTCACGGAAATAGATCAGGTTCACATCAAACTCATGGAACATGATTTTATTCTGATACTCAATATCTGTTCCAACTGTTTCTTTTTCTGGAAGTGCCCGATATTCTTCTGCTATTGATGTAGCACAGCCTTCTTTATATCGAATGATGTAATCCCAGTGATAATCTTTACATATCTGTAAAACTTTCTTTGTAACATATAAACCATCTGCCGTAATGATGATAGGCAGCCTTGGAAATTTCTTTTTAAGCTTGGCTGCAAGCCTTACAAACGCTTTACTTTCGCAATCCTGTTTCACTGCTTCATCACTTTGATTGATATAATCCTCCGAATTTTCTATTGTTTCTGATGCAATACTGCATACCAGATTTTCTCCAAAGCAGATTTTGGCTTCCAGTACGCTTCTGTGATACTTAATATATTCATTATCTTCCCCTCTGTTATAGCACCGGCTCAGATAATGCTCATTCTTCCTTTGGTATCCTTCATCCAGTTCTGTTGCATCTACAATCACCTGCCATTTCTTTAGCACTCTGGCATTGTCAAAGGTTTTCCGGCGAATCATGGAATATACAATATTTTGCTGAATATCCTCTAATTCTTTCGGATTTAATCTTTCCAGAAATTCATTTTCTGTCACTCCGTGAGGCATGTAATCTTTCTCATGCTCCCCCATAAATTTGTATAAATTCCTGCAGATTCTCTCATCATTAAAGGCTCTTGTCATTTCCTGCATACTCGAAATCCCCGCAATACTTTTATAGTACATGGTTCCAAGCATAACTCTTGAAGAATAATCAATGTAACTCTGATGGCGGGGATCCTTTACACTGCCAAACATGGAAAATAGTTCCGGACAAAATCTGTTCTGAATCTTGTTACATTCAGCAACGGGATTGTTTTCAAGTTTCTTTCTGATTCGTTCCTGTTCTCGGCTCATTTTGCACCTCTGCGATAAAGTTTTTCTTCTATTTTATCTTATCACAGAGAAAACCTCAGTAATTTCAAATGATTTTAGTGCGAATTATTTTTTCCTTTCAATACTG
>CAYUYJ010000081.1:0-1640 GCA_964449325.1 uncultured Lachnospiraceae bacterium | reverse complement strand
GTATTCGGCGTGACGCTGATGCTGTGGATCTGCATCCAATTTTATATGTTCCCGACCAATGTCCTGTCCACCGCCTATTTCCTATTCGGCCTTGCACAGGCGATCACGGGATATGCGGCGTGGGTATTGGGAAAGCAGGAAGCCTTCACGGTGAACGAGGCCGACTATCCCAACATCGGCACGAATCCAAATCGACTGGTGGTCTACTTCTCCCGGATGGGCTATGTGAAAAAAGTCGCTTATGAAACGGCGAACCGGACAGGTGCAGAGGTCTATGAGATCAAATCCACCGAGCGAACCGACGGCACACTGGGCTTCTGGTGGTGCGGCCGCTTCGGTATGCACCGCTGGGAGATGCCCATTGAGTCGATATCGGTGGATCTATCAAAGTATGACCATGTGACGATCTGTTCTCCGATTTGGGTGTTCTCTCTGGCTGCTCCGGTACGCAGCTTCTGCCGACAGGCGGCGGGAAAAATCAAAGAGGCAGATTACATAGTCGCCCACTTTTCACCCGGTCGGTACAAAAATGCCGCCGCGGAAATGGATTCCCTGTTGGGCATTTCCAATACCCGCTTCACCAATCTGATTTGCCGCATGGGACAGTTGAGAGAAAAACAGGATGAATGATCAGATAGACCAGGATGGCTTAAAATTAAACATCAGGGCACTGTCCGGAGCGGAAACGACCGATGCACTGCCTCTGGTCTGGGAAGTGTTTTCGCAGTACGAAGCGCCGCAATACACAGAAAGCGGAAAGCAGGTGTTTTGGGATGCGATACACGACGAAGGTTATCTTGATCAGCTGCGTGCTTACGGTGTATTTGACGGCGATACACTTGTCGGTATCATTGCTACCCGCAGCGAGGGACAGCACCTTGCGCTGTTTTTTGTTAAGAGTCAATATCACGGGCAAGGCATCGGGCGAGCATTGTGGGATCATGTGCTCTCGGAGAGCGCTGCTCAGACCATTACCATACATTCTTCCCACTATGCCGTGCCAATCTATGAAAAGCTGGGTTTTGTAAGAACGGGTGCAACCCAAGTTGAGAATGGCATTGCTTATATACCAATGGAATGCCGAATTTCATGGAAATGAAAGAAAAGGGGCGCAAAGAATATGATTTTAATCGTAGATACCACGCAGTCGCACGCAGGGTGGATGCTCTCCAAAAGCAAAAAATGCGGGCAGCATGAGGAATGTGAGTGGCTCGACACCACAAAAATGAAGATATCACCCTGTATCGGCTGTAATTACTGCTGGTTGAAAACGCCTGGGAAATGTTCTGTAAAGGACGACCATGAGGGGATTCTGAAAAAAGTCATTCAGGCAGACCGTTTGTGGCTTGTGGTGGACACGCAGTTCGGCTTCATTTCATACAAGGGAAAGAACATCGTAGACAGGCTGCTGCCTCTCGTCACGATGAACCTGCACATTAAAAACGGCGAAATGCGTCATGTTCCCCGCTATGATAAGCTGCCCGACCTGGGCGTAATCTACTGCGGAAACGGGGATAAAGAGTATCTGGAGCAATGGACGGGAAGGGCTGCGCTCAATTTGGCAGTCCACTCGCTGGGCGCATATTCCATAGACGAAATAGAGGTGACGGCATGATGCATCTGATGATTATCAACGGCAG
>CAYUYJ010000080.1:799-1659 GCA_964449325.1 uncultured Lachnospiraceae bacterium | reverse complement strand
GATGAGCAGGACAAGACCATGTCTTCGGATCTGGCGGAAATTGTGAAGACCCACGCACTGGGCGCCGCAGCCTCTGGTGTTGGGGTTGCCTGGCTCCCCGGCGTCGGCAGCGCGGCGGCACTGACGGCAATGGTAGGCTTCATCTGGTCTATGTACTTCCGCATCAACCATCGCCTGGGCCTGAAGTTCTCCAAGGTTGCCGTCAAGTCCCTGGCTTCTGCCGTGCTGAGCAATCTGATGCAGAGTGCCCTCTCCGTAGTTGGCAGCGTTGCTCTGGCAACCGTCCTCTCTCTGACTGGTATCGGCAATGCGGCCTCTTCTCTCATCATGGCCGCTCTGGACTATTCCGTGGTTATGGTAGGCGGCATTCTGTATCTGAAGCTTCTGAACGGCCTGATGGGCGCGGGGAAGGATCCTTCAGAAATGACTCCCACAGAAATCGAAATCCAAATGGACGACATCATGCGTGGAGAAAACATCGAAGCGCTGGTGCTCATGCAGTCCTGTATGTCCTCTGCGGTGACGATTGGCAACGGCGTGGTGGGGGCCATCGGCGCGTCCACCTATGCCGCCGAGGATGCCGATCTGCGCGGGGCCGAGGCCGCCTACTGTGCATTGGAGGACGAACTGCAAGACTATCTGGACAGCTACGAGCGCACCCACGATTATGACGAATACCAGTTTGAACTGGATGACATCGAACACGATCCCTATGTGCTGCTGTCTATCATCAGCGCCATGCACGAAGGGGCGTGGACGGTGGATGAGGTACAGGGTACGCTGCAAATGCTCTTTGAAAAGCAGTACATTCTGACGGAAACGGTGGTGACGGAGCGCCGCTACTACCTCGAAACGGACAC
>CAYUYJ010000080.1:0-789 GCA_964449325.1 uncultured Lachnospiraceae bacterium | reverse complement strand
GGGCAAGGCAAAGTACCGGGCCGTCACGGGCCGGGAGCAGCGCCGGGATGCCGATGTGCTGTGCTATCAGATCCGGCAGGCGTTCAAGCCCGGAGAGATCACCCCGGAGGAGGCCAACCGCATCGGCTACGAAACGGCGATGCGCTGGACGAAGGGCAACAGCAGCACTCCCACGGGATGCCGCTTGACAAAGGCCACGGCTTGGGCCGCCAGCTTTTCCGTTGTGACCGCCGTTTTTTCGGCGGCCTTGGCGGTCTGCTTTGCCGCCTCCCGCGCTTGCTTTGCATATTGCCGCTTGATCTTCTGCTTTTGGATATACCGGGACACCGCGCCGCCCTTTTGCATTTCCGGGTGGGCCTCCACCGTAGCCCGGTACTGGTAATCCGCCGTGGCCTTGATGTGCCTGGACTCGGCCTTTTGCACCGCTTTGGCCGGGTGCTCCCGGATCTGCTTTTTCACATACCGGGATGTGGAGCGCAGGGCAGCCTCACCGACCAGCTCGGATCGGTGGGCGCTTTCGGTGCCGACATTCTCATGCTCCACCTCATAGAGCTTGCCATGCACATACCCATGAATGGTTGCACCCGCCGCCCGGCCCGCCTTTTTCACGGGGCCGGGCTTTTTCGGCGGCTTCTGCTTTGCCAGCTTTTCCTTGGCCTTATCCAGTTGTTCGCCCCGCTTTTCCATACGCAGCTTGGACTCGGCGGTTTGCTCCTGCTGGCTTTTGGCTCGAAACTTGCTCTTGGGGGACTTCGGGACATTTTGTCCCGAGGTTGCCTTATTCGTCCT
>CAYUYJ010000079.1:0-1727 GCA_964449325.1 uncultured Lachnospiraceae bacterium | reverse complement strand
CGCACAGGCGCTGCGTCGGGAAGGACTTTCGGCAAAGCTGATTTTGCAGGTACACGACGAACTTATCGTCGATGCGCCGCGCGAGGAAGCACAGCGCGTGGCGGAACTTTTGCAGCGCGAGATGGAACATGCTGCTGATCTGTCCGTGCCGCTGACTGTGGAGGTCAAGACGGGCAACAGCTGGTTTGAAACCAAATAAACAGGGGTAGGAAAGCAATATGAAAGTGATCGGTCTTACGGGCGGCATCGCCTGCGGGAAGTCCACCGCTTCGGCGTATTTAAGACAACGGGGCGCCTGCATCGTGGATGCGGACGGCATCTCCCGTGACCTTACGCGCAAGGGCGGGCGCGGCTATGAAAAGGTGACGGCGCATTTCGGCAGCGGCATCCTTATGGAAAACGGTGAGATTGACCGCAGAAGGCTGGGTGCGCTGGTGTTTGCGCATGAGGACGAGCGCAGCAAGCTCAATGCGATGCTGCACCCTTTGATCATCGAGGAGTCCATAAGCGCCATCGAGCGGGCAAGACAGGCGGGCTACGCGGTGTGTGTGCTGGATGTGCCGCTGCTGTTTGAGAGCGGTATGGAGGCGCTGTGCGACAAAACATGGCTGGTGTATGTGCCGCGCGATGAGCAGATCCGCCGGATCCGTGAGCGCGATGGATTGGATGCGGAAGCTGCCGCCGCGCGCATTGACAGCCAAATGCCGCTGGAGGAGAAAATGCGCCGCGCCGACCGCGCCATTGACACATCGGGCAGCATTGAACAGACGCAGCGTCTGCTGGATGCGCTCTGGGAGGAAGAAATGTGACGGGACGATCCAAATCGAAAAAGCGCACGGCTGCCATCGTGTGGATCTGTGTGCTGCTGATGCTGCTGACCTGCGTTACGGTTTTCTGGGTGCGCAGATGGCAGCCGAAAAAGCATGAATTCATCTATCCGCTCGCCTATCAGGAGAAACTGATGGCGGCAAGCGAGGAATTTGGCATCGATTCGTGTATGTTGGCGTCGCTGGTGTACTGCGAGAGCAGCTTTCAGGCGGATGCGGTCAGCGGCGTGGGCGCCATTGGTCTGATGCAGATCATGCCTGATACGGGGCTGTGGCTCAGCGGCAAAATTGAACTGGAGACGGAATATTCCACCGAATCGCTCTATGATCCGCAGACGAATCTGCGGCTGGGCTGCTGGTACCTTCGCTATCTTTACGACCGTTACGACGGTCAGTGGCAGGAGGCGCTGACGGCCTATATCGCCGGTCAGGGACAGGTGGATCGCTGGCTGGAGGATCCGGAGCTGTCCGCCGATGGCAGGCATCTGGACGTGATTCCCGGACAGGATGTGAAAGAATACGCAGCAAAGGTAATGAGAATCCATGAGAATTACAAAGCGGCTTATCCCGATGTGTTTGTCTGTACTGTGCCTGATGACGGCGATGCTGACGGGGTGCAAAAGTGAGGAGACCTTCAATTGGTCGCAATTGAGCAGCGCAGCGTCGTCCGCAGCGGCAACGCCATCACCCGCACCGTCCGAGTCCGAGACGCTGGACGTGGCCATGCCCGAGGCATCGGGGGCGCTGAATCCCTTTACCAACCCATCCCGCAGCATGCAGGGACTGATGAAACTTTCCTATGAAGGCGTCATGCGCCTGGACGACCGCTATCAGCCGCAGAACTGGCTGGCGGAGAGCGTGGTCAAGACCGATACAGGCTATGCGGTGACGCTGCGCGCG
>CAYUYJ010000078.1:0-1865 GCA_964449325.1 uncultured Lachnospiraceae bacterium | reverse complement strand
GGCATTTTTATTATAGATTCCTCCAGCAGGAGGAATTTCCTATTATACAAAAAAACTGCCAAGCAGTATGGCAGTTCTTTGGTTCCGGACTTTCTATTCCATTGTAATAGATGCAATACTTGCTTCGATAGCATCATTCCATGCATCTCCCTGTGCGGTATAAATTACAGAACTCATCACATCATCCGCATCTACCATAACATAAGTCTGTGCAAGTTCCACGTCGTTCATGCTATATTTGATGGTCATACGGACTGCATCATATCCGCTTACCTGATACTTTTCATAGCCTTCTACTTCTATTTCAGCCTCCATTTCAGTATCACCCAGGGCTGATACAAGCTGTTCTTTAAATGCTTCCTCAGAAGGAAGCTCCTCATCAGAGGAAACCGGTGCTGTCATGACAATGATATTGGTACCGTCGTTCGGATAATCCGGATTCATATACATACCTTCTGAAACTTCTGTAAAGCCTTCCGGAATCTCCACTTTAATTTCTACCCCTGTTTCTTCTGTTGTACTTTCCTCAACTACTGTTTCAGAAATATCCGTTGAGGCTTCTTCTGTTTCCTCCACTGTTGTTGTCTCTTCTGCAACAGCAGACTCCTCTGAAACGCTTGATTCCTCTGTGCTTTCTACTGTTGTTGCTACGGTTGTTTCAACAGTTTCTTTGCTTTCCTTGTCCCCACAAGCTGTTACTGCCAAACACATAAGCACGGCTAATGTCACTGATAATAATTTCTTTTTCATCTTTTTCCCTTTCCATACATATCGCAATCTTTACTTGTAATAATATACTAATCTATTACACACGAGTGACATTTTCACATACTCTATTCTTTTTGTCCATAGTCCCTTTTTCCTATTCTATTCGCATAGAAAAAGCACTTTCCTCAAATTCATCTGTCCAATCCGCGCCATTCATCTGTGTATACGCAATCACCGTTGTGATATCCGTATTGACCGTATATTCCGTCCGTCTGAAACTCATGCCGTCATAACTATAGGTAAATACAGCTTTCAGCATATCGCAGCCTTCCAACGTATCCTCTCCGTATTCTTCCATCTCAATGGTTACTGTTCTTCCGGTCTGGGAAGAAAGACTATCATTAATCTGTCTTTTATACTCCTCTACATCCGGAAAATCTCCGTAAAGCGGTGTCGTCAGAATATAAATATTGGAACCGTCCTCCGGGTATTTACTGCTTACATAGATACCCGATGGCGGAAGATACTCCCGAAAGCCGTCCGGTATATCTACGACTGCCTTTCCGGTCTTTGGCTGCTCTTCCTGCACCACCGATGCGGTCTGTTCAGCCGAAGACTCCACCGTACCGGAAACCGTGCCCTCCGGTGCAGTCTCTTCCGTGCCGTTCTCGGCCGGTAAGGTTTCTTCCGTTATGCTTTCTGCCTGTGTACTTTCCTCTTCTTTTTCTTTACTGCCACAGCCCCATACTGCTGTCATGGCAACTGCCAAAATTGTCGCAAACCAAATTTTCTTTTTCATCCTCTGTTCATTCCTCTCCACTTGCAAAACTTTTTCTGTACTCTATTTTACACCAGTATGTCACTTTAAGACAATGCAAAAAATCAACCTGCCTTTAAAGATTCAGGTTGATTTTCCGTTTTCCCTATATGAACTCCTGCGGATGACAGGACTTGAACCTGCACGTCGGGGACACTAGAACCTAAATCTAGCGCGTCTGCCAATTCCGCCACATCCGCTTATTGCAGAAATAATTTCTGCAACTTTTGTATTTTATCGTACTTTTTCCCTTGTGTCAATGACAGTTATTATTTCTTTTTTCACTTTTTGTAACAGTTCAGCCTTCAAAATTGAACCTATAAAAAATAATAGAAAAAAG
>CAYUYJ010000077.1:0-1876 GCA_964449325.1 uncultured Lachnospiraceae bacterium | reverse complement strand
CGGGCGTCGTCGATCTTGCCAGCCACATTGTCCTCATACAACCGCTCAAAAAGCATATCCAGTTCCTTATCCCGAGCCAGCAGTGCATCCAGTTCCCGCTGTTTCCTTGCCCGTTCATTTTGAACGACTTTTGCCGAGCGGCCCATCATGGCCTTGATAAAGTCGTTTTCGTATTCGTTGGCAAAAGCGGCCAGCCGCTTGACCTCATACAGAACGACCTGCTCCAAGAAATCCAGTCGGATATAATGTGTAGAGGAACATTTGCGAAGTCCCGAATTGTGGTTGTTGCAACTGAAAAACTTAATATCGTGGTTGTTTTGGTTGAAATGAAAAGTCAGATTGCCACCACATTCGGGGCATTTGAGAAAGCCGGAGAAAACACTGGATTCCTGTGTGACCGTTGTGCGTCTGCGCCGGGTCGTTTGCAGGCTTTGTACCTTTTCCCATGTGATATGGTCAATAATGGCCTCATGCACATTGAGAAAGATCGCCCGGTTTTCCTTCGGGTTTTCAATCCGCTTTTTCATTTTGTAGGACTTGGAATAGCTCTTGAAGTTAATGACATCGCCGCAGTATTCCTGCAAGGTAAGGATTTTCTTAACGGTGGTGTGGTTCCATTTGGTCGGCTCCAGCGTACTTTTTGAGTCGCCCTTACTGATCCCTTTGCTGGTGCGATAGGCCGAGGGATTTAATATCCCAGCCTCACAGAGCGCCGTTGCGATCTGCATTGGGCCGTTGCCCTCCAGAGCCAGACGGTAGATGCGCCGCACCACATCGGCGGCGTCCGGGTCAATCACCCAAAACCGGGGATCATCCGGGTTTTTCATATAACCGTAGGGCGGTTGTGAAAGCGGGATGCCAGAGTTGCCTTTCATCTTGTTTACGATTTTGCGTTTCTTGGAGATGTCCTTGGCGTACCATTCGTTTGTTATATATTGCATTTCAACGGTGCAAAAACAGCATAGTGACACGGATTTTAGAGCGGTTTCAGCCGCTCTTTTTTCTTTTGTGCAAGTTGCTGTTTTCGAGCCAAATTTTTTCTAAGAAATATTTGGCGGTGGTTTGTTTGGAATGTAGAAGTTGCAGAAAATACTCAAAATCCGCTTTATTTTCGACATTTTGGACTGTAAAATAATATTACGCAGTACAGGAGGGAGTGAGTATGCGGGAGAAAGTCAGCACGGCATATTTGGTGAATGACCCTCGGAAATTCAGCAGCATGGAAGAAGCAGAAAAGGAACTGAACAGGCTTCGCGCTGTCTGTATCAGACTGAAAAAGAAACAGGGTGAGGACATCGCTTTTATGCTCGGTCTTTCTGTCACGGACTTACAGTACATGGGAAAAATGGGTTATCAGAAGTCCATGCGCTACGGCGGCAAAAAGGTCTTTATCTGCTCTGAAAAGCGCATACACAACGGTGAGCGGGTAGAGCCTTGCACAGATAAGCCGCCGCACATTCACATCATGGTACAGGGATACGGCGCAAGCACAGCCGCAGAGCGTGTGATACAGAGCGTGAAGAAAGGCAATCCAGACTGCAAATGCCACAAGCAGCATTTGAAAACGGCAGAGCAGACCGCACAGGCGGCGGCATACATCGAGAGGCAAAGCTCTATTTTATGCCGGGCAATCAGCCCCGTCCCGGTGGCCAGTTCCAGCACCTGCTTGTGCCGCACCACGGGATAAATCAGGGAATACATTTGCTTGTATGCCTTGTGGTCCTTTCGCATAAAGCGGTCATAGATCTTTGCCGTGCGATCCCAAAATGTTTTCTTCATAATATCACTCCTATCCATTAGTTAGTCATCTCTAACTCATGTTTTTTTGAAAAGCCGCCAAACGGCAGCTTTTCGATTTAATCAAATAATTCTCTGC
>CAYUYJ010000076.1:0-1882 GCA_964449325.1 uncultured Lachnospiraceae bacterium | reverse complement strand
AGAAGGCGAAAAGCTGACGCACGGCATGGAGGCCAAGCCTTTCCTCATCAAGCCCAACCAGTACGAATTGGAGCTGCGCGTGGGCAGAGAGCTTAAGACGATTCCCGAAATCAAGCAGGCGGCGCTGGAGTGTGTGGCCGAAGGAATCGAGATTGTGGCGGTTTCCATGGGTGGAGACGGCGCATTCATTACTGACGGAAAACAGAGCTTTTTTGCCCCGATTGTGCCGGTTAAGGTGCGTTCCACCGTCGGTGCGGGCGATAGCATGGTCACGGGCTTTTTGCATGGACTGGCGCTGGGCGAGGATCTGCGGGGCATCTTCCGCAGAGGCGTTGCGGCGGGTACGGCGGCAGTGACCACAGAGGGTACGCAGCTGATCACTCGTGCGCTTTACGAAGAAATGCTTGAAAAAGTGGTCATAGAAGAAGTATAATAGTCCGAAAATAACCTTTTTGTCAGGGGAGAACAAGCTATGGCGAAAGTTGGCATGTTCGGTCACGGCGTAGTGGGCAGCGGCGTTGCGGATATTCTTTTGAACAATGCGGATGTGCTCACCGAACGCGCGGGCGAAAAGATAGAGCTGGCACGGGTGTGCGACCTGCGCCGGTTTGACGTAGAATACAAGGATTTGTTTACAACGGATGCGCAGCAGATCTACGCGGATCCTGAGATTGATATTGTGGTGGAGTGCATGGGCGGCAAGGGCGCGGCCTATCGGTTCGTTAAGGCGGCGCTGGAAAATGGCAAGCATGTCGTGACGTCCAATAAAGAGCTGATCGCGGACTGCGGCACGGAATTGGAAGCCATTGCCGAGCAGATGGGCGTCTGCCTGCGCTATGAGGCCTCCTGCGGCGGCGGTATTCCCGACATCAAGCCCATCGAGGAGGATCTGGGTGCCAATCGTTTGACGCGCGTTGCGGGCATCCTCAACGGCACGACAAATTACATTCTCACCCGTATGCGCGAGGGCGGTGTCTCGTTTGAAGCAGCGCTGCGTGAGGCACAGGAAAAGGGCTATGCGGAGGCCGATCCCTCGGCGGATGTGCTGGGTTGGGATGCGCGCAGAAAGATCTGTATTCTGGCGCATGTGGCCTTTGGTACGCCATTGGACGACAGTGAAATCAAGTCCGAAGGCATTGACCGACTGACGCGGGAGGATATGCTTTACGCCCGTGAATTGGGTCGTGCCGTCAAGCTGCTGGGCATGGCGGAGCAGATGGAGGATGGTTGGCGCGCATCGGTTGCGCCGGCAATGCTGCCCGATTCGCATCCGCTGGCGTGTGTCAATGACGTATTCAACGCAGTGATGGTGCATGGCGACCGCGTGGACGATGTCATGTTCTACGGTCGCGGCGCGGGAACTGCCCCCACTGCCAGCGCAGTGTGCGGCGATGTGTTGGATATTGTGCGCAATCCTGCTAAAAAGAAGGGTCGCGCGCAGAATCATGCGCTGGAGGCCAAGCCTTCGTATACGCGCGAGCTGCGCCTGTTTATGCGTGTTCAGCATGCCATGACGCAGGATGCGCGCGCAAAGGTGGAGGAATTCTTCCCGGATGCACGTCTGGTGCAGCTGGATGGCGAGGCATTTGCAGATGAATTTGCGCTGGTCACGGAGATGGGACAGGAGGATGTGCTGCTCCGGTGCGCCGATGCGCTGAGCGAAGCGCTGCCCTGCGGTGCGCCCATTCGTTATCTGAGCCTGTAATGGCTTGAAAAAATCACACACCGTTCGGACACAGTGAGGTTCGGACGGTGTTTTTTGTCAGGAAGGCCGCCGAAAAAAGAGCGCAAAGTAAAGCGGTTGCAGAGAAATTTTGCCGTATTGCGTAAAGAAAAAAACAGCATCTTTGGGGACAAAGCAGCCGAAAAGAGGAGCAAAATA
>CAYUYJ010000075.1:0-1886 GCA_964449325.1 uncultured Lachnospiraceae bacterium | reverse complement strand
TGCAGGGCAGCGTGAGTGATGCAGCTTCTCTGGTGCATCTCATGAACAGTAACAATTTCACCGGCGCTGTTTTGAAAATGGATGCGGTGGATGAGGAAGTGACCATGGCTCTTGTGGAGAAGATCACCACGAATCACTTTATGTGCGGTTTTCCGGAGAAGGTCGTTGTGATGACGCTGGGGGATTATGTGATCTATGCTTTCGGCACGGAGAGCCTGATCAACAGCTTCCGTGACGCTGCGACAGCGAACCTCACTGGCGAGATTGCTGTTGCTTACGACGACTGGATGGCGTAAGCGATGCTGTTTTCCAGCATTCCGTTTCTCTATTATTTCCTGCCCGTGGTGTTGCTGATCTATCTGGCAGCGCCGGGGCGGATGAAGAATGCCGTATTGCTGCTTGTAAGCCTTGTATTTTATGCCTGGGGCGAGCCGGTGCTGGTATTTCTGATGGTAGCTACGGTGCTGGTGGGCTATGTGTTTGGCCTTGGAATTGAAAAATACCGGGGGAGTACGGCCGGACGGTGGCTGACGGCGCTGTCAGTTACCCTCTCGCTGGCTTCTCTGATTTATTTTAAGTATTCTGATTTTTTTATCAGCAGCTTTAATGCGGCTACCGGCTTGTCAATTCCGCTGCTCCACATTGCCCTACCTGTAGGCATCAGCTTTTATACCTTTCAGCTTCTCAGCTATACCGTGGATGTGAGCAGGGGTGAGGTTCCAGCGCAGCGAAATTTTTTCCGTCTTCTGACCTATATTGCTATGTTCCCACAGTTGATTGCCGGGCCAATCGTGCGCTATAGTGATGTTGCACGGTCGTTGGCGCATCGCAAGCACAGCCTGGAGCGGATTGCCCTTGGCGCGCGCCGTTTCCTGATTGGCCTAGGGAAAAAGGTCCTGCTGGCCAATGCCCTTGGCGAGGTGGCTGCGCTCGCACTGGAGGCTGTGGCGCCTTCTGTGCTTTGGCAGTGGCTTTATGGTATCAGCTTTTCCCTGCAAATCTATTACGATTTTTCCGGCTACAGCGATATGGCCATTGGCCTTGGCCACTTCTTCGGTTTCCATTTTGCTGAGAATTTTGACTATCCTTTTGTTTCGCGGAGCATTACGGAATTTTGGCGGCGCTGGCATATGAGCCTTGGCACCTGGTTCCGGGACTATCTGTATATTCCCCTTGGTGGCAATCGGGTATCCCGTGGTCGGTGGTTTTTTAACATTCTGGTAGTCTGGATGGCAACGGGGCTGTGGCACGGTGCTGCATGGAATTTCGTGGCATGGGGATTGTTTTTCGCTCTGCTTCTTGTGCTTGAAAAGTTCTTCCTCCTGCGTATTCTGAAGAAGACGAGAGTTCTCTGCCACGTTTACACCCTTCTGCTGGTGCTGGTCAGTTTTGTGATTTTCAATGCAGAGAGCTTGGGACAGGCCGGCACGCAAATTTTGTCCATGTTTGGAATGGGCGGACTGCCTGCTGTTTCGCAGGAGAGTATATTCTTTTTGAAAAACTATGGCCTCTTACTGGTGGTTGCCGCTGCAGGTGCCACACCGCTGATGAAAAAGGCGGCAATGGTGATGGGGAAATGGGCAGACATTGCAGAACCGGTGGTTTTGCTGGGGCTGCTGCTGGCGGCAACGGCCTGTCTTGTGAACGGTTCCTTTAACCCATTCCTTTATTTTCGATTTTAGGAGGTGCCGATGAGACAGAAAATGAAATACTGGCTCCTGCTGGGATTACTGGGGAGCGTTTTCTTTGGCCTTTCCATTTGGAGTTGGGTGAAGCCAGCCACTGATTATTCCAATACGGAACGCCGACACCTGGCGCAGATGCCCGAACTGACCTGGGAAAGCCTGCGCACCGAAAATAGCTTCATGGAGCAGTTTGAATCCTAT
>CAYUYJ010000074.1:0-1957 GCA_964449325.1 uncultured Lachnospiraceae bacterium | reverse complement strand
CATGGCCTATTGCTATAACTGCCGCAGCGGTGTGGAATACCCCTGCTATTTTGTAGAAACCGCCCGGGTCGAAGCCACCTGTAAGGCCAATGGCTACGCCACCTATGTCTGCGGCGGCCACCTGGACGAGAACGGCGAACTGGTTTCCGACACCCACTCCGGCAGCGGTTGTGGCAACACCTATACCGAAACACTGACTGCATCCACCGCCCCTGACAATGGACACAGCTACACCTCCAAGGTCACCAAGCAGCCCACCTGTACTGCCGCCGGAACCCGAACCTATACCTGCACACGCTGCGGTGGTACCTACAGCAAGGCCATTCCCGCCACAGGGCACACCGAGGTTATCGATGCCGCTGTTGCCCCCACCTGCACCACCGCCGGCAAGACGGAAGGTAAGCACTGCTCTGTCTGTAAAGCAGTTATCGTTGCCCAGAAGGAGGTTGCTGCTGCAGGGCATGCTTACAAGGGAAAAATCACCACACCGCCTACCTGCACCACCCCCGGCGTAAAAACCTTCACCTGCTCTGTCTGTAAGGACACCTATGCAAGCCCCGTAGATGCCGCAGGCCATGTGGAAGCTGTGGATGCCGCCGTTGCTCCTACCTGTACCGCCACTGGCAAGACAGAAGGTAAGCATTGTTCCGTCTGCAACGAAATTCTCGTTGCTCAGAAGGATGTCGCTGCCACAGGGCACAGGGAGGTTGTTGATGCTGCTGTACCCGCCACCTGCACCAGCGCTGGCAAGACGGCAGGTAAGCATTGTTCCGTCTGCAACAAGGTTCTTGTTACGCAGGAAACCGTCGCCAAGCTTGGGCATAAGTATGATTATAAAATCACTACTGCCCCCACCTGTACCGAATCTGGCGAAAAAACCTTCACCTGCTCTGTCTGCTCCTCCAGCTATACCGAGCCGGTTGACGCCACAGGTCATGTTAATCTGACCTATGCCGATAACGGTGACGGTACCCATGATGCCGTCTGCCTCTGCGGTTTGCAGATGATTGACAATGAGGCTCACACCTTTGTTAACAACGCCTGCACTTGCGGTGCCACGGTGTCCATCAGCCCCACCCCTGCGGTCGACCTGAAGTTTGCGTCCAAATCTTTGTCGCTGCAGAGCTACACAGCCTTTAAGCTTATGGCGAAATACTCCGTGCTGGATTCGTACGACAGTTACTATGCGGTCTTTACCCGCGAGGATGCTTCCACCGGTTCCACCGACACACTGAGCACTGCGGGCGCGGTTTCTACCGCCTCTGCCAACTACCACGCCTTTGAGTATCCTGTCTATGCTTACGCTCTCACGGACGAGATT
Source organism: uncultured Lachnospiraceae bacterium (assembly GCA_964449325.1). Taxonomy (GTDB): domain Bacteria; phylum Bacillota; class Clostridia; order Lachnospirales; family Lachnospiraceae; genus RGIG3002. The sequence goes on along the minus strand of CAYUYJ010000074.1, from coordinate 636 downwards.
ACTGCCACCCTCTATGGCGTAAAGGACGGCGTGACCTATGCCGGCGAGACTTACACCACCAGTGTCAGGGATTACGTTCTGAGCAAAATCGGCTCCGCAAAGGACAGCATGAAGGCAGTCTATGCGAACCTGCTCTACTACGGTGCACACACCCAGAAGCTGATGAACTACAAGACAGATGATCTGGCCACCACCGGGCTGGGCAGCTATAAGAGCTACATTACCACCACCGTTCCTTCCACCTCCAGTGTAGCTGCCGGCACCATCGACGGCTATAACAAGATCGGTCTTGCGTCCAAGGCTCTGGGGCTGAACGCTGCTGTAGAAATTCAGTTTGTTCTGAAGAAGACCACTGCCTACACCCAGGATCAACTCTACGCAGTCTACAGCTTCGAACGTAATGGCAAGACCGTTACCGGCCGCATTGATGGTGAAAACTTTGCTCTTTCCTCCGGCTACTGGGTCATCAAAGTCAACGCGCTCACAGCAATGGAAGGCAAGACCCCCGTATCTGTAACTGTCTACTCCAAGGCCAATGACAGCCGGCTGAGCGAGACATGGACTTACAGCATTGAATCTCATGTCAATGCCAAGGTCACAGGCAAACCCACCACCACCCAGCAATATGTCCTGGTT
>CAYUYJ010000073.1:0-1980 GCA_964449325.1 uncultured Lachnospiraceae bacterium | reverse complement strand
TCACCGATTATCCCAAGGAGATCAAGGCGTTCTATATGCGCCTGAACGACGACGGGAAGACGGTGGCGGCGGCGGACTGCCTGGTGCCGGGGATCGGAGAGATCATCGGCGGCAGCCAGCGTGAGGAGCGTCTGGAGCTGCTGGAGGGGCGGATCCGGGAGCTGGGGATGAACCCCGAGGATTACTGGTGGTACTGCGACCTGCGGCGGTACGGCTCCTGCCGCCACGCGGGCTTCGGCCTGGGCTTCGAGCGGATGGTGATGTACCTGACGGGCGTCAGTAACATCCGGGACGTGGAGCTGCACCCCAGAACGGTGGGCAACGCGGAATTCTGATACGACAAAGGGACACGCCCAACGGCGTGCCCCTTTTGCGCTTCTTTTGTGACATCATGCACCACCGCAACTGACTGTTGCGGAATTGCGCCGCCGTTGCGCTGGCGCGCAACGGGAGTATGTGGTATTCTCCAGTCACCGGTGATTCATCGGAGAATAAATGAAGCGGAGCAAGAAAAACGAATCCAACTGACTACACGCTAACGGTTTACAGCATTAAACGCGGGAACTCGTCTAACTATCTCCTGCAGTGGAGATTAACCTGCAATGCGACAGAGTGGTATCCTGGTTCTTTGGACTATATTAGCCTTGAATGGGACACGGCACACGCAACGTATTACAGCGCAAGTGGTGATGGTGAATTCAGCTCCGTAGCAGCACGCAATACTGGCATTGTACTGTTCAATTTGGAAGATGATGAGATGTGCTCGAACGATGTATCGTATGGCACAGTTTATGTAACACCAGTTGTAGCTGGAGATATGGATTTTGGAACCAAGTACACACATTCTTACACGACGACTACGACATCAAGTACAATGTCACATCAGTTTGAGCTGTCGTATAAGGTGCCGACGAGCCTTGGGCTGTCTTATACATTTGGCTATGTAACGACAACGAACTCAAGCACTGTAAAGTGGGAACTCTGGGCAGATAATACCGCCACACTGCATCTATAAGGAGGAATTGAGGCGTGAGTGAACAGATAGCCGGAAACATAGCACTTTTCCGCCGAAAAGCCGGATTGTCACAGGAGGAACTGGCAGAAAAACTCCACCTGACGCGGCAGACGATCTCCAAATGGGAAACGGGTTCATCGACGCCGGATATTGGCAGCGTTGTTCTGCTGTGCAAGCAATTGGACGTATCTGTGGACGAGCTGCTGGGGATGACGCCCAGGGCACCGGTGCAAAAAGAAAAAACGGACTGGCTGTACCCGTTTTTCTATGCGTTCCTGCTGGTGATGTTCATCACGGGCGCGGCGATGTACCTGATGAACAATTGGACACTGGCAATGTGCGGGATGTACAACTATGTGATGGATCCTCTGGCGATCCTGCTGTGTTTGACCTCCGGTGTAACATTTCTGGCAATGATGGTTCACAGACTGCGAAAACAGAAAAGAAAAATGTAAGAATGAGCCCTGCGGCGGCTGCGGCCGCTGCGGGGCTTTTCTGCTGTACCTCTTGACAGCGACGCAAAATCCTGATACTATATTTGGCAGTTGAACAGCGCGTTGAGCGGAAAGAGTACGCGCCAGCCCTCCGGCAAGAGAGAAACGGTCGCCGGCTGCAAGCCGTTTTGCGGAGAGGCGCGGAAAGTGCGTCCGGGAGCGCGGGGGATGTGGATGCCCTCCGTATGGCCTGCGTCAAAGGCCGGTTTTGAGTGACAAACGGGAGTGGAACCGCGGAAGTTTTTCGCCTCTCGCACCTTACGGTGCCGGGGGCGTTTTTTGTTATCAGAATTTTGAAATTCAAAGGGAAATAAAGGAGAACTGTCATGTATCTGTACAATTCTGCCACGCACAGAAAAGAGGAGTTCAAGACCCACACGCCGGGTCATGTGGAAATGTATACCTGCGGCCCCACGGTGTACCACTTTGCCCACATCGGCAACCTGCGCTCCTACATCATGGAGGATGTGC
>CAYUYJ010000072.1:0-2196 GCA_964449325.1 uncultured Lachnospiraceae bacterium | reverse complement strand
TCTTTGAGATATCGTCTGTGTCGTTCGCCCCATACACCGATTTTATAATTGCTATCGTTTGGCAATGTAACGCAAGGTAATTTGTAATCTCCCTGCATTTCGTACTGTACACCTTGTTGTTCAAATAATGTTGTCATAATGAACCTCCTTGATTTTGATGTGTTAATTATAAATCAAGTCAAATCAAAAGACAAATGTACGGATTATTTTTGAAGATAGCGTTCAGCAGCAGGAAATCAAGATTTTAACCAAATCCCATATGAATATCCGTACCATAGTGAGTATTCATAACACAAGTGAATACTCACTTTTCTTTTTGCATTTTATGTATCGAGCAGGTTTTAGCCTGCTCTTTTTTGTTATGCCATGAGATATTCCACAGCTACACCTTGACGGGGTTCAATAATCAAATTTTCAATTTTTTGGTTTTTCAATTACCCCGACAAAACTATAATGAATTACTGTTCTTTGTGTTTTCTCCTTGCCATTTTTTAAAATAATCCTCATTCTATAATTGACTTTTTCAAAGAGTTGATATATAATAGGGCACGGTTAGCGGAGGCTAACTGATTAAAAGGAGTGATGTTATGAATAAAAATTTCTGGGATCGAACGGCGAAAATCTATGACCGCTTTATGCGAAAGGACCGCAATGCGTACGAGCAAATGTATGCGCTGATTTGTCCCATAGTAGAACATAAGCAGGTGCTGGAGCTTGCCACCGGAACGGGATTGATTGCCAAGCACATTGTCCGTTCTGCTGACCGTATTGAAGCCACCGATGCTTCAGCGGAGATGATCGAACAGGCAAAACAGGGCATACAATCTTCCAAGCTTCATTTTTCCGTACAGGATATGTTTCGTCTGCCGTATGCCGACAGCTCGTTCGATGTGGCTATCGTGTCCAACGCACTGCATATTGTTCCAAATCCGGAGAAAGCGTTGGCAGAAATCAAACGGGTGCTTAAAGATGACGGCGTGCTGATTGCACCGACCTTTACCCATGCCGGAAACGACTTTTTCGGTAATATCAAAGCGTTTCTGATGAAGATTGTGGGCTTTCGACAGTACAGTAAATGGTCAAGCGAAGGCTATTTGGATTTCCTGCGAAAACAGGGTTGGAATGTACAGAAAAGTGAAGTGCTGAATGCAAGCTTTCCGCTGACTTATGCGGAGTGCAGAAAGGAGAAACATTATGAAACCGAATTATAAAAACTGGGTACCGAAAAATCTGATCGTCGGTATGGCAGCAGCCACGGCGGTATCGATTGCAGCATTGATTATCTTTGGTATTTGCGGACTTTGGGTAACGAAAACATGGCGAATTTTTCTTACTGTTTTATTTGCTATTACCACTATTGGCTGTGGCAAAACACTGCAATGGAGCATTACAGCGTACAGAGCCTTTTCCTATGATGGACAGCGGCAACTTTCACGAAAAATTACCCAAGGAACTGCAACATATATTACACTGCCCGATGGCGGTGTAGGCTTGGATGTTGGTTGCGGCAGTGGTGCTTTGACCATTGCTTGTGCCAAGAGTAATCCACAAGGACATATGGTAGGCGTTGACCGTTGGGGCAAGGATTACGCAGAATTCAGTTTGCCACTTTGCAAAAGTAATGCCGAGGCGGAAGGGGTCAGCAACACGGAGTTTCAAAAAGCCGATGCCATGAAACTGCCATTTGCCGACGAGAGCTTTGATGCCGTGACGAGCAATTATGTGTATCACAATATTTCAGGCGTAGACAAGCAAGAGCTTTTACTTGAAACCTTGCGTACCTTGAAAAAAGGCGGCACCTTCGCTATTCACGATTTAATGGGCAAAAACCGCTACGGCGATATGGAGGCATTCTGCCAAAAACTCAAAAAAATGGGCTATGCGGAAGTTCGTATGATCGACACCACAGACGGAATGTTTATGACGAAGAAAGAAGCGAGTCGCCTGATGCTGCAAGGCTCGACACTGCTGGTGGGTAGAAAGTGATGAAAGACGAGGAACTGCAATTTGACCGCACCTGCCATGTGCTGTACTCTAAACCTTGCAGGAAACAGATTAAGGCAAAGATTGCTCTGCACTATCCTGAGGCAGTGCAAGAAAATGTATGGGAACAAGTTCAGCGGCAGTATGTTACCTATCTGTCCGACTGGCGTACCGACCTCGGTGGCAGTAAAAATTTCCACAACGGCGTTGGCG
>CAYUYJ010000071.1:0-2321 GCA_964449325.1 uncultured Lachnospiraceae bacterium | reverse complement strand
CACCGTTTTCATAAGTGTGGTCGGGACGTGTTGCAGAAGCGGAAGAATCGTTGGTGTAGACCATGGGGAGGCTTTCGTCGCAGACAAGGTAGCCATAATAGACTGTCTTCCCAGCAAAGCGCGGGGACGAATCCGTGCCGAGGGTCTGATACCAGGTCAGGGGGTTTTCCTCGGTGGCTTCGGCGGTCTGACCGTTGAGCAGCCATGTGACCGCGCCGCTTGCGAATTGCTCGGCGCTCATTGCAGTTGTCTGAACGCCTTCTTCATCGGGCGTGAAGCTGCCGACAGTTTCATTGCCGAACGCATACTGCGCAACCTTCGCGCCGTCGAGGGCGCCGCCTTCAAGATAGTAGCAGTTTTCAAAGGTTGCAGAGCCTTTACCGATCAAAGCGCCGATACTATAGCAGGTTTTGTGATTGGCCGTGACCGAACCGGCATTGTAGCAGCGGATGAGCTTCATGCCCTGGGACACACCGATCAAGCCGCCGGCGGAATTTTGGGCCGTTATGCTGCCGAGGTTGTAGCAATCGATGAGCTGCGGAATGACACTGATGCTGCTGGTGTTCCACGACACTTCACCGATGAGGCCGCCGAACGTATACGTGCCTCCGATTTCGCCGGTGAAGCAGGATTCTCTAATGATGAAGTCATATTCGCCGTATGTGTTAAGGAAACCGACCAAGCCGCCGGCGCGCGAGACTGCGTCGCGAATCACAGCAGAGGAGGAGCAGTTTTCAATGACCAGGGATGCTTCATCGGCAAGTGCTCCGCCGGCGATGCCGCCAAAGCCCGTGCTGCGGTAATTACCCCCGAGATTGACGATCAGCCCGTCGAAGCTGCAATTTGAAATCGTTACCTTACCCCAGTAGGACGTGAGGTAGCCGGAAATGCCGCCGACGTACGCTTGTCCGCCGAAGTAGGTGTCCTTCACGCTCAGGTCACGGATCGTACCTGTATCAATCGCACCGAACAGGCCGATATTTCTGGCATCCGCCGAAGAATAATACAGGCCGGAGATCGTCTTATTGTTGCCGTCGAACGTGCCGCTGTAAGATTGAGTGTATCGCGCATCGAAGGAGCCGATCGGCGTCCAAGTGCGGAAGGTTGCGCTCTTGCTGCTCAGTTCTCCGTTGACGATAACGTTTTCGTTGACGGTGATGTCCGCGATCAGCTTGCCTTGCGCGCGGGTATTCATCGACGCACCTGTCAGCGTACCGTTGACGAGTGCCGCGAACCAGTAAAGCTGGCCTGCGTTGCCGATCTCGTAATAGCCATCGGCATTCTTGACGGCGGGCTGATATGCGTCGCAGACGATGCAGAAGCCGTTGTCATAGCTGTGCTCGCCCTTGATCGAGGTCGAAGGCGTGTTGGAATAGAGCATGGCTTCGTCGCGGCAGTCGCGATAGCCGTAATAGACCGTTTTGCCGCTGATGACGGGGTAAGCGTCCTTCTTGGCCTCGTCGGTCAACTCCTGATACCACGCCTGCGTGCCGTCGGTGACCTTGCCGTTGAGCAGATAGGCGATTTCGCCGGAGGCAAACTGCTCGGCAGCGGCGGCGGTGGCGGTGGCGGTGGTGTCATTGATCGTGCCGAACGCCTTCACGCCCTCACCGGAGAGGTAATAGTTATTGATGATCTTGGCCTTGGTTGCGCCGCTTCTGCCCCAGCCGATGATCGCACCGCAATAGGTGTTCTGCGCATAAGCGGTGGTCGTGCCGTAGTTATAGCAGTCGGACAGCTCACCGAAGGCGGAACTGTTGATATAGCCGAGGATACCGCCGACATAGGCATCGGGTGCGCCCGTGTTGGTGGACGTGCCGGTGATCGAGCCGACGTTGCCGCAGCTCTTGATTCTGGTGGAATCCGTGGCATAGCCGACGATACCGCCGAGGCAGTCATGGCTCTTCATTTCGACCGTACCGTAGTTCATGCAGCGCTCGACCAGCGTTTTCTGTCCTGCGCCGAGGATGCCGCCGGTATGATAGCCGCCGCCGACCTTGACCGTGCCGTAGTTCGCGCAGGAAAGGGTCTGGGTGTTGCTTCCTGCATAGCCGCAGATACCGCCGGTGCGGGCAGCATAGGGGATGTCGATCGTGCCGTGATAGGTGCAGTTCTTCACGATCGAAACTTCTTCGGCATGCGCGGTGTAACCGACAATGCCGCCAATGTACTGCGTGCCTTCGTAGGCCGTGCCGTTGCCGGAAATGTTCACATAGCTGTGGACATTATCGATGGTGCCCGCGCCGTTGATGTAGCCGACGACACCGCCGAGCATCTCGATTTTCCCGTTGCAGGTGATCTCGCCGCGTAGCGTAAAGTTT
>CAYUYJ010000070.1:0-2934 GCA_964449325.1 uncultured Lachnospiraceae bacterium | reverse complement strand
TTAGATTCATGGCACAGTTATTAGTTCAGATACTGTTCCGTGAATAATTCAGGTTAAATTGGTTAACCAGGTGTGTGGAATTAGTATATTTATATTAGTGAATATAAAGCAATATTTGACCGAGGAGCAGATAGATGAGTTGTATAAACTTGCTATGTATAGTAAAATACAACTAGTACTGATAGAATTTAATATGTATAATAAGAAGGCTGATTGCGAGGAAATATATATTCTTGATGAAGATAGTTGCCTTATAATATATTAGATAAAGCGATTTTATACCGACTTTATGCTATAGAACGAATACTTACACATATGCCAATATGTACAGGTTCGGTGATGACCTTAGAAATGAATTTGAGGTTTGAGAACCTTGTAAGTAAATAAAGGTGTAAAACTCCATTGTCTATACCCCCGGATATTTATTGGTTTGAGAACCTTGTAAGTAAATAAAGGTGTAAAACGGTCTTCACTAAATGAAGAAATATTTTATGGTTTGAGAACCTTGTAAGTAAATAACATGATACTTTTTTGCATAAAAAAATAAAGAAGTATGATATACCTTATATAAGAAGGATAAAGATGATTATTTGGAGGTGAAACAACATGCCAGAGATATCATTATTTTATGGAATTCGAGTTACTATGTATTATGATGATCATAATACACCGAATTTCCGTGCAGAATACAATGGGAATAAAGCAATGTTTGAAATTGATACAGCAAGGAAAAACTGTTCGGATTAAAGGCGAAGGTTATTAGGTGTTGACAAAGTGGATGGTACGCGTTAATATAGTTTGCATACAAACTATATTAACGCGGAGGTAAAGGTTATCATATGGAAAAAGTAATATCAATAATAAAGGATTCAAAGGCAGCATATCTTGCAACGGTTGATTCGGAAGGAAAGCCGGAAATCCGAGCTCTTCTTAATCTTCCGAATTCAAAGAAGTATAAGAGTCTTGATGGAAAGGCATTATTGCAGGATGGAGATAAATTGATTATGTATTTTACAACCAATACTTCATCCAAAAAGATTTCAAGAATACGTAATAATCATAATGTTGCTCTGTATTTCTGCGAACCTAATCTTTTCCAAGGGATATGTGTGTCGGGGACAATGGAAGAGGTTACAGATGCATCAGTTAAAGAGAATTTCTGGCAGAGAGGTTGGAAAATCTATTATCCATTAGGAAAGACGGATCCGGACTATACCCTGTTGAAATTCACTTCAACTAAGATTGAGGGATGGTATGATTTTGGAATTCACAAATTTGGAGACAAAAATGATTAAGAAAACAAGAGGTGGAACCCTTCTTTCACAGGCTCATCAGGTATGTGACCGAGTATGGAACAGAATCCTTCGTGACAACAATATGGATGATTTAGAAGGCACAAGAGGGCGTGTGATTTTCGCATTATGGGGACATAATGGTGTTCCGATTAAAACATTATGTGAGAAGACCGGTCTGGACAAATCAACATTGACAGGAATTATAAGCCGCTTGGAGCGTGATGGATATATAAGTAAATGCCGGGATAAGGCAGATGGAAGAAGTACGCTTGTATACCTGACAGGGAAGGAGCAGGAATTTCTTAAGGACATAGACAAGGTTTCTGAAGAAATGAATAGCATATTCTATAAGAATTTTACAGATGAAGAGATAATTATGTTTGATGACATGTTAGAACGGATTCTGAACAACTGTAAGGAAGCAGAAGAAAACTGTTGCTATTGCAACAGATAAAATATTGGATTTACCATATACTAATAGATGTGAGAAAAGAGAAGTATGAAGTAATCGGAGGTAACCCAATATGAAGGCAGAGCAGGAAATCTTAAGAGAAGAGAAAATTGCAAATGCGGAGAAAGCAGTTAATGCATCGTTAATCCGAGAGCAAAGAGCGGCAAAGACGAAATTGCTGTCAGAAAAAAAAGGACATCCTCTTTACACATTTACAAAGGAAAACGAAGCGCTGGAAACATTACTTAAGGATGCCAAAGTTGCAATTGGGGAAGGAAAGGCAGACCAAAAGCTGTTGGATGATATTCGGGGAATTGCCATTCATTATGCAAAAAAAGGAGATCTTTTATATCCCCATCTTAAGGTGGCTTATGGGATTTCCGGGCCATCTGATGTGATGTGGACAGTGGATGATGAAATCCGTGATGAGTTATCTGCGCTTTCAAAACTTTCCGTCCATGATAAAAACCGGTTGCAGCGTCTGGAAGCGGTGATAAAAAGGGCAGAAGAAATGATATACAAAGAAAAAAATATACTGTTCCCAAATTGTGCCGTATATTTTAGCGAAGAGGAGTGGATGGGAATCTATCATGATGCAAAAGATTATGCCGAATGTCTGGGGGTAAGGCAGGAGATATGGGAGGCAGCAGAGGAGAATAAGAAAGATACGGTTTCTTTTAGTTCGGATGGAGAGGTATTCATGGCAGGCGGTCATATGACAGTCACACAGTTAACAGCTCTATTAAATACAATTCCACTGGAAATTACATTTGTGGATGCTGATAATATCAATCGATTTTTCAATGAAGGGCCAAAGGATTTCAAAAGACCCGGTATGGCAATTGACAGGGAAGTATTCTCTTGTCATCCACCCAAGGTCGAGGCACAGGTAAGGCATATCATCAATGAATTTCGTGCCGGTACACTTGATGAAGTACCAATTTGGATGGAGAAAAACGGCAAGTGTATGCTCGTAAAATATATGGCAGTCAGGGATAAGGACAAGAATTATCTTGGTACGGTGGAACTGGTACAGAATATGGAATTTGCCAGAGAATATTTTTTATCGAAAAAAGGAAATTCTATGTCATTGTAGAGCATTGTACTACGAATAAATTCGGGATAAATCCGGGGGTAACAGTTCAGCCTTTCGGCTGACCTAACGGGTATTGCACCGGCTAAAAAATA
>CAYUYJ010000069.1:0-3022 GCA_964449325.1 uncultured Lachnospiraceae bacterium | reverse complement strand
GCTGACCCAGGCCACCCGGGAGCATCCCATGATGCAGCTGGGGGTCAGCCCCCGTGGCGCGCTGGCGGTGTGCCGGATGGCCAAGGCCTATGCCCTCCTCCATGGGCGGGACTTCGTGGTTCCCGAGGATGTGGCGGCGGTGTTCCCGGATGTGTGCTGCCACCGCCTGGTGCTTGCCACCAAGGCCAGAATGATGGAGGAGCGGCCGGAGGACATCATCCGGGGCATTCTGGCCTCGGTGAAAATGCCGGTAATCAAGAGCTGACGGGATGTATTCTATGCTCCCAATGAAATTTGGATGTCTGGGCCTGACCCTTCTGTGCCTTGTCCTGTTTCTTTTCCGGGGCAGTGTGGAAGCGCTGAGCCTGGGGGCGGTGCTGGTGCTGGTGCCCCTGGTGGCCCTGGGGAAAAACCGGGCCTTGCGGGGAAAGCTCCGCCTTCACCTGGAGGCCCCCGCCACTGTGCGCAAGGGTGACCCCGGAACCATTACCGTGACCATCACCAACCCCACCGCCCTTCCCGTTGTGCGCATCCGCTGCCGCATTGGGGTGGAAAATCAGCTCAACGGGGAGAAAATGACCTATGAGCTTTCCGCCTGGGCCCTGCCCCGGAGGACGGGACGGTGGACCTTTCGGGTGGGAAGCGACTATTGCGGCCGCCTGCGGGTGAGCCTGGAATGGGGAAAGCTCTGCGATTGCTTCGGCCTTCTGGGGATAAAAGCACCATGGGAGGGCACGGCCCACATGGTAGTGCAGCCGGATACCTTCCCCATGGAAGTGACCCTGGGCCCCAGAGCCGGTGCCCAGGAGGAAAGCCTGGTCTATTCCCAGGAGCGTCCCGGGCCTGATTTGACGGAAACCTACCAGATTCGGGAATACATCCCCGGGGACAGCCCCCGGCAGATTCACTGGAAGCTCAGCGGCAAGCTGGACAGACTCATCGTCCGGGAGCCTGCCCTGCCCATTGAGCACAATGTGCTGGTGTTCTGGGAGCGGACAGGCCAGTCCGGCGACCCGGAACGCACCGATGCCCAGGCGGAGGTGGTGGTTTCCCTGTGCCGCAGTCTGGCGGACGGGGGAATTCCCTTCACCCTGGGCTGGAACGATACGGACAGAAACCTCTGCATTCTCCACGAAATCCGGGACATGGACACCCTGGTGGGTGTGCTTCCCCGTCTGCTCCGGGCCACCGGGGTCAGGGAGGGGGTCAGCGGCGGGGCACTGCTGCTGCAAACCGGCTCCCAGGCCCTGTGCGCCCACATGGTCTGCATTGCCGAGGAGCCCCAGGCAGAGCTGATGGAGCTGGGACGGTATGGCACTGTCACGGCATTACTGTGCGGCGAGCTTCAGGCGGAGAACTCCATCGGCTTCCAGCCGGGACAGTATTCCCGACAGCTGGCGCAAATTGAACTGTAAGGAGGCGGATGCCTTGACGCTGGGAAACAAGAAGGGGCTCCGGCTCCTGGAAAACAGGGAAAAGGAGGGCTGGCTGCTCCCCGCCGGGGTGGCCCTGGTGGCAAGTGTTGCCATGGCCCTGGGATTTTCGGCCCTAACCGGATTCCGGGAGAGCCTGACCATGGGGCTGACGGCGGGATATCTGTGCCTGCTCTATGGGCTGATGACCCGGCTGCAAAGGCAGAGCTGGTTCTTCCCCGGAGTGCTTCTGGTGCTGGCTGCGGTGGTTTTCCTGTGCCAGAGGGAGGTTTTGGCGGGCTTTTGCCAGTTCCAAAGCCGGTTGGGCCAGACCCTTGCCCGGGGAACGGGCTGGGTTCTGCCGGAGCTTACCCCTCCCCAGGGGGCGAAGAATTGGGCCGGGAGCCTGTTTGCCGGTCTGTGCGGCGGAGCCATAGCCCTGGCAGCCTGCTTTTTCACCCGCCATGTCCCCCAGGCCCTGGCGGTGCTCCTCACCGGCGGAGCGGCGGTGGGAATGTGGCTTACAGGCCGGGAGGAAGATATTGGCTTTCTCGTTCCCGTTCTGGGCGCTTCCCTGGTGCTGCTGCTCTATGGCGGCTGGGAAAAGAAGACTGCCACCGCCCCCAGAGCCCTCAGCTGGGGCATCTGTGGGGTTTTGGCAGCATTGGCGCTCATCATCGGCTCTGTGACCGGTGTGGGGACGTGGGCCAGTCAGGTCAGCCACCAGGCCCGCCGGGCACTTCACAGCCTTCGCTATGAGACGAAATACACCACCCTGCCGGAGGGGGACTTCCGTCAGACCCCCAAAGCCCAGACCCAGGCCCTCCCGGCGCTGCTTGTGACCATGAGCGACCCCGGGGAGCTGTATCTGCGGGGCTTTGCCGGGTGTACCTTTGAAGAGGACGTGTGGAAGCCCATGGATGCGGCACGTCTGGGGGAAAACCGGGCGCTGCTGTACTGGCTGAACCAGACCCAGTTCCCCCTGAATGCCCAGTTTTCCCAGGCGGCCTCAGAATTGGAGCCGGAGACGGGAACCATTTCCGTTGAAAATGTGGGAGCCTGTAGCGAAAATCTCTACATCCCCCTGGGATTGACGGCGGAAAGCTGGCTGGAGGCGGAAAACCTGAATCAGGACACCCTGTCCGGGCAGGGGAGTCGCTCCTACCGGTATACCGTGGTAAAAGGGGACGGAGAGGCCATCGCCCGGGTGCTGGAATACCTGCAAAACTCCGACGAAGCCCAGGTTCTGCGCTACCGGAAAAGCGAAAGCGCCTACCGGGACTTTGTCTGGGACAACTACACCCAGGTTCCCGACCAGGTGACGGAGCTGCTGGGCCCCCAGTGGGATACCATCGGTTCCCGGGAGAATCTGACCCTGCGTCAAGCCCAGGAATGCGTGCTGACCTTTTTGGAGCAGTGCTTTTCCGGGGAAACCGGGGAGGAGATTCTCCCCCTTACGAAGGCCCAGGGAACCAGCTACCAGTATGCCACCGTGGCGGTGCTGACCCTGCGCTATTTTGGCATCCCCGCCCGCTATGCCGAGGGCTATGTGATTTCCCGGGAAATGGCCGAAAATGCCCTGGCGGGACAGGTGCTGGAGGTGACCAGCA
>CAYUYJ010000068.1:0-3403 GCA_964449325.1 uncultured Lachnospiraceae bacterium | reverse complement strand
TAATTCCCCCATGAATGGGGGCTAGGGGGTTGAAGTGTCGAAGACACTTTTTTACTTTATGGAGAATAATTATGGATTTGAAGAAACCTTTAGATTTTGAAGAACAAATAAAAAGATTAAAAGATCACGGAATGATTATAGAAGATGAGGAAAAAGCAATTTTTATAATAAAGAAGGATATAACCAAGTAATCGATAGTTTTAATCGAGAGAAAAACTATTACAAGGACAGCCTAAGGAAGCAAGGCAGATAAGTTGTTTGGTTAATGAAAAAGAAGAGGTCTATTACCGGAAGAGTAAGTATTTTATTTAGAATGTTTGGACGCGAGAGGTGAATGAGTATGGCAATCATGACAGTATATCATGGAGGATATCAGCCGGTTCCTGTGCCGGAAATTCGCATAGGACGAAATACAAAAGATTTTGGCGCCGGATTTTATTGTACGGTTATCAAGGAGCAGGCACAGAGATGGGCAAAGCGCTATAATACGAAAATTGTATCAATTTATGATGTAAAGTTCAGTCCCTCTCTAAAAATAAAAGAGTTTAAAGAAATGACAGATGAGTGGCTTGATTTTATTGTTGATTGCAGGAGTGGGAAACAGCATATGTATGATATCGTGATTGGTGCAATGGCAGACGACCAGATTTATAATTACATTTCGGATTATGTAGAAGGAACTATCACAAGGGAACAGTTTTGGACATTAGCAAAATTCAAATATCCAACGCATCAAATCAATTTTTGTACAAATGCAGCATTGAAATGTTTGGAGTATCGGGACTATGAGGAGGTTGAAAAGTAATGCAGCAAGTGGCAAGAGAAGCACCAAAAGATAATGATTTGTTCTATACATGCAGTCTGATTGATTATATTGCAAGAAAAACGAAAAATACCCGTTCCGATGTGGTTAATAAACTTGGAAAAGAAAGACTTGAAAAGATTTATGATTTAGCAGATGTATACCATTGTGATAATGTGGAGCGGGTAAGTGATGATTTTATAGAAGAAGCCGGAATTGAGGGCGGCAATTATGATAATGTGGGACAGTGTCGATACAGCATCCCGTCCTACTGGGACATTGGGAAGGTATATAAGCGTCTTATCAAACAGGTATCCGAGAACGACAATATCAGTGTAATAGATGCGTTGCTTAAAGTTTATAATTCTTTTATCAGCCCAAAGATAGATGATTATAACAGCAGCGTGTATTATGAAAATCCTTCTTATATATATGAATGTTATAAAGAAAATCAAATACTTTAACAACGAAAGTGGGGTAGGATGTTGGTACAGAAAGGAAAGTACCAACATGGAAGAAAGATTAGTCGATATTTTAAATGAAATGGCAGATTACCTGACCATATCACAAATGAAAAAATTGCAGGAAGTTCTGATACGCAATTTTGAAAAAGGAGATGCACAAAAAGAACAGATCCCGAACACAGACTATTTAAAAATGTTTATTGATGCCAAGAAGATAGAGGGGTGTTCAGAACGGACTGTACGATATTACCAGGTCACGGTGGAACATCTGCTAAAAACTATTGATGTTCCTATACGAAAAATAACAACAGATGAAATCAGAGGATACCTTGCTACTTATCAGAAAATAAATAATTGCAGTAAGGTGACGGTCGACAATATCAGACGTAATATTTCAAGTTTCTTTTCATGGCTTGAAGAGGAAGACTATATACTAAAAAGTCCAATGCGGCGTATTCATAAAATCAAGACCAAACAGGCTGTAAAAGAAACGATATCTGATGAAGTGATTGAAAAGTTGAGAGATAATTGTAGATGTTCCAGAGACTTAGCTATGATAGATTTGCTTTATTCAACAGGAATACGAGTTGGAGAATTAGTGAATCTGAATATTTCCGATATTGATTTTGAGGAAAGAGAATGTGTTGTTTTTGGAAAAGGAGATAAGGAACGGAAAGTATGTTTTGATGCAAAGGCAAAACTCCATTTACAGAAGTACCTACAGGAACGAGCGGATGACAATCCGGCATTATTTGTTACTCTTGATGCACCGCATGAGAGACTTAAGATAAGTGGCGTTGAGATTCGAATGCGGCAGTTGGGAAGGAAAATCAATACAGAGAGAATACATCCTCATAAATTCCGAAGAACAATGGCAACAAGAGCCATTGATAAAGGAATGCCAATTGAGCAGGTGCAAAAAATACTTGGTCATTCCCAAATTGATACCACGATGCAATATGCAATTGTCAACCAGAATAATGTCAAGAATTCCCACAGAAAATACATAGCATAAGATTTTGCAGATTCGGATTTGTAGGGCTACGAGCAGAGTACTGACAAGACGGCTAAAGCACGTTGGGAGCTTGCTTACATAAGTGCTTTGGACGGATTGGATGTATTGTGCGACAGCAGAACATGAGTATGAAGTGAAGCGGAATGCGAATGGGTGCTGCGAGTAGCCCGTAGGGGTGATTGAAAATAGAATATTTGTTTGACACAAAAGCGGTTAGATGCTAGTATAATAACAAAGAGTGCTGCCGATAGACGGTTAGCCTGATATTATTTTAAGTCAAAAATGACCGCCAAAGTTTATCAGACCGGGGCGGTTATTTTTGTGTCTTATCATTGCTCTTAGACCCAACGGCATAACCAAGAGCAAAGCAAGTTAAACATAAGCTGATAATGGCTATAAAAAGTTCCGTTGTAAGCATAAGCACAAAACCTCCTCACAAGATTTCCGCAAGTGGATTTCTATGTAAACAGAGCTATAACTCTCTGGAGAAGGCTAACCGCCTACCGTATAGGGTAGCACCAAAATTATTATATCAAACAAATGTTCGAAAAACAAGATACGCGTAGTATGTGTGAGTGATTAAAAAACAGAATATATGTTTGACATGAAAGCGGTTAGGTGTTAGTATAATAACAAAGAGTGCTACCGATAGACGGTTAGCTTGATATTGTTGATTAAAAATGACCGCCAAGTTTGTCAGACTGAGGGCGGTTATTTTTGTGTTTATTTGTTGCTCTTAGAACCTAAATTATAACCAAGAGCAAAGCAAGCTAGGTGAATTTGTGCGCGAGATTGTTGGCTTAGATATGAATGCTGCAAAAGAAGCATTCTCTGAATATTTGACTAGTACAAGCCTCGATAGCAGACAAATTTACTTTGTAAACCAGATAGTAGAATACATTGTTCATAATGGAATGATGAAGGATCTTTCTGTTCTTCAGGAATCACCATTTACAGATCAGGGAAGTGTTGTTGAGATATTTACTGATTTGACGGTGTGGATGGGTATCAGAAAGGTTATAGATGCAATAAATGCCAATGCGGTGGCATAGAAAGAAATTACTAAACCTAGATTATTCACGGCACAGCCGTGAAAGTGTCTGAAAGTCACATAGTTACTGT
>CAYUYJ010000067.1:0-3720 GCA_964449325.1 uncultured Lachnospiraceae bacterium | reverse complement strand
AAAAATACAGCTCCTCATCGGTCGGCTCGTCCGTGCCAAGATTTGAACACCACCAGTCGGGAAATCCCTGCAAGCGGGCGCACTCGGTAGGTGTTAGCCTGCGGACTATGTACTCGGGAGAATTCACGGTAGGTGGGTCTTTATAGTCGGTTGCAACGAGCGTATTTGCGAGGTTTTCCTCGGCTTCGGTATGGTAGGAATTCTTGCTTGTGCTGTAGACAAGAGTTTCTGAACCCCCTCCGTACATTCCGCCTGCAGCTCGGAGCGCACCGCATTTATCGCTTTCGCTGTACTTCGTGTAGCTGTCCTGCGAAAATGCGACAGCATGGCGGTCGGTGGCATTCAACGTGAATGAAACATCCTCATTCACTCCGCTGCCTTGCGGACCGTTCTTATCGGTTCTGCCTATCAGCGAACCCTGGACGGCTACGACTGCCACGCCGCCTTGGTTTGAATCGGGAGAATTACCGCCCGTATCTATTGTCCGTGATGTATCCGTTTCATAGCAGTTCTGCCGTGCGTTTTTCGTGCCATCGGATGTGAAACGAACATCAAAACAGCGAGTATCTTCCACGACAAACGGCTGATTATTCCCGCCTGTCCCGTAGGTTGAAGAAACCGTGGGAGCAACGCCGTGCAATTCGGTGTAGCGAGTGTCCTGCGAGTGATTTTCGTAGACAGCCGCGGGAACTGTTCCGGCACGGAGCGTAGGCGAGGTTTCATCCTCATAGCCTATCCCACGGGCTTTTGTGGAGTGCTCCGTACAGAATCCTGCCGCAGACTCCATCACACACGGCGGGTGATGAGCTTCGGCTCGGAGCGTGCAAGTCACTTCCTCCGTCACGTCCATTCTATTACCGCCCTGGTCATTCAAGCAGATTGCGCCTGTCGCTCCAGAGCAGCTTTCAGAAGCGGCGGCAGCTCTTTGCCACGCTTTGAAGCTCTCAGCAGAATACCCCGACAAGCCTTCGGACTCAAATAATACTTTTCCGGCGCATTCGCCGTCAAAATCTGTGACAAGGTAGATGCGTTTTCTTCTCTGGGGGACTCCCCAGTATTGTGCATCGAGCACTCGCCAGGCGAGGGAGAAATTATCTGCCACGATGTTTCCAGTGGCTGTCCATTTCTCACATCGAGGAACAGAAACGCTTTCGTCCTTGACACGACACAAACTTTCGAGGACGCAGCGGAAGTCCTCTCCCTTGTTGGACGAGAACGCTCCGGGGACATTTTCCCAGACTGCAAATCTCGGGTATTTGCCATTGGTCGCACACCTCATTTCCTTAATTATCCGAACAGCCTCATAGAACAGGCTCGACCTCGAACCATCAAGACCACTGCGCTTTCCGGCAATGCTCATATCCTGGCATGGACTGCCGAATGTGATTATATCCACAGGTGGGAGTTCCGCACCGTTCAGCGAGGACACATCACCATAATGCTTCATCTGAGGAAGTCTTTTCGTTGTTACCCGAACGGCGAACGGTTCGATTTCTGAAGCCCACAGCGGAGTAATGCCAGCAAGCATTCCTCCGAGCGGGAAACCGCCGCTGCCGTCAAAAAGGCTGCCGAGTGTGAGTTCATTCTTCATCAGCGACCTCCAGTTCGGAATAGGGTATCGTCACTCCGTCACGAATCACAGACACATTCTCCGCAGAGCCGACCTGCTCAATATACCGTTTCACGATAACATCGCAGAACTTTTCATCAAGTTCAATGGTGTGGCAAATACGGTTCGTCTGCTCACAAGCGATAAGCGTACTGCCCGAGCCGCCGAACGGGTCGAGCACGATACAGTTGCTCATGCTTGAATTCTTTATGGGGTAGGCGATAAGCGGTATCGGCTTCATTGTCGGGTGGTCGCCGTTTTTCTTTGGTTTGTCGAACTCCCATATTGTCGTCTGCTTGCGGTCGGAGTACCATTGGTGTTTGCCGTTCTTCTTCCAGCCGAACAGGCACGGCTCATGCTGCCATTGATACGGTGAGTGCCCGAGGACAAGCGACTGCTTCTTCCAGATACAAGTTCCCGAAAGATAAAATCCTGCGTCAGCAAATGCTTTTCTGAAATTAAGTCCCTCTGTATCTGCATGGAAAACATAGATGCTCGCATCGTTCGCCATTGATTTCTCCATGCAGGTGAAAGCGTCCAGTAAGAACTGGTAGAACTTCTCGTTCTCAAGATTATCGTTCTTGATTTTTCCCGCCGAACCCGCGTAATTCACGTTGTAGGGTGGGTCGGTAACCACAAGGTTTGCTTGTTTTCCGTCCATAAGAAGTTCGTAGGTTTCGGGTTTTGTGCTGTCGCCGCAGATAAGACGGTGATTACCAAGAAGCCAGAGGTCGCCCGCTTTCGTAATGCAAGGTTTTCCCAATTCTGAGTTCACATCGAAATCATCTTCTTTTGCATCTTCATCGGTATCGAAAAAGCCCGCGAGTTCCTTTTCATCAAACCCGGTAAGACCGAGGTCAAAATCCTCCGCCTGCAACGCTACAATCTCGACTTTCAGCATTTCCTCGTCCCAGCCTGCATCAAGCGCCATGCGGTTATCCGCAATTATGTACGCTTTCTTCTGCGCAGGGGTGAGGTAATCCACAAACACGCAAGGCACAGCGGAGATATTTTCCGCTTTTGCTGCTAGGATTCTTCCGTGACCAGCAATAACATTGAAATCTCTGTCGATAATTACGGGATTGATAAAGCCGAACTCACGCAGCGAGGAACGCAGCTTGTTCAGCTGCTCCGCAGAGTGCGTCCGAGCATTGTTGACGTATGGTATCAGCTTGTCTATCGGAACAAGCTGCATTTCGGTAGTCGTGTTCATCTGACGTTCCTCCTTTTCAGCACCTTATGCAAGCCTTTTCTAGCGTCCATGACATTGCTCTTGACCGCCTGTCCTTTGATGGTTTTGTACTGCTGAACCGTAAGATTGGGGCGGTTATTTTTCAGTTCCTTGAAAAATTCGATTGTTTCTTTAGGCATGATGTTATCCTTTCCTTGAACGAAGCAATTTCTCCATAGTGTCGTTCAAATCATCACCGACAGGCTCGGTGCAGTTTTCCTTGACAATGTCGTAAATTTCATACCAGACTAGGTTTGCCGACTTCTGAAACTGCTGCGACATCTGCACGAACGGCGAAGCAATAACTCCACCCGTTGTCGGGTGCTTACCAAGCAAGCCGTAATTGCTGATTGCTTCTTCGCACTGAATGTATCTTGCGAATGCCTGAGCGTAGGCTTCAATGAGCCTTTTGTTTACAAGGTTCTCGCAATTCCGCTGTTTCAGCCACAGCCACGTTTCACGGTATATATCGTCAGCGCCGAGGGGAACTCCGTTCTTCTGCCGAGCCGAAAGATACTCGCCGGGCTTCGGCATATCCACACCGTTCAGCACAGCGCCCTCCGGCAAGTCAACCGCTTCAAGTTCGGCAGTATCGAGCGTGGGGATATCATTGCTGATTGCCTTGACCGGAAGTCCTTTCTGTAATTTTTCTGCGGCAGGAGCGGGTTTACCTCCGGCGCGAACCCGTCTGCCGCCTCTGTTTGTACCGTCTTTCGCCATGCTTGTTACCTCCATCAGACAAGAAAAAAGGACGGCTTGAACCGTCCTAAAAGTTTTATGGTTTAATACCCCGTTTGAACCCCGATTTTTACGCGCGAAGCCCCGGGCCGCTGTCCGTGATAAAAGTCACAGAGATTTTGACCGCCCTAGCAGACGGCTT
>CAYUYJ010000066.1:0-3909 GCA_964449325.1 uncultured Lachnospiraceae bacterium | reverse complement strand
AAGTTATGGCAAATCTGTGTAAATTCAAAATCATTGTCAAAGGCAGGAAAAATGCGTGCGCAGCATTTTATGCCTCGACCGTCAGCAACGGTGGATTATCCGTAATGGAAGAACATGGCACAGTGGATAATTACTACCTCCGTTTTGAAGGCGGATGTAATTGGTCCGTGGATTATCGTTCTAAAAAATGGGACGGCCCCTGCCCGGTGGAGCTGCCGGAGGATATCCAGGAGGCCGGAGCGAAAGCGATGCGGGACTACAGCGATTATTCTATGCAGGACCGCAGCCGTATGTTCCGGGTGGAGGTGTTGTGTAATTCCGGCGATGTCGATGACTTTGATTGCGCACGTTATGTCCATTACCGCAGCGGTATTCCAGCCAGGAGCTACTGCCCGGATGAGCTGCGACTGAAGGAAGAACGGTACTGGCGTCCTGCGGCAGAAGTAGAAAAGGAGGAACAGGAACGGTTTGCCAGCCGCCTTACTCCCATGACTTTTCTGAATTTCCGGGGGAAACAATTTGCCGCTACTGGCTATACGGATTCCGAGGTCCGCAAATTCCGTGCCGAGGTGGAACAGCGGGGTGGAACCCTGACCAACAGCGTCCGGGATACTACCTATTGTCTCATCGTGAACCCGGACAGCAACCAACCTACAAACAAATTCGAGACCTCCTGCTGGTATCCCACCTGCCGGATTACGGGAGACACCTTCTGGTATCTGGCCTCGCTGGAGCCTGTGACAAAAGAAAACTGTGACCACCAGGATGTGACCATCGTGGAGGATATTTTGCAGGATGTGCCGGAAAATGTGGTGCACCTGGACCTTTCCCAAGTCGTCCTCCGGGGATTTTCTGCCTATGCTTTTTACGGCTGTACCAAGCTGCGGGAGCTGATTATGCCCAAGGAAATGATTCCCCCGCGGCAGTATATTGGCTGTGTCACCGAGAAAACAAATATGCACTACCAGGCAGAAGCGAATCTGACCCAGTGTCCTCTGGAACGGGTCGAATATGCTGTCCCTTATCAGTTCCGGCGAAAATTCTTCCCGGAAAATCCCCTTCCGGAGTTCTACATGCCTCTGGATCGGCTGAGCTACTATGAAACGAAGGATTCCAAATGGCTGGCTTCGCTGGTATTTGCCCGGGACTATGAGAAATACACAGACCAACCTTTCATGGCAGAAGAATACGGAAAATACATCAAGCGGAACAAGGCTGAGTGGTTCGCCGGGGACTATTATGAGCGCATGGGCAGATTCCTCTTGGAAATGGGTCTGCTGAATCAGGAAGACCTGGATGCTCTGCGTCAGCGGGCAGAGGAATGCGGAAATACGGAATTTTCCCAGTTCCTCGCCAATGCGGTTCTGACAAAGCCAAAGAAAAGCAAGGCTGCCGGGAAGGCTACGCCTGAGGAAAAACTCTGGCACACCAGTGGGGAATGTGTAATCAAATACCGTGGCCTGGAAACGGACATAACAGTTCCGGAAACCATAAAAGGGTTCCCTATAACTGCCGTTGGGGGTCTGGCCTTTTCTCCCAATGCCTCGGGTCTGAAAGAACCCATGCGACAGGCCAGGCGGGAACTGCGGCGGGTAGTTCTCCCCAAAGGTGTAACTTTTGTTGCTTTGGATGCTTTCGACGGATGTGAAAAGCTGGAAGAAGTGATATTCCCGGAGGACTACCGCTTCGGAGCGCTGACATGTGTCAGCCTGATGAAAATGGGAAATGTGCGGGTGCCGGCCAGATGCTTCGCCAACGAACGTGCCTACCTTGAATATCCCTATGAGGAAGTAACCGTCCCGGAAGGGGTGGAGCAGTTGGGGAAATACGTGTTTTACAAGGGACAAATGAAACACGCTACCCTTCCGGAGGGGCTGCGGATCATCAAGGACTATGCCTTTGCCTTCTGCGATAAGCTGGAATCCATCAATATCCCGGAGAGCGTCGAGCAAATCGGCTTTGCTGCCTTTTGGCTCTGCGACAGCTTAAAGAGCATCCGAATTCCTGCCAAAACGGTCATTTTGGAAGAACAGGAAGAGGCCAGCCTTGAGGGATGGAGAAAGGAAAAGGAAATGCCAGGGTATTTTCGCAATTTCAAGCACAGAGATGACACGCATGTCACCATTTACACCCCCAAGGGCTCTCCCGCCGCAGCTTTTGCCAAAAAATTCGGCATTCCCCTTGTGGAGGAGTAAGCGTGTGAGGAGGTTAGGTCTATGTTCAAACCCTGGGAAATGATGGCCATGGATCGTGCGGGATACAGCGGCATCACTGACGAGCACATCCGGGACGTGGCGGAAGCGTTATTGGAAACCGGCAAAACCGAAATCGACCAAAAAACCTTTGAGCGGGCCTGCGGCCGGTGTCTCATCGACCCCTCCTGCTTCACCCGGGAGGATTTGGACCGGCTGCAGGAAGCTCTGAATAAATAAAGGAGGAATATCTATGGGAAGCAGCGAAAAGGCCCGGTTTTTATCCTGGCTTAAGGAAAAGGGGGATCTTCAGTCAGTTCTGACCATCCCCAATGTGGCCGATGGCATTCGTAGCGTCATCGATGCCAAAGAGCAGTTTATTTACGACAACCGTTCCAATTCCGCAAAGCTTTGCGTGCAGGTCCAGGGCACCCAGTACGAGGGGCGAAGCCCCCGCATAGAATCCATCCAAAAGGGCAATCCTCTGAAGCTCCGGCGGGAGCCGGACAATGCCTTCAACGCCAACAACATTGCCGTCCAAAACAAAGCGGGCCAGTCCCTGGGAAATCTCCCCGCAGATTTGGCTAATGTGCTGTCTCCCCTGCTGGATCGTGGAGAGGCGGAGCTGCACAACATTCAGGCAAGCCACGTGGAGCCCCTGTCCAAGCGTTCTGCCAAGGCAAAAAAGGCTCTTCTGTACGTCACCTTTACGGTGAAACTGAAGAAAACGGACTGCAGCAAGCTGGCGGGCTGCACCCTGTGCCTGCTGGGAGGAGACCAGGGCGGCGGCGATTCCCTGCGGCGTCTGCAGGCGCTGACGGGAAATGCCTTCCACAGCACCTGGGTCCAGGAACTGCAGGTGCTCCACTGCAAAATGCCGGTGGAGCAGGCAAAGCTGATTTTCGAGCTCTACAACCGCTACCACCGGGAATATGACGACGAGAATAGCGAAACCGGCTATTTCGGCCTGGACAATCTGGAGGAAGAGGTGGTCTGCGCCCGGGAAAAAATGCGCAAGGAAAAACTGCCCGGCTTAAGCTACGATGCCCCAAAGGACGATAAAATCTCCATGCTGGACTTCGCTCAGGAGCAGATTCAGAAGGAGCCTCAGCGCTATGGCTCTGTAAAGGCATACTTTGCGGACGCGGAGGATTCTTACCATCTTCTGGAGAACATTTTTAAGGCAGATTCTCTGGGGCAGGAGACCTACTACTGGCTGGATCAGACCCCGGTGACCGATGCCCAATACCAGGAGGTGGCGGCTCAGGGCTGCTTCAACCACTGGTATGACGTGGCAGAGCTGTTCCCGGCGGAGGGCGTGCCAATCGATTTAAACGATGAGGATGTGGTCAGCATTTTCGGCACAGGGAAATTCCTGGCCTTTGCGGACCTGTCCTACGGATGCTAAGGAGGTACACTATGGAGCAGCTTGCCAATGAGATTATAGAATACATCGCCCAGCAGGCGCAGCCGGTTTCCGTTGCAGAGATTGCCGGGCATCTGTCCGCCAAGCAGGACCGGCGCGCCGTGAACCAGGTTTTGATTGCCCTGTTCCACAACGGCGATCTGAAAAGAAGCCTGAAAGACGGAAAGGCTTACTACACAGCCCCAGAGGCCAGGGCGGCACAGAAATGGGCCGAATTTGAAAAAAATCTGACCGAGCTGGAAGAGAAAATCCGGGATATGGGAATCGACTTGCATCCTTCCAACATCGGCG
>CAYUYJ010000065.1:0-4122 GCA_964449325.1 uncultured Lachnospiraceae bacterium | reverse complement strand
GCTTGCAGAGATTTCTGTTCAATTAAAAAGAGGGAGTAACTGTCGAAGACCCGGATAAAAGAGGAACTGGTCGAGTGTATGGAAGACGGAAATAAGTTTGTTTAAACCGCATATACAAGAGAAAGTTATGTACTCACACTAAGGAACATACAAAAAGACATATAATTGGCATACAAGTCAAATATAATGTTGTTAAAATTCACACATAATGATATAATATATTCATATTGTTGTGCAAATTGTACGAACGGAGGGTGAAGCATGGAACATAATATAGGTATAGGTAAAAGTAATGATGCTGTAAAAAATGTGCAGGAGGCGACGGCGAAATTTCAAAATCCCAAATTGATACTGTTTTTTTCGCCGGTAGAGAATTTTGAACAATATACGATACTGTTTCATGAAAAATTCCCTGACAGCATATGTATCGGAGTCACATCTATTGCAATGTTCAATAAGGATGGTGCGGACAAAAATACATTGAAAGCGGTAGGAATCGAAAATGGAATAAGCTGCAGCGCGGGGGTGCTGGAGGATGTGGATAAATATCCGATTAAGTATGTGGAACGTGTGAAACATTGTGTGGAAGAGGTGAAGACTACAAAGAATACAATCTGCCTTGAGTTTACTACCGCATTATTATGTGCAGAGGAATCCGTACTTGCGGCTTTAAATTCTGTGTTGCTTGATAAAGGTATTCCTGTATTTGGAGGAACAACAGGAGACGCAGGGGACATGGGCGGAACGAAGGTTTCTTTAAATGGAGTGGTGCGGGAAAGAAGCTGTGTTTTTGCAATCATACATAATGAAAGAGGAGCAATCAGAATTTATCGGGAAAATATTTATAAGCCACTTAACGGAAATCTGCTCACTGTTACAAAAGCGGATTCCCAGAAAAGAACCGTGCTTGAATACAATCACAAACCGGCAGTGAAGGCATATGCAGAAGAACTTGGAGTGCCGGAAAGTCAGATTGGGAAATATTTTGATACGCATCCTATGGGAAGAATCGTCGGTGATGATTTATTTATAACCGCAAACTGTGCGGTAGCGGAGCGGCAGGGAATCACGTATCATGCCAGAATTTACGACAATTCAAAGGTTATGGTTTTAGAGCCGGATGATTATAGAAAAATTATTGATGGGACGATGAGAAAAATCAAGCAGGAAATTCCGCACCCGTCTTTTGCAATCCTTTGTCATTGTCTGGCGAGGACGCTTCTGTTTGACGGTGATGGTTACTTATCGGAATATGCAAAGACAATGAGTTCCGTTTTGGGAGATTATATCGGCTTTTCGGGATATGGCGAACAGGGCGGCGAACAAAATTTCAATCAGACAATGATAGTGGCTGTATTTGAATAGGGAGACGGGAGGAGGTCAGAACAGATATGGGTATTTTTAAGAAAAAGCAAAACATGGAAACCGGCAGAAATTATGATAAAGGCGCAGATGCAGCAGAAAAGCCGGACAATGGGTATATGAAATACGGGGTTGATTTTTTACTGAAACGGATGAACTTTTATATGAGTGAAGAAATCAATCTTTCCTCCTATATGGACTCTATTCGTGACAGAATGCAGCTTGTGCAGGAGAAAATTGATAAGAGCAGCGAGGAATTGGAGCAAATTAATAACGGCTATCAGGACTTTAGGACAAGTACTGACCGAATATATGAGGTCATGGAGGAGTCTGACCAAAAGATTGCAGAATCAGACCGGAATATGGACCAGCTTACAGAGCAGATTGGAAATTCCAGAGTTCAGCTTTCCAATATGACAGATACATTTTCACAGTTAGAAAGTGATTTTGATAAAATTACCGAACTGACAGCGAATATTACGGGAATTTCCTCAAGGACAAATCTGCTTGCGTTGAATGCTTCCATTGAAGCGGCTCGGGCAGGAGAAGCCGGAAAGGGATTTGCGGTAGTTGCAGACCAGATTCGAGAACTATCTTCTTCGACGGCATCGTTAGTAAACGGAATTGAGGATTCCATTAATGCACTGAAAAGTTCTTTGCAGAATTTACAGAATGAGATTCACAAGACGACGGATATGATGCAGACGAATATCGAGTGTGCAGGAGGATTAAAGGAATCTATCGAACAGGTAAAGGAATGTACGGATCAGGTTAAGGAGGTCAGTGGTAATATTGCGGAAGCTGTCTTAAAAAACAGCAGTAAGATTGAAGAGGCTGTAAAGGGAAATACTTATATAAAAGAAGCTGTTCAAAGTATTGATGAGGAAGTCAGCAACCTGAATAAGAAGAACAGTAATAAAGCAACGACGCTTTGTGAAATGGATGATATCTTACATCAGTTTGACAACATTCTCAGTGAAGAAGCTTCGGGAAAAAAGTAATGGGAAGGTTTTTTGGATAGGACAGAGAGGTTTATGGAAAAAAACCGAAAAAGTGCAGAAATCAAGTGAAAAAGATGTTGACAATATTTTTTGCAAAAAGTATAATAACGTAGTGTGCGAGTAAAAGGCACACTACGTTAATTTATTTTATTTCAGGAGGTGAATCAGAATGCCAACATTTAACCAGTTAGTAAGAAAAGGACGTCAGACAACTGTAAAGAAGTCTACAGCACCGGCTCTCCAGAAAGGATACAACTCCCTTCACAAGAAAGCTACAGATACTTCTGCACCGCAGAAGAGAGGTGTTTGTACTGCTGTTAAAACAGCTACTCCTAAAAAACCTAACTCAGCTCTTAGAAAAATCGCCAGAGTTCGTCTTTCTAACGGAATCGAAGTAACAAGCTACATTCCGGGTGAAGGTCACAACTTGCAGGAGCATAGCGTTGTTCTTATCCGTGGTGGTAGAGTAAAGGACTTACCGGGTACAAGATATCATATTATTCGTGGTACTTTGGATACAGCAGGAGTTGCTAACAGAAAACAGGCTCGTTCAAAATACGGCGCTAAGAGACCAAAGGCTGGAAAATAATAACCCAGGTAAGCTTTTGTGACAGACAGTTTTTGAAAGCTGTTTGTTAGTACCACAAACAAAAACTAATTTAGTGTTGGGATTTCTGATAATAATATATATAGAAGTTTCTATAAATATGATACGCAGGTATACCGCACGAACACATTGATGAAATTAGTGCATTGTGAGTACCGAGGATTTATTCACGCAGCGAAATGCTGCCAATTAATAAGGAGGGAAGAACCGTGCCACGTAAAGGACATATTCAAAAAAGAGATGTATTAGCAGATCCTTTATACAACAACAAGGTTGTTACAAAACTTATCAATAACGTTATGTTGGATGGTAAGAAAGGTGTAGCTCAGAAAATTGTATACGGTGCATTTGCTACAGTAGAAGAAAAGGCAGGTAAACCGGCTCTTGACGTTTTTGAAGAGGCAATGAACAACATTATGCCTGTTCTTGAAGTAAAAGCAAGACGTATCGGTGGTGCTACTTATCAGGTACCTATCGAGGTCAGAGCTGACAGACGTCAGGCTTTAGGTCTTCGTTGGTTAGTAATGTTTTCTCGTAAGAGAGGCGAAAAAACCATGGAAGAAAGACTTGCCAATGAAATTCTTGATGCTGCAAACAACACAGGTGCAGCAGTGAAGAGAAAAGAAGATATGCACAAAATGGCAGAAGCAAACAAAGCTTTTGCTCATTATCGTTTCTAGTAATATAGGAGGAAAAAATCTTGGCTGGAAGAGAATATCCGTTAGAGAGAACCAGAAATATCGGTATTATGGCTCATATTGATGCTGGTAAAACTACATTGACAGAGCGTATTCTTTATTATACCGGTGTTAACTATAAGATTGGTGATACTCACGAGGGTACTGCAACCATGGACTGGATGGAGCAGGAACAGGAAAGAGGTATCACAATCACATCAGCCGCTACTACTTGCCACTGGACTTTGGAAGAAAATTGTAAACCGAAGCCGGGTGCATTAGAGCATCGTATCAATATTATTGATACTCCCGGTCACGTTGACTTTACTGTTGAAGTTGAGCGTTCACTCCGTGTACTTGATGGCGCTGTCGGCGTATTTTGTGCTAAGGGTGGTGTAGAACCTCAGTCAGAAAACGTATGGCGTCAGGCTGACACCTACAACGTACCGAGAATGGCATTCATCAACAAGATGGA
>CAYUYJ010000064.1:0-4157 GCA_964449325.1 uncultured Lachnospiraceae bacterium | reverse complement strand
CCAATGTCAAGAAGCTGGGAATCACGTTTGATTCCACAGCCGAGGGCTTTCAGCGCTGCGTGGCTGACTATGGACTGGTATAAAGGAAAAGGTGCCGGAGGAAAGATCCTCCGGCACTTTTTCAAAGACTTTATAAGCGGGTGATCTCGCACCTTGACCTGGAATTGCGGGATTCGTGCCCAGGCGTCTCATTCGATATCCTGGGCAGGGGGTGTCATGTAGCCCAGGTAGCCCATCTGGGTCGACAGCTGAAACGCCGCATTCTGCAGCTGCTGCTTGTAAAAGGGCAGGTGGCTGCTGCTCAGCACCTCTGTGGGAAATACGATCCCCAGGCTGGCAATGCAGCTGCCGGTGCTGTCGAATATGGGAGCGGCCATATCGGTATGACCACTCCAGTTTTCCTCTGAGGAAATGACCACGATTTCTCCCCGAAGCTCCTGCAGAAGCGCCACGAGGACATCGGGATCTGTTATCGTCTTCGGGGTGTGGGGCACCAGTTTAAGAGACTGAATGATCCGGGGCTGCACGTCCACAGGCAGGTTTGCCAGCAGCACCTTTCCCGCCGCGTGGGTATAGGCATCCATTTCCGCGCCGATGCGGCCAACGATGGAGCCGTGGTCCTTTTCCAGCTTGATTCCCGCCAGAACCACCCTGCCGCTGGAATTCAGCAGGGACAGTGTGGCGGTCTGCTGGGTCGCGGCCCAGAGCTGGAAAATATGGGGCCGTGCCGCGTCCGTGATATTCTGCCGGGTCGCGGCGGTTTCCGCGTAGGCGGAAAGCCGCTTGCTCAGCTTGTATCTGGCGTTCCCCGTTTTCTCTATGAATCCTCTGTGCTGCAGGGTATACAGCATTTTGAAGGTGCTGGTTTTATCGAAGCCGGTAATCTGGGTGAGCTCCTTCAGGCTGATATTGTCACGCACCATCAGGATCTCCAGAATCTTCAGGGAATTGTTCACCGAGCTCAGAAGGTATTTGCTGTTCTTGCTGCGATCCTGTGCCATAAGCCATCTCCTTGTGGAAGTGCTACGAATTTGTGTTTACTATACAGAAATTTTTGTGAAAAATCAACCAGAAACCGCCCCAAATTTACTATAGAGAAACTTTTTTGAGCGGGCCCCTCTTGTTAATAGATTGTCCATAAATTACAATAAATGTGCAATTGTTTCCAAGGTCCAGGGTATCCTGGCAGGCGGTGAACCGGTGCGCTGCCTTCCGGGTGGCTTTGGGTCTGGGGAACAGAAACATACCATACCCAATCTATCTGAGAGGAGCAATTTACCGTGAAAGAAAGAAACTATACGATTGAATTCTATCGTGCCATGTTTGCGATAAACTTCGTCGTCATTCACTGCCTGATGGTTTTCCCCATTGCTTACTTTAATGGATTCCCCCTGTATGTTTCCGCGCTGGATATCATTATCCCCTTCATGGCCTTCTCCGGCTATTTCATGATGGCCGGCTACAAGAAAAAGCAGGCCCGGGGCCAGCTGGAGGGCGTCAGCGCCGGGGCACAGGCCCTTGGCTATCTGAAGACCCGTCTGTGGGCTCTGATGCCCCTGACCCTGTTTGCCAACCTGCTGGGCTTTGTGGCCAAGAATATCTGGCAGGATATCCCCCTGCGGGATTGGCCCGTCCATCTGCTGAACGCGGTCAGCGAATTCAGCGGCATGTTCATTGCCGGCCTGGGCTTCGGCAACCCCTCCGTGGGTATGTGGGGCGAAGGCAGCCGTGTCCTGCAGATCGCCAACACCCCCCTGTGGTTCATGTCCGGCATCTTTGTGGTGGGCTACTTTGTCTACTACCTGATCGCCAAGAACGAGAAGCTGTTCTCCTACCTGATTGCCCCCGTCGCCATCATCCTGTTCTATGGCTCCAACTACCAGTCCTCCGCTGTGCCCATGTGGTATGATATCCACAGCATCGGCAGCTTCAACTATGCCATGGGTGTTCCTCTGATGTTTGTCGGCCTGTCCATCGGTGCGCTGCTGTGGTACCCGGTTGAGGCTCTGAAGAACAAGAAGTTCTCCAAGGGAATGACCATTTTCCTGACCATTGTGCAGATCATTCTGACCTTCGTGATCCTGGTCCGTACCTGGGTCCCCACCACCTCCGCCTTCGGCAAGTGGTTCAACATCGGCTGGGTCAATGTGCACCTGCTGTCCATTGCTTTCTCCTTCCTGGTGCTGCTGAACAAGGACTACTGCACCCGCTTCCCCCTGTTCTCCAGCAAGATCTGGGCGCTGCCCGGCCGTCTGGCCCTGTATGTTTACGCCATCCACTTCCCCCTGATCACCTTCATCTCCATGGCTATGGGTCTGAAGGGCCAGGTTCTGAGCGTGGAAACCGTGGGCACCATGGCTCCCAAGCTGATCCTGCTGACCGTCATCACCGAGATCGTGGCCCATATTCTGGGTTACTTCGTCATGCAGTTTGACCAGAAGGTCCTGCAGCCCTGGCTGAAGAGCAGCCCCTGGTTTGCAAAGGAAGAAAAGGTACAGTAATCTCAAAGTAAGGAAAAACGCTATGTCAAAATTTATTAGCCTGCGGGAGGCAGTCGCGCTGATCCCGGATGGTTGCCGTCTGGGAATCGGTGGCTTCTGCGGCTTTGGTGCCCCGGATTCGCTCCTGCGGGAGATGGGCAAGGCTTACCTGGAAACGGGTTCTCCCAAGGATCTGAGCGTCGTCACCGGTGCCTGCGCCGGTGACGGCACAGAGGACGGCTTCGGCATGTCTCTGCTGCGTCATGATGGCATGCTCCGGGAAATCTACAGCTCCATCGCGACGCTGCCCGTGGCCATCCGGAATATGGTCAGCGAAAACAAAATCGCCGCCTACTACATGCCCCTGGGCGTGGTGGGTCACATTTTCCGGGCAATGGCAGGCGGAGAGCCGGGCCTTCTGACCCACGTGGGCCTGAACACCTTCTGTGACCCCCGGGAAGAGGGCGGTAAGATGAACCAGCTGGCCAAGGAATCCGGCAAGGACATTGTCCGCCTGATGGAGGTCGATGGCAAGGACTACCTGTTCTACTATCCCCTGCCCATGGATGTCTGTATCATCCGGGGTACTTTTGCCGACAGCGAGGGCAACGTCTCCTGTGAGCAGGAGGCCGTCCATTCCGAGCACCTGGCCCTGGCCTCCGCGGTGCACAACACCGGCGGCACCGTGATTTTTGAGGTGCAGCAGGTCGTGGAAAAGGGCAGCCTGGATCCCCGCCGTGTCACCGTGCACAAGAGCCTGGTGGATTATGTGGTCGTCAGCAATCCCGGCGAGCATATGCAGGGCTATTTTGCCCCAACCTACCGCCCTGAGCTCTGCGGTGAGGCCCGGATCCCCCTGGCGGCAGTACCGCCCATGCCCCTGAACCTGCGCAAGATCGTAGCCCGCCGGGGCGCTATGGAGCTGAAGAAGGGCGCGCTGATCAATCTGGGGCTGGGAATTTCCGAAGGTGTTTCCATCATCGCCAACGAGGAGGGGATTTCCGATCAGATTTCCCTGACCATTGAGACCGGCATCATGGGCGGCGTTCCCCTGGCCGGCGGCCTGATGGGTGCCGGTGTCAACACAGAGGCGCTGTATACCATGCCGGAAACCTTCGACCTGTACAATGGCGGCGGTCTGGATCAGGCCTTCCTCAGCGGCGCGGAAATTGACCAGTACGGCAATGTCAACGTGTCCAAATTCAGCGGCCGCACGATCGGTGTGGGTGGTTTCATCAACATCGCCCAGAACACCAGGCAAATGCACTTTCTGGGCATTTTCACGGCGGGCAAGGTCCAGGCCGATTTTGAAGGCGGTCAGCTGAATATCCGCAAGGATGGCACCGGCATCAAGTTTGTCAAGAAGGTAGAGCAAATCTCCTTCTCCGGCAAATATGCCGCCGAGCATGGTCAGAAGGTCATGTTCATCACGGATCGTGCCGTCTTCCGCCTGACCCCGGCGGGACTGGAGCTCATCGAGATCGCCCCCGGTGTGGATCTGCAGAAGCACATTCTGGACAAGATGGAGTTTACACCCTTGATTTCTCCGGAACTGCGCCTGATGGATAAGCGGATCTTCCTGGATCAGCCCATGGGGCTGACGCTGGATTGACAGAATCCCAATAAAACCGGAACCTCAGCCGATGCCCGGGAGGGTGTGGGCTGAGGTTCTTGCGC
>CAYUYJ010000063.1:0-4857 GCA_964449325.1 uncultured Lachnospiraceae bacterium | reverse complement strand
CTTTTTTCTATTATTTTTTATAGGTTCAATTTTGAAGGCTGAACTGTTACAAAAATCTTATAGATTTTTCTTTCATTCTCTTGAAAAATCCAATATACCTTTGTATACTGAATGCATTAGATTAAGGAATCGAGGATACACTATGGCTACAATCAAAGATATAGCGAACCGGCTCGGGATTTCCGTAAGTACGGTTTCAAAGGGACTAAACGGTGCCAACGATATCAGCGAAGAGCTTCGCCAGATGGTATTGGACACTGCTGTGGAAATGGGATATACCACTAAGAAAATGAAAAAAGAAGAGCATAAGAAGCTCTGTATTTTTATCGAAAACATGGATTTTGAAACGCCGAATCAGTTCGGTTACGAAATCATACTCGGTTTTAAACAGGCTGCTTACCGTGACAACTGGGATGTTACCGTTCTCCCTGTTAATCCGGCTTTTCAAATGACGGAGCGTTACGATACCTATATGTTGAAAAACGGATTTACCGGCGCATTCTTTGTTGGCTTTGCACTGCATGACGAATGGCTTGCACAGCTTACCACCACCACGATTCCCACTGCCCTCTTTGATAACTATATTAAGAAAAATCCGAATGTAGGTTATGTCGGAACAGATAATTTTGAAGGGATTGACAGTGCCGTAGAACATGTTTATTCTCTCGGACACAGAAAGATTGCCTTTTTGAACGGTTCTTTAAATTCCATGGTATCCGAACAAAGACAACAGGCATTTTTAGATAGTATGGAAAGCCATGAACTTCTTGTAGAGGAGGCACTTCTGGCAAACGGTTTTTTTGTTGCCGATTCAGCCAAATATCACGTTCCTAATTTTCTTGCTGCAGGTGCTACCGCCATTTTATGCGGCAATGACCTGCTTGCATACGGTACTATTGAAGAATGCCGTTCCAGAGGTTTCCGGGTGCCGGAAGACATCAGTGTAGTGGGATTCGATGATCTGCCTACCTCTTTACATTTCAATCCGCCTCTTACTACAGTGCGCCAGGACAGAATCGAACTTGGGAAAAGCGGTTATTATACTTTAAATTCCTTAATTCATCACGTATCCATCAGTAAAACACTGCTTCGTCCGCAATTTATAAAACGGGAATCCACCTCTGTTCCCACCCCATATACCACTGCACCCAAGACACCTTCTTCGTCAAAAAAGGAATCTACTATTTCGTAGATTCCTTTAAAGATACTTCATAGCCAAGCAGTTTTTTATTTTCTGCTTCTTTCCCATCTATCATGTCAATCAGTGTCCGGCATGCCACCCGTCCAAGCTCCAGCACATCAAACTGCAGCGAAGTAACCGACGGAGTATTGTTTTCCAAAATGGAACTGTTGTAAAAAGATGCCACTTTAATATCCTGCGGCACTTGAATTTTCTCTTTTTTTAATTTTAACAGCACATGTGCACAAATGGAATCATCCATACACAAAATGCAGTCCGCATTCTGAGGCAGCAAATCATCCACAATCTGCTCAATACGAATTCTGTTTTCCGCATCCATATAAATCAATTTTCTGTCGGGTTGCTTTTTCTGTTCCTCATAAGCATCCATATATCCTTTCAGACGTTTCTGTGTTACCACATGATTTCTGTTTCCTCCGATCAGCGCAATTCTCTCAATTCCCTTTGCCAATAGAATGGAGGTAAGTTCCTTGCAGGCACCCCGATGGTCATTATCCACCTGCACAATATTCTTTTCCGTTGTGGTACCAATCGTTACAAAAGGAAATCCTCGTTCCATTAAAAGACTCGCGGAAGTATCCTCCACAAGTGTACGGCTTAAAATAAAACCATCCACCTTATGATTATCCATTACTCTTTCCAGCTGGCTCATATCATTCCCGCTTACCATGGAAACCACTACATCATAATCCATTGCCGATGCCACTTCACAGACACCCATCAGGCACTTTTGAAAAAAAGGCAAATCCACAAGCTCGTAATCTCCCGGCATAATCATACCGATATTATAAGTTTTGGATTGTGCGAGCCCTTTTGCAATTACATTCGGTTTATAATTGTACTTTCTGATATACTCATTTACCCTCTCAACCGTTTCTTTACCGATTCTACCCTTCCCCGAAATTGCCCTTGAAACAGTAGTTTTCGATACTCCAAGCTCTCTCGCAATATCATCAATGGTAATTTTCTTCTGTTCCTTCTGCATAAACCTTTCCGCCTCCCAGATTGTTTTCCCACACAAATATAGCTCTCACTATTCCTAGCATAGCACATTCTGTTCTGATGGCAACCATCTATTTCCATGACAGACTTCCCTATATAAATCATTGCACTTTTATATTTTCTACCTTTTATCATACTATATTTTTCTCTTTTGCGCAATCGGTTGCACCAAAAGTTATTTTTTATACAAAAAATTACAGAAAACGTGCAAAATAGTACATTTTATTTGGTATCCGGATTCTATATACTTAAATAGGACAATGCTTTATCGTTTGAAATCATTCATTTTGGAGGATACTATTATGCACGTTAACAATTTATTATTCGGGGCTGCCTACTACGAAGAATATATGCCTTACTACCGCACCCCGAAAGACATGGAAATGATAAAAAAAGCAGGAATGAACGTCATCCGCATCGGCGAATCTACGTGGAGTACCTGGGAACCATCCGACGGTGTTTTTGACTTTTCCCATCTGCACAGCATGCTGAAAAATGCTCTGGAACACGATATCTGTGTCATTGTAGGCACACCTACCTACGCCGTGCCTGCATGGCTTGTTAAAAAGTACCCGGAAATTCTGCCTGTAACCCACGACGGACAAAATCTTTACGGTCACAGACAAAATATGGATATTACCAATCCGGATTATTTGTTTCATGCTGAGCGGATTATCCGTAAGATGCTGGAAGAAATCAAAGATTATCCGAATATTATCGGTTTTCAGTTGGATAACGAAACGAAGTCCTATGATACCTGTAGTCCTTATGCGCAGAAGAAATTCGTAGCATATTTAAAAGAAAAATTCGGTACGACAGAAGCACTAAACCAAAGCTTCGGTTTTGATTATTGGAGTAACCGTATAGACAACTGGGAGGACTTTCCTGATGTGCGGGGCACGATTAATGGTAGTCTCGGTGCCGAATACGAGCGCTTCAGCAGAAAGCTTGTGACGGATTTTCTTGCATGGCAGGCAGCAATTGTACGGGAATACTGCCGCGATGACCAATTTATCACCCAGAATTTCGATTATAGCTGGACCGGGCATTCTTACGGCTTACAATCCGAAGTAAATCAATGGGAGGCTGCAAAGGCATTGACCGTTGCCGGTGCAGACATTTACCACCCCTCCGCAGACTATTTGACAGGCGCAGAAATTGCCATGGGTGGTGCCATCGCTTACGGAATCAAAAAAGAAAACTATCTGCTTCTGGAAACACAGGCGCAGGGAAATCCGGGGTGGCTTCCTTTTAAAGGTCAACTTCGTTTACAGGCATACAGCCACCTTGCCTGCGGTGCAAACTCCGTCATGTATTGGCACTATCATTCCATCCACAATTCCGCAGAAACCTACTGGAAGGGTGTATTAAGCCACAATCTGGCGGAAAACGAAACGTATCTTGAAGCCTCTGTCATCGGTGCAGAATTTCAGCAGTATTCTCCTGTTCTGCGAAACCTGAAAAAGAAAAGCCGTGCCGCCTTTGTGTTAAGTAACGATGCCTTAACCGGACTGAAATGGTTTCCGATAAGTGCCGGTTTAGATTACAACCACATTTTCCGCTGGCTCTTCGATGCCTGCTATGAGATGAATCTGGAATGCGACATTCTTTCCTCGGAGGATACCTGCTTTTCCGACTACAATTTGTTGATTGTTCCGGCTCTTTACAGCGCTTCTGAAGATGTGCTAAAACGGTTGGATTCTTATGTAAAGAACGGCGGACATCTGATTACCACCTTTAAAACAGGCTTTAGTGATGAAAATCTAAAGGTTTATTCCGACAACCAGCCTCACCTTCTGACCGCTTGCGTCGGAATGACCTATGACCGGTTTACGATTCCCTCCACAGTTTCCCTCTTTGGAGAAGCCTTCGACCACACTCCGGTAGTCAGTGAATGGATGGAGTTGTTACAGCCTTCTACGGCTTCTGCATGGTGTCACTATGAACATCCTCATTATAAGGAATATGCAGCAGTCACGCACAACAAATACGGAAATGGAAGTTGTACCTATTTGGGCTGTTATTTTGACAGTTCTTCTCTAAAAGTAATATTAAAGAAACTTTTTACCGAAATTGGTATGCAACTGCCGGATTTTACTTTTCCTATTATCGCAAAACAGGGTATCAATGAAAAAGGAGCACTCGTACGTTATTATTTTAATTATTCAGACAATCCGAAAACAATTGTTTATGACGGTGCAAACGGACGGCTTTTGTTCGAGGATATACCAATACAGGAAAGGGATCGTTTAACAATTGACGGATGGGATGTAAAGATTGTGGTATGTGATGAAGAAAAGTAAGCGCCAATTGCTCACCCTCAGAGCGAGATTCGCTTCGCGAATCTCGCTCTGATTAGCGGTCGTCAAATGTCCGCTTGTGCAAGCATAGCATTCATTTTCCTCTATAGTATCTGTTGGCTTGTTTTACTTCTTTATCATCATGAAACATAACTGCAATCTCATAGTAATGCAAAAATGTTTTACATAGGGCTTTTCCGTAACGGAACTATTTCCAATGTATATCCTAATGGTATTAATACTTTCAAAAGCGTATCAAGTTGTGGTGTTGTTTTCATGCAAGTATTTTTTCTTTATTAATCCTAGATTATTCACGACACAGCCGTGAAAGTGGCTGAAAGTCACATAGTTACT
>CAYUYJ010000062.1:0-5357 GCA_964449325.1 uncultured Lachnospiraceae bacterium | reverse complement strand
ATTACTGGGATTGCGAGGTGTTATACTCTAATCAACTGTCAAAGATGGGATTATACATGGATTCCATGCAATTGCAATGACTCTTACCGATACCTATTCTCATTTTAGATTTTTTTAAGATTTTGTAGCGGAATCTTTTTTTCTTCATATATTAATGTTAAGTAAAAAACAGAGGTCAAGTATGTCTGTTCATTCTTTTTCAACTCACGCCGCGCAGATGCAAAATCCGGAAGAGGGCGGACTGCGGATTCAGGTCACTTCCACGCTTGGCATGATTCCCATACCGAACGCCCGGATTACCATCTATTATACCGCACAACCCGACGTACCTATTCAGGAACTGACTACCGACTCTTCCGGCCATACTCCGGTCATCGAACTGCCGGCTCCTCCGCTTTCCTACAGTCTGGAACCGGGGTCGCCCAGACCTTATTCGGAATACAACATCAGCGTCTCCGCCCCCGGTTATGAAACCGTTGTCGTATCCGGCTCGGAAATTCTGCCGGAGGTTACTTCTATTCAGCCTGTTGAACTGCCACCTTTAGAGGTTTCAACAGGTACAGAAGAGGATATCAATATCGGTCCCCATACACTCTATTACGACTATCCGCCTAAAATTCCCGAAGCAGAAATCAAACCCATGAATGAAACCGGAGAAATCGTCTTGAGCCGTGTGGTTATCCCTGAGTTTGTAATTGTGCATGACGGTGTACCGGACGACAGTTCGGCGCCGAATTACTATGTCCGCTATAAAGACTACATCAAAAATGTTGCTTCCTGTGAAATCTATGCTACCTGGCCGGAAAGTGCCATTTATGCAAATATTCTGGCCATTATGTCATTTACACTAAACCGGGTATATACGGAATGGTAGGGGAGCCAGCACATTCATGTGAAGAATTATCCATATAATCTTCCAGCCGAATCTTAAATTTTATTGTGATTTCTTCATCTTTTACGATAATTTTATCAACCAGGGTAGAAAGTAACATCTGTTTTGTCTGTGTATCGGCTTCCCGAAAGAGTTCACTCCACTTTGGCATGAGGTCTATAAACTGCTTCAGTTCCTCACTCTGTACTGAAATCTCTTCCAGTTGCTTTTTTAATCTTTTCTTTGAACTTTCCAACTCATTTTTGCGAGACTCTTTATCCTTGATAATAGCAGATAATTTATCTACACTGAATGCAAAATCCCCCCGAATTGCATCCGGTAATTTTTCTTCCAGAGTTGCAATATCTGATACCAGATTTTTTATCCCTTTCTCAAGGTCTTTGATTTCACGTGCTATGCTTTTGTTTTGCTGCGACTGCATTGTCTCAATTTCACTTGATATATCAATCTTTTTGAGATTTTCCAAATACCCCTCTACTGTTGCAAACACAATAGATTCTAAATATTCCTGTGAATAAGAACTTCTTGGCTTGCAATGATTCGGACATCCATAGCGCCCCACATAAGAAACTTTTTTCTCTCCTGTAGTCTTACAAGTCCAATGATTTGCGTAGCCTGTATTCTTCAACCGTTTTCCACAGTACCCACAATAAACCATTCCTGTAAGTGCCAGTTTTCCTCTTGTTGAGAATGGCACATTATACTGCTCCATATACAAATCATTTGTAGCCTGCTTGGATTCATTGATTCGCTTCTTTCTTGCTTCACGTATCTCCTGTGCCCTCTCCCATGTTTCCTGTGGTACAATTGTAATTTCCGGGTTCTGTTCCCTTGCATAAATCCATTCTGTTCGGTCAAGTCTTGTGCACTCCCCGTGTCCTTCTTTTCTTCTGTTGTATGCGATGTATCCCATATAAATGGGGTTCATCAGAATACTTCTTACTGTTCCACTCTTCCACTGTCCTAAAATTGGTGCTGGTACACTATTTTCATTAAGTGTATTAGCAATCTTCTGAAATCCCATTCCTTGATTTACTGCATAGGAAAAAATCTTTCGCACCATCTCAGCCTGCTCCGGAACAATCACAAGTTTGTGAAGTGCTCTGCCATGGTTGCTGATTTCTCCAGAGAGGACTAAATTATATCCATAAGGTGCTTTCCCACCTACAAACTTGCCATCCTTTACCATTTCCACCATTGTATCATGGACTCGCATCCCTGTTTTCTTGGATTCTCCCTCGTTCTGCCAGAATCGAATATAGTTGAGAAGTTTATCAATGTGTTCCTCTGTTTTTAACTGACCATCTTTAATCGTCCAAACTTCTATTCCCAGACTATTCAGTTCTGCTACATAAAAACTATACTCTTCCTGTCTGCCTATTCTATCTGACATATATGCAAGTAAAATGTCAAACTCTCCATTCTTCGCATCCTGCATAATATCTTGAAGGACTTCTCTATCCTCCACTCCATTGTGATATGCAGATATGCCTTTTTCCAGATACTCTTTATCAAACACCCAGTCTGTATGTTTTGCTATGTACTGCTTGGCCTCTGCTCTCTGAATCGGAATATCATCATCATGTAACTGCTGTTTCGATGATACTCTAAGTAGTGTTCTTACTCGTTTACTCATGGCTCATTCCTCCTTGTGAACATTTCCCCTTTTGGGGTTGGGAATGATACCGCTTGGAAATTGCTTTGTAAAGACCCTTTTTGAATTTTATTCAAATAAACTTCTTTTAGCATATGCTCAAATCTGTCTGCATCTTTAGGGTCAACTGTATATGGAAATTCGAGGGTGATTTTCACTTTTTTCTTTCCAATTTCTAACTCTTCTGAATATGTTTCCATATTGTCACACTTGCTCTCGCTGCTTTTTATATCCTTATGTGCAAGTGCGTTTTGATATTCTTTATAGGATTCTACCATTGACTGAGTATAACCCATTAAGTTCAGCCCACTTTTTTAGTGTGCGCGAACTTACATTCACAAACAATATTTTTATTTCCTTTTTTCCGTTTTTTTACATTTCGGCATAA
Source organism: uncultured Lachnospiraceae bacterium (assembly GCA_964449325.1). Lineage (GTDB taxonomy): Bacteria > Bacillota > Clostridia > Lachnospirales > Lachnospiraceae > RGIG3002. Next base: position 2,423 of record CAYUYJ010000062.1, on the reverse strand, counting down.
TGGACAATAATATTGCCGTTTTTTTCATTATTTTGTCGAAAATGACATGTAAAAAACTCTCCTTATACCGTCCATGGTATAAAGAGAGTCAAAGTGATTTATACAATAATTCTTCTATATTGTAGCGATAAAAATAATAGCGATAAAAGGCAAGTAAGTAAAACTATCTACCTAAAATAATTACAAACCAGTCCCCATCATGTTTTGAAAAGAGAAAAGATAAAACAATGAACGCTATAGTAAGTTCAAACATCATACTTCCAAAATTAAAAAGTAATATTGTAATTAAAGCAGTTGCAAACAGTGCTATCACTACCATATGAAGCAACAACCATAACGAGTTTGATTTTTTCCAGTTTACAATTACGCTAATCAAGGATACTCGCAAGCAAAAATACACAAACAAGAATGTAGCCAAAAAATAGCCTACTGTTTTCAGCGTTTTCCCACAACTATTATAAACCATTTCCGCATTTGTTCCTGCACAAAGAAACGCAATAAATGCTTCGAATAAAGCAAATTTTCCTGTAAAGGCCCATGATATCGTTTCTACCGGAACACAGCTTCTGCTTCTATATATTTTTGATAATATAAACAAATAAAGACAAAATCCTATAATCATTGAAATATTCACTGCTGGCAAATCATAAACATATGTCCACATAAGCAGTAGTATCCCCGAAAATATCATCCAGAAAAAAATATTCTTGACAATGTCTACAAATAACTTACAAACTCCTCCTGTAATATAATCACCTTTAGTAAAACGTAACCTGTCAAAGAAATATTTCATAGCATATCCTCCCTCATAAGAATGGTTATCTTTAATCCGAACATACCACAAGTAAATATCTATAACAACGTTTTTTTTACTTTCAAATTCTTAAAAAAAAATAAACAGAAGAACAAATGGTTAATCCCTGTTCTTCTGCTTATCTACTTTACTGAAAAGCAATTTCTGTAAAAGTAATACTTCCCGGTTTCTCCAAGGAGACTTTGTAATATTTTTCCTTCATTTCTTTTTCTACTACTGCCTCCGTTGTCTCCGTTCCCGTTTCACTTGCCGTTTCCAGTGGTTCATTCTCAGTTGTCTCATCAGGAAGTCCATACACAACAAAATTATACACATCTTCATATTGCATCATGATGTTTTCCACGACAACCTGATTTACTATGGAACCATCACTTATGATGGAAGTAATATCCCAGAATACCGGCTCTGTATTTTCTGCAGCAGTTGTTTCCTCCTCATTGTTCATGTTAGCTGCTTCCTCTATACTATTCTCTGAGTCACTTTCCGTAGATGTTATTGTCTCAGAAATGTTTTTTTCACTCCCAGAGAAATCGGTTATAGGCAATTCGGAAATACTTTCTGCTTCTGTCTGCTCCTCGACTATTACCTGTTCTTTAGCAATAACCACCGGTCGATTTTTTAGCAAAGTACTTACACATACGATAATAGTAAGTATGACACATAATGCAGCTAATGTAGCACACCCGGCAAATACTACTTTGATTGATTTTTTATGGGGAGATTTATCAATTTTTCGCATTTCCTCTTCTTCAAAACCATACTCATAGGAAGGTGAGGAATACTGCTGATTATCAAAATTCGCTGATTCCCTCTGTGCGAGCATCGGCTGTTGATATGTTTTTCCCCTTGTTTGATACTCTCTTTCATCCTCCCCAAAATCTTTTTTCCTTCTTGCCTGGTTCATTAGTGGCATAGAATGAAATGCTGCATTATTATAATTGCCGGCTGCAAAAGCCATTCCTCCAAGTCCTACAATTAACCATCCGATATTTCCCTTCGTTTCCTGTAATTTTGCAGGATTATTCAGATTAACTACAATTCCACCAAAATATTTCGCTGCACAAGCAATACCGACAAATAAACAAATCAATAAAATAATAACAACACCGGCTCCACCAATTTTCTTTATGGTTTGTATTAATCCATACGCTGCCCCTCCCTGCTCAACAGCCGAAGTCTCACTCAAAAGTTCATTAAAATCAATGCTTAACATTGTAAACGCACAACATAACGTTGTAAGATAATTTTTTATCTGCATAATTTTGTTCCTTTCCTAGAAATGAATTTATAACGTTGCTAGAATCAAATTAATCGTTGCCACTATGCCAAAAGTGAATGCACATGCTCGAAACCCAGGCGGTCTGCTCCTGATACATGAGACCATGTTTTCGTAAAAAGCCAAACTCATCGGTTATTTCAAGTGCATCATTTCCTTGATAAACCATCTGCTTAATCCTCCTTTCCAAAGGTTTTCTAGCCCCCTATTTTAGTGTCCACGAACTTACAAGCACAAACAATATTTTTTTATCCTGTCATCAAAAAAAATTAGACATAAATAAAAAAGTGTCTTCGACACTTCAACCCCCTAGCCCCCATTCATGGGGGAATT
>CAYUYJ010000061.1:0-6427 GCA_964449325.1 uncultured Lachnospiraceae bacterium | reverse complement strand
GTGAAAAAATTTTTAAATTTCTCCCTTTTGACTAGGACAAGGCTGAACTGTTACCTTTTTTGCACCAGCATCATCTTTGTAAGTATCATACTTAATTCCAGTTGCTACTTCAATCGTCTCACTCTGCTCACCATTTTGATTTACCACATACATTTGATATATAGTAGAAGGAGTCAACCAATTACTATATCCAGATTTTGTATTAGGATCTTCTACTTGCGGTTGAATAATATAATAGTCTTTATTTGCATCATAATGTATATTGGTTTTTATCCAATTTGTTCCATTGTCCGCAGATAAAAATGCATAATTAGTTTCTGGTACTGTATAGTTTTCTTTTGGTAAACTATCACTTGTAAAATAAATTATATATTCATTCCCATAAATTCCCTTTACCTGCTTGATTGTAAACTTTTCCGTTGCCAAAGCATGGTCTACTTTCCCCACAAATGATAACATAACCGCTACTATCATAAGCATAAATACTTTCGTTACATATTTTTGTTTTTGTTGCATTTGTTCATTTCTTGATTTGCATCCTGAAAATAATTTTTTTTTCATAAACTTCATTCTCCCTATATAGTCAAGTCTTTTTCATTTAAAATAAAGCTTCTTAATCTTCTTCATACGTCTTTTTTACTATTTCCACATCTATACTTGTTAATTTCTGTCCTTTATAATAAACCGTTATGGTTGTTGTTCCAACCGCTTTCGGAGCAATCTTTAATTCACTAGCTGTACCATTCAGCTCACCTATTTTTCCTGTTGCAACATCTGGATTTGAACTTTCAACCTTATAGTCTTCAGAAGACAATTCATCTCCGAAATATCCTAAGTAATTAATGTCTTCACATAAGTAATTATGAATTGTAATATATTTCGTAGGCTTAACATAATCCGATATTTCATATACATTTTGTTTTACTTCCACAGGGAACGAAAGCTCTGCTCCATTTACCTTTACTGTAACAGTTGCAGTGCCTGCCTGTCCGGCACAAAGATAAAGTTTTGCAATTTGTCCATCATATTGATTAAAGTCTGTACTCTTAACAGCTGCAAATGATACTACGGATGGGTCAGAACTAACCACTTCGATATCTCCAGTATAATAATATGGTTTTGCATACAACGGAATTTCAAGAATTTCTCCACAACCTGCTGTATACTTTGTCTTTCCTTCATCTTCCGGATCATAAGACTTTAACGAAAGTTCTGTAGCGGTATTCTCCTCTTTTACCTTAACTGTAATCATGCCTGCGTATTGATCATATTTCTTCGTATTGTAATTATATGCTGCTATGTATAGATAGCCAGTGCCGCTCTTTTTCCCAAGCACACTTCCTCCTATATCAAATCTCAAAATGCCATCCTCATTAAACTCCTTGTTTTCATTTGCTTTTTCTATTACTTCACTTTCTGTTAAATTACTGTTATCCGAACAAACCGCATTATATTTCTCTGTATAATCTAAATAATCAGCTACATACAATCTCTGTGTCTTGTAAACACTAAGTGTCTTTTGCACTATAGTTGGTGTTTTTAAATTCACTTTAAAACTTCCTACTTTTCTTGTTTTTTTCTTATAAGTTTCTTTGATTGTAACAGTTACGTTTCCTGTTCCTTGTGCCAAAGTAATTTTCCCTTTTGTGGAAATTTTAAGCTTCTTTGAATCAGAAGAATAAAACTTGTAGGTTGCCTTTGCATTTTTATACTGCACGAAATCATTCACATTATATGTCACACTGTTTTTGGATGTAATCCATCCTGTTTGCGCTGCTACTTCAAACTTATTATTGTCTTTACAGGTATCATAAAGACATGACTGCTTTACTTTAAAAGTAATGGCTCCTACATTTGTTTTCTTTTTCTTATAGGTCTGTGTTACAACAATCTTTGCTGTTCCTTTTTTCACAGCTTTTACTATACCTTTTTTATTTACAGTTGCAACCTTTTTGTTCTTAGATACGTAAGAATAGGTAGCACCTGCTTTCGGATTCTCTATTTCAAGCGGCCAAGACTCCTGCACTGCTAACTCGATCGAGCTGCCTGTTCCCAACAATGTTGTTTCTGTTGCCGCCTTTGTCTGATTTGTACTAACTGTCGTTGCCAGTAATGTGGCAACGATAGCCAACAAACCAATCTTGCGCTTTGTCATACCTCTTCCGTTACATCCTGTTGCTAATTTCTTTCTCATAACTCATTCTCCTCTTTTCTTTTCTCTTGATGACGCTTTCTCCATGTCAACTGTTTTTAGTATAACACATTTTATTTTCAAGTTTTAAACGAATTGACATCTTCTTAAATCTTTATTGAGGAAAAGAACTGAAACTGCTATAATTTAATTGAAGTAAAAGAGTGAAAGGAGACACTTCATGTCGCTAAACATTCACGATGGACGTACGAATTATCTTTATCATGAAGTAACAAAATGTGAGGATTTAGATGATGTCCACGCATTTATAGATGAACATAGTAGTTATTTTACAGATTGGAAAGCCTTTATCAATCATCTTTTAGACAGTGCCGGATACAGTTATTCCCAATTTGCCTCGCTCTGTGGTATGAGCCGTAACACAATCATTTCCTGGTGCGAAAAAGGAAAGGTGCCAAGAAGTCGGGAACAGTTTATTCGTGTTGGTTTTGCTGTCAGTATGTCTCTTGATGAGCTGAACAATTTTTTACAAAGGTATGGAAAATACCCTCGCTTAAATCCCAAAAATATTGATGATGCAGTTACCATTTTTTCTGTTTGTAATCGGCTAAATTATACACAATGTAGTGAATTAAAAAAACATTTTTCTTCGATTTTGCAAGATGTATTAAAAGGAAGAAAATCTGATAAAGGACAGGATGGAACTTATTTTTCTACCATACAGATGGAAAATGAATTAGTTGCCATTCATACGTATATGCAGTTTGAGGACTTTGTGGAACGAAATAAGCAGGCGTTTGCCAATAGTTATGTAAAATTAATTGATTTTATTGATTCTTATATTGCGCTAAATACAACAGATGCGGACGGAAAATCCGGCACATTGAATTCTTTTCTCAGTGCATACATAGATAATCCTTCCGTTGTGGCAGGATTTAACACAATGATTAGTAAACTTCGTTGCTACGGCACGATTCCTTCCCGTATGCATTTGATTGCTTTGGGAATACATCTTCATATGACTGCACATGATTTAAACACCATGCTTGTTTTGTCAGGAATGGAACCTCTTTGTGCAAAGGACAAATTAGAAAGTATCATTTTGTTTGCTGCCGAAAATGCAGTTCTTGAGAATCCGGGAATTGAATTTTCTAATGCATTGCTATTAAAACAATATACTAACAATCCTGAAATCAAGCAAAAATGCACACAACTTATTGACATGTATGGTCTTACGGATTATCAGTTGGATGATAACACAGATTTATATGAATATATCATCCGTTCTCTTACAAGTATGGATGATGATACTACCAATGAAATGTTATACTTGTTAGGCTATTGCACATCTGCATCTGCTTAACAGAAAAAGGAGTATAAAAATATGTTATCCGCAAAAGCAGAAAAAATTTTATATGAAAACCAACCTGTTTTTAAAAAATGGAATCTTCTTTCTGTAATAGGAGAAGGTAGCTCTGGAACGGTATATGAAATTGTAGACTCTTTCGGAAATAGAGGGGCATTAAAGGTTATTCCTGTTTCCTTTGAGGATTTGTATTTTTTATCTACGGAAAGCGATACAATTAATCCTAACTCTGGTCAGGTCTATTTAAATGACATGACCTCGGAAATTATGTCAGAGATAAAAGTTATGGATGCCCTAAAAAATAAAGCAGGCATTATGGGATATGAGGAGTATGAAATACTGGAAGAACCGGACAAAGATGCTCCACTTAGGCTTATCTTAATTCGAATGAATTTAATGACACCCCTTAATAAAGTACTTAGGTTGCAAGAAAACGATTTTTCTAAAGAGCAGACATTAAATCTTGGTCTTGATTTATTGTCAGCGTTAATCGAATGTAAAAAACAGAATATCGTACATCGTGATATTAAACCTGCAAATGTATTTGTTACACAGGAAGGCAGATATGTGCTAGGGGATTTTGGTTCGGCAAAGCTGTTAGAACATACGATGATGGCTTCTCACAAGGGGACGCTTGCCTATATGGCACCTGAGATTACTGCTGGAAAGTCATTTAATTCTACAGTGGATATCTATTCCCTTGGGATTTTGATGTATCAGTTGCTTAATAAACATAAGCTACCGTTTTTAGATGACAATTTCAAATTTTCAGATATTGAGGTTGCTACTGAAAAACGGTTAAGCGGCACACCACTACCACCGCCTTCTGAGGCTGATGAAGCGCTTAGTGCCATTATATGTAAGATGTGTGCTTTTTCTCCAAGTGACCGTTATTCTACAGCAAGTGAATGTAAGAATGCGTTGGAATTTTATATCAAGTTATCCGAAAATGGGACGCTGTCCCTTAAAAATATAACTGGTAACAGAGCTGGAAAAAAGCGACATTTCTCTTTGAGGAAATGTGCTGTTGGTGCATTACTGTGTGTTGTTTTCGTTTCCGTTGTCACATTTTTTGCTTTACAGTATAAAAGGGAAAAGGATTGGGAGAATCAGCCTGTGGCGGCTATTGAATCGGACAATCTGCAATCTGCCGGGATGATTGCCAGTGATGGAACTTGGATTTACTCCAGTCAAGATGTGGTAAATGAGCGTGGATACAAGGTTTCTATGAAAACCGGTGAAAAGAAAATTCTGTGTGATTATATTATGGAAAATATTAATGTGATAGAAGATTATGTTATTTTCTATTCTTATTATACGACAGATAGAAGCAAAACAACGGAAGAGAAAGCATTTTTACTAACCGGACTTTATCGTATGGGACACAATGGTGAAAACCTTACCTGTCTTGATTCTGACGTTGTTTGGAGTTCGGTGGTATACGACAATTATGTGTATTATTTAAAAGAGAAAGAAGATAAAAAGTATCTTTGCAGAATTCCTATCGAAGGTGGGGAATGTGAAATACTGAGTACTTTTGGGGAGGAAGATAGCATTAAATTTTATCCACATCGAGGGTATATTTATTTATATAACAGTGGTGTGGAAAAACTTTTAAGAATGTTGCCGGATGGCAGTGAACAAGAAACGGTACTTGACCATTCTTTATCTCAATTCTATATTGAAAACGATAAATTGTATTTTATATTGTCTGATAGTGAAGCAGAAAATATAATTTATATGTGTGACTTGAAGAAGTGTAGGGATATGCCAATTTATATAGAGGGTGACTCAAATAAATCAATAAATACACCTTTTGGTAAATTGAATTTGGAATTTACGAAAAAATTGGTAAAGAAAATAGCTATACCTTATGAAGTATGGGATATGGCGATTGATGAAGACACCATTTATTTTAGTACAACCGATTTGGATGAAAATTTGGGAGAAGAAGATATTGGTATTTGGTCGATTAAGGAAGATGGAACCGATGCAAAACAATTGTATAAGGGTGGTTCTTGTTATAATCTTCAAATTGTAGATGAGAAAATTTATTTTTATGATAGTTACAAAGGCGAGGTTTGCTGTATGAATTTGGATGGGAAGCAAGTAAAAGAAATATCAGATATTACTTGGTATTTTATGATGGAGTAACTTTTACATGAAAAATAGTTACCGGATTTGTATGGAAAATGAGCACTTTCCATCTTGACAGAAACCCTTGAAATTGTTATACTTGCAAGTATCACAGTCTCATTGTGATGATAACAATGTTATAAAGTTTCCGTGCAGCTGGGGAGTTAGCGGTGCCCTGTACCTACAATCCGCTACAGTAGGAGTGATATTCTTTCCGAGGGTATTTCCTTGTGGGGCTGCCCTTTGTAAGTGGCGATGACGTCTTGGTCTTGCGCAATAGGAACTCGTGAACCGTGTCAGGTTGGGAACAAAGCAGCACTAAGCGAGCACTCTTATGTGATGTGAGGTCGCCGAGATTGAGTTAACTGCAAAGGTAACGCTCATGAGGGGTATTCGAAGTTAGAATGCACGGATTTAAAAGATAATAGTTATGAAGATAGATACCTCTAAAGTAGAGATGGGAAACGCCTATTTGCTTTGGAGGTATTTTTTTATCTATGGAAAAGTTTATCCTATAGAACCGATAGTGAGACTAACTATTAAAAGTCAAGTCTAAAAATGAAATTTTTTGAATGAATTGTAGAAATGCTATTCACACATATTTGTACATTGAAAACTGCATGACAAAAAGAGTGTCGTTTTCGGCACTCAAAAAAGAAGATATTTACAGAAATGAATTAAGGCATTGGCTGGTATGCCTGTCCTGATTTTTCCATTGCATAAATGGTTCTTACGAGTTTCTTTGTTGCGTGTGATAAAGCTACATTGTAATG
>CAYUYJ010000060.1:0-6614 GCA_964449325.1 uncultured Lachnospiraceae bacterium | reverse complement strand
AAAATTGCAGGGTGTTCCTCGTATCACTTTCAGAGAATGTTTACTTATATGGCTGATGTTACTTTATCAGAATATATTCGTAGAAGAAGAATGTCACTTGCGGCAGTTGACTTGCTTTCAGGTGAAAAAGTGATTGATGTTGCTTGTTCTTACGGGTATGATTCTCCGACAGCTTTTAATAGAGCTTTTAAGAATATTCATGGCATTGCACCTTCAAAGATTTCAGAAAAAGGAGTAAGTATTAAATCTTATCCGCCAATTCGTTTCCACATAACAGTTAAGGGAGAATGTGAAATGGATTATCGAATTGTCAAAAAAGAAGAATTTAGAATTATTGGAATTTCTATGCCGCTTGAAAAAGAATTGGAAAAGAATCTGGTAAAGGTTCCACAAATGTGGGCAAAAGCACATGCAGATGGGACTATTCCCAGACTACTTGAGATGATGAGCGGGAATATGCCGGGAATACTGGGTGTTAGTACATGTAATAACGGAGAAGATTGGAAATATTATATTGCCGTTGCCGGTACGGCCAATACTCCGGATGATATGGAGGAATATATAGTACCTGCTTTCACTTGGGCTGTATTTTCCGAAGAGGGAGCAGGAAAGTCCATTCAAGATTTAGAAACTCGTATTGTGACAGAGTGGCTTCCGACATCCGGGTATGAGTATGCAGACGGACCGGACGTAGAAGTATATTTAGATGCTGATCCGGTGAATATGAAATATGAAGTATGGATTCCTGTTGTAAAAAAGAAAGAAGAGGAATTTTAAGATGGCGATAACATATGATGATTTTATTAAAACAGTTGAAGAAGATAATCGGGCATTTGTGAATGAATTAAATACTTTGTTTTTGGAGAATGGATGTAAAACGGAGATTAAAGAGGCGAAACAAGGATATGTTGTTACGTATGCATATATGAAGGATAAAAAAAGAATTGCCCTAATGAACTATGTTTTTCGTAAAAACGGAATGATGGTTAGGATATATGCAAGACACATTTGTATGTACCAGACATTTTTAGATTCCCTACCGGAAGATATGAAAAAGAGTGTGGTTAAAGCAGGTGATTGCAAACGTTTGACAGGAGTATCCGAATGTAGTCCGACATGTACAGCCGGCTATGATTTTATGATGGATGGTGTAAATTATAAAAAATGTAAAAACAACTCCTTCTTTTGGAAAGTAGAATTTAAGAGCATGGAGTATATTAAGGAGATGCTGGAGCATGAACTCAGATTAGTGGAGGCTGATTAAATGCTACATAAATCCTTGTGTTATAAAATCGAAAATTTTATGACACAAGGATTTTTCCCATTACTGTCTAATGGAGAAGAGACTATTTCGAGAGTCTTTAATTTTACTCCCAACATTATTTCATAATGATGTTTAAAATGTCCTGCACAACAAAAGCAGTAATTTTTCGATACACTGTAGTCACATTGGAGTCCATTAAAATTCGGACAGGCACATAAATAGTTTGTTCCGTCTGAATAACTTACAGCTTTTACTGTTATTGTCCCATCTTCATTCCTGAAAGGTTCTCCCATATTGGGAACGCCCTTTATGATTTCAAGCTTTTCATCAATGGAAAGATGTGCATTTTCTTTTGCAAAAGATTTTGATGCTTTTTCTCTTGCACCTCCCTTACAACAAGCATTCCATTCAAAAAGTTCTTGCAGTTTCTGCATATCCACTTGCTTAGTCAGAATATCTGTTGCTCGTTTAAAATATGCTGCCTTAGTTTTCTTTAGTGTTTTATCAACAGTATCTTCATATCCTTCATTGATTTGTGATATGACATTTTCATCTATACCAAACTTCTCTAAAGATTTCTTAAATTTTTCCGGACTTGGCATCCTTTTTACCTCCAACGAATTCTTATTTGCCTTTCTTTTTAAATTATATCATCAGTTTCAGCAATTACAAGAAAATCACACCGCTTAACATACAAATACAATACTTCACTTTGGAAATATGGTAAGTTTATCTTTAGGGTATGCTTGATTTTATTGACAAAGAAATAGATTAAGAGGTACACTTGAACAATAATATTTTTGCAGGATGAAATGATGAAGTTTGAAAGGAAGAAAGATGGAGGATGAGTGTATGACATTAGCAGATTTGAGTAATGGGCCTGATTGGATAATGTGGGGCGTTTTTGTTGTTTTGTTATTACTGTCTGTTGTTTTAATATCAGGACATGGCAGCGGATTGATTGCAGGTTATAATGCGGCATCAAAAGAAGAAAAGTTGAAATACGATGAAAAGAAACTATGCAAAACAGTAGGGATGGGGCTGGGGATTATTTCCCTTCTCCTGTTAGTAATGGGATTGTTTGAAAATGTTTTACCCTTCTATTTTGCGTATGTTTCATTGGGAATTATTATTGTTGATGTTGTAGCAATGATTATCGCAGCAAATACAGTATGTAGAAAACGATAAATATCAATTGAAAAAATAAGTATTACCGAGTTCTATAGAGCGAGGAATGCTCGATTGCCGGAAGGGTAAGAAGAGTGGTAGAAGATACAAAAAAGAATTTGTCTGTTTATGGAGCAAGGGAAATATGGAGATTAGTAGAGAAATTATTAAAAAAGAATTAGACATTTTTATTAACAAAATTTTCTTGTTACCGGAAATTAATTGTGTCAAAATTCGAGATGTAGTCATAGAAAAAGATACGAAAAGCGAAAAAGACTTAGAAGAAGTGATGGATAAAAGTTATCATGATTGTTATAGTGACGTGGATTTATCTGTCGTAGTTAACATTTCTTCAAAAGATACCATAAGCCCTACGGAATATATGAAGCATATTGAAAGATTCGGTATCAATACAGATAAGTGTCTGGGTTTTTGCTTCGTTGAGGAAAATAGCATGTATCGCATTATTTTTAAAAACGGAATGCGATATGATTTTGGATTTGAATTTGAATATAACGATACAGCAGAATTTATTACTTTACAGCCCAAAGAGGATGAAGGTAATAATCCTAATTGGTCAATCGAAAATGTGAATCGTTTTTGGTTTGTCCAGATTCAGGCATTAGGAAAGCTTTATAGAAAAGATTTTTTAATTAGCAATCATCTTGCGAACATGAATCTTAACGAAACTTTAGTGCAACAAATGGTATTGAGAGATATGGAGCATGGTACAAATCATCATCGATACGGATATGAGGAACAAATTGCTTATATGAGCAACAAACATAAGTGCCCCATAAAAACAGGAAACGATTATTTCAATATAATCGCAGATAAAATATATTGTGCAGCATTAACATATGATGAATTAACTTTATTATTTTATCCTGAATATAAGGCAAGATGTTCAGATTTTATGGAAATATGGAAATGCTATGAAAATTATAGCATACGTGTAGAGGGGACGAAGTAACCGTCCCTCTACGGCTTTTTATTCAAATTTTCTGTCATAGAGTAGTGCAGCTATCAATACCACAAAACATGAGCCTGCGTTATGAACCAAAGCACCGGTCGTAGGATTTAATACTCCTAAAACCGAACAAATAACTGCAGCTAAGTTAATGCACATGGAAAGAGAAATGCTGAATTTGATTGTTGACACCGTTGCATTTGACAAGCGTTTCAAATATGGAATTTTTGAAATATCATCACTCATAAGAGCAATGTCAGCCGCTTCCACAGCAATATCACTTCCCATACTTCCCATTGCTACGCCGACATCCGCAGTCTTAAGGGCAGGAGCGTCATTTACACCATCGCCTATCATACACACTTGTTTTCCGTTTTCCTGTATCTCTATAATACTTTGTACTTTTTCTTCCGGTAATAAATCGGCTTTTATATTTTTAATGCCTACCTGTGAAGCAAAATAGTCTGCTGTCTTTTGATTATCACCGGTAAGCAGAATGATATCTGTATTCATGTCCTTCAGTTTCTTTACCATATCTGTTGATTCCGCTCTCAATATATCCGACAAAGCAAGTATTCCGATACAATGTTTGCTATCCGCAACAATAATAGAGGCTTTTCCCTGTTTACGCAGTTTTTCCAATTCATTCGTCACTTTTTCAGGAATTACAATATTATTTTGCTGAATATATTTTTCATTGCCCAGATACCATTTTGTTCCAGACAACTCTGCACAAATTCCTTTTCCGCTCTGCATTTGAAAGGAATCTGATTCTTTTAAAGAAACTCCTTTTTCTATGGCATGGTCTACAATTGCTTTTCCTAATGGATGCTCGCTCTTTGCTTCAGCAGAGGCTGACAGGACTAGTAAATCATTTTCACTTATGCTTTCATCAAAAGAAATAATATCACTTACTTCCAATTTCCCATAGGTCAAGGTTCCTGTCTTATCGAAAGCGATGGTACTTATTTTTCCCATTTTTTCAAGTGCTTCACCGGATTTGATGATCACACCATGCTTCGTAGCCTGACCTATGGCTGCCATAATTGCCGTTGGTGTTGCAAGTACCAGAGCACAGGGACAAAACACAACTAAAACTGTTACTGCCCGTACAATATTCTGTGTTATCAGACCTGTGACAATGGCTATCAATAGGGCAATCGGAACAAGCCAGCTTGCGCATTTGTCTGCAATTCTCTGCATAGGTGCCTGCTTATTCTCTGCATCTTGAACCATTCGTATCAGCTTTTGCAGAGAACTGTCCTCGCCGACTTTAGTGGCTTTCATATCAATCGCACCGAATCTGTTAATTGTTCCGCAGAACACTTCATCACCAATGCTTTTATCTACCGGAAAGGATTCTCCTGTCATAATGGATTGGTCAACAGAGGTTTCCCCACTGATAATAACTCCATCTACCGGAATTGCTTCCCCCGGTAAAACTCTGAGGATATTATGTGTTTCTATTTTATCTGCCGGAATCATTTCTTCTTTGCCGTCTACAATTTTCCGTCCCTGTGCAGGTGCGAGACTGATTAACTTTTTCAATCCTTTTTTTGCTCTGTTTGTAGTCATATCCTCTAAGATTGCACCAATTGCCATTATAAATGCCACTTCACCTGCTGCAAATAAATCTCCGATAGCAATTGCCGCAATCATTCCAATGCTAATCAACAATGCAGAAGATATTTTACTGATTCCTTTATTATACAGGATTCGCCATATAGCCAGATATAGCAAAGGCACACCACAAATGATAATAGTAATCCATGCAGGACTAAATAGTAAATGAATACCAATTCGTGGAAGAATAAAGCTGATGAGCAGAAATACTCCGCCCACAATCGTCAAGGACAATCCTGACAAAAAATCATTGATTCGTTTTAACATGATATCTACCTCTTTTCTAACAACGGACTGTCGTGTTGACAGTATTTATTGTCAGATGTACAATTTATACGTTATAAAACATTTTGTTCGGTTTTTATTGTAACAACTTTAAAGAACAATTCAATAATCAAAAGGGCTTATATGTTCAATACTGAACATTTTGGCTAAAGTGTTCGGAGGTTTTATGGATAGGCGACAGCAGAAAACAAGACGGGCAATTTTTAATGCATTCAGCAATTTACTTGAGAGAAAAGACTTTGGAAATATTACGGTACAGGAAATTATTGATGAAGCGAATGTAGGCAGAAGCACTTTTTATGCCCATTTTGAAACAAAGGATGATTTATTAAGAGCGATGTGTACAGATATATTTCATCATGTCTTTTCAGATGACTTAAAGCAGGAAAGTAATCATGATTTTTCTAATGCGGAACATAGTTTTGAAAAGGAGATTACTCATATTTTATATCACTTACAGGATAACAGAAAGAACTTAAAGGGGCTTCTTTCATGTGAAAGTGGAGAAATCTTTATGAAGTATTTCAAAAATTATTTGTATGAAATGTTTCCCACTTACATCCGAAAACTGTCTTATAAGGCTCCCGATGATTATGTGCTGAATCTTGCAGTAGGCAGTTTTTCTGAAACAGTGAAATGGTGGATTACAGCTCATGAACAATATTCTCCGGAGCAGATGACATCGTTCTTTATAGAATGGCTTAAATAGTTTAAATGCTTTCATGGGTAAAGCATGTTATGATACATGAAAATCCGGTAAAGGAGGCATTTTATGAAGAAGGGCAAGAAGATCAGGATATGGTGGGCACTTTGGCAGCGAGAGATTTGGAATGTTGACAAGCAGATGAATTAGGTGTAGAATCTAGAAACATATTATGAAAGGCTGTGAAGAGAAGAGTATGTAGTTAGATATGTTACAGAGAGTCTGATTAGGTGAGAACAGGCACAGAAGGAACTACTGAAAATGGTCTCGGAGCTGCGTACCGAAGCTATTGTGCCAAGGCTACGACGGGTGCACCCGTTACAGTGATAAACTATCGATGAATCATTTCTCATCTGTAGTTGATAAGGCTTATATCGTGAGGTATAGGTGAATTTAGGGTGGTAACACGAAGCAGTTGCTCTCGTCCCTGAAAAAGAAATTTTTCAGAGAGGAGGGCTTTTTTTATGTAATAGGAAAATGCGCGAGCCAAGTGGTGGCGGTTAGGGAGAATGCGAAGCATTCTCTTAGAAGTGCCGCCGCCGGGCGGCACTTTTTTATATAATAGGAAATTCCTCCTGCTGGAGGAATCTATAATAAAAATG
>CAYUYJ010000059.1:0-6905 GCA_964449325.1 uncultured Lachnospiraceae bacterium | reverse complement strand
GGCATTTTTATTATAGATTCCTCCAGCAGGAGGAATTTCCTATTATATAAAAAAGGGCTGTCACCTGATACGAATTTTGATTCGTTACCACGGCAGCCCTTTTGAAAAAAGAATCTCCATCATCCTGTCCTAATAGTATATTTTTCCTTCTTCTGTTACTTCTACTTTGCCTCCGGTTACCTCCAGAATGGTAACTGCACAGTTTTTATGTACACCCTGTCCCCAAAACCGGGCAAGCGGTGTGGGTCTTACGTTGGCAAGCAATGCCTTTAACGCACAACCGTGAGTAGAAATGAGAACAGTTTTATCCGCATACTCCTCTTTGCCGATAATTTCCTTCAAAAAATCCCCGGTTCTTTTGATAACCGCTTCAAAGCTTTCTCCGCCCCGCGGTACTTTATACTTGTCCGGTGCCTGAAAGAAATAATTAAAATCCTTATCCGGGATATTAAAATGTTCTTTCCCGCAACACAACCCTTCAAACTCACCAAAGCTGATTTCCTGAATCCGCTTATCTTCGATAAAAGGCGGACAAGGTACTCTTCCCCCTGCAATAATCTCTGCTGTTTCTTTGGCACGCTTTAGCGGAGAAGTAAAAACAATATCAAACAAAACATCCAAAAGCCCCTCTGCGGTAATCCGCGCAAGCTCCCTGCCATAGTCATTCAGTTCAAAATCACTTTGCCCCTGTAATATCCTTTGCTTATTTAAATCTGTCTCTCCATGTCTGATTAAATATAATTTCATGTCCGCCATCCTTTGTCGCTTTTTTTAAGAGGTAAGCTTCCAAATCTCTTCCAACATTGCCTCTGCTAATTTTTCATGACCGCTCTCATCCAAATGTTCCCGGTCCACCGGACTTGGCTGTGCAAACTTGGCAGCATTTAAAAAGAAATACCCATGCTTTTTTGCTACTTTTTCATACTCTCCCGCAAGCTGCCTTGCTACACTTTCCGATTTCTTATCAAATTCCGTGTCAAAACCTTCCTCGCCCACACCTTTCCCGAAATGAATGGGTGATACAAGCAGAACCTTCATATCCCCGGAAGACTTCTCCAACGCACGGGCTATGACTTTTTCCACTCCACTTGCTATCGTTCCCGCAGATGCTCCATACCTTGTCTTGCAATCGTTTGTCCCAAGCATTACAACTAAAACATCAATGGGATTATGGGATTCCACAAGCGTTCCAATCAAATCCAGACCTCTTCTTCCTTCTCGCAATTCATCCTGAAAAACCGTGGTTCTGCCACACAGACCTTCTTCGATGACCTTATGTTCCTTTCCAAGCCCTTCCTGTAACCTTCCCGTCCAACGGATGTTTTCGTCAAATCTGCCCCTTCCATCCGGAATATATCCATAAGTATTAGAATCTCCAAAACATAATATCCTCATCATTCGTTCCCCTTTTCTATCGCTACATTTCTTGTATCTATACGTTTTATTTCCTACTAACTTGATATGATAAGTATATTATATGTTTTTCCGTATTTTGTCAACTATTATTTTGCGTCCTCTCCATATCAGACATCAGCGGTTTCTGCCCCCACTTTTCCAAGATTTAAAATATCCTCCACACCGTCCTCTACCACATCGTCCACGTAACAATGCAGCATCCAAGCCTTTGCAAAAGTTGCCTCCAGCTGCTCCAGCTTTTTGTCCTCATCCTGCTCATCAATGCAGCTGTACAGGGCCATAAGACGAGTCGCATATTTATAATTAATCCGGATAAACATGTAAGCAATCATCAGCCAAACAGCCACACCCAAAGGTCTGGATACGCACCAGCCATAATAGCCGCCGATTGCACCTACAAAACCGGAGAAAAGCGCCAAGGTTTCGTAGAGCAGTGTTTCTGCACTGTTTAGCTGTCTTTTGAAAGAGCGGAATAAGCTTCTCTTACGTGTGGAGCCCCCGGATTTATTTTTGGTGTACTGAACGATAGAGCTTTTGTTATTGTCCAATGCATTATAAAAAAGAATATAAATATTTTTCTTGGTGCGGCAGTCCGGCTTGATATTGCACATCTGGGAAATCACGCGACAGGCAATCCAATACACTTCCTTGTAGATTCGATAGCGCAATATGACATGACAGAATATGGAACCGATAACATACATAGCCAGAAAAGCTAAAGCCTTGGGGCCATCCCCCACCTCCAGAGATACAACGCTGGGAATCACAAAACCTAAAATGGTCAGGTAGAAGGCGATAATCTGGTCTCTTTTAGACTGCTGAAGTCCCAACTCCGCCACTGTCTGTTCATAGCAGCTGTCTAAATCCATACTGCCATCCTTGCTATAGCATTTATGGGGTATCTTGTTTGTCAAAATTATTTTATCCTGAGTACTCATGTTGTTCTCCTTAGTAGTAGGGTATTTCCGGTAGTTCTTCCGTCACAATCTCCTTCAGGCGGGCAAAGCTCTCCCCGGAATTGGCTCCCAGAATCGCAAAAGGCTTATTCAACGGGAATTTATCCTGATACAGAACCTCCACAAAGCCACCGGCCTCTCTGATAATGGGAATTGCACCGGCTGCATCCCAGGGAAACACACGAATCTCAAAGTAAAGCTCCACCCTGCCACAGGCAAGATATGCAAGTTCCAGTGCTGCAGAGCCCAGTCGACGTAAGTCATCCGCCTCGCGATATACCCTGTCAATAATGCGAAAACAAGGAGTTGCATATTGTTTATCATACAGGCTCATGGCAGAACACAGGTGTGAGTGGGCAAAGTCTCTGTCAGAAACGTGGATTCTCTGACCATTTAAATAAGCCCCATCCCCTGTTTTGGCATAAAACATCTCATCCCGATAAGGTTGGTATACCACCCCAAAATAAGGCTCTCCATCCTTGACAAGTCCTACGGAGATAGCGCTTAACCCAATATCACGAATGAAATTAGAGGTGCCGTCAATGGGATCAATCACCCATAAAAGGTCACCGTCGGAAGGATTGTCCTCGCTTTCCTCTCCGATAATCAAGCTACCGGGAAGAATTTCCCGCAATCTGACAGAAAGAAACTCCTCAACTGCAATATCACAGGAAGTCACAAAATTTGATTTGGTATCCTTCTGAGTAATCTCAATTTTACGGTCCATAAGAAGCTCTCCGGCCTTCCGCACCAGCTCTGTCACTTTTAAAATATCAATATATGTCATATTTATTCTCTTTTCCGGGCATTTACCTCTTTTGCCAAGTAGGCCCTATCATTTTCTTTCTGGTGCTACAACAACATTCTTCGAACGTTGTATTACTCTAATAAAATAGTTATCTGTTTGTTTCATTAAAACAAGCATTTGAACACTTAATAATGACTGTCTTCCTTCTCCAGACTCTAAAGATTTTTTCATCTTTTTCAAATCTGGCTTTTCCCACTCACGGGAACATGCATAGCATTTCGGACAAATGAATCTTCACATAGAGTCAATCTCAGAATACTAGGAATTCCTTCGACGTTTACGATTATACCATATTTTTCTGCCATTTACGACAAATAATGTTTTTTATTTTCTATATTCAGCACCTCTACCATCCTTAACTATCGAAATAGATTGCACTTATACTATGCTCAAATACCTATACTTAAAAATACGAGATTTTTATTTTCCCACCAACCAGCTCGATGATTTCTTTTGTATTATTTGTACGTTGAGTTCGTAAATAAATGCATCATGATAAACCAAAATATAATAATTTTCTACCTTTTCCGTTTCATCAAACAATTCATATTCCTTCTATATCATTATATATTGTAACAAAATACAGATTATAAGAACTTTGTGACGGTTCTCCTAACTCTACTAATATCCATTCCTGTTACAGTGATTTTTTCAAGGTAAGCACCGACTATTTTTTACCTAAAGAACCAATACTCTGCGATTCGCAAACTCAATTATTGCAAATAATAATGCCAGCAATTCCATAGCCTCAACCTCACCAATTATACATAGTTGTTCTTCATAGCAACACTCCAACAGGAACATCTTTGAACAGATATGTTCGGGGCAAGGCAAAAGAAAAAGACCAACAGCAGCGCTTCAAAATACTATCATTGGTCTTGAAACCCTTTATCTACGGCGTTTCTGCAACTTTCTTATTTCGTCTTTGACATCAATACTACCGTCTCAACGGTACTTTCATTGTCCCAATCAAGTTCATACAATTCCTGATTATTGAAAAATACAGGAAAACGGAACTTGAAACTTCTTAAGATCCTGCCATCCTCTTGTTCTACCTCATAGATATTTACTTCCTCAAGAAAGCTCTTCATAAATGTCTTCTTCTCCAGATCCGTGAATCTGTCGTACAGCTTATCAAAGAACAATAAGAACTGATACACATTATTTGCGGATATTTTCTCCTGCCTAATATTATACAGTCTGTTCTCCACTTCTTCAATCAGAGTTTCGATTTCTTCTATCTCGTCATAAAGCTTGTCCAGACGTACCTGCATATCCTCATATTTCTTGTCATAATGCTTGTCCGACACGGATAAATTATCCATCTGATTTGCCAATTTGTTCTTGGCTCCGGTTACCTGCTTTAATCGCTCCTGCAAACCTGTATGCTCTCTGTCCAGCTCCTGCGTATCAATGTTTTGACCGATATGCTTCTGAATCTCTGTTTTAAACTTGGGATTGTTTACCAACTTACGTATAACTTCTTCCACCGCTGCATTGATTTTATCCTCACTCCACTGCTTACGGTAAGTACATTTGTGCCCATTTACAAATGTTCTGTGCTTGCAGGCATAGTAAAAATAATCTCTGTAATGCCCGCCATCAGGATGTTTCTTACGATTCACATTGCCATACATACCGCTACCACACACCGGGCATTTGATAATACCGGATAATATATGCTCGTGATCCAGACTGTGCGTTTTGAAATTGGCAACACCGGTTTCCTGTCTTTTTTTACGTACCTGATTCCACAATTCTTCTGAAACAATTGCATCATGGATACCATCGTTTAACATGTAATTGTCCTGTTTTACCACATGATACTCATTTCTTGTTCCCGGAATCTTCTCATTCTTTCTTCTGCCAAAAGCAAGCTTGCCACAATATACAGGATTATCAAGCACACCTTTTACAAAGGACGTTGAAAAGCCTTCTATGGTATTATTCTGGCGAAGCTTCTTCTTGTAGCCACTGTTGTTTAAAAATGTGGCAATAGCAGCAATTCCCATGGTGGTATTGGCAAACTTATCATAAATTATTCGTATTACCTCCGCCTCATCCTCTGCGATATGTAACTCGCCATTGATAAGCTGATAACCGTATGGTGCAAAACCACCGTTCCACTTACCCTCTCTTGCTTTTTGCTTTCGACCTTCCATGGTCTGAACTAATATATTCTCTCGTTCAATTTCTGCCACCGCAGATAACACAGAAATCATCAGTTTACCTGCGTCTTTAGAACTGTCAATTCCGTCTTCTACACAGATAAGATTAACACCAAAGTCCTGCATTCGCTGAAGAGATGATAATACATCCGCTGCGTTTCGTCCAAATCGGGATAACTTGAAGACCAAAACAAAATCGACATTATCTTTACCTGATTCTATGTCCTGAAGCATCTGTTGGAACTGTGGGCGACCGTCTACACTTTTACCCGATTTACCTTCGTCGGAGTATTCTCCGGCGATAATCATATCCTGGTAATCAGCGTATTTATGCAATTTATCTTTTTGTGCATCTAAGCTGTAACCATCTACCTGCATGGAGGTGGATACACGGGTGTAGATGTAGCATTTGAGTTGTTTTTTCATGAGTACCTCCTTCTATCAAAATAGATTTTCATGACATCAAAAATCTCTTGTGCTTAATATCCTTTAATTTAGGGTTATCCTTCAATATTTTTTCCGCAAACTCCCACGCATCTTGCTTACTAAATACATATCTATAACTTTGTATTACCTGTAAAGAATTATAGTAATGCACTTCTTCAGTTGGAATTTCCACAAAATGATTATGAAACGGTAACAATCTGCCAAATTCTTCAACATCTGCCAATATCAAAATCAACTTCGGACTTATAGGAAATGCAATTTCAATACCTTTACTATTTATACCATTAAATCCTGAATGACCATATTTAACCACCGGATTGTCAGAAGTAATAAATGGAATATCTGTCTTATTGTAACCTATGACCCAAATTTTACTTCTCAAACGAACGGCAACATCCGATACCATTTCCTCATCCATCAAAAATTGAGCGTGAAGCAATTTCAAATGATTTTTATTTTTTATTTCTAATTCTATCGAATTAATATATTCCCTTTCTTCATCCGTCTTTGCACTTATCTTCATAAGTAACAACGGTAATCTTTCATACATTTCTTTTATATTTTCCCGAAACTCTTTAGACCTAATCATTTGAATTGCCATGTACAACGAAATATGATTCATATCATCATCTGTCATCGCATCCATTTTTTCTATATTTTTTGGATTAGCCATAACATATGTTGATATAATTTTACTAATGGGATTAAAAAGCCATGTCTCAACATTTTGACCAAACCAATGCTCTATGTGCTGAACATCAATCGTCTGCATTATCTATATCTTTATATAATAGCGGTCATATTGTCCCAACAAAATTATACTTCTGTTCCAACCATAACTCAACATAAAAATAGACAGCCATTGCTCTGACTGCCTACCCGCTAATAAGATATTTGGATTCGGGCATTACCCCTGCCTCTCTACGGACATTACACACAAGAATGACTATATCTGTATATCCGGAGATAATAGCAACATATCTATTACCGGATGAATCATACTTGTTTCTAATATTACATTTATGGCACATAGCTTCTTTCCTGCATCCTTACTAGATGCACCACAATGATATGCCTGTTCTGTAGCCAAACCATAATCCAGAACTATCA
>CAYUYJ010000058.1:0-6920 GCA_964449325.1 uncultured Lachnospiraceae bacterium | reverse complement strand
AACATCATTGAGAAAAAAACAGTAAAGAATTGCCAACGTTTACTTGACACAAACCCGTAGATGCATTAATTTGTAATTCCCAGTAGTTGGCGGTATAATAAATCAAAAGAGAGGGAGTGAAAAAGTATGTTATTGTATCATGGTTCAAAAAGTGGAATACAAGGAGCCATTAAACCTGAAAGCAGGGTATCATGTGATTTTGGTTGCGGATTTTATATGGGAGATAAACCAGACCAACCAAAAGGTTTGATTGCTTCATATGAAAATAATAAATTTTATGAGATAGAGTACAATACAGATGAATTAAAAATAAAAACATTTGAAGATAATTATATAGATCAGGTTGATTGGGCGCTATTCATTGCATACAATAGACAACCGGAAAAATTATCAGAATATAACCAACTATGTATGAGGTATAAGGCATATAATGAATTATATGACATGATTGTTGGTGTAATTGCAGATGATAAAATGACTCAGGTAATGCAATTATTCTTTAATGGACAGATGTGTGACAAGGCATTTGTTGAGGCAATGAGGTATGTAAAGTTAGGCAAGCAGTATGTATTAAAAACAAATGAAGCATGTGAAAAATGGCGTTTTAATATAATAAAAGAATATAAACTCACAGATGCGGATAAAAAATTAATCATATCACAGAATACAAATAGAACGAACCAGTTAAGTAATATGATAAACCAAATTCAAACTAAATATAGACGAGCACAAGATGTGAAATTCTTCGATGAAATAATAGAGGAGTGGGATAAATAATGGATTCAACAACTTTTAACATTGGGATATGTGAAATGTCAGCAGATTTATTTGTACAGTCAGTTAAAAGAGGTTATGATTCAAAAGATTTTATAGAAAAACTAATGAAATCGGAGACAGCAACACATTTGTATAATAAGACAGATACGCAGATGTGGCTAGGCTCAAGATATATAATGGAAACCTTAGAACAAGAGGTACAGATTAAAGAGGGAGAGACATACCCGGAAGATTTAATGTCATGGATTGGATATTTATTTGCCTGTTGGAATTTCACATATGTTTATGATACACCCAAGGATATGATTAAACAGGCACCGGTAGAAGTTTTGACACTTGCATACCAAGGGTTGCATGTTTTATCATTTGAAGATGCAATTATGGAGTTGAAAAACATATACCAAGAAAAGCAAAATAAATAAAAACAGAGTTAAACGTATACCAAGGACATCCACCCTAGTGAGGTGTCCTTTTTTCATAATTTAAAACGAACATGTTTTCGCTTGTTATATTGTTTGTGGAATGTTTCTATGGTATACTTTTCTTAGAAAAACGGTAAGGAGAGATACGCACATGAAACAAAAATTAGAATTATTAAATAATCTGGGCTGTCACTATATCATAAATAATGTCATATCCCAAAGCACAATAGTGAAGAAAGTATCTGCTGATTTATTTATTAATACAATACCTTATACGGTAGAAATAGACTTCACTTTCAATGGAACTGGATATGTCCATACCAATGACCCTGCTGTCATTGCAGCAATTGAAGAACTATTGAAGAATAATACTTCTAAAGTAGCCAAATTTAAGAGGCAGAAAACAATTATTTTTATCTTGGAACTTATCATTTTTGTAGAATGTGTGCGCAACATTTACTTGACCGTAGGTCATCAGCTCCAGACCATGCAGTTTAGCATTCCCGGTACTGTCATTGCTTTTGTATGTATTGCCATTCTTCTTGGAATGTTTCGTATTAATCTGATAGCCAAACATCATTAGGGAGAAACTTATGCGTAAAGCAAGCGAATATATGTCGCAAAAAAATATCTGATTTATTTTGTAATATTGACATTGACATCCCGCGTAGCTTTGACTGCAAAAGAAATTACCAGCCTTACAAAAGACCAGTTGCAGGAACACGAGGGCTTATTAATTATTTGCAAAGCATCCAAACCGGAAAAAATACCTATATTCATTTACCGGAGGGTGCTTCTATCGACTGCTTGTTACCAAAAGAGCAGGAATGGTTGAAATTATCAATCAGGAAAAGGGTGATTGATTTGAAATAATACGGAAAAGTCACAAAACTAACAGAAGGGTATTTCGAAGTAGAATATTAGGAATACCGGGAAGATGGAAGTTTGAAAATGACTGGTACAGAAGATTTCTCAGCAATGAGATTACGAAGTATCCAAGTTTGGACGATTCATCGGAAAACCGGCAATCTGAATAAGGGTGGTCATATGATTCGGGAACAAATTGGTACTATCAGATGTAACAACTCTAAAGATGCCCATAGAATTGCTCAATACCTATATGGCAAAGATATACAACTTAGGAAATGTTGATTTTGTGGCAAACAGATACTGAACGACAGACAATCCCAAAATAACAATCTCCTTTGGGAGGGAGTTGTTATAAATAAGGGAGATGAGGCCTATGTTCAAAAAGAGTATAAGGATAGTAAAAGAGCTTCAAGAGTTGTGCCAGCAACTCGAGAAGCTCGTTATCCGGATTATATCTATCATTGGATGGATTATAATCCGGATTGAATTACTTTCTCAGTAATCAATTTGTACGAAGGACAGGTATGTTTTCTGCATACCCATCCTCCCTTAATAATAACAAAAATACAATAAGCAGTAAACAGGTTTTAAATATTTACAGAGAATTTACAGAGAATTACAGATATTTGTGTTACGATTCCGCTGTTCAGATGATGCGGAATAGTGTTATGGAATTAGAGCGGTACAGACGTAGCGCGCATGAACATGCCATTAGTTCCTGCAAGGTTCTGAATCGTTACTGTAGTACAAGAAACCTTGATTTTCTTTGGTATGAAGGAGATTTAGATAATCGTTATGAAGTAGCGGACTTCTGTGGAGCAGTAATATCTGCTTTATACAATAATGGGATTAAACCTACAGAAGCAGTAAAAATTTCTCAGAGGAAGAGTTGTTATCCATGTGTAAGTAAGATATACTTATACAAGGGGGGATGATTATGGGGGAAATTATGAAAGTTCAAGAAAAACAGGATTCAATCTTTAAATCAATTGTATATGAAGGTCTTGGCTATCAGGCAACTATTCGGGAATGGAAGGAAAAGCAGCCGGACGATAAGCCAATGGTTACAATCAAACCTTTAAAACCTTTTCTTCCGGAAATTCGGTATAATGTAGACTCCAAGGAATTCCTTATAGAAAATGCTTTACCTATGTTGTTGGATTCTGACATAGAAAAGGAAATACAAAAATTAAAGGAAACACAGCAGTTTATTACTGCATTAAAAAAGGTACTTTAATACATTACGTTTTTAGAACTGGATAACCATATCCGGCTCTAATTTTTTAGGAGGACTTACTTATGATTTATTTAAATACAGTAGAATCATTGATATTATTCATTTTTTATTGATTTCTATGTTACCTATTTGTAATTCTCACCTATCGGTATATCCGTAAGTATTTTCACTCGCTTTAAGAAACATGAATTAATATTTACAAATAATCGTATGGAGATTAACATAGAAAATTCCTCATGAATAAATTAAAAAGAAACTATTTGGGAAGATGTGCTAAATAGTCATTATAAACCAAAACCACAAAATCCCAAATCTGGTTTCTAAATATGTATAATACTGCAGCCAAAAGCATAGTTTCTATAATTCTTCTTAGCGGCCAGTACCACTTATGCTTTCTGAGCATACCGCGAAGAACCCAAATGCCTCCCTTACTACTTTTATAATCATTGCAAGCGGCACAGGAGCAGGTTAAATTTCTTTCATCGTTAATTCCTTTCCAGCCTTTTCTATAAAATTTATTTTGCATACTTACGGACATCTTCCCTTGGGTAACACTGACGATATGATCTACCTGCATATTCTCTTTTGATACAAACCGACCGCAATAAGTGCATCGATATCCACCTTTGTAAAACGGTGGGTTTTTCTGTATATATTTTTCTCGATAATTACTACTCTTTCGGAATGACATCTCTGGGGGATAGGCTATGTAAGTAAAAGCAGTATAACCACTTCTTTTAATCTGTTCATCTTTTAAAATGTGGTCTAATTTTTCCTTGCTCAGATTATAAATCGCCAAATGGCGGGGTGAGTCCAAAATTTTTGCACCATACTGGTCTCTCAAGTATGACACATTATAATGACTCTGAGAGGGAGCTGCCCTAAATTCCGCATCATATAAAACCTGTTTATTACCTTCCATCGTTTTTCCTCCTTATGCCTACATTGCTTTTATTTTTTTTCGCTTTTCTTTGTCACAAATATATTTTATCCCTTGAGGCGTACAACCATACTCTTCAGCTATTTTTTGGTAAGTACGACCCTCTTTCCTTTTTTTTATAATTGCTTCTATCTCAGATTCGGAAAACAAGGAAGAATTTCTTTTGGTTCTGCTATGTGGATTTTTATCTTCATACGACACCATGTTTTCTTCCAATACTCTTCGAATCGGCGTTCGGGAACACTGATATTCCTTTGCCAGCTGATATAAAGAAACTCCGGCATTTCTTTTATTGATAATTTCGCTTATCTGTTCCTTTGTAAAAAAGGTTTCCATATGATTCCCGGTGTTTTCTTCAACTTCTTCAAATACTATAGTAGCGGTTTCTTTTGTTTCATTTATTTCCATTACCTTGAAAATTTTTCCTAACATATCCTGTAGCTGCATTTGTTCTTTGTTTTTTTCAATTTTTAGAATCTGATTCACGATTTTAGTCCGCCTTCCCTATGTGATCTGTCAAGCTTGATTATATTACGTAGTCCTTTATAAAAACTGTCATTAATTTAAAAATACTCGATATTTTGTATTTTGTCAACTCGAATAATTCGTGTTAGTCAAGTAATTTCTGCAGAAAATGGAAAAATTTGATAGTGCTTATCCCTGCCATAAATATTTACTTCGCTCAGTAAAGAATGATGATGAATTTCAGATTTTTGCTGTAAATTATGTAAATATATTGCTACAGGCAGGAATAAGTTACGAAGATACAAAAAATTCCTTCATTATGTTTTATACAAATTATGATTCCATGGAAAACTTTCATACTTACAGAGTTGACCTTAACCATATATATAATTAATAGCAGTTTAGAAGCAGAATCATATGTAAATAGTATCTTATCATCAAAATCAGTCATTCTATTTATCTAGATTGCAGGATTTTTATTTTAATAATCTGAAATCTATTCATGTATGTACCTGCACCGGATATTTAATCAGATATGAGATTATAGACAATCTTCCGGAAGAAAATATGGTTTTGGAAAATGTAATTTGTAATTTAGCCGAAAAAGAAAAAGTTTTATAAGATAGGGACGTCTTTACCTTTCAGGAAGTGAATGAAGATTCCATTTCCTATTTGTATACTCCCTCTCTCTTTGGAGGAGTGCGGACATCTTCATTTTTCCACGAGTAGTCGACCGTAAAACCCGCTTTTACAAAAAACTGGCGAAAAAAGGGTATGTAACCTTTTATGAGAAAGTGAAAGATACCCAGAAAATCCGAAACCTTATGGAAAAGAAGCTGAATCAGCTTGGCGCAACCATAGCAGAAGAGGCTTATCATGAGTTTTTTGAGAGAATGGATTATCTCAATAATGACAGTATCAGTCTTCTTCATATGTTGAAGGAATTGGAAAAGCTTTCTTTTCATGCTAAAACGATTTCTCCGGAACATGTGAAGGCGCTGACCCCGGATTATCGGCAGGGCAATGTTTTTTTGTTTGAATCCATCATCCAAAATCGGGATGCAGATGAACTTAACAGGCAGTTAAGTGTTTTAAGCGCGGATGCCCAATTTGGTTTATTATTTTTGCTGCTTAGAAGCTACCTGATTGCTTATAAGGAAAAGATGGGTTATTCCAAGAAAGAAATCGGATGCACTGTAATCCGTCTCCATGATTTTTCCATAGAAGAATTGGAAGGATACAATACTAAACGAGCAAATTTCCCTCTTTGTAGTAGGTTGTGAAACTGCAAAGAATAGCATATAATGAAAGGAGAGCCTGTTTATGGAAAGAAAGTCCTATATGAAACGGGCATTAGAAATCGCTGATATAAAGGCAAAATATGATGCGGAAGTAAAAAAAATACTCAGCGATAAAAATGTTTTGGCGTGGATTCTTAAACATACCGCCAAAGAATTTGCTACCATGTCCGTACCGGAGATAGTAAATTCTATCGAAGGGGAAGTAACCTATGATATTCGGTTTTATGCGCTTACGCCAACGAAAGAACCGATAAAGCTTCTTGTCAATGTGGAAGGGCAGAAGCGTTATCATCCGGGATACGATCTTGTAACAAGAGCCATCTTCTATTGTGCCAGAATGTTATCAGCACAGAAGGAAAAGCACAGTATAATTTGCTTTCAGCCATAATGGTTTGTCTTGGTAGCGGTGAGGATAAGAAAGGGAATCCACTGCACGAATTGCTAAGAACACTTGTATCGGATAAGCTTTCCGTAACAGAAAAGAGTAATATACTCTCTTCTGCGTATGGATTTCAGATGAGTAGAAAAATGGAGAAGGAGGAGCATGTTATGTGTAACTTGTCGGATTTGATTGAGGAGAAAGGTATTCAGCAAGGTATTCAGCAAGGGATGCATAAAGGAATACTTAATACTGCAAATATTTTAAAGAATTTAGGATTGAGTGATGAGGATATCCTAAAAAATATTAGCGAACAGTATGGGATGCAAAAGGATGATGTACGAAAACTTTTGCAAAATGAGCAGTAAAAGGACGTTTTATTAAAAGTGTGGTAAATAGGGCATTTTGCCCTGTTTATCACACTTATTTTTATAATAGGAAATTCCTCCTGCCGGAGAAATCTTGATGAAAAAAGCCCGCATAAAAGCGGGCACAAGAACAAGGCGATTACTGAAAGAGGTCTATATAG
>CAYUYJ010000057.1:0-8176 GCA_964449325.1 uncultured Lachnospiraceae bacterium | reverse complement strand
CCGTTTTGAGCATTTATTTTCAATTGAGTGTCAACTTCTACTGGAAGTTAAGATATCTACTTCTGCTTCATAGACGCTCTCCGTCCCGGAATCAAATAATACCCATTCTACGAGATCAAAACTATTCTTATTATCCTTTAAAAATCGACTTACTGTCTTAACTCCAATCTTTGCAGCCAATTCTACCGGGAAACAGTAAACTCCGGTTGATATGGACGGAAAAGCTACGCTTCGTATTCCATTATCAAGTGCCACCTGCAAAGATTGATAATAACAGCTTGCAAGTAATTCCTCTAAGAGTTCCGGTCCGGCAGCTCTATGAATGGCACCGTCAACACCACCTCCGCCTAAAAGAGAATTGTTTGCTGCATTTACAATTGCCTGCACATCATTGATTTTTGTAATATCGCCTCTAACTGTTTTTATCAAATACATTTCATCACTTCCTAAATTTCCATAGCCTTACGAATCATTTTATCCAAACTTTCCGTAAATCTATTATCATCTTCTTCTGTTCTTTTCCGTGGCCCTTTTACGTGATTTTTTGTACTAGTTCTTCTTGCCTTTCTGCTCAAATGCCTTTCCATCAACATCCGGTCTATATTATCATCCGTGTACCATTTCCCGGACTGATGAATTGCATACGCTCCTTTTCCAAGTGCCATTGCTGCTACTCCGTAATCCTGAGACACAACAAAGTTACAGCAACATCATACTTTTGTGCCACCTTTTCAACAATACGAACCACAGGACACGCATCTGCATCTACAAGAATCTGCATATTACCACCTTTTATTCATATACTAATTTTCACATTCTGAACTTTCTCTCAAACCTCTTAAATATTAGAGATTTTCTCACATATGCTGTCCACTAAAACTCCCTAATTTATTATCGAATGACACATCTAAACCTTTTTTGAAAACAAAAAGGACTCTACTACTTGTTTTTAACAACTAATAAAGTCCTAAGTTCCATATTCATTTCTAAATTCGTGCCGGGGATTTTCTTACTAATTCTGTTGTTCTTAGAAAATTCTCAGTAAATTGCTCCCTCACCACCCATTAACTTTGTCATCTCCTCGATACGCTCAATCGGAAATGGCGGTTGACTGATTGGTCTCATTGCGATAGACATCAGCTTCATCGGATTATCATCTGCTGCAACCCGATTGGAACTAAAAGCCCCACACATTTTGCATCTGTGGATAATTGCCCATTCACCCTTCTTACGAACCCAAACTGCGACAGGCTCCATATGACCACCACAATCTGATTCACGGTCTCCCGGTTCGATATCTACGTGCAGACTGAAAAGGCAATTTGGACAGTGATTGCGATGACCGCTTCCTGCACCTTCCGGAATTACCATTCTTCCGCAATTTTTGCAAACGAAGCTTTCATTGCAGGCATGTGTTTTATAATAGCCTTTCTCATACTGTTTTCTTTTGTTCTCTCTGTTCATTCCTGAATCCTCCATACATATCCTTGTTTTTCGAAGAGGATTCATATTCGCGTATTATTCCCTGAATTCGCTTTTCAGATAAACAATACTCACTGCTTAGATCAGATAACGTTGTCCCCGCGCTATATTTTCGAAATATCTGGTCATTTCTCTCTGCCAGTTTTTCTTTAGCACCGCTCTTTTCTCCCCAGGCAAGACCGCAATTCTCCTTTCTGGGAATATAGAGCAGCTGACCATCCACATATTTCTGTATCTCAGTCAACAAATATTCCGGCAAAACATCATCTGCGTTTACATAGCTCATATGCGTCCTCCTAAATGTTCATTAGGAAATGCAATGGCTATAGCATTTTCATTTTATTTGCAATAGCCATTGCTATCGCGCAATAAGATTATACTTCTTCATGTAACACTCTTTGAACCTTTCTATTTTATATTTTTTTCAGAATAGCATGGCCCCACAATGCACGTCAACCTTGTATTTGTTTAAAACAGTTTTCAAGCATAAGCGCCCGTTCGTCATCAGTCACATTTGATTTCCAGATAACCTAACAGCTTTCCGGTATCATACTCTTCCATAACACCCATATTGGAATCATAAAATTTTCCATCATAATGAACCAGATAATGGCAATAACGCCCCATTTTTTCCATCAAAATACAACACTTGGGCAAAACCGTCTCGCGTCCTTCCGTGTACATAATAATATCAGAATGGTCAATGCCGTAATAATTCAACGCGGAAATCACACGTCCCATTGTTGCCTGCCACTCTCTGCAGTCCATCACACTGATGACTTCGGCAAGCGTAACTCCTGCCAGCATTGCTACGCAGGACTGACCGCAAAGCCCGTCCTCGGGCTGGATAATAACGTCTATTCCGTCTATTTTACGAATCGGATTTTCAAAGCTGTACGGACTGTTTTGATCCATACGAATCAGTGAACCATTGATATGAAGCAGAATTTTATGTGTTACACCCAGTTCCACACTTACCGCCGATTCGTCTGTAATATGAAGTTCATAATTTCCCTTTTCTATGGAATGCAGCTCACACTTGATAATCTTGTTATCAAGCACTACATCTCCCTGAATGACATCCTGCTGCTTACATACCTCCCACACATTAAAAGGAATATGAATGGTATATCCCTGTTCCTTTTTTTCTACTGTTGATTCAAAAAAATATCTCATGCTGCCTCCATTTCACTT
Organism: uncultured Lachnospiraceae bacterium; assembly: GCA_964449325.1. Taxonomy (GTDB): domain Bacteria; phylum Bacillota; class Clostridia; order Lachnospirales; family Lachnospiraceae; genus RGIG3002. The sequence goes on along the minus strand of CAYUYJ010000057.1, from coordinate 5,500 downwards.
CATGCCACAAGGCTGAACCTTCACCATTTTTCATTTCTTCCTGATTTCCGTTTCGCCGGAAACCGCCACCCAAAATCGACATTAAAATTTTATCATATATCCTTATTATAGTCCACAGATGTTTCATCTTACCTTAACATCTTATCCTAACATTTTGTTCAAATCTTCTTCCGGTGTACTAATAGGCGAAATATGATAATTGTCCACCAGTATTTTCAAAACATTCTCCGAAATAAATGCCGGCAGTGTGGGACCCAGATAAATATTTTTAATTCCCAGATAAAGAAGCGTAAGCAGAATGCAGACTGCTTTCTGCTCATACCACGAGAGCACCATGGATAACGGCAGTTCATTGATACCACACCCGAAAGCTTCTGCTAAAGCTAATGCAACCTTAATGGCACTATAGGCATCATTACACTGTCCCATGTCCATGATACGTGGCAGACCGCCGATTTCTCCTAACTCCAAATCATGAAACCGGTATTTTCCGCAGGCAAGAGTAAGGATGACTGTATCTGACGGTGTCTGCTTTACAAATTCCGTATAATAATTTCTTCCGGGTCTTGCTCCGTCGCAGCCCCCTACCAGAAAGAAATGGCGAATCGCACCGCTTTTTACTGCCTCGATTACTTTATCCGCAACACCCAGCACCGCTTTGTGAGCAAATCCGGTCATCAAATTGCTCCCTCCGTTGATTCCGGTTCTGTACTGAGTCTCCTGAAAACCGCCAAGCTCCAATGCCTTTTCAATCACCGGTGTAAAGTCCTTCTCTTCTCCAATGTGCACCACACCCGGATAAGACACCACTTCTGTAGTAAATACACGGTCTGCATAGCTTGGTTTTACAGGCATCAGACAGTTTGTTGTAAACAGAACCGCTCCCGGAAGGTTATCAAATTCCTTCTGTTGGTTCTGCCATGCCGTGCCAAAATTTCCCTTTAAGTGAGGATATTTTTTAAGTTTCGGATAGCTGTGTGCCGGCAGCATCTCCCCATGAGTATAAATATGAATTCCTTTATCCTTTGTCTGCTCTAACAGCAGTTCCAAATCCTTCAAATCATGACCGGAAATAACAATAAACGGTCCCTTTTCAATCTGCATGGAAATCTTTACCGGCTCCGGTGCACCGTAACTTTCGGTATTGGCTTTATCTAAAAGTGCCATACATTTCAGATTGACTTCTCCTACCTCCAGTGCCAGCGAAAGTAATTCTTGCTTTTCCAAATCATAGCTTATCATCTCCAATGCTTTATAAAAGAATGCATTCACTTCCTCCTCTTCATACCCGAGCATCAAAGCATGATAAGCATAGGCTGCCATACCACGGATTCCGAATAAAATCAGAGATTTCAACGACCTGATATCCTCGTCCGCTTCCCATATCTGTTTCATATCATATTCGTCCGTATTTTTGCAAGGCATCGCACAACAATCGCAGCCCGGTGCTACTTTTTGCTTTTCCTTATGCACTTTTTCTATCATTTCTTTTAATGTTTCATTATTGAAATTTACATTCGTAACCGTAGTAAATAATCCTTCTATAATAATACGTGTTGTATTTTCCGTTTTGGAGTTATTGCCGCACGCCTTAACAAGTCCGATTAACGCTCCCGTAAGTTCATCCTGCAACGCCGCCGTCTTGGCATCTTTTCCGCAGACTCCCATACTTCCCGTGCATCCGCTGCACAGCGCCGTCTGTTCACACTGAAAGCAAAACATTTTATTTCCCATATCGAAAAATTCTCCTTTAAAATTGTTTACAAACTTTGTTATCCGAGAATACTATAGCTTAGTTTTGCATCTGTGTATGTTGCAATTGCAACATAAGCGTCAAACGAACTCACAATATACGAAATACATTTTTGTCAAAGTCAATAATTCCTTCCTTTCGCATATTCGATAATTCTCTCGTCAGCGCACTGCGGTCTGCACATAAATATTCCGCCAGTTCCTGTCTGCCCAAAGGAATTTCAAAAAACATTTCCTGCTGCATCAATGCCTGCTCCGATAAATATGCCAGAATTTTCTCTCTTAGGTTCTTTTTTGACAAAATTGTCAGCTTCTCCATCAACCTCCTGTTTTTGTCAGCAATCAGCGTTACCATGTTTTCCACAAGTCTGTGATGAAAAACACATGCCTTGGAACAGGTATGCATCACATGTGCAAACGAAAGTTCCAGAATCCGGCTGTCTCTGGAAGCAAGAAAGGCCACCGACGACGTTGTATCTGTACTACACGCGAAGGTTTCTCCGAACAGCTGCTTTTCAGACATTCTTACTATAATGGTTTTATTTCCCCAGACGTCCTCCTTTATCATGTCCACTGCACCGTCCAGAACAATTCCGATATTTCTGATATTTTCCCGCTCAAAAGCAATGTATTCGCCCTTTTTGTAGGTCTTCACCTTCCCCTGAAGGCATCCGAGCATTTCCTCAAGTTCACATTTTTCAATATCTTTAAATAAAGGGCTCTCCGCGATTTTCTCTACATCACCTGACATATTATTTCAATTCTTCCTCACACATGGCAAATGCCGCCTCAATAACCTTGTCCATATCATAATATTTATACTGACCGAGCCGTCCGCCGAACAAAACATTCTTTTCCTTCCCGGCAAGCTTTTGGTATTCTTTAAACAATTTATCGTTCTTTTCGTTATTGACCGGATAATACGGTTCATCACCCTTCTTCCAATCAGCCGGATATTCCCTCGTAATGACTGTGTCAGGCTGCTTACCAAACTCAAAATGTTTATGCTCGATAATCCTTGTATAAGGTACTTCCCGCTCCGTGTAGTTTACTACCGCATTTCCCTGATAATTGTCTTCCCCCTTAATCAATTCCTCTTCAAAGCGAAGGGAACGATATTCCAGTTCACCCAGACAATAATCAAAATATTCATCAATCATCCCTGTATAAAGTACCTTATCGAAGGTAATCTTCTTATCACCTGCTTCTTCATTCTCCTTCAGAAACTCTTTATATTCCACTCCCAGCATTACAGGTGTACCGGAAAGCATATTTTCCACCATTCTGGTATAACCGCCCTTCGGAATTCCCTGATAAGGGTCATTGAAATAATTGTTATCATAAGTAAAACGAAGCGGCAGTCGCTTGATAATAAATGCCGGAAGTTCCTTACAGTCACGCCCCCACTGCTTTTCCGTATAGCCCTTTACCAGCTTTTCGTAAACGTCCGTTCCCACCAGGGAAAGTGCCTGCTCCTCCAGATTGTGTGGTTCCTTAATACCTAAATCCGCAATCTGCTCCTCAATAATTTTCTTCGCCTCGGCAGGCTTTTTGATTCCCCACATTTTACTAAATGTATTCATATTAAAAGGAAGGTTGTAAAGTTCAGCCTTGTAACATGCCACCGGACTGTTGATATAGTGATTAAATTCTGCAAATTGGTTTACATAATCCCATACTGCCTTATTGGAAGTATGAAAAATATGTGCACCGTATTTATGTACTTGTATTCCTGCCACATCTTCTGTAAATATATTACCTGCGGCATTTTCCCGTTTATCAATAACCAGACAGGTTTTTCCTTTTTCTTTCATTTTATTTGCAAAGGTGGCACCAAATAAGCCCGCGCCGACGATTAAATAATTATAGTGCATGAATCAATTCCTCTTTTCTTCTTTTCTTGTCATTACATATCAGTCTAAGTATACCCTCAAAGGATAGAAATGGCAAATGGGAAAAAAGTGCGCCGCAAGGCGCATATGACAGAAGAGATACCACCTTTCGGTGTTACCTCTTCTGATTTATCGGGGCAATCCCCTCTTCTCTTACATTGTGCTGCTGATTCTGATTTTCGGGCTTGCACTTTTCTGTAATGGAGTTAAATTTGTTCAGGGATTCCTGCTCGTTTAGCCGTTCCTGCTTTTTCTTGTTTAAATTCTGCTCACTCATGATTCATTTTCACCTCGGTATGAGTATGTGCAGAAAGAAGAAAGAATATCCCCTCTAAAACTACTTTCTCAAACATTTCTAATCTCTATCCTGATAGTCTACCGAATACTGATATCCCCTTCCTGCAGTAAATGCTAACAATATCATCTCAATACTTTTGGCAGAATAATCCCTATACTTTAAATAATATAATAAAGTATCTACAAAATTATCTATATCTTCCACCTTGCTATTTAATATTGGAACATCATCCGGTTCTGCAAATAAAAAACTTCTCAACAAATAACATACAAATTCTTCATTAATAAACGCAAATTGTTCGTCCTGAAAATCTTTCTTCATCTGTAATGGCTTATGACGTAATATCCAAAAAGTCAAATACGCATAAATCTTTGTCTCATGTGTCTTCTCAATTTTTTGAAATTCTTTTAATCTTGCTATATCTACAAAATAATCAACAATTACATGATCCAGTATATTGCCGGAAATCCATACCTTTTCTTCCAGTTGATTAGCATGAATAAAATCCTCCATCAAACCGAAAACCCATTCATAACGAAAAGAAATCTTATTTTCTCCAAAATACTCTACCAAATACTCATAATTATTTCCAGTTTCCATATGCGTAACTTTATCCATAATATTCACTCCTGATTTTTTCAAGCCTTTGGTCCATCAGGAAACAACTACAGGAACCTAAATAGGTCGCAAACCGATATCTGTGTAATCCTTCCATTCCTTCTGTAAAATCAGTTCCATGATTAGGGCGGAAATCTTTCTTAAACTCACCCGATTTTAAGCGTTTCACCAACAGTTCACCATTCACACGACCTGTTTCATTTTGAATTTGCTTCATTTGCATTTCCTCCTGTCAACACTAAATGATTCCTAAACTGTTGTAGTTCATCATGTGCCTTTTCAATCCTATATAAAGCTTCATCACACAGTTCAAACCATTCTTCCGTAGTTTTCCAGTTACCGTTTCCTATATCCAATATTGACTCTTTTTCAAATACTTCCCTCATGGAATCGCCAAGATCATTTGAAACATTAGTCAATTGACACAATATTCTTGACATTTCCTCCAAAGCCGAATGACTCTTTCTCCCATCTTGTTTATATACATAACTATGGTCACAGTCACTCCATGCTTCATCATAAATTGTCCGTACTTGAATTTCTACATATACACCTTTAAAACTAACAATATAATGTATACTCCTGTAACCTTTTTGATGTAACTTTGTTACCACATTATATGGCCGGTAACACTCTAATTTATCCCCTGACGCATAATAAACAATCGGTATTTCTGCCAGTATATTTCTATCCGTCTGATGCGGAACCAGTTCACATTCATCATACATTTTCTGCTCCACATATGGGAACTCCGCTAGTAATTCATTATGGATAACCGTCCAGTTTCCCCGATAATTAATAATAAGACGCATCCCGATTAAATCTGTAATAATATCTTTATAGTTATTTCCATCTATTTTATAATATTTGCTTTTCCGATTATTAATCTTAACTTCCAGATATTTTACCACTCAAATGTAAAGATTGGAGCCTACTTGTT
>CAYUYJ010000056.1:0-9313 GCA_964449325.1 uncultured Lachnospiraceae bacterium | reverse complement strand
AGGTTTTATGCGACCTGCAAGTATTTTTTCTAATATTCAACTGTCAAACTCCCGAATAAATAACTGAAAAAAATTAAAAAGATTGAAAATTTCTTTTGAAGAATTTATCATTAGTAATTTATATGATATAATGAATAATAGCATTGCGATTGCGATGGGTGATTAATATACTTATGGAGGAAAACTATGGCTAACCCAATTTTACCGTCGTGGGAATATATTCCCGATGGCGAACCGAGAGTCTTTGGAAATCGTGTATATTTATATGGTTCACATGACCGGGCATATGGTGATGATTTTTGTGATTTTAAATTGAAAGTGTGGTCTGCGCCCATAGATAACCTGAACGAATGGGTCTGTCATGGACACAGCTTTCACACCAGACCGGACCGGGATCATGAATCTGACACCCCGTGGACGGAGAATAAACTGTTCGCACCGGATGTAGTGGAAAAGGATGGAAAGTATTATCTGTTCGCCTATATTGTAGGGGCAAAGGGGGCAATCGGGGTTTCAGAAAAACCGGAGGGACCATTTCGCCTCTTGTCCACGTATCAATACAAGGCAGAGGATGCGGGAGATGATGGCATTTTTAATGATGCCGGCGTGCTTGTGGATGACGATGGAAAAGTCTATGTGTACTACGGCTTCGAGCGTTCCCACATGAACCGGCTGAATCCGGATACCATGTGTGACATACTTCCGGGGAGTCTGGTGGAGCCGACGGTAAATGATTCCATGGATATTCCGGAGGAGATGCGTTTTTATGAGGCGAGCTCACCGAGAAAGGTCAATGATACCTACTACTTAATCTATTCGCCGAGGAAGGGCAACCGCCTTGCCTACGCTACATCCAAATCGCCCACAGGCCCCTTTGTTTATCGCGGATATATCATTGATAACGGTGTGGATTATCCGGCGGGAAATAATCATGGGTCCATAGCATGTATCAATGGACAGTGGTATGTCTTTTATCATCGTATGACCAATGCGTCCATAACCTCCCGCAGAGCATGCGTGGAGAAGATTTATTTCGCAGAAGATGGCAGTATTCCACCGGTGGAGATGACATCTCTTGGATTTGAGGAGGCCTTAAATCCATATAAAGAGACTCCGGCAGAATATGCCTGTGTATTAAAGGGTGGATGTTTTGTCACGGAAAAGGATTTGTTTACGCGTGTGGTGACGAATATTGGTCATGGGAATGTTATTGGATTCAAGTACTTTGATTTTGGGGAGGATTCTTCTTCTAAAACATATGTACTGGCCATGAAGCTGTTGGGACAGGGCATGAAGAGTTCTCTTCGGATTGTTGCAGATGATTATGAGAACGGAGAAGAAATCGGAAGGGTGGATGTAGGTCCATCCGATGGAATCGTCCGGACAGAAGTGAAGGCTTTGACGGGCAGACACGCCATTTATTTTATCCCGGAGATAACCACGGAGGGCTGGATGAGAGCTTTCTTTGAGGAGCGGAAGTTGTTTGAGTTTTGTTCATTTGTTTTTGTGAAATAGGAGCTTCCTGTATAATTCAAATATAGGGAATTCCAAGAAAGAAGGTTGAGAAAAAAATACCTCAGTGTAAAATAAGATTACTGACTTTGACCAGGTTAGTAAAAAATCTTATTGAACAGAGAGGTATCTAAAATGAATTGTAACACACAAAACGCAAAAATTGCATCCATAACTGAAAAAACTTTGATTGTTGGTATCGATGTCGGTAGCGAGACTCATTATGCCAGAGCATTTGACTGGCGAAATTATGAGTATTCGAAGAAACCATTGGAGTTCAGTAACACAGAAGCCGGTTTCCTGACATTCAAGGCATGGATAGAGGATATTGCCCAAAAGCATGGTAAAACCGCTGTAATTCCCGGCATGGAGCCAACCGGTCACTACTGGTTTGCTCTGGGAAAGTTCCCGCAGGACAACGGAATGACTATGCAAACACAGGAATCAAATTGGGTATTTGTTGTATCCCTTGGAACTTCAAAGCCGGAAGATTGCGATTTGACCTGGATAGAAATTGTTCAGAACCATATGAAGTATTTCCATCCATTTGGAGGAAATGGATGGCCGAAAGAGCCACCTAACTATATTGCATTCAGATATTATGGCCAGCTGCAGTCTATTCATCATATTGAAGACTATGTGGTTACAAAAAATCTTCATGATGAAATCCCGGAAATGCCAGATTTTGTCGAGGATTGTGATTTCTTTGTTTATAAACTGGGACTGCCTATTGTACCACCAAAGGTTGTTAAAACCGGAAATATTTATGCATCTGGAAGGAAGCGGGCAATGCTTGACACCTTACTAACTGCAGATACGATAGCAGAAGCATGTAATATCTCTAAAGCAAGAATGGAATAAGCGATAAGATTAATTTGGAAGATGATGATGTATATAGAATGAAAAAGGTGCCGATGGTCAACCCATCAGCACCTTTCTTAAATGGAGAATAATGGAGAGAATTAATTAGATGGTAAATATTTGTGATTCTATATGTGGAAATTCAGATCCCTTTTTCTTTTAATAATAGATGCATTTCGGATTCGACAAGTATAAAAATGCTTTCTTTGATTCTAATAATTATTATGTTTTCCATGATATATATGGGAACAGATTGATTGTATAAAAGTTCATACTGGGTTTTAAGAGAGGGAATGATGTGCCTTATACTTAATGTGCCTTTGTCACTTTGAAATGCTTGGTTCTTCTTTTCTTCAATACCAAAGACAGCGTATCCATCAAAGATATTGATTTGTAGTGATTTCTGGTGTGGTAAGGTCAAATACAAATAATAATTCACCGTTGGAACGTATGAGTTTGCCGAGGAGCTTGTAGCGGTAGTTCGGGTTCCAGTCCATTAAGGAGAGTACCTTGGCAAAGAAAACGCGGCAGGTGATTTGTTTCGGTGCTCGCTTTTTGCTGTTAGCTGTACACCAACGGAAGGAGTCCTTTTCGTCTTCGGTACAGGGCCTTACTGCCAGTTTCTTTTCTTCCGGATTTACGAGTATTTGTACAAATTCTGTTCCAGGTAGTTTTTTGATGCAAGCAGTATTCATCGATACCTTATTGCCGTTGAAGGTAAAGGACGGTTCGTAAATGTGAGCAAAGAATTCACCGCGTACTACTTGGAAACCTTCATAGCTGAATGCATCATCATCGATAATTTCGATTTCCTTAGTAGGAGTCGTGTGTTCCTCCACGGCAACCAAGGTATAGCCGTTATTCATCTGTTCTTCTATCATTGAGTACCTCCTGTTTCATGTCCGTTAGGATTTCATGAATATTTTTTTCTATATCTTCAACAGCAGTGGGCTGTAAATCAGATTCTTTGTAAGGGACACCTTCTACAAGCGCATTCCATGAAGATTCGGATTCCATTTCTTTGGCTTGCGCATGTACATAATAATTTTTGCCAAAGTTGTCTGCCCATGTTTGAGGATAGGCAAGGACCTTTTTGTGTCTGCCATTTGATGTAATAGGATTTATAGTGTCAGATAGATATATGTATATGTAAACATTGGGGAATACCCAATGAGGGTTGTTTGTCGAAGCGGACCCAAATACGGCACGACTGCTCACACTCAAGCCAACTTCTTTATTTGATACTATTAGTATAAAAAGAAAATGTGTTCAAATTGTCAAGAAAATGTTAGGGATTTATAAAGAAAGAAAAGAAATCATTAATTTGAAAGGAAATATTCTGAAACTCAGCCGAAAAAAGGAATGAAAAAGGGAGTGGATTTCCCTTTTTTTATGAAAGAAAATGTGCTATTATTTATGATATGTGTTGACAGATTCCGCAAGAAATCTGTATCAGAGAAGGTTAGGACTGAGTGAAATGAGTTTGAGATTTTATTATGTAATATTGGCAAATTTGTTTCGTGCACCGCTTTTGCCATATATGTCTTATATGGGAGCACATCCTGAGAAGTATTCAGAAGAAAGACGTTATCATATGGTGCAGCACATTATTAAGCTGATGAAAAATGCCGGAAATATACATACGAAAGCTTATGGGGTAGAAAATCTGCCAAAGACAGGCGGTTATATTATGTTCCCGAATCATCAGGGAAAATATGATGCTTTGGGGATTATTCATACCCATGAGAAACCATGTGCCTTTGTGATGGATGAGAAACGCTCACATATGCCTGTTGTGCGTCAGGTGGTGTCACTGTTGCAAAGTAAAAGAATGGTGTTGGATGATGTACGGCAGTCGATGCAGATTATTAATGAAATGGCAAAAGAAGTACGAGAAGGAAAAAAATATATTATTTTCCCGGAAGGCGGGTATGATGATAAAGCGGATAATCATATGGAAACCTTTAAAGCCGGTACTTTCAAAAGTGCGGTAAAGGCAAAATGCCCTATTGTGCCGGTAGCACTGGTAGATTCCTACAAGGTATTTATGGGGTGGTCATTGAAAAGAATAGAAACGCAGGTGCATTATTTAAAACCGATTCCATACGAGGAATATAAAGGGATGAAGACTGTGGAGATTGCAGCTTTAGTACAGGAACGGATTGAGCAGGTACTGACCGGTGTCCCAGAAGAAGAGGCAGAGTCGGAGTGGGATAAGGTTAGAGTGTAGGAGGGAGAAGAAGTGAGCAGATATCTAATTGAAAATGAAAAGATTAAAGCGGAAATAGAAACAGCAGGGGCAGAATTAAAATCTCTAAAAAGAAAACGTGATAACAGGGAATATATGTGGTATGCAGATGCAAAATTCTGGGGAAGAACATCACCGGTATTGTTTCCGCTTGTGGGCAGTCTGAATGAAAAAAAATATCGCTTTAACGGAAAAGAATATGAAATGGGACAGCATGGCTTTGCAAGGGATATGGAATTTGAAATGATAGAACAGACGAAAGACAGTCTGCGTTTCAGACTGCAGTCAGATGAAGATACCATAAAAAAATATCCTTTTGATTTTTCCTTGGAAATCGGCTATCAACTGGAAGAAAATAAAGTTCGTGTTTCATGGAAAGTGATGAATACAGGAAAAAATGAAATGTACTTTTCCATTGGAGGTCATCCTGCTTTTCTTTGTCCGATTGAAGATAATACAAAGCAGACAGACTATTATTTGTTCTTTGATACAAATCAGAATATACAAAGTGATGTTTTGGAGAATGGTTTAATTTCTGACAAACTGAAAGAATACCCATTAGAGAATGGTTATCTGAAAATAACGGAAGATTTATTTGATGGGGATGCATTGGTGATAGAGAAGAATCAGACAAAGAAAGTAGCCCTTTGTCTGCCGGATAAATCTCCCTATTTAACCGTATGCTTTGATGCACCGCTTTTTGGTGTGTGGTCGCCGGTAAGAAAGAATGCCCCCTTTATTTGTATTGAACCGTGGTACGGAAGAGCTGACCGTGTAGATTTCCGAAAGGAACTGCCGGAAAGGGAATGGGGGAATACTTTAAAAGAACGGGAGAGCTTTGAAGCTTCTTACCGGATTGAAATTTCGGAATAGCTTTGAAAAGCGAACAGGAGGAGATATGGCAGAACTGGTGCGGCTGAATAAATATCTGGCAGAATGTGGTGTTTGCTCCAGAAGGGATGCGGATAAGCTGATTGAGGAAGGCAGAGTCACCATAAACGGTCTGACTGCGAAGATGGGCAGCAAGGTAAGCGGAAAAGAAAGAATTGTCGTAAACGGAAAGGTGTTGCATTCTCCGAATGCCAAAAAGGTGCTTGCTTATTATAAACCAATAGGAGTAACCTGTACGGAAAAAGATAAATTTGCCGAAAAGAAAATCACGGATTCCTTAAAATATCCGGTTCGTGTTACTTATGCGGGCAGACTGGACAAGGAGTCGGAGGGGCTAATGATTATGACCAACGACGGGGACTTGATTAATGCCCTGATGCGGGGAGCGAACCGGCATGAAAAAGAGTATATAGTGAAGGTGGATAAGGAAGTTACGGAAGAGTTTTTGAAACAGATGGAAAAAGGCATTTATTTAAAGGAATTGGAAAAGACAACCCGTCCCTGTGAGACAGAAAAGCAGGGAAAATATACCTTTCGCATTGTATTGACTCAAGGCTTGAACCGTCAGATTCGGCGGATGTGTCAGACGTTGGGATATGAAGTGCGTAATTTAAAAAGGGTACGGATTATGAATGTGCTTTTAGAAGATTTGAAACCGGGACAATACCGGGAAGTGGCAGGAGAAGAACTGTCACAGCTTTACAGAAATGTAGGAATGGAAAATTTTTAAATCGGAGTGTGCAGCGTGGAACAAAGAAAAGCAGACAGAATGAAAGAACTGGTAGAGTTGTTAAATCGTGCTTCGGAAAGCTATTATGCCAAAGACACGGAAATTATGAGCAACTTTGAATACGATAAATTATATGATGAGTTAGTGCAGCTTGAAAAAGAAACAGGAGTGGTTTTGGCAAACAGTCCTACTGTGACAGTCGGATATGAAGCAGTGGATGAGCTGCCAAAGGAACGTCATGAACAGCCTATGTTATCTTTGGGGAAAACAAAGAGTAGGGAAGAATTGAGGGACTGGATGCAGGATAAGTCAGCAATCTTAAGCTGGAAACTGGATGGATTGACGATAGTACTTTCGTATCATGCAGGAAAACTTGCAAAAGCGGTCACCAGAGGGAATGGGGAAGTAGGCGAGGTTATTACAAATAATGCCAGGGTTTTTAAAAACATTCCGCTTTCGATTCCCTTTGAAGGGGATTTGGTGCTGCGAGGAGAGGCAGTAATCAGCTATTCTGATTTTGAGAAAATTAATGCAGAAATTCTGGAGGAAGAGGCAAAGTATAAAAATCCGAGAAATTTATGCAGCGGCTCGGTCAGACAACTTAACAGTGAAATCACGGCAAAACGTAATGTGCGTTTTTATGCATTCAGTCTGGTGTCGGCACAGGGAGCCGATTTTGATAATTCCAGAAAAAAGCAGTTTGAATTTTTAAAGGAATTGGGATTTGATGTGGTAGAATATAGGGAAGTAGATAAAGATTCCATTTTTGATGCAATCAATTATTTTGAGAAAGCCATTGAAATCTATGATATTCCTTCGGACGGACTGGTGCTGACCTACGAGGATATTGCCTATGGACAAAGTCTTGGCAGGACGGCGAAATTTCCGCGTCATTCCATTGCTTTTAAGTGGGCGGACGAAATTCGGGAAACGGTGTTAAAAGAAATTGAGTGGAGTCCCAGCAGAACGGGATTGATTAATCCGGTTGCTATTTTTGAACCGGTGGAACTGGAGGGGACTACTGTAAGTCGTGCAAGTGTGCACAATATCAGTATTTTGCAAGGATTGAAGCTGGGAATCGGGGATAGGATTACCGTATATAAGGCGAATATGATTATTCCTCAGATTGCGGAGAACCTGACAAAGAGCGATAACGTGGATATCCCAAAGGAGTGTCCTGTTTGTGGCGGAGAAACTGAAATCAGGCAGGTCGGAGATGCCAAGATGCTCTATTGCATAAACCCGCGTTGTGAAGTGAAAAAAATCAAAGCCTTTACATTGTTTGTCAGCAGGGATGCCTTGAATATGGATGGGGTATCGGAAGCAACGCTTGAAAAATTTATTGCAAAGGGATATATTCATGAGTACGCGGACTTGTTTCATTTGGAACGGTACAAAGAAGAAATCATACAAATGGAAGGTTTTGGAGAAAAGTCCTACCAAAATTTATCAGACAGTATAGAAAAAGCCAGAAGTACAACTTTGCCGCGTCTGCTTTACGGCTTAGGTATTGCCAATATCGGTGTTGCCAATGCCAAAATGCTCTGCAAGCAGTATCATTATGATTTGGAAAAGATGCGAAATGCAGATGTAGAAGAATTAAGCGGAATTGATGGTGTAGGAGAAGTGATTGCCGCTGCTTTCCATGATTATTTTCAGGATGAGTGTAATCGGGTACAGTTGGAAAATCTCTTAAAGGAATTGCAGCTTGAAGAGATGAAGGAAGAAGGAGAGCAGACGCTGGCGGGAAAGGTGTTTGTTATTACCGGAAGCTTGAACCATTTTGCGAGCCGTAATGAATTAAAGGAAGAAATTGAAAAAAGAGGCGGAAAGGTAACCGGAAGTGTAACCGGTAAAACAGACTGCCTGATTAATAACGATATTACATCTACCTCCGGCAAAAATAAGAAAGCAAAAGAACTGGAAGTGCCGATTATTTCGGAAGAAGATTTTTTAGAAAAATATTTGAAATAAGCCTGTCTATGCAGGAAAGGAGAAACTATGCCGATTAAAACACAGAGCGATTTACCAGCATTGGAGATTTTGGAAAATGAAAATATATTTGTGATGGATGAAAACCGTGCATTGCATCAGGATATTCGACCGTTAAAGGTGTGCATTTTAAACCTAATGCCGATAAAGCAGGATACCGAATTGCAGCTTTTACGTGCACTTTCCAATACACCGCTGCAGATTGATGTTACTTTTTTGAATGTAAGCAGCCATACATCCCAAAATACGTCAGCGAATCATTTGAATAAATTTTATACAACCTTTGACGAGATAAAAGACAATAAATTTGATGGGATGATTATTACCGGTGCTCCGGTGGAGCAGATGCCCTTTGAACAGGTGGATTATTGGGAAGAACTTTGTAAAATTATGGAATGGTCAAAGGAAAATGTTACTTCTACATTGCATATCTGCTGGGGGGCGCAGGCAGGTTTGTATTATCATTACGGAATAGAAAAAAAACTCCTTGCGGAAAAACTGTTCGGTATTTATCCGTTCCGTGTGCTGAACCGGAAAGTTCCGTTAGTCCGTGGCTTTGATGATGTATTCCTTGCACCAAACAGCCGTTATACAACGATTGACAAGGCAGATGTGGAAGCCCAGCCTGCTTTGAAAATTTTGGCTGAATCTGAGGAGGCGGGAGTGCTTCTTGCCATTGCCGAAGGCGGCAGACAGATTTTTGTTATGGGACATCCTGAATATGACCGTATGACACTTGATAATGAGTATAAGAGGGATATTGGGAAAGGGCTTGAAATTGCACTGCCGAAAAATTATTATCCGGATGATGATCCGAACAAAAGACCGTTGCTACAGTGGCGGGCACATAGTAATAATCTGTATAGTAACTGGCTCAATTATTACGTGTATCAGGTTACCCCTTTCGACTTGGAGGAGATTAATCCGGCGATGTGGATTTAGAAGGCGATATGTTCAAGAAAATAATTTTACGAAAGTAACCGAGTGATGAAGATTTATGAAGCGAGAGGATTATTTCCTCTCGTTTTTTATATAATAGGAAATTCCTCCTGCTGGAGGAATCTATAATAAAAATGCCC
>CAYUYJ010000055.1:0-9432 GCA_964449325.1 uncultured Lachnospiraceae bacterium | reverse complement strand
ACAGTAACTATGTGACTTTCAGACACTTTCACGGCTGTGCCGTGAATAATCTAGGCTTAGTATATATTCATCTATAAGGTTTTTCTTTCTAACCATATTGATGATTTGGCTTCCTCCGACAATCCAAATGCTCTTTCCTTCCCTATTTAATCCTGCAATAAGGTTCTCCGGACTTTGAGAAGTAAATTTCACATACTCTGTATCCTGAATCATTTGAGTAGTATAAACATAACATTCTTTTCCAATATAAGGGAATCTGCCATTCTCCTGTTCCATAATCCAATCATAAGTTCGTCTTCCCATAATTATGGTCTCCACCGTGTCATAAAATTCACCAAAACCATTATCTCCACTTCCTTGCGTGCTTAATAACCATTCCAATGAATCATCTTTGGTTGCAATGTAACCATCCAGACTAACACCAATATATACAACCACTTTTCTATTACCCATACGATTTGTAATTCTCTTTTATCTTCCTAGTCTGCTTCTTCAATTCCGATTTACAATGCGTCCTTCGGACAATTCTTAACACACTCAAAGCAAAGGATACATTCTGTACCATTTTTTCGTTTTCTGGAATTATCCGTAACATCTACTTCCATCGGGCATACTTTTTTGCATTTCCCGCAAGATATACATTTGCTTTTATCACATTTAATTCGTAATAGCGAAAAATAACTCATAGGTTTCAAAAATACAGTAATTGGACATATGTATTTGCAAAATGCACGATTATCCTTAAATGCAAATGCCAATATGATCCCGACAGTATAATACAGTACATTTCCTATAAGAAATGCCCAAAACATTATTTTTTCCAAGTTGCCAACCTGTGCAAGAAACAATGCTGAAACAAATACAAGCGATGCTGCGAACGTGAGATACCTTATCCATCCAATCTTCTTTCTTGGTGTTTCAGGTACTTTATATGGCAGAAAATCGAGTATCATTGCTGTCCAACAGGCATAACCGCACCAGCCCCTGCCAAAAATGAGAGGTCCAAAAATTTTTGCAACCGCATAATGAATGGTTGCAGCTTCAAATACACCTGTAAAAAGATAATACCAGAATCCCTCAATCTGCATATTTTCATTGCTGATTAACCCCAAATATACCAGCATGTATAATCCAACCAGAAGCTGTGTAATGCGGCGGGCATACTTATACTTTTTAATAAACAGAAATACTCCAAGAGATATTGAGATTCCAATATAACTGAAATTGAACAGATAAAACAAATTATCCAGTGTCAGCCACAGAGTAACTGCTATGGTTTCAAATATCGTCAACATAATAATCGGTAATGCATATTTTTTCATCTTTCTTCTTTCCTCCTAAAATCCATTGTTTGTTCCACTTTTGTATAGTTTTCAGCCTCTTTGGGATATTTGTACCCCTTCATTTCTGCTGTCTGACCTGCCAGTCTGCAAAAAAGATTCAGGGTAGCCGACAAAGCAGACACCATATCCTCCCTGTCATAGCGGGCAAAGCACTTTTCCAAATCCGAAAGTATTTCCCTCTCAGCCCATCGATCCAGAAATCTTCCGTCATGCCATACATCAACCTGATATTTTGACACCGAATACATCTCAATCATCTTCAACAGATAGTTTTTTAAATAAGCGTCAATACACATTTTGGCAGTCCACAATTT
This sequence comes from uncultured Lachnospiraceae bacterium, assembly GCA_964449325.1. Lineage (GTDB taxonomy): Bacteria > Bacillota > Clostridia > Lachnospirales > Lachnospiraceae > RGIG3002. The sequence goes on along the minus strand of CAYUYJ010000055.1, from coordinate 7,775 downwards.
ACCACGTAGAATCTTCTTGGATGCCCACACGGTATGGAAAAAGAAATCGTTTACCATATTATTAAATTCCGGTTCCGATAAATCTGTTGGACTAAGTTCATGAGAAATGTTTTCTTTTAACAGAGCTGAATAATCTTCTGCATCATACATTATTTCATAGCCCCGGTTCATAACCCAACTTGCGACGCCTTCCCTGATTGCTTTTTCAAACTGTTCTGGTGTAAATACAATCATGTCAACATCAAGCGAACCGTCATACAACATTCTTCTTTCTTTTCCTCCACCAAGTGTTGGTTCAACAAAAGATATTTTCACACTCCCAAGTTTTTCCGGATAATCTCCATATAGCCATCCTTCCGTTTCTTCCGTTGCAATCACAACGTCCAAATCAGAATATTCATCTGCTTTTACCGTATCTCTGGTTGAAGAGCCTATCAAAACAATTGCCTTAATATCTTCATCTTCCTTAGCCAAGGCAAGCAGTTTCTCCTTAATATTCATAAATCTGTCCATTACATCATTCTCCTTTTTAAGTAAAATTCAAAAATAGTATTTTAATTTCTTAAATAGTAAACCAGTAGAACGGTCTTTCCTTAATTTTTGTAAACCCTGCACTTTCTGCCAAGTGAACAGAACCCTTATTTGATTCAACACAATCCCAATGCGGCACCAGCTCATATTTCATACAATGCTTTATAAAAGCAATGGTAAGTGCTTTCGAAATTCCTTTTTTTCGATGTTCTTCTAAAACTTCAATGTCGATTGGTATATATTTTTCATATCTACCTGATCCAAAAATAATTCCTACGATTCTTTTATCCTTAACTGCTATGAAAGAAAAACTCTTTTCAAAAAAATCATCCAAAGTATTCCAACATTTCTCTAATCGCTTTGTAAGCATTCCTTCATTTTCATAGCCTTTATGCAGTGTCTGTTCTGTTACTAACTCAACTTCATATCTGTCTGGCACAGCGATTTCCACATTTGTTTCCTCATGTGTTTCATAGGAATACTCTAATTCATGTTCTATTTCTCTATCTTGAAATAAACATAACAATTGTTCCCGCAACGCTGCATCTTCTGTAGCAAACTCGAATTCATGAATATTCAAGGCTTTCAAACAGACAAAGACTTTATCAAAATATATTTTCGCCTTCTCAGTACTCCCTATTTTTCCAAATACACCACACCCACCTACCGGATAGGAGTAGGTTACTGCAAGCATATTGTCGTCACTGAGCCAACATTCACCTTTACTAGTACCATTTAAAATTCCAGACTGACTTGGATTTCTCACATCTCCCACAATACTCATCTGTTCATACCTCCTAAAGCATTTTTTATCTAAACTGAATAGGATGTGCCTCTGTTACAAAGATCATTCCGTCATACATGCTGGCAGGACTTCCCCAAATTCGGTATGTGTAAGGAAAAGCTCTCATAATAATCCTGTTCAATAAATTCATCTGATTTTCACCCAGATTGCCCATATAACAGTATCCGGTGACTTCAGGTTTCAGAGTGGACTCTTCCGGAATTTTTGAAAAATCCAGCCAGCAGATGTCATATCCGCATTCTTTTGCCGCTTTTGCAAGCGGATCATGAGAATAGACTGTGAACTTCGTGCGTTCCCCACTTCCTTTTGGCATACTGTTCGTCGTTTTGTAAAAATCAGTGCCAATCACAAAATAGGCATCTTCCCCAATCGTATCCGCAAGAATATGTCCCATATATTTATTCTCATTATCGTATGAACGAAACTGGTCTACATGCCCATTATGTCCGGAGATAAAAATACGACGATTTCCTCTGGCTTCTTCCTGTTCAAGAATCCACATCGTATTTTCTGCCATAAGCTTATCTCTAAGTGCCATTCCTGCGAGGCCATTTTGCATTGCTTTTCCAAGTTCTATATTCTGAAGCAGAATATCGGCAAAATGCACAGCCTGTATAGCTTTTGTCCCTTCCTTTTCAAGAAGTTTCGCTTTTACCTCTTTTATAATTTCTGCTCGCTGTTCATCGGTATATTCACTATTCAAACACCCATTATTCCATAGCTTTTCCAGTCCTTTTGTATCTTCTCCCAAAGCACCTGCCACTTCTATGAAATACTCGTAATTTGCTTCATTTCGTTGCATATCAAAACCGTAGAAGCATAAATCTTCTCCAGTGGCGGCTTTGTCATTATACTCACGCATCCAGTTAAGAAGGAGTGCCATCTCATGCGTTTTATATATTTGAAAGCCCAATGCAGCTGCCGCCTGTTCTGCTGTTCCTTCCCCACCATGGATATATCTGTTTGCTGTCTCACAGCAACCATAATCTGCTTCTAGTGCAAAAGCTCGGACACCATACTTTTCCACCATAACTTGAAATACATCCAGCTTTAACTGCTGAAACTCGGCATTACCATGCGTCGCTTCACCTAGTGCAATCACTCTTGTCTCATCTGGAATGGTAATATCAGTGACCTGTCCTGCGTATTTACGAAACTCTGTTGTATTCGCACTCTTTCCGGTACCAAAACCACCAAAACGACAGTAAACTCCTCCTGCTATGATAAGTACTGTCAATATTCCTAATATAATTCTCCAAATAATAAAATGCTTTTTCCTTGATTTTGTCATAATAATGCTCCTCTCATTATCTTCCTTTATGCTGCGACCATCACTTTACCTTATCCACTCACCAATAGGCGTAAGACTCATCTGTACATAATCAGCAGGAAGCGTAGTATAAGTCATATCTACCATCTCTCCCCTTTCAAATTTCAATGTCGTTTCAAAACTCTCATTATAAGTAATTGCCCCCAGATTGGCAAAGCGATTTTCTCCGGCATAGTAATAGCGATTACGCTCGCTACTATCAAATACCAATCTATGTACACCTCTGTCATCCAACGTATATAAATCAAAAATCATTTTGCCAAAAAAATCATCTTCTATCCTCGAACCAATCAGCAGTTCCTCTGTTCCGTCATTATTCAAATCTACAATTGCATATCCGATATTTTCTAATGGATTATCCAAATAGCATTCGGCTACCATATAATTAAGTTCTGCATCCATAAGTGCCGCACTATCCCATTGTTCTTCGGCAGCGGAATAGTACTCTCCGATTACTATCGCATAGGCTTCTTCTACTGTCGCATAGTCATCGTCTTCCTCGGTAATCTGTTGCATATCTACTGAACCGTCAAAATACAGAGTAACTCGTTCATCGAACTGTTCTTTTCCTGAGAGTATAACCTCTGCATAGGTTTCATACCAAGTCACTTTCCAACAACGTTCATTGACACTTCCACCATCATTTCGTATTTCAAAGCCTGTTTCAGATATCGTATTTTCGTTATTCTTCAGAATCAGCTTCCCTCTTGCAGAACCAAAAGGCCACTCCGGCTCTCCGACTGCCTGAAGTGTCAATTCGTATTCTCCATCGGGCGAAACAGATGTATCACAGGTTGTCTTCTTGTAATTTGCCGTATACGAAATGCAGCACCAAAATACTACAATCAGTGCAAGAAGCGCCCCCATAATACATAGCATATTTTTCAAAAATTTCTTCCACATTTTGTTACCCTTTCAAAACAGTTCTCTCTAAATCATCCACCGAAATCATTTCATATTCCGATGTAAAAAGTCGCTTCAATGAATACAAATAGACTACTCCCCAATAGTAATCTGCAAGCTTCATACTTGAACCGGCAACCATACTTTTTTCTTTCTGTCCCTGCGCTATGATTTTAGAAGTATAATTGTAAAGCTCCGTTTGATAAGTTGTATCTTCTGATGAATATGATGCATCCTTTTCCAATAACATCTGTGTATTTAATGCTATCATAGCCGCAAAGGTTTCATCTTCTTCAAGACGATTAAGCACCGTCTCAGATAACATACGCAGCTTTTTCTTTGCAGAAATGGGCATAGCCGCCAATAGTTTCATTTTCTTCATTATTTCATTACTATCTGCAATCTTTAATATTTCCTGGAACAATTCCTCTTTTGATTCAAAATAAACATAAATTGTCCCCTGCCCAATTCCAATATTTTTTGACAAATCACTTATTTTAGTTCCTGCAAAACCATTCCTTGCAAAATATAATAATGACTTTTGCAAGATAGTATTTCTCATTTCTTCCCGAATCTCTTTACAACGTTCTTTTGACTTTGGCATAATCCACCTCTTTTTATGAATGAATATTTGTTCATTCATAAAATAGCACATATATCTCATTTTGTAAAGTACCTATTGCATTCTCTCTCTTTCACTTTCATTTTTAAATCATTCTTTCATTCGGTATTGATAATCTGGAATCTGCTTAATTCCATCATTCAGAATTTCATTCCCTAAATACTGAAAACTACCATCCTCTGCAAACCGTACCGTTAGCTCATGAGTAATGAGCGCATCATCGCAAATGACCATATCACAGACCGCATCTACCGTTAATGTAACCGTTCTTGCACTTACAACATACATGTCTGTACCATCAAAAATGAATTTCATTCTACCTATGCCACCATCATCATGTATCTCGTAAATTACTACAGAACCGCTTTTCCCAGCCGTGCAATCCTCAAGAAAAGAATCCACACTTTCATAATTTTCCATATTTGAATAGGTCACCAACGTAGTAACTGGATATCCTGTTTCCATTAACTTTTTCTGCAGTCCAAAAATGATCTCATCAGACAAAACAACATTGGATGCAGTTCCTTTATCCGCCTCTTTGTAAATATCATATATACGTTCCATCATTGCTCTGCAGTCATTCTCTGCTTCCTTCTCTTCTTGCTCGTCCACCAGAAGCCCATATCCCTTTTCCCACTGTTCTGCAGCTTCTTCCTCTGCACTTTTTGTTTCCTCCGTGAAAGATACTTTTTCCGTATCTTCCACAAGAGATTCACCAGCAATACTGTCCTCTTTCCCACAGGCACACACAAAGCAACCAATCAGAAATATCATAATTAGTAGCATGCTTTTTTTCTTAAATAAAACCGTAAGTTTTGTTTTTACCATTAAAATCATCCTTTCGTTCTTGCTATTGGCGGCAATTCCAATTCTATTTGCTCTATAGAATTAGAAAGATACCTGAAAGTTCCATCTTCAAATGGTTGAACCACAACCGTATTCCGAAAAGCGAGATCAGAATTATAATCCGGCCATACTCCATCCACAATAAGTGTCAGCGTTCCATCCGCATTTTCTCTATAGTCAACTACTTCGCCAAAAGGTGGGTATGGACTGGCATAAATCATCTCATGTTCATAGTTGTTGCTGCGCTCATCATACCCACAATGTTCTCTCAACTGTTCTACAGATACCGGAAAATAAGTGGTCATTATCCTTTCATATTCCTCCGCCGGAATTTTCCAATCTTTAGTTTTCAGATTCTCGCCCGTATAAATTCGATAAATATCTTCATACATACAAGGCATCAGAATGTCCTCTACATTACTGCTGTCCCAGTTTGTGACAAGCACATTGTAATTCACATAGCTTAGTCCTGATATGTATTTTCTCGTTAATTCTCTGCATTTTTCGGAAAGAGGTTTTATCCTCCAATACTGCCTTAGACTTGCATGAGCCATAACTTCTTTATACGCATAGATAAAATATCCTTTTTCTGTCAGTTTTATTTCAGCAACATCGCTTACAGAAGTTCCTTGTATTTCGGGCACTCCGCCTTGCTTCCATCGAACCCCAATATAATAGGTCTGTAGTTGCTCTTTTCGATAAATAAAGGTTACTGCTCCAATCAGCCCATCTCTATGTACTTCAAATACCGTAACCATCGAGTCCCGTCCCTCCAAGTAATCTGCATAAAACGTTTCAATTGCCTCATGATTTTGCATGGCAGTATCTTCTTCAACACTTACCAGACCGTTTCTTCCCAATTGTTCCACCACTGCCTTCTGATGCTCACCGGTAAATTCGCTAATGCCGGAAGCGTAGCTTGGCGCATCTACAATTACTATATCTTTGTAGATTTCTCTGACCGATTCTGCTGCTGACAAAACCGTACTCTGCAGTTTCTCCTTTTCCTCTTCTGTTATAAGACAATCACTGGATTGTGGAATAAACCAATATACTGACTCTGTAGAAGTTTCCGCATCCTCGGCTTCTTCTGTTCCTACTTCGCTATTTTCGATTTCTACAGGTGGCTCCCATACCTCTTCTGCCACCTTTTGCTTTTCTACATGCAGTTTTCCCCAACAGAACACTCCTGCTATCACGAAAATCAATAGCACCAAAATTGGAAAAACACATCTTCTAAGCAGCCATTTTACATCTTCCATTATTCGCCTCCATAAAGTTCTTCCCATTCCTCTGCTGTCAAACGTGGTGTATGCCATGTTTCCTCACTATTGTCCTCGGAAGGTATGATTTTGTTGGATACATATTGTACCCCGCCATCCTCTAAAGGACGGATCACAACCTCATGGGCATATACCTTGGAATTTCCTGAATGTGGAAATACCACATTAGCTGTAAGAGTAATTGTTCCATCACTATTCTCCGTGAATCCAATCACTTCTGAATATGGATATTCCGGGTACTCCACTTCTTCAAACCCTCTCGGCTTATATTCATAGGTCAAATCCTCTGAATAATAGACCGTTTTGGATTGCAGCGTTTCACTATCAATATTGAAATATGTCATGATAACACTTTCAAATTCGTCCTTCGGAATCCGGTAAACCGCACCGACTCCTAAATTGTCATCTGCGAAATAAGGAACATACTTTCCATTTTCTTTTTTGTAGAGAATGTCATACATATCATAAAAATTCAGTTCTCCAAAATCGTCCTCGCTCCAATCTACAATAAACATATTATTCTGTTCAAAGCCAATTGGAGTGAGATACTTCCGAGTCAGTTCTCTGCACATCTCATCCAAGGGCTGCACTCGCAATGCAGTATTCTCTTCCACTCCGCTTAATGTAAGAATATATAAATCTTCTGAATACCATACTCCAGAAAACATCAGGTATCCTTCTTCTGTGTAGTTCCAGTATTCTGCCTGATAGCTTCCTGTTGTATTTTTTTGTAGTTTTTGGTTTTCGTACTTGTAATGGCTTCTGACCACATCAACATTCCCATCTTTTGTCTGCAAATCGTATTTTACAAAACCCGGCAAATAACTGACCTCAATAATGGTTATTTCTGCCTCTTCATTCGCATCTACCATTTCGCAGAATTCAACCACCTGCTCCGTCTGAGTCATATCAATCTGATTTTTACTGTCAACTGCCGAATAACCATTTTCTCCAAGGCGATTTACAATACTGCGGATTGTTTCCAAATCCGCTAATTTATTTTCTTCTTCCGCTTTCTCATAAAGATCGATACAGACGCTTATAATTTCATTTGTAGCCTCCTCTGCTTCTTCCGGAATAGCCTGAACATCTATTACCGTTTCTGAAACTGCAGTTTCTTCCGGGGGTGTATCACTACACCCCGAAATACTAAATATCAGCCCCAAACTAATTACCACTAAACCACTCTTCCAGAACCAGGTTGTCTTTCTTAACAACATATCCGCTTCCCCCTCTTCCTTTTACATCTTCCACCATGCTTATCATCAATATAGGACGTTCTACGTCTTTCTCTGCTGTGTAAATAGCAAACCATCCTAATTCCGTACCGGATGTATCCTCTTTCGATGCCTTGATTTCTGCTGTTCCCGTCTTTCCTGCCAATACAATGTCATCTCGATGGGCTGCATATCCGGTTCCGTTAGAATCATTCACAACCTTCTTTGTTCCTTCCAA
>CAYUYJ010000054.1:0-9514 GCA_964449325.1 uncultured Lachnospiraceae bacterium | reverse complement strand
ACAGTAACTATGTGACTTTCAGCCACTTTCACGGCTGTGTCGTGAATAATCTAGGTTTAATATAATTAAATAGTTTTTCACACGCATCGTCATCTTCTTCCATCAGCTCCACGCTATATGCCTTAAGAAGTTCTAATAAATTCCACTCCTCCTTATATTTTATCGGATATGGAATTCTTTCCAGCAAGTTCTCTAGATAATTACATATATGTGAATGCACCTCTAACCCTTGTGAGAAATAGTCATCTTGTGCAATTGATTTTATATCATTATATAATTTTGTTTTTACCTTTTTATTATTCAATTCTAAGGAAAATGGTTCCAGTATTATTTCAACATTTTTTCCAAACTCATAATTCTTTTCATTTTCCACAAGTAACCAGTTACCATCTTTACCCATAGCCTGTGAATACAATTCATCAACCATAGGAAGTCTTAAAGCAATATTCTCTACCACTATAACAGACACTACATTTTCTTTTAATTCTATATCAAGTCCAAGTTCTCTTTCGACCAGTTTCATAGTATCACCAACCTATCATCTGAAGATAATGCTTCCGTATGCCACTCTCCTACAATGAATTCCATCTTTGCATATTGCTTTTCCGTCACCTTAAGCACTTGCACCAATCCCTTTTCTGGTTTGTTTTTTCGAATATTTTCTATTGTAGCATCCGCTAAGGTTGAATTTGGTGACAGTTTACAATATACTGATTCTTGCATCATAATAAACCCAGATTTTAATAAATACTTTCTAAATTTTGTATACTCTTTTCGTTCTGCTGTGGTAATAACCGGCAAATCAAACATCACAAGTATTCTCATAAATCTATAACTCATTCCTTTTTCCTTTATAGCGAATAGAACTTTATAAGTGAAATATCTTTATCACAAAGTGCATCAAAAATACTCTTGCAATAGATCTTTATAGCGTTATTAACATATTCTGACCTGTTATTAATATGCACTGTTTGATTCAATATGTTTACCAGTTCCATCTTTTCTGCCTTTTCAAAGATTTGAAGTTCCATATCATATACCACCTGATCTACAAGTGGACGAAACGGTTCCATTAAATCAGAAGCCAGATTGAACTGATTAAACATATTGTCATGAAATAATCCTATTTGTGTAATGTATCCGTTAGCTACTACTTCCCTCGTAAATGAAGACAATATTATACTATAACCATAATTAAGAGCTGCATTAATATTACAATCTGATGTTCTGGTAAAATCTTTACCAAACAACGCGTTAAAATAAACTTTTGCGGCATGTCCTTCTCTGTTAGTAGCATCTCCATACTGCATCTCACCTATATAACTTTGTAGCAACACAGCTTCCTCTTCTTTACCAACTCTTTCCATCAGTTCACTTTGCTTTCGTATCTTTTCTGTTACAATTTCAGTCCATACCGTTGCTTTTATATCATCACTCCACGCGACTTGATTTCTAATCTTTGCACTCGTATCATGCGAACCGTAATATGGCATCAACTCTGATGAAGGATTTCTCTTCTCATCGCAAAATACCACCTTTATTTTATTTTTCACAAGCTCGCACATTAAAGTTCCAGTAATAGAGACCGCAGTGGTCTCTATTATAACTGTACTTATTTCATTTAAAAATATCTTAGTTGTCTCTTCCTGCCTCACTACCATATCCCCCATCTGATAGTCTAATTTGGCGCTTCTCGAGACAACTACCGTACGCCAACTCATACTGTTAACAGGTCTAGTCTTCTTTCATACATACCTGTTATGGATTGATGAATAAGGATGCACTCACTACACTCTGAAATCTTTTTATTTAATACCATTGTTCCTTCATGTTCACTGCCTTTCAAATCTTTCAGATTAACATTCTGTGTAGCTGAATTAATCCAACATATAATCTGCTTAATCACAAAACACTGTTTCTCAATATCCAAAGCATCAAATACACTCTCTTTCCCTTCTAATGTCTTATATATATTCCATCTGTTATCGCTATATGGTTTACTATTAAGCTTTAATGATAATGTTTTAAAAAGTTGATTATTCTTTTCTTTTGATATAATCACATTATCATCTTTATCTGTTTCTTCATAATTCGCTTTATCTATAGCCTTTAATATCTTTCTAAGATATTCTTCATCATCTTTTGATAGATAAAGCGGCACATCGTTATTTAAATAGATTGAATTTCCTGTTTTGCCACCCAGATAGTAATAAAAGCCATTCATCTTAATCTTTGACTTTTGCGGAATGAATGGTACACACACTCTGACATCTGATACTTCTTTGCCTTTATGCTCTTTTTTAAGAGCCTCTGTTATGTACCCTAAAATCTTCTCTTTTGTCAAAGTCTCACTTTTTCCTAAATATACCGGTAAAGCCTCCAGACTTCTTATTGTCTTACTCTTAACCTTATACTCTATAAGTGTATATCCTGAATTTGCTATTGATGTAATTCCACCATATTTTGTAACATCCTGCGCTTTAACATCTCTACTCTTAACCGGCATATAAGCATCTTTGTTTCCCTTCGCCTTGTCCTTTCCCCACACTGTAGCTTTATTAGACAGTGCACCATGTATTTCTTCTGTCTTTCTGGTTATTGTCACAGTATTTCTCCCCATCACACTCAATACATGTCTCTTAGATGTACCCTTGTCAGCTATCCATGCGTTCTCACCATTTCGATTGACATTATAATCAAATATTTTATCCATATGATATTTATAAAAGTCATTCATAGGGTTCTTTGCTGCATCTTTGATAAAATTAAGCGGATTGCCGGTAAACTTTGTATTATATGTATTTCCGACAACAATATTCAAATATGCATCCTTTGCATGGTGGGTATCATTAAGCTCTCTGACCTTGTTTATATCATGTTTCTTTCTGAAATCACTCACAATACCTGCTTTGACAAATACTATCTGTGTATCCGGAAATGCCTGTTGTAACACTTGAGTTATTGCTTTTGTACCTTGTCTGGTTTCTACCAACTGTCTACTAATAAACGCTGCCTTTTCCTCATCTGTAAACGCTTCCGTACGTGTAAGTCTGTTATACTTTTCTTTTGTAATAAAGTTACGTTCACTTAATGCCTTCCAGAATCCAGTCATCTCTCTCTGCATATCTTTTTCCAAGGGGAAAGTATCACTCTTATGATTATTAATCTGCTTCTTTACAAGTACAAGATTATTCTCAATACTATCATCTTTTATGAAGTGTCTTGGATATATGTGGTCTATATCATAGAGATTATTATTCATGAGATCACTCAACTCTATTTTTTCTCCACTATACATGCACTTTCCCTGCTGCAGATAATATAAATATAACTTCTTTATTCTAAAATCTGCTTCGCTCTTTCCATCAATTTCTTTTAACCTTAGATCAGCCCATACCTTCTGTTCTTTCTTAAGCAATGTATACAATTCAAGCAATTTCTTCTTTCTTGAATTCTTTCGTGTAGGATTTTGCTCATGTTCTCTTGGCATTTCAATAAAAACTTTATCCGGTTCTTTTCCCGTCAGTTCGCATACCTCTCTTAACATTTTTATGGTCTGCCATACCATACGCTTTACAGGTGCAGATAAATATTTTCCGTCCAAATCTTCTATTGTCCAGTCACCAAGCGGTTTCTCAACATTTTCTCTCATCCCATCAAGACTTTTCTTAAATCCATACTGCTCTGTCAGAAGTTCCATAAGATTATGATTTGTCTCCCAAAGTGCCTGTATAAGCGAACATTCTCCGCATTCACAACTTCCTGAAAGTTCTAAAAATGCTTTTGACAGATTTCCCCAACCGCTAAATTTGAATCCAACTATACGTTTTATCTGTTCACTTGTTAATTTTTCCTTATATTCATTCTCTATTCTTTCTTTTAAGAACTTTTTATCATTACCATAAACGGTTCCCCAGAAAATGATTTGTTCTACCATAGCCTGATTTTCGTCAGTAAATAAATCATCTCCCAATATTCCTCTAAACTTACCAACAGAGGTCAGAGATGTATTAAATCCTGCATCAATCCCACTAACCACAGCCTCTTCCTTTGATGCTATGATTGAATTATTATACAAATATGATTTTAATGTATTTAGTGTAACCTTCTTTCCAGTTTTAAAAAGGTCATCATAAATTCCTTGTTTTACAGTAATTTCCAGCTTTGCTCCATTAATCTTTAAGTTATTAAGTTCATTTAACACCATAAACTTCTCATATAAAAGCGACTGTTTTGGCAATGTACGCTCGCCTGAAAGATATGTACAATGTCTGACCATTCTACCTATAAATTCTTCTGCTGCTCCCTGCGTATCTATCTTCTTCTCAAAATTCCATGGATATATCTTACCCTTTTCTTCTCCCGTTCTTCTCTTTGCCCAGACATTATCTCCAGCAGCTCCTATCGGACCTACATAATAAGGTATATGAAAGGTAAACAACATAATTATTCTCTCAGAAACAGTATATCCTGATTCGTCTTTATTAAGCAAAAATGGAAGGTACTTTTCAGCATTTGTAAGTATTGCTTTCATTTCTGATGCATGTAGCTGATTTGGAATAATACCATTAGATGCCGTAAGCTGTTTTAGCATAAAAGTCTCATTTTCTATCTTAGTCAGTATAGTTTTTACATCTTCATCATCCTCCGGAAAATTCTTAAGTACTTTTTTAACATATTTGTAAAAATCTTCCTGAGATCTTCCTTTACCTTCATTCCGTCTCACTTTTTTTCCAAGAGCATTGACACTACCTACATAAGCACTGTAATTTCCCTCTTTCATCACCCTAAACATTTCATTATAAGCCTTTATGTCGTACTTTTTCATAACTCCCTGAAGCATATCAAGATCCTTCTTATGCTGCTCGTAAAGATCTACTCTCGATTCTGACAGATATTTATGTCCCCTTATGATGCCAGAAAGCATACCAATATCATGAAGTTCTTTTATCACCTCTATTAGCTCAAAATGATCATCACCTAAAATCTCAAATGCCCGGCCTTCCATCTCTTTATAACTGTTATCCCGAAAATTAAGACTGAATTTTTTATTATCCTCATCAATTACATCTTCACCATATATATTGATAAGTACTCCACTCATACCACAAACAAGCTTCAATATCTCATATGCCTGTTTTTCTTTTTTTGACACACCAAGATATTCACTAATGTTTTCTAAATGCTTACTTCTTGATATACCTCTTTCACCAATTACATCTACAATTTTTTCTACATCTACACTTTCAGGCAATTCAATACAATATAACATAGCTGTTTCTACAAGATGCTGATATACGTCCTGTGCACTTGATGTTATTTTCTCAACATCAAGTGTCTCATTGAGAAAATGTCCTCTATGCTTAAACATATTCGCGATAGCAAGATAAACCAAGCGCACATCGTAACTCTCTTTTTGAGGATGCAACAACGCATTGCGCAAATGAAATATTGTAGGGTAATCATGAAAATATTCTTTATCTGTGTATCCGCTATCCGCAAATAAAGCATATGGCTGCTGATTATCTCTATCTTCAATATGATATTTTGACTCATCCAATCTTGCGAAAAAGCCTTCATCTACTTTATTAATCTCATCTGAAAACAATTGACGCAAAACCCCCTGTCTTGCCACTTCTCTTTGTCTTCTTCTTCTAGATATACGATTAGTTCTACGCTCAACTGCCGTATTAGCTTCTCCAAACACTCTTGAACACCAGAAATCCTTACCCTTTACCCTATACAAATTATAATTTTCATCGGTCACAGCCATTCCAACAGAATTTGTTCCCATATCAATTCCCACATACATTTTCTTACAATTTGGGTCATTTCCCCGTCTTCCCATATTTTTTCCTCCTCCAAATTTCCCTCTTGCACTTATCCGGATTTATATGTTATTATAATGACACTTACAAGGTGAGTGCAAATAAGGTTTTAACCGATATTGTTTACGCGCATTGGCGCTTTTAAAAAAGGCTGAATAGCCTTTTTTATTTTAGTTTTTTGCCGCTCTTAATATAACAACTCTATTCTACTTTATTTTTCAAAATTGTTCTATATCATATTAATATTTTCTTTGTATCTTTAATATCTCTCTTGACCTCACCACATAAATAAAAAAACTCATATTATTGGGTATTGCACTGGTATAACAAAAAGGACATTCCCAGATTTCTCTGAAAATGTCCTATACATATCATTGATATTCTTGTTGCATACCATTTGAAATCCAACACATCTGACAACTTCTGTAACCCTTGTAAAATGGGCTTTTCTTGATATCTTCGTTTCCGAAAAATTAATGTTTTGTGAACTTTTACACGTTATCTGCAAACGCAAGAAGAACCTCGATTCTCAGGCATCTACAGCACCGTTGTCGGTTACTTGTTAGTTACCTATATAGTTCTATACATACCTACACCTTCCTGACTAAAAAACTAAGCTATTTTCTCTTTCACGTTAGGTAATTCTTACAATGTATCCGGATCAATATCCAAACAGGTTGTATTATCTCTGTTTTTTTACAAATATCCCATGCCAGAGTATCATTCAGTACCGTACAGGTATCCATAAAAACATTTATATCTTTCAAGGTTTGAAACGCTTCTTTCTCTAGCATTCGGGTCATATTATAACAATAAATCCTTATTAATGATTAAATCTATTGCACTTTCATAATCTTTTTCAATAATAATCTGATTCTGCTGAAACCTGTCAATAAACTCACTATTTAACCTGCTTTGGCCTTGAATATACAATCGGTAATAAATCACGAAAAAAATAATCGCCCCCAGTCTGGTAAACTGAGGCGATTATTTTAATCAATTCATAAACCGGACTAACCGTCTATCGGTAGCACCTTTTATGAGATAATAGTAACATCATTAACAAAACATGTCAAAAGAATTTTCATACATGTTTGTGTCAAGTAAACGTTGGCAATTCTTTACTGTTTTTTTCTCAATGATGTTTGACTTATTTTTTTGTACACCAAATAAACCCTGTCGGGCTTTAAATTCTATTAACAAAAAGCTCTCTTAAATGCCTTTCTTGATGCCGTCTGCATGGCTTCCAGCAGTGGCATGTGTGCGTTTACCACATCTACATACGGATTTCCTTTTCCGTCTTTCTTCGGTGCCTTGGCGGCACTTAATGTTTCTACGATTTCCTTCATCTGTATCGTGAATATCAGCCCATCTGTATGCATTTCGATTCGCAAGTAACTGCTTATCTCTTTGAGAACATTTTGATATCTTGGAAAGCCTATGAATAGGGGATTTGTGGTTAGTAGTGTTGCATATGTTGTATACGCAGGACTACCAACACATTCCTATTGCTACCACTAACTATTCAAATAGTTCTAATATATCCTTTTCTCCCCAATACTCATTTGGATAAATCGATATATCATCTTTATGCTTACGAATAATTCTTTTAGGCGTTTCTGTATTATCATAAACATGCATAATATCACATATTTCGAGCAGTTCTTTAATATTATTGATTGATTTGTAAAATCTTTCAATCACTTTTGAACTTTCAACACTATGACCACCCAATGCCACTCGCGATTCTATTCGCGTGATATTAATTTTAGGGTCTATAGTTAATACAAATACACACTTAATAAAATAGCCTTCTTCTTTTGCCTTTCTTAATATGTTTAATTTGTACTGAGATGATAATACCGTTTCAAAAGTAAAATCTTCTTTTTTATCGATAGACTCATATCTCATTTTATCTACTAATATGGCTGCTTCCATATTATCCATACCTGTTGCAGTAACAATATCATCCGCATTCGTGTATTTACCAACTTTGTCAAAAAATGTCGTAATTGTACTTTTCCCAGAACCATTAGGACCAGCTAACACAAGAATCATTGGCTTTTTATTCTGCATATTTTCTTTCCCCATTTGCATATTCGATATATGCAACTCTATTTTCTTTATCATATCCTGCTACTGGCTTTTTACAGATTTTTGCTTTGTTTATGGCTGCTTTCACGGCCTCGGTAGCACGAGCATCCATTTCACTATCTGATACTGTCAGCGTAGTTTTCTCTTCTTCTCGAGATACAACTTTTATCATTTTTCCACTCTTTGTACTTACAGTTGTCATAAATATGCTCCTTTCACATAAATGTTCTATCTATATTATATGATTGGCCTCTAAACAAACGATTATTTCATACAAACCTATTCTACCACAGTTCTCACAAAAAAACACCCCAAGACAAATGTCCTGGAGTGTAATACACCGTTCTGAAACATCCTAAGATGTCCTGAATCGTGAAACTTCTTATCGTTTTGAGAACTGCGGTGCACGGCGAGCTGCCTTGAGACCGTATTTCTTTCTTTCTTTCATTCTCGGATCTCTTGTTAAGTATCCTGCTTTTTTGAGAACCGGTCTGTAATCAGCGTCTGCCTGCAATAAAGCTCTTGCGATACCATGTCTTACGGCACCTGCCTGACCTGTGTATCCGCCACCATGTACGTTTACAAGAACATCAAATTTATCAGCTGTTTCTGTAGCTGCTAAAGGCTGACGAACGATAACTTTTAATGTCTCTAATCCAAAATATTCATCGATGCTTCTTTTATTAATTGTAATATTACCTGTTCCGGGTACTAAATATACTCTAGCGATAGATTTTTTTCTTCTACCTGTTCCGTAGAATTTTGCTGTGTTAGCCATTTTAATTTTCTCCTTTCAGTTCCTTTAATTAAAATGTTAATACTTCAGGTTTCTGAGCTGCATGCTTGTGGTCCGGTCCTGCGTATACATGAAGTTTGGTAAACATTTGTCTTCCTAAAGGTCCTTTCGGAAGCATACCCTTTACAGCGAGTTCAATAACCTGCTCAGGTTTCTTAGCTAATTTTTCTCTTAATGTTGCTTCTTTCATACCACCAACATAATCTGAATGATGATAGTAAACTTTCTGGTCTAATTTCTTACCTGTTACTTTAATCTTCTCAGCATTTACAACGATTACATAATCACCTGTATCAATGTGCGGTGTGAAGATTGCTTTGTTCTTTCCTCTTAAAACCTTAGCCACTTCAGATGCTAAACGTCCGAGTGTCATATCTGTAGCGTCTACTACATACCATTTTCTATCGATTGTAGCTGGACTAGCCATAAATGTTTTCATGATTTAACCTCCATCATAAATCAAGTCGTTCGACTTTCCTCATTTTGTTCTCTTCCTTTTCTTTGTGCAGATGTCCGGCCACACTCCGAAAATTCCACGAACTTATGTTATTGCTATATTTCATATATCATCACCGGGGCTTTGGTTTTGATATATTTAAACATTGTCACAGTTAAATATTATATTATACGGTGCCGCGTGTGTCAATCACTTTTTCAAGAAACTTTCGAAATTTTCGAGAAAAGTCAAGCTCTGAAGCGAAAAGCCAAGAAAAGTCTAAGAGTTATTTTTGTTTTCCTTTTCGGGTCTTCGACAGTTACTCCCTCTTTTTAATTGAACAGAAATCTCTGCAAGCCG
>CAYUYJ010000053.1:0-12565 GCA_964449325.1 uncultured Lachnospiraceae bacterium | reverse complement strand
AAAGTATACGCAACAAGCGTGGAAAGTCCGGATGAAAAAGATAAGCGAAGCAAAAGTGCCAGAGAATTATATAAATACCTGAATAACAATAGAAATACTTTGATAGTCTTCATATACTTCTGCACCATACAGATTAAGACAAAGATTATTACAGGCACACTCTTGTAATACAAAATAGCTTTACAAATCTACCATTTTGCTTTACGAAATGTCTTACACGAACTCCTTTGTCTTACAGAAATTCTTACAAACCCGAAAAGTAATCTAAGGCTTCATCCGGTAATTCTTCTGTAACTTGTGGTAATGCTCCGTTATCAATTTCAACTTCTTTGGCTACTTTAGTTCCAATGCCATCAGCAACCAAATCACCATCTCCTGCACCGTTCTTCACGCCGGCTACTATCTTACCCTGCAAAGCCTCCAACACAACTTTTTCCACCAGTTCAGGCAGAGCCTGGAGCAAGGTCCTTTGATTTTCATCCAACCTTGCTCCCATCATTTCTACCAGTTCTTCATTCTGAGTCTTCCGTTCCGCAAGTGCCTTAATTGCTTCCTGCTCCTGCTTTTCTTTATGGATAAAGGATAACAGAACCATTTTAATAAAATTGCTCTTGCCACCTTTTAACACCGCCTTAAAATCAGGACTGTCAAAATTCTGAAGATAATCATAAATTTCCTTATCTTCTCTCTTCGACAAATTCAATCTGAAATTAATCATCGCCGTATCCCTATCAGCCATACCAACACCTACCTTCTATACATCGCCGCCGTAATAAACTCATATCCAATAGCATTGGCTTTTACATCTTCCATATAGCAGATATGCTCACCTATCCGCTTCCTCTGGCGACATTCGAAAAGCAACTGTTTTGCTTCTCCAACGATTGTAATTGTCATATCGTTTCTCGCTCATGGTTTTCATCCTCGCTTTCGTCAAAGTCTAAATCCAGACTTGCATTTTCCATATCAAGCCTGTCTGCCATCTCAATCTGTTTCGACGGAAACAAATGTGCATATCGATAAGTAATATCAATACTTTCATGTCCTACCCTGTCAGCAATCGCTACTGCCGAAAATCCCATATCAATCAGAAGAGATATATGACTGTGTCTCAAATCGTGAATTCTAATTTTCTTCACTCCAGACGATTTACACCCTCTCTCCATTTCATGGTGTAGAAAGCTTTTCGTCACTTGAAACAACCTGTCTGTTTTCTTGTATCCATAAAGCATTGAGATATATTCCTTTATCTCTTCCACAAGAAATTTCGGCATCTTTATAATACGATTGCTTTTAGGTGTTTTGGGTGTTGTTATTAAATCTTTACCCTCAAGCCTTTGATATGACTTATTAATACGAACTGTATTTTTCATAAAGTCAAAATCTTCTGTTGTAAGGGCTAATACCTCACCCAGTCTTGCTCCTGTCCAATACAACATTTCAAATGCATAAAAGGATTGCGGCTTATCCATAATTGCATATTCCGCTTGAACGGAACAGCCAGTCCGCGATAGCGGAAAGGCTGTCCGCTCCAAACGGGAAGTTTGTTGTTAGTTAACTCGGGTTACGCATGCAATGTGGCTACGTACTATATGGGAGCAGTTATGTAATTGCGGTTGTATTTTTGAGGAAGATTGTAAAGAATGGTTTTTACCCACATATTACAATTGTATATTAACAGAATAATTTTTGTACCCAAATCGTACCCATCGCCATCTAAAAAATCCCTACGAAGCCCATAAATACAGGCTTTGTAGGGATTTACCTTTTTACTCAAACTCGGCAAGTTGTTTATTTGGCTTAAATTACTTTGTTTAAGTTTCATTTGAAATCTGCCGATATTTTACTTCATTTACACATTTTATTTTGGCTTACTGATTTTCTGTTGCCAAAGTGTTGCCATAAATTTATTATAGCAATTATTCACCAAATCTCAAGAAAATTTTCCTTTCAAATACTCAACAAACTTTATTGCATCTTCATGCATCTGGTTTATATCCGAAAAAGACTTTCCTCGAATTTTATTACTTGTAAACTCAACAAATGTCTGATGTGCAATAAGATTTCTAATTGCAAAAATCTCCTGAAAAGCTTTTAATTGACGTTCTTTTTCTACATCTCCGTTAATTTCTTCATACACTTTATCCCGAAATTTTTCACCAAAAAATTTTAAAGGTTCTAACATTCGTTTTATTTCAGGTAACTGACTTAAATCTGCCGAATCCTCAATTCTTCCAAAAGAAAATTTTTGATATACGCTTTTATCTCTTTTATCATTATCAAATCCATGTGGTCTATCAGCATAACGATCTGATTCTCGTTGTGCATATGCTATGTAAGCACTTTGCAATTGTTGCTCATAATAACTTGCACAAGTTAAAATCAAAATTTTAGTTAAATGAACAGATAAATTTTGTGCCGTCGTAGGCTCATATGGTAGAATCATTTCTTGCACCTTGTTAAAATCATCAACTAAATCATCAATAAAAGGAATGGTATCATTCGTAACCATGGTACACCCCCTTATTGCAATTCAATAATAGCACGAGCCCTCTGGAGTCGATTCGCAACTGAAGTTGCACTTGCAGTACTACCTTGAGATGCATCAGCAAAGACCGGATCTAATTTTAACCTAACAAGACTTTCACCAGTGATCCTCCTATCATTCAAACCTTCTTGCTTTATCTTTTCACAGACTGCTACAAAAACCGCTTCAAATAGAGAAATAACAAATTTGTTCTTTTCATTTCTAAACGCTTCTTTCGGTAAAGAATCACAGCTTTTCCAAAAATCCATAAATACTTCTGAACGCCAAGTAATTTCATTTTCATTAAAATTCATAGCTTTTTTTGAAAATTCGTTTAAAAAATTCCGTAAGGGAGATTTATACTTATTTGACATATCCAGCATTGCGAAAGCACGCACTAGCACCTCAATCTCGCCCATATGCAAATCCGGATCTTTTTTACCCAGAAAGCTTCTCCAGTCTTTATTTAAGTTTAATTCAGAAACCAATTTCTCATAAAACGGAGAATAATAAATACTCATACGAATTTCCTGTGGTTTAAGCATTACTCCACCACTATTCAACCGACTAAAAATTTCGAACATGGATGAATCATCGTCGCATGGTGCAATTTGTTTTATTGTTATTGTTCGTATTGTACGATTGAAATCGAACTCACCTTTAAAATCAAAATCCTCTATAGTGGATAATGTATCATATTGCAATTTATCAAGTGGATTCTTTTGAGTAGATGTTGATGGTAATTTTAATTTAAAATCCTCAAAATTGTCCCCTGCAAGTTCGCAATCCGGAATTTGTTTTCCAGAAGACAAATACTTTCTTATAATCCCTCGTGCCTCATCATTTTTGGGAAAACGTTGTTTTTTAAATAGATAAATAGTTACAAGTCTTTGTTGCCCATCTATAACTAAAAAATTATTACGTCCTCTTTCAAAAAGAAATAACTGAGGTATTGGCAATCCAATAATAACAGATTCAATAAATTTAGAAGCCATATCTTTTTTCCAGACGTAATTACGTTGAAATGATGGTATTTTCATGTATCCTCTTTCAATTAACGAAATAAGAGTTGTTATATTATAATCATTAGGAAGACAATCTACTTCATATGGTCTAATCGTAACCTCCTCCTCATCCTTTTCAAATTCAAAATCATCGGACATGTCCGAATAATCACTTAAAATCTTATTTATCATAATATTTCTCCTTTATTGTATGATTTTTTTTAATAATATATTCAAATATTAGTATAGAACTTATTAAACAACATATAATCCTCTACTATAATAGCTATAGTTCAAATATTCTCAACCTCTTCACAATCTCCTCCGGTTCTGGCAACATTGCTTTCATCTCTTCCGGTAAAGTATTTCGCAACTGATATGTAGCCACACCAATCGGAGCATTAATATTCTTCAACGCATATTCTACATATGTTTTATCTTTACTCTTGCAAATAATAATACCAATCGATGGATTTTCGTCTGGCAATTTGACCTGCTCGTCCAACGCTGTCAAATACAACTGCATCTTTCCAGCATATTCTGCTTCAAATTCACCTATTTTCAACTCTATGGCTATCAGGCTTCTCAACCTTCTATGAAAAAGTAATAGATCAATATACAAATCCCTGCTTCCTGCCATCAAATGGAATTGATTTCCAATAAATGTAAAATCACCACCCATTTCTATCAAAAATGACCTAATATTGTTTACTAACTGCATTTCCAGCTCATGTTCTGAATATTCCGGTGAGAGTTCCGCAAAATCAAAGGTATATTCGTCCTTTACTGCTAATTTTGCCTGTACTCTTCTCTCTTCGGGTAATGTTAAATCAAAATTGGTCTGATTCAACAAATATTTTTCATATGTTTGTGCTTCAATAAAATTAGTCAATACACGCTTTGTCCAACCATATCGCTTTGTCATCTGAATATAAAATTCTCTTTGTAAATCATCTTTGCATTTCTCCATGATGATTATATTATTGCTCCAGCTAATTTCTCGCACCAATGGTGCGAGTTTTTCAGAATCACGATAAGTCAGATAGAAATTACGCATTCTCCACAGATTAGCGGCTGAATAACCTTTTGCTCCCGGAAATTCTTTCTGTAATTCTTTTGATAATACTTGTACAATAGATTTTCCCCATCCATTTTGTTCTTGTTGTTTATAAATCTCTTCTCCAATTTCCCAATATAAATTAATAGTCTCCGCATTTATCATTTTCAAAACATGATATTGCTTTTTATTTATCAATAGCTTTAAGTCATTGACCAACGGCTCATATCCCACAATTTCACTTTTTTCCATATCCATCTCCATTTCTCGCACCATTGGTGCGAGATTTATTATATTTATTCTGCTTACTTTAATGCATTATTTCATTAATAACCTGTATTAAAGTGTCTGCAAATTCTTTTGGACTCTCTTGAGGCACAGTATGTCCCCAACCATCAATCAGCCGCATTTCTTTCTGTGGTGCAGTAATTGTATTAAAATAGTCTTCTGTATACTTCACTGGAGTGATCCAATCACAAGAACCAGAAATAAATCCTACCGGAATCTGGAATGTGGTTCCGTAAGCATATACATCTTCACTGCCTATGTAATCAAAAAGCAGTCCGTTTAACTCTATAAAATCAGAAAGGCTTCCCATTTGTTTTCCAAACCAAAGCACATCATATACTCCCAAATATGGGGAGGTTAATGCTGTCCATATGTAATTGCTTTCCTTTTCGGGCGTATGATAAGGCGACACATAATTTCTTAATGCCAACATATTTTCCAAACTTGCATTTGCTTGATATTTTTTAAAAGCGGTAACCATAGCTTCCGTATCATCCCCATTTTCTTTTGCGATGGAAAGTGCATCCTCATATGCATAAATATCACTTCCGGCAGCTCCCATTTGCCCCACACCAATATAAGCGGCCACTTTTCCCGGATGGTCTATTGCATATTTGCTTCCCACCATGGTTCCATAAGAATGTCCTACCAATATAACCTTTTCTTGATGGAATCTGTCACAAACATAATCAACCAACGCATCCAAATCTGCTTGTGCCTGCTCAAATGTAGCTGTTTTATTGTAAGGATCAACATCTCTATTTTTATAATATGTTCTTCCACATCCACGCTGATTCCATGCAACTACTGTATATTCATCTTTAAGATAATTGGAAAAAGCATATGTTTCCATTGTATCAGGACTTGCGGGGCCACCATGAATCCATATAATTACAGGATTATTTACATTTTCGCCCCGAATCAAGTAGTACTGTTTTTGTCCGCATAAATCAATATATCCTTCTTCCTCAATTCCGCTAGAGCTATGTACACATCCTCTGATTGCATTATAGTTTCTAACGCCTATTATTGTTGTAATCAATCCAAAAATAATCACCAAAAGAATCGTTATAACAATATATAAAATCCGAAAAATAAGTCCTTTCTTTTTCGTACAGTTCGAAACTTCCTTTCTGTGTGATAAATGAATCCCAATATGACCAATTCCCAAAACAATGGTTGAAAAAAGCATGAAAAAGTTCGCACCGTAAATTCCCAAAAAGAAAAAAGCTACAACCGGTAAACTTGCTCCGGCAACTGGTATTCCTAGAAAAGAGGAATAAAAATCTGTCATTTGCTGCTCACTGCAAAAGTATCTAATCCAATAGCCTTCATAAAAAATCATTGCCAAAACAGCAAGTACCAGCCATACTGACCAAAGGTTTGCTTCTCGCAAATTAAAATCAGAGAATATTAATGATATAACACAGACCAGTATTTCTCCAGTCCTTTCAAATAACAATAGTATTTTATTTTCATTTACGACATAGTTCTCATAGTCCTTCGGTTTGTGCTTCGTCCAAATAATATTAGGAATAAATAGCATTAACAGAAAAGCCAAACCTATATACGAAAATCCAAAATGAATCATTTTTATGCTCCTAACTTACATTTATTTTCTATTCTATCATATTTATCGGAATAAAACCATCAGTTCATAATGAAGCGTATAGAAAATGAGCAGTCAAATGACTGCTCCCAACGTATAACCTATTCCGTTTTCTCCAATGATATGTTTTTCCATAATCTGCTCCTATCTGCCACCTCTGTCATTTCTATAATAGTGGCTCTGTCTGTTGTTCTCTCGTTCCTTCACTTCCTGTTGCTTCCGCTGCAACCTCGCCTTTAAGCTATCCGACTCTGCCTTGTTTCCGGTCTGCTGTTCCCACCTTGCAACTGCCGACTGATAATCATTGTACTCTGCTTTGGAAGCTCGATATTCAGCCAAGAACTCCTTTACATTCTTATAGCCATACCCCTGCACGATACTTGATAAATACTGCTTCATACTGGCTATCTGCGATTGTAATTGCTCCGACTGTTCCTGTAGCTCCTTGCGCTGTTTTCCCTTGAAGAAACCCTTTGTTCCGGCAATCTCCTTCTCCACATTTGCAAGCTGCTGCTCTCTTTGATAGATAGCTTCATTCTGCTTTTCTAGCTTGCTATAAATATCTGCAAGTCTCAGATACTTGGAAGCAAGTCCGGACTTCTTAGGCATTTCCGGTATTGACTCACTTTTCGCCATCACAGGCTCATTGACTGCCCGAACTTTCGTCTGCTCCGGCTCTGACTTTGCAAACGCTTCCGTCACCTTGTCAGCCTTTTCCAAAGCTGTTTTAAATACCTTACTAATCAGAAGTTCCAAAGCATATATCGCTGTCATAATCAAGCTTTTGAGCAGTGCCGGATTTCTCCCCGACTTCTGAATGGAGGCCTTTGCCTTCTGTCCGATTTCGCTCTGCTTCACATCCAAAATCTGTTTCTCCGGCACACCGCTGACCAATGCCCTGTCCACCGTCTGGTTCCACATGGCACGAACCCGATTGTCCGCTTCTATCTGCTCTGCTTTCGGATTATTCTTGCCAACCTTTTTCATGGGCAGATACACACCATTCTTATCGAATACTTTCAGCTTCTCCTTATCATCCCGCACATAAATATTGATAAGGTCTGTATAGGAACGCTTTACTTCATCAAGGAAACTGTCGCTCTTAAATCGGCTGTCCTTGATGGTAAAAATATTACGCTCATACACCTCTCCCTTTGGAATAATGCTACACCTGCTTCGAAGCTGTCCAGCTTCATCCAGTATCTCTTTTTTGGTGCGCACACGCTTTCCGTTTTCATCATAAAACATGTTCCTTGTGGCAATCTTCTCCACAGGCTCATCAAGCAGCTTTCGTTCCGAAAAGATAAGGTGGATATGATAGTTGGTCTTGCGTTTGTTGTGGTGCAGGGCAGCGATACACTCCACGCAATAATTTTGCTTGAAGTGTTCCGTGAAAAGTTTCAGCATCTTGTCCGGCTCATAATCCACAAAGCTTTCCGGCAGTGCAATGATTAGTTCCCTTGCTTCAATACACTTGCCTTCTGTTCCGCTTTTCTTAAATTCCCCCTGGTTACACTTGGCAAGTTCCGTCCAAAATTTGCGGTCAGTTGTTTCATATACTGCATACAAATTTTCCTGCCTTGCGTGACTGGAGATATAGTTAATCCTGCCTTTTAGATTCGTCAGTTTTGACATTTGTATAAATGAATTTCTTACAATAGGCATTGCCCCCTTTCTTTGAAAAATGATGGCGATTATGCACCGTGAGCGGACACATAGGTGTCCATTTACGAACTCGTTGCCGTATCCGGCATAGACACAAATGCGACAGCATTTGTAAGGGCAGCTATGCTGACCTTTGCCCCCTGCAAGGGCGCATTCAGAAATTGCAAAGCAATTTCTTCATTACGCGGCTCTCGCTAAGTGCGTCTGCAAGCAGCCGCGTTTAGCTCGATGCAATCGCGAAATACACAGAGTACAAATCTCCGATTTGTGCGATGGGTGTATTTCGCTCTCAAACGCCGAGGGCTTGTGAGAGAAGTCCGGCTCCTGCCATTTGTTCCCTCACACTGCTTTCTCCTTAACCGTATTTACAGGAGCGTGCCACGCTCCCGTCTTATACACCGAAGGGAAAAATCTACCATCTGAAATCCCGATGCATTCCTACCTTTTCCAGATACTCCTGCCGTGCCTTTTCCCGTTCTTCCTCGGTTGGTGTAATCTTATATTTTGTATATAAATCCCGCTTTACCATAGCTTCCAGTTTGTCCTCCAGTCCCTTCTTAATCTCCGGTAAAACATCATCTATTTCCACCAAGTGATACTTCAAAAGTGCGAAGAACAGTTCCTCGGAAATCTGTATGTTTTTCAATCTATCAATCCATCCTTTCCATCATCTTCCGTGACGGTTGCGTACGATTGCGACGATTATTTCTATACCGACACCGCTATATAAAATACCGTCGCAACCGTCGCTAATCGTCACGCTCTCTGTTCTAATGTCAGTTTAATCATTCGTGAACTGTGTCCTCGTTTACTCTCATACCGGATACCATAATCCACAAATAAACGCTCCATGCTGATATTTAATTTTCTTGTAAGGATGTTTGGCTGCATATCCATCCCCGGCAAAAGCTGTAACAATTCCGAAGCAGTTCCGCTCCACTGTGGCTGTTCCTCTGATACCACTTTTGCAATCGCTTCCAGCACCGGATCAGCAGGTTCTTTCCAAAGCTCCGTTTCTGCTTTTGTCAGCTTCCAAACACACTGTTCCCGGTCAAAATCAAGAAGCAGTCGCTGGTCTTGCTGGTCACGCCCTGCCACCTCTAAAACCGCCTTATTATCCGTTCTCTTTTCCTTCTGCATCAAAAATGCTCCGTCTGCTGCTCCCAGCAGTCCGTTTGTGCCGGAAATCATATCAAAGCTGTCAGAGGACTCCATCTTTCGTGTGTGGTGCACCACCAGCAGACAGATACCATGCTCATCGCTAAAGGCTTTCAGCTTGGTTACAATCTCGTAATCACTGGCATAGCTGAATTTATCTCCACCAACTCCCCTTACCTTCTGCAAGGTATCAATGATAATCAGCCTTGCGTCCGTATGCACCTTTACAAACTGATTAAGCTGTTCTTCCAATCCCTCATTCAGAGTTTTGGACTGTGTGGCAAAGTAGAAATTCTCACTGCTTTCCATACCAAACATCCTTGATAAACGCTTCTGCAATCTTGCATAATCATCCTCTAATGCCAGATACAAAACAGTGCCCTTCCGCACCGGATAATCCCACAAATCAAGCCCCATGCTTACATGGTAGCCGAGCTGTGCCATAAAGATGGATTTCCCTACCTTTGGTGCGCCTACAAATAGATAGGTACCTGCATAGATCAGTCCATCCACAATTGGTATCTTGGGTGGATAAACAGTATCGTAAAGTTCTGTCATGGATACTGTCTCTAATACATCAATCCTATCTCTTTTCTCTGCCGGAACTTCCGCACCGGAACCACGATTATTTGTGGCTTGCAGATTGCCCTTATCGGGCAAATCTGCTATACTTTCCTTGTTAGTTTTACATAGTGACTGCTTCCCATCTGCGCCAACAGATGAAACCGGAGCAGTCGCTTTTTCTTTTACGCTCATTCTGTGTCCTCCTTGTTTTCCGAAGGAAAATGCGAGCTGCTCTCAGCGAACAGAGGACATTCTCCCTTCAATCCGTTCATGGTTTCCGCTATCAGCTGGATTGTGTAAAGCAATTCATCATTTGCTTCACTGCAACTCTCCAGACGCTTCAGTTCCTCATAAATATCTGCCATCTGATTTCTTAGTGCCTTATATACTCTCGGATTGCCCTGTACCACCACATCACGGCACTGCAATCGTCTGATAATATAGTCCTGCTTAGTAAGACCCGATAACGCAACTAGGTCATCAATCAGCTTTGCTTCTTCCTCTGATACCCGAAACGCTACTGTCTTGTTTCTCCATCTACCCTTGTAATCTAAATTCTTGTCCATGCCTCGTCTTCTTCCATTCTCTCCACATCCAACTTGTCTGCCATTTCCGTCTGCTTCGTCGGAAATAAATGTGCATACCGATAAGTAATGTCAATACTCTCATATCCTACCCTTTCCGCAATCGCCAGAGCAGAAAATCCCATCTCAATCAAAAGTGAAATTGCACTGTGACGAAGATCATGGATACGGATACGCTTTACTCCTGCAACCTTTGCCCCTCTGTCCATCTCATGGTGCAGATAAGACTTGGTAATCTGGAACAGCCTTTCATCCTCACCAATCTCATACAGCATACCGATATACTCCTGCATTTCCTCACACAAGAACTTCGGCATTTTGATTGTACGATTGCTTTTCTTGGTTTTCGGTGTGGTAATCACATCCCTGCCATTTAACCGCTGATAGGACTTATTGATGGTCAGCTCCTGACGCTCGAAATTAAAGTCTTTTGATGTAAGAGCAAGCAGTTCTCCACACCGGATTCCTGTCCAGTAGAGCATTTCAAACGCATAATAGGAAACAGGCTTATCCATCATCACATCCGCAAATTTCAGATATTCCTCTTTCGTCCAGAACAGCATTTCCTTGTGTTCCTCACTTCCCATCGATCCGGCTCTCTGCGCCGGATTGGAAGGTAAATGATAATACCTTACTACGTGATTGAAGATGGCACTGAGCCGGCTGTGAATGGTTTTAAGGTAAGTTGGGGAATACACTTCCCCATTCTCTCCCTTATAGGCAAGAAGCTCATTCTGCCAGGCAATCACATCCTTCGGCTCAATCTCCGCAATCTTACGCTCCCCGAAATAAGGAAGTATCTTGGTGCGGATAATATGGCTTTTGGACTCCCATGTGTTTTCCTTTACCCGTTTTTTCTTGTCGGCTTCATAGATCTCAAAGAAGCTGGCAAAGGTCATGTCCAGCTTGGACTCACTCTTTAACATCACCTCCCTCTCCCATGCTTGTGCTTCTCGTTTGGTTGCAAAACCACGTTTCTGTGTCTGTTTCCGCTCTCCTTTATAATTGGTATAGCGGTAAATGACACGCCATTTGTCTCCGTCTTTATATACAGCCATAACATCATCTCCTCTCTATTCGCTGTAACATAACTTCTTGCGGAAGAAGTTGGTATTCACTCTTCCGGTAACTGTCAGATAGCCAAGCTTCTGCATTTCCGCATTCAGCTCTCTGACAACCTTGTAGGCATAGGACTTGGAAACATTAAGTTCCTGTGCCACTTCGTCCACTGTCATAAAGTTCTTATTCTCCATGTGGTTTCCCCCTTTCTTCAAAATTTTGTTTGCCGCTCTCCCTTACACCTTCCTGACAGGTTGCCTTGCGTGGTACTTTGTCGTGTTTCCATCCCTTCGTACGCTCACTCTTGGTCATCGCATATTTTTCCGAATGGTATCTGCTCGGACGGTCATTCGATTTTAACTTAACTTAATTTGTTTAAGTTTCTGTTTTGTATAATACTAAACATTTTCCGTTAAGTCAAGTGGTTATCAGAAAAATCTTAAACATTTTTATTTAAGTTCTTCTTGCTATCCTCATTGACACATGTTATACTCTACTTAAACATTTCTGTTTTACTTAACAGATAAATGGCAACAACATGACAGGAGGCAATGCCTCTGCTCCTGCAATGGCAGTCGCATTTTCCTTCGGAAAACAAGGAGGCATTACTATGGCAATCGGGCAACGAATTCGATTTTTTCGTAACAGAAAAGGCATGACACAAAAGCAGCTTGGAGAAGTCCTCGGCTTTCTTGGCAAGACTTCTGATGTCCGTATGGCACAATATGAATCAGAAGCAAGAGTACCCAAGCAAGACCTCGTAAAAGAAATGTCTGGTATCTTTGATGTCAGCACCCATGCACTTACCGTACCGGATATAGATACCTACATCGGTCTTATGCACACCTTTTTCGCATTGGAAGATATGTATGGACTGAAAATTGACGAAATGGATGGTGAAGTAGTCTTACGTCTGGATAAGTCCGACTATTCCACCTATTCCTCAATGGAAAAAATGCTCCGTGCATGGCTCTCCGAAGCTAAAAAGCTGGAGAATGGCGAAAGCACCAAAGAGGAATATGATAACTGGCGTTACAAATATCCGGAACT
>CAYUYJ010000052.1:0-14956 GCA_964449325.1 uncultured Lachnospiraceae bacterium | reverse complement strand
GCTTGCAGAGATTTCTGTTCAATTAAAAAGAGGGAGTAACTGTCGAAGACCCGGAATTTGGCGGATTTGTTCAATTCGCTTATGGCAATTCCTAATATTTGCAGTCTGTTTCTGCTTCGGAAAACAATTATCAGGGATACTGAGGCAGCGAATAGTAGTGAGGAAAAATAGGAAGATTTATTGTAACTACTGTCAAAATATTGTATAATCTGATATGTTTTATTATGTATATTTTTGCGCTAAGGGAAAAGGGAAGTAACTTTTTGTGGTGAAATGGCTATAAAGAATAAAAGGAGAGTAGGACAATGATATTTAAGTGTCAGAATTGTGGAGGAAATGTTGTTTACAGTCCGGATAAAGGGGCAATGTATTGCCCCCATTGTGAAGGAACTGAGAGTCAGCAGAAGATGGAAGGAAGTTCGGAGGAGGTATGTGCAAACTGTGGTGCTCCGCTTGAGATAGGAGAATTTACATCCGCATCCAAATGCGAACACTGTGGTAATTATATTATCTTTGATAAGCGGGTACAGGGAATGTATGAGCCAAATCTGATTCTGCCTTTTAGAATAAGCAAGGAAAAGGCAAAAGAGATTTTAAAGAAGGAGTTTAAGAAAAAGGCATTTACACCGGCAAGTTTTTTGTCAGAGGCTACTCTGAATGAGATGGAAGGAACCTATGTACCGTTTTGGCTGTACGACTATCTGGCAAACTATTCCTTTGATGGGGAAGGAACAAAGGTGCGTACATGGCGCAGCGGTAATAAGGAGTATACGGAGACAAGCTATTATCATGTTGTCCGGGATATGGACATTGATTTTGATAAGATTCCGGTAGATGCTTCTTTGGAAATGCCGGATGGGATTATGGATCTGATGGAGCCCTATGATTATAGTGTACTGGAAGGATTCCAAGAAAAATATTTGTCCGGATTTTTAAGTGAAGTGTTTAATGAACCGTCCGGAAAGCTGGAACCGAGAGCAAGAGAAAAAGCAAAGAGAGATGCAGAGGCATTTTTAAATGAAACATTAGGTCAGTATTCTACCATGCGGACGCATCATAAAAATTTAGATTTGAATAAAAACGGTTTGTATTACGCATTGTTTCCGGTATGGGTATATACATACAGTTACAGGAATGAAAAATATCCGTTTTTTATTAACGGACAAACCGGAAAAGTCATTGGAAAGACACCTCTTTCCATGCAGAAGCTGGTGGGGTATGCGGCAACAGTTTTTGCTCTGACATGTTCTATGCTGACATTTATTAGAATGATTTTGGGGGTATTATAAAATGAAGGAATATATTCATTATTTCCGTTATGTATTTATCGGATTTGTAGTTCTGTTTGTTGCATGGCTGGCAGTGATGATAGGAAAAGGTGCGTTTGCCGAAACGGAATTTGAAAGAACCAACACGGAATGTACGACGGAAAGAGTTTTTGACTATGCGGATGTACTGACGGATGAGGAAGAAAATAAATTAAGAGAACAGATTGCGGAGAGAGAAGCACAAATAGGTGCGGATATTGTTTTGGTTACCTTGAATGAGTCGTTAAAAGAATATGCCCGCGGATATGATCCGAATGTACCATATTATAAATTTACCATGATTTTCGCGGACAATTTTTATGATGAACACAAATTCGGATATAATAAGCCAATCGGAGACGGTATTCTTCTTCTTGATAATATTTACAGGGAAGATGACGGAAGTGTTTATACATGGCTTTCTACCTGTGGCAAGGTGGAAGATAGATACAGTTCTGTCATGATTGACCATATACTGGATGAGTTTTATGAATATGTGGATACAAACCCTTATCTTGCTTATAAGAATTTTGTGGATGATGTGTATAGAGATATGTCATCTTCCGGAAGCGAAATCATGCCGTGGTATATGCCGTTTTTCATCGCAGTCATTGTAACGGTTATCTTTATTATTGTGAATCTGGCGAACCGGAAAGGAAAGAAAACGACAAACCAGAGAAGCTATGTCAATGGCGGTCAGCCGAAGATGAAACGAAAAGAAGATACGTTTATCCGAAAGAATGTAACAAGCAGAACCATTGAAACCAGTTCCGGCTCAAGTTCGGGAGGTGGCGGAGGAGGGCATCATACTTCCAGCAGCGGAGCATCTCACGGAGGCGGCGGTCACAGCCGGTAAACGGTTGGAAGGAAAAGAAGGCATAAGAAAAGAACCTGCCATGACGGTAGCAGGTTCTTTTTTATGTGCCGTAAGCGGCATCCTTTTATTTCTCAAGCAATGACATTAAGCCATCTGATTTACTGCTTTAGCAAGACGGGAAACTTTTCTGGAAGCGGTATTTTTGTGATATACCCCTTTAGAAGCAGCTTTGTCAATTGCAGTAGTAGCAGCTAATAATGCTTCGTTTGCAGCAGCTTTGTCGCCTGTTTCGATTGCAGCGGAAACTTTTTTAACAGCTGTTTTTACACCAGATTTGATAGCTTTATTTCTATCAGCTTTTGTCTGATTAACTAAAATTCTTTTTTTTGCAGATTTGATGTTAGCCAAGACTTACACCTCCTATTACCGTAATCTCCGATTGTTATCAGGAAAATGTTTTATCAAAGCCGGACACGGACGTTTCAATAAAACACACTTTTATTATTTTAGAGTATGGATTATCAGTTGTCAATACATAATTCCCACTTTTTTGTAAAAAATAAAGAACAAAATCAAGAAAAAAGGAATTGAAAACAAATATGGGAAACAGCTTTAAGATACGGACAGATTTGGCATTGGAAGCAAGAGAAAGTGTGGAAGAGGCAAACAAGGAAGTCAGGGGAGTGGAAATTGACGAAAACTTTAATGAAGAGACAGAAGTAAAGGTGACGAAGGTAGTTATCCGGACGAAAAATGCGGCAAGAGATTTGTGTAAGCCGATGGGAACGTATATTACGTTGGAAGCTCCGGCCATGTTGGAAGCGGATGAGGATTATCACAGGGAAATTTCGGAGACTTTGGCAGAACAGTTAAAGATGGTCATTCCGAACAGTGAAGAAGAGCAGTCTGTACTGGTAGTCGGTCTTGGAAACCGGGAAGTGACAGCGGATGCATTGGGGCCGAATGTGGTGGATAATCTTTTTGTAACAAGACATGTAATTTTGGAATACGGAAAAGCAGCATATAATCGGACAAAAATGAATCTGGTCAGCAGTATTGTTCCCGGGGTTATGGCGGCAACCGGTATGGAGACTGCAGAAATTGTAAAAGGGGTAGTGGAACAGACGAAACCGGATGTAGTGATTGTGATTGATGCTTTGGCGGCAAGAAGTACAAAACGCTTAAACCGGACTGTGCAGATTACCAATACGGGAATCCATCCGGGCTCAGGGGTAGGCAACCATCGAAGCGCACTGACAGAGGAAAGTCTTGGTATTCCTGTAATTGCCATCGGAGTACCGACCGTGGTGGATGCGGCAACCATTGTTAACGATGCATTAGAAAAAGCAGCAACAGCCTATGAAGAACCGAAAGTGTTTACGGAACTGAGTAATATGTATGTGACAAGCAAGGATATCGATGCTACCATTAAACGATTAAGCTATATGATTTCAGAGGCAATCAATATTACTTTAGACGGAGAATTTGAAGGGGAGGTCTAAAGTATAGTAAAAAATCATATACTTGTCTGTATGAGAGAATGGAATGAAGGTCATCGGAAAAAAAAGGTACGAGGGGGAATTTTTACTGTTCTTGCCCTTGTTATGATAGGGAATGTGTTTGCAATCGGTCGGGGAAGAGAAGAAGAAAAACATTTTTCCCTTCCGGAATATTTTTTTGCCCGGATACAGGAAGAGGTTATGGAGACGATTCTGCCCTTTGCTTCTTTTCAGACGAAAGAAAAAACAGATGTACAGGGAAATTCGATTGAAAGAATGGTTTTACAGCAGTCGCCATACATTGCTTATGCTACGTCGAAGTCACAGGCAGAAGAAAGGATAGAAGACAATTATTTTTATGAATTGCTTTTGGAAGAACAGAAAAGTGTAAAAGAAACGGAAATCCAAGGTTTGGTTGAGGACGAGGAAATCAATGACCTTTTAGCCGGAATGGAGGCGGAAAATGCTGCAGCCGTGCAGGCAGAAGCACAGGCAAAGGAACAAAACAGAGAGGAAGCATTACAGGTGAGTGGAAATAATGCAGAAGAAATAAGGACAGAAACAAAGAAGGCAGAGGAAAGTATCGAAGCACTGGCGCAGAATGGATTTACGAGAGTATCAGAAAAGCAGATGGAATATGATTGGAGTGTATTTCCCGATACGGAGAGTGTTGTAAAAGAATTTTATGCGGTAGATCCAACCACTTCCGCCAAAGCGGCAGGAATTGACTTGCAAAGTTTTTTGCAGAAAGATTTATCTATTTCTAAAAATACAGAAGGCTATCAGATTTTAATTTTTCATACCCATTCACAGGAAAGCTTTGCAGATTCCGTACCGGGAGATGCTTCTACATCCATAGTCGGTGCGGGAGAGAGACTGACACAGCTTTTGACAGAGGAGTATGGATATAAAGTGTTGCATCATACCGGAGAGTATGATGTGGAGTACCGGGATGATGCTTATTCCAAGGCACTTCCGGCAGTAGAGCAGATTTTGCAGGAAAATTCCGATATTCAGGTGGTCATTGATTTACATAGGGATGAGGTAGCGGAAGGTACCAAGCTGGTGACAGAGGTACAGGGACGTCCCACGGCAAAATTTATGTTTTTTAACGGCTTAAGCTATACGAACCAGACCGGTAAAATTGGTTATCTGGTCAATGAAAATTTAAGTTCTAATCTTGCTTTTTCCTTCCAAATGCAGGCGGCATGTAATGAATATTTCCCCGGTCTTACCAGAAGGATTTATCTGAAAGGCTACCGGTATAATATGCATCTGAAGGAACGATATCTTTTAGTGGAACTTGGAGCACAGACAAATACAGTAGAGGAAATTATGAATGCTTGCGATCCGTTGGCACAAATGCTTGATATGGTGCTGTCCGGTATGGTATACTAATCATCAAATGACAAAATCCGGAGGAAGTACATGTCAAAGATAGAGCAAAGTAAAATCAGAAATTTCTGTATTGTGGCACACATTGATCACGGTAAGTCCACTTTAGCAGACAGAATCATAGAAAAAACAGGACTCCTGACCAGCCGGGAAATGCAGGCACAGGTGCTTGATAATATGGAATTGGAAAGAGAACGGGGCATTACCATTAAAGCGCAGACGGTTCGAACCGTATATAAGGCACAGGATGGGGAGGAGTATATTTTTAATCTTATTGATACACCCGGGCATGTGGATTTTAACTACGAGGTCAGCCGTAGCCTTGCCGCTTGTGACGGGGCCATTCTGGTTGTGGATGCCGCACAGGGAATCGAGGCACAAACCTTAGCCAATGTATATTTGGCTTTAGACCACAATCTGGATGTTTTTCCGGTGATTAATAAGATAGACTTACCCAGTGCGGAGCCGGAGAGAGTAATAGAAGAAATTGAGGATGTCATCGGCATTGAAGCTCATGATGCACCGCTTATTTCGGCAAAGAACGGAATTGGTATCGAGGAAGTATTAGAGCAGATTGTAAAGAAAATTCCGGCACCGGGGGGAAATCCTGATAATCCGCTTCAGGCACTTATTTTTGATTCCCTTTACGATTCCTATAAAGGGGTTATTATATTCTGTCGTATTGTAGAAGGTACGGTGAAAAAGGGAACGAAAATTAAAATGATGGCAACCGGAGCCAGTGAAGAAGTTGTGGAAGTAGGGTATTTCGGAGCAGGACAGTTTATTCCCTGTGAGGAATTATCCGCGGGTATGGTAGGCTATATTACGGCTTCCATTAAAAACGTGAAGGATACGGCAGTAGGAGATACAGTAACAGATGCAGAGAACCCCTGCAGTGAACCGCTTCCGGGTTACAAAAAGGTCAATTCCATGGTGTATTGCGGCTTGTATCCGGCAGACGGTGCCAAATATCCGGATTTAAGAGATGCACTGGAAAAATTACAGTTAAATGATGCTTCTTTAAATTACGAACCGGAAACTTCCATTGCATTAGGTTTTGGATTCCGCTGTGGCTTTTTAGGGCTTCTTCATCTGGAAATCATTCAGGAAAGACTGGAGAGAGAGTATAACTTAGACCTTGTAACGACAGCACCGGGTGTTATTTATAAGGTATATAAGACAAACGGAGAAATGATTGAACTGACAAACCCTTCCAATTTGCCGGATCCTTCCGAAATTGAATATATGGAAGAACCGATTGTCAGTGCGGAAATTATGGTGACAACAGAATTTATCGGTTCCATTATGGAGTTGTGTCAGGAGAGGCGCGGACGATATCTTGGTATGGAGTATATCGAAGGAACAAGAGCATTGTTAAAATATGATTTGCCCTTAAATGAGATTATTTATGACTTTTTTGATGCGTTAAAATCCCGTTCCAGAGGCTACGCTTCGTTTGACTATGAATTGAAAGGCTATGAACAGTCCAGTCTTGTAAAATTAGATATTCTGATTAATCGGGAAGAGGTGGATGCACTTTCCTTTATTGTACATGCAGACAATGCGTATGAGCGCGGCAGGAGGATGTGTGAGAAGTTAAAGGATGAGATTCCGAGGCACTTATTTGAAATTCCGATTCAGGCAGCGGTAGGCGGAAAAATTATAGCCAGAGAAACCGTAAAAGCCATGCGGAAGGATGTTCTTGCCAAGTGTTATGGCGGAGATATTAGCCGAAAGAAAAAGCTGTTAGAGAAGCAAAAGGAAGGAAAGAAGCGGATGCGTCAGGTAGGAAATGTGGAAATTCCGCAGAAAGCCTTTATGAGTGTTTTGAAACTGGATGATGGAAAATAATGAAAAAATTAAGTGTCTATATTCATATACCTTTTTGTGTAAGAAAGTGTTATTATTGTGATTTTCTGTCGGCATCTGCAAATGCGCAGACAAAAAAGAATTATGTGGACAGGCTGCTTACGGAAATAGAACAAGAGGCGGAAAACTACCGGGATTTTCAGGTGGTTTCCGTCTTTTTTGGCGGGGGGACACCTTCGGTCTTGGAAACCAAAGATACGGCTCGGATTATGTCAACCATTAAAGCCTGCTTTTGTGTCAGTCCGGATGCGGAAATAACAAGTGAAATTAATCCGGGAACGGCGGATGAAGAAAAACTGAAAGAATATAAAAAAATGGGGTTTAACCGTCTTAGTATCGGGTTACAGTCCACGGAAGAGGAAGAACTAAAAAAGCTTGGGCGGATTCATGATTACAGAGATTTTCTTGTCGTGTATGAAGCAGCAAGAAAGGCTGGATTTGAAAATATCAATGTGGATGTGATGGCAGCGCTGCCGGGGCAGAGTGTGGAAAGCTACAAAAGAACGTTGGAGAGGGTACTTTCTCTTTCGCCGGAGCATATTTCGGCCTATAGTCTGATCGTGGAAGAAGGGACTCCCTTTTTTGAATGGTATGGAGAAAAGGGAAACCCCGGTTTATTGCCGGAGGAAGAAACAGAACGGGAAATGTATGAATTGACGGAGCAGATTCTGAGCGGGGAGGGGTATCATCGGTATGAGATATCCAATTATGCGAAAGAAGGCTATGAATGCCGACATAATACCGCTTATTGGGTACGGCAGGATTATGTGGGATTCGGAATGGGGGCGGCATCTCTTATAGGCAGAGAACGGTTTCAGAATAAGCGGAATCTATCGGAGTATCTGGGGGGAGATTTTACGAAAGAGGAGCGACAGATTCTGACAAAGGAAGAGTGTATGGAGGAATTTATGTTTTTGGGGCTCCGACTTGTAAGAGGGGTGTCAAAAGAGGAGTTTTTGGCAAACTTTGGAGTAAGTCTTGAGCAGGTGTATGGAAAGGTATTGGAAAAAACAGAGCAGATGGGACTTTTGGTAAACGGAAAAGAACGGGTTTTTTTAACAAAAAGAGGACTGGATGTGAGTAATTTTGTGATGGCGGAATTTTTACTGTAAGCTTGCCATATTACATGAGTTTTTGTATAATAATGTGTAGATTTTTGACAGAAAGAAAAGGCAGAAAATAATACAACCACCATAGAAGGTAGGAAAGGCACTTAACTTTCTTTTTATACATAGAATATAACAAATTGACTTTGGGGGCTTCAGGCATGAAAACCTTTCAAAGACCGTTATCCTCGGAGGAGGAAGCAAGTTATATTCAAGTGCTTAAGGAGGGAAAGGGCAAGGCTGTATCCGAAGCAAAAGAGATTTTGATTGAACGGAATCTCAGGTTGGTGGCCCACATAGCCAAAAAGTATCAGAACGTGGACGAAGATATGGAGGATTTGATATCAATCGGTACCATAGGGCTGATTAAGGCGGTTGGTTCTTTTGATGTAAGTAAAGGCAGCAGACTTGCTACATATGCGGCAAGATGTATTGACAATGAATTACTGATGCTGCTTCGGAGTAAGAAAAAGACTTCCAGAGAAGTATCCTTGTATGAACCTATCGGAACGGATAAGGAAGGAAATGAAATTAATCTGTTGGATATTATTGAGCAGGAGCAGGAAGAGGTAGTTGACAGAATTACGCTTGACGATAATATTAAGAAGCTTGCAGGACTTGTGGAAAAGGTGCTGGATGAAAGAGAAAAAGAGATTATTAAGATGAGATACGGTCTTATGAACGGTGAGGAGATTACCCAGAGAGAAATTGGACAGAGGCTGGGAATTTCCAGAAGTTATGTGTCAAGAATTGAGAAGAGGGCTCTTTTGAAGCTTCGGGAGGAATTTCGTTAAGATAGATATTACAGTACGGTAAAGGTACAAAAGAAAGGAAAAAGGGGTTTGACATGCAATTTGTAAAAACAGAGGATTTAAAAACCGGAATGAGGCTGGCACGTCCGATTTATAATAAGAACGGAGTTATGCTTTATGACAGGAATTCCAAACTGACATCACAGGGAATTTTAAGTATTCGTAATTTTGGCCTGATTGGTATTTTTATTCTGGAACCGGCGGAACCGGCACCGCCGATGTCGGCTGCCGATATCGAGTTTGAACGATTCCAGACGGTAACAGTATATTTGATTGAGGAAGAATTTAATTCCATTATAAATACGAAAAAAGCACCTAAAATAGAGTCAATTGTTTCCAGTATCATAAAGGAGTATGGGCATCTGGATAAAAAAATTAATTTTATCCAGAATCTGAGAAGTAAAGAAGATTATATTTATAAACATGCCCTTAATTCGGCTATTCTTTGTGCGATGATAACGAACCGGATGAATCTGAAGGTAGATGAGCGTATTGAAACGGTTACAGCTGCAGTGGCAGGCAGTATAGGGGAGTTTAGTGTACCGAAAGCAATAGCGGATAAAAAAGAGCTGACGGAAGACGAGGAAATGCAGGCTTATGCTGCTAAAATTGCAGGCTTTGAGCAATTGGAGATGGTTCTAGGAAACGGAAAGGCAATCAAACGAATCTGCGTTCAGGTGGAAAATGCATTTATGACTTTCCATCAGAATAAATTTGATAAAAATGTGAAGCAGTCAATGGCAGCAAAGGTTTTGCTGGTAGCGGATACGTTTGAACGGATGACGGCAATGCAGTTTGGAAAGGAACCGGAATCTGAGGTGAGTGCAGTGAAGTATTTGCAGAATAATCCGGTGATTTTTGATGAAAAAGTAGTAAGGGCGCTGATTGATTCCATTAATTTATTAACTCCGGGAGTAAGTGTAGAACTGAATACCGGTGACAAGGCGTTGGTATTGACGGAAAATCCGGAGAATATTTTACGACCGATGATATTAAGCTTTAAGGATAATATCATGATGGACTTAAGTAATAAAGAATATGATGATTTGGAAATTGTGGATGTGATGAAAACGATGGACAACCGTCATATTATGGATACAAACGCACTGAAGCAGCAGGGCTTACCGGTACCGGAGGAATAAAGCGGATTTACGAGTGCAGTAAAGAAAAGAGGAAAAAATGCCAGCAATTGATGAAATATTGAAAACGGCAAGAGAGGCAGGAGCTTCCGATGTACACATTACAGCCGGGATTCCGCCCAAAATGCGTATAAACGGCAGACTTGTTACGATGGAATACCCACGTTTACTTCCTGCCGATACTTTGGAGGTGCTTTTGAATATTATGTCAGAAGCACAGCGGGAAAAATTTGAGGAAAAAGGCGAATATGATGTGTCCTATTCCATTTCTGATGCAGGGCGTTATCGTGTGAATGCTTACAGGCAGAGAGGGACGGTTGCACTTTCTTTCCGGCTTGTTGATATAGTTGTAAAAAGTACGGAGGAACTTGGAATACCGGCTTATGTGAATGCGCTGTGTGAGAAGCGTAAGGGACTTGTTCTTGTGGCAGGGCCTTCCGGAAGCGGTAAATCTACAACACTTGCTGCGATGTTGGATAGGATGAACAATCAGCGGGATGCACATATTATTACATTGGAAGATCCAATAGAATATTTGCATCAGCATAAAGTATCTATGGTAAACCAGCGGGAAATCGGTTGGGATTCAGGCAGTTATGCAGATGCACTTCAGGCAACGCTTCGGGAAGATCCGGATGTGATTCTGGTAGGGAGAATACCGGATAATGAAACGGTACGCGGAATGATTACGGCGGCAGAAACGGGGCACCTTGTTCTGGCTGCAATGGATTCTGACGGAGCAGTCAGTGCAATAGAACATTTGGTTGATGGGTTTGCGCCTCAGCAGCAACAGCAATTCCGGTGGCAGCTTGCTAATGTATTAGAAGCTGTGGTGTTCCAACAATTGCTTCCTGCAACACAGGAGCAGGGAAGAGTGGCGGCATTTGAAGTGCTGCATGGTAATCAGGCTGTGAGAAATCTCATTCGGGAAGGAAAAACACAGCAGATTCCGGCTGTTATGCAGGCGAATCGTAAGAGTGGGATGATTACGATGGAGGAATCCATAAAACAACTGTATGCGGAAGGAAAAATCAGTAAACAGGTGGCATTACAGTTTTTACAGGAAGTATTGGAAACCCGTATGTCGTAAGACATGCGGGCTTGTTGTATGAGCTTTTTAGAGAAAAGTTATGGAAAAGCAAAAAAGAAAGCTTGCCAGAGACTTGGGCATGTGCTACACTAATTCATATCTTGAAAAGAGATATTTCAAAAATCTGAATGTATTGCAGAGAGTCATATCTGTAAACAGTTCTGTTATTCATTAATTTTCAATGTCAGTTTATTACTGTCAAATTTTTCACATTTAATTCATTGGAATATGAAAGAAAGGAGTCCGTTTGTTTAGTACAGTTACAACAGGAATGGTTTGCGGTATCCGTAGCTTTTTAGTACAGGTAGAGGTGGATACCGCGCAAGGGTTGCCTTGTTTTCAAATGGTAGGATACCTGGGGAGCGAGGTAAAGGAGGCAAAGGAAAGGGTCATTGTTGCTTTAAAAAATGCAGGAATCCGGTTACCGCCAATGCATATTACGGTAAATCTGGCACCGGCAGATGTACGGAAGGAGGGAACTGCTTTTGATTTGCCGATTGCAGTCGGCATTATGGAGTCTCTTGGGCTGTTTCCGGCGGAATGCGCAAAGGAAATACTGATTATCGGAGAACTGGGGCTTGCCGGAGAAATTAAAAAAGTAAAGGGGATTTTGCCTATTGTCAGAAAAGCAAAAGAAGAGGGAATTAAACTTTGTATTGTGCCAAAAGAAAATGAGAAAGAAGCGGCGGTAATATCGGATATATCGGTACTCGGAACGGCACATATAGAAGAAGTGCTACGTTTTTTTACCCAAAAAGATAACACCAAGCTTTGTCCGATTCGGACGGAAAAAATCAGCTTTGATGTTTTGCATACAGAGGAAGACAAAGAAGATTTCGCGGATATCAGTGGTCAGGAAGTGGTGAAAAGGGCAGTTGAGGTAGCTGCGGCAGGTTTTCATCATCTGCTTTTTATCGGTCCGCCCGGAGCGGGAAAGACGATGATGGCAAAACGGATTCCCACGATTTTGCCACCGCTTACGGAGGAGGAAAGTATGGAGGTTTCAACCATCTATAGTGTGGCAGGACTTTTGTCGGAACAAATGCCGTTGATTGTAAAAAGACCTTTTTTGAATCCTCATCATTCGATTTCTGTGCAGGCACTGGCAGGCGGAGGAAGAATACCAAAGCCGGGAGCAATCAGTCTGGCACACAGAGGGGTGCTGTTTTTGGACGAACTGCCGGAATTCTCACGAACTACGATTGATATATTACGACAGCCTCTGGAGGAAAAACAAATTCATATAGCCAGAAGCAGCGGCAATTTTGTTTATCCGGCAGATTGCATGTTTGTGGGAGCAATGAACCCTTGTCCCTGTGGGAATTTCCCGGATGCAAACCGGTGCAGTTGTACACCCTTTGAGGTGCAACGGTATCTGGGGCATATATCGGGACCGATTTTAGACCGGATTGATATTTGTGTGGAAACACCGAGGCTGTCCTATCAGGAACTGGTTAATCCTGACGGAAAGAGAGAGAACAGTGCCACCATACGGGAACGGGTAAGGCGGGCGCGAAAGATGCAGGAAAAGCGCTATAGTGGGACAGGGATTCGGTTTAATTCCGATTTGACGGCAGGAAATATACGACAGTTTTGTGCATTGGGAGGAAAAGAGCAGAGGTTGATGGAACGTATCTTTGAGACAATGGGACTCAGCGCCAGAGCCTATCATCGGATTTTAAAGGTGGCAAGAACGATTGCAGATCTGGAAGGGGAGAAAACAATCCGGGAAATTCATCTTACGGAAGCGGTCTGCTATCGGAGCAAGGAGGATATATTTTGGAAGAAAAACAGCTTTTAAAACAGTTACCCTATGCTTATTTACTGCATCGTGTATGGGGCTTCAATAACAGAAGGATGTGGAAACTGACGGAGAAAGTGGGGCTGCCGAAGGATATTTATGAATGCAAAGAAGAGGTATGGAAAGAACTGTCAGAAGAAAAACGGAAGGAGTGGAAAGAGAAACAAAGTCTGTGGGAACCGGAGAGAGAATGGGAGCGGTTACAGAGGCAGGGCATTCGTTTCCTTCCCTATTTTCATCCTGATTATCCGGAAAAGCTAAAAAATATACCTGATCCGCCTTGGGGATTATATGTTCTTGGGAAAATGCCGGCGACAGAAAAGCCTTCTGTTGCGATAGTAGGAGCAAGGCAATGCTCGGAATATGGAAGGTTTGCAGCAAAGCTTCTCGGAAAAAAGTTGGGAGAGCAAGGGATTCCGATAGTCAGCGGTATGGCAAGAGGCATTGACGGAATCAGCCAGATGGC
This sequence comes from uncultured Lachnospiraceae bacterium, assembly GCA_964449325.1. Lineage (GTDB taxonomy): Bacteria > Bacillota > Clostridia > Lachnospirales > Lachnospiraceae > RGIG3002. The sequence continues at coordinate 1,655 of CAYUYJ010000052.1, read as the reverse complement.
AGCTTTAGATGCGGGTGGGGAAAGTTTTGCCGTATTGGGGTGCGGTGTGGATGTCTGTTATCCGAAGGAAAACCGGAAATTATATGAACTGTTACGGTGGAAAGGCGGCATTTTGTCAGAATATCCGCCTGGAACAAGGCCTTTTGCCGCTTTTTTTCCACCCCGGAATCGGATTATCAGTGGGTTGTGTGACGTGCTTGTGGTAGTGGAAGCAAAAGAAAAAAGCGGAACATTGATTACCGTAGATATGGCATTAGAACAGGGAAGAGATGTGTTGGTTGTACCGGGACGTATGACGGATGCATTAAGCTGTGGTTGTAATCGTCTGATAAAACAGGGGGCGGAAATTCTGACTTCACCGGAGGATATTTTCACCCTGTTGCCCGTGGACAGAACTCCGGGAGAGAAAAACGAACGAAATGTGGAAGGAAAAAAGGGGTTCGGTTTTGTAACAGAGACGGAAAAAACGGTTTACGAACTTTTAGATTTTACGCCCAAAAACATTGAGCAGATATGGCAGGAATACGGAATCGAAAAGATAACCCTTCCAAAGCTTATGCAGGTACTTATGGAATTGTGTTTAAAGGAAGCGGCAGTGCAGGCAGGCGGCAGTTATATCAAAAGAGTCTGAACAACATAAAAAAGTGTCGCTCTGCAGCGACACTTCTAAGAGAATTTGCAATGCAAATTCTCCTTAGCTCCTCACTACATAAGAGCACTTTCCTATTACATAAAAAAGAAGAACCTGTTTGGCAGGTTCTTCGGAGGAGAGATAGATATATGTATATGTAAACATTGGGGAATACCCAATGAGGGTTGTTTGTCGAAGCGGACCCAAATACGGCACGACTGCTCACACTCAAGCCAACTTCTTTATTTGATACTATTAGTATAAAAAGAAAATGTGTTCAAATTGTCAAGAAAATGTTAGGGATTTATAAAGAAAGAAAAGAAATCATTAATTTGAAAGGAAATATTCTGAAATTCAGCCGAAAAAAGGAATGAAAAAGGGAGTTAGGGGTGTTTCATGGATGAATTTTGAATAAGCTATAAAGTCTGAAAAATGCCAAGAGAGACACGTTTATCTTGAAAAATTTGCATAAGTTGGATATACTTACATTGAAGAGATATGCAGAAACGGAGGTATGTGTTATGACAGCAATAAGAAAAGAAGCTATTGAATTGTTGGAAAGAATACCCGAAGATAAACTAGGTTTTGTTATTCAGATTATGCGTGGTGTTAATGGATTATTAGGTGATGCAGATGCCAACGCAAAAAGAGTTGTAAATCTTGACCAATTTGTAATGCCGGCAACGGAACGAGGACAGAATGCAGATTCTTATATAAGGGAGTTGAGAGATAATGACAGAATTTAAGCGTGTGTTTATTGACACTGCACCGATTATATATTATTTGGAAAACAGTTCCTTATATATGGAAGTAATAAAGAAATTCTTTACAAAGTGTATTGAGGAAAATATTCAGAAAAATACAGGAGAAAAAATTCTTTTGACGATAGGCATATTGTAGTGTATAATTAGATTACAAAAAGAGATACTAGTATGGTCGGAACAGAGACCTTAAACCTGTTCCAGCGGTCGGGATGGAGACCGAAAACCCATTCCCATTGCAGAATAAACTGTGAAAAATTAGT
>CAYUYJ010000051.1:0-15576 GCA_964449325.1 uncultured Lachnospiraceae bacterium | reverse complement strand
CGGCTTGCAGAGATTTCTGTTCAATTAAAAAGAGGGAGTAACTGTCGAAGACCCGTGCTCCCGATTTCTCCTGCAACCAGGGAATGTATTTTAAATATTTTTCTACCTCGCTGCGGTACTCTGCTATCATTTGTTCTCTCAAATCTGCTTCTTTTTCCATTTCCATCCTCCGCATCGGTCTGCTACCGGTTCTTTCACTCTCACTTTTAACAGTTTATCATATTTTGCAAAAAAATACAGTAAGTGGGAAAAATTTTTCCAAAAATTCAACGAAAAAGGCTTTTTTCTTGTATTTCTTATACGAAATTAGTATAATAAAAGTATTATTTTATATAAGGAGGGGTATTATGGCAACACAGTCAGTCTCCGGAGGGGAAATTCTTTTACAAAGCGGACAGCCGTTAAACAGTCTGCACTTAATCGTAAGCGGAGAAGTAAAGCTTCTCTTTCCCGGTGGCGAATTATTATTGGAAAAGGGCGATGTAATCGGACTTTTGGAGTTGGATTACGATACTCACTGCTTTACTTATGAAGCAGTATCGGATACGTCCTATATTTCCTATTCCTATTCAATTGAAAAACCAATCGGCAACCTGTTTGCTTCCAGCGAGGATTTAGCAAATTTATTTGCAATTTCCATGTTCAAACAGGTTTGTGCCTTATTAGACCATTACGAAATGGCAAAATATGCATGCAGCAATTCCTATCAATACCTGATGGACAGCTACAATGAATACATGGAACTTTGTACCCGTTACAAGGTTTCACCGCGAGCACTTCCGGAACTGGAAAATTTGGAACCGCTTGTTTTGGAAGACGATATTGAATACTGGCTCTCTAATTATTACACAAGTATTCGGAAAGCCATTTCCGGAAAGGTTCCGTCTTTCTTAAACAAAAATCCGTGGATTCTTTCCGGCATCATGATTAAAGCAAGCCATGATGTACGAAAAACTCTGACTGTCTGCCGGATGCTTTCTGATTATCAGTCCGATGTATCGGTTCTTTTATTGAACGAAAGCCATCTGGATTTCTTTGACCTGTACACTAGTCTGCTGTTCCGTATCGGTGCACAGGCACAAGACAGCACGGCAGTAAGTGCCGCAATCAGCAAACTCCTGATTCAATTGGAATCAGAAAGTTCCATTGACCGCGACCTTCTCTCTTCCCGCGTTGCAGAATACAAAACCAAGCTGCACAATCTGGAAGAAAAAGGATTTGCGGAAGAGGAAGTAACTGCTTCCGAACAGGATGTCGCTTCCCTTACCGACTCTTTGGAAACGATTTTGGACTATGCCGGATGTGATGCGGAAGTTAACACCAAGTTCCGTAAATTACTTGACGATTTCAAAAAACTGATTGATAAAAATGCTACGGACGATAAAACCAGAAGACTTCGTATGGAAATCACCAAGCTGTTCTACCAGATTTACGAACATGCTTTTTTTGCCAGTCTGGAAGACAAAAAGGTGCCTGATGTCTTAATGATGTTCTTTTTGTTCGGCTATATGGACGAGGAACTTGCAGGTATGGAAAACGCCGTTTATCTGCGCTCCTTACTGCGCAAGATTCCCAGTGCACCGCAGCGTGGAATTTATACCATATATGACTGGTTCCGTGCGATTTATACCGGCAAAAAAGAACCGAGCCGTAACGAATTTGATTCCGACTATACCGCTTTCATCCACGAAATGAAAGTCACCGGCAAAATTACGGAAGCCAAAGAGCGTACTCTTTTGCAGGATCAGAAAGGCAAGACCGCTTTTGAAATTGAAAATATGTTCCCGCTTGTAAACCGTATGAGTTTCGGACGTATTACCACCTTCTGCCCTGTTTTTTCCGAGCACAACATTTTAAAGGATTTGCAAAAATCCCTGATAACTGCCGACATGGTTTCCAAATGTTTCGAGAATATCCGTTCCGCTGATTTCAGTGCTTACTGTCGGGAAGCTATTTATACCAATCCTTCTCTCGGTATCGGAAAGGAACTGGTGCAGGTAGAGGTTATTCCCGACGTCATCCTAATGCCGAATATCGGTGTCCGCGGTGTTATGTGGCAGGAAATCGAAGGAAAGAAACGTACCACACCCGCACGTATGATGGTTTCCATTTTCCAGATGGAGGATTTGGAAACAATTCTTGTTCGTCTGACCGGTGAATTCCGTTGGGAAATGTGCCGTCGTATTCAGGGAGCAAGATGGAACGATTTAAGCGAACGCTCGCTTACCAGTGAATACTGTGATTATATTCAATTCTACCGTAAAAACAGAGAGTTATCACAGGAAGCAAAGGATAAACTCAAATCCTCACTGCAAAAGGCAAAGAACAGTTACAAGGAAATGTTTGTCCGTGATTACATAAGCTGGATTATATTTGAAGGGAAAGGTTCTCCGCGACTAAACAAAGTGTCCCGAACCATTCTCTTTACCTACTGTCCTTTCTCGAAAGAGGTGCGTGCCGTCTTAGGTGCCAACCCGCTGTTCCGTGAAATTCTGGAACGTTACAAAGTAAAAAATGTACAGAAGCTTCACCATTTGGAAAATGTAGAACAGAAAATCAGAAATGCACATGCCGATATTCCCGAAGAACTGGCTCGTCAAAGAGCTTTTCTGGAAAGATAATAAAGTGCCGCCCGGCGGCGGCACTTCCAAGAGAATGCTTCGCATTCTCCCTAACCGCCACCACTTGGCTCGCGCACTTTCCTACATAAAAAAGCAGCTTACGAAGCTGCTTTTTTGTTCCAGTCTTTTCTGAAGATAAAGAAATAAGCTACACCGATACAAACAGCACCACCAATGATGTTACCTATTGTTACCGGAATAAAATTATGCAAGCTTTGTAAAACGGTTAAGTTTTCACACTGTGCTGCCGTAATTCCGTATGCCTCTTCTGCTTTTGCCACATAGTCCGGATTACTTGCTGCAAGAATTCCTGCCGGAATATAAAACATGTTTGCAACGCAGTGTTCAAATCCTCCTACAACAAATGCCCATATAGGGAAAAAGATTGCCCATATTTTCCCTGCCACATCCTTTGCCGCTCCTGCCATCAAAATAGCAAGACATACAAGCATATTACAAAGAATTCCCGAGGTCACTGCTTTCACAGGTGTAATACTTGCTTTTGCAACAGCTACCTTAATGGTATACGCACCAAGCAGTCCATTCGTATAATCCAGATTTCCGCTATAGAAAATAAGAAAATCCACAATCAAAGCACCTACAAGGTTACTGAAATATACCACAACCAGATTCCGAACCAATTGTCCTATCGTTGCCTTTTTATCTAACACCGCCATGGTAATAAGACAATTTCCGGTAAACAATTCTCCACCTACAAATACAATCATCATCAGTCCCACCGGGAAAATTGCTCCGGCAAGCGTTCTTGCCAGTCCAACATCAGAAATACTGTGTACGGCCGTGGAACTGGTAGCCCCTCCCAAGGCAATAAAAGCACCGGCCATAATACCGAGTAAAATCATTTTTCCGAGCGGCAAAGTTGCTTTTCCTACCCCTGCCTGAATATTTCCTTCTATTACTTCGGATGGTGTGTTAAAATGCTTGTCCATCTGAAACCTCCTCAAACTTTTCAATTTTTCTTTATAGATGGTAACATTTGAAGAGCTGAAAATCAATCGTTCTCCTGTAAAATAATCTTATTTTTTGCATATTTTTTAATACAATCACACAATTGCTCCATATCAATGGGCTTTGATATAAAATCCTGAAAACCGGAATTCAGAAACCTTTCCTTTGCACCGTTTACTGCATTCGCAGTCAGTGCAATGACAGGTACATTTTGGAAATATTCCCCACCCATTTCCCGAATCTTTTTCGTGGTTTCAATACCGTCCATTTCCGGCATCATATGATCCATAAAAATCATATCATACTCTTTTTCTTTCATCTTCTCCAGACATTCCATTCCGCTTTCCGCCGTATCTGCTGTAATTTGGATTGTTTTCAACAGCCCGCATGCCACTTTCAGATTAATTTTGGTATCATCCACCACCAAGACCTGCACCTCGGGTGCCAAAAAAGGAGCTTGTATTTTCCGATTCTTTGTCTTTACGTTATTTTTTTCCCACGCTCCAACAGGCTCCGGATTTACGATTTTTTGAATCACATAGAAAGAAAAAGTACTCCCTTTCCCGTAACAACTCTCCACCGAAATCTTTCCGCCCATGGATTCCACCAGACTCTTACAAATAGCAAGTCCTAAACCGGTTCCTTCTATCGTTCTGTTTTTTACAAGATCCACCCTTTCATAACTGTTAAAAAGCCCGGCAATATTTTCTTCCTTGATACCGCTTCCGCTATCCTCCACACTGGCATACAAGAGCATCTGACCGTCCAAATCCTCTCTCCACATTTTCAGCTTCACATAGCCCTGTTCCGTAAATTTCAATGCATTATTCAGCAAATTAATCAGAATCTGGCGGATACGCATTTCGTCCCCATATAACTCGGACGGAATATCCTTATCCACTTCCACAATAAATTCCAGTTTCTTTTCTTTCATTCTTCCGCCGATAAGACTGACAATATTATGCACCAACACACTTACCTCATATCGTACGCTTACCAGTTCCATTTTACCCGTTTCAATCTTGGAAAAATCCAAAATATCGTTAATAATTTTCAGAAGCGACTGCCCTGCCTTCTGGATATTGACGGTATTATCCCGTACCGTATCCGGCAGTTCATCCCGAAGCATAATCTCCGCCATACCGATAATGGCATTCATCGGTGTCCGTATTTCATGAGACATATTGGCAAGAAATACGGATTTTGCCTGATTTGCCTGTTCTGCCTGTTCCTTTAGTTCAATCAGCCTCTGTGTATACGCATATTCATCAGTTTTGTCAAAAAGCCATGTGGTATAGCCTTTTAATATATGATGGTCATAAAAGGGCGTTATATGAATCTCAATTTTTTGCTCATCCACGGTAATTGTATCTTTATTATGTGTAATCAGCTTGTTTATCTGCTCCTGCGCACGTTCTTTTTCCCCTAACTTCGGAAACATCCTTGTTGCCGTTTCGTTGCAAAAAAGCAGTTTTTTATTCGTATCAATAACAAAAAACCCCTCTGTAATGCTGTCCAGAATGGTATCCTTTGCCATCTGTGCCGAATCAAAAATTCGATATTTCCGTACCATAATTATCATCCACATAGATGCAATCTGTTGGGAAATCGGCACCGGATCATAGCCCTTTAATTTTCCTGTCATCCCCACGATAATTGCCAAAAACGGAATTATATATGCCGCATTCAGTCGTAGAATTCCAAGACCGTCCTTGCTTCGATATTTCAAATAATATCTGACTGACATTCTCATCTGCATAACAAGCATCAGACAAGTATAAATAAGATATAAATAATAAAACGGTGTCTTTTCGCTGACAATATGCGGTATCGGTGGCTGTGTGTCAAAATAATAGCTTTTATAAAAATACGGATGTTTATCCAGTGCTGTTACTAAAAAAAGAAATGCCGGCGGAAATGCAAAAACGAAACTTCGCACTATCTTGTTCATTTCATAATCACAGCACCTCGCCATAAATAAAAACATAAGAGGAACCATCGTTATCAGTCCGATATATTCTATTTTAATGGCAAGAATCGCCGCCTCCTCCGACTTTGCCGTCAGCTCGTTATAATACCCGATACCATCCAGCAAGGAAACCAATCCTGCCAGCAATAAATATTGCTGTGGTTTGGAAGGCTTTTCCGAAACAATAAAAGCCACCACTCCACAGGAAATAAAAACACCAATAATCTGCAATACTACTAAAAAATCATACATGTTTTGTCCTTCCGTATATTACTCTTTTGAAATATGCTTTTATCTATGTTATATTATACAGAACAGATTGCATATTGACAACCAACCATTCCACTTTAAAAAGGAGATATTCTATTGAATCAGCAGACAGAAACAAAAAAACGTGCGCTGCTTGTCGGCGTAAACTTAAATAACAGTGAGGAATTTGAGCACTCTATGGAAGAACTCGCTTCTCTTGCCAAAGCCTGTAATTATGAGCCGGTAGGTATCATAACACAAAATATGCCTGTCGCACATACAGCACTCTACATCGGAACCGGAAAAGTAGCCGAAGTGCGGGAAACCGCTTCCCTTCTGGAAGCCGATTTACTTATCTTTGACAATGCCCTGACACCCACCCAGCTTCGGAATCTGCAAAGCGAACTGGAACTTCCCATCTTCGACAGAACCTACCTGATTCTGGAGATTTTTAAAGAGCGGGCGCGTACAGGAGAAGCCAAGCTGCAGGTAGAACTTGCATCTTGGCAATACATGCTGCCACGACTTGTCGGCATGCGCACCTCCCTGGGCAGACAGGGAGGTACAAGCGGCAGTTTAAGCAACAAGGGGGCCGGTGAGAAAAAACTGGAACTGGACAGACGCTATATTGAACACCGTATCAGTGAACTAAAAAAGGGGTTGGAACAGGTCACACGGGAACGCAGCACCCAGCGTAAAAAAAGGCAGGAATCCTATCTTCCGAAAGTAGCACTGGTGGGCTATACCAATGCCGGAAAATCCACACTGCTAAATGCTTTTCTGGACACTTACGGAAAAGATGAGACGAAAAAGGTATTGGAACAGGATATGCTCTTTGCCACTCTGGATACCACCGTCCGAAAAATCGAATTGGAACAAAACAGAAGCTTCCTGCTTTCGGATACTGTCGGCTTTATTGACAAACTTCCTCATACTCTGGTAAAAGCCTTCCGCTCTACCTTAGAAGAAGTAAAATATGCCGATTTGCTTTTAGAGGTCATTGATTTTTCGGACAAAAACTACCGCGAACATATGAAAGTAACAAATGACACTTTAAAAGAACTGGATGCCGGACACATTCCGGTTCTCTATATTTTTAACAAAGCAGATTTGGCCGAGGAAACTTTTCCGCTTCCAAAGATAATCGATAACCGAATTTATATGTCCGCAAAAAACAAAATAGGTTTAAAGGAACTTGCCGATACCATTTCCCGGTTACTTTCCGTTTCCAACGTAGACTGCACGATGTGTATTCCTTATCACGCCGGAAATGTTACCTCCTATCTTTTGGAAAACGCCTCCGTAAAAAATACTTCTTATCGCCCGGAAGGTGTTTTCCTCGAATTAAACCTAAAACAGCAGGATTATGAAAAATACAAAAAATATTGTGTATGACAAAAATCTGCAAATTTCTAAAAAATAAAGCTTATGGCTAATATATTTTTATCAAAAGCTAATATTATTATAGACTTAACAGTTTCTTAACGGTATACTAAAAACAACTTGATGAACAGCATCAAGTTTGCTAATTAGCAATTCCGGAAGAATTCCCCTTTTACACAACGAAGAACCCGAAAGTTTCCCGCTTTCGGGTTCTTTGTTTTCCGGATTTTCACCCCTTGCTTTGTAGAAAAAATGTAGCAAAATAATTTTAAGAGAGGAGCATTTATGTATCAAAATTATATTTTTGACCTGTACGGAACTTTAGCAGATGTACATACCAACGAAAGAAAACCATATTTGTGGAGAAAGGTCTGTGACCTTCTTGCCGGTTTCGGCGCAGACTACACTCCTGCCGAATGCCGAAATGCTTATTTTTCCGGCATTACCCTTTTAGAGCAGGAATCTCACACAGAAAATGTCGAAATTCAAATCGAGGAAGTATACAAAAGAATGCTCCTTGCCAAAAATGTAACCCCTACCGAGCAATATATTTTTACACTAGGCAATTTATTTCGTATTGTTTCGCGTGAAAAGCTTGGTCTGTATCCGGGTGTAGCAGAATTCCTCACTGCTCTGAAAAAAGCAAACAAAAAAATCTATCTGCTTTCCAATGCGCAACGTTTATTTACCGAACCGGAAGTGCATGCTTTAGGGCTGCTTCCTTATTTTAACGGCGTTTTCTATTCTTCAGACATAGGGATAAAAAAACCGGCTCCTGCCTTCATGGAAAGACTCCTTACAACCTATGGACTGGACAGAAAAAAATCCATCATGATAGGCAATGACCCTTCCTGTGATGTTGGAATTGCCAATGCCTGTCAGATGGATAGTCTCTATATTCACAGTAACATCTCCCCTGCCCTTACAGGCAGCCCGGTTCCTGCTACATATGTGATTATGGACGGAGATTTTACAAAAGTCTCACCGCTTATTTTAAAATCGTAACGGAATACCCGGGGAGCACCACATCGGTGTTTCCCTTTTCCGTTGCTTCCTTTCCGGTCAAAAGCATCCCGCCGATTTCCAGACTATCTGCATTCAAACCTTCTATTTTCATAGCCGAAAGGTCAACTGTCTTTTTTTCCGGTGATAAATTAAACACAAGCATTATTTTGGAATCTTCATATTCTTTTGTTAAAACGCATACACTTTCATTCGACAATTCCTCTACAAACGAAACCTCTCCTCTTGCAATTTCAGGATAGCGGTTTCTCAAAAGAACTGCCTGTTTATAGAAATTATAAATGGAATAGCTGTCGTCCTTTTGTTCTTCCAGACTCGGATATTTCATCTCCACCGTTTCCATATCCTTCGGTCCTGCACACATTCCTTCTGCCGCTGCATCTTCTGACCAGTACATAGGGGCACGTTTATTTTCATCTTTACCGGAGCCCTTCATGCCAAGTTCTTCCCCGTAATATACAAAAGCTGCACCACTCATAAAAAGATTCAATGCACCACTGATTTTCGTCTGTGCTTCTGCAAATTCTCCGCCATAATATCCCGCACTTCTTCCCGTATCATGATTGGTATAAAAAGGAGCATCAATATAGTTTTCATTATATTTTCCAAAGCGTTCCCTAAGGCTTGCTACGCCCAAGCCGTATCTTGTTGCATCATAATTGCCACTGCCTTTTGCTACATTGGCAATCAACCCGTTATTATTGGCAAAACCAAAGTTAAATACGCTGTCAATACCGCTCTCGTAATATTTGGCATAGGTTCCGATATCCGTCCAGACCTCTGCCACAATATAGGCATCCTCCTTCTTTGCTTTTACCATATCATTAAACCATGACAGAATCTCCACATTCGCAGTTGTAGCATCCGACTCATATTCTTTGGCGGCATCCAGACGGAAACCATCCACTCCCAAATCCAACCAGAAATCCACAATTTTTCCAAACTCTTCCCTGACTGCTTTGTTATCCAGATTCAAATCAGGCATTTCACTCCAGAATTTTCCTTCATAATACCAGTCTGTTCCGGGCACCTGATACCAGTAACCCGTCTCTTGATTTTGGGAAAAATGATAATATCCGAAGTAAGGACATTCTTCTTCGGAGGGTTCTCTTCCATCCAGTCCCTGCAAATACTCACAGGCTGTTACAAACCATGTATGCTTGGACGAGGTATGATTCATAACAAAATCAATAATAACCGATATATCTCTGTCATGACACTCTTTTATCAGTTTTTTAAAATCCTCCAACGTCCCGTATTCCGGATCAATGTTGCAATAATCGGTTACATCATACTTATGGTAGGTTGTCGAAGGCATAATCGGCATCAGCCACAATCCGTTAAAGCCTAAATCCTCCCTCGTTGTATCATCACCGTCATTGATATAATCCAACTTTTCAATTAATCCGGGAATATCTCCGATACCGTCTCCGTTTCCGTCATAAAAGCTATAAACAAACACCTCATAAAAGGTACGGTATTTGTCATCAGGAATATTCAGTTCCCCAAAATTCGCCTGTCTCATCGGCGACTCGGGGGTAATTTCTCCCGCCGTTTCTTCTACGGTTGTAGCTTCCTGTGTCGTTTTTTCGTTGTTATCAGTCTCCTTACTCGCTCCACAGCCCCCAAAAAGACTTCCGGTAAGTAAACAGACACACAAAAGTCCTGCAATCCACTTCTTTTTCATATACGCTTCTCCCTCCATATTTTCTATCCCCAAAATAAATATACAAAAACAGTACGACACATTGCCATTTTCTGACAAGTGCCGTACCACATGATTTTCTTTAGCCTTTTACGGCTCCGCTCATTCCGTCTACATAGAATCTCTGCATAAAGATGAAGAGAATTGCAATCGGAATAGAGATACATACAGCTCCCGCCGCAAAGCAGGTGTACCAGTTATCAATGTATTCCTTTTCAAGCATCTTCCACAGCCCAAGAGCTACGGTATAGTATTTGCTTTCGGCACGGCAAATAACCTTTGCGAAAATAAAGTCAATCCATGGTGCAATAAAGGAAGTTAATATGGTATATACGATAATCGGTTTACTAAGCGGAACGGTAACCTTCGTAAATACCTGAAATTTCGTTGCTCCATCCAAATAAGCAGCCTCATCCAATGCCTTCGGAATGGTATCAAAAAATCCTTTGGCAATCTGGAAACCGAGTCCTGCACCGCCGGAGTAAACCATAACAAGTGCCACACGAATCATTGCTCCTTCGGAAAGTCCGATGGCTTTCAAAATATAATATACGGCAACCATGGACATAAATCCCGGAAACAGACCTAAAATCATTGCCATATTCATATACGGCTTTCTCAGCTTGAAGCGAAGTCTTGACAAGCAGTAAGACACGCTTAATAAGAAGAACGTTGATACAAGGCAGGAGAAAATAGCGATGATAAGCGTATTCTTAAACATCTGCGGGAAGTTTAACACTGCTGTATCCGTAAACAACTTTATATAATTATTTATGGTGTAGGTTTTAGGGAAAAAGGTTGTCATATAAGAACCTTTTTCACCACGAAAACTGGTAAGCACTACCCAGATAATCGGGAAAACCCATATGAATGCCAAAACAGCAAGTACAATATGCACAATTACATTTGTAACTATTTTTTTGGTTTTTGCGGAAGTCGTTTCTTTTTTCTTCATCATTGAAATTCCTCCTCATTCTTATAGGATCCGGTATTATGATATGTTACCAATGCAACAATCGCAAGGAAAATAAATGTCAAAATACCGATAACAGCGCCGATATTGTAATACTGTTTATCAATAGTCAGCTTATACAACCATGTAACAAGCAAATCTGTCTTACCTGCGGTACGGTCAACCGGACACGGTGCCCCTCCGGAAAGCAGGAAAATAACATTAAAGTTATTAATATTTCCGGTAAAGGTTGTAATCAGATACGGTGTTGTTACAAACAACATATACGGCAATGTAATCTTGAAAAATGTAACAACTGCATTTGCACCATCCACTTTAGCGGATTCGTAAAGCTCTGCCGGAATATTCTGCAAAATACCGGTTACCTGTAACAAAGTATAAGGAATACCTACCCACAGGTTAATGACAATTACAGTTACTCTGGCCCATGTTGCATTATTAAAGAAAGGAAGGGAGTTATCAATCAGTCCCAAATTCTTTAACAATACATTTACCGCTCCATCCGGCTGAAGCATGGTACGCATAATAAGTAAGGAAACAAACTGAGGAATTGCAATGGAAAGTACAAAGCAAAATCTCCAAAAGCCTTTACATTTTGTATCCTTTCGGTTAATAACAATTGCCAAAATCATACCGAATATATAGTTTAATCCGGTAGCAAAAATCGCCCAAATAATGGTCCAACCAAGTACAGACCAGAATGTTTTACCGGTTGTAGAGCTAAAACTTAACACCTCTTTAAAGTTTGCCAGTCCCACCCAGTCGAATAAAACCAAATGCTCGTCTATTTTTGAATAGTTGGTGAACGCCATACTAATCATAAAGATAAGGGGCATGATAGTAAATGCCAAAACTCCGATAAACGGCGGCGTCATCAACAATTTATGTAAATTTTGATTAAACAAATCCTTAATGTCATCTTTAATTGAATTAATGTGCTTTCCTGCTTTTGCAAGACATTCTGCCTTATAAGCACTTTTTACCGTTCCCTTCCATGCAAGAATAAACACAATGGTAATCGTAATGGTAACAATACCATACAATAAAATCAACAGTGAACTATCACCCTGAACATATTCAAATATACCCTTTTTCTCATTCCATACTTCCTGCGTTTCCACAGTTCCTAAAGACGGCAGCATTGCAAGATTATGCAACCCGGTCTTTATCATAAACCAAATATACGCAACTTCTACTCCTAAAAATAAAAGTCCTTTCACAATCTGTTGGTGTGCAATATTTCCCGCACCCATAATCACCAAAGAAAGCTTGGTAATCAAATCTCCCTTCAATACGGCATTCTTAAAAGTATAAGGACTCGGAAACTGATTATATCTCTTTTTCTTCTTCGCTTTCATAATTCAACCTCCTTGCCTGAATAACGGCTCTTTCTAAACCACTCACTCAAAGCACAATTTTCTCTTTTTAAGAGAGAGGGTGTATATGTAACCTTAGCATATAACACCCTCCCCATTGTCAAGTAAGCAGCCTAGACTTACTTGCCCTTAACCGGTTATTCTAAATCTTACAGACCGGTTGAATTCATTGTATCGTTCATGGATTCTGTCTGCTCAGCAGCGTTATCATGTGTAACATCACCATTGATAAGTGCTTTACCCATGTTTTCTGCCGGTCCCCAGTAGTTACCCATAGCAGCTACGAACGGCTGGATGATAGACGTACTATCGAAAGTACCATTCTGAGCTGTTACTACTGCATCTGCAGATACAGCAGGGTCTGCAAGTAATTCTGTATTACAAGGAACAATGCTTCTCATTTCATAATGAGCTTTCTGAGCCTCTGCGCCACCAAGGTATTTAGCAAGAGCTACTGCTACCTGCATGTTTTCGCTGTTCGGGTTAACGCCGATAGCTTTAGAACCTGCAAATGCATACATCTGTTTTTCTTCACCGTTTAATGTGTAAGTAGGAAGAGCTGCTGCTGCGAAGTTGTCACCAAGTGCTTCTTTTACGCTTGCTGCATCCCATGATCCGGAGAACATAGCGTTTACAGAACCATCACGAAGACCTGCAAGACCTTTTCCGTCAGCATCGTTGATAAAGTTCGGATTAGCTACTAAATCTACTAAGTAATCTGTAACTGCTACTGCTTTGTCACCGGAGAAATCGATTCCTGCTGCTTCATCATAGCCGTCACCGAATAAAGTACATCCATTACCTACATAGAAAGCCTGAATATACCAGGAGTTTGTTAACGGGAATGCAACCTTACCTTTTTCGAGCATAGTATCAAGGTTCTTGATATCATCCTCTGTGAATACACTCTTGTCATAGTACATATACCATGTATTTGTTGTGAAAGGTACACCATAAATGTCACCATTTACAGATACAGAATCAACAATTGTTGCAGAGTTTGTACTCTTTACATATTCTGCTGTTTCGCCGCCTAATTTAGCAATAGCGTTAGATGCAATTAAGTCTGTAATGTTATCATTTGCAAACATATAAACATCTGCTGCACCTGAAGGATCCTGTGTTACAGTTGCTTTTGCATCACCTTCTGCACATACACCATACTCAAAAGTAAGTGTCCAGTTCGGATGCTCTGCTGCAAACTGTTCGCACATAGTAGGAAGCCAGTTACCCATATCTGCTGACTGGTCTTCGGAAGGAGACCATACAGTAATAGTAGCTGTAATTGCCTCTTCTTCCTCAGCACCTGCCTCTGCTGTTGTTTCAGCCGGTGCTACTTCTGCTGTTGTTTCAGCAACTGTGCTTTCAGCAGTTGTATCTGCCGGTTTAGAGTCGTTTGTTGCTGTTTCTTTGCTTCCACAAGCTGTTAAAGATGCAACCATAGCGGAAGCCATAAGTAATGCTAAAGCTTTCTTCTTCATAAAAGTTTCCTCTCCTTTTCTTTTCATAAAATTGTTAGCATTTTTTATATAAAATGTGTGATACACATCCTATATCGAATTAGTATGTTTCGTACTTTCAACGGCGGTAAATTGTTGCCATTGTACGTATCCACACCCTTCGTTCTTCCGAAAGGGTTTCTTCTCCTACTCTCCAGCGCCAGTTTGTACCGACCGTAGAGGGTAAATTCATTCTCGCTTCATTTCCCAGTTTCAAAATATCCTGCATCTGAAAAATCACTACATCTGCAATACTGGAATAAGCAAGCCGGATAAATGCATCCGGTAATTCTTCTTTTGAATTTATATTCAGATACTCATAGAGATAAGCCAGTTCGTATTCCGTTTTATCCCTAAAATATCCTACTACCGTGTCATTATCATGGGTTCCCGCATATACTACGCAGTTTGTATCCTGATAATTATGGGGAAGATGTTCATTTGCTGTATTTCCATCAAAGGCAAATAACAAAATCTTCATACCGGGCCATCCGGTCTTTGCCATCAGCTTTCTCACTCCCGGTACGACAACGCCTAAATCCTCGGCAATGATTTTGCTGTCGCCGATTGCGTTCTCAATCGCATCGGTAAGTTTTTTCCCCGGTCCCTTATTCCACTTGCCGCCTTTTGCTGTCTGTTCTGCGGCAGGAATACTGTAATATCTCACAACACCGATAAAATGGTCAATTCGGATGATATCATACAATGCTGCATTGGCACGCATTCTCTTTTTCCACCATGAAAAATCATCCTTCTCCATGTATTCCCAATTGTATATGGGATTTCCCCAGCGCTGTCCGTCTTCAGAAAACGCATCCGGCGGACATCCTGCAACAACCGTAGGTGTTCCGTCTTCTTTTAGCAAAAACTGCTTTCTCCCTGCCCAGACATCCGCACTATCCTGTGCTACATATAGCGGAATGTCTCCGATAATCTGTATGCCTCGGGAATTGGCATATTTTTTTAATTTCTTCCATTGCTCAAAAAATTTGAACTGACAGAACTTCCAAAAACCGATTTCATCTGCAAGTTTGATTCGATATTCATCAAGAGTCTTACTATCCCTGTTTCTTAATTTTTCATCCCACTGCGTCCATTCCTTATTATCAGAAAACGTTTTCAATGCCATGAAAAAACTATATTCATCCAACCAGAAGCTATTCTCTTTTTCAAAGCTTATGTAATCTTCTTTTTCCTGAAATCTTGCATATGCCATTTTCAAAACAAGAAAACGATTTTTATAAATCGTGGCATAATCCACATCTGTTCTGTCGCTTTCCCAATTGAAGCTTTTGATTTCTTCTTTTTTCAAAAGTCCTTCTTTTACAAGTATATCCAAATCAACCAGATACGGATTACCTGCAAATGCGGAAAAGGATTGATATGGGCTGTCACCAAAGCTGGTAGGACCCAGCGGCAACACCTGCCAGTATTTCTGTCTTAAGTCAACAAGCAAATCCACAAATTTATATGCGGCATCTCCAAGTGTTCCTATTCCATAAGGCGAGGGCAAACTTGTTATTGATAATAATATTCCTGCCCCTCTTGTAAATTCCTTTTCTCCCACAGCCGCTCCCTCACTTGTTTCGTTTCTTTTTGATACGAAATTTTCGTGAACTTTCGTATCTGACTTAAATTTACCACTTATCTATTCATTTTGTCAATACACCAATACTTTTTCGCATTATTTTTGACGTTTTTACTGTATTTCCATATTTGTTTTTGTACATTCTGTCATATATATTCAAAAAATCTGTAACAGTTCAGCCTTTCGGCTGACCTAACGGGTATTGCACCGGCTAAAAAATA
>CAYUYJ010000050.1:0-16446 GCA_964449325.1 uncultured Lachnospiraceae bacterium | reverse complement strand
AATCAAGGGTTCGCGCCACTTTGCTTTTCTTTAACTGTCGAAAACGGGATTATATCATTATGTGTGAATTTTAACAACATTATATTTGACTTGTATGCCAATTATATGTCTTTTTGTATGTTCCTTAGTGTGAGTACATAACTTTCTCTTGTATATGCGGTTTAAACAAACTTATTTCCGTCTTCCATACACTCGACCAGTTCCTCTTTTATCCAAAGGAGCAACAGTTTTGCTTCCACATTGTTTTCAAAGGAAGACTGCTTTATATACTCATCCAGATTTTTCATACACTCTCTCGCCTTGGAAAGGGACATGGTACACTTTGCTTCTCTCACAGACTCCAGCATCCCCTGCAACCCGTCGGCAAGTTTTTCCTTCCCTGCTTTTTCCCATCCCGGTTCAGATAAAACTACCGTCATAATTGTATCATTAGGAGCCAGCCTATACTCCTCCCGTTCACCGAATATTAAAGAAAAGTTGGAAGCAAGAAGGGAATCATCCGCTGTACAGCATAATATCAATCCATTATTTTTTGTCAGCCGTTCAGCTTCTTTAATAACCTCATACGGATTTTCAAAACCTGCCGTACCATTCAATATTACAATATCAAACAGATTATCTGCTAAATTAGTTTTATGATAATCCGCATAAACCATTGAAAAGTCGGGAATGTTTCCGGCACTCATTACCGCATCGAGACACCGGTTTTCGCTTTCGTTTCCTATCGTATTGCTTACCAGACATAAATGAGAGTCAGGATGAAATTTACTGAGAATTTCAGCAAGGTTATTACTAAGTTTTCCCTCTGTACTGCCCAGCTCCGCAACTCGGACAGGTGTCGACTGTCTCAAAAGTTTTGCTGTAATAATGCAGTCTGTCACTATAATGCGAAGCTGCTCCATCTCCGATGTCATCGGAAAAAGAGCTGTATTTCTGTTCAAAATACGTAAAAGAAAATCATGGATTGTTTCCACCTCGCAATCCAGCGTATGCATGGGAACCCGACTTTTATTCTCTAAAAAATTCGTCAAATTCATAAGTTTAATTTGTCTTCCCTCAAAGTCCTCAAATACGATTTCACTTTTATTTATATTGATACTACTCATCCTTGCTCCCTCCAAACATCAATTCCTTTAGTTTTGAGACAATCCTGCTCATATCATAATTTTGCTCATAATACCGGTATGCCTCCTCCGACATCTGTCTCAGATTGGGATTATCACCCAAGGTCACAAAATTACGCGCCATACCTTCGGCATCTCCTACTTCCGACAGTAAACCGCATCGTCCCCTTGCTGTCATTTCTTCTCCGGCATCAATATCTGTCACTGCCATCACACATCCTGCCGATAACGCTTCGGCAATTACGTTTGGAGTACCCCCTTCCCATTTTGAAGATAATGCAAATATTTTAGCGTGCAGATACTCATCATACAACTTCTTCTTGTCTTTTATTTCGCCCACAAATTCTACTCTGGACTTCAATTTGGGATTTCTGTCAAAAAACACTTCAATAAAACTTTCAAAGCTCTTTTCTACGCTTCCCACTAAACGAAGTTTCCACTGTGGAAGTTCTTCCGCTGCCATAGCAAACGCTTCCATCAGCACTTCCGTAGCTTTCTGATTCGTTCCCAGTCTGGATACTGTCAGTATTATATCTTCTTTTTGACTAAAATCAGGTATTTCCCTTTTTATGCCATACCCATAATACCCATTTGGAATATATTCAATTTTCCAAGGCCATTTTTCATTTAAATGCCATTGAACTGTCCGGCAGGATGTCGCTATCACATCACAGCTGTCCATGAACTGGACAAATTCCGCTCTATCCCACAAAATTCTGTCACTCCATATACTGTTAGCATCAAGCCCCAAATAAATAATTCCATTCGGATTTACATATTTATATAAGACTGCAACAGGGATGTTGATGTCATACGCACCTCTTAAGAATAAACAGTCAATCTTCTTGCCATTTCTCTTTATATACTCTAATTTATCTGTCAAATCACCTGTATCCAAGAATTCCATTTTCAGCCCTTTCACAAAGGTATCCAAATAAGAATAGGAATCCACGTTTCCCCCTGCCATAGTAACATCCAGGGAATGTTCCTTGTAAAATAAATACGGAATAATGCCGCAATCCTTCGTCAGTTCTACATTGCGCCACCCCTTCTGATATGGTAGTGCTACGATTTTTTTTACTTTTTTATTTTCTCTTTGTCTTTTAACCGGAATTGCATAAAAAACCGTTTCCCAATTCCGATCCTCTCTGTAATGTCTCAGATAAAAGCAATAATCAGGACAAATCTCTTTTATCAACAGGGGAATTTCCCACATATCACTTAATATATGATAAGTACAAATTGCAAGCTTTGGCCTGTCATTTTTTATATGATTTTTCGCACCGAGAAGCGCCGGAATCTCAAACCCTTCCACATCCATCTTTATAAAGGAAACCGGTTCCTTTATCGTTTCATCCAATGATACAATTTCAACAAAGTCACCTTGGTTGCCATTCCCCATAAAGCTACTGGAAGATGCACTGTTTGTAATTAACAGTTTCTGATTTTTTTCTCCCACACCATACTGATACACCTCCACGTCCGGATACTTCGCCAGATTCTCCCTACACCTTACAATATTATCTTCCGAAGGTTCATAGACATAAATCCGCTTGTAATCCCGAAACACACTAATATAATCTTCCGTTGTGTCTCCTATAAATCCGCCGCAATCCACAAATACTTCATCTTCATTGCATTCTACAATTTCTTTATCAAAATACTGATGATTCTTTCCGTCATAAGCAAGCCGTATAAACTGTATATCAGGAAAAATGCGAAACTGAACAAGACGCACAAATACTTCCTTTGATTTATCATCCGAAAGCATTTCATACACTTTATCATAACGCGCAATGTTCTTTATCAAATCCTTCAATACATATTGGTAACTTCCACTCAATTTTCCTTTAGCATATCCACCCATAGGAAAGTTTTCCAGTTTTTCCCTTGCAATGTGATAACTTTGAGTAATATGCCGGACAATTTCTTCATAGCCATATGCCTTAAGCATTTTAGATATGCCTTCCCAAGATGAAAAACTCTGTTCAAAATCCGGTATCATCCTATACCTCCTATGTAACTACTTATAGGATAAATGCCGCCTGCATTGCAGACGGCACTTATCCTACATCAAACTTCATTCAATTTCGCAATTGAATATTCTTGTCCTTATTCTTCTGTTTCCGCAACTTCATCCGTTTCCGGCTCTTCTGTCACAGCCTCAGCATCATCAACAACGTCGTTTTCCGCAGCTTCAGACTCTGCATCATCTGTAAAATCAATTTCTGCATCCTCTGCAAAATCGATTTCATCATCAAAGTCCAACGTATCTGTCAGACTGCTGTCTGTATCCAGTTTAACATTGCGGTATCTCTTCATACCGGTTCCGGCAGGAATCAGCTTACCGATAATAACATTTTCCTTCAGACCGATTAACGGGTCAATCTTTCCTTTAATTGCAGCTTCCGTAAGAACCTTGGTTGTTTCCTGGAAGGATGCTGCGGAAAGGAAGGAATTGGTTGCAAGCGCAGCCTTGGTAATACCGAGCATAACCTGCTTTCCTTCTGCCGGCTCTTTACCCTCTGCAACAAGCTGTTCGTTCATCTCTTCAAAATCCAATACATCTACCAGTGTACCCGGCAAGAAATCTGCATCACCATTATTTTCGATACGAACCTTCTTTAACATCTGGCGTACAATCACTTCGATATGTTTATCGCTGATATCAACACCCTGCAGACGGTAAACTCTCTGTACCTCACGAATCATATAATCCTGTACGGCACGAATACCTTTAATCTTTAATAAGTCATGAGGATTTACGCTACCTTCTGTCAGTTCGTCACCTGCCTCTAATTCGGCACCGTCCATAATCTTGATACGGGAACCGTAAGGAATCAGATATGCTTTGGTTTCGCCTGTCTCATGGTTGGTAATAATAACCTCACGTTTTTTCTTTGTATCTTTAATCGTTGCAGTACCACCGAACTCTGCAATAATTGCAAGACCCTTCGGTTTTCTTGCTTCAAAAAGTTCCTCAACACGGGGAAGACCCTGTGTAATATCGTCACCGGCAACACCACCGGTATGGAAGGTACGCATGGTAAGCTGTGTACCCGGTTCACCAATGGACTGAGCAGCAATAATACCGACTGCCTCACCGACCTGTACTGCCTCACCGGTAGCCATATTCGCACCATAACATTTTGCACAGATACCGTTATGGGAACGGCAACCTAATATTGTACGAATCTTTACTTCTTCAATAGGCTCACCTTTTGCATTTACACCTACACTCAAAATCCGTTCTGCACGGCTCGGTGTAATCATATGGTTTCTCTTTACGATAACATTGCCGTCTCTGTCTCTGATTTCCTCGCAGGAGAAACGTCCGTTAATTCTGTCTTTCAGGCTTTCGATTGTTTCCTTACCGTCCATAAAGGCTCTTACGGTCATGCCCGGAATTTCATCCTTGCCTTCACAGCAGTCTACTTCACGGATAATAAGTTCCTGTGAAACGTCAACCATACGTCTGGTCAGATAACCGGAGTCGGCTGTACGAAGTGCTGTATCGGAAAGACCTTTACGGGCACCGTGTGCGGACATGAAATATTCCAATACGTCCAGACCTTCACGGAAGTTTGACTTAATCGGCAACTCGATGGTTCTACCGGTTGTATCAGCCATAAGTCCACGCATACCGGCAAGCTGTTTAATCTGCTGGTTGGAACCACGGGCACCGGAATCAGCCATCATGAAGATGTTATTGTATTTATCCAAGCCTGCAAGCAGGGTATCAGTTAATTCCTTATCGGTTTCATTCCATGTTTCTACTACGGCACGGTATCTTTCCTCTTCCGTAATCAAACCTCTGCGGAAGTTTTGGGAAATACGGTCTACGGTAGCCTGAGCAGCATCCAACATCTCCTGTTTTTTCTCCGGTACGGTCATATCCGAAATGGATACGGTCATGGCAGCTCTTGTGGAATATTTGTAACCGGTGGATTTAATATCATCCAATACTTCCGCGGTCTTGGAAGCCCCGTGGGTATTGATAACTTTTTCCAAAATCTGCTTTAAGCCCTTCTTACCAACGTGGAAATCTACTTCCAGTTTCAGGAAGTTTTCCGGATTAGTTCTGTCTACGAAGCCTAAATCCTGCGGTAAAATCTCATTAAAAATGAAACGTCCTAAGGTAGACTCGACATTTCCGGTAATCACTTCACCCTCTGCATTTTCCTTGCTTACTCTTACGGTAATTCTGGAATGCAGTGTAATGACACCGTTCTCATAAGCTAAAATTGCTTCGTTTACATTCTTGAAGAACTTGCCTTCTCCGATTGCACCCGGACGCTCCTGTGTCAGATAGTAAATACCGAGTACCATATCCTGTGAAGGAACGGCAACCGGGCCACCGTCTGACGGCTTTAACAGGTTGTTCGGAGACAACAGAAGGAAACGACACTCTGCCTGTGCTTCCACGGAAAGCGGAAGATGTACAGCCATCTGGTCACCATCGAAATCGGCGTTGAACGCGGTACATACAAGGGGATGAAGCTTAATTGCCTTACCTTCTACCAAAATCGGCTCGAATGCCTGAATACCAAGTCTGTGCAATGTAGGAGCACGGTTTAACATAACCGGATGTTCTTTGATAACCTCTTCCAGAACGTCCCAAACCTGTGTGTCCAGTCTTTCTACCAGTTTCTTTGCATTTTTAATGTTCTGGGAAATGCCTCTTGCCACAAGCTCCTTCATTACGAAAGGCTTAAACAGCTCAATTGCCATTTCCTTCGGCAGACCACACTGATAAATCTTCAGCTCGGGGCCTACGACGATAACGGAACGTCCGGAATAGTCAACACGCTTACCTAAAAGGTTCTGACGGAAACGTCCGGATTTACCCTTTAACATATCGGATAAGGATTTCAGTGCACGGTTACCGGGTCCGGTAACCGGTCTTCCTCTTCTTCCGTTATCAATCAAAGCATCTACGGCTTCCTGCAACATTCTCTTTTCGTTACGAACGATAATGTCCGGGGCGCCCAGTTCAAGAAGTCTCTTCAACCGGTTATTTCTGTTGATGATTCTTCTGTATAAATCATTTAAATCACTTGTTGCGAAACGTCCGCCATCCAGCTGAACCATAGGGCGTAAGTCAGGCGGAATAACCGGAATTACATCCATAATCATCCACTCCGGCTTGTTTCCCGAACCACGGAAAGCCTCAACAACTTCCAGACGTTTGATAATTCTGGCACGTTTCTGTCCTGTGGACTCCTTTAATCCGGTCTTTAATTCCACAGCTTCCGTTTCCAAATCAATTGCCTGCAAAAGTTCTTTGATTGCTTCTGCTCCCATACCTACACGGAAGCTGTTTCCGTAGGTTTCTCTTGCATCCTGATACTCCTTCTCGGACAATACCTGCTTATATTCTAAGTTGGATTCTCCTTTATCAAGTACAATATAAGATGCAAAATATAATACTTTTTCCAATACTCTCGGGGACAAATCCAAAATCAGACCCATACGGCTGGGGATTCCCTTAAAGTACCAGATATGGGATACCGGAGCTGCAAGCTCGATATGTCCCATACGCTCTCTACGTACATTTGCCTTTGTTACTTCAACACCGCACCTGTCGCAGACAACACCTTTATATCTGATTTTTTTGTATTTACCGCAATGGCACTCCCAGTCCTTGCTGGGTCCAAAAATTCTTTCACAGAAAAGACCGTCTTTTTCCGGCTTTAATGTTCTATAGTTAATGGTCTCCGGTTTCGTAACCTCGCCTCTAGACCATTCTCTGATTTTTTCAGGTGATGCTAATCCGATTTTGATAGCATCAAATGTCATCGGTTGATAAACTTCATTTTTTGTTTCTGACATTTGTGGCTCTCCTTCCAAAGTTTGTGGATGTTCTCCGATTATTCGTCAAAGGAATCTACAAAATCCTCTTCCATTTCTTCTTCAAAGAACTCTTCCTCTTCCTCATCTTCTGCGCTTACAAGTTCGCCGCTTTCTGCGTCAAATTCCTGCTTCTGATAGCCCATGGAACCTAAAGAATCGGATTCATAATCATAATTTCTGGAATCACCTTCCATTTCAAAACGGTAATCGGTATCACCGTATTCAATGGATTCCATAATTTCAACCTCTGTCTGGTCTTCACGAAGCACACGTACATCCAGACCAAGAGACTGTAATTCTTTCAGTAATACCTTGAAAGACTCAGGAATTCCCGGCTCAGGAATGTTCTCACCTTTAATAATTGCCTCGTAAGTCTTAACACGTCCGATAACATCATCGGATTTTACGGTTAAGATTTCCTGCAGCGTATAGGATGCACCATAAGCCTCCAATGCCCAAACTTCCATTTCACCGAAACGCTGTCCACCGAACTGTGCTTTACCACCTAACGGCTGCTGCGTTACTAAGGAGTAAGGACCTGTGGAACGAGCATGAATCTTATCGTCAACCAAATGATGCAGTTTCAGGTAGTGCATGTGTCCGATTGTTACCGGACTATCGAAATACTCACCGGTTCTACCGTCACGCAATCTTACCTTTCCGTCTCTGGAAATCGGGACACCTTTCCACAATTCCCTATGGTCTCTGTTGTCATATAAATACTGCATAACCTCAGGTAACAGTTCTTCTTTATGTTTCTTTTCAAACTCTTCCCATTCAAGGTTTACATAATCATTTGCCAAATCCAGTGTATCCATGATGTCCTTTTCATTTGCACCATCGAATACCGGAGTAGCCACGTTAAATCCGAGAGCCTTTGCTGCAAGACTTAAGTGGATTTCAAGTACCTGTCCAATGTTCATACGGGAAGGTACACCCAAAGGATTAAGCACGATATCAAGCGGACGTCCGTTCGGCAAATAAGGCATATCTTCTACCGGAAGTACACGGGAAACAACACCCTTGTTACCATGACGGCCTGCCATCTTATCACCAACGGAAATCTTTCTCTTCTGTGCAATGTAAATTCTGACTGCCTGATTTACGCCCGGAGATAATTCATCCCCGTTTTCTCTTGTGAATACCTTAGCATCCACAACAATACCATATTCACCGTGAGGTACCTTTAAAGAGGTATCTCTTACTTCTCTTGCTTTTTCACCAAAAATCGCACGCAGCAGTCTTTCTTCTGCGGTCAACTCGGTTTCTCCCTTCGGTGTTACTTTTCCCACAAGAATGTCACCTGCACGAACCTCAGCACCGATACGGATAATTCCGCGGTCATCCAAATCCTTCAAAGCATCATCACCGACACCCGGAACGTCTCTTGTGATTTCTTCGGGTCCTAATTTGGTATCACGTGCTTCTGCTTCGTATTCCTCAATATGAACGGAAGTATAAACATCTTCCTGTACCAATCTTTCGCTTAATAGTACGGCGTCCTCGTAATTGTAGCCTTCCCATGTCATGAAGCCGATTAACGGGTTTTTACCAAGAGCAAGCTCTCCTTCGGAGGTGGAAGGACCGTCTGCAATAACCTGACCTGCTTCTACATGATTCCCCTTGAATACGATAGGCTTCTGATTATAGCAGTTTGACTGGTTGCTTCGTGCAAACTTGGTCAGACGATATTCTTCTTTTCCGCCGTCATCATAGGTCATTTTAATTAAGTTAGAAGAAACATAATCAATGGTACCTGCCTTTTTGGCAACAACACAAACACCGGAGTCTACAGCTGCTTTTGTTTCCATACCGGTTCCTACAGCGGGTGCTTCGGTAATCAGAAGCGGTACTGCCTGACGCTGCATGTTGGACCCCATAAGAGCACGGTTCGCATCGTCGTTTTCCAGGAACGGAATCAATGCAGTAGCCACAGAGAATACCATTCTCGGGGAAACATCCATGTAATCAAACATGGTCTTCGGATATTCCTGTGTTTCTTCTCTGTAACGACCGGATACACTGTTTCTTACAAAATGACCCTCTGCATCCAGCGCTTCGTTTGCCTGTGCCACATGGTAATTATCCTCTTCATCTGCTGTCATATAAACAACTTCTTCAGTTACACGCGGATTTTCCGGATCGGATTTATCAATTTTACGATACGGTGCTTCCACAAAACCGTATTCATTAATTCTCGCATAGCTTGCAAGAGAGTTAATCAGACCGATGTTCGGACCTTCCGGTGTCTCAATCGGACACATTCTTCCATAATGGGAATAGTGTACGTCACGAACCTCGAATCCGGCTCTGTCTCTTGACAAACCACCCGGTCCCAATGCAGAAAGACGTCTCTTATGCGTCAATTCACCAAGCGGGTTGTTCTGATCCATGAACTGGGACAACTGGGAAGAACCAAAGAATTCCTTCACGGCTGCCTGCACCGGTTTGATATTAATCAATGCCTGTGGTGAAACCTCTTCGGAATCGTGTGTTGTCATTCTTTCACGGACAACTCTTTCCATTCTGGAAAGACCGATACGATACTGATTCTGTAACAATTCACCTACGGCTCTGATACGTCTGTTTCCCAAGTGGTCGATATCATCGCTGTTTCCAAGACCATATTCCAGATGAATGTTATAGTTAATGGAAGCTAAAATATCTTCCTTTGTAATATGTTTCGGAACAAGCTCATGTACATTTCTCTGAATTGCTTCTGCAAGCTCTTCCGGATTCTCTGCATATTCCTCTAAAATCTGCTGCAGCACCGGATAATATACAAGTTCTGTAATACCAAGTTCCTTCGGATTGCAGTCTACAAAGTTTGTAATGTCTACCATCATATTGGAAAGAACTTTCACGTTCCTTTCTTCTGTCTGAATCCATACATACGGAACTGCTGCATTCTGAATCGTATCAGCGAGCTCTGCCGTAACCTTTGTTCCCGCAGCTGCCAACACTTCTCCTGTCAGAGTATCTACCACATCTTCTGCCAGAATCTGATGTCTGATTCTGTTCTTTAATGCCAATTTTTTATTGAATTTATATCTTCCGACTTTTGCCAAATCATATCTTCTGGGGTCAAAGAACATTGCAGTAATCAAGCTTTCAGCACTCTCAACACTTAAAGGTTCACCCGGGCGAATCTTTTTGTATAACTCTAACAGACCCTCCTGATAATTTTCAGAAGTGTCCTTTGCAAAACTGGCTTCGATTTTCGGTTCGTCACCGAACAATTCTCTGATTTCCTCGTTTGTGCCTACTCCGAGCGCTCTAAGAAGAACTGTAATCGGCACTTTTCTCGTTCTGTCTACACGAACATAAAAGACATCGTTGGAGTCGGTTTCGTACTCCAGCCATGCGCCACGGTTCGGGATAACAGTAGAAGAATACAAGGTCTTACCGATTTTATCATGTCCGATGGCATAATAAATACCGGGAGAACGCACTAACTGGCTAACGATAACACGTTCCGCACCGTTAATTACGAATGTTCCCGTCTCTGTCATCAAAGGAAGATCACCCATGAAGATTTCATGCTCACTGATTTCTTCTTTTTCCTTATTATACAGACGAACCTTCACCTTCAAAGGTGCTGCATATGTGGCATCTCTTTCCTTACACTTCTCAATAGAATACTTGACATCATCCTCGCACAATTCAAAGTCTACAAATTCAAGACTTAAGTGTCCGCTGTAGTCTGCTATCGGAGATATATCGTCGAAAACTTCCTTCAAGCCTTCTTCCAAAAACCACTTATAAGAAACCTTTTGGACTTCTATTAAGTTTGGCATCTCCAAAATCTCTTTTTGTCGTGAATAACTCATACGTATATTCTTTCCGTTACCGGATGATATAGGACGTATTCTGTTCTTTTCCATTGACATTTCACCCCGTTCTTATGATTTTCAGCCTATTTGTCGGTATTTTCTCATCAAAACTGCATACCACACCACAATAGTGCACTATCCATTGTACTACAAGCATTTTTGCAAGTCAAGCATATTTTCTAGATTTTGTCAAGAGTTTTTTCAAAGAAAGAGCAACAAAGGGCAGTTTTTGTACAAAATACAAAAACTGCCCTTTTCATACTTCTTTACTTTGCACTACTCAATTATTTCAGAGTAACTTTAGCGCCTTCAGCTTCTAAGCTTGCTTTCATAGCGTCAGCTTCTTCTTTGGAAGCTGCTTCTTTGATTACCTTCGGAGCGGAATCTACTAAGTCTTTAGCTTCTTTTAAGCCTAAACCTGTAGCTTCACGAACAACCTTGATAACCTTAACCTTGTTCGGTCCAACTTCTGTCAATTCAACGTCAAATTCTGTCTTTTCTTCGCCAGCGCCTGCTGCATCTCCTGCACCTGCTGCTGCAACTACAACACCTGCTGCTGCAGATACACCGAATTCTTCTTCACATGCTTTTACTAAATCATTTAATTCTAATACTGTTAACTCTTTGATAGCATCAATAATTTCCTGAGTAGATAATTTTGCCATTATAGTTTACCTCCATTTTAAAATTTTTAAAATTGTTTGTTTTCGTTACGTTTTTCATTTTGAAAGAATGACCCGTCAGAGACATTCTTCAGCACGAAACTTCCTATTTCTTATGCTGCATCTTTTGCAACATTGAAATTTCACTTCGCGCTATTATTCAGCAGCCGGAGCTTCTTCTGCCGGTGCTTCTGCTTCTGCAGGTGCCTCAGCCGGAGCTGCTTCTTCAGCTACAGGTGCAGCACATTCGGAAGCGCCGCCTTTTTCTGCTAACTGGTTCATGACACGAGCAAAGTTTGTGATAGGAGACTGAATGCTTCCAAGCAACTTGGAAAGTAATTCGTCTCTGGAAGGAATGTTTGCAATGTTAGCAATACCTTTTGCATCATATGCAATACCTTCTACCACACCGCCTTTGATTTCAAGAGCTTCTGCTGTTTTAGCGAATTTTGCCAATATTCTTGCAGGTGCTGTAGCATCTGTAGTCGAAATAGCAACTGCGCTCGGTCCTTCCAAGTAAGGAGCAAGAGCTTCAAAATCAGTACCTTTGAACGCAAAGTTCATCATGGTGTTTTTGTAAACCTTGTAAGTGATTCCCTCTGCACGAAGCTGCTTACGAAGTTCTGTATCCTGCTCTACGGTAAGTCCGCGGTAGTCCACAAGAACAACAGACTGTGCATCTTTAATGTATTCGGAAATCTCTGCAACAATAGGTTGTTTCAATTCAACTTTTGCCATTTTTATTTACCTCCTTATAGATTTTGGTGCCGAAAGGAGTTTCTATATCATCAAAAAACCTCCCTAAAGACAGGGAGGTATAAAGTCTTATATCAACTCATCTCCTCGGTAGGCGATATACTTACGCTTAGGAAATCTTTCAAAATCCGTTGCACCTACTGTCTTCGGCTGGTCAAAACGACCTTTGATAGAGTAACACAGGAATATAACGGTTGTCAAGCATTTTATTGGATTTTCCACCTTTTTTTCAAACCTTTTCCTGCTGCAACCATTAGTTATTTAATGTAATGTATCCCTCTGCGTCTATCACAATTCCGGGAGAAAGTGTTTTCATATATTCAAGTACTCTTGCTTTTTCGCTCCCGGAAAGCAGTTCTGCCTTGCATCCTTTTTGTAAAACAGGAAGAAATTGAAGACTGCTCAACTTTCCTTCCTTGACCGTTGCCTTTATCAGACAGGTATCCAGCGTTTTGGAGTTAAACAAAAAATTTCCAACACTATAAAAGACAGGTACCCCTTCCAATATTTCCATCCCCTGAAGGCAATGCGGATGGTCACCGATAATCAAATCCGCACCGGACTGCACCAGCATTTTTGCCTGTTCCTTCTGTGCCCAGTCAAGTTCCGTGGTATTCTCACTCCCCCAATGCACATACACCACAAGGAAATCGCAGTTTTTTGCCGTTTCAGCCGTTTTTTCATAAAGCAGGTCACCATTCCACGAACGAAATACACCCGCGCTGTTTTCTGTTGCCTCCCTCGTATCGGGATTATCCAATCGTTCAATCTGGGTGGATGAAAGAAACCCAATTTTCATTCCATAGGTTTCAAAATAAAAAGGACGGCTGGCCTCTTCGATATTTCTCCCCGCTCCCACATAAGGCATTTCCATCTCCGTAAGGGTGTCCAAAGAATCCAGTAAAGAAATCTCTCCATAGTCGTAGGCATGGTTGTTGGCAAGAGACACAATATCCACTCCCATATCCACAAGATATCCTGCTGTTTCCGGGTCTGCCCGAAAGGTAAACTTCTTTTCCGGTGTAGGCTCTCCCCGCAGTGTATAAGGGAACTCATTATTCAGCATAAAAATATCCGCGCCCGTCATCTCCTCCAACAGTTCCGGCGAAAAAGTATCAAATATCCGGTTCGGACGTTGTTTCATATTTGCCATAATGCTGTATTCATCATCAAACAGAATATCCCCCGCAAAGGCAAGCACCACCTCGTCGTCCTTTGCCGGTTCAAAATACTTTATCCCTTGTGTATAGGTTTCGATACCATTTTCCGGCAGGCTTTCCTGTTCTTCCGTAGTCTCATCTTCCGGCCCCTGCGTTTCTTTTACAATCGGTTCACCTAAAAGTCCGTTTGTACTCTCCTTCTCTATCCGCTCCCCGAAATTTCCCGTCTCAGTCTCTTCTGTTTTTACAGAAGTCTGTTTACTCCCTTTTTTCGGCACATAGATTTCCGCATAAAGGTACAACCCGATTCCGACAAGCAAAGTAAGAATCAGAAGCACTTCACAGCACAGTATGATATAGGTTGTTTGTTTTTTTCTTCTTTTTTTCTCCATAGCTTTTATTATAGCAGATAAACGAGAACTTGTCGCCATTATCTGCCACAAAACAAAAAACAAAAATCCCTGCCGGAAATCCGACAGGGACTTTAACGTGGAAATTTACGTCAAAAATTAGTATTTAGCTACGCTGACTTTTACACCCGGTCCCATTGTGGAAGTAAGTGTAATGCTTCTTAAATACTGTCCTTTCAATGCGCTCGGTTTTGCTTTTACAATCGCATCCATCAATGCATTGAAGTTTTCGTTTAGCTGTTCTTCTGTGAAGGAAGCTTTTCCTACAGGAACATGAACGATGTTTGTTTTATCAAGTCTGTACTCAATCTTACCTGCCTTGATATCGTTGATAGCTTTGGTAACATCCATTGTTACAGTACCTGCCTTCGGGTTTGGCATTAAACCTTTCGGTCCGAGTACCTTACCAAGACGTCCGACAACACCCATCATATCCGGTGTAGCAACAACAACGTCAAAGTCTAACCATCCGTCGTTCTGAATTTTCGGGATTAATTCATCCCCACCTACATAATCTGCACCTGCTGCTTCTGCTTCTGCAACCTTATCACCTTTAGCAAATACTAAAACTTTAACAGTTTTACCTGTACCGTTCGGTAATACTACAGCGCCACGAATCTGCTGTTCTGCATGACGTCCGTCACAGCCTGTTCTGATATGCGCTTCAATTGTTTCATCAAACTTAGCTGTAGCTGTCTTTTTTACAAGAGCAACTGCTTCAGCCGGCTCATAGGAAACTGCGCGGTCAACTAACTTTGCAGCTTCGTTATATTTCTTACCATGTTTCATTGTTCTTCCTCCTAGTCTTCTACTACAATACCCATACTTCTTGCAGTTCCGGCAATCATGCTCATAGCTGCTTCAAGGCTTGCTGCATTTAAATCAGGCATTTTCATTTCTGCAATTTCCTGTACTTTTGCTTTGGAAATCGTTGCTACCTTTGTTTTGTTCGGTGCAGCAGAACCTGATTTGATGTTAGCCGCTTTCTTAAGAAGTACTGCAGCAGGCGGAGTTTTCGTAACAAAGCTGAAACTTCTATCTGCATATACAGTAATAACAACAGGGATGATTAAATCTCCTTTGTCAGCTGTTCTTGCGTTGAACTGTTTTGTAAATTCAACGATGTTTACACCATGCTGTCCAAGTGCAGGACCAACCGGTGGTGCTGGTGTAGCTTTACCAGCAGGGATCTGTAACTTAATATATCCTTCTACTTTCTTTGCCATTTTAGGCACCTCCTATAAGTGGTAATTGGCGCATATCTGCTTCTCAAAAAAGCTATGCTCCCACTGTCCGCCGAATAAGGCAGACACTACATGTGACCTTTATTTCAATCCCGTTGCAAATGCAACAGAAAAAAAATAACTTTTTTACATTTTCCGAACCTCTGCAAAACCGATTTCAACAGGCGTTTCCCGCCCGAACAGTTCTACATTGATCGTTGCGGTCTGCTTGTTCATATCGAGTTTCTGTACGACACCAACGGTATCCTTCCATACACCTGCAACAACGGCTACGGTATCGCCCTCTGTAAAATCAATAGAAACATTTTCCATTTGAATTCCAAGGGGTTTCATTTCTGCTTCCGTAAGCGGTACCGGTTTGCTTCCCGGTCCTACAAATCCTGTAACACCACGGGTATTTCTTACGACATACCAGGTATCATCATTCATCACCATATTCACAAGGACATAACCCGGAAACATTTTTTTCTGAACAGTTCTCTTTGCACCGTTCTTCATTTCTACTACATCCTGAAGAGGAACCCTTACTTCTAAAATTTCTTCTTCCAGATGTCTGTTCTCGATTGTCTTTTCAATATTGGCTTTTACCTTGTTTTCATAACCGGAATAGGTATGCACTACATACCAGTTTGCTTCTGCCATACAATCACCCTCACTCTTACATTGTTAAGAATTTTACGCCGTACTGGATTAAGAAATCCAACACTGTAATAATCGCTCCAACGACAACCGAAATACACACTACTGCAACGGATTGTTTAAACAGGGATTGTTTGTCCGGCCATGAAATTTTCTTCATTTCAGCTTTTACGCCTTTGAAGAAGCTCGGTTTCTGTGCTTTTTCAGCGTTCTCAGAATTTCCCATTTTAATAACCATGCCTTTCTCTAATCAACCATCACAAGCGGCTTCAAATCCTTATTTTGTTTCTTTGTGTAATGTATGAGTTTTGCAGAATCTACAATATTTCTTGGTTTCCATTCTGTCCGGATGTGTTTTCTTATCCTTAGTAGTATTGTAGTTACGCTGTTTACATTCTGTACATGCTAATGTAATTTTTGTACGCATTTGTTCCACCTCCACGCGTTATTTGCTTGTTCTTCTAAATTGGTATGATTGTCTTCTAAACCCAATTTTTGAGCATAAAAAAAAGACCTAAATCTCATCTCGCTTGACTAATATACCATAGTCGCAAGGCTACGTCAACACTTTTTTCACATACCCACGCCCCAAAATCATTATGTCTTCGTTATTTTTGTAAAAAAACTCTTATCCGATTTTATCTTCTGTCCGATATACACTATAACATATACTTTGTTTTATAAAAAGCCTTTTCTTATTTAAATGTATGCGGGTCTTCGACAGTTACTCCCTCTTTTTAATTGAACAGAAATCTCTGCAAGCCG
>CAYUYJ010000049.1:0-19310 GCA_964449325.1 uncultured Lachnospiraceae bacterium | reverse complement strand
CAGGTTTTATGCGACCTGCAAGTATTTTTTCTAATATTCAACTGTCAAACTCCCGCGTTTATTTTGTTTGTTCGTTTGATACTATACTTTTTTTGGCGGAAAATGTCAATAGAAAAATGAAATTGTGTCTCTTGCTTTTTTTATTGTAAATGATATAATAGGTTCATGCAGATATAGTTCATCGGTAGAACGCCAGCTTCCCAAGCTGGAGAGACGGGTTCGATTCCCGCTATCTGCTTAAAAGGAAGAACGGTTGTATGGAAGCAGTCGTTCTTCTTTTTTTGTTATGGCAACGAGGAAAAGTCACGTGCTTGCACAAGTGACTTTGACGACTGCTAATCAGAGCGAGATTCGCAGAGCGTATCTCGTCTCTGTGTAATGGGAAAGTGCTTTTATGTAGTGAGAAGCCAAGGAGAATTTGCAGACTGTTACAAAATGAATAGGATAATAAGAAAGAAACTTTGGAGCAGCAATTATGCAGATTTATGTAGTAAAAGAAGGAGACAGCCTGGACAGCATTGCATCAGGCTTTGGAATTGCAGCACAGGAAATAGCATATGCTAACCAGATTTTGTATCCATATAGACTTGCCGTCGGGCAGGCACTTCTCATACCGGAGGAAGGTGCGCCAAAGCAGAAAAGAATTGTTTCCGTCAATGGATATGCCTATCCGTTTATACGGGAATGGGTTTTGCAGGAGACTCTTCCTTTTTTATCAACGCTTTCGGTGTTTTCTTATGGATTTACTACGCAGGGCGAGCTGGTGCCGCCGTTAGTGGATGATAACTGGATGATTCATGCAGCGTGGCAGCAGGGAGTTCGCCCCATTTTGACCTTAACGCCTTTTGATGAAACAGGAATGTTTAATAACTATTTAATCAGCGTACTTGTGGGAAATGCGGAGGTTCAGCAGAATCTAATTGATGAAATGCTGGCGCTGATGGAGATAAAGGGGTTCGTTGGTGCAGATATTGATTTTGAATATATTCTGCCACAGGACAGGGTGCCCTTTGCGGAATTTGTAGCAAATGTACGGGCACAATTGTCGGTCTACGGCTATACCGTTTCGGTGGCATTGGCACCGAAAACCTCCGCAAACCAGCAGGGACTTTTGTATGAGGGAAAGGACTACGGACTCCTTGGAGCGGCAGCAGACAGTGTGCTGCTTATGACTTATGAGTGGGGGTATACTTACGGCCCACCAATGGCAGTAGCGCCCATCAATAAAGTACGTGAAGTCGTAAACTACGCCGTCACCGAAATCCCACCCGAAAAAATCGACCTGGGAATCCCCAACTACGGCTACGATTGGACACTTCCCTTCGTGCGTGGCGAATCCATGGCACAATCCATCGGAAACATAGAAGCAGTAGAAATTGCCATTGCCAATCAGGCGGTGATACAGTTTGACCAGACGGCAAAGAGTCCTTTCTTTCGCTATACGAGAAACGGTGTGGAGCATGAGGTATGGTTTGAGGATGTACGGAGCATGCAGGAAAAATTCAGTCTGGTGACAGAATACGGTCTGCGTGGAATGGGCTACTGGCAGATTATGAGACTCTTTCGGGCGAACTGGCTGCTGCTTGCCGATACTTTTGACATAGCCAAATAAGCCGGGTAAATAACGGGAAGAAAGCAGAAAAGCAAGCGAGAAAAACAGGAAAACGGCGGCAGACTTGCAACGCCCGACTGCTTATAGTAAACTGATAAGGATAAAATGGAAAAGCAGAAAGGACAAAACAATGCTGGAATATTTACTTTTTGATTTGGACGGTACCCTGACCGATTCCAGTGAGGGGATTACAAAATCCGTGCAGTACGGACTGCGCAGTATCGGCATAGAAGTGGAGGATTTAAGCAGTCTGTTGTGCTTTATAGGGCCGCCTTTGGATTACAGTCTGAAGGAATTCTATCAGGTAGAGGGTGAAAAAATGAAAACGGCCATTGCCAAATACCGGGAGCGTTATGAACAGATAGGGAAGTTTGAAAATGCCTTATATCCGGGAATGGCGGCTCTTTTGAAGGATATGAAAAAGAATGGCAGACATCTGGCTGTGGCATCCAGTAAGCCGGAGCACTTTGTGCGGCAGATTTTAAAGCATTTTAATATAGAACAGTATTTTGAAGTAATTGTAGGAAGCGGTCTGGACGGAAGCCTTGGGACAAAGGCTGAGGTGGTGGAGGAAGCTTTACGGCAGTTGTTTGAAAAAGAAGGTGCAGCAGATGGCAAGGGCGGAGAAGAGATGAAGCAGGGCCGGGATGCACGGGATGAAAAAAAGAAGGCAGTTCTGACAGAGGAACAAAAAGAAAAGACAGCCATCATCGGCGACCGCCGTTTTGATATAGAGGGCGGAAAGGTACATGGAATTGTGACAATCGGTGTGGAGTATGGATTTGCCGAGGAAGGCGAATTGAAGGAAGCGAAAGCAGATTACATTGTACGCACCGTAGAAGAACTGCATGCGTTTTTGCAGCGGGGCAGTGAAAAAGCGGATGAGAAGTGCATGAAAGACTATAAGAAGCTGCAAAAAAAGAAAACACTCAGAGAAACAGCCATGCGAAAACAGGCGGAACGTGAGCAACGGGTAGTGGGCAGAAGTTCTTTTGGAAAGGCAGTGGATATTCTGGTACCGTTATTGCTCTACTTTGTGGTTTACGATATTGCCGGATTTACGCTTTCCATGACAGCCGGTGTTGTGGGAGAGAAAATCGGCGGCAGCTTCTACGAAACTATGCTGGCGAATGCGGGAACGGTTCGGGGAATTCTGGTCATCCTCACACTTCTGATTACGATAGGGGCTATGTTTCCCCTGGCTAAATGGGAATTTTTCCTGAAAAGCAGGAAAGCAGAGCTTCTGAAAGTATCTTTGGCAGCATCGAAGGAAAGTAGGGGCATGGAGCTTGCAGGAAAATTTGGAACAACTGTGATATTTACCATCACTGCCGTCAGCGCCTCGCTGGGATTGAATATTCTCTTTGAATTGCTTCCTATTATGGAAGTATCGAAAAACTATAGTGCGGTAGCAGAAGGTCAGAGTACCATGATTCTTTTAGTTGGGATACTGTTATACGGTATTGTTTCGCCGCTTGCCGAGGAGACTTTGTTTAGGGGATTGTTATATAATCGGATGAAACAATATTTTCCTAAAGTGATGGCTATGGTGCTTACATCGTTGTTTTTCGGGTTGTATCACGGAAATCTGGTGCAGGGCCTGTTCGGATTTATCCTTGGGATGGTCATGGTGTGGTTCTATGAGCAATATGGAAAATGGTACGTTCCGGTATTGTTCCACGGAATTGCTAATATCAGTTCCTATGTATTACTGCCGCTTTTATCCGAAAGGAAAGGAACTGCCGGATGGATAAATTGTGTCATTTTTATGACAATTTGGATTCTGGGGACGATTTTCTTCGTAAAACAAAAAAAGAATTAAAAAAAATTCAGTTCAGTTTCCTTTTTTATGTACATGGAAAAAAGAAGGATTAAATGCCATAAAATCAATACATTAAGCAAGAGCGGAAAGAAAAAAGAGAAAGGACAATTTAAATACAAAAAGAACAACTTAAAAACAATAAGCTGAGTTATCAAATAATCTGACAATTTGAGTAAAAAAGTTGTTTACAACAGAGAAAAACTGTTGTATAGTATACCTAACGTATCAATCGAATATAGGTACATGATAAGTCGCAATGGAGCGCCACAAGGGGTTCTTGCGGCTTTTTTTGTGCGACAAAACAAAGAACGAAGAACATTGCGTGAGTCGGACAGCATACAGAAAACGGCTACCGGACGCGCTTTTTGAAAGGAGAAAGCTATGTTTGATGCAAAATTAACGGTTCCCGAAGCACCGCTTCACCGTGCGGAATTTGAACATGATAACTGCGGTATCGGTGCATGTGTAAATATCAAGGGACAAAAGAGCCGCGAAACCGTAGAAAATGCACTTAAGATTGTAGAAAATCTTGAGCACAGGGCAGGAAAAGATGCAGAAGGAAAAACCGGTGACGGTGTTGGTATTCTGACACAGATTCCTCATAAATTTTTCAAAAAAGCAGCAAAGGCATTGAATATCGAAATCGGAGAGGAAAGAGAATATGGTATTGCCATGATTTTCTTCCCACAGGAGGAATTGCAGAGAAACCAGTCTAAAAAGATGTTTGAAATTATTGTGGAGAAAGAAGGACTGGAGTTTCTTGGCTGGAGAGAGGTGCCTACTTATCCGAATGTGTTAGGACATAAAGCGGTAGAATGTATGCCGTGTATCATGCAGGGATTTGTAAAGAAGCCAAAGAATGTGGAGAAAGGACTGGATTTTGACAGAAAGCTCTATGTAGCAAGACGTGTCTTTGAACAGTCTACAGACAACACTTATGTTGTTTCTTTTTCCAGCAGAACGATTGTATATAAAGGTATGTTTTTGGTAGGACAGCTCCGTACCTTCTTTGCAGATTTGCAGGACAAGGATTACGAATCGGCAATTGCTATGGTGCATTCCCGTTTCTCCACGAATACGAATCCGAGCTGGGAGAGAGCACATCCGAACCGTTTCATTGTACACAATGGTGAAATCAATACCATTCGCGGCAATGCAGATAAGATGCTGGCAAGAGAAGAGAACATGGAATCCGAGCATTTGCACGGACTTCTTCACAAGGTACTTCCGGCAATCAACAAGACCGGTTCTGACTCTGCGATGTTGGACAATACCTTGGAATTTTTGGTTATGAGCGGTATGGAACTTCCCCACGCCGTGATGATTACCATTCCGGAGCCTTGGGAAAATAACAAAACCATGTCCCAGAGCAAAAAGGATTTCTACCAATATTATGCAACGATGATGGAGCCGTGGGATGGACCTGCCTCTATTTTATTCTCCGATGGTGATATTATGGGTGCGGTGCTTGACCGTAACGGTCTTCGTCCTTCCCGTTATATGATTACGGATGATGACCAGCTGATTCTTTCTTCCGAAGTGGGTGTGCTGGATATTGACCCGACCAAAATTGTCGTAAAAGAAAGACTTCGTCCGGGCAAAATGCTTCTGGTAGATACCGTAAAGGGTGAGGTTGTGGATGATGCCCACCTAAAAGAAGAATATGCAACGAGACAGCCGTATGGTGAATGGCTTGATAACAATCTGATAGCATTAAAGGATTTAAAAATTCCCAATGAGCGTGTGCCGGAATTTACGTATGAAGAAAGACAGAGAATGCAGAAAGCATTCGGCTATACTTATGACGAATTAAAGACCAGCATTCTGCCGATGGCAAGAACCGGCGGAGAAGCCATTGCAGCAATGGGTGTGGACACACCGCTTCCGGTATTAAGCAAATCCCACCATCCGCTGTTCCATTACTTTAAGCAGATTTTTGCACAGGTAACGAATCCGCCTATTGATGCCATTCGCGAAGAGGTTGTTACTTCGTCCACCATTTATGTGGGAAAGGAAGGAAACGTACTGGAGGAAGTACCGGAAAACTGCAACATTTTACGGGTAAATAATCCGATTCTGACCAATACCGACTTAATGAAAATTAAGAGTATGAAGGCAGAAGGCTTTAAAGTAGAAGTGATTCCCATTACTTATTATAAGAATACAAGCTTGGAGCGTGCTATTGACCGTCTTTTTGTGGAGGTAGACAGAGCGTACAGAGAGGGGGTTAACATTCTGATTCTCTCCGACAGAGGTGTGGATGAGAACCATGTAGCAATTCCTTCCTTGCTTGCAGTTTCCGCACTGAACCGGTATCTGGTTAATACAAAGAAAAGAACGAGGGTAGCGCTGATATTAGAGTCCGGTGAACCCAGGGAGGTACATCATTTCGCAACCCTTTTAGGATATGGTGCATGTGCAATTAATCCATATCTGGCACAGGAATCCATTAAAGAGCTGATTGAAAATAAAATGCTGGATAAGGATTACTATGCAGCAGTAAGTGATTACAACAATGCAGTACTTCACGGTATTATAAAAATTGCTTCTAAAATGGGTATTTCCACCATTCAGTCTTATCAGGGCTCTCAGATTTTTGAAGCTATCGGTATTGACGGGGAAGTCATTAACAAATACTTTACCAATACGGTATGTCGTGTGGGCGGTATTACATTAAAGGATATTGAAAAGCAGGTAGATGATTTGCATTCCATGGCATTTGATCCGCTGGAGCTTCGTACAGACCTGACCTTAGACAGTCCGGGACATCACAAAATGAGAAGTGGCGGAGACGAGCACCTTTACAATCCGGCTACCATCCATATGCTGCAGGAGTCTACCAAGCGCGGTGATTATCAGATGTTTAAACAGTATACGGCACTGGTAAATGACGAAAACAGCATCAAGAACCTGCGCGGACTGATGGATTTCAATTATCCGAAAACAGGGGTGCCGATAGAAGAAGTAGAAAGTGTAGATTCCATTGTAACAAGATTTAAAACCGGTGCCATGTCTTACGGTTCTATTTCCAAAGAGGCACATGAAACACTGGCAATTGCCATGAATAAGCTGCACGGAAAATCCAATTCCGGTGAAGGCGGTGAAGATTTGGACAGATTAACGGTAGGCCCGGATGGTTTGAACCGCTGCTCTGCAATCAAACAGGTAGCTTCCGGTCGTTTCGGTGTAACGAGCCGTTACCTTGTCAGTGCACAGGAAATTCAGATTAAAATGGCGCAGGGCGCAAAACCGGGTGAAGGTGGTCACTTACCGGGCGGAAAGGTTTATCCGTGGGTAGCCAAAACAAGACACTCCACGCCGGGTGTAGGCTTGATTTCCCCGCCGCCTCATCATGATATTTATTCTATTGAGGATTTGGCGCAGTTGATTTATGATTTGAAGAATGCAAACCGGGATGCAAGAATTTCCGTAAAACTGGTTTCAGAAGCAGGTGTAGGTACGGTTGCTGCCGGTGTGGCAAAAGCCGGAGC
Organism: uncultured Lachnospiraceae bacterium; assembly: GCA_964449325.1. Lineage (GTDB taxonomy): Bacteria > Bacillota > Clostridia > Lachnospirales > Lachnospiraceae > RGIG3002. The sequence continues at coordinate 12,385 of CAYUYJ010000049.1, read as the reverse complement.
ACAGGTTATTTTAGTATCCGGCTATGACGGAGGAACCGGAGCAGCGCCCCGTAACTCCATCCACAATGCGGGACTACCGTGGGAGCTTGGTCTTGCGGAGACACACCAGACGCTGATTATGAACGGACTTCGTAACAAAGTCAGAATCGAAACAGACGGAAAATTAATGAGCGGACGTGACGTTGCCATTGCAGCCATTTTAGGAGCAGAGGAATTCGGCTTCGCTACCGCTCCCCTTGTAACCATGGGCTGTGTGATGATGCGTGTCTGCAATCTGGATACCTGCCCGGTTGGTGTGGCAACACAGAATCCGGAACTTCGCAAGAACTTCAAGGGTAAACCGGAATATGTCATCAACTTCATGCGCTTCATTGCAGAAGAACTTCGGGAATATATGGCAAAATTAGGTGTCCGTACCGTAGATGAACTGGTAGGACGTACCGAACTTTTGAAGGTAAAAGACAATCTGTCCGAACAGAATCAGAAAGTGGATTTAAGTCTGATTTTGTCCAATCCTTACGAAGCAAGCAAGCAAAAGGTTACCTTTGACCCCAAACAGGTTTATGACTTCCAGCTTGAAAAGACCTTGGATGAAAAGGTGCTGTTAAAGCAGCTTGACAAGGCCATCAGTAACGGTCAGAAGAGAAGTATTGAGGTAGATGTTTCCAATACAGACCGTGCATTCGGTACGATTATAGGCTCTGAGATTACCAAACGTCTCGGTGATGAGGTGGAAGAGGATACCTACCGTGTACTTTGTAACGGCGCAGGCGGACAAAGCTTTGGTGCCTTCATTCCGAAGGGATTGACTTTAGAGCTTGTAGGTGACAGCAACGACTATTTCGGAAAAGGACTTTCCGGTGGAAAGTTGATTGTATATCCGCCCAAGGGAAGCAAATTTAAACAGGATGAAAACATTATTATCGGTAACGTGGCACTTTACGGTGCAACAAGCGGTAAAGCCTTCATCAACGGTGTTGCCGGTGAACGTTTCTGTGTAAGAAACTCCGGTGCTATTGCGGTAGTGGAAGGTGTAGGTGACCACGGCTGTGAATACATGACCGGCGGACGTGTGGTTGTGTTAGGAAAAACAGGTAAAAACTTTGCAGCAGGAATGAGCGGCGGTATTGCTTATGTGCTTGATGAAGACAGCGATTTATATACAAGACTGAACAAGGAAATGGTTTCCTCTCATGAGATTACTTCCAAGTATGATGTGTTGGAGTTAAAGGAAATGATTAAAGAACATGTGGCTCTGACCAACTCCGTTAAAGGAAAGGAAATTTTGGATAATTTCGGGGAATATCTGCCGAAATTTAAGAAAATCATTCCTCATGATTATGAACGTATGTTGAAAACCATTGTCCAGATGGAAGAAAAAGGCTTAAGTGCGGAGCAGGCACAGATTGAAGCATTCTACGCAAACATGAAGACGAAATAGGCAGGATAATGCAGAAAGGAAGGGTTAAAAAATGGGAAAACCAACAGGATTTATGGAGTATGAAAGAGTAACCTCCAAGGCAGTAGAACCAAAGAAAAGAATTAAAAATTTTAATGAATTCCATGAGCATTTATCCAGAGAAGAACAGCAGCTTCAAGGTGCCCGCTGTATGGAATGCGGTGTTCCGTTCTGTCAGGCCGGTATGAGTATCTGCGGCATGACAAGTGGCTGTCCGCTTCACAACTTAGTGCCGGAATGGAATGATTTAGTGTATACGGGAAACTGGGAGCAGGCTTATAATCGTCTGAAAAAGACAAACAGTTTTCCGGAGTTTACCTCCAGAGTGTGTCCTGCACTTTGTGAGGCAGCTTGTACCTGCGGGCTGAACGGAGAGCCGGTAGCTACAAAGGAAAATGAATATGCCATTATTGAAAATGCATATAAAGAGGGCTATGCAGCAGCAAAACCGCCCAAGGTACGCACCGGAAAAACCGTAGCGGTAGTAGGCAGCGGTCCGTCCGGACTTGCAGTAGCAGACCAGTTAAATAAAAGAGGACATTCGGTGACTGTATTTGAACGTTCTGACCGTGTGGGCGGACTTTTGATGTATGGGATTCCGAATATGAAACTGGAAAAGCATATTATTGAGCGGAAAATCAGAATTATGGAGGAGGAAGGCGTAAAATTTGTGACGAATGCCAATATTGGGAAAGACATGAAGGCATCCAAGCTGCTTTCTGATTTTGATCGTGTGGTACTTGCCTGTGGTGCTTCTAATCCGAGAGATATTAATGCACCGGGCAGAGATGCAAAAGGAATTTACTTTGCAGTGGATTTCTTAAAAGCGAATACAAAGAGCCTTTTGGATTCCAATTTTGAAGACGGAAATTTTGTCAACACGAAGGGCAAGAATGTGGTGATTATCGGCGGCGGAGATACCGGAAATGACTGTGTCGGTACGGCAATCCGTCATGGTGCAAAATCCGTGACCCAGATTGAAATGATGCCAAAAGCACCCGATACAAGAGCAGAAAACAATCCATGGCCGGAGTGGCCCAAGGTCTGCAAGACCGATTACGGTCAGGAAGAAGCGATTGCGGTATTTGGCTCAGACCCGAGAATTTACGAGTCTACCGTGAAAGAATTTGTGAAAGATAAAAACGGAAATTTGAAGGCAGTAAAAATTGTGAAGCTTTCATGGGAAAAAGATAAAGAGACCGGAAGGATGAATATGAAGGAAATACCGGGCAGTGAAAAGATACTGGAAGCGGAAGTAGTATTGATTGCAGCCGGATTTTTAGGAAGTGAAAAGTATGTAACGGATGCCTTTAAGGTAGACGTAAATGAACGTACCAATGTAAAAACAGAGGCAGGAAAATATGCAACCAATGTAAAGAATGTTTTTACGGCAGGGGATATGCACAGAGGACAGTCTCTGGTTGTTTGGGCAATCCGCGAAGGCAGAGAGGCAGCCAGAGAAGTGGATGAGAGCCTGATGGGTTATTCTAATCTTGTTGTGCAATAATAAATATAGAAGAAAAAGCCTTAAAGAAAAAGTGCACTTTGCATGAGGAAAAATTTCCGGCATGTAAAGTGCACTCTTTTGTGTACATAGGAAAGTGCTCTTATGTAGTGAGAAGGGGGTGACACAGATAACAATTAAAGTAACTGAATCCCTGCCTTTTCTGCCTCGCTGGTGATGTCTTCCGGCCAAAGAGAGCATTGTACCTCACCGATATGGGCTTTTCGTAAGAAGAACATACAAATACGGGACTGACCGATACCGCCTCCGATGGTATAGGGAAGTTCTCCTTTTATAATGGATTTCTGGAACGGAAGTTCTGCTCTTTCAGGACATCCTGCCTTTTCCAACTGGCTTAAGAGAGAATCCTTATCTACACGGATTCCCATAGAGGACAGCTCAAGTGCAATGTCCAGTACAGGATAATATACTACAATATCGGCATTTAGTGACCAGTCGTCATAGTCCGGTGCCCTGCCGTCATGAGGGTCGCCGGATGCTAATTCATCACCAATCTGCATAATACATACGGCACCCTTTGCTTTGGCAATGTAATATTCCCGTTCTTTGGGGGAATAATCGGGAAACATATCAGCAAGTTCCTGCGTTGTTATAAAGAAAATATCATGGGGCAGGATTTCTTCTATGTAATCATACTGGATGGACATATATTTCTCGGTTTTACGCAATACCTTGTAAACCGTGCGTACCACGTCCTGTAAAGTATCCATATTCCGGTCTTTTTTTTCAATAATTTTTTCCCAGTCCCACTGGTCTACAAAAATGGAATGAATGTTATCGGTATCCTCATCACGGCGAATGGCATTCATATCGGTATAAAGTCCTTCGCCTACAGAGAATCCGTATTTTTTCAAGGCATAGCGCTTCCATTTGGCAAGGGAATGTACGATTTCGGCGGGCTTTTCATTCTGCTCTTTGATGCCAAAAGAAACGGGGCGTTCAATACCGTTTAAATTGTCATTCAGACCGGAGTCAGGGTCTACAAAAATAGGCGCGGATACACGGGATAAATTCAGTCGTTCCGCAAGCAGAGTCTGAAAGAAATCTTTTACGGTTTTTATTGCAATCTGCGTATCGTGAAGGTTTAAAGCAGACTGATAATTCTTCGGAATAATTAAATTGCTCATGGGTTCTTTTCCTTTCACATATTTTACCAATATTATTTAACCTCTTTTGAAGGAAGATTGCAAGGGAAATTTCAAAGAAAATAGGGGAAGTTTCAGGCGAAATTCGGTATTGAAAAACGAACGTATGTATGGTACACTGAAACAAACAGATGTTTGGAACAAAGGTTCTTTTTTGGTGAGGATAAGAAGATGGAATTTTCGATATGTGAAGATAAATCATTGGAGGAAAAGCTGACGATTCTTTCGGATGCGGCAAAATATGATGTGGCATGTACCAGCAGCGGTGTAGACAGAAGCGGTGACGGTACCGGAATGGGAAATGCAGTTAAGGCGGGTATCTGCCACAGCTTCAGCAGTGACGGCAGATGTATTTCCCTATTAAAGATTCTGTTTACAAATGAGTGTATTTATGATTGTAAATATTGTCTGAACCGGAAGTCGAATGATATTCCCAGAGCTTCCTTTACACCGGATGAGGTTTGTACGCTTACGATGGAATTTTACAGAAGAAATTATATAGAAGGTCTTTTTTTAAGCTCCGGTATTTTATACAATCCCACCTTTACCATGGAACTGATTTATCAGACCGTGTATAAGCTGCGGACAGTACACAATTTTCAAGGATACATTCATGTGAAGGCAATTCCCGGCGCTGCACCGGAGGTGATACAGAAAACCGGTTTTTTGGCGGATAGAATGAGTATTAATTTGGAACTGCCCACGGCAGAAGGTCTGAACAGGTTGGCACCGAATAAAAATCGGAAAACCATACTTACGCCCATGCGACAGATTCAAAATGGTATCAGCCGGAGCAAAAACGAACTGGCACTTTACCGGAATGCCCCCCGGTTTGTGAGCGGAGGACAGTCAAGCCAGCTGATTGTAGGGGCAACGGCGGAGAATGATTTTCAGATTATGTCGGTAGCGGAAGGGTTGTATCGAAAATTCGATTTAAAAAGGGTATTTTATTCTGCCTATGTGAATGTAAACGAGGATAAGGACCTTCCGGCCCTGCCGGGAGGTCCGCCGCTTTTAAGGGAACACAGACTGTATCAGGCGGATTTTCTCATGCGCTTTTACGGTTTTGAAGCGGGGGAACTTTTGAGCGAAGAACGTCCGAATTTTAATGTTTTTCTGGATCCTAAGGCAGACTGGGCGGTGCGGCATTTGGAACTGTTTCCGGTAGAAGTGAATCGTGCCGACTACCAGACTCTTCTTAGGGTGCCGGGAATCGGTGTGAAAAGTGCAAGGAGGATTGTGCAGGCACGAAGAAACGGAAAATTGGGTTTTCCCGAATTAAAGAAAATCGGTGTAGTCTTGAAAAGAGCGTTGTACTTTATTACCTGTGAAGGCAGGATGATGTATCGCACAAAACTGGAAGAGGATTATATCGTAAGGAATCTGACTTATGTTAAGGAAAAACTTCCTTTTGAGGTAGGAAGCATACGATATGAGCAGCTTAATTTGTTTGAGATGGAGAAGGATTCAACGCTAAGCTATAAAGAAGTACAAAAGGCGGACACAAAGCTTTTGTACGGTTGAGAGAAGAAACAGTGGGAAGCAGGAAAAGCAGTTCTGTTGTCGTAACGTGTCACATTGGGGTAAGAGGTAAGCTGTAGGATAGGATTTTAGGAGGCTGGAGAGTGATGGAAGAGACAGTTTTAATCTGTGAAGATTCACAGGAAGGGATTTTTACGGCAGTATATGAGGCTTATGCATGGAAACTTGACCGGGAGCATGTTTATCTCCAAATAGGCGAAGAGGGAAATTTACGGCTTTTTGCAGAATACAGGAAGGTAGAACCGGACAGGGAGAAGTCTGCTAAGGTAGCTGCTACCATTATACGGAAAATGGGAGAAGAAGTATATTGGGATATTTGCTGTGTATTGGCAAGCGAAGACATAGAAAAAGCACAAGCGGTCTATTGTACACTGAAAAACGCTCTGGACAGAAAACAATATAGGAATGTTTTCTCTAATGTAAAAGCCCCTTATATACAAAAAGCTTTTGAAATGGCAAGAAATACGAATGGTGAAGTCCATCATCTGTATGGGTTTATTCGGTTTCAGGAACTGGAAAACGGAATTTTGTATGCCAAAATCGGGCCCAAAAACAATGTAGTTACATTGCTTATACCACATTTTGCCAACCGCTATCCTTTGGAAAATTTTATTATTCACGATGAATTGCGACAGATTTTTGTACTTCATCCTGCACAAAAAGAATGCTTTGTTGTAACCGGAGAAGAGGCCCTTCATTTTCAGTTGCCCGGTAACTCGAAGGAGGAAGAATATTTTCAGTCACTATTTGTAAAATTTTGTCATACAATAGCAATAAAAGAACGGAAAAATCTGGAATTACAAAGAAATATGCTTCCTCTAAGATTCCAAGAATATATGGTAGAATTTGCCAAAAAGTAACAAAAATGTGATTTCACAATGCATTTTACTAAAGTAAAGATAGTGCAAAATATACAAAAAGAATCGGTAAAATTGTTTTTGGAAAGAAGAAATGACAAGGAATGTAAAAAAAGTGAAAAAATAAGTCGAAATTAAGCGAAAAATAAGTCTTTACTTTGGAAAAAAATGGAGTATACTAAGCTAATAAGTAACAAATAGTTTTGATTTTCCCATATTAATTTATATATTATTTTGATGATTGGGAATGCGTTTCAGATTGGATTGAAAGGGTGGTACAGATGGTACAACGTAGAATTAGATTAAGTGCTGATGAGGTGAAGCATTTTGTAGAAGCAGCATGCAAATGTGATTTTGACATTGATATTTCCTACAATAGATATGTAGTTGATGCCAAATCAATACTTGGTGTTTACGGACTGGATATGACGAAAGTATTAACGGTTAGCTATAGCGGATACAATGCGGAATTTGAGCAATACTTAAATCGTTTGGCAATTGCATGTTAATTTATGTAATTTGTAAATGAAACTGTAACTTGAATTGACTCCCTAAGAAAGATAGCGTACTATCTTACTAGGGAGTTTTTTCTTGAATTTTGAAAGCGAAAAAACGGATGGAGGATTACGTGGAGATTAAGGTTTCAGTCCGCAATCTGGTTGAATTCATTTTGCGTTCCGGAGATATTGACAATAGAAGAATGACATCTGCCGATAATGCAATGGCGGATGGAAGCCGTATTCACAGAATGATTCAGCGTAGAATGGGAGCGGATTACCATGCCGAGGTTGTGTTGAGCTATACGTTTGAAGGAGATAAGTACACGATACTCGTAGAGGGTAGAGCTGATGGTATTATTATAGATTCCAAGGACAATACGAAGGTTACGATTGATGAGATAAAGGGAACCTATCGGGATTTGCATAAGATGAAAGGTCCCGTTGCGGTTCATCTTGCACAGGCAAAATGTTATGCATTTATGTATGCGGTAGAAAAGGGGTTACAATCCATTAAAGTTCGGATGACATACTGCCAGATGGATACGGAGGAGTTGCGTTATTTTGAAGAGGAGTGTGACTTCGGGGAACTGCAGGACTGGTTTTTTGAGGTTTTGAATCAGTATAAGAAATGGGCGGATTTCCAGTCGGAATGGAGAGAAGCAAGACAGAAGTCCATCAAGGAACTGGAATTTCCTTTTCCCTACCGAAAGGGGCAGAAGGATTTGGTGACTTATGTCTATCGAACCATTTATCATGGAAGAAAGCTGTTTTTGGAAGCACCTACCGGAGTCGGCAAAACTATTTCTACTGTTTTTCCGAGTGTGAAGGCAATCGGAGAAAAAAAAGGAGATCGGATTTTTTATTTGACGGCAAAGACTATTACAAGGACAGTAGCAGAGGAAGCTTTCTCTATTTTACGGGAAAAGGGATTGAAATTTAAGACGGTACTTTTGACCGCAAAAGATAAAATCTGCTTTATGGAGGAAAGCAAGTGTAATCCGGAGTACTGTCCTTATGCCAAAGGACACTATGACCGGATTAATGATGCAATGTTTGAACTTTTGACAAAGGAGGACAGCTTCAACAGGGAGAAAATAGAGGAATATGCGGCCAGACATCAGGTATGTCCTTTTGAAATGTGTCTGGATATGAGTCTGTTCTCGGATGGAATCATCTGCGATTATAATTATGTTTTTGATCCGCATGTATACTTAAGACGCTTTTTTGGAGAGGGCGTACAGGGAGATTATTTGTTTTTGGTTGACGAGGCACATAATCTGGTGGATCGTGGCAGGGAAATGTATAGTGCTGTTCTGGTGAAAGAGGATTTCCTTGCTTTAAAGAAAACGGTCAAACCTTATGCTCCAAAACTGGAAAAACAGTTGGAAAAATGCAATAAAGAACTTCTGTTATTTAAAAGAGAGTGTGAAAACTATCAGATTGTTACAGAGATTGCATCCTTTGTTATGGCATTAAACAGGCTGGCTGCCGGGATAGAGCAGTATTTAGAGGATAACGAGGACAGTCTGGTTAAGGAAGAAATTTTGGATTTTTATTTTCAGGTTACACACTTTCTGGATATTTACGAAAGAATGGATGAAAATTATGTTGCCTATACGGAAAATGAATCGGACGGCAGTTTCATAATGAAGTTGTTTTGTATGAATCCGAGAGTAAATCTGGCAGAGTGTCTGGCACGGGCCAGAAGCAGTATTTTATTTTCAGCCACATTCCTGCCGATTCAATATTATAAAAATCTGCTGGGTGGAGAAAAAGAAGACTATGAAGCTTATGCAACCTCCGTATTTGATGAAGAAAAACGAGCGTTATTTATTGGCAGAGATGTGACCAGTAAATATACAAGACGTTCTGCAATAGAATACCGCAATATTGCCGCATATATTCATGAGATTATAAAAAACAGACAGGGAAATTACATGGTATTTTTACCATCACATGTGTTTTTAAATGAAGTGTATGATGCGTACTGTAATTATTTCTGGGAAGAAAATCAGGTAGAATGCCTTATACAGGATGATTATATGAATGAAAAGGAACGGGAGGAATTTTTAAACCGCTTCCGGGAAAACGGAGGTGCCGTTCCGGGTAAAGCAGCCAACGATTTTTCTTTGGAGGAAGTCATACGGATGGATATTGAGTATGAGGAAGAAAAGACACTTCTTGGTTTTTGCGTAATGGGGGGCATATTCAGTGAAGGAATTGACTTAAAGAATGACAGTCTGATAGGTGCGATCATTGTAGGTACGGGATTACCGCAGGTATGTAATGAAAGAGAAATTCTGAAGGAATTCTTTCAGGGAATGGGTGAAAACGGTTTTAATTATGCATATCGTTATCCGGGAATGAACAAGGTGCTGCAGGCGGCAGGACGTGTGATTAGGACTGCTGAGGATATCGGAGTTGTAGCACTTTTGGATGAGCGTTTTTTAGAGCCCTCCTATCAAAAAATGTTCCCACGGGAATGGGAACATTTTGAAGTACTTGGTATTGATGAAATTGCAAAGCGTGTGGAAAAGTTCTGGAATGACTGGCTGTAACCGGTCTGCCCGGAGCAACCCTTAACGTAGTAATGCAATTTCTTCTTTGTAAGGGGGAAGTGTCTTTTTCCCATCCTCGCCGGCAGGAAGATAAGGCGTTTCCAAAATTTTTGGAACGGAAACGAATTCCGGCAAGTGTACAATTGTTTTCAGTGTTTCAAAACCAATTGTGCCGTCACCGATGTTGGCATGACGGTCTTTTCCGGCACCAAGAGGATTTTTGCTGTCGTTGATATGGATTGCTGCAATCTGGTTTAAACCTAAAATTCGGTCAAATTCAGAAAAAACACCATCCAGATTATGCACGATATCATAACCGGCATCATTTAAATGACAAGTATCGATACAGACACGAAGCTTATCGTTTTGCTTTACCCCTTCATAAATGGCAGCCAGTTCTTCAAAGGAACGACCAAGCTCGGAACCTTTCCCTGCCATCGTTTCCAAAGCAATAGTGCAGTTCATATCTTTAGTAATGACTTCATTTAATCCTTCAATAATCTTTTTGATACCGATTTCTGCACCGGCACCTACATGGGAACCGGGGTGTAGTACAAGTACAGGACTGCCACAGGCATCGGTTCGTGTGATTTCCAATGCAAGAAATTCTACTGCAAGTTTAAAAGTATCAGGATTTACAGTATTAGCAAGGTTGATGATATAGGGGGCGTGCACCACAAAGGTGGAAATGCCGTTTTCCTGCATTGCCGCCTTTGCAGCTTCAATATTTAATTCTTTGATATCTTTACGCCGTGTATTCTGCGGAGCACCGGTATATACCATAAAGGTATTGGCGCCGTAGGAAAGTGCTTCCTTTACCGAACCGAGAAGCATTTCCTTTCCGCTCATGCCCACATGGGAGCCAAGTAATACGGGTGTATTCATGATGTTTTCCTCCTGTTATTGTATCGGAACAAGGTAAAATGCTGTGTAAGGAGGCATAACCAGTCCGTTTTCCATAGAAATTTCCGTATCTGTAAGCAAGTCTCTACATTTTCCGCTTCCGGTCTGGAAATGGGCTGTAAACTCAGAAGAGTCAGCATTAATGGCAACGAAAATTCGCTGTCCGTCTGCATTTCGTTCAAAAACACATTGCTTGTTTGTCAGTACGGTAGAAGTGAATCCACCGTAATTCAAAGCCGTGGATGTTTTCTTAATGTTTGCAAGAACAGAAATATAATCACATAAGGAATTCCATTGTGGAGCATCAAAGCAGGCACGAAGTGCCGGATCACCCTGTTCCTTCTTTGCCTCCGCTCCCCATTCACTTCCGTAGTAAACACAGGGAATACCCGGCATACCAAAAAGCAGAGCATAAATTAAAGGAAGATGTTCTTTGTTGGTAAGGATACTTGCAACACGCGTTACATCATGATTGTCAACAAAAGATAACAGATGTTTTCCTCTGTAAATAGTCCAGTTTTCAGGGCCGAACTGGCGAAGCAGGGAATGGTTGATTTCAAACATATTCATACTGTTGAAGCTGGAATACAGTCCCTTGTAACATTCGTAATTTGTAGCCGAATGTAACATGGAATCGTTCATCAGGCGGTTGTGGTCGCCGTGAAGCATTTCCCCTACAAGGAAGAAGTCCTGTTTTAGGGAATCGCAAAAGCTGCGAAGTCTTGCAGCGAATTCCGGCGGCAGGCAGTATGCCACATCCAGACGAAGGCCGTCAATGTCAAAATTATCAATCCAGAAACGTATGCTTTCAAAAAGATAGTTTATCACTTCTTCATTAAAAAGATTCAATTTTACTAAATCATAGTTTCCTTCCCAACCTTCATACCAAAGTCCGTCATTGTAATTGGAATTACCGTTTAAATCAATATGGAACCAGGAAAGGTAAGGAGAATTTTCACGATTTTTTACTACATCCTGAAAAGCAAAAAAACCTCTTCCGGCATGATTGAATACACCATCTAATACTACTTTGATTCCGTTTTCATGGAGGGCATCGCAGACCTCCTTAAAATCCTCATTCGTACCAAGACGACAATCTATTTTGCGGTAGTCCCTTGTATTGTAACCATGAGTATCGGATTCAAATACAGGAGAGAAATAAAGGGCATTTATTCCTAAATCCTTCATATGCCCTATCCAGTCCTTTACTTTTAAAATACGGGAAGTCAGTACACCATCATTCTCAAAGGGTGCTCCGCAGAATCCTAAAGGATAGATTTGATAAAATACGCTTTCATATGCCCACATAATGCTGTCCTCTTTTCTTTAAATTTCGATATAACTATAGGACTATTTTACCATACTTTTTGGGGTTTGCCTATCGCGAGTAGAAAGTTTTCGGAGAGGTTGTTCACATAATATTAGAACTATTCGGTAAAAAAAATTAAAGTACAGTTGTTTTTTTGCAAGTGAAGTTGCATAAAGTTATCCACAAAAATCGTGGATAACTCATGTGGAAATAGTGCATAAGTCTAAAAAATCCACTATTTCCACAATTTTATCCACATTGGTCAATGAAAAATGGGAATAAATTATGAATGTTATACTTGCAAAAAGTAGTAGAATTTTGGTGAAAAAGGTGGAAAAATATAAGAATTATGGTATGACATAATGGGAGGAGGGATAGGATGTTATGTTAATTGAATTGAAGGAATGCTGTCCGGTTCGTTCCGATTTGTTATGAGAAAGTACAATATATACAGAAATAAACATAGAAACAATAAACCTAAAAAAATGTATCAGTTCAGCCTTTACATATTGACAAACGAACGAAAACGGCGGATAACATTCCTCGGACTGCCATGGATTCCGAATGGGAATTTCCTAATATGTTGC
>CAYUYJ010000048.1:0-19758 GCA_964449325.1 uncultured Lachnospiraceae bacterium | reverse complement strand
AATCAAGGGTTCGCGCCACTTTGCTTTTCTTTAACTGTCGAAAACGGGATTATACTAATTTCGTATAAGAAATACAAGAAAAAAGCCTTTTTCGTTGAATTTTTGGAAAAATTTTTCCCACTTACTGTATTTTTTTGCAAAATATGATAAACTGTTAAAAGTGAGAGTGAAAGAACCGGTAGCAGACCGATGCGGAGGATGGAAATGGAAAAAGAAGCAGATTTGAGAGAACAAATGATAGCAGAGTACCGCAGCGAGGTAGAAAAATATTTAAAATACATTCCCTGGTTGCAGGAGAAATCGGGAGCACAGATTTCTTCTATGTACAAGGGAGATGATATTGCAGCTCATTCCGTTGCGTTTCCGGTCTATGACGGTACGTTGATGAGTTTTGTGAAAGAGATGGCTAAGTCAAAGTTTATGGACAGAAATTATCCTTATGTGTACTCTAAGTATGGAATCCGAAGTGTACGGGATGAAAAAAGGGTGATTGCAGGAGCAACTATCCGGAATATGGATACACTGAAGGGAATTTTGTCTAAGTATGTTCTGGGAGGTATGACGAAAGGGACGGTCTGGAACATAGCTGTGCAGGAAGGTATTTTTTTGGATGTTCTTCTGAAAATGAAGGAATTGGTAGAATATTGGGATAAACCTTTGGCATAAGAGGAATGAGGAAGTAGATGGGAGAAAAGTCAGAACAGAAAAAACAGCATATTTTAGAGTGCGCACGGAAAGTATTTGCAGAAAAAGGCTATAAAGATGTTACCATGAAGGATATTGTAGAGGCATGTGAAATCAGCCGGGGCGGATTGTATTTATATTATGACAGTACAAAAGCACTTTTTCGGGATGTACTGGAAAACGAAATGCAGGGAACGGACGAACTTTCGGGAAGCATTTCACAGGACGCTACGGCAACGGAGGTTCTGATGCTGTTTTTAAAAGAGCAGAAAAAAGAACTGTTCCGTAAGAAAGGCAATCTGACTTATGCTATATATGAGTTTTTTCTTGCCAATAAAATTCCGAAGAAAGAAAATCTGTTGAAACAACAGTTTGATGAAGCAGTATATATTTTAAAGGCACTGTTGGAGACAGGTGTGGAAAACGGAGAATTTTACTGTGCAGATACGTTTCTTGCAGCAAGGAATATTATGTATGTTTTGGAAGGAATGAAAATAACGGCAAAGACGATAGGAATTTCCGAAGAACAGGTGGACCGGGAATTGTTATATATTATGCAGGGGCTTGTGACGGAAGAGGAATAAAATACGAAAAGTATATGCTTCAAGGAAGAACTGCCTTGAGGCATTTTCGTGTTCGGCAAAAGAGTTGTGTTTAGTAAAGAAACGGAGAAGGCTTATGATTGAGACAATCGTAGAGATAGAATTGGCGGTAGGAGAGAAAATTACAGTCAGAAGAAACCGGATTCTGCCGCAGAAAAAAGAAGATGAGAGCAGAAGAATATCCATTGTATCAGGCATACATGGTGATGAATTGGAAGGACAGTATGTATGCTATGAGGTTGCCAGACGAATTGCAGAGCACCCGGAATTTTTGCACGGAATCGTAGATATTTATCCCGCATTAAACCCTCTCGGACTGGAATCGGCACATCGGACTGTGCCCAAAATGGAAATGGACATGAACCGGATGTTTCCGGGAGATAAAAACGGAAATATGATGGAGCGGATAGCGGCAGCAGTGGTAGACAGTATTGCGGGCTCGGATATTTGCGTGGATGTACATGCTTCCGATACGGCAGTACGGGAAATTCCCCAAGTCAGAGTCAGCGAGGAATTTGCAGAAAGGATGCTTCCCTATGCCAAACTTATGAATGTGGATATGATTTGGATGAATGCAACCGCCACCGTGCATGAGTCTACGCTTGCCCATTCTATGAATATACTGGGTGTTCCTACACTGGTTGTGGAAATGGGACTTGGAATGCGAATCAGCAGGAAATACGGGAATCAGGTAACCGAGGGCATATTTAATCTGATGAAGGAAATGGGAATCTGGGAAGGGGAAGTGAAGCAGACACAGTTTCCGGTCATTTCCACGGATGGAGAAGTGGAATTTATTCGTGCCGGACATACGGGAGTGTTTCTTCCCAGTATAGAACACAATCATTATGTGTGCAAAGGAGATTTAATCGGACAGATTGTAAATACCTATACCGGACAGATTAAGCAGGAAATCGTGGCGCAAAAGGATGGTCTGGTCTTTACACTCAGAGAATACCCAATGGTTTATGAAGGTGCATTGATTGCCAGAATTCTGACGGATATCGGGAAGGAGGGGTAGGATGTTTGTAAGGGATATTTATACAATGAAAGCACCTTTTCGGGAAGAAATGGTAGTGAAAGGCTATCGTTTCGGAAAAGGAGAAAAAGCGGCCTGCATTTTAGGGCCGGTCAGGGGGAATGAGGTGCAGCAGCTCTACATCTGTTCCCAGCTTGTGCGTGCACTAAAAGAGTTAGAAGCAAACAACTGTATCAGTTCAAATAAAGAAATTCTTGTGATTCCGGTTGTGGGTAATTATTCCATGAATGTGGGAAAACGGTTCTGGGGTGAAGATAACTCGGATATAAACAGGATGTTTCCGGGCAGTGAAAACGGGGATACAACGGCACGGATTGCGCATGGAATTTTGGAAGAAATCAAAGATTACAGCTATGGCATTCAATTTACCAGTTTTTATATGACGGGAGAGTTTGTTCCCCATGTGCGTATGATGGAAACCGGTTATCAGAATACATCCCTTGCCAATCTGTTCGGGCTTCCTTACGTGCTTGTAAGAAAGCCCATGCCCATTGACACGAAGACCCTGAATTACAATTGGCAGAATGAAATGACGGCGGCGTTTTCCATTTATACAAATGAGACAACCCAGATTGATGAAGCCAGTGCGAGGCAGGCGGTGGCAGCAGTGCTCCGGTTTCTGATGCGGATGGGAGTCATTAAATACGAAAGTCACAGCGGATATATCAGTCATGTGATTTTGGAAGAGGATTTATCCAATGTACAGGCAAAAACCGGCGGCATTTTCAGAAAGCTGGTGAAGGTGGGGGAAGATGTCCGCTACGGCATGGCAATGGCGGAGATTGTGGATCCTTATGAGGGAAGTGTGAAGCAGGTCATTACGGCACCTACGGACGGCATTGTGTTTTTTGCCCATACGGAACCGTTAATCGGCCAGTTTGATATTGCATATCAGCTGATACACCGCCTGCATGAATAAAAAGAGGATTGAAAAAAACACAAACGTAGGTATAATAAGAAAGTAGTATGCAAAAATTTACGGAGGATTCATCATGGGAAACGTGAAACGTATCTATGTAGAAAAGAAAGAAGCTTTTGCGGTAAAAGCAAAAGAACTGACAGACGAAATCCACGGCTATCTTGGCATTTCGGGTGTGGAAAAGGTAAGGGAATTTATTCGCTATGATGTGGAAAATATTTCCGATGAAACATTTGAAAGGGCATGCAAAACCGTGTTCAGCGAACCGCCGGTAGATATTCTTTACAGAGAAAATATTGAAATACCGGAAAACGGAAGAGTATTCAGTGTGGAATTTCTTCCGGGACAGTTTGACCAGCGTGCGGATTCCGCGGTACAGTGTGTAAAGTTTTTAAAAGAGGATGAAGAACCAATTATCAAAACAGCGGTAACCTATCTGATTATCGGGCAGTTTTCTGAGGATGAATTCTTAAAAATAAAATCCTATTGTATCAATCCGGTAGATTCCAGAGAAACAGACATGGTGAAGCCGGAAACTTTGGTAACCGATTTTGAAGAGCCGGCAGATGTACTTATTTTTGAAGGCTTTCAGGATATGACGGAAGGAAAGCTTCGGGAATTATACGATTCTTTGGGTCTGGCAATGACCTTTAAAGATTTCCTTCATATTCAGAACTATTATGTCACAGAGGAAAAAAGAGACCCGTCCATGACGGAAATCAGAGTGCTGGACACTTACTGGTCCGACCATTGCCGTCATACTACCTTTTCCACAGAGCTTACGGACGTGGAATTTGAAGACGGCTTTTACAAGGCTCCGATTGAGACAACTTATCAGAGCTATCTGGATACGAGAGAAGAGATTTTCAAGGGCAGAAGCGATAAATTTGTTTGCCTGATGGATTTGGCTTTAATGGCAATGCGGAAACTGAAAAAAGACGGCAAGCTGGAGGATTTGGAAGAGTCCGATGAAATCAATGCCTGCTCGGTTGTGGTTCCGGTGGAAATGGATTACGGCAACGGACCGGAAAAGGAAGAATGGCTTGTATTTTTCAAAAATGAAACCCACAACCATCCGACGGAAATTGAGCCTTTCGGTGGTGCGGCAACCTGCCTTGGCGGTGCGATTCGTGACCCTCTTTCCGGAAGAGGTTATGTATATCAGGCAATGCGTGTAACCGGTGCGGCTGATCCTACCGTTCCCGTTGCAGATACCTTAAAGGGAAAATTATCCCAGAAAAAATTAGTGCGTGGTGCGGCAAGCGGTTATTCCTCTTACGGAAACCAGATTGGTCTTGCAACCGGCTTTGTAAAAGAAATTTATCATCCAAATTATGTGGCGAAGAGAATGGAAATCGGTGCGGTTATGGGTGCAGCACCGAGAAGAAATGTAATCCGTGAAAATTCCGACCCGGATGATATTATCATCCTGCTTGGCGGACGTACCGGACGTGACGGTTGCGGCGGTGCAACCGGTTCTTCCAAGGTACATACGGAAAGCTCCATTGAAACCTGCGGTGCGGAAGTGCAGAAGGGTAATGCCCCTACAGAACGTAAAATCCAGAGACTTTTCCGTAGGGAAGAAGTCAGCCGTCTGATTAAAAAATGTAATGACTTTGGTGCCGGCGGCGTATCCGTTGCCATCGGAGAACTGGCAGACGGACTTGTAGTAGATTTGGACAAGGTGCCGAAAAAATATGCAGGACTGGACGGAACAGAGCTTGCTATTTCCGAATCTCAGGAGAGAATGGCAGTTGTTGTTTCACCGAAGGATGTAGAGGAGTTTTTGGGCTATGCGACAGAGGAAAATCTGGAAGCTGTTCCGGTAGCGGTTGTAACGAAGGAACCTCGTCTGATTCTGAAATGGAGAGGCAAGGAAATCGTAAATATTTCCAGAGCCTTCCTTGATACAAACGGTGCACATCAGGAAACAAGTGTATGCGTGGAAATTCCGAAAGAAGAAGACAACTATTTTGAAAAAATCGCAACACCGGCTGTAGAGGAAGCCTTGGAAAAATCCGATGTGAAGGCAGCATGGCTTGCGTTGCTAAACGATTTAAATGTATGTTCCCAAAAAGGTTTGGTGGAGATGTTTGACGGCTCCATCGGTGCGGGAAGTGTATTTATGCCTTACGGTGGAAAGTATCAGCTTACAGAGACACAGGCAATGGTAGCAAAGCTTCCGGTATTAAAAGGAAAGACCGATACCGTAACGATGATGAGCTATGGTTTTGACCCGTATTTGTCTTCCTGGAGTCCGTATCATGGTGCTGTTTATGCAGTAACGGAATCTATGGCAAAAATTGTGGCAAACGGTGGAGATTATAAGAAAATCCGTTTTACCTTCCAGGAATATTTCCGCAGAATGACCGCAGAAGCGAAACGCTGGAGTCAACCTTTTGCAGCACTGTTAGGTGCTTATGATGCGCAGATTGGTTTCGGACTTCCTTCTATCGGCGGTAAGGACAGTATGTCCGGTACGTTCAATGATATTGATGTTCCGCCTACACTGGTTTCTTTTGCGGTAGATATTGCAAAACAGCAGGATATTGTGACACCGGAATTAAAGCAGGCAGGAAATAAGCTGGTTCGTTTCAGCATCGAAAAGGACGATTATGACATGCCGGTTTATGAGAAGGTTATGGAACTGTACGATGCGATTCATGACCTGATGAAAGAAGGAAAGATTGTGTCTGCTTATGCACTGGATGCCAAAGGTGTGGCAGCTGCAGTAAGTAAAATGGCATTCGGTAATAAACTGGGTGTAAACATAGAAGAAAACCTTACGGAAACAGAACTGTTCGGAAACGGTTTGGGAGATATCCTTGCAGAAGTTTCACAGGAAACGGCAAAGGAAGCAGAAGAAAAGCTTGGTGCGCAGATTGTGGGTACGGTAACGGAGGAAACCATATTCGCTTACAAAGATACCGTAATTGCTATGGATGAGGCTTTACAGGCTTGGAAATCCAAATTGGAAAAAGTATTCCCGACCAAAGCGGTAAAAGGAGAAGCACCGGTTTCTTCTCCGCTTTTCAAAGCAGACAGCATTTATGTATGTAAAAATAAAGTGGCAAAACCGACCGTATTTATTCCGGTATTTCCGGGAACAAACTGCGAATACGACAGCACGAAGGCATTTGAAAGAGCCGGTGCCAATGTGATTACCAAAGTGTTTAAAAACCAAAGTGCAGAAGATATCAGGGAATCCGTTGCAGAGTTTGAAAAGGCAATCGGACAGGCTCAGATTATTATGTTCCCGGGCGGCTTCTCCGCAGGTGACGAGCCGGACGGAAGTGCCAAGTTCTTTGCAACTGCATTCCAAAACGCAAAAATGAAAGAAGCGGTTATGAAGCTGTTAAAGGAAAGAGACGGTCTGGCACTTGGTATCTGTAACGGTTTCCAGGCACTCATTAAATTAGGACTTGTACCTTTTGGTGAAATCGTGGGACAGACAGAAGAATCACCTACCTTGACCTTTAATACGATTAACCGTCACATTTCCAAGATGGTTTATACAAAAGTTGTTTCCAACAAATCACCTTGGTTACAGGGGGCAGAGCTTGGCAAGACTTATGTCAATCCGGCTTCCCATGGTGAAGGACGTTTCGTAGCAAGTAAGGAGTGGCTGGACAAGTTGTTCCAAAACGGACAGGTGGCAACCCAGTATGCGGATATTAACGGAAATGTTTCCATGGATGAAGAGTGGAATGTAAACGGTTCTTACATGGCAATCGAAGGTATTACTTCTCCTGACGGAAGATGCTTTGGTAAAATGGCACATTCCGAGAGAAGAGATGATGGCGTAGCCATGAACATTTACGGAGAACAGGATTTGAAGATTTTTGAATCCGGTGTGGAATATTTTAAATAATGTGTTTATAAGGGCTAAAAGAGGTTCCGACGGTTACTGTCGGAACCTTTTTTGAGGATGGAGAGGCGGGTGTAAGAAAAATCAAAAAACGATAGATTATCAGTTGAATACAAAAAAATCGTATGATATAATAAAACGATTATGCGAAAGGATAGTAGCTTTCGCAGACTGAGAGAAAGGCATGGTTAAAGTATGAAGGCATTTTTAATATTGGAAGATGGTACTGTTTTTGAGGGAATTCATATCGGTGCCGAAAAGGAAATTATCAGTGAAATTGTTTTTAACACATCCATGGCAGGATATCTGGAGGTTTTGACTGACCCGTCCTATGCGGGACAGGCTGTTTGTATGACTTATCCGCTTATTGGAAATTATGGTGTTTGTAAGGATGACTGTGAATCTAAAAAACCGTGGCCGGACGGATTCATTGTAAGAGAGTTATCCAGAATTCCAAGTAATTTCAGAATGGATATGACCATTCAGGAATATCTGGAGAGCAATGGTGTTCCGGGAATTGCAGGGATTGATACAAGAGCCCTTACAAAGATTTTAAGAGAAAAGGGCACTATGAACGGTATGATTACCACCAATGAAAATTACAATTTAGACGAAATTATTCCAAAATTAAAAGCCTATACTACCGGTAAGGTGGTAGAGAAGGTAACCTGTGAAAATAAATATGTGATAAAGGGAGTTTCCTCTCTGGAAGAAAACGGACCTTTATCGGGAAGCGCAAGCTTCAATAAGGAAGCTTATGAAAGCGGAGTGCGGGAGAAGAGACCGGCACTGGTAAAAGAATTAAACGGAAAAGGAAAAAGAGTTGCGCTCCTTGATTTGGGGGCAAAGAGAAATATTGCAGATTCTCTGGCAGCAAGAGGCTGTGAGGTAACGGTATATCCGGCAGCCACAACAGCAGAAGAAATCTTAAAGGATGCACCGGACGGTATTATGTTAAGTAACGGACCGGGAGACCCGAAGGAATGTACGGAGATTATTAAAGAAATTAAGAAACTGTATGATTCCGAGGTGCCTATTTTTGCAATCTGTCTTGGACATCAGCTTATGGCACTGGCAACAGGTGCGGATACCCATAAATTAAAATACGGACACAGAGGCGGAAACCATCCCGTCAAGGATTTACAGACCGGAAGAGTGTATATTTCCTCTCAGAATCACGGTTATGTGGTAGATACGGACAAACTGGATGAAAAGATTGCCGTACCGGCATTTATTAATGTAAATGATGGAACCAACGAGGGACTTTCTTATACCGGAAAAAATATCTTTACGGTACAGTTCCATCCGGAAAGCTGCCCGGGGCCACAGGATTCCAGTTATTTGTTTGACAGATTTATTACCATGATGAACCAGAAAAACGGAATGGAGGGAAAATAAAATGCCAAAGAATCCGAACGTAAAAAAAGTATTAGTAATCGGTTCCGGGCCTATCGTTATCGGACAGGCTGCCGAATTTGACTATGCAGGCACACAGGCATGCCGCTCCTTAAAAGAAGAAGGAATCGAAGTTGTTCTTGTCAATTCCAATCCTGCAACTATCATGACGGACAAGGATATTGCAGATAAAGTGTATATTGAGCCTCTTACGGTAGAAGTATTACAGAAGATTATTGAAAAAGAAAAACCGGACAGTGTACTGCCGACCCTTGGAGGACAGGCAGGGTTGAACTTGGGTATGGAACTGGATGAATCCGGCTTTTTGAAGAGTCATAATGTAACACTTTTAGGGACTACCGCTAAGACCATTAAGAAGGCAGAAGACCGTCTGGAATTTAAAGAAACCATGGAAAAAATAGGAGAGCCCTGTGCAGCTTCTCTGGTTGTGGAAAACGTAGAAGACGGTGTGGAATTTGCAAAGAAAATCGGTTATCCGGTAGTTCTTCGTCCGGCGTATACGCTGGGAGGCTCCGGCGGTGGTATTGCCCATAATCAGGTGGAACTGGAAGATATTCTGACAAACGGACTGCGTCTTTCCCGTGTGGGACAGGTTCTGGTAGAACGTTGTATTGCAGGCTGGAAAGAAATCGAATATGAGGTTATGCGTGACAGTGCAGGAAACTGTATTACCGTATGTAATATGGAAAATATAGACCCGGTAGGTGTACATACCGGAGACAGTATCGTTGTGGCACCGTCCCAGACCTTAAGCGACAAAGAATACCAGATGCTTAGAAGCTCTGCCTTAAATATTATCAGTGAGCTGGAAATTACCGGTGGATGTAACGTGCAGTTTGCACTCCATCCGACCAGCTTTGAATATTGTGTTATTGAAGTAAATCCCCGTGTCAGCCGTTCCTCCGCACTGGCTTCCAAAGCAACCGGATATCCTATTGCAAAGGTGGCAGCGAAGATTGCATTGGGTTATACGTTGGATGAAATCAAAAATGCCATTACGGGAAAGACCTATGCAAGCTTTGAGCCGACTTTGGATTACTGTGTAGTCAAATTGCCGAGACTTCCTTTTGATAAGTTTATTACCGCAAAGAGAACGCTGACAACCCAGATGAAAGCAACCGGAGAGGTTATGAGTATCTGTCAGAACTTTGAAGGGGCTTTGATGAAAGCAATCCGCTCTTTGGAACAGCATGTGGACTGCCTGTTAAGCTATGATTTCTCAGCATTGAATATCGAAGAACTGAAAGAACGCTTAAAGAAAGTAGATGACCAGAGAATTTATGTAATTGCGGAAGCACTTCGTAAAGGAATGGACTATGATACCATTCATGAAATTACGATGATTGATTACTGGTTCATTGATAAACTTGCGATTCTGGTAGAGATGGAACAGGCATTACAGACAAAACCGCTTACCGTAGAGTTGTTAAAAGAGGCGAAAAGGATTGAATTCCCGGATAATGTTATTGCCAGACTGACCGGTAAGACGGAAGAAGAAATTAAGAAGATGCGCTATGATAATGGTATTGTTGCGGCATTTAAGATGGTAGATACCTGTGCAGCAGAGTTTGAAGCAAGCACCCCGTATTATTATTCCTGCTTCGGAAGCGAATGCGAGGCAGTAAAGACCAATCCGAAGAAAAAGGTTCTTGTACTTGGTTCCGGTCCTATTCGCATCGGACAGGGTATTGAATTTGATTACTGCTCCGTTCATGCTACATGGGCATTTTCCAAGGCAGGTTATGAAACCATTATTATCAACAATAACCCGGAAACCGTAAGTACCGACTTTGATATTGCAGACAAGTTGTACTTTGAACCACTGACTCCGGAGGATGTAGAGAATATCGTCAACCTTGAGAAACCGGACGGCGCGGTGGTACAGTTTGGCGGGCAGACTGCCATAAAACTGACAGAGAGTCTGATGAAAATGGGTGTTCCGATTCTCGGAACAAAAGCAGAGGATGTGGATGCCGCAGAGGACAGAGAATTGTTTGACCGTATTCTGGAAGAAACGGAAATTCCACGTGCTGCAGGCGGAACCGTTTATACAGCAGAGGAAGCAAAAGAAGTGGCAAACCGTTTAGGTTATCCGGTATTGGTACGTCCTTCTTATGTACTTGGCGGACAGGGTATGCAGATTGCCATTTCCGACCAGGAAATCGAAGAGTTTATGGAAATTATCAACCGGATTGCACAGGACCATCCGATTCTGGTAGACAAATATTTACAGGGAAAAGAACTGGAAGTAGATGCGGTATGTGACGGAACCGACATTCTGATTCCGGGTATTATGGAGCATATCGAAAGAACCGGTGTCCATTCCGGTGACTCCATTTCCGTATATCCGGCACATACGGTCAGCACTAAGGTAAAGGAAACAATCGCAGAATATACGAGACGGCTGGCAAAGGCACTGCATGTAAAGGGGCTGATTAACATCCAGTTTATCGCCGTGGGAGAAGAGGTTTATGTTATCGAAGTAAATCCCCGTTCCTCCAGAACCGTACCCTATATCAGTAAGGTAACAGGTATTCCGATTGTAGACCTTGCAACCGAGGTTATTATCGGAAAGAAAATCCGTGATTTGGGTTATGAACCGGGCTTACAGCCGGAGGCAGATTACGTGGCAATTAAGATGCCCGTATTCTCCTTTGAGAAAATCCGTGGTGCGGAAATCAGCTTGGGACCGGAGATGAAATCCACCGGGGAATGTCTTGGTATTGCAAAGACTTTTAATGAGGCACTTTATAAAGCTTTCCTCGGAGCAGGAGTAGACCTTCCGAAGCATAAGCAGATGATTATTACCGTAAAGGACGCGGATAAAGGCGAAGCAATCGAAATAGGACGCCGTTTTGAAAAATTAGGCTATACGATTTATGCCACAAGAAGTACAGCAGCCACTTTGAACGAAGCCGGCGTAAAAGCACGTAAAGTAAATAAAATCCAGCAGGAATCTCCGACTGTTATGGACTTGATCTTAGGGCATAAAATTGACCTTGTTATTGATACACCGACACAGGGGCGTGATAAATCAAGAGACGGGTTCTTAATCCGCAGAACGGCAATTGAAACCGGTGTCAATTGTATTACCGCACTGGATACTGCGAGAGCATTGGTAAGCAGTCTGGAAAATGCAGAAAAACAGGAAGATTTGACGTTAATTGATATTGCCACAATTGCAACGAGATAAGAGAAAAGACAACAAGAAAAGCCGGAAGTGGGAAAACTGTCTCATTTCCGGTTTTCTTGTAGCAGGCAAAACAACAGAACGACAAAAGGAGAGACATCATGGACGCAGTACGAAATTATCAAAAGGAACTGGATAAGCTTTTGGAAAGCATACAGAAAGAACAAGCACCGCGTCTTTTTCTGCATAGCTGTTGTGCACCCTGCAGCAGTTATGTGCTGGAATATTTGCGTGAATATTTTCAGATTACCGTTTTTTATTATAATCCGAATATTTCCATGGAACAGGAGTATCGGAAGCGTGTGGAGGAGCAGAAACGTCTGATAGATGCCTACAATAAAGCAATTGGTACAGGATATCCGATTGCTGTTGTAGAAGGAGATTATGAACCGGAGCAGTTCTTCCGGATAGCCAAAGGGCTTGAGCAATGTCCGGAAGGCGGTGAACGCTGCTTTGCCTGTTATGCTCTTCGACTTAAAAAAACGGCAGCATATGCAGCTGAAGGAAACTATGATTATTTTGCCACCACGCTGACAATCAGTCCGCTGAAAAACGCAAAGAAGCTGAATGAAATCGGAGAGCAGTTTGCAAAAGAGTATAGGATAAAATGGCTGCCTTCTGATTTTAAAAAGAAGAACGGTTATAAGCGGTCTATTGAATTATCGAAGGAGTATGATTTGTACAGGCAGGACTACTGCGGATGTGTATATTCTAAGACAGAACGTGAAAAAGGTATCAAGTTTTCCAATTTTATGAAAAATTAAGATTTTATTAAAATTAATGTTGTATGAATTGCCGAAAAATGGTATCATAAAAGAGAGAATTTCTGCATATTGGAGCAGGAATTGATGAGACGGAAAAGGAAAGCGAGAGAGGTTTGGCTATAATATGGAAAAGTTATTGGATTTGATTTCCGAAGAAATGCAGCAGGCATTTGAAGCGGCAGGATATGACGGAGAACTGGGTAAGGTATCCATATCCAATCGCCCGGATCTTTGCGAATATCAGTGTAACGGTGCTATGGCGGGTGCGAAGAAATATAAAAAAGCACCAATTATGATAGCGAACGAAGTAGCAGAAAAGTTACAGGACAGCAAGATTTTTTCCGAGGTAAATGCTGTAGCTCCCGGATTTTTGAATTTGAAGATAAAAGAAGACTTTGTAACCGACTACTTAAAAAAGATGGAAACGGATAAAAAGTTCGGTTTGGACGAGCCGGAAAGACCGAAGAAAATCGTCATTGATTATGGTGGTCCGAATGTGGCAAAGCCCTTGCATGTAGGACATTTACGTTCTGCAATTATCGGAGAAAGTATTAAGCGGATTAACCGTTTTGCAGGAAACGAAGTAATCGGAGATATTCATCTTGGTGACTGGGGATTGCAGATGGGTCTGATTATCACCGAGTTAAAGAAGAGACAGCCGGATTTGGTTTATTTTGATGATTGCTTCGAGGGAGAATATCCCACAGAACCGCCTTTTACCATTTCCGAACTGGAAGAAATTTATCCGACGGCAAGCGGAAAATCAAAGGAAGACGAAAATTATAAAGCAGAAGCTATGGAAGCGACCTTTAAGCTGCAGAGTGGTGTACGCGGCTATCGTGCGTTATGGAAGCATATTCTGGATGTTTCCGTGACGGATTTGAAGAAGAATTATAAGAATTTAAATGTGGATTTCGACCTTTGGAAAGGGGAGTCGGATGTCCATGATTTGATTCCGGGTATGGTTGCATATATGAAGGAAGAAGGCTATGCAAGGATGAGTGAAGGTGCTCTGGTAGTGGATGTAAAAGAAGAAACGGACACGAAAGAAATCCCGCCTTGTATGATTTTAAAATCGGACGGAGCATCTCTTTATAACACGACGGATTTGGCAACGATTATGGAGCGGATGAACCGGCTTCATCCTGATGAAATTATTTACGTGGTGGATAAAAGACAGGAACTGTATTTTGAACAGGTATTCCGTTGTGCAAGGAAAACGAAGCTGGTAAAGCCGGAGACAGAGCTGAAATTTTTAGGTTTCGGTACGATGAACGGCAAGGACGGAAAGCCCTTCAAGACCCGTGAAGGCGGTGTTATGAGGCTGGAAAACCTGATTCGTGAAATCAACGAAGAGATGTATAAGAAAATTACGGAAAATCGTACCGTAGAAGATGAGGAAGCCGGAAAGACCGCACAGATTGTAGCACTTTCGGCTGTAAAATACGGAGATTTGTCCAATCAGGCATCCAAAGATTATATTTTTGATATTGATCGTTTTATTTCTTTTGAGGGAGATACCGGTCCCTATATTTTGTATACGATTGTAAGAATTAAATCTATTTTAACAAAATATAAGGAGCAGGGAGGAAAACCGGAAGAGTTAGAACTTCAGGCGGCGGTCAGTGAATCGGAAAAGGCTTTGATGTTAGAACTTACCAGATTCAATGCCATGGTGGAAGCGGCAGTGGAAGAAACGGCACCCCACAAGGTATGTGCATATATTTATGACCTTGCCAATGCCTTTAACCGTTTTTATCATGAGACAAAGATTCTTGCGGAAGAGGATAAAATGAAACAGTCGGGATGGATTGCTTTACTGCTTCTTACAAGAAATATTTTGGAAACATGTATTGATTTGTTGGGATTTTCCGCACCCGAAAGAATGTAAATACAAGCTTAATGTACCCGTAAAAGGGGTTAAGGGAATAGATAAAACTAAATGGAGGTACTAGGATGAAAAAAGGAAAATTTGGTTTAGTGGCAAGAATTATGTTAATAGGAGGAATACCGCTTTTTGGCGCAATGCTTGTGCTGACTATTATGTCAGTATCTTCGATGAAGACGGCGTTAATGGCAGAAAATGCAAGTGGTATGGCAAAGACAACCGCTACACTGGGGCATACATTGGAAAGTGCTTACGAAGGTGATTTCTCCTTGAATTCGGAAGGCAGGCTTTTAAAAGGGGAAACAAACTTAGAGATACTTTATGAAGCACTGGATGCGGTGAAAACACAGGAAAATATAGAGCTTACTATATTTTACGGTGATACCCGTATGATTTCCACTTTAAAGAATGCGGACGGAACCAGAAATGAAGGTACAAAAGCAAACGAGACAGTTGCTGCAAAGGTTCTGGCAGGTGAAACGTATTTTGATGAAAATTTAAAGATTGGGAATGACGATTATTTTGCATATTACTGTCCTCTTCGTAATGCGGACGGAAGCATCTGCGGTATGATATTTGCAGGTATACCGAGTGCCAGTGTGAATGCGGCAATAGAAAGTAATTTAGTGAAGATTTTAATAGCGGCTGTTGTAATCTTTATTGTTGCGTTGGCGGGTATTGCATTTATTACAATCCAGATGTCAAAAGCAATTGTAAAAGTAACAAAAGGATTGGAAGAAATCGCATCAGGAAATCTGGTTGTAGAACTGGATAAGACTACCTTTAAACGAACGGATGAAATCGGCGAAATTGCAAGATGTACCGAAACACTGCGGGGTACCTTAAAAGAAATGCTGGTGGAAATTCACGGAGAAGTGTCCAATATTAACAATTATTCAGGGGAACTGAACAACATGTCTGTCCAGGCAAGCCAGTCTACCAATGAAGTCAGCATGGCTGTTGAGGATATTGCAAGAGGGGCAACTTCACAGGCAGAAGAAACCGAAAATGCTACAAGACATGTGGATGATGTCAGAGAGATGATTGACGGTATTGTGGAGAATATCGGTATTCTTACCAAATCTTCTGAAGAAATGGGAAAATCCGGAGCAGAGGCTACGAAGATTCTTGGAGAACTGAATAATTCTAACTTAAAGACAACAGATGCAATTAAGAAAATTGCAAAACAGACAGAAGAGACAAATGAATCTGTTAAGTCTATCAGTCAGGCGGCAGAGGTTATTACTTCTATTGCAGAGGAAACAAACCTGCTTGCATTGAATGCTTCTATCGAGGCGGCAAGAGCAGGTGAGCACGGAAAAGGTTTTGCAGTTGTAGCAGATTCCATTCAGAAGCTGGCAGAGCAGTCCAATAATTCTGCAAGAGAAATTATGGAAATTATTGGTGCTTTGATTCAAGAATCCGAAAAGACGGTTGAAATCATGAAGGAAGTAAACGCCATCGTTGAAGAAGAAGGAGAAAAAGTTGGTGAAACCAAGAATATCATCGGACAGGTTGCAGATGAAATCAAAAACTCCTTGTCAGAGATTGATGCGGTAAATGAAAAAGCCGGTGCAATTAAAGCAGCAAGTGCGGAAATTTCTACAGTTATTCAAGGATTGTCTGCTATTTCGGAAGAAAATGCAGCGGCTACAGAAGAAACCAATGCTTCCGTAGAAGAATTGAATGCAATGATGCAGGAGTTATCACAACAGGCGACAAGCTTAAGTGCTACAGCAGATCATGTGCAGGAGCTTATGGCACAGTTTAAAATTTAATATACATAATATATCAGACTATTATAGGTAAATAAAAAGGCAGGTTTAAGATATATCCGAAAATGGATATGTCGAGCCTGCCTTTTTGTTTATGGTTTTGCCTTTGGCACAAAACAAAGGACACAAAATTTACATAAATTTTACAAATATAAAACACAAAAGAAAGATATACTTACTTTAATTTAAGATTAACAAAAAATAACAAAATGACGAAGGAGGAGACAATGCGGCATGAATGGAAGCATCGGATTACTTATGAGGATTATCTGGTGATAAGCGGAAGACTTAGGCAAATAGCGGAGTATGACAGTCACGCCGGAGAAAATGGAATATATACCATACATAGTCTGTACTTTGATAATTTGTCGGATAAAGTGCTTAGGGAAAAATTGGACGGAATAGACCGGCGTGAAAAGTTTCGGATTCGCTACTATAATGAAGATACTTCCTATATCAGATTGGAGAAAAAAAGCAAAATACATGGATTGTGTGATAAGCAGTCTGCACCGCTTACCAAAGAACAGGTGAGGGATATCTGTGAGGGAAGGATAGCGTTTTTAAGGCAGTCTGAGCAGGAACTGTGCAGAGAATTATATGCGAAAATGCGGTTTCAGCTTTTAAAGCCCAGATGTATTGTGGAGTATGAACGGATTCCGTTTGTATATAAGCCGGGTAATGTGAGAGTGACATTTGACAGGAATATCCGCACGGGGCTGTATCATGACAAATTGTTTGATAACAGTGCACTTATCCCCGCCGAAGCAGGGACGATTATTTTGGAAGTAAAATATGATGCCTTTTTGCCGGAGATTATAGAAAAAGCGGTAAGGGTACCAAACCGCAGGGCATCTGCTTTCAGTAAATATGCAGCATGCAGAATTTACGGATAAAGACACCGGCATGTGGATGCGACAAAAATAAAAAATGTGTAACAACACAGGAATGGAGAAAATATGACTTTTCAGGATATTTTTAAATCATCATTTTTAGAAAATGCGGCAAGCTTTTCCGCGTTGGACTTTGTGATTGCTATGGGGCTTGCATTTGTAATCGGATTGTTCATTTTTGTAGTGTATAAGAAAACCTTTAACGGGGTAATGTATTCAGCAGGCTTTGGGGTATCCCTGATTGCACTTACGCTGATTACAACACTGGTAATATTGGCAGTAACGTCCAATATTGTACTTTCTTTAGGTATGGTTGGTGCTCTTTCCATCGTTCGCTTTCGAACAGCAATTAAAGAGCCTTTGGACATCGCTTATTTATTCTGGGCAATTGCGGCGGGGATTGTCCTTGGAGCAGGTATGATTCCGCTTGCTGTATTCGGTTCGGCATTTATCGGTGTTATTTTAGTGATTTTCGTAAATAAAAAGCCGACCGACCATCCCTATATTATGATTGTAACCTGTGAAGGGGAAGCAGAAAAAGAAGTTATGGACGAGATAAAGTCAAATGTGAAAAAACAGGTGCTGAAATCAAAGACTGTTTCCAAAAGCGGAATTGAAATGACTGTGGAAGTACGACTGAAGGGAGAGGACTCTGCCTTTGTTAACCGGATTGCAAATATGACAGGTGTGGAAAATGCGGTGCTTGTAAGCTATAACGGAGATTATATGTCTTAGGAAGAAACAGAAAAAGAAGACGATGGCTGATTAGAGACAGAATGGGTAAAAGTATGAGTACAAATAAATATATTAATGCTTTTTCGGCGATAATTATGACAATTGCAGTGGTGCTTGTCGCGGTATTTACGGTTTTTTCTCATAAGGAAGATTTTGTCAGTGCCTTTTCCTATTCGGCAGAATGCAGGTATGAGGATTTATTCGACCAATATGAGGTTATGGAAGTGGATATTTCCATGGAGGAAGAGAATTTTGAGACCATGCTCGAAAATCCGACCGCGGAGGAATATCAGGCGTGTGATGTGACGATTAACGGGGAGACCTATGCCAACGTGGCAATACGAACAAAGGGAAATACCAGTTTGTCACAGGTAGCTTCTTCGGAGTCGGACAGATACAGCTTTAAGATTGAATTTGACCATTATGATTCGGGACAGTCTTTAGAAGGACTTGATAAGCTGGTATTAAACAATCTGTTTTGTGATGCAACTTACATAAAAGAATACATGGCTTATGATATTTTCAGGTATATGGGTGTGGCTTGTCCCTATTATTCCTTTGCCCATATTACCATAAACGGAGAAGAGTGGGGGCTGTATCTTGCATTGGAGGCGGTGGAGGATTCTTTCGTGGAACGGGTTTACAAAGCTACTGACGGAGAATTGTATAAGCCGGAAAGTATGCAGGCGGGCGGCGAAATGAAACAACCGGAAGCTGGTGAAATGCCGGAGCGTGGAGAGCAATTTACGGACGGCGAAATGCCGGAAATGGGAGAAATGCCGACGGAGAATGGAATGTCAGAGCCGGGAGAGCAACGGACACATGGTGGCAGAGGCGGATTTGGCGATGGGTTTGCAGAAGGCGGTAGTGGTTCGGATTTGGTGTATACGGATGACGATATAGACAACTATGCGGATATTTTTGATAATGCTGTTTTTGAACCGGAAAAGGCGGATAAGGAGGCTGTAATAGAGGCATTGAAAAATTTGTCCGAGGGAGAAAATTTGGAGCAGTATTTCGATATTGATGCCTGTCTGCGTTATTTTGCTGCACAAACCTTTATTGTGAATATGGATAGTTATTACAGCAATTTGAAGCATAATTATTATTTATATGAGGAACATGGACAGCTTACCATATTGCCATGGGATTTGAATCTGGCATTTGGCGGTTTTCAGGCATCAAGCGCGACAGATGCAGTAAACAGCGCGATTGACACTCCGATGGGTGGTAGTCTGGAGGAGGAAAGACCTTTATTTTCCAAACTAATGGAAGTGGAGGAATATCAGGAACTGTACCATATGTATTTAAGCGAAATCGAAACGGGTTATGTGGGCAGCGGACAATTTCAAAATACATTCCGGACGATTACGACGCTGATTGATTCCTATGTACAACAGGATGCTACTTCCTTTTACAGCTATGAAGAATATCAAAAAGCAATCACGAATTTAGAACAGTTCGTACTGCTCCGGGCGGCGAGTGTGGAGGCACAGCTTAACGGAACGATTCCTGCAACAACAGAAGAACAAAGGAAGTGTAACAATTTGATTGATGCGTCTTGTGTAGATTTATCTGTCATGGGAACACAAGGAGGAGACGGAGCAGGAGGCAAAGGAGACTTCGGAGGTAATATGTTTGGGAAACCGGTAAAGAGAAAATAAATTTCAGATTCTTTATTTAAAAAATTTTTTGTAACAGTTCGGCCTTCGCATATTGACAAACGGACGAAGTCGTCTCGAGTCGGCTTCCATGCCTCCGTCTCGCCTAAATTTGCATCCATGCAAATTTACTTCTGTGTATTGCAGCACCATATAAGGAAATATCACCATTCTCTATCAGGCAGTCTACGGAATGTTATCAGCCATTTTCTGCGTATTTCAGCTTTTCCTTCATCCGTCTTTCAATGCTAAGGCTGAACTGTTAAAAATTTTTGTAACAGTTCAGCCTTTCGGCTGACCTAACGGGTATTGCACCGGCTAAAAAAT
>CAYUYJ010000047.1:0-19888 GCA_964449325.1 uncultured Lachnospiraceae bacterium | reverse complement strand
AATAACGGCTGATGTATTTAACAACAGTCTGCGTATCGCAAAGGTTAGGTTTGGCTGCAGTATTTGGTGTGACTGTGGATGAGATAATCTTCATTGGCACATCATGCTTACCATGCGACCGATTTTGGAAGATAGTCATGGAGAGATAAACAGAAAAGGGTTTATGTGCTGGACGCAGACGGAAATAAGATACGCAAAGGATGCCTATGCTGAATATCGAAAAATTAAAGAAGAAAACAAAGAACTGCAGATGACAAAACACAATCTGGAGCGGTTCCTGAATCAGCAGGAAGAGGAACAAAAGCAAAAAGAAAAGCAGCAAAGTAAAAGCGGACAGTCGCTATAATTCTCTTGGGGTATTTGGGAACACACTCTAACAAGCGACTGAAGCAATCTTATATAAGATTGCACTGCTTGCGAACTCGCGTAGCAAAAACAATTGCAGCCTAAATGAGCCGACTGAAAAAGAAAAATCAAATACTTGTCCTTTAAAATGAACACCTATGTTATAATTACTATATTGATAGAGCATATTGCGCTTGGACCAATTGTTAGTTGGGAGGCAATTGCAAATGAAGAACTAAAGAGATTATTGGAGGATGAGTGATGTCCAGGGGAACGAATCAGAAATTCAAATTCACATATTTAATGAAAATAATGTTGGCAAAGACAGATGATGAGCATGCACTTACCATGTCTCAGATTATGGATGAGCTTGAAAAATATGAAGTCACAGCTGAAAGAAAAAGTATCTATGCTGACTTTCAGGATATGACTGATAAGTTTGGAGTAGAGATCATTAAAGAGCAGATTGGTCGCGAGACGTATTACCATGTTGGCTCAAGAGAGTTTGAAATTGCAGAGGTGAAGTTGCTTATTGATGCAATACAGTCTTCAAAGTTTATTACTCAGACTAAATCAAGAGAACTGATTAACAAGATTAAAAGTAATGTCAGTGAGCATCAGGCAAAGCAGCTTCAGCGCCAGGTATATATCAATGACCGGGTAAAAGCTATGAATGAATCTGTGTACTATAACGTCGATGATATTCATACAGCCATCAATCAAAACAAGAAGATCAGATTCAAATACTACAAATGGGATGTTAATAAGAAATTGGTGCTGCGACATAATGGTGACTGGTTCGTAGTAAGCCCGTGGGCTCTTACATGGGATGATGAGAATTATTATCTTGTTGCCTTTGATGATCTGGACCATCGGATTAAGCATTATCGTGTTGATAAGATGATGCGCATTTCCATCGAAGAAGAAAAGAGAGATGGTAAGGAAGAGTTCAAAAACTTTGATATGGCTGAGTATTCCAAAGCGACTTTCGGAATGTATCAGGGAACAAAGACAACTGTGAAAATTGTATTTGCTAACTATATGTGCGGTGTATTCATTGACAGATTCGGAAAAGATATCAGTATCAGGAAAGTGGATGCGGAGCATAGCGAAATCAATGTCAATGTGAATGTCAGTCCTCAGTTCTTTGGCTGGATTTTCAGTCTTGGCATGGATGTAAAGGTAGTCGGACCAAGCGAAGTAGTAGAGCAACTGAAAGGGTTTGCCGGGGCTTTTCTTGAAAATATGAACTAAATAGCAGTTATGAAAATTGGGCAATTGCTGCAGATAATGCTGTGGTGGTTGCCCACTTTTTTGTTAAACGGCAGAAAATAGGGTGGTGTTTTTAATGGACAGTATTTCGGATAAAGTAGAATTATCAAAAGGAAATAGAAAGATGAACAACAAAACATGGGAGTAATCAAATGGGCAGAATTATTTTTTGGCTTAAGAGAAAAAAGAGAATGGAGAAGAAAAAATGTGGACAGTGTTGTTTGATGTGCCCTTATTATCGGGAGTGTAGAAACGATGGAGAACTGTAAAAGATTTCTCACAGATAAAGGATAAAAATATGGGATAGCACTTTTGAAGGAGGAAACGATTATGAATAGAAATTCAAATGGAATGAGTACCGGAATGGCAATTCTTTGCACCCTTGGGATTTTACTTTTTATTGGCTGGATAATAGATCTGGGTACACCAAAATGTATTAAGAACGGGTGTGACAATGATGCAAAGGAAGGAAGTAGTTATTGCTACTTACATGATAATAGCACTTACAGGTATAAGAGCAGTACTTCATGCAGCGGAAGCTCTAAAAGTTCCGGTAGTTCCTCAACCACTAAGAGTAGCGTTACATCTTCCGGCGAAAAGAGCAGTGGCACGACTTCAAACAGCAAGAAAACTTATTCATCCGGCAGCAGTTCTTCAAAGAAGAATCAAAGTTCTATGGATTCTTATGATGATGGCTACAATGCGATTTATGAGGATGATGATTACGACTGGGATCGCTATTGGAGCGATGATGACTATGCAGCCGGTGTGGATGATGCCATGGAAGATGAGGATTGGTAAATCGGTTTTTATATCAAGCAAAAAGGAAAAAGAAACGGAGGCGGATATTATGGGATTCTTTGATAGACCTTTATTTGATTTTAATGGAGATGATGCTTTCTATACCGGAAGCGATGATTTAGAAGAAGATGACGAGTTGATAGATGAACTTGAAATGGCCGGACTTGATATAGATGAGTTAGCAGATATGGATGAAGATGAACGCAGAGAAGCTATAGAAGATGCAGGGCTGGATCCGGATGATTATGACGATGAATTCTAGGTAGATATGAGGCAAGTGGGAGAAAATTTATGATCAGCTTGCCTTGTGGTAATTATGTAGCATTGCTAATAATCTGATTCGGGTTTGAGAGGAAATAAAGTTGAAAAAACAAATTCTACTATATGTGTAAAGAAAAGAGTTACAAATTTGTGATATAGCATACGAAAACTACTGAACTCCTCAAACTACGCTCCTCAAATTGCTAAAACCGACTAACTAGATTGATTTTATTCCGACTTAGGATTATAATATATTATGTATACATTTATCGTTTTTCAAAATGAGGAAAGAATAATGGGATATCAATCAATTAGTCAAACTGCAGAAAGATGGGGAATTTCACCAAGAAGGATACGGATATTATGTGCTGAAGGAAGAATTCCGGGAGCATTTAAGATGGGAGCATATTGGTCAATACCAGATGATGCAGAGAAGCCTAAAGATGAAAGAATTAAAACTGGACGGTACATAAAAGAGAAGAAAGACGAAGTTTTTTGGGATTATAGAAAGTAATTTTCCCCATAGGTGAATATAGTAACTATAGCAAGAATCTATTGGATAAATCATGGCCTTATGCATATGAAAAAGAAAGGGTAGCTTGGCGAAATACGATTAGCTGTAAAAACAGAAGGAGGAGTAAGTGGCGGATACTGAGAGTTATGTATATAAAAAGGAAATTGACTGGTCTGTGTTAATGGAAGGTTTTACACTTCCTCTCGAAAATCAGGTGGTATTTCTTCAAAATATGGGGAGATTTTTACAAAGAGGTGAGTCCAAAATCATCCATTTTTTTATGGACGGGAAAACTTATGATGTAAAGATAATCAATATAAATAACCCGGTTGAAAAACGAAAGAAGGATGCATACCAGATTCGCTATACCCGAAATGGAGATTTTTCACAGGCTTTGCAACTTTGCTTTCGAAGGAGCATGGAGTATATCAAAAGTGTTCGAGAAAGCAGAGATGCCAATGATCATAGATATATAAAACTTCCGGAAGATTCAAAAGAGTACCTCGCCATATATACTACGGAATATGAGGATACATTCTTAGTTGAGCCGATTGTTGCTGATGATATTCAGGTTATGAAAAACGCAATAAAGGGAATGCATGAAAGAAGTGTGGAAGCAGAATTTGATTATGAAATCAAAGATGAAAAGAGTGGGTTGAAATACCAACTACAGATAGTTAAGGTACGAAAACTAAATCGAAAAATTGGTGAAAACCTGAAGCTCCTATATGGATATAGATGTCAGATTTGTGGAAGAGTGATTGGTGAGAAATATGGCTCACATATAGCGGAAGCACATCATATTGATTATTTCGTCAGTAGCTTAAATAATGATGCAAACAATCAGATGATTGTGTGTCCTAACCATCACAGCATAATTCATGATGCAAATCCAGTATTTGATAGAAAGCGGATGCTTTATGTATTTGAAAATGGAATTGAGGAGAAGCTGGTGCTAAATAAGCATCTGGTGTGATTATGAGTAACAAAACAATAGATTATTATAACCAAAATGCAGATTCATTTGTTCAGGGAACTGTTTCGGTAGATTTTAAGAAAACGCAAGATAAGTTCTTACGGTTATTAACCGGAAAAAAGGTACTTGATTTTGGTTGCGGATCTGGTCGAGATACCAAGTATTTTCTTGAGTCCGGATTCGATGTAACAGCAACTGATGGATCTGAAGAACTTTGTAAAAGTGCCAGTGCATATACCGGAATTCAAGTTAAACATATGTTATTTCAGGATTTGGATGAAGCAGATTGTTATGATGGGATTTGGGCGTGTTCTTCTATTCTTCACTTGTCTAAAGATGAGTTAAGAATAGTAATAAATAAGATGAGTAGAGCTTTAAAACTAAATGGGATCATATATACCTCATTCAAATACGGAAACTTTGAAGGTGAGAGAAATGGAAGATTTTTTACTGATTTCACTTTAGAATTATTCAAAGATTTTATTAGTGATGTGAAGGATATAGTAATTGAGGAATATTGGATTACTGGAGATGTAAGACCTGGAAGGGAGGAAGAAAAGTGGTTGAATCTAATACTTCGAAAGATAACTTCTTAGTTCAACATACTGATTTTTCTCTGAGAGAACAGGTGAAATACCCTAATGGAGGATTATCAAGTTTTTATGATAATGGCACAGACATGGTTATTATTGATGAAGATATTTGTGTTCATGATCCAGAGGAACCAGTTTTTTCATATATGTTAATAACAGACAAGCAAAATAACTATATGCATCGGTTTAAAAGAGTTTTCCGTTTTTTAGGGTATGTCCAAGCGGAAGTTGAAAGATATCTTTCAAAAGATGAAATTACAATGCCGGTGGATTATATGATAACAGTCGGTGACAGAGGAGAACAGACGGATGTTTCTCCGTTAGAACTGCATTTTGAGCAAAGTTTTTCAAATGCATATGGAATTAATGCATTGAAATATTTATCACGTGAATATGGCATCTGTGATGAAAATGGGAAGAATTATTTCCTTGATTATTTAGTAAGAACACGAAATGGGAAATATGCAGTTGAAGAAAATGGAGTTACTTATCATCACCCACAAATTATTGGAGAAGAAAAATATAAGAATCAGCTAAGAAAGCAAAATACTTGTGCGTTGTGGGGGATAAAGTTATTTCGATTTTCTACAGAGGATTGTGCATTTGAAAATCGTATTGAAGATGACATTAAGCAGTATTTTGGAAAAGATACCTCCGATTTTGTAGATGATGGGTTAAAAATAGATAGAAAAGTTGAACTGTATGAGCATCAGGCAGTAAGTTTGCAGGAAATACAGAAACGAAGAGAGGCGGGCATAAAAGCCTTTTTGATTGTGTTGCCTACTGCAGCCGGTAAATCAAAAATAGTTGAGGAAGATTTACGAGAATTTGCTAAGAGTAAACAAGACTTTAAGGGATTAATTTTGGTTCCGGGGGTAAACATTCTTGCGGATTGGGAGGATAGGATAAGAACGTCCTTATCAGAGCTAAAAGATAAAATAGAGATAAAGACGTATGCATATATGGCGAGACATTACGCCGATGTTCAGCCTGATTATTATAATTATCTTGTAGTTGACGAAGCGCATCACGCAGTAGCTCCAGTACTAAAAAGAGTTATTCAATATTTTAATACCGAGTTTACGATTGGGCTTACAGCTACAGATCAAAGACCGGACAAGAAAAAACTGGAAACTGTATTTGGAACATATTCTACATCGTTGTCTTTAAAAGAGGCAATGGAGAAGGAAGTGGTTGCAAAGGCCAACGTATATAGAATAGAAACCAATATTGATCTTTCCCAGGTGC
Organism: uncultured Lachnospiraceae bacterium; assembly: GCA_964449325.1. Classification (GTDB taxonomy): domain Bacteria; phylum Bacillota; class Clostridia; order Lachnospirales; family Lachnospiraceae; genus RGIG3002. Next base: position 13,878 of record CAYUYJ010000047.1, on the reverse strand, counting down.
GATTTAACGGTAAGGATTATGTAAATGCTGATCTTGAAAAAAAAATAAGGGTTACTTCAAGAAATGAATTAATAGTCAGTGTTCTTGAAGAATATTTTACATCAGGAGAAGCTGGTTTGCGTCAAGGAGTTATATTTTGTGTGAATGTTAATCATGCAAATGAGATGGAGAAATTGCTTAACAATGCAGGGATAACTGCAGCAAGTTACACAGGGCAGACAAAGAATCCGATGGAGTTGATGGAAGATTTTAGGCAAAAGAGAATTCGTTTCTTGTGTGCTTGCAATATGATCTCTGAAGGATGGGATTATCCTGAACTTGGCATTTTAGTTATGGCCAGACCTACGCTGTCAAAGGTTCTATATTTGCAACAGATAGGAAGAGGACTACGAAAAACTGACGTAAAGAAAAACGTCATTGTAATTGATGTGGTTGATGAATATGGAGCAATGGTTAAAGCATGCAATATGCATACTATATTTGCTAACCCTTATTATGTGCCATTTGGTGACATTACAAAGACGGATTATGAGACAGGAGATATGGTAATCATTGATGGAATAGAAGAGAGAATCGAGCGTATTACAGAGGTTGATATCAATTCTTTTGAGGACAAGTATGGCAATTACTTAAGTCAGGAACAGGTCGCCCGAGAATATTTTGTCAGCACTGGAACTGTAACAAGCTGGATTAAAAAAAGAAAGATTACACCTACTGTAGAATACAAATTTGGGAGTAAGTCATTGTATCTATTTAGTCCGAACGATGTAGAGAAATATCGGAAAGAGCTTGATATTAAAGAGCACAATGATAATACCATTAAACAAGATTTCTTTGATTTCTTGGAGGAGAGAGACTATTCACTTTCCTATAAGATGCCTTTTATGCTTGCAGTTGTTAAACATATTGATTCTATTGGTGATGCAAAAATAGATGATGTCTTAGATGATTATATTGCATTTTATAAGGATAGATTAAGCAGAGGACTTCAGGTGGATCGAAGTACCTGCCCATATAATGACGAAATGCTTAAGGATCGTAAAGCTATTTGTAGAAATATGCTTACAAATCCATTTGAGAAGTTTGAACGAAAAAGATTCCTCTATTATTCAAAGGATTTAAGTGTGATTTCAATGAATCATGCTTTGTATAGTCAGATGGAGGCCGAAGATTGGAACAGAGTAAGAATGCAGCTTCAAGAAGATCTGAAGAATTACTATTCTGAAATGGGTGGAATTTAAGGAGGGATAATTCATGTCAAATCAGTTTTTGACAAATTATACAGAAACCACTTTTCTTGAAAAAATAAAAGACGATTTGAGACACTGTAAGATTGATGCAGCAGACATACAGAATAAGAATTTCCTTGAGAAAACTACTGCGGGCTGTGAGTATTGGCTTTGCTGCAATTGGTGCGGGTAGAGGAATTCATTCGGCTTTTGGAGATGGAGCTTACTTACAACAGGTGTCAGGTGATAAGGAAGACTGTTGAACTGAATACGATAATTACAGTGAATTAACAATAGAAAAATATAGAAAGGGACAGTAAGATGATTAGTTGGAATTTTCCAGGAAACCAGGACGGACAGGTAAAAGGTGTGGCTGATGCAGGTATTGAAAATTTTAATGGAACTGAGCTTTCATCTTTGGCACGAGAAAATTGTCAAAACTCTTTGGATGCTGCATTGGATGATAATGATCCAGATGTTCTGGTTGAATTTGAAAGATATTTTGTGCCTACAAATCAGATTCCGGGTATTGTGGAATATCGAAATATCTTGAAAAGATGCAAAACTTTTTGGGATAGATCGAAGAGTGAAAAAGCTAAACTTTTTTTGAAGGATGCAATTAAAGAGGCAGAAAAGGAGAATACTTTTGTGCTCAGAATCAGTGATTACAATACAACGGGACTTTCAGATCCGTATGCACAATCAAACGATCCTTTTAATTTTAGCTTCGATGGATGGAATGCATTGATAAAAATTGATGGCGGTGCGAACAAAGGCGATGACAAAGCAGGTGCATTTGGCATTGGTAAAAGTGCTCCCTTTAGTAATTCGCATTATAGATTGGTGTTTTACAGAACATACAATCAGGAATATGAGCGTGCAGCACAGGGTATTTCAAGATTAATGTCCTATCAAGATGGTGCATTAATGACTAGTGGTATTGGTTATTATGGAGAAGCAAAAGGAAATAATCCGGTAGAGGTAATACCGGAACTTGATAGCATAAATAGAAGATCCGAAGTAGGGACAGATGTCTTTATTTATGGATTTAAGTCAGCAAGCGAGTGGGAAACAGAAATTACTGTAGCATTATTGGAAAGTTTTCTTATGTCATTTTTTAATGGGCAGCTTCGGGTAAAGATACAGGGAAGAGAAATCAATAAAAAATCATTACCAGGATATATGGAACGCGTTCATAGAGAATGCCCGGGTGCGACCAAAGGAACTTATGGTAATTATCTTGCATTGACGCGAACGGAGGGAGTTCATACATATTCACAGGATTTTCATGGTATGGGTACATTGGAATTGAGGCTGTTGGTCGACCCGAATGAAAAACTGGACAGAAAAGTTTTGATTGTGAGGAAAGCCGGAATGAAATTATTCCGTCTTGGAAATATATCCAAGTTGGTTCCCTTTACAGGAATTCTTGAATTAACCAAAACATATAAATATGACATGGTAAATGGAATGCTGCCTAAAGCGGTTGAAGTGTTTACAGGATGTAAAGTTGGAGATGTAATTGAAATGATGGGAAAAGAATGGAGGATTGAGGATGTAATATTCTGAATCTAAAATGATTAAATTATGTTGAAGAATGGAATATTGGAATGCACAGGAAAATATAAAGAAATGGCAGAACAATTCCGCAAGAATGGTTGCGATGGATATACGATAGAAAGGTTTATCCTGCAAGAGATTCCGCACTTTCTGAATCGGATGTGGATATGCAGCAGGCGCAGAATGCATTGGATAGTTTGAATGCGGAGCTACGAGTTTTGCAGAAGAATAAGAGCGTGCAATTGAAATATGGCCGTTTGGCGACCGCGATTGATATGTGGATTGATGACGGATTGTTTGATGCTCTAACGCATCTGCAGATCAATATAGCACAAAAAAGAATTGCAAGAGCGATTACGCAGGTGGAGAATATCCGGCGTGAACTGAGGAAACTGTTATAGGAAATTGGGTTTTGCTGCGACTAAGAAAGAGAGAATTCCTAATGCATTAGCGCAAGCAAGGAATTCGACCTGTCATTTTTAACGGACACCTTACCTGATAATGTATAATCACAAACTACCAAATAGAAACGTGAATACATTGTTGGAGGTGTCGATATGGCAGAGATTTATTTTACAATCGCAGGAACGAATCACCATCATGGACAGGATTTCCTTGAGCCAAAGATGAAGGTCAAACTGGTTAAAGAACCTGATAACGAATATGATAAGGAAGCAATCAAAGTTGAGATGCCCGGTATTGGACATATTGGTTATGTGGCAAACAGCCCTTACACGGTAGTGGGTGAAAGCTACAGTGCCGGAAGGTTGTATGACAAGATTGGAGATACTGCAAAGGGAACTGTTCTGTATGTTCTTCCGAAGGGAGTGCTTTGCGTGCTTAACACCAAAGAAAAACCTCACAAAAAGAAATAGCAATCTATTTTCTGTGTGGGGAGGAAATGTCTATGGTGAAGCATAAGTCAAGATTGAAGGAAATACGACAGGGAACAGGGCTTACGATAGATCAAGTGGTTGAAGCTACCGGAATCAGTAAGCGAACGATTATTACAATCGAAAATGAAGAAGGAGCAAATCCTTCTGTAGACACAGTAAAACGGCTAATCAAATATTTTGAAATATCTTTCGAGGAGCTCTATTCCTGATAAATACCGGGGTAGAGCCCCTTTTCATAACCGGGTGCAGTATGATGCACTTGACCGTTAAAAAGGACATACCTGATTGAAGTAGCAGATGCCAATGGCAAATGCTATTTATAACCGTTATCATCAGACATGATATAACATGTAACAAAGACAACACATCCCTAATTGCCCCGGTGACTATTGTCCAAAAGCCATTTCCAAGCAGGAATTACAGAAATTGATATTCCATCACAATCCAGGGTGGCTTCTTCACTATTTGTAATAATAAGGCATTTCGAGTCAGGAATAAAATTATGAAGTTTAACAAAAGCCCTGGTTTCACGTTCACGTGTATCCATGTCATCGAGGACCTGCAGGCTTACCTGGATGGCAAGCTTTTCGGTAGGAACATAAAAATCAATCTCAACATTGTTTTCGAAATAGAATACATTTTCCCGGCCGTAGCGTCTGAGGAGTTCTATGGCAACAAGATTTTCGAGCTGGGCAGATTTACAATCCAGTAGCATCAAGCCAACAAGACCAGTATCCATAAAGTAATATTTGGGAGAGGTCTCTTTTTCAACAAGCTTCGCGGCATAATTTGTTAGTGGGAAAATGAGATAGGAATCGGTCATGTATCCTACATAGTTAATTACAGTCTGCTTGCCGAGGGATGTTCCGGCGCTTTTTGCAATGTTAGTTAATCTGGTAAAAGATAAAGGCTTGGTTATGGATTCTGCTATTTTCTTTAATAATAGCTTGATAGCAAAATCATTCGTGATTTTATTTCTTGTGATAATATCGCCCAGGTAGACTGTCTGATATATGCTGCTTAAAAAGGTTCTTTTGTTTTTGATTTCTACCAGTTCAGGGAAAGCACCGAAAGTTACATATTCATTATACTGTGCAAGTACATCGGCTTTATCACTTGTACTAATGGTATCCAGATAATTCTTTTCTTTACCGTTTGCAATAAGATATTCGGCAAAGGAATACGGATATATCTTCATTATCACAAAACGTCCGCCCAATGTGGATGCAATTTCACTACTGAGCATTTTGCTGTTACTTCCGGTAATGTTTACTTTATATTTCATATCTGCAATTCTGCGTACGAATTTTTCCCATCCGTCGATATTTTGAATTTCATCAAGAAATAGGTAAGGTTTATTTTCGGTTCCGGAAAGTTCCAAACCAATTTCCAGGATAGTATTTAAGTCGTCTGACGTCATTTCTAAAAGACGTTCATCTTCAAAATTCACATAGACGATTTGGGATAGTGGTATATCTTTATCAAGCAGTGTTTTGATTTGCTGATACATCATATAAGATTTGCCGGTTCTTCTAATTCCAACAAAGCAATAGTTTACATTTTCCTCTAAAGGATAATGCCTGACAATTAATGGGTTATTCAAATAGATATCCTTTTGATCAACCATAATCTGTTTTAAGGCATCTCTGTTCATAATGCTCCCTCCAATCTACGAAACAATTATACGTGATTATTGTTCTACATGCAAGACAATAATAAAATAAAATTGTTCTGAAGTGTGATATGTATATAGTATGCGCAGAAAAGTTTCATATATTAATAATTATAATGTTTCCTCACAGGCAACTTTTGTTGCCGGATGGGGCGCTGTTTCTGCCGGTTATTTCCGATAGAATAATACTTGTCAAGGACAACGAGACAAGCAAACCGGTAAAGTTTGTTTATCTTTTTCCTGGTGGGTCTGGCAGTCTTTATAATACTCTTTGTGGCTGTTGGACTGGAAGAGGCGATTGATCATCTGAGAGAGAATAAGCTCTATATGATTACATGCACGGCACCTCGTGCGATCGGGGGCCGTGATCATTCAAAAAAATCCTTGTTATTTTGAAAGCTCTGTGGTAATCTCTGGTTGCAGGAGGCGTGATAGGTTAAACTTGAAACATTGTTTGATAGGGTTTATCTCCATTTATGAAAGTGAATGCAGGTAAACAAGAAAAAACAAAGAATTTAGTTTAATTTACATTGCTTGGTTGTAGATGTGCCCTAAAACGTGGGGATATTATATCTTGCCAAGCTATTATTATGCCTCTTAGTAGATCAAATATCACTAGGAGGATTTTTTATGACAACAGACGAACTTAATTACATTCAGAACCACATCGATTACAGGTTCCAGAACACTGATCTGCTTGAACAGGCTTTTACCAGACGATCTTATTCAGAGGAAAACGGCGGAGCGGACAACGAATTATTAGAGTTTATCGGCGACAAGGCTCTTGATCTTATTGTGGTCAAATTTCTATCTGATAAATACGGATATTTTGCTCGCGATGATAAAGATGATACCCTGGAGGATTGGCCCAATCATTACATGAACGAGTACGACGAAGGAGAACTAACGGAGTTTAAGGCACAGCTTGTGCAGAAAGCAACTCTTGCGGATCGTATTGATTGTCTTGGATTTGCAGATTTCCTAATAATGAATAAAAGTGATGAGAAAGCCCAGGTATATAACCGAGCTTCCGTTAAAGAGGATCTCTTCGAGGCGATTATCGGCGCTGTTGTATTGGATTGTAATTGGGACATGAAGACAGTGGCTCAGGTTGTAGAGGTTATGCTTGAACCTGAGGCGGAACTCGAAAATGATGACGACGGCCCTTATAACTTTATAGGAGCATTGCAGGATTGGGCATTTTCAAAAGAAGGAGAATTACCGTTATATCATGTCGAACCTTATAGTTCCGCATGGATGTACATGGGAGGATATGTTAATGGCCATTCGAGATCGCTTAACTCGCCGACACCTAAGTATCAGTGCAAGATAAAACTACCTGGTATTGATAAAATCTTTTTGGATTTTGGTGATTCTCAGAATGAAGCCAGAATGACGGCTGCAAAGACCGCGCTGGATTTTGTTGAAGCGAATGGACTGGAGTTTACAATCAGAGATGAGATAGACAATCCAAATTACGAAGAGTCCATTAATCAGCTTGAAACGTTGGCTCGGAGAGGTTACTTTTCTATTCCTAAATATGAGTTTGAAGAAACACATGATGACGATGGTAATCCGGTTTGGAATTGCGAATGTAGTATTGAAGAAGTGGAAGAAGTAATGTGCGGAGAATCTTCTTCCAAGAAGGGTGCTAAAAAACAGGCTGCGTTTGAAATGTTGCAGTACATTCTCGAAGAGGAATGGTAAATGGCTAAATACGCATTTAATTATGATTCCGGCGAGTACATTGAAAGAGATGGTTTTAGCATAAAAGGGATATTCTGACGCTTGTTACATTGGTTAGCTGTGAGGATATTGTTGTTCAATGCAATAAGAAGTAAATTCAAAGGGCATTGAACAGCAGTATTGACAAGAAACGTTACTAATGGTAATATTGCTATTAGCAATGCGGGAGATGATAAGAATGGAGAATATTATTTTAGGTCTTTTACTGTTGAAGAGTATGACAATCTATGAAATGAGGGCATTTATACAGAAAAATCTCAGTACGGTTTGCAGTGACAGTATGGGGAGTATTCAAAGTGCACTCAAAAAACTAATAGAAAAAGAATGCATTACTTTCCGAGAGTACGCGCAAAAGGGTGTTTTAAAAAAGGAGTATTCTATTACGGAAGCAGGAATACAACAGTTCAGGGAATGGATTGAAGTACCTATGAATTTGCAAAAGGTAAAGAATATGGAGGAGGGAAAGTTCTTTTTCTTGGGACTGGCTCCAAAAGAGATTCGTATTGCTTCTATGAAGGGATATGTAGAAAGTCTTCGAGCAGAACGGGAAAAGCTTTTGCGGATAGAGGAATATATAGAACAAATAAAGGATGATGTGATTCAAATGAATGTTGACCGTATTAAGAAAGAGCCGGATTTACAAAATCATCTATTGGCTGTTTCGGGTGAAGACACGTTGGAGAATATAGTACAAAATATTTATGACTATCAACTGCATGAACTTCACTATGGTTTGAAAAGATTACAGGAAGACATTTTGTTTTATGAGGAGATCATAGAGAGAGAAAGATATGACAGAGGAAAGGATGCATGAGAAGATGAGCAAACGAGACAAAATTACTCTTGTAGTATTTGTTTTTGTGACAATTATGGCAGGAGGTCTGGGATATCTGCTGGACCAAATACTCACAGAACAACCCGAAGGAAATTCTTTGGGAATGGGCGTATGGCTAGTGCTTCCGTTTTTGACAGGTATAGTGCTGCGAAGCATTAACAAGGATTTGAATCAAATCGGTGTTCGCCCCAATTTTAAGAATAATATGAAATGGTATGCTGTTGCAGCTTTCGTTTTCCCATGCACAATGTTAATTTGCATTATTATAGCAAAAGCTATGGGTGGACTGATTATAGGACAGATAGAGACCGGTACATTATTGGCACTGATGATTACTACATTTTTAGCCAATTGTATAAAAAACATATTTGAGGAATTTGCCTGGAGAGGATGTCTGGTTCCATATTTAGAAAAAACGGGAATGAATGATTGGATACTGTATTTTACCAGCGGTTTAATTTGGGGAATGTGGCATATTACATACTATATGTTTTTTTTACCGGACGAATATTTTACGGAAACAAGCAGAGCACAAATGGTAGTAGCAGGTATTATTTTGATGATTTTTTGGTCCCCATTGTTTGTGGAATTACGAAGATTAACAAATTCCGTTTGGCCTTGTGTTATCCTTCATTCAATGGAAGATGCGGTACCTACCATGTTGTTTGTGACAGCTAACGTACTTCAGATTAAGGAAAACTATTCTATTATGCTGGATCCAATATCAGGTATAGTTCCTACTGCATTCGTTCTTTTTATTGGATTGGGGTTAAGGAAATGCCGAATGAGAATATTTGTGGAGACAAGAAAATGAACTTAAAAGATCGGGCAAAAAAGATAAAAATGGATATTTAGATGATATTATTCTATTTCCACTGCGTCTTAATGCCCGGAGGGAATGAGGCAGTATTCATACTCATATTTTGGATTTTCATTACGATATTTTAAAGGTGTGCATCCTATTAATTCACGGAATGTTTTGGTATAATGGCTTGCACTTGAAAAACCGGTGGCATAACTGATTTCAGTGATACTCATGTTAGTATCCGTAAGCAGTTCTATGCTTTTTTGAATACGATAGTAAATTAGGTATTCACCGGGTGTTTTTGAAACATATTTCTTGAAAAGCTTTGCACAAAGTGTTTTTCCAACATTCCCGGCTTGGGCAATATCTTCTAAGGATATTTTTTCCATATAATGTTCTTGTATAAAAATCATCATTGTCTTGAATGTTCCCACATTGAAAGAAGGAGCTTCTGTTCTGGGTGGATTTACCGGAATATGTTTGTAAATGGTTTTACAGATGCGCACAGAAGCTTCAATAATCTCTAATTCTACGGTCTTTGGATCCTGATAATCGAAAAGTCTTTTCAATTCATCTATGATAAAAACAGTCCAGTCATCGCTTTTTAATAACAGATAGTCAAAAGAATGTGAATCAGTCAAAGGATTCAGATAGGTCTGCTCAATATACTTGGATGGACAAATCAACGATGGGTGCGTAATGGCACAGTAGAATGCACAATGGACTCCAGGAACAGAACGGTTGGAATGAATCCGTTTTGAATTCACAAGAATTCCTTCGCCTGTGTGTAGTATGATTTTCTCTCCATTTACGGAGTACTCCAATTCTCCATCAAGTACATATAAATATTCGAGATCCTCATGCCAGTGTTCGGTGGCATAAAACGTTTTGTCTGCCGGAAAGTATGGGTTTGCGGCAAAACATGGAAAGAGCGGATTGTTGTATTCCACGACCTGAGAACGATCGTGACGTTTTGTTATAATATCTTGCGATTCTATCATAATATCTTCCTCCTGCACGATATATTGATATATATTGAAGAATAATATATATAAAAATATAAAACAAGGTGATATTATTATATAAAATAATGAAATCGATTTCAAGTACACTCTTTTACTTTATGAAATGAAACGGGGGATATTATGGAAGAAATAAATAAAAATCGTTATTTTGGAAGTAGTAATTTTTATAAATCAGTTATTTTAATCGGAGTACCGGTTATGGTTCAGGCATTATTGCAGAGTCTGGTGTCTTTGATTGACAGCTTTATGGTTGCCGGACTTGGTGATGTTAAAATGGCCGGTGTCAATATTTCAGGGCAGATACTATATATTTTCATGGTACTGCAAACCGCTGTTTGTACTTCCGGTGGAATATATATGACACAATATTTTGGCGCGAAAAACAAAAAAGGAATGCAGCAGTCTTTTACATTTAAGGTTGTTACCAGTTTTTCCATGATACTCCTATATTTTCTTGTAACATTCGTATGGAACAGAAAAATTCTTTCGCTAATGGTGATTGGTAATTCACAGGCAGAAATGATTTTAATTCAAGGGCAGGAATATATGTTTTTGATGGGCTTCGTCGGTATTCAGATGGTCATTTCATATATTATTGCTTCTTCCTATAGAGAAATCGGAAAAGTGAAGGTTCCACTGATTATCACAGTGTTTGCTGCTGTCATAAATACTTTTTTGAATTGGGTATTTATATATGGAAATTTGGGAATGCCAAGATTGGAAATCAGAGGTGCTGCATATGCCACAATTATTGCAAGAACTGTTGAAATGATGTTATTTGTTATTTATGCCATGATAGATAAACCGGACTTTATAAGTCTGTCTGTATTTCGGAATATTGATTGGAAACTCTTTTGTGAGATTTTGAAAAAGGGTTCCTTATTGATTGTTTCGCAGCTTTTATGGGTAGGATCAGAGAGTATTACCACTGCAATATATAACGGCAGAGGAGGGGCAGATGTCGTATCCGGTATGGCAGCCGGCTTTTCTATCGCCAATCTGTTTTTCGTTTCTTTTATCGGTATTAACACTGCAACAAGTGTTGTAATAGGAAAGTCTTTAGGGGCCGGCGAATTGGAACGGGCAAAGAAAGAAAAGACATGGATGCTTTCTGCAGCACTGGTATATGGTATATTAATGACTTTTGTTGGATTAACGACAACGGTATTGGTTCCGATTGTTTACAGACAATTAAGCTTCGCGTCACGGGAAATCTGTAGAAGCATGCTTATTGTGATTTCTATCTTGATGCCGGTCTGGATTTATGTAAATACGCAGTTATCGGTTACAAAAGCAGGTGGTGATACTAAAGTGTGTATGCTGGTAGATGGAATTGTATCCGTTATTGTAATTCCGTATCTGCTTCTGATTGCTCATTATACGACTTTCAGTCCGATGATTATGTATCTTTTAGTGAAAATGCTTGATTTTGGAAAGGTTGCAATTGCTCAATATGAATTGAAGAGGGAAAAATGGGTTGTGAATCTTTCTGATAGATAATGGGTTGTGGGGATAGAATGCCGGGCATTTTTCTGATATACTATTTTGTAAATGAGCGAGACAAATTGGGATTGTAGGTGATGAGAGGCATGGGAAAAGGGGGATGAGATAAATACAATTCAGGAATTTCAACCTGATGTGATTTATTCAGAGTTTAACATTTCAGCAATCGTAGCAGGAAAATTAGAACATAAACGAACCCTAGTTTCGGCCAGTATGCCGACACAATACGAATATGCACATACTCATAAATATGCAAAAGGACTGAATCGTTTTTTAAAAGAAAATAGCCTGACGGATGTAAGAGCCTGTGTCCTGTGAGGAAAGAATGCCGGGTGAACCATTGATGGCACTTGTTACATTGGAAAGTGACGATAGCAGAGAGTGCCGGTTTGAAGTATCAGAAGACTGGCTTTGTAATCAAGGTATTGATGAAGGCGATGAGTGGCCGGAAGAGATAGACGGGATTGACGAGGATTCGGAAAAAGCTATAAAAATATCAGCTTGGATGGATAACTATATGGATGCGCTTAGAGAAATGGACGAGGAATTTCCTAAGGAGTAGCATGCTACCACAATATTTTATTGATAGGAACGTGAAATGAGGGGTATCTTGTATCTTATGAAAGTTGTAAGTTTTACTTACGACTTTTTTAAGTTTTGCCAGCTTGTCTTTGGGTTTGGCAGACCTTTTCTATTTTTTGCGAAAATGTTATTATAAACATGACATACAGTTGACGTGTTTGGCGTGATATTATTAGACAGGAAGTGAAAAGTGTCATGAAGATAGACAGGCTTATCGGAATTCTTTCCGTATTATTGCAAGAGGAAAAAATAACAGCACCTGAACTGGCAGAAAGGTTTGAGGTGTCACGAAGAACAATTAACAGGGATATAGAAGATTTATGCAAAGCCGGTATTCCTATCAGCACCACACAAGGAGTTGGCGGCGGAATCCGTATTATGGATGGATATAGGATGGATAGAACCCTACTGACATCCAGAGATATGCAGATGATTATGACAGGATTAAGAAGTCTTGACAGTGTAAGCGGAAGCCATTATTATGGGCAGCTTATGGAGAAAATCAAAGCCGGTTCATCAGAATATGTAAGCGGAAGTGAATCGATATTGATTGATCTTTCATCATGGAATAAGGATTCGTTGTCTCTGAAGATTGAACTCATTCAAAATGCAATAGAGGAAAGAAAGGTTATCAAATTTGACTATTACGCACCAAATGGTGACAGTGTCAGAGAAATAGAACCGTATTTTTTGATTTTTAAGTGGAGTAGTTGGTATGTCTGGGGATGGTGCAGGCTGAGAGAAGATTATCGTATGTTCAAGCTTACACGTATAGATAAAATTGAGAAAAAGGAGGAAAATGTTGCCTGCCGTGAAGTACCAATGCCGGATTTATCTACAGAAGCAGTATTCCAAGGCGGAATAAAGGTGAAAGCAATTTTTCAGCCTGAAATGAAATGGCATTTGATAGAAGAATTCGGACCGGATTCATTTGAAATACGGTCGGACGGAACGTTATTGTTTGAGCATGAGTACACAAACAAAGAAAATTTGATAACTTGGATGTTGACTTGTAAAGATAAGGTAATGGTTGTAGAGCCTGAGGATATCCGAGAAGAACTTTTTCACATAGCCAATAACATTATGAAGAAGTATGAGGTATGAACGATGAAATTAGATGGATTTGGAATTATGGTTGATGATATGGCTGTGATGGTCAGATTTTACAGAGATGTATTAGGATTTGAAATCAAGGAAGACGAAAATACAACGAACGTTTTTCTTGAAAAGGATGGTACGCTGTTTCTTTTATATCGTAAAACTGATTTTGAGAAAATGACAAATAGAAAGTTCTCTTATTGCAGTGGTGTAAACGGACATTATGAGATAGCGCTTAGTGTGGAGAATTATGCAGCTGTCGACAGGACTTTTGCAAAAATAGTTGCAGCCGGAGCGGAAAGTATTATGGAACCGACAACGGAGCCGTGGGGGCAGAGAACCTGCTATATTGCAGACCCTGAGGGAAATCTCATTGAAATTGGTTCTTTTGTACAATAGAAAAGGGATAAAAAAGAGGTAGAGAAGATGAAAAAATGGTATGATGAAGAATATGAATTTGAAATAGAGGTTGTCGGTTTCCTGCGGGGAGACCATACAGAACATTACTGTAGAAACGGAGAAGAAGTCGGTGACAAATACTCCTGTACTTACGGCTGCCCGGTCAATAAAGACGGACAGGGAATCTGTTCAAAGACGATGATGATGCTTTATCCCCTCATGGAAGCAGTCAGGAGTGGCGGAGACCTTGAAAACCTTGGTGGTAGTGGTAAATATGTTAAAGAGATTGTATGCCCGGACGGATGTGTGATATTCAGACTGACTGCAACGCCTCTTGGAAATGAGAATTTTCATAAGGGAGGCTACTGGAAGGAAACTGTATAATATATAAAAATTAATTCGATACAAACCGAGTCGGACAAAACCGAATAAAATGGAAGTTTGTTCAATAATAAAAGACAAAAACTACACATTGTTAGTGTATAATTTTAGTTGGCAAAAATATTGGGAAGAAGTAAAATACCTCTT
>CAYUYJ010000046.1:0-20233 GCA_964449325.1 uncultured Lachnospiraceae bacterium | reverse complement strand
AGGCGAGACGGAGGCATGGAAGCCGACTCGAGCCGGCTTCGTACGTTTTAGAAAGCTTTGGGCAACATATTAGGAAATTCCCATTCGGAATCCATGGCAGTCCGAGGAATGTTATCAGCCGTTTTCGTCCGTTTGTCAATACGTGAAGGATGAACTGTTACTATGAGGTGTGTTTGTTTTGTAATAAGACTTGTAATGGAAAAAGCTTTGTGGTAAAGTAAGTATCACAAAGCTTTTATGTAATAGGATAGTGCTCTTATGTAGTGAGAAACCAAGGAGAATTTGCAAGGCAAATTCTCTTAGAAGTGTCGCTGCAGAGCGACACTTTTGTGCAGGGAAACATTAGGTAAAACTGCTTTTTCTAAGAAAATCTGGTTATTCAGGCAATTCTGCCGTGTATTCAAAGTTTACGACAAAAGAGACAGGAGTGGTGTTATGGAATGTAGTGAAGACAGAATCAAAAGGATTTGAAAAAATATAAGGAAAGATGTAGGAGTGTGGAAGGAGGGATAGATATGTGTAAGGCAATTAATGAGATTCGGGAGGAAGGAATAGAATACGGAATAGAAACAGGTATAAAGGCATTGATTGAGGTATGCAGGGAACTTGCTGTTTCCAAAGAAGAAACCGTGAGTAAGTTGGAAACCAAGTTTTTGATTTTAAAAGAGGAAGCAGAACGTTATATGAATAAATATTGGAAGGAATAGAAATCGCTTAAAAAGAAAGAACACAAGGTAAGAGAATGACGCAAGTGTGGAAGGGAAGGGTAGAAAAGGATGTATGAGGTTATAAAAGAGTTCGCCTGTGCAGTTCAAAGCAGTGTGCGGGAGGAACTGTTGCGTATGGGCGGCAGCGTAGGAATAAGTCTGCTTTGCATGGTAGCTTTTTTTTGTATTATACTTGGAATCTATATAGAAAGCCGATGTGCGAAGCTCTATGCTGTGTTGGAAAAGAATCAGAAAAAACTGTTGGGAAATCTTTATATCAGAGAGCAAAAAGGAAAGCTTTTTGTGATGGTGCCTAAAAAGCTTTTGGAAAAGTCGGAATCAATTTATTATACATTAGGAATGTCCGATGGATTTGCCGGAAGGCATTATATGGAAGAATTGTTTTTAGAACTGCCTTCGGGAAGAAAGCGTGTGGCAGTGAAAAAGCAAGTAAGTTTTAAATGTGGGTTAGCGTAAGCAGAGGAACACTTGCACAGACGGCATTTTCATAATATAATAAGGTAGCAATTTTATAAATCAGTCACTTAAGAGACTCTTAAGTGACTGAAATTTTAGCAGAGAAAAGAGAAAAGAAGATGAAGTGGGAAGAAAATGTCAGGAAAGTAGTTCCGTATGTGCCCGGTGAGCAGCCGAACCGTCCGGGAATGATTAAATTAAATACAAATGAATGTCCATATCCACCGGCACCGGAAGTAGAACAGGTATTGCGAGAATATGATTATGAGAAACTGAGGCTATATCCGGATACACAGGCTACGGCACTAACAGAGGCATTGGCAGAATATTACGGGGTGAAAAAAGAACAGGTCTTTGTGGGAGTAGGTTCCGACGATGTGCTTTCGATGGCATTTATTACCTTTTTTAACGGAGATAAACCGATTTTATTTCCTGATATTACCTATTCTTTTTATGATGTGTGGGCAGAATTACACAGAATTCCTTATAAAGTTGTTCCTTTAAGAGAGGACTTTCATATTGCACCGGAGGATTATCGGATAGAAAACGGTGGTGTGATTTTCCCGAATCCCAATGCACCGACCGGCGTACAGGAAAGTATGGAAGTGGTAGAAGAAATTATCAAAGCAAATCAGGATGTGGTTGTTATTGTAGATGAAGCCTATGTGGATTTTGGCGGGGAAAGTGCACTGCCTCTGTTGGAAAAGTATGAAAATCTTCTGGTGGTACAGACATTTTCAAAATCCAGAGCTATGGCAGGTTCCAGAATCGGTTTTGCTATCGGAAATGAAAAGCTGATTTCTTATTTGAATGATGCGAAATTTTCGTTCAATTCTTATACCATGGACAGTCTGACCATACAGCTTGGTGCAGCTGCTGTAAGGAATGTTACATATTTTAAAGAAACGGTGGAAAAGGTAATAAAGACAAGGGAATGGACGAAGCGGGAATTAGAAAAACTGGGCTTCTCCTTTCAGGATTCCAAGAGTAATTTTATTTTTGCGACACACAAAGAAAAAAAAGCAGAGGATATTTTTAAATATCTGCGTGGAAAAGATATTTTTGTGCGTTACTTTAACAAACCACGGATTGATAATTATCTGCGGATTTCCATTGGAACTGATAAGGAAATGGAAATACTGATAAAAGAGCTTACAAATTATTTAATATAGAGGACAAAAGGAGCAGTTAAAATGATTACAAATATAGTAAAAGGAGCAGTTGTAGGTATTGCCAACATTATTCCGGGAGTAAGCGGGGGAACCATGATGGTAGTTATGGGAATTTATGATGCCTTGATTCATTCCCTGACCCATCTGTTTAAGGAGTTTAAGAAAAGTATTTCCGTGTTGGCACCCATTTTGATCGGAGCGGCACTGGGAATTGTAGGCTTATCTTTTTTGATTGAAAAAATGTTTGATATGATACCGACCCAGACCAACCTATTGTTTATTGGTCTGATTCTCGGCGGTCTTCCGGCTATGACCAAAAAGGTAAAAGAGGAAAAGATAAAACCGGGCTATATTGTAGCGTTTTTACTTTTCTTTGCAGTAGTTGTCGGCAGCGCGGCACTTGGTTCTGCAGAAGGCAGAGCTGCGGATTTATCCATAAATCTTTTTTCTATTATTAAATTGTTCGGCGTAGGTATTGTGGCATCGGCAACGATGGTAATCCCGGGAGTCAGCGGTTCCATGATGTTGATGCTGATGGGATATTACAATCCGATTATTGAGACCATTAACAGCTTCATAAAATCATTGGTTGCGTTTGATTTGGCAGGTATCTGGGAAGGCTTTTGTGTACTTTGTCCTTTTGGAATTGGTGTGGTACTGGGGATTTTCATTATTGCGAAGCTGGTGGAAATTGTGTTTGAGAAGTTCCCGCTGTATGCGTATTGGGCAATTATCGGTCTGATTATAGCCTCACCCTTTGCTATTTTGTTGCTGAGCAACTTCGGAACAATTACGGTAGTTACTGTATTGACCAGTATAGTCACTTTTGTAATCGGCTTCTTTATTGCAAGAAAGCTCGGTGAATAGGAGCGGAAAGGAAGATAGAATGGACGCATATACGGATTTTGCCCGAGTATATGATACGTTTATGGATGAAACGCCTTATAGGGAATGGTGTGCATTTTTGGTAGATATTTTGAAGGAATTCGGTATTGAAAGGGAGCTTGTTCTGGAGCTGGGCTGTGGAACAGGCTCCCTTACAGAGCTTTTGGCGGATGCCGGTTTTGATATGATTGGTGTGGATAATTCCGAGGAGATGCTAAACATCGCAATGGAAAAAAGGGAACGTGCAGACCGGGAAACGGACATTTTGTATTTATGTCAGGATATGCGGGAGTTTGAGCTGTACGGAACCGTAAAAGCAGTTGTCAGTGTATGCGATTCGCTGAATTATCTGTTGACAGAGGAAGACTTGCTGACCACCTTCCGTTTGGTTAATAATTACTTAGACCCGCATGGAATTTTTATTTTTGATTTTAATACGGTATATAAGTATGAGGAAGTTATCGGAGATACTACAATTGCGGAAAACCGGGAGGAATGCAGCTTTATCTGGGAGAATTTCTATCATGAGGAAGAGCAGATTAATGAGTATGACTTAACGATTTTTGTGAAGGAAGAGTCAGAAATGTTCCGAAGGTTTACGGAAACCCATTATCAGCGAGGCTATACATTGGAACAGATGACAAAACTGGTGGAAGCAGCAGGGTTGGAATTTGTCCGGGCACTGGATGCGGATACGAAAGGTGAGGTTGGCGCAGAGAGTGAACGGGTGTATGTAATTGCGAGAGAAGTAAGCAAGCAGGGATGAGCTTCCGGTGAAAAGTTTGAAAAATGAAATAGGAATTTTGAGATATACAGAAAGTGAAGGAAACGAACATGGCAGATTATATAGTAAGGGCAACCGCAGCAAACGCGCAGATTCGTGCTTTTGCCTGTGTGACAAAAGAAACGGTGGAAAAAGCAAGACAGGCGCATGATACCAGTCCCGTAGTAACAGCAGCACTGGGAAGACTTCTGACCGGAGCGGTTATGATGGGAAGCATGCTGAAGGGGGAAAAGGACTTACTCACTTTACAAATACATGGAAGCGGCCCGATTAAGGGAATGACCGTAACGGCGGATTCCAAAGGAAATGTGAAAGGGTACGCCAATGAACCGCAGGTCATGCTGCCGCCCAATGCGAAAGGGAAGCTGGATGTAGGCGGTGCTGTGGGCATCGGTTTTATGAATGTAATTAAAGATATGGGATTAAAAGAGCCTTATGTTGGGCAGACTGTATTGCAGAGCGGGGAAATCGGCGATGATTTGACGTTTTATTTTGCCACCTCCGAGCAGGTACCTTCTTCGGTAGGGCTCGGCGTTTTAATGGAAAAAGATAATACTGTGAAGCAGGCAGGCGGTTTTATTATCCAGTTAATGCCTTTTGCAGAAGAGGAAATCATCAGTAAGCTGGAGAAAAATCTGGCGGGGGTGGATTCTGTGACGGCACTGTTTGAAGCGGGGAACAGCCCGGAACAGATTCTGGAAATCCTTTTAGGCAATCTGGGCGTGGAAATTACCGACAAAATGAATTGCGGATTTCATTGTAATTGTGATAAGGAGAGAGTTTCTAAAGCATTAATCAGTGTGGGAAAGGATGAACTGCAAAGCATGATTGATGATGGAAAGCCGATTGAAGTGAATTGTCATTTCTGCAATACCTGCTATACCTTTGATGTGGAAGAACTGAAGGAATTAAAGCGGAAAGCAACCCGAAAATAAAAGGAAAGGACTTACATCCTATGGAACATGGATTTATAAAAGCAGCGGCAGTTACCCCCAAAATCAAGGTGGCGGACCCGGCATACAATGCAGGAGAAATCTGTAAAAAAATAGACGAAGCAATAGAAGAAGGAGCGAAGTTGATTGTGTTTCCGGAGCTTTGTATTACCGGTTATACTTGTGAAGATTTGTTTTTACAGGAACTTTTGCTGGAAGAAGCGAAAAAACAGCTTTTACGTATTGCAGACTATACCCGGGATAAGGATGCACTGATTTTTGTAGGACTTCCTATAGAAAAGGAACAGAAGCTTTACAATGTGGCGGCTGCCATAAAGGATGGGGAAGTGCTGGCATTTATTCCGAAACGTTTTATCCCGAATTATGCGGAATTTTATGAGGCAAGGCATTTTGCACCGGGAAACGAAGCAGCAGAGGACTTTTGGTTTGAGGGGGAAATGATACCTTTCGGAACCAATATTTTGTTTGAGTGTGACGGTGTACAGGGAATGGTTGTGGGCTGTGAGATCTGTGAGGATTTATGGGTTCCAAAGCCGCCAAGTACAGACCATGCGTTAGCAGGAGCCAACGTAATTGTGAATCTGTCTGCCTCTAACGCTACAGTGGCAAAGGATGTGTACCGGAACGGATTAGTGACCTCAGCAAGTGCAAGGCTTATATCCGCATACATTTATGCCAGTGCGGGAGAAGGAGAATCTACACAGGATGTGGTATTTGACGGACACAGCATGATTGCGGAAAACGGTACCCTTTTGTGTGAAGCGGAGCGTTTTTCGGGTAAGAATATATATGGAGATATTGATATTCACAAGCTGCGGATGGAAAGAAGGAGAATGAATACCTTTACTACACAACAGTGTGCACCGTATCTGGTGATTCCCTTTGAGTTGAAGCGGGAGGAAACGAAGCTTACAAGGCAATTTGGTATGACTCCCTTTGTACCGTCGGACAGGGAAGCACGGGACAAACGTTGCGAGGATATTTTATCCATTCAGTCTTATGGGTTAAAGAAACGTTATGAGCATACGGGATGTAAAACCGCAGTGCTTGGTATTTCAGGTGGGCTGGATTCTACACTGGCGCTTCTGGTGACGGTGCGCACCTTTGATATGCTTGGCATAGATAGAAAAAATATTATTTCGGTAACGATGCCTTGCTTTGGAACTACAGACAGAACATATGACAATGCGTGCAGGCTTGCAAAAACGCTTGGAACGGATTTAAAGGAGATAGATATTAAAGCTTCCGTGCTACAGCATTTTAAGGACATCGGTCAGGACGAAAACAAGCATGATGTGACTTACGAAAACGGTCAGGCGAGAAAACGGACACAGGTACTGATGGATATTGCCAATCAGACAGGCGGGCTGGTTATCGGAACCGGTGATATGTCGGAACTGGCACTGGGATGGGCAACCTATAACGGTGACCATATGTCCATGTATGGGGTAAATGCCGGTGTTCCGAAAACTTTGGTACGTCACCTGGTTCAGTATTATGCGGATAGTTGCTGTCAGAAGGAATTGCGGGAGGTTTTGTTGGATGTACTGGATACGCCGGTCAGTCCGGAGCTGCTGCCGCCGGTGGACGGAGTCATTTCCCAAAAAACGGAGGATTTGGTTGGTCCCTACGAACTTCATGATTTCTTTTTGTATTATATGCTAAGACAGGGATTTGAACCGGAAAAGGTGTATCGACTTGCCTGTCTGGCTTTTCATGGAATATATGAGAAAGAGACAATTCTAAAGTGGATGAAGAACTTTTACCGCCGTTTTTTTGCACAACAGTTTAAACGTTCCTGTCTGCCGGACGGACCGAAGGTGGGAAGTGTATCGCTTTCACCGAGAGGGGATTTGCGTATGCCGTCCGATGCCGGTGCGGCATTATGGCTCGCTCAGATAGAGACCTTATAGACTGTAGGAGGAGAAGTATTTCAGAAGAAATTTTATACAAAAATTTATGGGCGGCACGTAGAACAAACGTGCCGCCTTGTATGATAGCCTGTGGAGTTATTCAATCCCGGTTGTCTCAACAGGAATCTGCGCCTGACTTAAGGCATCTTCAATGGCATCCAGAAGAACCATATAGGTATAGCGGTTTTCATCAGCATAAGCAATTTCCTCTAAGCTTTGCAGCTCTAATATCTGTTCCGTCAAATCTTCAAAAGAAGGTTCAATTAAAGGATACATGGTAGTGACTGCCTCATCCATGTTTACAAGGCGTAAATCGGTAATACCGGTTTCGGCAACATCCACTTCGATGGACACGTTGCTGCCATTTAAGGATAAACTGGTAGAATAAGTGCCCGGTTCATAAGTGACTGCTGTAGAGGAAGGTTCTTCTTCCTGTTTCGGCTCTTTGTCTTTCGGGAAAAACATCACAACCAGCAGTATAATAAAAAGTATCCCGAGCCCGGCAAATATTCCGGTATAAATTAATTCTTTCAAATGTAATACAACAATTTTCGTTTTGGCACTCATAGAATATCCCCGCATATCATTTTCTTTATATATCATATTAGAGAAGTAAAAAAACTATGACAGAAAACCCAAAAGATACCAAAGAAACAGCCGTAGACAGAACGTTTTCATACTGTCTGAAATACGAAAAAAATTGTAATATAGGGAGGGGTACGATATAATAAAGAAAAACGGATTTATCGGAAGTACAGAAGAGATACAATATGAGGGAGGACGAATGAGGACTTTGGATCGTACACAATTAAAATTGATTGCAATTTGTGCGATGGTATGTGACCATATCGCGTGGGGCTTTGTGGATTTTTATACGCCGTTGGGACAGATATTACATATAATCGGACGTTTGACAGTTCCGATTATGTGTTTTTTTGTTGCAGAAGGATTTCGGCATACTTCCGGTAGAATCGGGTATATCAGGCGGATGGTATTCTTCTGGATTGTCGCAGTGATACCGTTCTATCTGTTTTTTCATGAGGTTTATGATTACAGACAGAATATTATCTTTGACTTACTGCTGGGACTTTTGTTGTTGACAGTATTGGAAAATAAGAAGTTCAAACTGTGGCATAAGATTTTTTTGGGAAGTCTGCTGTTTGTGATATCTGCACTCATTGGCGGGTGGGTTATCATGCCGATGCTATATATTCTTGTATTTTATTATGTCAGGGATTTTAAAAAGCAGGCAGCGTGGGTATGCGGTCTTACGGTTGTGTTGCAGATTTTTTTGATTGTGGCGGTAAGTCTGAATAAAATATGGCATTTTTCCCATTATGACTGGCCGTGGTATGAAAAATTGTATCTTCTTGGTTTTATGATTCCGCTTTTGCTTTTGAAGCGTTACAACGGAGAGAAGGGAAAAGATTTTATTGGGAAATATTTCTTTTATCTGTTCTATCCGGCGCATTTCCTTGTTCTGGTGACCGTGAAAAAAATTCTTGCAGGCTGTACAATTTATGAGTGTTATGTAGCATTACATATAATTGCATTACTTGTCTGCCTGGGAATTTTTCTGATGGTGATTGTTGCAAAGCCGTCAAGGGGACAGAATGCAACGATGTTGCTGGTTTTGGCAGCATGTATTTATCAGTTGGGCTTTTGTGTGGAGATTATATCGGGGGATACCGGCGGATATTACGCAGCTACCGTTGTGCAGTATTTTGGAGAATGTCTTCTGGTGCTTGGATTTACCTATTTCGTAGGTGAAATGTGTCATAAAGATGTGCCGAATTTTGTATATGCGATAGAAAGCTTATGTGGCATTATTTTTATGTGGATGCTTTTCACTACAAAAGAAAATCAGATTTTTTATACGTCCATAGGGATGGACACAAGCGGACCCTTCCCACGGTTGAAACTTGAACACGGATGGGGCTTCTGGCTTTTCGTAGCTTATATTGCCGTTGTGGATAGCATCTGCTTTGGGGCTTGTATTATAAGAATCAGACATTCTTTGGGAGTAGAAAGAAAAAGACTCTTATGTGCAGCCGGTTCCTTGTTATGTCCGTGGATTCCCAATGTAATTCGTGGTATGGGAATTACAGCCGGGTATGAAATCCCGTGTGTGGGAATTGCGGGAGCCGTGATTCTTGTCGGAATGGCACTGATAAGATACGGCTACTTCGATTCCATTGCCCTGGCAGGTGAAAACGCCTTGAAACATGGCATGGAAGGAATTATGGTAATCAACACCGATCATTGTATTACGTACTTTAACAAAAGAATGGAAAAAATGTTTGGAAAGTTGACACTGAAAAAGGATGCCTATAAAAACAGCACGCTGGCAGATGTTTTTGAAGGGAAAATAAGAACCCTTGAAATAGAAGACAGAGTATATGAAATGCGTGTGGAATCACTTATCGAGGGTGGTCATGTGCAGGGCTATATGTTATGGGGATTGGATATTACAGAGCATCATAACGTGCTTATGCAGGTAAATAAGCTTGCCAATAATGACTCTCTGACAGGTATTTATAACAGAAGCTGTTTTAAGGAGCTTGTGGAAGAATATCTGGAAAAGAAGGGGGACGGAGCCTTCTTCATGATGGATTTGGACAACTTTAAACAAATCAATGACCGGTTTGGCCATCAGGCAGGGGATGAAGTTTTAATAAAATTCGGACAGGTATTACAGGAATTGGGAAGTGAGGTAATTCCCTGCAGGATTGGCGGAGACGAGTTCTGTCTCTTTGGTAAAGATATGTTAAGCAATAAAGAGCTTGAAAATATAGCTGTGAAAATAGCGGAAGAGTTCAGAAAAAAAATGTCCGGTGAAAAATATGACGGAATCACGACGGTGTCTTTGGGAATTACCAAAACGATGGACGGGGAAGGAAGAAATTTTGAAAAATTATACAGTAATGCGGATAAAGCATTATATGTTGCAAAAAGCAGAAACAAGAATACTTATTACATACTGTAGTTAGTGGAGTTTTTTCTTAAGAATACGGATGATGCGGGGAAGATATATGAAAATTTTCAAAAGAATTGCGTGGTTTGTTCTTTTTCTTTTTTTAACATTGCTTGTTTATGTTGTTTTGGAATTTAAAGTTGATGATATGACACTTTCCAAAGGTGATGTTTATGAATTTAATGAGGGATGGAAACTTACGGGAGAGGATGGAAGCAGCCGGATTTTGAGTGAACTTCCTTTTTCGGGAAGCAGCAGGCCGGGCGAGAGAGTTGTGATGGAAAACAACATTCCCGAGGAGTTTTGGGGAATGTCCATGTCTTTTTTATCGGCAGACAAAGTGCTTACGGTTTTCATTGACGGGCAAAAGGTGTATGAATTCGGAACATCGGATGAAAGAAGTTTTGGACATACGCCCGGGAGTGTAATGAATTTCATAGATATTCCGTCTGAGTTGGAGAAGGGAGAGATTCGTATCGAGATGCTTTCTCCCTATTCGGATTATGCTGCAAAGATAAGCGAAATCACCGTGGGAAAACGGGATGTGCTGATATTGAAGCTTTTTATGGATAATGCGGTGAATCTGTATTGCAGCCTGGTTATTATTTTTTGTGGTATCGGTTTTGTGTTTTTGTTCCTGATTCAGAGGGTTGCGGGACAGGATACGGACGGGATTATGCAGATAAGCGGGTATTGCATTGTAGTTGCATTATATTATTTTATAGAAACCAAAACCCTTTCCATTTTTTATGGAAATCAGACCTTGTATTCCATCATGGTATTCCTGTGTCTGATGTTTATGCCGCTTCTTCTTGTCACTTATTACGGAAGCGGATTTATGGGAATTTATACAAAAAGATGGAAGATTTTACTGGGAATGATATGCACCAACATCTTTGTACAGCTTGTATTGCAGCTGTTGAATCTATATGATTTTATGGAGATGGCGTTTGTTTCCCATGCATTAATTACGCTTTCGATTATCGTTGCCGGAAAATCTTATTATGATTATATCAGGGAAAATCACAGTAAAGGTTTTGTGGTGGAAATGATTGCCCTGTTTTGCATGGGTGCAGGCGGAGCCATAGATATTTTGAGGATGTATCTGATTGGTGTGGGGGACATGGGCAAGTTCAGTCGTTTTGGAACCGCTGTTTTTAGTGTGATTATGTTATACAAGCATTTCAAACAGGTGGTTATGGGATTTTCACGCAACATTGAGGAAAATGCAAGACTGTTAAAGCAGGAAATGGAAAATGTGGAAAGGAAAAACAAGGAACTGGAAAAAGCCTATATGCTTGCAGAGGAAGCAAAACAGGAAGCACTGGATGCCAATGCAGCAAAGGGAAAATTTCTTGCGCATATGTCTCATGAGATACGGACTCCCATAAACGCAGTTCTTGGTATGGATACCATGATTCTACGTGAGACAAAAGATATGCAAATCAAGGAGTATGCACTGGATATTCAGAATGCGGGACAGAGTCTGTTGGCTCTGATTAATGATATTCTTGATTTTTCCAAGATTGAATCAGGAAAGCTGGAAATTATTTTTGTAGAATATGATTTCAGCAGTATGATTCATGATATAGCCAATATGATATCTGCCAAAATGGGAGCAAAGAAGCTGAAATTTCACATTTGTGTGAATGAAAATCTTCCATCCAAATTGTTGGGCGACGATGTCAGAATACGACAGGTTCTTGTAAATTTATTGAATAATGCAGTGAAATATACACATAAAGGCAGTGTTACCTTAAAAGTAGACGGAAAAATACAGGGAGAAAAGGTGCTTTTGGATTTTTCTGTGGAAGATACCGGAATCGGAATTAAGGAAGAAGATATTGAAAAGCTGTTTGAAGAATTTGAGCGTATCGAAGAGAAGCGTAACAGAAATATAGAGGGTACGGGACTTGGACTTAGTATTACGACACAGCTGCTTCTTTTGTTAGGAAGTAAGTTAAACGTGGAAAGTGTTTACGGGAAAGGGTCACGGTTTTATTTTACTCTTGAGCAGCAGATTGTTGACCATGCACCAATAGGAAATCTGGAAGAACGTATCAGCCATCAGGTTACTGAGTATACTTACCAGGAAGTATTTACTGCGCCGGGTGCTCATATTCTTGTGGTGGATGACAATACGATTAATCTTAAGGTTTTTATTAATCTGTTAAAAGAAACGAAGGTAAATGTGGATGTAGCGGATGGCGGCTTTGCTTGCCTGGAGATGGTTTGCAAAAAGCATTATGACTTGATTTTTCTTGACCATATGATGCCGGATTTGGATGGAATTGAGACGTTACACCGGATGAAGGAAATGGCGGATAACCAGTGTATGGATACCCCGGTTGTCGCTTTGACAGCCAATGCCATAACCGGAGCAAAAGAAATGTATATGAATGAAGGGTTTGATGCATTTTTGTCCAAGCCGATTAATCCGGAAAAACTGGAACAGATGATTCTGGTACTCCTTCCAAGGGAAATGTTAGAATTTGATACAGAGAATGATTCTCAGCTTCCGGCCGGTGGGAATATTTTGGAAATGCAGGAAGAGGATGGGTTGCCGATACTGGATGGCGTAGACTGGAATTATGGTTTGATGCATTTGTCTGAAAAAGAACTTCTTCTTGAAACGGTAACGGATTTTTATAAGGCGATAGAATCAGAAGCAGACAGTCTGGAACAGATATATATTGAAATACCTAATGACCCGGATATGCTAAGACAATACAGAATTAAGGTTCATGCCATGAAAAGCTCAGCCAATCTGATAGGTGCCATTATGCTTGGAGGAATGGCAAAACTGCTTGAAAATGCAGCACGGGATGAGAATTTGGAGATGGTTATGAAGCTGACTCCTGTGTTTTTAAAAGAATGGAGAGAGTTTAAAGGCACATTAAAGGAATGTGTAAAGGAGCCGGAGACAGACAAAAGGGAGATAGAAGATGTCACTGTGATTTTAGCCTATTTGGAAAAGCTTCGCGCGGCCATGCTTGAAACGGATATTGACGGGATGGATTTGAATATGGCTGAACTGGAGAAATACCGATATTCGCCGGATATACAGGAAAAGATGGAACAGCTTGCAGGCATGGTAACCAATCTGGATGGGGACAGGGCAGTAGTGCTGATTGCAGATATTTTAAATTGTTTCGAAACAGCAGAATAATCTTATAGATAGAGCAGAGACGGAGGAACGAATATGAAGAAAGTACTTTTGATAGGAGAATTGAATCAAACGGTCAAAAATATTAACAGCTATCTGACAGACTATTATGATACACAATTGTGTGTTGATAGTCTGGAACTTGTGAAGGGAATGATAAAGGTTGTTAATCCGCATATGGCCATTGTATGCTTGATTGGAACCGGAGAAGTAGACAGTCGGATTTTGGATTATTTCAGTAATGAGGAAACAAATATTCCGGTTTTGCTTGTAGGAACCGGCGAAGAATGCAGAGCATATAAAGAATATTATGAAAAGGAGCAGTTTGATTTTGTGTTACGTCCTACAACACAGACTGTACTTTTACATAAATGTAAGGAAATACTGAAAACAAATGGCTTGGAGCAGGAGGAAGAACTGGTAACGGTACAGGTTTACGGAAAAAGAAAGAGTATTTTAATCGTCGATGACAGTGCACTTACGCTTCGCAGTATTAAGTCTATTCTGGATAAAAAGTATGATGTTTCGGTTGCCACATCCGGTGAGAAGGCGGTTACAATGGCAAAGAAAAATCCGCCGGATTTGATTTTACTGGATTATGAAATGCCGGAATGGGACGGAAAGAAAACTTTGGAAAAAATTCGTAATGAGGATACCATAATGGATACACCGGTTATGTTTTTGACCGGTGTGGCAGATAAGGATCATATTTCGGCAGTATTGGGACTGAATCCGGCAGGATATTTGTTAAAACCGGTAGAACAGAAGAAACTTCTTAAGACCATAGGAGATTTATTGAAAGAGTGGTAATAGATTTTATTTTGTGTTATAAAGAGTAGTGATGGCAAAAGTAAACCAGCATGTGTGAAATAAGCGGAAAGGAATGATTTACATGAAAAATTACACAAAGGAAGACATATTAAGAATGGTAGAAGAGGAAGACGTGGAATTCATCCGTCTGCAGTTTACGGATATTTTCGGTAATCTGAAAAACGTAGCTATTACGTCCAGTCAGTTGGAAAAAGCATTGGATAATAAATGTATGTTTGACGGTTCTTCTATTGAAGGCTTTTTAAGAATTGAAGAATCGGACATGTATTTATATCCTGATTTCAATACTTTGGAGATTTTTCCGTGGCGTCCACAGCAGGGAAAGGTGGCACGTCTTATCTGTGATGTTTACAGACCGAACGGAAATCCCTTTGAAGGAGATCCACGTTATGTTTTAAAGAGAGCGATTAAGAGTGCGGCAGAGTTGGGATATAAGTTTGATGTAGGACCGGAGTGTGAATTTTTCCTGTTTCATACGGATGAAAATGCGCTTCCCACCACGATTACTCATGAGCAGGCGGGTTATTTCGATTTAGGTCCCATTGATTTTGGGGAAAATGCCAGAAGAGATATGGTACTGACATTGGAGGAAATGGGCTTTGAGATTGAAGCCTCTCATCATGAGGGTGCACCGGCACAGCATGAAATTGATTTCCGGTATGATGAGGCCCTGCGTACTGCGGATAATATCATGACCTTTAAGCTTGCCGTAAAGACCATTGCAAAGCGCCACGGATTGCATGCAACCTTTATGCCGAAGCCGAAATACGGTGTGAATGGTTCCGGTATGCACATTAATATGTCTTTGTCTAAAGAAGGCAGAAATATATTCAGTGATGAGAGCGATAAAAACGGGCTCAGTAAAGAAGCTTATTATTTTATCGGTGGAATTATGAAACATATGAAGGGCATGACGGCGATTACCAATCCCCTTGTAAATTCCTACAAGCGACTGGTACCGGGATATGAAGCGCCGGTTTACATTGCATGGAGTGCTACAAACAGAAGTCCGTTAATTCGTATTCCGGCAGCAAGAGGGGAGAATACGAGGGTGGAATTGAGATGTCCTGACCCATCTGCCAATCCGTATCTTGCGCTTGCTGTATGTTTGGAAGCGGGACTTGACGGAATCAGAAATAAAATTGAGCCGCCAAAGAGTATTGACCGTAATATTTTTGAAATGAGTGAAGAGGAAAGAAAAGCGGAAGGAATAGAAGCAATTCCGGGTACTCTGATAGAAGCGGTAAATGAACTGGAAAAGGATGAGTTTATTAAAGAGGCATTGGGGGGACATGTTGCCAAAACTTACATAAATGCGAAGAAGAGAGAGTGGCAGGAGTATCGTTCACAGGTAACGGATTGGGAAATCGACCAGTATTTGTATAAGTTCTGATGAAAGCACTTTTTTTACAGCAAGATACTGAAAAGGAGGTGCGGACATGACAAGCATTATAGTGGTTTTCCCAAAAGTGGAAGAGGCAAAGGGGATAAAGAATCTTCTGGTTCGGAATGGCTTTTCAGTAGCAGCAGTCTGCACCACGGGCGCACAGGCATTAGGTTATTTGGATGACCTGAATGATGGAATCGTTGTTTGCGGATATAAAATGCCGGATATGATGTATGCGGATTTATTTGATTGTATGCCAAAGGGCTTTGAAATGCTTCTGATGGCATCTGCCCATGCAATAAATGAGGGAGTTCGGGAAAATATCATAACCTTGACGATGCCGCTTAAGGTTCACGATTTAATAAATACCGTGGATATGATGGTACAGTCCATGGAAAGAGCACGCAAAAAGAAGCGACTGAGACCGAAGGAAAGAAGCGAAGAGGAAGCGACTCTGATTCTGGAGGCAAAACGGGTGCTGATGGAGCGGAATAATATGTCTGAGGAGGAAGCGCATAGATATATACAGAAGTGCAGTATGGACAGTAGTACCAATATGGTGGAGACAGCACAGATGGTGCTGTCCATGATGAAATAGAAAAGCAGTTTTTGCAATGTAATAAGCATTATATGTGATTCTTATGTGAAATTAGTGCTTGTATAATACAGGTAAGCGGGGAAGGAGAAATGGTATGAAGTTTACAAAAATGCATGGATGTGGAAATGATTATATTTATGTGAATGGTGCGAAAGAGAAAATTGCACAGGAGAAGAAGCCTGAGCTTGTAAGGAGGCTTAGTGACAGACATTTCGGAATCGGAGGAGACGGGGTGATTTTTATTAATCCCTCAAATGAAGCGGATTTTGAAATGGAAATGTACAATGCGGACGGTTCGAGAGCAGAAATGTGCGGAAACGGAATCCGGTGCGTAGGTAAGTATGTGTATGATAAGGGACTTACGGACAAAACGGAGATTTCGGTCATAAGTTTTGGAAAGATAAAGTATCTGGAACTGCATACAGACAACGGAAAAGTATCGACTGTACGGGTCAATATGGGAACACCGGAGCTTTCAGCAGATAAAATTCCGGTAGTATGCGAAAAAGAAACTGTTATTGACGAAGACATTGAAGTAGAGGGCAAAAACTATAAAATGACATGTGTGTCAATGGGAAATCCGCATGCCGTTGTTTTTGTAGAAGATGTAAAAAATCTGGAAATTGAGCAGATTGGGCCTTTTTTTGAAAATCATGAAAGGTTTCCGAAGCGCATTAATACGGAGTTTGTACAGCCGGTAGACAGAACCCGTGTGAAGATGCGTGTCTGGGAGCGGGGAACCGGAGAGACGCTTGCCTGTGGAACCGGTTGTTGTGCTACGGCTGTAGCCTGCATAGTGAACGGACTTACTGAAAATAAAGTGAACGTGGAGTTGCTTGGCGGAGAACTTCTGATTGAATGGAACCGGGAAGAAAATTTGGTTTTTATGACCGGACCTGCCCAAACAGTATTTGAAGGGGAAGTAGAAATCTAAGAGAACGAAAAGAGGAAAAGTGTGGAAGAGGTGCAGTTTGTTCAGGCTGTGGAAAAGATGAAGAGGGGCGATAAACAGGGCTTGAAGGACATCTATCAGGCATATATCGGTTATATCTATTCCATTGTTTATCAAATCTTACAGAACAAAGAAAACGCAGAAGATGTGACCAGTGAATTCTTCCTGCGGCTTTGGGAAAAAGCAGATTATTATAAGACGGAACACAGTGGGCATAGGGGCTATCTTGCAACGATAGCCCGGAATATGGCCATTGATTTTTTGCGTAAATCCGGCAGGGAACAGCTTGTAGATACCGGAGAAGAACCGGAGACGGGGGCGGTCACGGCGGGGAACAGGACGGTTGAGCAGGAAGTAATCGAAGAACTTTCCATGAAAGAAGCCTTGGCAAAGCTGGAGGTAGGAGAAAGAGAAATTATTCATCTGAAAATCATGGGTGAAATGACTTTTCGAGAAATTGCAGGAATTTTACATATGCCTATGGGAACGGTGACTTGGAAATACAGGAGTGCCTTGGAAAAGCTGAGGAGGTGCGGATATCATGAGTAAAAATCTGGAGAAGGAATACAAAGACTATATTCAGTCAGAAGCACCTGACTTGTGGGAGCGTATTGAGGCAGGACTGACCGAAAAGAAGGCAGGAAAGGAAGAAAATCCGCAGACCGTAAAAGCGGTAATGCCGGAAACAACAGAAAAAGAAACGGTAAGAACGAAGTATTCGGGAAAACAGAAAAAGCATGGTGCAGGGAAAAAGGGAAACCGAAAATATGTCGTTGCAGGAGGCAGTCTTGCAGCAGCAGTGCTGATCGTGTTACTTGTTTCACCGATTTTAAAGGATAACCTGCTGTTCGCAGGAGGTACAGGTAAGAGTAGCTCGGACATGGCTGCTATGGACATGGCAAGCGGCGTCATGGAAGAAAAGGAACAGTTGTTTACGATATTGGAAAAAACGGAGACTGACCAAAAGACAGTTTATTATGGGGAAACAGAAAGCGGGGAAGGATATACTTTCCTGTTAGCCGAGGATGCCGCAGTGGATGAGGAAGTCGTGCAGGAGGGCGGACTGTCAGAGGGGAAAGCCTATAGGATCAGCCTGAAGAGAGAAGGAGAAGTATATGTGGCAACTGCAATTCAAGCGATGAAAGAATGATTTAGAAGAAAAAAGTTCCTATTTGAAAATAGTTGAAAAAAATTTTGATATTTACCATAAAAAGGAATCCTCTCATTCGTATCCTATATAGAAGCAGGAAATGCGGATGGGAGGAATTTTTATGAAAAGAACATGGAAAAAAAGAACAACAAGGTTGGGATGTGCAGTAATGGCGGTAATGCTGTTGGGAGGCTGCGGAGTGACAGACAGTACCGGTAAATCTGACACGAGTGTCATACAATATGACACAGAGTATAAAACAGAAGCGACAACAGGAGGAAGCTATGAGTGGGCAGAAAATACAGCAGGCGAATATGCTGCCTGTGATGTCATTCCGGAAGAGGAAATTTTGGATTTCAATACGGAGGAATACAATGCAATCGAGGAAACGGGATTTGCCAATGCAGCAGTGACACCACTTTCTACTTTTTCGGCAGACGTAGACACAGCTTCTTACAGTAACTTAAGAAGAATGATTGAAGAACATTACAGTTTGGAGGAAATACCGCAAGGCGCGGTAAGAATTGAGGAAATGTTGAATTATTTCAGTTATGACTATAGGCTGCCGGAGGGCAATGAACCTTTTGGAGTTACCACGCAGATAGGAGACTGTCCATGGAATGAGGAGCATAAGCTTCTTGCAGTCGGATTAAAAACAGAGAAGATTGATTTTTCTGAAAGCAGTGATTCCAATCTGGTCTTTTTGCTGGATGTATCCGGTTCCATGGATGCACCGGATAAGTTGCCGCTTTTGCAGAGGGCTTTTGCCGTGCTGGCAGAAAATCTGACAGAAAAGGATCGGGTTTCTATTGTAACTTATGCAGGAGAAGATAAAGTATTGCTGAAAGGTGCAAAAGGAAACGAGAAGGAACGTATTTGCGAAACTTTGGAGAGCCTTGCAGCCGGTGGGGGAACCAATGGAAGCAAAGGAATCGAGACAGCATATGAGTTGGCAGAGGAATATTTTATAGAAGGTGGTAATAACCGGATTATTCTTGCAACAGACGGGGATTTGAATCTTGGCGTAACTTCAGAGAGCGAATTGACCGATTTAGTCAAAGAAAAGCGCGAGGGTGGCGTGTACTTAACAGTTTTGGGATTCGGTACCGGAAATATTAAGGACAACAAAATGGAAACACTGGCAGACAATGGAAACGGTAATTATGCGTATATTGATTCCATGAGTGAGGCAAAAAAGGTATTAGTGGAAGAAATGGGTTCGACTCTTGTCACTGTGGCGAAGGATGTCAAGCTGCAGGTGGAATTTAATCCGGAAAAGGTAAAGGAGTACCGCCTGCTTGGTTATGAGAACAGAAGGATGGAAGCGCAGGACTTTGAGGATGACACAAAGGATGCAGGAGAAATCGGAGCCGGACATACGGTGACTGCTCTTTATGAAATTGTTCCGACAGAAGAGGGGGAAAAAGTAGAGAACTCTTTGAAATACAGCGAAGTCGTAACTACCGGAAGTGATGAGTGGCTGACAGTCAATATCCGTTACAAAGAGCCGGACGGAGAGGAAAGCAGGCTGTTACAGTATCCGGTAGGCGAAGAAGCTTATACCGGGAATCCTTCGGAGGACTGGTACTTCGCGGCAGCAGTAGCAGAATTTGGACTGGTGGTGACAGACAGTAAGTATAAAGGGGATGCATCCTTAGAACATGTGAAGGCAAGCTTGAAGGAATTGGAATGTATAGAAACGGACGAATATAAAGAAGAGTTTTATGATTTGGTGAAGAAACTGATGAAAAACAGCTAGTTTTATTAAGAATTACATACAAAGGAAGGAATTTAAGAGGGCTGCCACACAAAAGTTATTCGCTGAATGGGTGTGACAGCCCTTAATTTTAGGCATTATATTGCCTATAGTATTTTAGTGCCTCTTCATGTGTAAGTGAAAAACCCTGTTCTATCTGGAGGATAATTTCTTCTTCAGGAACATGATATTTATGACAGGTTTGAATCAAAACCCGTATGCCTTCTTCTCTGCCTTCTTCCATACCTTGGTTTCTGACATAATCATCCTGTGCACGTCGGTCTCGTTTTTCCTTTAACTTTGCTTCATGAATCAGTCGTAATCTTCTGGTAAGGCTTATTTCGCGTAATTGTTCGATAGCGGTCTGTAATCCTACATTTTTTGTACGAATCATTTTCAAATCCTCCTTGCTCTCGGCATTGAAAAAGCGAATCCAGTTATCGATAGCTTCTGTCCCATTTAGCTGTTTACGAGTAACAGTTCAGCCTTCACGTATTGACAAACGGACGAAAACGGCTGATAACATTC
>CAYUYJ010000045.1:0-20446 GCA_964449325.1 uncultured Lachnospiraceae bacterium | reverse complement strand
AATCAAGGGTTCGCGCCACTTTGCTTTTCTTTAACTGTCGAAAACGGGATTATATTATACGGTGCCGCGTGTGTCAATCACTTTTTCAAGAAACTTTCGAAATTTTCGAGAAAAGTCAAGCTCTGAAGCGAAAAGCCAAGAAAAGTCTAAGAGTTATTTTTGTTTTCCTTTTCTATGTTTTTTTTAATAGGATATCTGATTACAGTTTTCCTTTTCTCCGGGGCAACTTTTCTGGCATCCGATAAATATATTTCATGATGTAGCCGTGTGGCAGACATATCGTTTTCATATCCCTTCTCTTCAATATAGGCATCCATTATTTCCTTCGTCGCAACCTCATCATCAAAGGATCCTTGATGCATTATTTGAACGCATAATCCCTCATCAATTGTCAGAAATTCAGCTGATGAACAATCCAATTTTTTCTTTTTTGTAGCTGTCTCTACAGCCCATGCGAAATCTTCCTTTGTAACAAAATCCGGAAGTCTGATTACGGAGATCCAGTTAAAGATATCTTTATTGGTCAAATCTACACCACAGACACCATCTTGCCACCAGAAACCTTCAAGGGGAGGAACCACATATTCGTAGAATCCTTCTATCCTATGGTCTGTCTTATGGCTCATTTTCAAAGTATATGCTACCGCATATAGCACACCTATTGCCTTCTGATATGCTCCTCCTTCTTCATTTGGATTCCCCTTACCGCGAACCGCTATGTAATTTGCCTTCGGAACATCCACAATTTCCGGTTTGTTCTTTGGCATATAAAATTCTTTATATTCCTTTTTAAAATCAAAAGCCATTATTTCTTCTCCTTTAATCAAATTTCTAAATTAGATATTTCATGCAACAATCTCTGGAATACATTTGTTTCTCGTTTCCAAATATCATCAATCATTATGGACATCTTCTTTAACAAAGCTGCCTCACCACTAATTGATAATTCCCACATCAAATCTGCAATATTATCCCAGACTTCACCAATCTCCTGAAATTCATAGTCCAACTGTTCAAAAACAGGGTTTTCCAGTATTGGGGCACATTCCATAAGAAAATCACCGTACATCTTTCGGAAAATTCCCCCTCCGGTGCCACCATCTTTACTGATTTGGAAGTAATTTGTTACTCCAGAAAGCCTCAATTTTTCAAGTGTGAAATTTTTCCATTTTAATATTTCTTTTGAAAACTTACGTAATGAAAATCTTCTGCAATATGACCGGACGGAGTTCTAATGGGAAAATCATGATTATCCCTATCACTAATCAAATACTCTTCCTTCTCTTCATCGTATCCAAACAAGACAACTGCGTGCCCGCCAAAATGACTGTTCTCATTTAATCCCAAATACTTTAGATATGGCATATCCACATAAATAAGAATGGGATTATTATGCTCCAACATCTCTTTAGCCTTCTGCTGAACCATATCATAATTTGAACTTGATTTGCACCGAATCTGAATGTTAAGTCTTTTTGCCAGTTTCTCCTCGAACTCGAAAACCTTACATCTTCCATTTACCATTGGGGAAGATGCCTGATTCAGATATAGAAACGATAATCCTGAGCCCAGACCCAACAGCATCTCTTCAGACATTTCTATTCCATAATAATAAAAAATCTGTTTTAGTGAATTTGTTATACAATGCTTTCCCCCCTGTGGAACAAAATGCTCAACTATCTTTTTCAATCCATTCCCTCCTTATATTACAACAGACTTATTCTGAAATTAATATAAAGGGTGCCCCGCAGGGGAAGGTCAAGAAAAATCATAAAAAAATTATTTCATCTCAAATGGTAAAATAATCTTAGTAATATATTTATCAGGATTCCCTTTAAAAATCATTCCTGAACCTTTCAGATATATTTCTCTTGAGGGACATAAAAGAGAAATATGATTATCATTTACATAGTTGAATAATGCTTTGTATGCAAGACATAATGTTTCATAACTTCCATAGTGTGTGGTGCATATCGCCTTAACTGCAGGAAGCGTCTTAGATATCACTGTTGAACCAATAATCCTCTTTTGCACCGGAACGCATAATTCCATATCAGCCATTTCAACACAATCATCATCATAATAGCAATTGATTAAATTACCGGCTGCATTGCCCTTTACAGCTTTAAACAGTTCCGGTACATACTTTCCTATTTGATTATAGGAATCTTTTATTCGCAAACTTGCTACCATAATTGGAGCAATTTCTTCTATTGTTATTTCATATTGCTTTTTTTCACATTGGGAAGGAACCGGCTCAAGATAACGGTTGATTTCCTTTATCAATGCCTTCTCTTTGGCTATATTGCTCTCAATGCTCTGCATTTTTTCTTTTAAAACATAGTTTAAATCTTCTGCACTTTCAGCCACATGAAAGGTATCTTTAATCTCCGATATTGAAAAATCAAACTTCCTTAGCAAATTTATCAGTTGAGCCTTCTTTAAATCATTCTCATCATAATATCTGTATTGATTTTCTTCATCACGAAGAGATGGTTTGAGAATGTCCTGTTCATCATAATATCGCAATGCTTTTTTCGTTAATCCTGTTATTTTTGATACCTGACTTATTAAATACATACTCTGACATATCCCTCTTATTATTATTTATCATACATCTTCAAGTAAAATAGTGCCGCCCGCGGCGGCACTTCCAAGAGAATTTGCAATGCAAATTCTCCTTAGCTCCTCACTACATAAGAGCACTTTCC
This sequence comes from uncultured Lachnospiraceae bacterium, assembly GCA_964449325.1. Classification (GTDB taxonomy): domain Bacteria; phylum Bacillota; class Clostridia; order Lachnospirales; family Lachnospiraceae; genus RGIG3002. The sequence goes on along the minus strand of CAYUYJ010000045.1, from coordinate 17,735 downwards.
TATTACGTAAAAAAGTGTCGCTGCATACGAGCATTTTTTCTGACTAATCCGCCATCATAAATTCATCTGTTCAAATTCATATTTATATAAAGTAAGTCCGCATGCCGGTGCCGTAGGGCCGGCAAAGCTTCTGTCACATTTTTCCAATATTTCCTTCATCCGTTCCGGCTCTATATTTCCCCTGCCTGCTTCTATCAGGGTTCCTGCAATAATTCTCACCATATTATACAAAAAGCCGTTTCCGGTAATCCGTATTACAATTTCATTTCCTTCCCGATATACTTTTGCTTCATAAATCGTTCGCACAGTTGTTTCCACTACCGCTCCCGCTGCGCAGAAGCTTTGGAAATCATGCTCTCCGAGCAGATATTCCGCTGCCTGCTGCATACGTTTCTCATCCAACGGGACATACGTGAAATGAGCATATAATCTCTTTACAGGCATCGGAAATTCTGCATTATAAATCCGGTATTCATATGTCTTTTTGGAAGAACAGTGTCTGGGATGAAAATCTGTTGCCACCTCACACGCCTTTTGAATGCGGATATCCTCCGGCAGACGTTGGTTTAGGGCATAAGAAAACTTTTCCGCAGGCATTCGTGCCGTCGTATCAAAGACCACAATATTACCAAGCGCATGCACTCCGGAATCGGTGCGGCTTGCGCCGATTACTTTTATATCCTCGTGCAGAAGTTCCGACAGACAGCGGTTCAACTCTCCTTCGATAGTTTTGCCGTTTTGCTGTACTTGAAACCCGCAGTAATTCGTTCCGTCATAGGCTACTGTCATCATCACACGCTTTTTTTGTACCTCACTCTGTCCGTTCACGTCTTTCCTCTCCCGACTGTCTTCCTTTTCTTTCATTGCACGTCCTTTCTCCCAAGACGCATATCGCCTTACAGATATGCTGCCTTGGGAAATCCTTTTACTACTCTATTTCATTCGTTTAAATACAGGAATTACATCTATCGGGGCCTTGCTCAAAACGGTCTGACCACCCTCGTATTCTGTATCATCATTGATATTCTTCCATGTTCCCTTCGGAAGATAAACTTCTCTTTCAAATTTTCCTGCCTCTAAAATCGGAGCAACCAGATAATCAGCCCCGAACATATACTGATCCGTCAATTCCCAACAATGCAAATCCTCCGGGAATTCATAAAACATGGTACGAAGCAAAGGTGCACCGCATTCGCTTGCTTCCTTCATCAGCCCCTCGATATAAGGCTTTAAGGAAAAGCGCAGCTCCAACTGCTTTTTCATAATTTCAAAGGCTTCTTCTCCATAGCTCCACAACTCATTAGAATGACCGGTATAAAGGCTTCCTCCGCCATACTCCTTATCCGAAAGCGGGGGAATGTCGTGAGGGCCACGGTCTCCGTGCATGCGCAGGATAGGGCTGAATACAGCAAATTCAAACCACCGAAGCAGCAATTCCTTAAACGCAGGGTCTTCCACATCATCCGTCATGAATCCACCGATATCGGTAGTCCACCAAGGGATTCCTGCAAGCCCCATATTCAGTCCGGCACTCAGCTGATCCTTAAAAGCAGCAAAGGTGCTCGGAACATCTCCCGACCAAATCAGTGCAGAATACTTCTGGCTTCCTGCCCAGCCGCTGCGCACCAGATGCAGCATCTCTTTTTCCCTTCCCAACGCTGTAATCCCTTCACAAAAAGCCTTCGTGTACAGCTTCGGATATACATTGCTTACTTCCAATGCACAGCCCAATGCATAACGATAGTTGTCATAATCATACACTGCATAATCCGGCTCTGCATTATCCAGCCAGAACATATCGATGCCAAAATCATAATAATTCTTTTTGCACTTTTCCCATATAAATTCCCGTGCCTCCGGGTTGGTAACATCAATTTCCAGACAGTCACCCTGAAAGTCATACGTCTGAATGCTTCCCCGTTCCGTCTGAATCAGAAGACCGCGATTGTAAAGTTCCTCAAAATTTTCGCTCTTCCGATCCACTGACGGCCAGACGGAAACAACCACCTTCGTTCCCATAGCATGGAGTTTATCACACATTGCCTTTGGATCCGGCCAATATTCTTCATCAAATTTCCAATCGCCCTGCCTGGTCCAGTGGAAAAAGTCAATGACAATGACATCTAACGGAATGTGTAATTCCTGATATTTTTCAGCTACTGCAAGAACTTCTTCCTGCGTGCGGTAGCGCAACTTACACTGCCACAATCCCAAAAGTCCTTCCGGTATCATGGGCGCTCGGCCTGTTACCGCAGTGTAATGCTCCAGTATCTCAGCAGGATTTTCTCCTACTGTAATCCAATAATCCATTTCTTTTGTGGCTTCCATATGCCATTCGGTATAATTTTTACCAAAGGACACCTTGCCCACTCCGGGATTATTCCACAAAAATCCATATCCAAGACTGGATACTGCAAACGGAATACTAATCTGGGAATTACGCTGTGCCAATTCCAGAACACAGCCCTTTAAATCCAGATAAGGCTGTTGATACTGTCCCATACCAAACAACTTTTCATTATCATTACTTTCAAAACGGACATTCAACGAATAATCCCCGCCGATAATCGGCTTGTACTCCCGGCCCACAATTTTCAGACAGCGGCTTTCCTGACTTTCTGTTCCATCATAATTCCTGTAATATTCCCGAAGTATCATCTTTTCGTCTCTATAAACAGACAGCACTCCCGCACCGTTTACCGTTATGCGAAGCCTGCCGTTCGTAATGGATGCCGACTTTTCTCCATCCAACTCGATTTGAGCCGTTCTCAAATTCTCCGGCACACTCTCTTCAAGCGCCCAGTCATTTCCCGTAAACTCCATATAACGCGTTGCCCGTACACGAAGAGAATCCTTTCCCCATGGTTCGATACAGAGTCTTTCTGCTTTGTGACGTGCAACCAGTTTGTTACCTTCTTTAGAAAAAATCATATTTCCTCCTTCCTGCATAATCCTATGCAGCCCTTCCATTATAATTGGGAATTGTAATCCCATCTGTATTTGCTATAATAAAATAATAATGATTTTTTCTTTAAAAATCTTTAACAAAATTAATCTATACTAACACAATCGTGATATTTTCCTTTGAATAAAAGGAAAAACACAAAGAGGAAAACAATGAACGAAGAATATTTTTTACTCAGAGAACAGATTAGCCACGGAAATGCCATGTTTCCGCTTATGGTACATGAACTGGAAACCAATCCGGCATTTCAGGAACGTGTAAATTGTCATTGGCATAATGAAATAGAAATCCTGACAGTAACAGCAGGAAGTGCCTACGTCCATATAGACGGTCGAAGTATCTGCGTCTGTCAAGGCAATGTTATTTTCATTCCTTCCAATTGTCTGCATTCCATAACAGGAACTCCCGGTACTCCTTTTTCCTTTTTTGCCGTTGTTTTTGATCAGGCACTTCTAAACAGTTTTGTCAACGACCGGATACAGCAGAAATATATCGACAGCCTGCGAAACGGAGAAATTCTGTTCCCCACCTTTCTTTCTACAAAAGAAGAATGGGAGCAGCACATCTCACGGCTTCTTACAGATATTCGGAATGCTTTTACCAAAGGAGCTGCCGGATTTGAGCTTCTCATAAAAGCGAAGCTCTTTGAAATCTGGTATCTCCTCTATCTCCATGCCGGAAAAAGCCAATCGGAAATTTCAAAAGAGACAGATTACCGTATTACCCTCACGAAATCCATTATCGAATATATTAAGCTTCATTATGACAATTCCGTCTCTTTAGACAAGCTGTCAAGAGAATTCGGAATCAGTAAAGGACATCTTTGCCGGCTGTTCAAATCCATCACAAAAATGTCTGTAGTGGAATATCTTAATTTTTACCGGATTAGCATGAGCGCATCACTGCTTCGGGAAACCGATTTTGAAATCAGTAAGGTTGCCGGAATGACAGGCTTTAACAACATCAGCTACTACAATAAAATGTTTCTGCGCTATATGCACATGACGCCGTCAAAATTCAGGAATCTATAGAACCATCCCCAATCTAAATGCCAAGCAGATTCGGTAAAACCCGTCCGGTTACAACACACAGCACAAGATAAGCCGTGACCACAAAATACGCAATCACATCTCTCTTTTTATATTGAAGCGGTTTCATTTTCGTACGATGCTCTCCACCCCGGTAGCATCTGGCCTCCATTGCCATCGCCAAATCGTTGGCACGGCGGAATGCGGAAATGAAAAGCGGGACTAAAAGAGGCACCAGACTCTTTGCTTTCTTAATCAGATTTCCACTCTCAAAATCTGCTCCCCTGGCAATCTGCGCTTTCATAATTTTGTCCGTTTCTTCCATCAAAATAGGAATAAACCGTAACGCAATTGCCATCATCATTGCCACTTCATGCACCGGCACCCGAATTACCTTTAACGGCTTCAACAGGCTTTCCAATCCGTCTGTCAGATTATTCGGTGTGGTCGTCAGTGTCATAACCGAAGAACCGATGATTAAAAACGTCAGTCTGATTGCCATAAATACCGCTGTCCGCAAGCCTTCCTTTGTAATCGTCAGCTTCCATATGCTAATCAGTGCCTCCCCCGGCGTCAGAAACAGGTTAAAAATAACCGTAATGAGCAACAGTACAACAATCGACTTCATTCCCTTTACCATGAATTTAAAGGGCACTTTAGAAAGTTTTATCACTGCAGCAAGAAACAAAACCGCTACAATATAGCCGAAAAAGCTTCCCGACACAAACAGGGAAATAATAAACACAATGGTTGCAATCAGTTTTACTCTTGGGTCCAGCCTGTGAATGACCGAATCAGACTGATAATACTGTCCTAATGTAATATCTCTAAGCATCTGCTAAATCTGCTCCTTTCAGGCAAAAACTCTAGGCTTTGCCAAACAGCTTAAGTATCTCTTCTTTTGCCTCCGCTATGGTAGTTGCATCGGTATTCACCGGAAATCCCTTCTCCCGCAAAGTATTCATAATATACGTTACCTGAGGTGCTGCCAGTCCTACCGCTTCCAGTTCCTTATAATGCTTAAACACTTCCTTGGGGGTATCATCAAACATGACTTTCCCATGGTTCATTACAATAATCCGCCCCACATACTTTGCCACATCTTCCATACTATGCGACACCAGTACAACCGTCATCTTCGTTTCTTCCCTAAGTCGCTGTACCTGATCTAATATTTCATCCCGTCCTTTTGGGTCTAAGCCCGCCGTTGGCTCGTCCAGTACAAGCACCTCCGGCTTCATAGCAAGCACACCTGCAATCGCCACTCTCCGCTTTTGTCCCCCGGATAATTCAAAGGGCGACTGATAGAAAAATTCCTCCGGAAAACCTACCAGACGTAGTGCTTCAAATGCCCGGAGTTCAACTTCCTTTTTAGGCAGTCCCAGATTTTTCGGTCCGAAACACACGTCGGAAAAGACATCTACCTCGAAAAGCTGATGTTCGGGATACTGGAACACCAGACCTACCTTACTGCGTAAAGTTTTTAAATCGTAGTGTTCTTCATGAATATCTTCTCCATTATAATATACCCCACCGCTTGTAGGCTTAATTAAACCGTTCAAATGCTGTACTAATGTAGATTTTCCGGACCCGGTATGACCAATCAGTCCGATAAACTCTCCATTTTCAATTTTCAGGGAGACATCGTCCAGTGCTTTCACCGGAATTTCCGTATCTCCGTCATAAACGTAATTTACATGATTTAAAAGAATTGACATTTTTCCTGCAATGCCTCCGTTAACTCCTCCGTCGTCAAAATTCCATCCGGAATATCCAGTCCGCTTTTCTTCAATTCATGTGCCAGTAATGTTACCTGCGGCACATCCAGTCGCAAGGATTTTAACCGCTCTACTTGGGAAAAGATTTCCCGCGGTGTTCCTTCCATTTCTATATGTCCTTTATCCATGACAAATACTTTATCGGCATGAATGATTTCTTCCATATAATGGGTAATCAGTACAACCGTCATTCCCTCCACATCATTCAGTGCACGGACTGCACGAATAACCTCTTTTCTTCCGTTCGGGTCGAGCATTGCCGTGGGCTCGTCCAAAATAATACATTTCGGATGCATGGCAATGACTCCGGCAATGGAAACTCTCTGCTTTTGTCCGCCGGATAGCTTGTTAGGAGAATGCTTGCGGTATTCATACATCCCCACCGCTTTCAGACTCTCTTCCACACGTTCCCATATTTCCTTCGTAGGAATTCCCATATTTTCGGGGCCGAATCCCACATCCTCTTCCACAACCTGACCGATAATCTGGTTATCCGGATTTTGAAAAACCATACCCGCTTCCTGACGGATATCCCATATTTTATCCATATCCTGCGTATCTTTTCCATCCACCCACACCGTTCCTTCCGTGGGTACCAGAATAGCATTGATATGTTTGGCAAGAGTAGATTTTCCGGAACCGTTATGCCCCAGAATTGCAATAAACTGCCCCTGCTTAATATCCAAATCCACTTGGTCTACCGCACGGGTAATTCCTTCCACATTGCCCTCTTCATCCCGTCTGATATATTCATATACCACTTTACTGGCGCTAATAATTCCCATTTATGACCTCGTTTCTGCTGAAGGGATTTTCTAAAAATCCTTGTTACACATTCCGTTCATACGGACTTAATTGTACTAAATTATGGGAACAATTACAAGAGAAAATCCGCCTCTACTCCCCTCCGGTTCCCCTTCACACACAGTACACCGTTTCGGCAAAAAATGTCGATTTCTTGAACTGACTTTCTGTGCTATAATATAGTAATATATGAAATAAAGGACATGTTACAAAGAAAGGTATTCCAATGAATAAATATATCAAACCAATCGGGATTTTAGTTGTACTAATCCTCTTATGTGCTGTACTGTCACAGGTTTTCGGAAGTTCGGAAACTTTATATGAATATGCCAAACGCACGCAAGAGAGCCATGCTGTTGAAGAATCAGAGGCTGAATCAGCGGAAACGTCTGCCGTAACAGACGAAAGTTCCACCGAACAAGCCGAAACGGACACCGCAAACGATGTTACCCGCTCCTTCTACTACGAACCGCTTTCCGAGGATATAATCCAAAAAATAACCGGTATTTCTTATGTGGAAAATGACAATATTTCTTTAGAAGAATTGCGCTATATGCATATTCTGCACTATAACTTCGATGGCGAAGTAACAGAGGGCGAACTTATTTGTAATGAAACAATTGCACAGGATTTACTGGAAATTTTTTACGAACTGTATTTAGAGGAATACAGAATTGAAAAGGTGAAACTGATTGATGAGTACAATGGGGACGACATGGCATCCATGAAGGACAATAACACCTCCTGCTTCAATTATCGTGTGGTAGACGGCACCACAAAGCTTTCCAAACATGCTTACGGACTTGCTGTTGACATTAATCCGTTCTACAACCCCTATGTAGTATTTCAGTCTGACGGAAGTACCTATATCTCTCCGGAAGGCAGTGAACCATATACAGACCGGGAAGCTGATTTTCCTTACAAGATTAATGAAAACGATTTATGCTATCAATTATTTACAGAACATGGCTTTACATGGGGCGGAAGCTGGAATTCCTGTAAAGACTATCAACACTTCCAAAAAAAGGGATAACAGCCACAAAACTGTTATCCCTTTCATCATTTCTTATACTAACTCAAGAAGTACTTCTAAAGCACCGTCACCTTTACGCTGACCGATTTTAACGATTCTGGTGTAACCACCTTTACGGTCTGCATATTTTGCACCGTATTCGTCAAAAATCTTTCCTACTAAATCTACTTCTTTTGTTCCTCTCTTCTTACCGGCATTGGTAGAAGGAACATCTGTTACAGTATATAAAACTTTTAACATCTGTCTTCTTGCATGAAGTCTGGAAGGTAAATCCTTTTTGATTTCCTTTTCTACTTCATCATAAACAGTTTTCTTTTTACCATCAACAACTTCTTTTACTCTCTTGCCGTCTTTGTCTTTACGAGGCACTTTAGCTGTTACTTTTACGGTTTCAAAGTTATCTTTTTCTTTTACTCCCAATGCAATAAGACCTTCAGCGATTTTCTGAACTTCCTTTGCTTTTGCTTCTGTAGTAACAATTTTACCGTTGTTTAAAAGAGCTGTTACCTGATTTCTAAGTAATGCTTTTCTCTGGTCAGATGTTCTGCCAAGTTTTCTGTATTTTGCCATTTTTCTCTCTCCTTCTAATGGGCTTCCTTCCGGCCACGCTCTTTGGACTTACTTACCGAAAGGTCATTGATAGTTTCCATTATATGAGTAACACGCCTGCGCTCTTTGGACTTACCGGACATGCTCATAACATAATTATTATTCCTCGCTGGGATTAAGCTGTAAGCCTAATTCCTTTAATTTAGCCAAAACTTCTTCCAGTGACTTACGTCCGAGGTTACGAACCTTCATCATATCTTCGGAAGTCTTGTTTGTTAACTCTTCTACTGTGTTGATACCGGCACGTTTTAAGCAGTTATAGGAACGAACTGACAGTTCTAACTCATCAATGCTCATTTCCAACACTTTTTCTTTTTCATCGTCTTCCTTCTCTACCATAACTTCTGCAGTCTTGGCATTTTCGGATAAGTCAATGAAAAGTCCTAAATGTTCGCTAAGTACCTTTGCAGCTAAACTTACCGCTTCATCAGGAACCAGTGTTCCGTTTGTGCGTACATCAAGTGTAAGTTTATCATAGTCTGTAATCTGACCAACACGAGTATTTTCTACAGTAACGTTGACTCTTTCTACAGGTGTATAAATGGAATCAACTGCGATTACACCAATCGGTAAATCTTCATGTTTGTTCTTATCAGCGCTCACATAACCTCTGCCTTTTGTAATGGTAAGTTCCATATATAATTTACTTTCTTTACCACCACTCAAAGTAGCAATTACTAAATCCGGATTAAGAATCTCGATATCCTGATCTGCCTGAATATCGCTGGCATGAACAACACCTTCACCTTCAAATTCAATGTAGGCGGTTTTCGGCTCATTTGTATCGCTATTGTTTTTAATAGCCAGACTCTTAATGTTCATGATAATTTCAGTCACATCTTCCTTTACTCCCGGGATAGAACTGAATTCATGAAGAACACCTTCGATTTTTACCTGACTTACGGCAGCACCCGGTAAAGAAGAAAGCATAATTCTTCTTAAGGAATTACCAAGTGTAATACCATAGCCTCTTTCCAAAGGCTCTACTACGAATTTGCCAACTTTTCCGTCATCCGAAATCTCTTCAACCGTAATATTTGGTCTTTCAAAATCAAACACTGCAAATACCCTCCTTTACGAACTTCCATTTGGTAATGTAGGCGGAAAATGAGCGGAGACTCCCCGCTCGTTTCCTATTACTTACTATATAATTCGACGATAAGCATTTCATCAACCGGAACGTCAATCATTTCTCTTGAAGGAAGATTTTTGATAGTTCCTTTGAAAGCTTCTTTTTCTACATCCATCCATTCCGGAGTTAATCTTCCGGCTGTTACTTCGAGGATATCTTTATATCTCTGTAATCCTTTGGATTTTTCTCTGATTTCGATTACATCGCCTGCTTTGATTAAATAAGACGGAATATTTACACATTTACCGTTTACTAAAACGTGTTTGTGTCCGACAATCTGTCTTGCTTCTCTTCTTGTTCTGGCGAAGCCCATTCTGAATACTACGCTGTCTAATCTAGTCTCCAGAATAGTCATCAGGTTTTCACCTGTCTGACCCTTCATTCTATCTGCTTTTTCATAGTAGTTTCTGAACGGTTTTTCAAGAACACCGTAAATAAATTTAGCTTTCTGTTTTTCTCTTAACTGAAGACCATATTCACTTACCTTTTTACCTGCTCTTGCATTTGTTCTGTTGGATTTTTTATCATATCCTAAATAAGATGGTTCTAAACCAAGAGTTCTGCATCTTTTAAGTACCGGGACTCTATTAACTGCCATTGTTGGCTCCTTTCTTCTAAAGGAGAATTACTCTCCTGCTATTGTTTACAACGCAAAACTGCGCCTTCTTCCAAACTATACACGACGACGTTTCGGCGGGCGGCATCCGTTATGAGGTACAGGAGTTACGTCTCTGATGGATGTAACTTCAAGTCCGCATGCCTGAAGGGCACGGATTGCAGCTTCACGTCCCGAACCGGGACCTTTAACCATAACGTCAACAGATTTTAAACCATGTACTAAAGCAGCCTTTGTAGCTGTTTCAGCAGCCATCTGTGCTGCATACGGAGTAGATTTCTTTGAACCTCTAAAACCAAGACCACCTGCACTTGCCCAGCTAAGAGCATTTCCTTCAGTATCTGTTAATGTAACAATTGTATTGTTAAAAGATGACTGAATATGTGCCTGTCCGCGTTCAACGTTTTTCTTTACACGCTTTTTTGTTACTTTTTTCGCAACTTTTTTAGCCATTTTAAACTAACCTACTTTCTCAAAATTCACTATACATAGTGTCCGTTATTCCAACTTTGGAATAGAATATTTCTCTTAATTTGTAACTTTATGCCAAACATATCAAAGAAACAATTATTTCTTCTTATTAGCAACCGTACGTTTCGGTCCCTTACGTGTTCTGGCATTTGTCTTGGTCTTCTGACCACGAACCGGAAGTCCTTTTCTATGACGGATTCCTCTGTAGCATCCAATTTCCTGTAATCTCTTGATGTTAAGAGCGATTTCTCTTCTCAAATCACCTTCTACAGTCATTGTTGCATCAATTACTTCGCTGATTTTCTTTACTTCATCATCTGTTAAATCTCTGCAGCGAGTGTCAGGATTAACATTTGCCTGTGCTAAAATCTTGTTAGCGCTTACTCTACCGATTCCGTAGATATAAGTTAATCCGATTTCTACACGTTTTTCTCTAGGTAAATCAACACCTGCGATACGAGCCATTTACGTTTCCTCCATTTTCTGCCGCGCAACGTCTGCGTTACGCTACTAAGCTTGCGCTTACTGCGCTGTATCCTCGGCACTTTGTACCGTGATACTTTCGTTACTGATTGATTGGGGCGGTCATTAGCCCAATCGGACGGGATAGTCCGATTTTTCCGAAGAATTTCGGTACCAAAAAGTAATCTTTTCCAGTTGGCTCTGATTCGTAATCTATATAAAAATAGTGCGCCGCACTATCAGCCGCTTCATATTTCCTTACGAGACGAGAACCCTCACTTAAATAAGATTAGAGTTCGGTATTATCCCTGTCTTTGTTTGTGTTTCGGATTCTCACAGATTACTCTGATTCTTCCTTTTCTTTTAATGATTTTGCATTTTTCGCAAATCGGTTTTACTGATGATCTAACTTTCATACGTTAAACCCTCCTTTCAAAAAAGACCGTTTTAAATTGTAACACAGAAAAAACCTCTTGACAAGAGGTTTTTTCAAAGAATTTCTATATTTTTCAAGTATTTCACAGTGCGCGAACCAACTTCCGTTCGTCCCTCTCACAGCGCGCGAACCAACTTCCGTTTGTTAAGGAGAATTGCCAACGGCAATTCTCTTGAATAGTTGGCTGCCGAGCCAACTATTTGTCTCTCCAAATAATCCGCCCCTTGGATAAATCATACGGACTCAGCTCTAAGGTTACCTTATCTCCCGGTAAAATACGAATAAAATTCTGGCGCAGCTTTCCGCTGATGTGTGCCAGCACTTTATGTCCGTTCTCCAACTCTACCTGAAACATTGTGTTTGGTAACTTTTCAATTACAGTTCCTTCAATTTCAATTACATCTGCTTTAGACATATAAATAACCTTTCCTTTCTATCTGCCTTCCTCATTCCCGCATTCGCGTTTATAAATTTTTATCGCTCTTTTTATTTCTTCGTCAAAAACACGCTCTTTATTAAGAAGCTTTTCTGTTAATTTTACATCCTGACCTTTATGAATGATCTGAATATGTTTTTTGCTTTTCTTTTTTGGTTTAGCCATTGTTTTGTAAACCCCGTCGGCAAGATAAACATATTCCGCTTCTTCTTTTATTATGACATATACCTTTAAGCTGTCATGTCCTGCTTTGGATTTTGCAAACTTTCCTGTCATTGTAATCCTCTTACACCTTTCTAAAGAAGTGTCATTATTTCCGGCTCTCCATCCGTAATCAGCACCGTATTCTCATAATGTGCCGACAGGGAACCATCGGCGGTTACAACCGTCCAGTCATCATCCATCCATTCCACTTCCCAACTTCCCGCATTAATCATCGGTTCGATGGCAAGTGTCATGCCCGGCTGCAGTTTAATGCCGCGTCTTCTCTGTGCAAAATTTGGAATCTGCGGGTCTTCGTGAAGACTTGTTCCGATACCGTGTCCTACTAAATCACGAACAATACCATAGCCGAATTTGGAAACATAGGCATCAATCGCATTGGATATATCATATAGATGATTGCCTGCTTTTGCCATTTTAATTCCTTCAAAAAAGCTCTGCCTTGTTACTTCAATCAGCTTCTCTGCCTCCGGTGAAATCTTACCTACTGCATGGGTACGCGCGGCATCCGAATGATAGCCGTGATAGATAAGCCCTGCGTCCAGACTTACAATATCACCTTCCTGCAAAATTCTCTGTTTATTCGGTATTCCATGCACCACTTCATCATTTACGGACACACAAATAGATGCCGGATAACCATGATAATTTTTAAAATTTGGTATACATCCCAAATCCCGTATCAGCTTTTCTCCAAGAGTATCAATATCAAGGGTAGACATTCCGGGCTTTATTGCCTTTCCGAGTTCGTCATGTACATGTGCCAAAAGCCTGCATGACTCTCTCATAAGTTCTATTTCTCTTGCAGATTTAATCGAAACAGCCATTCTCCCAAACACCTCTAAATCACACTTTCCTACATTAATCTAAGATACCTTTAATTGCCTGAAATACATCCATCATATCAACCGTTCCGTCTACAGTCTTTAATACGTTCTTTTCTGTATAAAAGTCAATTAACGGCTGTGTCTGCTCATGATAAACATTCAAACGATTTTTTACTGTCTCCGGCTTGTCATCATCTCTGAGTACAAGTTCCTTTCCGCAACGGTCACAGATTCCCTCTGTCTTTGGCGGAACATGTTTGATATGATAAGTAGCCCCACATGCAAGGCAGGCACGTCTGCCAGACATCCTGTTAATGATGTTTTCATCCGGTACATCCACATTGATTGCAAAATCAATTTTATCTCCAAGTTCTGTTAACGCTTTATCCAAAACTTCTGCCTGCGGAATGGTTCTTGGGAAACCATCCAATACATAACCGTTCTTGCAGTCATCCTTTGCCACTCTGTCAAGAAGGATTTTTACGGTCAGTTCATCCGGAACAAGAAGCCCCTGATCCATATATTTCTTTGCTTCCATTCCAAGTTCTGTTCCTTCTTTGATATTGGCTCTGAAAATATCCCCTGTGGAAATATGCGGAATGTTATATGTATCCGCAATCATTTTTGCCTGTGTTCCTTTTCCCGCTCCGGGAGCGCCTAACATTATAATTTTCATGCTTACCTCTTTCCCTTCCCATTTTATTTTTCTATTGTTCGCTCACATATCCTCTGCATGCTTCTCTAATACAGAGGCGAGATACGCTATGCGAATCTCGCTCTGATTAGCGGTCGGCAAATGTCCATTCATGCAAGCATGATGGACGCTTGCCTCGTCACCATAACAAAATTAAGCCCGAGCAGGGAATTTTCCCCGCCCGAACTATCCTTTATTCCTTAGTCATTTAAAAATCCCTTGTAGTTTCTTACAAGCATCTGTGATTCAATCTGTTTCATCGTTTCCAGAACAACGCTGACAACGATAATAAGACTTGTTCCACCGAAGGTTACACTCGTATTAAATACTCCGTTAAATACAAACGGAAGCACACCTACGATTGTTAAGCCAACAGCACCAATAAAAATAATGTAATTCAAAATCCTTGTCAGATAATCACTGGTTGGTTTACCCGGTCTGATACCCGGAATAAATCCTCCCTGCTTCTTCATGTTCTCAGAAATCTCAAGTGGATTAAATGTTATGGATGTGTAGAAGTAGGCAAAGAATATTACCAATACTATATACACAACTAAGCCGATGGAATAATACCACTGTCCTGATGTAAACTTACACCAGTAACCGGAATTTAAAGCCTTCAAAATCTGTGCCCACACACCGGTTCCGTTATATTTTGCAAAAGAGCTGATAATAGTCGGAAGCTGCATAATGGATGAAGCAAAGATAATCGGAATAACTCCTGCGGTATTTACCTTCAACGGAATGTTGGAAGTCTGTCCGCCTACCATCTTTCTTCCCTGTACTTTTTTTGCATATTGCACGGGAATTTTGCGAACACCGCCGTTCAAAATAACAACCAATACAGTCATACCAACAATAACGGCAATAATGATAACTGCAGCAACTACTGCAATCGCTACCCTCTTACCAATTACAAACTGGTTAAAAAGACCACTGATTTCCTGCGGTAATCTTGAAACAATATTAATTACAAGCACAATGGAAATACCGTTTCCGACGCCCTTTTCCGTGATTCTTTCACCAATCCACATAAGGAACGCACTACCTGCCGTAAGTGCTGCCACAGCAGTAATTACATTCATTGCATTAAACTTCTCTAAAAGTCCCTGATTACCAAACCCAATTACCATAACTGTGGATTCAAATAAAGCAAGTCCCACCGTCACATAACGGGTAATGGATGCAATTTTCTTTCTTCCGTCTTCGCCGTCACGCTGCATTTCTTCCAGTTTCGGAATTGCAATCGTCAAAAGCTGCATAATAATGGAAGATGTAATGTACGGAGTAATATTCAATGCCAATACAGAGAAATTAAGGAACGAACCACCTGTAAAAGCATCCAACAGGCTGAATGCATCAGAGGTCTGCTGTGAAAACCAGTAAGCAAAATATTCTCTGTCTACACCCGGCACAGGAAGTTGTGACCCGATACGGATCACAACTAACATTGCAAATGTAAAAAATAATTTATTTCTTATTTCTTTGATTTTGAACGCGTTTTTTAAGGTTGTAAACATATTACATCACCTCTGCTGTTCCACCAAGTGCCTCAATCTTTTCTTTTGCGGATGCGCTGAAAGCATCAACTTTTACATTGAGTTTTTTGGTTAATTCTCCATTTCCAAGGATTTTAACACCGTCTCTGGGATTCTTAACGATTCCGGCTTCCACCAATGCATTTACATCTACTGTAGCTCCGTCTTCGAATCTTTCAAGAACACTTACGTTGATTGCAACGATTTCCTTTGTGTTTCTGTTAGTGAAACCTCTCTTAGGAATACGTCTGTATAACGGCATCTGACCACCTTCAAAGCCCGGTCTCGGTGCTCCTGAACGAGCTTTCTGACCTTTGTGTCCTTTACCGGCTGTCTTTCCGTTTCCTGAACCGTGTCCACGACCTCTTCTAAAATTATCACTGTGTTTAGAACCTTCTGCAGGTCTTAAGTTTGATAATTCCATTCTGACACCTCCTTATCTCATTAAGCTTCTTCTACTTTTACTAAATGTCTTACTTGCTGAATCTGACCTCTTGTAGCTGCGTTGTCCGGAAGCTCAACAGTTTTGTTAAGCTTTCTAAGACCCATAGCTTCTACGGTTGCTCTCTGTTTCGGAACAGCACCGATAGGAGATTTCACTAAAGTAATTTTTAATGTTTTGTTATCTGCCATCTTTACAACCTCCCTATGCCATGACTTCATCTACAGATTTGCCACGGTTCTTAGCTACTTCTTCCGGAGTTTTTAACTGTTTCAAACCAGCGATTGTGGCAAGTACAACGTTCTGTTTGTTGTTTGAACCTAAAGATTTTGTACGGATATTCTTGATACCTGCAAGTTCGCATACGCTACGTGCAGGACCACCTGCGATAACACCGGTACCTTCCGGAGCTCTCTTTAAGAGAACGGAAGCAGAACCGAATTTTCCGATAAAATCATGTGTAATACTCTTATTTTCGTCCAGTGCAACAGAAACAAGGTTCTTTGTTGCATCTTCTTTTCCTTTACGGATAGCGTCCGGAATTTCAGTCGCTTTACCTAAACCTGCGCCTACATGTCCGTTGCCGTCACCTACTACTACTAATGCTGTGAATCGGAAGTTACGACCACCTTTTACAACCTTAGTAACACGTTTAATGGAAACTACTTTTTCTGTTAATTCCAATTGACTTGCATCAATGATTGTACGTTTCATGTGTGTTTCTCCCTTCCTAGAATTCCAAACCAGCTTCTCTGGCTGCTTCTGCTAATGCTGCTACTTTACCCTGGTATATAAAGCCGCCTCTATCAAAAACAACTGTCTTAATACCTTTTTCCAATGCTCTCTTGGCAATTACAGTTCCTAAATATGCTGCTGCATCAACGTTGTTAGTCTTTTCAATTTCTGCCTTTACTTCTTTTTCAAGAGTAGATGCTGAAACTAATGTATTTCCAACTGTATCGTCAATAATTTGAGCATACATATGATTATTACTTCTGAACACTGCTAAACGTGGTCTTTCAGTAGTACCATTCAGATGGTTACGCATTCTATTGTGCTTTTTTACACGAATTTCTTGTCTTGACTGTTTACTAACCATTTTTACACTCTCCTTATCTATTATTTCTTACCAGTTTTACCAACTTTACGTCTGATAGTCTCATCAACATACTTAATACCTTTTCCTTTGTAAGGTTCAGGTCTTCTCTTATCTCTGATTTCAGCTGCGAATTGGCCAACTTTTTCTTTATCAATACCTTTAACAATAATGAGGTTCTGTCCATCAACTACTGTTTCGATTCCTTCCGGATCTTCCATCTCAACCGGATGAGAATATCCTAAGGACAAGGTTAATTTCTTACCGGCTTTTGCTGCTCTGTAACCAACACCGTTTACTTCCAGTTTCTTTTCATAACCTTCTGTAACACCGATTACCATGTTGTTGATTAAAGTTCTTGTTAAACCGTGTAAAGATTTCATCTTCTTTAAATCATTCGGTCTTGTTACTACAATTTCAGAACCTTCTAATTTGATTTCCATCTCAGACGGTAATACTCTTTCAAGGGTTCCTTTCGGACCTTTAACGGTCACTTTATTATTTTCTGCGATTTCTACAGTAACACCTGCCGGAACCGCGATTGGCATTCTTCCTATACGTGACATGCCCGTACCTCCTAATAATATATAAAATGTTAAAAACTACCAAACAAAAGCTAATACCTCTCCGCCTACGCCGAGTTCTCTTGCTTTCTTATCTGTGATTACACCATGGTTTGTAGAAATGATTGCTACACCAAGTCCGCCGAGAACCTTCGGAAGTTCTTCTCTGTTAGCATAAACACGAAGTCCCGGTTTGGAAATTCTCTTGATACCGGAAATAATCTTTTCATTCTTGTCTGCACCATACTTTAATGTAATATGGATTGTTTTGAAGCTTCCATCTTCAATAACATCAAATTTTTTAATATAACCTTCGTCTAAAAGAATCTGTGCAATAGCCAATTTCATTTTGGATGAAGGAACATCTACTGTATCGTGTTTTGCAGTATTTGCATTACGGATTCTTGTAAGCATATCTGCAATCGGATCGCTCATTGTCATGATTTAGTATCCTCCTTTATATTTTGACTTGAATCATGTTTCCAACTTGCAAGGTGAGCTTACCAGCTCGCCTTTTTAACGCCAGGAATCTGACCTTTGTATGCTAATTCACGGAAGCAAATTCTGCAAATTCCGTATTTTC
>CAYUYJ010000044.1:0-21134 GCA_964449325.1 uncultured Lachnospiraceae bacterium | reverse complement strand
TTTTTTAGCCGGTGCAATACCCGTTAGGTCAGCCGAAAGGCTGAACTGTTACCTTAGATTCAGTGTTTACAGTGTAAATTTATTTACATTTTCAATGAGGATGTCCACTTTGTTTTCTAATTCCTCTACAATCTGGCTGGAATCCTCTACTACTTTGGATAATTCAGTGGACATGGCAGAGGTTTCTTCTGCCACTGCTGCGTTGTCCTGCGCCAGCTTGTTTAGCACATCCAGCGACTGGGTAACATTGAGTCTCTGATTTTCCAGTTCAATGGTCATATTATCAATTGTCTTAACCGATTCCACACAGTTGCTCAGTTCCTGATGCAGTTTGGAGAAAATATCCTGCGTTTCTGTCAGGGAATTTACCTGCACATCTACAGAATCATTGATTTCACGCATAGCCTCAACGGATTTTGTTGCATTACTCTGCAATTCTTCTACCACACGGTTAATTTCTTCTACCGAATCAGCAGACTGTTTTGCCAGTTTGGCAATTTCATCCGCAACAACCGCAAAGCCTTTTCCTGCCTCACCTGCTCTTGCTGCTTCAATACTTGCATTCAAAGCAAGGAGCGCGGTCTGGTCGGAAATTTCATTAATCAGATTGGCCGCCATATGTATCTTCTGTACGGATTCATGGGTAGATTCCGTTTGCGTTGCCATATCTGTAATGCTCTTTCTTGTTCTGTTATTTACTTCAATCAACTGTCTCAAAGTCTCCATGGACTGTTCACTAATCTGACTCATCTCTGCAGCATTTCGATCCAGGGTTTCTACCTCAGAACCGGTCTGATTAATTCTGTCAGCCATAATTCCTGCATTTCCCGATGCTTCATCTGTAGAAGAGGCCTGTCTTGTTACATTTTCAGCAATAGAATCCACGGCTACGGAAACCTGGGAAATAGATTCCTTCATATTGTTGAATGCAGAATCAAATTTTCCCAAAACGCCGTTTACACCTTGCGATACAGCGGTAATTCCCTGTAACAATTCCCGCATATTGGTCTGTGCCACACGAAGCGCTTCGGCCGTCTGACCAATTTCATTATTCTGTTTTACATCTACTGCCGTTGTCAGATTTCCCTCTGAAAGACTATTGGCAAAATACTGTATTTTCTTTAATGGTGCAATAATCTGTCTTCCGAAAAAGAACGCTATGATAAGCGCTGTTCCGATAGCAACCACGAAAATAATATCAACTCTTAACAGCATATTGCTATACTGTTGATTTAAAGCACCTTGCATTTCTGCCTTTTCTGCACTCATGTCATCCACATAGTTTCCTGTGGAAACCACCCATCCCCACGGTTCAAAGATTTGGGAATAAGCAATCTTAGGTGCAACAGTAACACCATCCGCCTTTGTGAAATAAAACTCGTTATAACCGCCTTTTTCAGCACTTTGGCAGACCTTCATAATTTCCTGAATAATCATAACACCATTCTGATCCTCTAATTCATAGCGGTTTGCTCCTTCATTTTCCACCAGAATAGGGTGCATAATCAACGAATACTCTGTATCATCAATCCAGAAATAACCGCTCTGGTCATCTCGGTAACGCATAGCACGAATGGTTTCTTTTGCATCATACTTTGCCTCTTCTTCGGTCTTTTCTCCTGCCTGAAACTTATCATATTCACTTTGCAACACCGCCATAGTGCTCTGTACCTGAGATTTAATCTCTGTCCTATATCCCTCATCAACTGCCGTTTCATAAGTTTGATAAGCAGATGCCGAAAGTGTTTTAATGGAAAATACTGCATTACCCCCCACAACCATAGCAGTCAAAACAACTACTGCGGCACATAAAAACATAATCGACACAATCAAACTTCTCTTTCCCTTTTTCATCCAGCTTTCCTCCTTTTTGTCTTTATTCCATTTTATTCTATTTTTCTCCTAAACACAATCTCATTATCAAAATTCGAAATATATTGTTCAATTTTGTCAATGTTTTAAACCGTATATTATGCAAAATGCAAAAACGGCATCTACACTTTTTCAGTATATCTGCCGTCTTCTCAACACTTATTTTCTTACCAAAATACATGATTACCAATAACGATTCCTTCGTGAGCCCCCACACGCTTAAAATGTGTTGCCGTCCCTACATTGGTTGCACCGTTAATTGCTTCTTCTGCTGCCTGAATACAACTGTCCTTTACATTGCCTTCATACACCCTTGCAACCTTTCCGTTCAAAGCAGGTGTAAATTGGCCGGAAGCGTAAATAACACCGGTAATCGTGTCAGGATAAGCCCCGCTGCGCACACGATTCATAACTACAGCAGCAACAGCCAGCTGTCCGTCATAAGCTTCTCCCCCGGCTTCACATTGAATTAATGATGCCAGAAGTCTTGTATCATCCGCATTGGCAACTACCGCTCCCTGATTTGCCGTAAGTTTTGCTTTTGCCTCTGCTTCTGCCTTCTCTCTTGCTTTTATTTCCTCGATTGTCTCTCCCGCATCAATATGAAAATCCGTTGTCACATATTCTGCCGAAACATAGCCCGTATTCCCCTCGTAATCAACACTAATCCATTCCTCGTTTACTACCTCAATAACGACCATTTCATCATCCTGTGCGATTACACCGTAAACACCTGCTTCCGTATTCGGTTCTTTGCGGACACGGAGTGCATCCGTGTTAATCGTTACAATCAGGTTTCCGACTTCATCTGCAAGTGCTTCTGCCTGTTCGTCGAACAAAAGATATTCATCACTTGCCCAGCCTATAATATTTCCGGACTGTAATTTCGTCCATCCGTTCTCTCTTTCAAGGATTTTTCCGCCGCAATCCCTATAAAGCTTTCCGACCACTTCTGCTTCTTCACTGGCTTCTGACCGCACATTCAAAGCATTCTGTACATTTGCCATAACTAAAGTGGATTTCGGTTCTTCCTCAACCGGTTCCGCAATCGGTGCATCATTTCCTGATACATCTTCGTTCCATGTTCCCGGCTGTTCTGTAATATCTTGCGTATTGTAGGCGCTCGGATCAATAATAGTTGCCACGCCTGCATTTAAACTATCCAGGTAAGTTTTGTTGCTACCAGCCATAGCGGTCACACCTGCCTGTGAAAAGGTTCCGATTGCTATACATAAACCTAACACGTTGACAAGTAACCTTCTGCCCTTTGCCATAATGTTACCTCCAATTGACGTGCCTTTTCTCTCTGCATGAGATTAGTATATGCACGTTTCATTGTTTTATTACAAAATTGTTACATTTGTTACGGCTCTTATCATAGCAAAGGAATCTTTTTTTGTCAAATTTCAGGTTTTCTTCGACAAATAATGCCCATTTTTCGCTTATTTATGGGGTTTTCCCCCCACTTTAAACATTTTGAGGTGACTAAAATGTTACAACTTTTTGACATTTTAACCATCTACATCATGTGCCTATCCACTTACACATCTGGGACTTTTCTACTATATATTGTGCCCGGCTAGATTAACTATATATTTCTCTATGTATATATTTCACAATTTTTATCTCTGGTTCTCTCTCCATTTTATACATATATTCCAATTTCAAGGCTCTATTTTATGATATTTTTACGAAAAAGGAACGAAAAAACAGTTTTTCCCCTCTGTTTTACATGTTTTTCGATTTGTTTACACAAGCCTCAATTGCATCCATAACCGCACCTCGGAAGCCTTTTTCTTCCAACACCTTTACTGCCTCGATAGTGGTTCCTGCCGGAGAACAAACCATATCTTTCAATTCACCCGGATGCTTTCCGGTTTCCAAAACCATCTTTGCACTGCCAAGAACTGACTGTGCTGCAAATTCATATGCCTGTTTTCTGGGCATTCCTGCTGCCACAGCCGCATCCGCCATTGCTTCAATGAATAAAAATACATATGCCGGAGAACTGCCGCTGACACCGACTACCGCATCCATCAGTTTTTCCGGCACTTCACTGGCTATTCCGAAGGAAGTCAGAAGTTTCATGACACTCTCCATATCCGCATCCGTTATTTTTTCATTCCTGCATACGCCGGTGCAGCCTTCCCCTACTAATGCCGGAGTATTCGGCATACAGCGGATTAATTTTATTTCTTTTCCAAACATCCCGGTAATATCCTGAATAGTTCTTCCCGCTACAATACTGACAATCAAAGTTTCTTCCGAAACGCTGTCTTTAATTTCACCAATGGCATCTGCAAGAAACTGCGGTTTTACGGCAAGAAATAAAATTTCTGCCGCCTTAGCCACTTCCTTATTATCTGTTGTGGTTTGGATATGGAAACGTTCTGCTGCTTCCTTTGCTGCAGCCTCTGTCTTGTCCGCGCCCATAATATTTTCAGCACTTACAATGCCTTTTTCCAACATTCCGCCGATAATGGCCTTTGCCATGTTACCTGTTCCGATAAAACCAATTGTACCTTTTTTCATACTGTTTTCCCTTCTTATTTTATTCATAATAATTTACTGTTTCTTATATATTTCATGCTTTTTTCACTTTTGT
The DNA here is from genome assembly GCA_964449325.1 of uncultured Lachnospiraceae bacterium. GTDB lineage: Bacteria > Bacillota > Clostridia > Lachnospirales > Lachnospiraceae > RGIG3002. The sequence continues at coordinate 16,657 of CAYUYJ010000044.1, read as the reverse complement.
TTTTTATAGCATTTTTCTTTTTTGTTTCTCTCATCCTCTCCTGCGCTGTGCCGCGGCTTCATACATCAAAATTGCGGTTGCTACTGCTGCATTTAAGGATTCCAGCTGTCCTTCCATCGGAATTTTAATGTAACGTTCGGCAAGGTCGGCGGTTTCTTTTTTCAGCCCATTTCCCTCATTTCCGATTAAAAAGGCACAACCCTCCTGCAATTCCTGAACGTCATAATATTCCTTTCCCTGCAGATGAGCTGCATAAGTATGCACCCTTCTTTTCTTCAATTCCGCAATAATCTGTGATAAATCCTCTGTATATAAAAAGGGCACCCGATAAATGGAACCCATGGTGGCACGAATGGTTTTCGGGTTATAAATGTCTACCGTATCCTTCGTCATAATAACTCCATCAATGCCTGCCCCTTCCCCGGTTCTGATAATCGTTCCCAGATTCCCCGGGTCCTGTAAGTCCTCCAGAATGACCAACAATGGATTTTCTCTCTGCAGCATTTCTTCTATATTATAGTGATACTGCTTCACCACACACAAAATACCCTGCGGTGTCTGCGTATCCGACATCTTTTTGAAAACCTCCTCCGATACAAGTTCAAAAGGACACTGCATGATTTTCTCTCTGCATTCACATTTCTCAAAAAAATCCTCCGTCGCAAAGCAATCCACAACACGCTCCACAGGAACCTCCTGAAACATGCGGATGCCTTCTACCACAAATACATCTTCCTTCTTTCTTAGCTTCGCTTTTTTTACAAGCTCTGCCGTCTGTTTCACACGAGCGTTATTCAGACTGGTCAGCATTTTTTTCTCCCTTTTTCTCTCTTCTATCAGAAAAAAGGTGTCAGCGAAGTGCCAACCCCTTTTCTGTTCTTTTTTTATATCATTTTCTGTCAGGCACTACGGAAGCTATACAGATAATAATTTACTTACCTGATATTCATATTCCGGAATGCTCTTCTGCATATTCAATGCTTCTTCAATATCAAAATCCACAAACTCACCGTGCTTGTAGCCTACTACACGGTTGGATTTACCTGCGAGAAGGATATCTGCTGCATACGCACCCATAATGGACGCATACACTCTGTCCTTTGCAGTCGGATTACCACCACGCTGCATATATCCCAAGATGGTTGCTCTCGTTTCCATGCCGGTAGCTGCTTCAATTCTCTTTGCCATAGATACGGAATGTCCTACACCTTCTGCATTGATGATAATATGATGTGTTTTTCCTTTTTTTCTGTTATCAATAATGCTGTTGATGATACGCTGCTCGTCATAGTCATATTTTTCAGGTAACAGAATATCCTCCGCACCGTTTGCAATACCACACCACAGCGCGATATATCCTGCATTTCTTCCCATAACCTCAATGATACTGCATCTTTCATGAGAAGAAGAGGTATCACGTACCTTGTCAATAGCTTCCATTGCTGTATTTACAGCGGTATCAAATCCGATGGTATACTCGGTACATGCAATGTCCAAGTCAATCGTTCCCGGCAGACCTACCGTATTGATTCCGTTTCTTGCCAGTGCCTGCGCTCCCTTATAGGAACCGTCACCTCCGATAACAACAATACCGTCAATGCCGTGCTTTCTACAAATATCAGCACCCTTTTTCTGTCCTTCCGGTGTTTTAAATTCCATACATCTTGCCGTACCTAAAATGGTACCGCCTCTCTGAATGGTATCGGAAACACTGTGTGCCTCCAAATCTATAATTTCTTCATTCAAAAGACCCTGATAGCCTTTCTTAATTCCTTTTACTTTTAATCCGTTTGCAATTGATTTTCTGACAACGGCACGAATCGCTGCATTCATTCCCGGTGCATCTCCGCCACTGGTAAGTACACCGATTGTCTTAATCTCCTTAGACATTCCTTTGCTACCTCCTGTATAATTTCTTACATTCTAACGCTTTTTTTTTCGCTTTTCAATAACTTGTTTCAATGTAAGGGCTTACATTAAGCATTTTTTTAACAATCTTTTTGTAAATTTTCGTTTTTTAGATTTAATTTACGTTTTAGCATACATTTTGGCTTCTATCCTTTACTTGATTGTTACATTTTCCGCCCCAAAGATGTTTGCCAGTTTTTCCAGCAAAGCTTTGTCTGCATAAACGCTCCTGTTCTGCGGCAGGGTCTTCATCGCTTTCGGATTTTCAATAAAAATACCGACCGGATTTTTTCCGTCCGAATCCGCAATCGCTTCAAACAGTTCCTGCTCTCTTGCCTGATAGGTTTCTTTATCCGGGAACTTTACCCAGAGTTTTTTCTTACTCTGTATGCTCTCTTCCACCTCTTCAAAGGTAAGAATAGACTCGCAAACCAACTTACCGTCTTTTTCCTCCTCTGCGGACACTCTTCCCTTTATAAATACTTTGCTGTCCTCCACAAGTTTGGCAGAGTTTTTCTCGTAATCCTTCGGAAATACGATAACCTCCACACTGCCCACCAAATCCTCCAGCTGCAAAAATGCCATAACCTTATCATTCTTTGTATACTTTATTTTCTTGGAAGCTATCATGCCACCCACAACTACACTTCTTCCGTCTGCCACTTTGATGGCACCGGTTTCTTCATCCAGAGCAAAATCCGCTGTCTTTGCGGTAATCTGCTTTCTCCAAAGTTCTTCATATTCCTCTAAGGGATGACCGCTGATATAAACACCGAGCACTTCCTTTTCAAAGGCAAGCATCATTTCTTTGGAATACTCTCCCACATCCGGCAGCTTAATATCAAAGCTCTCTTTTTCTTCCTCTGAAACAATATCGAACAAGGTCATCTGCCCTGCCATATTATTCTTTTTGTCCTGATGAATGTGATCCATCACCTGCACATAAATGCTCATGAACTGCTTTCTTGTACCACCCAGACTGTCAAAAGCACCGGACTTAATGAAATTCTCCATCGCCCGCTTATTGACTTCCTTGTCCGCAAGTCTGGTAATAAAGTCGTTTAAGTTTGTGTAGGGTCCTCTGGCTTTCCGCTCCTCTACGACTGCTTCGATAACCGGTCTTCCCACACTCTTGATTGCCGTTAGGGCATAGCGGATAGACCTCCCCGATACGGAAAATCCGGCTTCTCCTTCATTAATGTCCGGCGGCAGAATCGCAATTCCCATATTTCTGCAGGTCAGAATATACTCCGCAACCTTTCCCGGGTTATCAATAACTGAGGTCATAAGTGCCGCCATATACTCTACCGGATAATAATATTTCAAAAAAGCCGTCTGATAAGACACAACTGCATAGCATGCCGCATGGGATTTATTAAAAGCATATTTGGCAAAATCCATCATATCGTCATAAATCTGTCCTGCCACCTGCTCGTCAATTCCCTTTGCCTTACAGCCCGGTACCCCCTCCGCTTCATTTCCGTAAATGAAGTTGGCACGTTCTTTTTCCATAACCGCCTGTTTTTTCTTACTCATGGCACGACGTACCAAATCACTTCGTCCAAGAGTATAACCACCCAAGTCACGGACAATCTGCATAACCTGCTCCTGATACACAATACAGCCGTAGGTCGGTGATAAAATCGGCTCTAACTCCGGACAACGGTACGTAATCGGACCGCTACTGTTTTTCCCTTTAATATATTTGGGGATAAAGTCCATCGGGCCCGGACGATATAGGGAAATACCCGCAATGATATCCTCTAAATTTTCCGGTTTCAGTTCCTTCATGAAGCTCTTCATACCGCCGCTTTCAAGCTGGAACACTCCATCCGTTTTTCCTGTTCCGATGGAAGCAAGTACCGCTTTATCATCATAGTCAATATGGTCAATGTCAATTTTCTTTCCCGTACTCTTCTCTACAAATCTTACCGCATTCTGAATGACCGTCAGTGTACGAAGACCAAGAAAATCCATCTTCAAAAGTCCAAGTTCTTCGATGGTGGTCATAGTAAACTGGGTTGTAATGGAACCGTCGGAGCCACGGGACAAGGGTACAAATTCATCTGCCGGTTTCTGGCAGATAACCACACCTGCCGCATGCATGGACGTATGTCTCGGCAGTCCTTCCAAACGTTTACACATATCAATCAGATCATGTACCTGCTCGTCTTTTTCATAAAGGGCACGAAATTCCGGATTGATTTCCAATGCTCTGTCGATTGTAATATTCAACTCATTAGGTATCATTTTGGCAATGGAATCCGCAAAATTATAAGGCAAATCCATGACACGCGCCACATCACGGATAACGCCCTTTGCCGCCAAAGTACCAAACGTTACAATCTGCACCACTTTATCGGAACCGTATTTACGGCTCACATAATCGATTACCTCCTGCCGTCTTTCAAAGCAGAAGTCAATATCAATATCCGGCATGGAAACACGTTCCGGATTTAGGAAACGTTCAAACAGCAATTGATAACGAATCGGATCAATATTGGTGATTTTCAGACAGTAGGCAATGATACTTCCTGCTGCCGAACCACGCCCCGGGCCTACCATAATATCGTTGCTTTTTGCATAGTTGATAAAGTCCCACACAATCAAAAAGTAATCCACATAGCCCATCTGCTTAATAACAGAAAACTCATACTCCAGACGCTCCTGCAGTGCCTTGTCCGCATCCTCTCCGTAACGCTCCTTCAAACCATCCGTACATAATTTATATAAGTAGCTTTCCGATGTGAAACCCTCCGGCACATCATACTTGGGCAGCTTTGTCACACCGAACTCAATTTCCACATGACACCTGTCCGCAATACGCTGGGTATTCTCCACTGCCTCCCATGCATAGGGAAACAAACCCTTCATTTCTTCTTCGCTTTTGACATAATACTGTCCGCCCTCATAGCGCATTCTGTCCTCATCGGCAAGCTTCTTTCCGGTCTGCAGACAGAGCAGAATGTCATGAGGTTTTTCATCCTCCGCATAGGTATAATGCACATCATTCGTTACTACAAGAGGAATATCCAGTTCCTTGCTCATTTGCAGAAGCACAGAATTTACCTGCTTTTGCTCCGGTATCCCATGGTCCTGTAATTCCAAAAAGTAATTGCCTTTTCCAAAGCACTGCTCATATTTCAAGGCACTCTTTTTGGCTTCCTCAATCAGCCCTTTGGTAATATAACGCTGCACCTCACCCGCCAGACACGCGGACAGCGCGATAATTCCCTCGTGATACCTGTTCAGTACCTCCATATCTACACGCGGTTTATAATAATAACCTTCCGTAAAACCCTTGCTGACAATTTTCATCAGATTGGCATAGCCCGTATTATTTTCCGCAAGCAGAACGAGATGGTAATACCGGTCTTCGCCTCCGGTAAGCTCCTTGTCAAAGCGGGAATTCGGTGCAACATAAACCTCACAGCCAAGAATCGGATTAATGCCTGCTTCCTTTGCGGCACGGTAAAAGTCAATCACACCGTACATTACACCGTGGTCCGTAATCGCCGCGCTGTCCATGCCGAGTTCTTTTACCCGCTTCACATATTCTTTTATTTTGTTGGAGCCGTCTAACAGACTGTATTCCGTGTGGACATGAAGATGTGCAAATGCCATGAATCGTTCCTCTCTTTCTCTTCCGATATTATACATAATCTTTGTGGGGAATGCAATTCAAGTATCGAGCGGGAGGAAATTCCCGCCTGTCTGTAATTGGGTATTGAATGCTAAATTCCGACTTTTTGCCGAAATTGCTCTATACTTTCTGCTTTCGCCGACGTTCTAAGCCACTCTTGCAGCTTCAAGAGGTTCTTTTCTTTCTGTATGGTTTCCTGTAAATCCGTCGGAACGCTTCCCAAGTCTTTTAATAACTCCAGTATGTCCTCTGCCTTTCCTTCTGCCTTTCCTTCCACTTTTCCATCTGCAAAGCCCTCTTTACGAACCATATCCGCATAAGCTTTTTCGTCGAACTCTGTTAAAATGGAATCCATAATAATTGCACGCTCCCTTCTAATAATATCTTCCAGAATCTTTTGCCTGATACATTCGTCCATTGCAAGTTCAACTGCCGTTTCCGGTTTATATCCTGCCTTCAAATTCTTCCTTATCCATGCAATAAATACTGCATATTCCTTCAATTTTTCACATTTTCCCAGCAATTCTCTATTATGCCCGTAATTAATATTTAGCATATGTGCCACAACTTCTACATCACCATTGCCCTGTTCATGAATAAAGGCATCCGATAACTTCAAGTCCATTTTATCCGGTGTTTCCTTTTCCCCATTATAAAAAACAACATATTGTGGATTCGGTATTTTAATCAGATTACTTGAATACAGCTCCGTTTCCATTACTAACGGCTAATATAAATCTGCAATATACAAAAGTCCCCGAAGCGGCATGTTCGGATTAAAACTACTCTGATGCTCATACAGGTTCAGATAACCATCCACTATAAAAGAAGTATCATTTTTCATACTCATGTAAATGACATCTTCCCTTGTTGTAATCTCCAATTCTTCGGTATTCTGATAGGTAGTTCCGGCAAGAGCATTATACAAACTCAGAAGTTCCTTTTTGTCCTTAAAAATAATACGGAACAGGCTATCCTTATGCTTTCTGTTTACAGTTACCTTTCTTTTCTTTGCCATAGGCGTGACCTCCCTTGAAAAATAATTTCAAAACAGACAGCCTGGCTGTGTAACCGTTTTTATCTTCAAAACCACTACTCTTTATACCTTATCCGCAATCCTAAAAGGGAAAATAAAAGAATTCTTAGATTTATTATAAGATAGAATAAGAACTTACACAATGAATTAAATAAGAAATAACACAAACTGTTCTGTCTGCTTTGTTACAGTGATATTACTATAGCATATATCCTTTTTTCTGTCAAAAAACTTAAAAACCGAAACGCGCACCGCTATGCACACACAATATAGTAAATGAGAAGACAGAACTCTCCGTCTTCTCATTTATTTCTTAATATATTTTTTACTATAAATATTTCTTCAAGTCGTCCACCTTATCCAATGCTTCCCAAGGCAGATTTAAATCGTTACGTCCGAAGTGTCCGTATGCTGCCGTCTGTTTGTAAATCGGGCGGCGAAGGTCTAACATCTTAATAATTCCTGCCGGACGAAGGTCGAAATTCTCACGAACAATTTCTACAATTTTTTCATCTGCAAGCTTGCCTGTTCCAAAGGTATCAACCATGATAGAAGTAGGCTGCGCTACGCCGATTGCATAAGACAACTGGATTTCGCACTTGTCAGCCAGTCCTGCTGCCACAATGTTCTTTGCCACATAACGTGCTGCATATGCTGCGGAACGGTCTACCTTTGTACAATCCTTACCTGAGAAAGCTCCACCGCCGTGACGAGCATATCCACCGTAAGTATCTACGATAATTTTACGTCCCGTAAGTCCTGCATCACCATGAGGACCACCGATTACAAAACGTCCGGTCGGGTTTACGAAAAATTTTGTCTCGCTGTCAATTAATTCCTTCGGTAAAATCACGTCAAAGACATGTTTCTTAATATCTGCGTGAATTTGTTCCTGTGTTACATCCTCATCATGCTGGGTAGATAAAACAACAGCTTCCAGTCTCTTTGGTTTGCCGTTTTCATCATATTCTACGGAAACCTGAGTTTTTCCGTCCGGTCTTAAATATTTTAAGGTACCGTCTTTACGAACCTTGGTAAGCTGCAATGCCAGCTTGTGTGCAAGCGCAATAGGATACGGCATATATTCTTCGGTTTCGTTTGTTGCAAATCCGAACATCATACCCTGGTCACCGGCACCGATTGCTTCGATTTCCGCATCGGACATTTTGTTTTCGACAGCAGCGCTTTCCTGCTGTTTTGCTTCTAAAGCCTTGTCTACACCCATTGCAATATCTGCTGACTGCTCGTCAATGGCAACCAGTACAGCACAAGTGTTTCCGTCAAAACCGTATGCAGACTTGTCGTAACCGATTTCTTTTACAGTCTCGCGAACGATTTTTTGAATATCAACATAAGCATTTGTTGTTATTTCACCTGTTACCAGTACGAAACCGGTACAGCTTGCTGCTTCACAAGCCACACGGCTCATCGGGTCTTTTTCCATAAGTGCATCCAGAATCGCATCGGAAATGGCATCACACATTTTGTCAGGATGTCCTTCAGTTACAGATTCGGAAGTAAAAATTAATTTCTCCATGTTTCCTCTCTTTCTGCCGCTTCCTGCGGCTGTCAAATTTTCCCCGGTCAGGCAGACTTCTTCTAAGTTCCGTTGTCCTGCTTGTCCCGAACATTAAGAAAGTCCGCTTAAAATAAGCGGACTCGATACTTTCGATAATCAAATCCTCTTATTGTTCGATTGCCTTTCGGCTAATGCCTTTTGGCTATTTACTCGCTCAGGTTGGCACCTTCCTGTTAAGGGGTTGCCGTGGTTTCACAGATCCTTTGTATCTCCACCACTCTGAATAAGAGAAAAGTCACAATATTGAATTTTCATATCTGAGATTACAATAACACGGTATATGCGGATTGTCAACGAATATTGTAAGTTTACAATATACATTTTTTACCTGTTTTTATCAAAAATTGCCAGTAACGGTTCTATTTTCGTAATATCGGAATTGTCAAAAGACCCGGCAAACACTTTTTCCATCTCCTTTTCCTGTTCCGTCTTGTTCTCTTTTTTTGCTACGGACTTACTCATCATCTTAAGCATCATTTTAGGGAAAAAACTCATTTTTTCAAAGGCAAGCCCACCTACCATGTAAAAAAACGGAGTCTGCTCCAAATGGTTTTGGGTTTTCAAATTTCCCCTTAATTGTTCGCTGTCCGACGTTGCTCCAACAGCAAACACCACCAACTGCTTCGGATTCATTTTCCGTATCTTATCCAATCCCGAAATCATACCACCCATAATCCATCCGCCGAAAATCACAGTGTCACATGCAGCAACTTCTTCTGTCGAAACACGTTTTAGCTCCTTTGCTTCGCAAGAAAGTGCCTCCGCAATCCATGATGCATATTTTGCCGTAAATCCTGTGGAACTTTGATATACTACTAATCTCTTCATTTGTTGTTCTCCTTTTCTTTCCATGCCTGTTCTAAAAATACTTCATAGGTCTCAACTAACTGTCTATCAAGTTCTTCCATCGGAATTCCAAAATTACTTGATATCATCATCGTACTGATTCCTGTATTGTAAATCACCATATTAAGATGTAATTTCCTTGCCGCTTCCATGGATATGGATAGTTTTTGGGCAAGAAATTCCGCAACGGAAGCATCACATTCCTGCATATAAAGCTCCTGTAAGGATGTGGCTGTGCATTCTGCTCTTTTACGAAGAAAATACAACTCAAACAAATGAGGCTCTTCCTTTGATAAAAGCAGATATGCCTTTCCGATGCTATGAAAATAATCTTCTTTATCTATATGCGCTGCAACGTATTCCCGAAAAAATTCAGCGGCCCGCTTCTGCACATCCTTCTTCAATTCTTCCATATTGGAACAATAACTGTAAATCGGCTGCACGGAACATCCAAGCCGGTTGGCAATGTTTTTTACCAGAACATATTCTATGCCGCTTTCTCTCGCCAGTTCAAAGGCAGCCTCCACGACCATTTCCTTTGTTATTCTCTGCTTTGGCATTTGCTCCCCCTTCCTTGAAATTTAACCATTTATAAATATAATTCATTTATATAAACAATTTATATAGATGAATTATATTAGAGCATATAAAATTTGTCAATCCCCATTCCATTCAGCAAAACAACACCCACTCTATCCGATCCACAAAAAAACTCCGGCTTTCCTCCTATGCCCCAAGAGGCACAAGCCGGAAACCACCGAAGTTTTTTCTTTTTGTTGCGTATTCACTTTGTTTGTATAACTTTAGCCCACTTTTAACTTGAATTTCTGTAAATCTCTGTCCGTTTCCACCTTTTCAATCTGTGCGCCTAACGCCTGCAATTTCAGATGGAAATCCTCATAACCACGCTCAATGTATTTGATTTCATCCACAACCGTAATGCCCTCTGCTGCCATTCCCGCAATAACAAGCGCAGCTCCGGCACGCAAATCCGGTGCTGAAATGGTTGCCCCTGTATATTTGGAAACACCCTCAATAAAAGCTGTGTTTCCTTCCACTTTTACATTAGCCCCCATTCTTGCCAATTCATCCACATATTTGAAACGGTTCTCAAAAATACTTTCCGTCACCATACTGGTTCCCTCAGAAAGTCCCAATGTAACTGCAATCTGCGGCTGCATATCGGTAGGGAAACCCGGATAAGGCAGAGTTTTTACATGAGTATGCTTCAAAGTTTTTGCCGCAACTACACGGACTGCATCATCCGATTCCTTAATTTCACAGCCGATTTCCAGTAGTTTCGCACTGATAGACTCCAGATGCTTCGGAATGACATTTTTTACAGTCACATCACCTCGGGTAGCTGCTGCCGCAAACATAAAGGTTCCGGCTTCAATCTGGTCAGGAATAATGACATATTCACTGCCGTGAAGCTTATGCACTCCTTTAATACGAATCACATCCGTACCGGCTCCCTTTACATTGGCACCCATACTGTTCAAAAAATTTGCAAGGTCTACCACATGTGGTTCCTTGGCAGCATTCTCAATAATTGTCTGGCCTTCTGCCATAACTGCTGCCATCATGACATTGATAGTTGCACCGACAGAAACCACATCCATGTAAATATGATTTCCGACTAATTTTTCTGCCTGTGCATGAATCAGACCATGCTCAATGCAGACATCCGCGCCCAGTGCCCGGAAACCTTTAATATGCTGGTCTATCGGTCTGCTTCCGATATTACAGCCTCCCGGCAAGGTCACTTCCGCTTTTTTGTATTTACCCAACAATGCACCTAATAAATAATAAGATGCACGAATCTTTTTAATAAAATCGTCCTCAATAATAAGGCTGTGTACCTGCGATGCGTTAATTTTTACACTGTGTCTGTCTATCCGGTTTACTACAACGCCTATGCTTTCCATAGCCTGAATTAACACGTTTGTATCTCTTACATCCGGCATATTTTCAATATATACCGTTTCGTCAGTCATTACCGCAGCCGCAAGAATGGCAAGTGCTGCATTTTTAGCACCACCAATTTCCACTTCTCCGACTAATGGATTTCCGCCTTTGATTGCGTATTGTTCCATAGCGTACCTCTATATCTATAAAAAATTATCATTAACAATCCACTACTCCGCCGTGCACGTTCGTAAGCTTCGCTTCCTCACTGTCGGGCTTCGCCCTATAAAAATACAATCTGACAGACATTTCTGCGAGCAGAATGTCTGTCACCTTGTATTTTTGCACTGCTCATATTATATCATATTCTTTCGATTTGTAAATGGTGATTCTAATTTAGGTAATTGAAGGGGTCTACCTGGGTGCCGTTAATCAGGATTTCAAAATGCAAATGAGGACCTGTGCTGACACCGGTGTTTCCGCTGAGGGCTATCTTGTCACCTTGTGAGACGGTCTGTCCCGCGGATACGAGTACCTTGCTCAAATGTCCGTATCTGGTCTGGCGTCCGTCAGCATGATTAATGTAAACGACATATCCGTAGCCTTTTCCCCAACCGGCTTTTGATACGGTTCCCGATGCGGAAGCCATAACAGCGGTTCCTACAGGAGTCGCCCAGTCCACACCTTTATGATACGTACTTGCTCCTCTGGTCGGTGCGGAACGCTTTCCGAAGCGGGAAGATAACCGTCCGCCGGAAATCGGCTTAATATAAGTAGGTGGAATTTTAGTTCCTTTTTCTACAATTTTGGGAACTGCCTCCATTACAATCTCTTCTTTTACAATTTCTCTGGAAACTTCCGCATTATTTCGGTAGGAAACAATGGCAACCACTTTTCTGTGACCCGCCGAAGGCTCCTGTAAAACCTTGGTCTGATTCGTATACCACTCATCATTATCCACATAAATGACTTCTGCTTCGTAATCCTCTTCGTAATAATTCTCTTCCTGTCTTTCCACGGATAATTCCGGCTCCGGTATGGTGACAATCAGCTCGTCCCCCACGCGAATCGTTGAAAATTCATCCTCAATGGTATCATTCATGGCAATCAGCTTTTCCAAAGTTAAATCATTGGCATAAGCAATACCGCCCAGCGTATCTCCGGAAACTACTTCATAGATCACGTTTTTCTCTTTATCCTTTGTTACTTGTTCAATAGCCTCCGCAAGAGGAGTCAGCTCATCTTCTCTCAGATATGCCTCTACAACCTCCACTTCATCCCCGAATTTCATATCAATCAAGCCAAGGTCAAAATCATCAAAGTCTTTCTCCACTGCCGGTTCCACATCTTCAAACATTTCGGAAACCGCACTGTAAATCCCTGCCTCCGGAAAGAGCGGCATTTCCTCTTTCTTTTCTTCTTCATGCTTTTCCTCTAAAGAATCTACCGTTGCAGTAAGCACATTCAGTTCCCTTGTCGTATCCTGCATAAGCGATACCTGATATTGATGTTCCCCGTCATAACGGTCTATGGAAGCCTGCAACAAAGTAAGCACTTCCTCAGTGCTTGCCACATTTACCGTATATTCATTAATTTTTACGGTGTAAGACTGTTTCAGTGTCTGTCTCTCATTCTTAGAAAGCACTTCAACCATATTCCTTACAATATCTGCTTCTTCGTCAATTTTTCCGAACAGAACTTCCTCACCCTGAAGTTCCATGTCACACTCTGCAAATACCAGTCCGTTCTCTTTTCCGGCAAGCTGCTTTCTTGCTCTTGCCAAAAATAAATCCGCATCCTCTTCATCTCCCACCACACCGATTTCGGTTCCGTCCAAACGAATGGTAAACATATTATTCCCTGCTTTTTCAAATTTAGTCCATGATGGAAAAAACAAAGCGGCAAGGGCGGTTGCAGCGACCGCGTATTTGATATATGTAAAACGCATTTTTTTATTATATCGTGAAAATCTTTTCATGAGATATACCTGACTTTTATATATTAATCAAAATGAAATGCCATGCATTCTTACATTAACAAACAATTTTTATCGCATGGCTGATTTAAATATCATTCTAACAGTATTTATTTCTATTGTAAAGTCATTGTTATTTGGTATATAATGATAAAAAAGAACTGATATTCGATTGGGTGATGGATGATGGCAGGTATTATTTTACATATAGATGTAAACTCCGCTTTTTTAAGCTGGAGTGCAGTAGAGAATTTAAAGAATGGTTCGGATATCGATTTACGTCTGATTCCTTCCATTATCGGCGGGGATATGAGCAGACGTCACGGAGTCGTACTCGCCAAGTCGCTCCCTGCCAAAGCCTATGGCATCCAAACCGGAGAGCCGGTAGTAAACGCCTTCCGCAAATGCCCGAATCTGGTAACACAAGCTCCCGACCATATGCTTTATGAAAGGCGCAGTCAGGAATTAATGCAGTACCTCCGCTCAGTCTGCCCGTTTATCGAACAGGTCAGCATTGACGAATGCTACATGGATTTTTCTCCTATTGCAAAAGACTATTCTTCTCCTGAGGCTGCTGCAGAAGAAATCAAAAACCATATAAGGGATACTTTCGGTTTCACAGTCAATGTGGGGATTTCCGACAGAAAAGTACTTGCAAAAATGGCCTCGGATTTTAAAAAACCGGATTTAGTACACACTCTTTATTCTTATGAAATTCAGGAAAAGATGTGGAAGCTTCCCGTTTCTTCCTTGTTTATGTGTGGAAAATCCAGTGTAGAAACGTTACGCAAACTGGAAATTCTGACAATTGGAGATTTGGCAAAAGCAGACCCGGATATTATCAGTCTGCATTTAAAAAGCCACGGCCTTCTGCTTTGGAACTATGCTAACGGTATCGATACTTCCGAAGTGGAACCGGAAAGTGTCGACTTAAAAGGAATTGGAAATTCCACTACTCTCTCTGCGGATGCCCGCACCGCCTCCGACTGCAAGCGAGTTCTGCTAAGTCTGTCCGATACAGTTGCTTCAAGGCTTCGAGCCAACGGACAAGCTGCCGGCATGATTAGTACCGAAATCAAATACAATACCTTTCAGACCGTTTCCCATCAGACAACTCTGCCTACACCATGCTGCACTGCAGGTCTGATTTACGAAACTGCCTGTGCACTCTTTGATGAAATCTGGGATGGTACTCCGGTACGACTTTTAGGCATTCGTACCTCCAAGCTGATTTCCAGAGATGAACCGGTACAGCTTAGTCTTTTTGATTATAAGGAAAGCCAACCTCAAAATGGAAAACAGGAGAAACTGGACGAAGCCCTTTTTCATATCCGCCAAAAATATGGAGAAAACTCCGTCGTAAGGGGAAGTCTCCTACATTCCTCCGATGAGTTCAAAAAGCATTGAGTCCCGATTTTACCGCTCCATTTCCATAGACAGAATCACTTGATATCTAACCTGTTCTTTTCCCCGGTTAGAATATGTATGGTTTCTGTCAGCCGGAAAACGGGCAGTATTTCCCTTTTCTATCAGAATGGTATTTTCTTCCGTCTCTACATACAACGCTCCGTCCAGAACCGTAACATATTCCCACATGTCCTCTCCATGTGCAGTGCTTGTATAAGAACAATCCCTCTCCATCACAGCTTCATACAGTTCAAACCTTCTTTTCCTGTCAAACGGAAGAATCGTCTTTACAATATAGCTTTCTTCTTTTTCCTTAACGGTTTCATATTCTTCAGATTTAACAATCTGAAAAAGTTCTTCCTTCCTATAAAGCAGTTCTTCAAAAGGAAGCTTCAATCCATCCACAATTTTGGCAATTGTGGCTACCGTTGGATTCGACTCCCCTCGTTCAATCTGCCCAAGCATGCTTTTGCTCACACCGGTATGCTCCGCCAGCATGTCCAGACTCATATTTCTGGATTTCCGTATTCTTTTTAAATTTTGTGAAATATTTCTATCTATCTGGCTCATTTATGCCCTCCATACCAATATACAAAAAGAGCACCAAGCAAAACTGCTTGATGCTACTTCTTCGTGGCTTCTGTTTCCTTATATAATATATCTGTAATCTCTTATTGGTATCATCATACTTTCTTTTTATCCCGCCGTCAAGTCAAACCTTTTTCATTCCTGTCTTCTAACCTTTTTCATTCCTGTCTTCTTCCCGTTCTGTTTTCTTTTGCTTTTTCCCTGATTATCCTTGTTTTTCTGTGGTTTTCGCACACTATATCCAAAGGTTCCGATTTCCTTTCCCGTTGTCAGATATGCACCGTGGGAATAAACAATGGGCTCTGCTTTTGCTAAATCGAAACGTTTTTTCTCATCCATATATTTTTCATCCGCATGAACCGCTACCACCTCTGCCATAAACATATCATGGGTGCCTAACTGCTTTACCTCTGTCACCTTGCATTCAATATTAACCGGGCTTTCCGCAATCATGGGAACCTTTACCACATCCGCCGGTATGGGAGTCAGCTGCATTTGTTTAAATTTGTCCACATCCCGTCCGCTCTTTACCCCACAGTAATCCGTTGCAAAAGCAAGCTCTCTGGTTGTCAGGTTGATAACAAACTCACCGGTTTCCATAATCATATGATGGGAAAACCGCTCCGGTCTGACGGATATGGAAACCATTGGCGGACTGCTGCATATGGTACCGGCCCAGGCTACCGTAACTATATTTTTGTTTCCTGCCTTGTCTGCCACACTTACCATGACAACCGGAAGGGGATACAGCATATTTCCGGGCTTAAACTTCTGCTTTGCCATACGTTGTTCCACCCTCACCCTTTAGAACGGCTTCCAGTTCAAAAGCTGCAAAACGTTGATGACTACATCCGCTGCAATACCAAGCAGAGAGATAATGGCAAGAACGAGAATTGCAGTCGTCTTTTTCCCTGTTGCACCCTGCATATTACCAAGTGTTTCCGTCTGCTTTGCCGTTTCCTCTACCACAACTGCCTGTACATTACGATATACCTTAACATCCTCTGTATGTACATATTCTTCGGTTTTCTTAAGCAGTTCTTCAATTTCCTGCTTATTTGCCTGAAGACTCTCGGAAAGACCATTCAGTTTTTCTTCCATTTCCGTCTTATTTTCTTTTAACTTTTTCTCAATTTCTGTCTGATTTTCCTGCAGCTTTTTCTCTACCTGTTCACTATTATCCTTGGCCTGTATCGCTTCAATTTTGGCAATACTTTCTTTCGTCAGTTCATCCACCTTTTGGGTAGATTCTGCTATCAATTCATTCAGCTTGTCCGCTGCCTCGGCATTTTTCAATCCAAGCTTTCTGATTTCCTGTAATGCCGCATCATACTCTGCCATCTGTGTCTGCATTTTGTTCATCTGCGCCGCATCTGCCGCCGAATTAGCTTTAATCATTTCCTGTGCGTTCAACTTCTGCGCCAGCTTATCCATAAAATTATCCATCATCTTTCCTCCAAACATATCTCCTACCACTTTCACACCAATCCGGTTGCCGTTACCTGTTACATAATCTTTGTTCATTTTATCATTTTCGAAATAGATTTACAACAAAAATACCAAACTGTACATTTTGACATTCCCGATTTATATGCTCAAATCAAGTGTTTGTACATTTTGCACGAAACATTTTTGGGTTTTTCTCTTTTATTGTAATTATTCACCATACCTTTACACTGTGTTCATAATTTGTTCATATTTAATTGCTATACTCTCGTCTTTGACACTTTTTTGCAGTCAAAAGTCCCACAATGCCAGTATTTATGC
>CAYUYJ010000043.1:0-21720 GCA_964449325.1 uncultured Lachnospiraceae bacterium | reverse complement strand
ACCTCAGTAATTTCAAATGATTTTAGTGCGAATTATTTTTTCCTTTCAATACTGGGAACCAGCCCGTCAACCAGCCCGTAATCCTATATTACTTGGTTGATGACATACTTGCATCTCTTATCTTTGACTAACGCATATATTCATTCGTCCATTTACTGTAAGAATACCCTTAGTTTTCTTTATTGCCGGTGATGCAGGCGGAATGAATATAGCATTCTCAATGGACCTGCTTTCAATTTTACCGAGATTTGTAATACTATAACCCGTTGGGTTTTCAAATCCAAAGAAAGCCGTTCCAATAAATCTTCCTGCTTTACTGTCAAAATCACCAAGAGCCGAAATAGCTGCTGCATCAAGCAGAGAAGGAGTTAATCTTGCATAACATTGCAAAATCAAATATAATGATGCTGGAGTTTTCATGATTTTTTGAACCTGCTCATGAACCTTTCTTGCTGTTATCATAGTATCTGAACTTTTTACCTTTAAGCGCACGCTAAATGCAGTCGAATAATTACCTAATGCCCCTTGCGAGTAGCAAGGAAGTTGTTCTCGGAGGTCACTGGCAATGATCACTTTATCCGTCTTATCTTCTTCAAACATTTTAGCAATTAAGTAATCATTAACGGATACTAAGTTTTCCTTGCACAGGGAACTAATTGCGCTCATTTTCTCCTCGCTATATGCGAAAGTGTAATGACCTACTTTATCTTTTTGCAAATATCTACCTGCAAAATCGTGATACTCTTCATAACTAACCGGATGATTCTCCTTCTTCCATCTTTTATTTGCACTATCCACAAGAATTCTGCTTACAAAAGGAAGTTGTGACCTACTTGGAAAATCATCTACCGAAGATATCAGTTTCTCCTCTACTCTTTCCGGTAAATTCCCATGCACATAATACTCTGCGAATTCTTTTACCAAAGAAAGGGCTGCTCTCCCGTCAGCAAGAAGATGATGAAACACAAACAATATGCATAGTTTATTCTCTTGTTTCCAGCATACGATTTTTAACATTCCCTCACAAGCCAAGTTCCAGTCTGTTGAAACAAGTCTTTCGTATTCACTAATAACTAACTTGTCGTATATCCCTGTTATATTTTCATCCATAACCATCAAATCCACTTGTGATTCATCAGTTATATTATAATAATACCGCTCTGTATCTTCTTCATATCCGAGTAGAGCGGATAGAAAAGGGTGGGCTTTAACAAGAAGTGAAAGTGTATACCTAATTCTATTCTCATCAAAGGGGCTGTTCACCTCAGATACGATTCCAAAATTCATATTCGGACACATCAGATGGGCTCGCTCCGTATATAAATACTGTCTTTTCATAGTCTGCTCCTTATTTTTGAAATATTAGTGTCTCACTTGTGACATTCCTGCATTTATGATACAATCACTTTGTTGATATGTCAATCCATTGCAACAATGTGCTACAAAAGATGAAATATGTGTCACTCAAAGGAGAAACTATGAATCCCACAACAAACCCTATTGCGTTACAGTCAAAAAACATGTATGTCAGTGCCCTACTGGAATTGATGAATGAAAAACCGTATAACCAAATAAGCATCTCCGAGCTCTCTAATAAAGCAGATCTTTCTCGAAGAACTTTTTATAGACTTTTTAATTCCATGGATGAAATCCTTCTTTTTTATATTCATAGTCTATGGGCAAAAAAATCAGATGAGCTGTATAACTCATCTGATAAAAGTTATCTTCACACCAGTGAATTTGCACTTCATTTCTGGTACGAATATAAAGAACTAACCATTCTACTCTATCGTAATGGTTTAGTATCCATCATGCAACAGTTCATTAATGAAATATCTCTCGAGATATATCACGCCCAAAAAGCAAACCACAAACTTGCCAAAAACCCTGAAGCACTTGAATATGCTTTGTCATACAGTAGTGGTGGAATTTTAAACATTATCTGCACGTGGGCATCCAAAGGAATGAACAAATCACCCGAAGAACTGATGGCATTATTAAAGCTTGCACTCGATTAAGACAATCTCGAATCTTATACCAGTCTCTCATAAAATACACAAGATTTTTTGCCTCCATTTCGACTATACCCAGTACATACAGATAACACCCTCGGATAACAGAAATTCATTCTTTTCATAGAATTTTTTTGCCGGAGCCTGTTCATGTGTATACAACACAATTCCTGCAAGTCCGTTCTCTTTGCTATAACTTTTTAATGCATCCATAAGCTGTTTTCCAATTCCCATACGTTGCTTCTGTGGATTAACAATTAAATCATCCACATACAATTCATCATTATCCCAGCTAACTTTCTTGCAGCCGAAAATTGCTCCATCTACTTCTCCATCATTTTCTGAAACAAATCCCACAAATTTAGGATTGCTTACGTAATCAGATAAATACATTTCTGCCCTCTCCTGTGTCCATGCACATCCCCAGTTTTCTTCTGAAAATGCCTCTCTGAAAATTTTTGCACACTGTGCTAAATCTCTTGTTTCATACTTTCTAATCATTCTTTTTCCCTTTCTTGTTATGCAATTCTTTCTAAATTTTTCGTAACTTTTTTAAATAAGTTTCTGTAATAATAACTCCGGTTTTAATTCCAGTATTTCTTTCACTGATTGACCTGTGATTTGCAGATATTTTTGTACAAGCATATATCCTACTGCATATCCTGCACACCACGGAATTTCCGTTTCTTCATTTCCAAACATATAAGAAACATAATCCACTTCCGTATCAGTAACTATTTCTTTGTATTTCTTCTCCCATATGTCAATTAGTTCCTCTTTTGACAAGCCAAATAGCCATTGCGGTCTTAACGCAGGATACAATTCCAATGCAAAACTATCTGCTTCTCCATCAATGGCAAGAGAATCAATAAACTTGTTTTGTAGCTCACCACCGTGGAGCATGAACCAGTAATTCCCCCATACTGTGTGATGATATTCGTGGGCAAAAACATACTTTATCCAAGCTTCATAGCCTGCAATTAACGGATTTACCTGTATCAACATGTTTCCAAACAGGGAAGTCCCCACTACGCCATTTTGTTTTTCATTTACATTGACATTTTCATGATCACTTGGAAAAATGACGACCATTATTGGATCATCATCATAATTTGGAAGAATGGATGCCACTCTCTCAAATTCAGCCTTAAGTGCACCTATATTTAGATTTTTAAAGAGCTCACACTGCTTTTTCAAGGTTTCAATATTGGTAATTGCTTTGGGTTTCCTATCGCCTAAATCAAATGGTGCATAGCAACACAGCTTATCCCAGTAAACCGAAATCACTTCCTCTTCCCAACACCTTTCCGGATTTTCTCCGTTTCTTACTCTTTCCATGTAGTTCGTAATTTCTTTATAGACGTTTATTACATCTACTCTCATTTCCTCTTCCTTTCTTTTGAATTAAGTTCTCTTTCCAAGAAATTACTCCATACTGTCAGCAATTAATCCCTTTCTTTTCGCCCTTCCCTTTTACTTAAAAAAGAGTACAAAAATAGCCGCACCAACCTGATGCGACTACTATATTCTCTTTATACAGTTCACATAAGATTCGTTATGAATGCACCAAAACAAAACCCATGTTTTACGGACGGGCTTCTCCTTCTGGTACCGACAATATGAAATTAGCTTCTTGATACCTCGCATAATTTAATGTCTTTCATAACTAATCCTCCTTACTTTTTTAATATACTAAGACTAATCCAGTTAGTTTTAAATGTCAAGAGGAAAAACAAAATTCGTATTATACGTCCGCCCCACTTTCCAGTATTTCTTTTATTCTGCTTATCAGCCCTAAATATTCTTCCAGTACCTCTTCATGATGTGACCGGATATAATCCACATCCCCTTCTTTTGCTGCCTTTTCCAGTGCTTTTGCCTCCTCAGACAAAGGAACAGCACCTATCGTAAGGGAGGTACTCTTTAGTGCATGTACAACGGTTCTATAATTATTCCAATCCTCGTTCGCAAAACATTTTTCTATCGTTGACGCTTTATCCGTTTTCAAATATTCTTTCAGCATTTCTACATAAAATCCTTCGTCATTCATGCAGTATGCAAGCCCGGTCTGTACATCTATCCCTTCCAGTTTTTTTAACTGCTGCATTTGCTCTGTTTCTGACTCATCTATGGACTCTTCCGGTTCCGGCTGCACCATATCTTTACCATTATTTACTTCTTCGTTTCCACAAACAAGTTCTTCCGGCAGATATTTTAGGAGCATCTCCAATAATTCCGTTTCCTGAATCGGCTTTGTCAGATAATCGGTGAATCCCGCCTCCATGTATTCTTCTTTTGCTCCTACGATAGCATTTGCTGTCAGCATGATAACCGGTATATCCCTGTTAGGGTTGTCCGTAAGCAACTTCATATTTTGCAATGTTTCAATACCATCCATCTCCGGCATCATATGATCCAGAAAAATAATATCATACTGTTTCCTTTTCACACGTTCCAGACATTCCCTGCCACCGGTTGCTGTATCAATCTTTATTTCTGTTTCTTTCAGAAGACCTTTTACTACCTTTAAATTCATCTCCACATCATCCACAATAAGAATCTCTGCTTCCGGTGCCAAAAAAGACAGTGTGTTGTCATCTGAAGTATTCAGGTATTGCCGGTAACGTTTGCTAAAATCTCCCATTGGCTTGGCATCCACTACTTTCTGTGGTATTTTGGCAGTAAAACAGGAGCCTTTTCCATAAGTACTTTCCACGGAAACCTCCCCACCCATCAAATCTATCAGATGTTTCGTAAGGTTCAGCCCCAGCCCTGTTCCTTCAATATTACGATTGCGTTTTTCTTCTATCCGGGTAAAGGATTCAAACAGCTTTCCCAAATCTTCTTCCTTGATTCCGATTCCTGTATCGGTAACTGATATGACAAGCTGTATCTGTTTCTCCGATTTTTCTTCGTAATCCAAGCAGAATGTAACTTTTCCCTCTTTCGTATATTTCACCGCATTGGACAGAAAATTGTTGATAATCTGTCTAATACGGACTTCATCTCCATATAGCCATGAAGGCAGATTTTCATTAATCTGTATTACAAATTCAAGCGGCTTATTTTCAATTTTTACTTTTGTTAAGTTATAGCAGTCATTCAATATTGAAAACAATTCATACTTTATCGGAAGAATTTCCAGTTTGCCGGACTCAATCTTGGATATATCCAAAATATCATTGATAATGGAAAGCAGTGATTGCCCTGCACTCTGGATATTTTTTGCATATTCCCTTAAGTTGTCATCTTTACATTCTTTTAAAAGTATGCTGTCCATACCTAAAATGCCATTGATTGGAGTGCGGATTTCGTGAGACATATTGGCAAGGAACTGACTCTTTGCTTCGTTTGCCCGAACAAGCTCCTGCAACATATTTTTTTCCTTTGTAAGATCATACACAAAACAGACAATGCAGTATGGATCTTCATGAAAGTCTCTTGCAACAGAAAAATTCAGCGAACAGCTGATTTCCCCGTGTGTAGATACCAACTCCTCTACTCCTTTGTTATCCTGTAAAATCCTGCAAAGTAACCTTTCAGCTTCCTCTTCTGTGCCCTGAAATAGCGCCGAAAGCTTTTGATTTTCAATCTTTTTAATTCCCAAAAGTTCCTGCCCGTAATGATTTGCCAAAACAAGCCGGAAGTGTTCATCAAAAATCAGGATAGCGGTATTTGCAGACTCAAAAATATATTGGCTCAAATTTCCCACTGTGATACTGAACGCATTAAACCTGGTGGCCCAAAACCACGTAATCATATAGGTCAGGAACATCCCATAAGCAGAGCTTGGAAAAGAAGGTTCTCCTAACATTGGCAGAATCGTATCCGGGATAATAGAAAACAAGATGGCCAGATTAGAGAGAATAACAGCCCTGACATAATAAACCTGACGTGTAGGTTTTTCCTTGCGTACCCAAATAATGGCAATTCCAACCATGGTTACCGCGATAAATACTAAAAATAAATTGTGTATCGTTCTTCCAATACTATTTGTTGCATAATAGCACATTCTTCCGTTTATCCGCACAAAAGTATGATAATCCGGTATGAAAAAGAACAAATCCACAGCGGCAAAAATTCCAAATACAACTGCATATGTGCGAAACAGCCACTTAGGAAGCCGGACCATATAAGCAATCATCAGCGCTTCTGTCATCATAAAACCCGCAATGCCTACCAGTCCCACTGCCCGGAATATAACTGCTTGTTCTGCAGTTTCCGTAAATCCCATAATGCCAAACCCACCACTCCATAAGGCTCCGAAAAAGCCCATGATAAGCATATAATACCGCAAATTCCCGGCGTTCTTTTCCCGCACAAAATAACTAATTCCACAAAATGCAATTATTGTACTAAATACGACAGCAAGGCAATTAATAAATAGTCCCATCACATTTCCTCCACAGATTACGACCCACAATGTAAAGATAGCAGGCAATTCCATAGACTACCTGCAATTTAAAATCATGCTTTATTATACTAATAACACTCCACATTTACAAGTTTATTAACCATAATTCGACAGACAAACTGCATTCGTCTCAAATATTCATTCTTCAGAATCCCGATTGTCTGTTGCATAGAAAAATTGCAGAATCCTTCCATTTATGTATTCAGGCTTACTTACCGGAATTAGATGTGATGCATCCTTTACAATTTCCATTTCCAAATTCCGGATACATTTTCTTGCGCGCCTTTCTGCCTTTCTGATGTCAAAAGCAAATTCGTTTTCACCAAACAGAACCAGCACAGGCATATCCATCGACTTAAGCTGACTCTCTTTAAGCCATTTTGGGAAGCTGGCATTCGAGTTCATATTCATTACAGACAATGTAAACTGTGTAATGATACTGTCAGGAAGCTTGCCCTCCTTTTCGCTTCCCCAGCCAATATAATTTTCAACATTCTCCCTGGTTGGATGAAAACCCATTTTCATTATTTTGAAAAAATAAGAGCTATACATCTTTGCAAAGGTCTGAACGGGACTGACTAATACAAGCTTATTCACTTTTTTCGGATATCTTGCTGCATAGTTTGCAGCATTCCACCCACCAATAGAAAGGCCACACAAATTAACCTTATTAAGCCCTAATCCTTCTATGGTTTGATTGAGCCATTTTGCATTATCCGATGGATTTTTCATTTTCTTTTTCATGAGGCTCTTTGAAGTTTCGCCAATCAAGTCAATCGCATAAAGCCTGTATGATTTACTCAGTTCCTCAAAATTCTTATACCAAATTGGTGAGCCACAGCTCGCTGCATGAAGTAGTACAAGTGGCGGATTATTTGTGTCCCCGGCCTTGATGACATAGCTTTTTCCAAATTCGGTATCCACATATTCTTCCTGTACCTCTATAGAAAATAACTGCATTGTCTTCTCATACGCCTCAAAATATTCTGCCTGACTTTCAGGACTTCGAAAGTTAATACCACATTCCATCATCTTCGTTTCGCTCCCTCTGTTTACCACCCTTTGTCCGATACTCAAATGGCAGCTTATTTATCACAATGAGTATCTCTGTCGTTGAAATCTCAATTTTCTCATTTAGTTTTGTCGCTCTTGGCAACAAAAAGATTGTACCATACGAATTAATGAATTTCATCCACATTTTCAAAAAATGCGGAATGTTCCGACTCTCTGACCCCAAAAATTCCCTTCTCATAATAGTTGTTAACTTACATACCATTGTGCCTGAATCTCATATAATTTCCGGTAAACGCCTTGTTGTTTCATAAGTTCCTCATGAGTTCCATCCTCAATCAGATGACCTTGTTCCAATACCAAAATCCGATTTGCAATTTTTGCGGCACCGATACGATGTGAAATGATCACAGAGCAGCATTCTTTGGTAAACTGTTTGAATCGTTCAAAAATTTCACTTTCTGTTATCGGATCAATGGAAGCTGTCGGCTCATCTAAAATGATTAGAGAGCTTTGCTTTAGTCCTCCCCTTGCAATCGCAAGTTTCTGCCATTGTCCGCCGGATAAATCCACCTCACCGAATTCTCTTCCAAGAACAGTATTTAGTTTCTGTGGTAATTCTGCTACAACCGTATCCATCTCATAACGCCTTAACTGTTTCATCAGAATTTCATCTTCATTCAAAAGTGTCAGATCGCTCATCGCTACATTTTCTCTGAGTGACAACTGATATCTTATGTAATTTTGAAATACCGCTGAAATCTTTTCATAAAAGCAGCAATCTTCAATTTCATTGATATCCACACCATCTAAAAGGATTTTTCCTTTCGTTGGACGATAAATTCGGAGCATCAATTTGATTAAAGTACTCTTTCCGGAACCATTTTCACCAACCAGCGCGATACTTTCCTTTTCATATAATACAAAGCTTACATTTTCAAGAACATTTTCCTCTTTTCCCGGATAATGAAACGATACCTTATCAAATTTCATGGTATGAAACCCAGTCACTTGTTTCGTTCTCTGCTCTCTTTCAGTTTCCGAAGATTCCACATACTCAAAGAATTGATTCAAATATGGCATTGCCGTAATCATATCCGTACATTGAACAATAATGGCACTTGAAGTTTCATTGATCGAAACCATGGCCTGTAGCAATGCTGCAAAAACAGCTATAGCAATCTCATTATTTGTAATCAGGAAAATACTTAATAAAATTGCAATTGCAATACTTAGCGGCTGTAAGGAATCTAAGATTAGTGTCCGAAAGAAATTCTTCTTTTCAAGGCTCCATTCCTCATCAACCGTTTGTTCCAACAAATCTGTATATTCATTTCTTAAGTATTCTCCATGATCAAACACTTTCATATCCCGGTTTGTTCCATAACCATTCAACAGATCCCAAAGATATGTAAGATACTGACGATTCTTTGTCTGATTAGTATATAATGCGAAATATCCTTTTCCCTCAAGAACTCTTGCAATAAAGGTTGGAATCAGACCAATCAATGCTATCACAGCCAGCAAATAAGAATGAGCTGCCAAAACAACAAGAACCGCAATAAAGCAACTTAAATTAAGCGGAATATATATCGTTGCATCAATGATCTTCCGATATTTTTGGTGAATGGTATCTTCGGACGCTTTGGTAACTCTTTCATATAATACAGGATCCTCCAGCTGTCCCATGTCACCCCCACATACGCACTGAAATACCCGCTCCATTAATCGTTTTTGTAATTTCTGCATCAGTACCGATCTCATAAACTCATCCATCGGAAGATAGAGATAATAATGTGGTGATAACAAAGCATAGATTCCAAATGCCAGAAATAATACAAGATAACTTCCTTTTCCATATGCAAATCTGCCAATGGCATCATATACCTCTATGGTTAGCTGCGTACATACTCCTTCGACCACTCCAACCAGAATCGCCATCAAAAGGATAATGGCACTTTCCTTAGGAGCCGATTTTACCACGGTACCGATAATCTTTTTATACTGTTTCAACATGCAATTACCTCCTTAGAATACTTGTCCGGTTTGCCATCCTCGGTATACCAGCTGCTCTGAGAGCGGAACATTTCTGCATAGATACCTCCTGCTTTCATAAGCTGCTCATGATTTCCTGTTTCTGCAATTCTTCCATCAGCCAATACAAGAATACGATTACAAATTCTTGTGCTTCCGAGACGATGTGAAATGAGAATGCAGGATTTTGCATCAGATAGCTTTAAGAAGTGATGATACAATTCTGATTCTGCCTTCGTATCCATAGCTGCAGTAGGCTCATCTAATAACAAGAGATTCGCATCAGAACCATACATTCTTCCAAGATTTAATTTCTGCCATTGCCCTTCCGAAAGGTTACTTCCCTCTCCACATTCCACGCCAATCCTATGATCAAGTCCACCATCTAATTGTTCAATTGTTTCCTTTAGACCGCTCTGCTCAATTCCATTCATAAGCACTTGATCTTCATTTATCTGTCGGAGATTGCCAAACGCAAGATTCTCACGAATTTTCATATGATATTTTGTATAATCCTGGAATACTACACTGACCAGACGACACCTGTCTGTCGGGGATAAAAGAGATATCTCTTTTCCGTTTATGGTGATTTTTCCTTTCGTTGGTGCATACAGTCCTAAGATTAATTTGATTATCGTACTTTTTCCTGCACCGTTTACTCCGGCAATCGCAACTTTCTCACCCTTGCAGATAGTGAAAGATACATCATGCAAGATCTCTTTTTCCGTATTCGGATAAATAAATGATACATGCTCAAATCGCAGTTCTTCAAACGCTTCTCCACCGGCAACCTGCGTGTATTCACATTCTTTCATACTCATGACGGTTTCATAATCCTTTTGAAACAGTTGATACTGTTTAATCTTTCCGAACGAACCAGAAACTCCATATACTACAGTAAGTCCCAGCGTAGCTAAAGCATGTGATAATACAACATAATCTGCAAGAGAGATTCTTCCTTTGGTTACCTGCCACAAAACAAAGAAGGACACCGGAAGTCCCGCCCAGGTATAGACCATATTTACCACAGCTCCCTGCTTTCCGGCATGTAGTGATATTTCTCGCTTTCTCTTCATGCTCTGAATCAGATTATCACTCCAGATTTTCTGTATATATGCTCTGCTGCCAAATACTTTTATTTCCATCAGACTATCTTTATGAAGCAGTAAATTAGCTGCATAAGTGGATTTTCTGTCGTAATAAGCTCTCTCCTCTTCCGCCTTCTGCATATCCTTTGCTTTTCTGTGGTTCAATAAAATCATTGGCAATACAGTAAGCAAGGAACAAGGTAAGGTATACCATGCTATATTCAGTACAAGCGCAGAGAGCGTAACTGCGGTAATCAGATTCTGCAGCAACTCAAACCATGCCATTTTTCCTTCAAATATTTTGTCTGTTGCAGTTTTGGTCACTCTGGTACACAAATCATAGGTATCCGGAGTATCAAAGTACTGAAATTCCATCTTTTCATATTTTTGAAGGATTTCTTTTGAAAATTTCTGTCCGATAATCTGTCTTAATCTTACCTTCCACAATTGATATGCATGCTGCATGACCGGATAAAAACAGAGTGACAATGCAAGCAATGCTACTGCGGTGATAATGCTTCCCATCTGTTTTGTTCCGCTCAAAGATTCCGTGATAACAGTCAATGCATTTCTTGTAAATAATTGCTGAACAAAGTTTTGTGTTCCACAGATCAATGTAAGAATCAATAGAACCCCAAGAATTCGTTTCATAAAAATAACACCATCCTTTTTCTTTTGCTATCGCTAGCATAACAAAAGCATAAAAAGTGGTGTGCAAATACAAGGTTTAGATATTTGGAATCATTGAAAGTATCTGTTTCGTGTGTTCTTCCTTTATGGTCAGCATATGAATCCATGCATCGGCAGTTGTAAGAATGTCTTCCGCATCGGGAGTTGTCTGGATACTTTTGATGGCTTCCTGTACTTTTCCTTCATCATACAAAACAAAAAAACGTTTGATGGTGGACATAGAAAATCCAATAGAGAGCATCATCTTGATAATCTTCATTCGTTCCACATCATTAGTACCATATGTTCGTCGTTCATATGGCTGTACCCCAACGTTGATCAGACCATTACGCTCCCAGTTGCGAATGCTATCCTTGGTTGTATGTATAAGATTCGCTGCCTCAGCGGCTGAGATTCTTTCGTTTTCTGACTGATCATGTGCCTGAATCTGTTGGTTTTCGCCTGCAGAACGTATCCTCTCAATGGCAGATAATGCAATTCTTTTTTCCTCCAGAAGTGCTTCCTGATACCTTAATGTATATTCCATACACAACTTCCGGTCTCTGACTTTCATTGCATCTTCAATCTGATATGTCATCTTTCTTAACCGCTGATTGAGAAATCCTCCAAACAACAAACGTACTATCTTAACCTGGGTAACATGATATGTTTCGTATACACGATACCCATTACTTTGTCGCTGTGGTGGGGTAATCACTCCCCATTTTTCATATGCCCGGATTGTGCTGGCCGGTGTATTTGTTAACTCAGATACTTCTGATATTCTCATGGAATTTCACCCTTCTTTATTCTATTCCTCTATTCTATGTCCACTTCCGTAAAGAAGTATTCGTATGTTTCCACTTCTTTTTCATATGAAAAACAGTCATTTTCTCAAATTGTTTTCCTTATCGAAGAAAGCCTTCTCTAATACAATATATTCTTCTTTTGAACATAATTCTTTACACTTTTCCTGATGTTTCTTTGAACGTTCCAACATATCCGTAATCTTATCGCATGGAAACTCTTTACATTGATTGCATTTTTCAATACCATGCTTTCTTGTACAATCAACCAATCCATATGTACAGGATTTATGTGAAGAGCAGCCCGTGCAAGCAATTTCTTCATTAGATACTACCGTATCTCGCCAACCCACCCTATACCACAGTTCCGCAACATCTCGTAATTCCGCTTCGCTATGTGCATTGTATCTGGGACACTCTATACAATTGTCTCCACATAAAGTAATTTTTTCTTCCATACAAAATCTCCATTACCAAATACTGCTCTTGAAAATGAATCTACTCCCTGATTTCTTTCTTTGTAAAACAAATAATTCTATTGGCTTCTTTAAATCCCATCTTTAAGTGAAATTTCAGGCTATCTTCATTATCCAGTTCACAGTCACTGGCAAATTCAGTGCACCCCTGCTCCTTTGCCCACTTCTGGCAAGCCACTAACATATCTCTTGCCAGTCCTCTTTTTCTATATTCCTCTTTTACAAAAATCCCCTCCAGGTATCCAACCGGACTTGAATCTGTACCTTCTACATAGTCATGTCTTAATCCACATTGCGCAAATCCAACCGCACATCCATCTGCCATGGCAAGAAAAACTATACCATTCCCTTTACTCATATAATCGTAAAATTCCTGTGTTAATTCTTCAAGAGTATGTGATTTCCACATCTGAATTGCCAAACCTGCAACTTTTTGAGCATCCTTCAAAGTAGCTACTCTAATCTTCATTTTCACTGTCTCTCCTAAACTCTTTTCAAAACATTTGTACACTGTAATAAATCGATTTATTTACTCTATCTTGCTACAAAATTCCACAATCTCTTCTTGCTTACATTCCAAATCTTCCTTATATTCCACCGAACACAATCCCAGCCTGTCACAACATTCAATTTCCATATGTCCGTAAAAATGTTCTATACTTTCAATAATTCTCTCACATTCCCTCATGCCCGGACCCGTTCTTAATGCTATGACATATCCTTTCTTACCACTACTTATTTTTGCATGTGGTTCATGCGTGTTACACCAAGGAGTACATCTATCAATAAAAGCTTTAAATTGTCCCGGTATATCTGCCCAATATGACGGAGACACAGATATAATAATATCAGCCCATTCATATTGCTCTATTATTCTATCAACATCATCATTTTGAACGCACTTTGCTGTTTTATGACATGTTCTGCATCCTTTGCAGAAATTTATATCATAGTCATCAATACATATGTTTTTAACATTATGTCTCTTTTCCAAACAGTCAGTAACTATTTTTACTATTTCTGCTGTTGCTCCATTCCTTACGGGACTACAATTCATTACCAATACTTTCATGTTTACCTCCACTTTTACATATCCTATCCTCGATAATATCACCAAACCACTACTCTATCAATAAATAGTCGCATAGTCTTGCTATTGTGCTCTTACATTGCATAAGAAAATATTGGCAAATAAATATTAGAATGTTATAATTATCTCCGAATAAATCGAGTCGAAAAGAACCAAGCACATCATTTCTCGGTAGTACCTATCTTGATAAAGGGAATAATATATGATTAATAAACTAAAGAATATTTATCGACAACTTAATAGATCGATTTTTGTTGGTGAAAAATTACAGAGCAATATAAATGCCCTATCGTATGTTGGACTTGCAATTTCATTTTGTACGCTTATTACGACATCTATGAATGTTATTCAAGGCAGTTATTTTATGGCAGTTACTACTGCATTTTTTTGTGCTGTAGGTATATTTACTTTTATTACCTGTCACTATTTTAAAAAGAGAACAGCGGCAATATATGCTATCCTTTTTGCCTGCATACTACTTATGACGTACTATGCGATATCAGGGGAAAACGAGGGCTTTGCGATTTTATGGACTATGATTGTTCCAACTGCTGTTATGTTCCTTGCCAACGTCAAACATGGAATAATTCTATCTTTATATTATTGGTGTTTGTTTGCTGTCTTGTTCTACACACCCCTTAGAAGCTATGTTGCATCTCAATATACAGAAACATTTATGAATAGATATCCTGTACTGTATATGTGTGCAATAATGATTAATTCTACAGCTATGATTCGATATCACATAAGTGTGTTAAATGATATGGAATACAATGACAAATTAACAAATGAAGTGCAACGTCTTACTGCGATTGAAATAGAACGTAGAAAACAGATAGAAAATATGTCTGTTCAAATGATTGAAACACTTGCTAATGCAATTGATGCAAAAGACAAATACACAAATGGTCATTCATACAGAGTGTCAGAATATGCTGTTCTTTTGGCGAAAAAACTTGGATGGAGCGAAGATCAAATAAAATTTCTAAGATATGAAGCAATTTTGCATGATGTTGGTAAAATTGGTGTTCCGGATGTGATACTAAATAAAGATTCAAGATTAACTGATACCGAATATAAAATTATACAGTCTCATACTTTTTTGGGCGGGGAGATTTTGTCCAAAGCAGACACAGTTCCCAAAGCGTCGGATGTGGCGAAATACCATCATGAAAGAGTGGATGGAAAAGGTTATCCGAAAGGACTTGCAGGTAATGAAATTCCGGTAGACGCAAGAATAGTATGCATTGCCGATTCATTTGATGCCATGAATTCTGACCGAGTATATCGAAAAGCACTTCCGAAAAAAATCATAATTAACGAACTTAAAAAGGGAAGAGGAACGCAATTTGATGCTCAGTTCCTAGATGTTTTCCTCAAAATGTATGAAAATGATGAACTGATAATAGAGAAAAAATGCGATGGATGACGATGACGTCAACTCTCACCACGCCGACGATAAAGAAATGTCCTTACGGACACCACCTATCCTGTGGTTCAGACAGGATAGATATTTTTATTTTCGCTACAATCAAGCTACCAAAGGACATCAGTAAAGCTAATGCCCAATGAAAATCGAAATGATCTCATAAGCTGTCATGGGTACTTTCCTTAAATCGTATTGTATCACAAATTTATTTTTCAGTACAACAGAATTACTGATAATAGTTGTTCAAATACAAAACCCACTCATCATATATCTCCTCTGAACTCTTCCCAAATACTTGCTCATACTTTTCCGTCTCAATTAATTCTAAAACTTTACTCCAACCATATGTTGATTCCAAATATTCTATGTAGGTATTCGCAAATGTATATCCTCCGCAATTTGAAAAGCGGATAGGATTTCTTGTACATGTATCTTCATATGTCGGAATTTTCATTTCTTCTAAATACTCTTTATAAAATTTCTCGCCATTGCTCAAATATAAAGCCATTCCTTCAGTCAACCACAAATGAATATCAGGATTCTTCACACTAATGTATGCATGTACAATTTCATGAAGAACAGCATATTTGTTATTATCATAATCGTGTACCTTTCCGGGATTTGCTGGTGATGTTAAGATTACATCCGTCCCGATATTATCCCCAATATACCAATCCAAACCTAACAATGGGCCGATATAACCATATTTCTTTTTTTGCATTGTGCTTTGGTGATCATATATGTATATATTGATATTTTGTTTTTTGTCAAAACCCAACTTTTCAGCAATATCCTCTGTTTCAGCATCTGCATATTGAAACACATCCTCAGCCGCATCTTTTTCTGCCTCATAATATACATTTACCCACTTTCCTTCTAACAAAGACATATTAGATGTTTCTAAATTAAAAGTAGGTATAAAATTAATAAAACAAATTAAACACAGGCATACGATAGCTACCAATATAAATTTGCCAACTTTCCTTTTTCTTCTACTTTCATTACAATCAAAAAATCTCATTTTCACACCACTCCTTTCGATATTAAGTCAAAAATAACTAATATATCAAAAATTGTGAAGTAACTATGGTCATTTTCTCTCATTACTTTGGTCATAATCTGCTATTATATGCCCGAATTTAAGAATAAGATAGTTTCGTTCTTTTATACCAATTTTATCATATACAGATGAAACATAGTTTTTAACTGTTCCACTTGTGTCAGTAATCTTATTAGGAATTCTCTCTAACAAGTCCTTTGCATTATGAATTCCTACAACCTTACCATGATCGTCAGTACCTATGTATATTGTTCCACCGTAAGCGTTTGCATATCCACAAATCCACTTTAAGTATTCGTCCTGCCAAGACTCTTTTTCCTTCATAAATCTACCAACTTTCTATATTTTATCGGTTCTCATCCTCTTCAACATTTACTGAAACTTTGACTAATTTACTTCGCTGTTTAACCCAAATCAATAATTTTGCAACTATTGCAACAGCTACGATACTACATATCCCAATAATAACTTGTATCTTGTGTGTCATAACAAATTTGCCAATCCAAATCACTCCATATGTTACCGCCCAAATTGCCACAAACACAACCGTTCTAATCATCCAATGAACAAATGAGCCTACTGACCTTCCAGATATAAAACCACTATGATATAAAATACCCACCTTATCATATGCAACATGGTATGCTATTTCACCAACAACCAATAGAATAATCCATTCGTAATACCATTCAATAGGTAAGCCCAATGGTTCTGTTGCTAACTCAAAAATAAATTTAAACATTTAACTCCTCTCTTTGCTCACTTCTGTAAAAAAGTACTCCAGTGTCTCCACAAACATTTTCTGCTCAAACAATTCCTTAATTTGCTCCCTGTCCATCCAAGCAACCTGCGCTACTTCATCTGTCGTGGCGTTGCTTAAATCAACTGCTCCATCATAATCAAATAACCAAACATCCATAATATCATTAAAAATTATGCCATCTATAATTTTACGTACCTTGTTAAAAATAACTTGTCCCTTTTCCGGCAACAAATCAACGCCAACCTCTTCTTTAGCTTCTCTTATTGCTCCTTGTAGACTATCTTCACCCTTTACAACAGAACCACCTACACACTCCCACATCAGCGGATATGTTGGTCTATTTCCCGAACGCTGCGAAATCAGATACTCACCCTTGGAATTTCGAATCCACACATGCACTATCAAATGGTATCCATCTATCGGTAACTGATCACCTCTTACATGATCTTTCCCAATAAGTTCTCTTTTCTCATTATACAAATCCCAAATCTCCGCATCCGGCACATACTCTACAATATCACCGAAGTCTACATTCAAAGTTTTGCAAATTTTACTTAGAATCGTTAAACTTACATCCTCATCACGGCGCAACTTTGTCATGGTATTAGGAGCTATATCTGCCTTTTTTCGCAAATCTGATTTACTCATTTCCTTATCAACTAACAATCTCCATAATCGCTTATATGATACAGCCATAATTATCTTCTCCTATTTTTGCAAATATCACTTCTCTAAGTCCATCAGCATATCATCTAATAAAGCTTCTAGATAATCCGCTGGATCTTCTTTATTGATTTTCATATCAATAAGTTTGTTCACATCCTCATCCGATAAACAAATGATTAATTTCCCCAACTCACGTAAACTTCCTCGTGCAGCTTTCTTCGCACTTTCATCACTACCTTTACGTGAAATAATTATCGCAACTTTTCGTAGTGCCTTTTCATACAAATACTTCTCGGTCGTATATATTTCTTTTTGGGTTATTTCTTCTTTATAGTTTTTGAACTCAAAGATTACATATTTTGTATCAAAAAATCGTTGTATAGTCTCAAAGAATTCGCTAATATTTCCATGCTTAATTTTTCCACAAAAATCAAACCGATACAAACCAGCATTTGATTTTTTCTGTTCTTTATAAAACTGTATGTGTTCAGAAAAGAGAAACTTTATTATGGCAACACACACTTCCTCATATTTTGTTGCCTCCTCCTTTCCAGGATTAATTATCCTCAACCGTTCTTGCAAATCAACCTTTGTTGTATTTGTTACATACTGACTAAAAATACCTGGTTGAGCACTCTTGGGAACAACTGCAGATACATTAAAACTAAGCAACGCAATAAAATCGCTTTTAAGTTGTGGAAAACCCTCTAATAACCATAATATATTTTCAATATCCCAAATAACCACATTATATTGGTCACTAATTAAAGCTTTAATTTCATCTCCAACAATATTTCCTATGACAAGTATATTTGTTGTATGCTCATCTGCTATTTGGACCGAAAGTTTTTTACACGCTGCAATTATTTTGCTCTTCAAACCTATATTACTGTTATATATCTTAAATTCAAAATTATATATATGATTTTCCGCTTTGTATTGAAAATCTACATATGTATTTATTTCACCTGTATTAAGACCATTACTTATACCTTTCTGTTTCAAAAAAGAAACCAGAATTTCTTCAAACTGTAACGCTTTTGAAATCTCTCTTTTACGAAAGAATTCTTCATCCTCATTAAAACATATTGTAGACGCAAGTTCCTGTACTAGCTGTACATTTGAGCAGCTCATCAATTTTTGATACAACCTTGACTTATTTGTATGTGGTACAAAATATTCGTCCGGAATCCCCTTTAAACGAGCAATTTCCCTATGCGTTATTTTCCTTATGTATCCATCCCGATATACTAATGGAACTTTCATGTTATTCCATTTCACCAAAGCACTTTCTTTATATTGGTTTCTATCCCAGCAGAAAACACTGTTTTCTACCGCACCTTCAATACGCTCTATTTCACTCTGTTTTACCCCATAATACCAATCATCAATAATAGATTCTTTTTCCAAGAAATCCACAATACCATAATTGGGTTTTTCTATACTTTTCAAAAAATCCAAATTAACATCTTTTTCATTCAATGTACCAATTAGAAAAAACACTCTTTCACTTATTGGAAAACCTGTAATAACACCTGTCTCCACGCGCTCTTCTCTCACCACATATCCACTGTCAACAAGTTTTTTACAGAACCAATTGTGGTGTACATTTTCTCGATTTGCCCACAAACACTGTACGATTATACACCGCGGTCTCACCTCTTGTATTGCATCTCCTAACTGCCTATATGGGTTCATTCTTTCCATACCATTTTGCATTTTCCCAGCAACACTAAATGATGCATGAATTCTCCCTGCTATGCAATCAATATCTGTAGGTAATCTACTTGAGTTATCATTATTACCTATCACCGAAATATTCCTAATAATCGTACCCCAATTTTTTTCGCAAACTCTATAATTGTTAACATCAGAAACATCAATATAAATTGCACCTATATCATAACCAGCTTTAGAAAACCCAAGTGCCATTGTTCCAAGCTCATCATTTAATATTACAACCCTTTTCTTCATATACTCCACCTACAATCACAAATATTTTCACATACAAACCAATCATATCACACACTCTTTGTAAAATCAATCAACAATCGCAAGAACTTGCGATTGTCTCCCTTTTTTTCTCATGTTTCTCTTAAACATATCCGCAGTTAAACCGAAACACAACTCAAAAGAAAGCTCCCTCTGATAAAATCACCAAAGAGAGCCCCAATTTACCACATATACCATATCAAAATGAATCAAAATTGCAAACACAGCTACTGCAAAATTTTCACCTCCCAACGGAAATAACATCTTTTTCACAAAACAATCTGAAAAACTCTTTTTGACGTAATAGCAACTTCTATACCTCTTTTTCGGAACTCGCAACCGATGATTCTCCACAAACTTATCCCAAGCATTCTTCCCTCGCTCCCTATCGAGCTCTTCTGCTGTTTCTCTTAACCTGCTGTTCAGGTACCTGTAACTGCTCCTCTCGCTTTCTATCTTCCGCTCCGGGCGTTCCTTTTGCTCTTTCTTTTGTTGCAAGAGCTTCGCGTATGCTACGTCTTTCTCCCTGAGTGACTTCTCCAACTGTGATTTCCTCGATTCCTTCTGCGCTAGCACCTGTGCCTGTTTCTTCAAGAGCATCTTGCACTTGCTGATAGTATCCTGCAAGCTCTGCATCTTCTGCTACTCTTCTGATTCGTTCCTCTTCATCGTCTCGCAGGATTCCGTTCCTACGTTCATTCTTTCTAATAAATTCATCTAACAACTCTCCCTTCGTTACATTGATGTTAAAGGACTTGAGGATATTTCTATCTCTGACCTTCTCGCCTTCCTCATTTACAAATGTGATATTCTTTCGTGTAGGCTTCCATATCACGCGCCAGCCCTTTTACTTCATATTCTGGATAAAATCATCCTTACTGCAGGCATCAGCTTTAGCTTCCAATAACGCCAGTGCGCAAGCGGCAACATAGCTTTCCTTGGCATTATGTAGTAGCATGTGATACTTGTCCTTGCTCCAAGCCCGAACATGTCCCATCTCCAAATCATTTCCGTGATAGTCTTTGCCCTTCTCCGGGATGCTCCACCCTCTGGCTCCACACATCCGGTTGGTGAGTTGCTTCATCTCTTCCAATTTGCCATGCAGGTCTGATGTTTGTATCTACCATTTGATTCTCCCTCCTTTCTGCATCACAGAACCTTTTATGGTTCTGTGGAATAATTGTATTATGAGAACCTTTTCGGGTTCTGTCAAGAGTTTTTCAGAACTTTTTTTGGTTCTTTTCTTTTTTCGTATTCTCTGGTACAATGGATAAAAAAATAGAAGAGGAGTTGAGATTCCATGACACAAGGTCAGAGAATTCGCTTTGTTAGAGAATTCAGGCATATGACACAAAAAGAGCTGGGACTGGCTTGTGGCTTCCCCGAAGCATCCGCAGATGTCCGCATACGCCAATACGAAAGTAATCAGAAAGCACCTAAGAAAGATGCCCTTGAGCATATTGCTGCTGCTCTAAGAGTAAATGTCTATTCATTGAATAATTACACAACTGCAAATGCTACCGATATTCTGGAAAACCTCTTTTGGATGGAAACTTTCGGTCTTTTGGAGTTGTTCAAGCTGGAGCAGGTGCGAGAACCGGATAAGGATTGGGTTATCAGAGGCTCCTACAACGAACCAAACTATTTCCAATACCATGCTCCCATCGGAATCACAGTGAAATACAATCTTGTAAATGAATTTATGCAGGAATGGTATACTCGGTATGTGGAGTATCATCAGAATACTATTTCTAAAGACCAATACACTAACTGGAAATTGAATTGGCCTAATTCATGTGATAGCACTCAGACTGGCCATGTAGATTGGAAAAATGTTTAAACCAAACACTCAACGACAAATAAACCACCTTCAGAAGGAGAAACTATGAATACCGTTAATGACAGAAAATTGGTAGGTGGAATGATTAGCAGTATAGGATTCTCTCAACAAGACTTAGCTAGCATAAAGTATATTTTTTTATATCTTAGCAACGGTCTCAAAGAAATATCCTTTGAATCAGATGATGATTTCTGCCTAGTTTTAGACGATTTTAAAAAAATAAAAGTTCAAGTAAAGATAAATACATTGACCATTGCATTTGCAAGAGAGTTATCTAAAAACATATCATATACTGACCAAAATATAATTATTGGAGTTAGTGTATAATTTTAGTTGGCAAAAATATTGGGAAGAAGTAAAATACCTCTTC
>CAYUYJ010000042.1:0-22870 GCA_964449325.1 uncultured Lachnospiraceae bacterium | reverse complement strand
GGGCATTTTTATTATAGATTCCTCCAGCAGGAGGAATTTCCTATTATACAAAAAATGGTCGCCCAGCGGCGACCATTTCAAACTTCCACCATTTTTCCTACACTGTTTTCTTCCTCTTTAATCTCTTCAAGCATCTGTCGTGCTTTTGTATCCTGATGTAACGCACGCATAATCCTGTTTGCATCCTCCGGTGAAAACATCCCGATTGCTTTTGCCAATGCACCTACATTATCTCTGTTCACTACTAAAGACCCACCATCCTCAAGAGGAATCGTAATACATTCCTCTTTGTTCGTAATGTCTCCTAAACACAACCGGTTATGATTGTAATCACACACAAAAGTTACTCCGTTATACTCAATTATTCCATCCTTTGCCAGATAACCATAAGGTACTTTATCATCTTCACCGCTTAAATGCGCTTTCAGACGGCTCCCCGGCATCACCTCAACCCTTCCGTTGCTTCTTAACACTCGTTCTTCCGTAGAAGTTTCTTCCGTAATCCTTCTTTCTTCCATCTGCTTTGCAATGGATGCACAAGCTGCTGTGTAATAGTCAGTTTCCTCCTTCTGCACTGTTTTTTTCATCTGTTGTGCATCCAATTGTTTCAAATATCCGATACTTGATATTGCCATGTTTTCCGTCTCCTCTCCATCACTTTTTATTCCTTGACTATCTTTCCGCACTATCCCCACGAATTAAAACGGCTTCCGCTACTTCCGTAACTTGAAAGTAACGCACTGTAGGTTGCACTGTTTATGGAATTCAAATTGGTATCCGCATTCTCTTTAATTTTTTCACTTCGCTCTGACACCTTACCGGCAAAACTGTCTTTCCCCTGAAACAGTTCCTTTAATGTTTCCGTTTCTGCCTTTTTCGCCGTTTCTTTATTCATTTCCAGTTTTCCGTTCTTATTTTCCGTAATACCGCTCTTTTCCAATTTACT
The DNA here is from genome assembly GCA_964449325.1 of uncultured Lachnospiraceae bacterium. GTDB lineage: Bacteria > Bacillota > Clostridia > Lachnospirales > Lachnospiraceae > RGIG3002. The sequence continues at coordinate 21,924 of CAYUYJ010000042.1, read as the reverse complement.
TCTGTTAGAGACTACAAAACCATGGAGTTGACGTGTATACATTTCATTTACTGTTCCACCCTCCTCGGTCATACTTTCCACCATATCGTTATAGGCCTCCACAAATCCGGTAATCTCTTTCAAAACAGACTCCCTGTCAGCTTCGGTTTCTGCTTTATCAAACAACGAACCTTCTCCTTCCGTCATCAGTTTTTCCAAATGCTTTGCTACTGTTCCGGCTGCTGTTTTCATTGCAGTGTAATTTGCTTTTGTCTCCTCCAACATCGTTTTTGAAGCAGAAGCATTCTTCTTATTCGACTCCCACAATGCCGCACTTTTCTGCGCAAGTGTCTTCGTCGTAGTTCCTGTGCTTTTCCTGCTTGAAGACGTAGAAAAGGAACTTGACTTTATTTTCGTCTTTCTGCTTCGAATCATTTTAGAACGTAAAGCTGTAAATGCTACATGATTTCTTCCTATTCTCATATTATCCACTTGTCCTCCTGTAAAAAAAAGACACTGTCACCCCGAAACTGTTTCTCTCGTTCCATCGATGACAGTGCCTTTTGCTTCTTTGTGATTCCTTCACACCTTTTTCTATGAATATCAATATTTATTTTTCATATTCACAACTAATATCGGCACTTTTATAAATAATTTTAGTAAAGTGTAATGAAATTTCAGATTTTTGTAATCAAATTCATTTTCAAGCTTATTTGTTCACCATCAGTTTCGCCATAGCCTGATTTAGTCCATCTACTGTCAGCTTATACATGGGAAACATTGCCTTAATTGCCGTCTCTGCCTCTCTCCATGGAGCATGTCCGGGTGCCATTTTGGGATTTAACCAGACTACCTTTTTGTAGTGACGCTTTAACTGCAACAGCCATTCTTCCCCGGAAAGACCGTTGTTCGGGCCTCTGTAATTACCGCTGTCCGAATACAACTCCTCCGGTGCCATTGCCGCATCTCCCACAATAATGACCTTGTAATCGCTGTCCAGATTACGGAACATCCATTCCGTTTCAATCCAGTCACCATTTTCACATTCCGGTGTCTTATACAGATGGGAATAAATACAGTTATGGAAAAAGTAGGTCTTTACATCCTTGTAGTGATTCGACTTATGCACCGACTGAAACAGTTCGGTAAGCAGCGTGCTGTAAGGAATCATGGTACCGCCCGAATCCATCAGAAGCAACAGCTTCACTGCATTTTTCCGCGGTTTTTCCATGACAATCTGTAAGCATCCGCCATTGTTGCAGGTTTTATCAATGGTGCCATTAATATCCAGTTCAGTCTTGGGAATATCCAGTTTGGTAGAAAACTGGCGAAGCTTTCTTAAGGCAAGCTGAAACTGTCTGTTATCCAGCACCTTATCATCTCTGAAATCCCGGTATTTTCTTTCACCCACTACGGAAAATGCCGACTGAAATCCGGTTTTTCCGCCTACACGGACACCGCCTACATTGCCGCCGGTATTCCCAAAGGATGTTTTTCCCATTGTTCCAATCCAGTAACTTCCGCCATTGTGTTCGTTGTCCTGATCTTTCAGTCTCTCCTTAAACTTTTCCTCAATGTCCTGCTTATCAATAATGACTTCTTCGTTGGAAAGCCAGCTTCTCTCTTCGTTTGTAAGCTGATCGGGCACCACTTCATCCGATTTGTCCAGCCAGCGAAGCATCTGCTTCGTCAGCTCCGGCTCATGCTGTACCGCTTTAAATTCTTTTTCAAACGCCATATCAAATTTGTCATAATCCGTTTCACTCTTCACAAGAATTGCCCTTGCCACATAATAAAACTGTGTCAGACTGCTTTCACAAAGTCCTTCATTCAAAGCTTCCTGTAAGGTCAGCCACTCACTGAGCGTAATATTTAATCCAAATTCTTTTAATGTATAGAAAAATTTACTAAACATAGGCTAATCAACCCTTTTTTTCACAGATTCCAAATCCTCGTCCTTTTTTACCATAACTCCTAAAAACGGCAGTTCTTTCATCAGAGTATCCGCCGGAATACCGCCAATCTGCAACGCATTAATCCAGTCAATCAATTCAGAGGTACTGGGCTTCTTCCTTAAATCTCTGATATCCCGAATCCAATAAAAGACTTCCATTGCGTTTTTCATCAGATTTTCTTCCACATTCGGGAAATGAGTTTTGATTATTTCCTCCATCAATTCCTTATCCGGGAATTCAATGTAGTGGAAAATACATCTTCTAAGAAACGCATCCGGCAGTTCTTTTTCCGCATTGGACGTAATAATCACAATCGGTCTGTGCTTTGCCTTTACCGTTCTCTTCGTTTCATGAATATAAAATTCCATCTGGTCAAGCTCCCACAGCAAATCATTGGGAAACTCCAAATCCGCTTTATCAATTTCATCAATCAGCAAAACAACCTGCTCATCCGCTTCAAATGCCTCTCCTAATTTCCCAAGCTTGATATATCTTGCAATGTCATCCACACCCTCTTCACCGAACTGTCCGTCATAAAGACGCTGAATCGTATCATAAGTATAAAGTCCTTCCTGTGCTTTTGTGGTTGACTTAATATTCCAAATGACTAGTTTTTTATTTAAGGATTTCGCTACCGCTTCCGCTAACATGGTCTTTCCGGTTCCCGGTTCACCTTTGATTAACAACGGCTTTTTTAATGCCATTGCAATATTTACACTTGCCATCAATTCCTGTGATGCCACATATTCTGATGTACTGCCAAATTGTTCTGCCATATTCTCTTCCTTTCGCATTCAAGTTTATCTATTTATAAATAGATTTTTCAGCCCCCTGCTGTTTCTTGAACAAAATTCCGTGGGGCTTAAGCCTTCCGTCTTCAAAATGTCTTGCAAATAAAACGGTTCCGCCCTCCGGCACATCCACTGTCTCTTCGGAGCAATTTATCAGCACCTCCACGAAATTATCGACCCACCCGACCTTGGTAAAGTGAATCACCCGCGGATTATCATACTCTGCCGGAAAATGAAAGTTTCTGCTCTGTAACAATTTTTCCTCTTTCCGCAAAGAAATTAACTGCTTTACCATCGCAATTCTGTCGTCAAATTCTCCCGCTTCGATTTTGCTCCATGGCATACACCTACGGCAGTCCGGGTCATGTCCGCCCTCCATGGCTATTTCCGTTCCGTAATAAATACAAGGACTTCCCGGCATCGCAAAAAGTACCGCCAGTTGCTGATAAAATTCATCCAGACTGCTTACTTCCGAGCGCAGTCGCTTCGTATCATGAGAATCCAAAAGATTGAACAGCACATCATTCGTCTGCTGCATATATCCCGTATAGCAACGGTTTACCGTATATTCAAAATCCTCTCCCGTCAAAGATTTATCAATCCAGAAATCCTTAATACTTTGTCCCAAAGGATAATTCATAACCGCATCAAACTCATCTCCCCGGAGCCATCCGATTGCATCATGCCAGATTTCTCCCAAAAGATAAACATCCGGATTAACTGCCTTCATTTCCTGCCGGAGCTCCTTTAAAAAGGTATGGGACACCTCATTCGCCACATCAAACCGAAGACCGTCAACCTTGTATTCCTCTACCCATTTCTTACAGACATCTACAAAATAGCGACGAACTTCTTTATTGTTTGTATTCAGCTTGGGCATTCCGTCAAAAAACGCAAACGTATAGTATTGCTTTTTCTTCGCCGAACCACCCTCATGATTAAAGGGCCACTCGTTCACCATAAACCAGTCAAAATATTCCGATTCCGGTCCCTTTTCCACTACATCAAGCCATGGTGCAAACTGACTGCCGCTATGATTAAACACGCAATCCACCATGATACGGATTCCCCTCGCATGCGCCTGCTCTACCAGCTCTTGAAAATCCTCCTTGGTACCGAAATGTTCATCAATCTCATAATAATCCGTTGTGTCATACTTGTGGCTGGAGGGTGAGGTATTAATCGGGGTCAGATAAATTCCGGTAATCCCCAAATCCTTCAGATAATCTAATTTTTTTGTAATTCCGGGAATATCTCCTCCGAAAAACTCGGAATTACGCACACTTCCTTCTTCCCTCCACGGAAGCACATGAGGTGAATTTAAACTTTCTCTTCCATTGCAGAACCTTTCAGGAAAAATCTGATACCAGACAGTATCATTCACCCACGCAGGTGTCTTTGCAATATCACTGGAATTCATCCAAGGCATTACAAAGCATTGTCTGCTTCGTCCCTCTAAATGAAGCTGGCTTTCACTTAAAAAACCATCCTCAAAATAATACCACTTTTCCGTATCCGTAATCAGTTCAAAATAATATTTCAGACGTTTGTACTCCGGTTCCAGTGTGGTTGTCCACCAAATCTGATTTTTCAGACGCTTTTTGAAAGCAATATTTCTCTTTTCCCCGTCCCAGCCTTCTCCGCCGCCTAAAATACCGGATTTAAACGGATCTCCATGATAGATGTTTACTTCCTTCACATCATAACCCGTCTTGATATTTATAATTAGTCTTTCTTCATCCAAGGGATAACAGTAATTGTCGCCCGCTCTGTGATAAACCCCATTAAAATCCATAAAAGCCTCCTACATATGAAATGTTTTATACTGCTTTGACGATAACATTCTGTTAGGAAAACGTTTAATTTTTAAAACTATGTATCGGTGCCGGAATTCGTCCGCCTCTGTTCACAAAGGCATCACAGGAAAACTGACTTACAGGCATAATTGGCGCATATCCAAGTAACCCGCCAAATTCCACAGTCTCTCCTACTCCCTTTCCGATAACCGGAATAATACGCACGGCAGTCGTTTTCTGGTTCACCATACCGATGGCCATTTCATCTGCAATGATACCGGAAATGGTTGTAGCTTTCGTATCCCCCGGAATGGCAATCATATCAAGTCCTACGGAACAGACGCAAGTCATTGCCTCTAATTTTTCCAAAGTCAGCGCTCCAGCTGTCACCGCATCAATCATTCCCTGATCTTCACTAACCGGAATAAACGCGCCGCTGAGTCCGCCTACATAAGAGGATGCCATAACGCCCCCCTTTTTCACCTGGTCGTTTAGCAAAGCAAGGGCTGCCGTTGTTCCCGGTGCTCCCGCATATTCCAGACCGATTTCACAAAGAATATCTGCCACGGAATCTCCGATTGCGGGTGTTGGTGCAAGCGATAAATCTACAATTCCAAAAGGCACTCCTAACATTTTAGAAGCTTCCTTTGCTACAAGCTGTCCTACTCTCGTTACCTTAAATGCGGTTTTCTTGATTGTTTCGCAAAGCACTTCAAAGCTTTCACCACGAACCTTTTCCAAAGCCGTCTTTACAACGCCCGGTCCGCTGACACCTACGTTAATGATTTTGTCCGCTTCTGTTACGCCGTGGAAGGCTCCCGCCATAAACGGATTATCATCCGGTGCATTACAGAACACAACAAGCTTTGCACAGCCTAAAGAGTCATCCTCCTTTGTAAATTCTGCGGTCTTGGTAATCATTTCACCCATCAGTTTTACCGCATCCATGTTGATTCCTGTCTTAGTAGAACCGACATTGACGGAGCTACACACTCTTTCCGTGGTGGAAAGTGCTTTTGGAATAGAACGAATCAGCAGTTCATCCGCTTTTGTCATTCCTTTGGAAACAAGTGCCGAATATCCGCCGATAAAATTCACGCCAACCTCATGTGCCACCTTATCCAAAGTCTTTGCTATTCCGGCAAAATCATCCTCTGTTTTGCAGGCTGCACCGCCTACCAAAGCAATCGGTGTAACGGAAATTCTTTTGTTCACAATGGGAATCCCGTATTCTTTAGAAATTTCCTCTCCGGTTTTTACCAAATCCTTTGCAGCATCGTAAATTTTCTGATATATTTTTTCGTTCAATCTTTTCAAATCCGAGTCAATACAATCCAAAAGGCTGATACCCAGCGTGATTGTTCTCACATCCAGATTTTCTTCCTCTATCATTTTATTTGTTTCGGTTACTTCAAATATGTTAATCATGGCTATCCTTTCCGCGCATACATAATTTTTCAAGTGTAGTCTCTTACTTAAATACGATGCATTTTGTCAAAAATTTCTTCCTTCTGGCACTTAATAATAACACCGATTTCTTCGCCTAACTTCTCCAGTTCGTCTGCAATATCTCCAAATGTTTTTTCTATCGCATTCATATCTACTATCATCATCATATTAAAATATCCCTGTACAATCGTCTGGGAAATATCCAAGATATTGATTTTGTTGTCGGCAAGGTAAGTACAAACCTTTGCAATAATTCCTACTGTGTCTTTTCCTACTACGGTAATAATTGTCTTTTTCATAATGTATCCTTTCCCTTTTTATATCCAACCTTCGTCGCATGTCCATGATGCCACACATGTTGACTTACTTTCGCTCATTATATCATGATTTTCATTTTATGCAATATGTACCACCGGCGAAACTTCACTTCTCTTTGCCACGGTTATCGGAAAATCCGCCGCTTTATACTCGTTGTCAGCCATGGTAATCTCCAGACGCACCGTCTCGTAAGCAAGTTCCGGCAGATTGTTCTCTTTACTCAAATGTCCCAGTATTACCGCCTGCATTTTATCATGCAGAAGTTCACTTAAAAGCCGACCGGAAAGTTCATTGGACAAGTGTCCCCTGTTGCCTAATATACGCTGCTTCAAATAATACGGATAAGGCCCTACCTGTAACATATTTACATCATGATTTGCCTCCAGCAACAGTGCATCCATTCCCTTCAGGCACTCCACTGTATAATCATTATAGGTTCCCAAATCGGTAATTACGGCAATTTTCTTGTTTCCATAACTGATACGGTATGCCACCGGTTCTGCCGCATCATGAGAAATCTGCATGGGATTAAAAGTCATATCCTTTACAATCAACTTTTCATCCACATTAACCGGACAGAACAAATCCTCGTCAATATCTCCCACCTGCTTCGTACTCTTTATCGCAGCAATGGTTCCCTTTGTTGCATAAATCGGTATTTCATACTTTCTTGCCAACACACCCAGACCACTGATATGATCCATATGCTCGTGCGTAATAAAAATACCGTCAATATCCCTGCAACTGAGTCCAAGTGAATTCAGGCCCTGTTCGGTTCGTTTTCCGCTGATACCCACATCCACCAAAATATGGGTTGCATCCGTTCCCACGTAAATACAGTTTCCGCTGCTGCCGCTGGCTATGCTGCATAATCTCATTTAATCATTCCTCCAATATACTTCCATCACATCTCCCGCATGAAGCGGTTCCATATACTGTGCCGGTCTGCCGTTTATATTCGTAACAATAGCTGACCCACGGGGTTTCGACAAATCAATGTCAATATAATCAAAAATATCTACGAAAATATACTGGCTCTTTCCCTCTAAAATAATTGTCTTTCCATTGACTACAACCGAAAGCGGACCTACTGTTTTTTGACTGTTCTCTTTTTCAGCCTCTGCAGATTTTTCCGTTGCTGTCTCCCGTGTTTCTACTGCCTCATGTTCTGCTGCTTCTTCATCCTCCGCCGTATCATCTTCTGTCTCTTCATAGGTTTCCTTCGTTGCAACTTCCGAAAGCGTTAACTCCTCCATCGTCCAAAGAACGGAGAAATTTTCATAAACTTTGGTTTCTCTGTCCGCAATTTTATTGTTCACATAAATATTCATACCGGGCTCTAAAATCACATCCATAAATTCAATAATCTGTTCCACAGTATAATAATTCAGGATTTGCACTTCATCACCGTCAGAGATATCATAATAGCCTGATTGCAATTTTCCGTTTACACTGGCAAACGTCGGAAGCTCCACCTGTTTTTCATTCACCATTATTTTCAGTTTCGATGAAAATTCAGGAATCTGCTGCAATTCCAGTTTTGCATCCGCACCTGCTGTAGATTCCTTTACCTGAATGCAGTCATTTGCCATAATCGGTGTATGAATGTCCGCTTCCTTCCCATTCACAAGAATCTGTGCCGCTTCCCCTGCTTCTCCCCTTACCAAACGGACAGTTCCGTTTACCTTATACATCATTTCCTTCCCTCTCTTCGGGAACAAACCGTCATTAGGGAAGCCCGCCTGCATTGCCGCATCCACAACAGCAAGTTTATTATTATCGTAAAGTTTTATTCTTTCTTCATTAAAAGTTACAAAAATAAAATTGTTGCTTTGTTCATAATAGCTTAAGCAAATACCGATTGGGGTAACAAGTAAGGAATCCTTTTTCACATCTTCCTCGCAGAATTCAATTTTCTGCATAACCTCTTCTCCCCGCAATGCAACTCTCTGCGTCATAATGCCTAACTCTTTAGCAAGCTGTTCCGTATAGGTAGGAATTTTTCCTCCACCGCCTACAACGAATACGGCACTGACCGATTTATCACCGTTTAACTCTTTAATCTTATCGGACACCTGTCTGGTCATATCCAAAATGGCCGGCTCTAAAATCTCCAATACTTCCTTTGCCGTAATTGTCTGGGTAATTCCCATAATGTCATTGTATTCGATAAGCTCCTTTTCTCCTGCACTTCGCTTTATCATTTCCGCCGTAGCAAAATCTACCAGACAATGCATGGCAATAAGCTCGGTCAAACTATCTCCGGCTGTAGGAATCATGCCATAAGCAATAATACTCCCGTCCCTTGTAATGGAAATATCCGAAGTTCCGGCTCCCACATCCACCAAAGCAATATTTAACATCCGATACATTTCGGGAATTGCCACCTGAATGGCTGCAATCGGCTCCAATGTCAGATTTGCCACCTGTAATCCTGCAAGTTCTACCGCCTTATAAAGTCCGTCCACTACGTCATCCGGTAGGAACGTAGCAATCATATCAGCTCCGATAACCTTCGCCTTATGTCCCTCCAGATTTCCCATTGGATAATGATTCAAATAATAATGCATGACAGAATAACCTACACAGTAAAACTTCATGTCCGTATCATTGGTTTTCAAAAATTCCTCATATGCCTTTTCCACACCCATGGATGCCAATGCATAAACATCCTCTTCCGTAACTTCTTTTTCAGATAAAAATTCATGCTCCACTGTTGTAGTTATGGTGCGCAGAACCCGTCCTGCCGCTGCAATACAGACATCCCTGCATTCCACCCCAAGTGTTTCTTCCAGTTCCTGTTTAACCTCGGCAATCGTCTCGCTTACTTTTCTGATATCATGAATCTGTCCGTCCAGCATGGCTCTTGTTTCATGTTCCTTTGCCCGCTGTGCCAACACATAGAATTTGTCCTTTTCCAGATATCCTACCGTACCTACAATGCTTCTGGTTCCGATATCCAGTCCAAATACCAGTTTATCAGGATAATTTTTTATTACTGTCACAGGTATTCCCCCAATTTCTCATCAATTTGTTTCTCAGTTTCCTCTATCTGACCGTTATTAACAATCACTACATTGCATTTCTCTCTAAATTCAGCCTCAGACCTCTGGCTTGCAAAAATGGAATCAATTTTCTCTTCGGAATAATTCCTTGCTGCTTTCAGTCGTTCCTTTCGTACTTTTTCTTCCGCATAAATATACCATATTTCATCTAAATGTGTACACAAGCCACTTTCCAATAATAATGCAGCTTCCACAAAGAAAAAGTCAAGCGTGTTCTTCCTTTTCTCTTTGGCTATTTCCTCTAAAATATACTTCTCTACCGCAGGATGAAGCAAAGCATTTACTTGCTTTAAAAGTGTCTTGTCCTTAAAAATCATTTCTGCCATTTTCCCCTTATCAAAGGTTTTGTCAGGCAGCAGACAATCCTTTCCGAGCAGTTCAACCAATTTTTCATAGCAGGGCTGCCCCGGCATTTTTACTAAATGACCGACCTCATCCGCCAATAAAATCCGACAATGATAAGTTTCCTCTATATACGAAAGCACTTCCGTTTTTCCGGCACCTACTCCGCCGGTTATTCCGATAACGCGCATGTTGTCACTTCCTTTTTTGCCTCTCCGTCTATTTTGCCTCGTACCAGTTTTTTCCCGTGTGTAAATCTATTTCCAAAGCCACTGCTAAATCTGCCGCAGACTGCATCTCATGAGTAAGGATTTCCTTTACTTTTTCTTCTTCCTCCGGCAAAACTTCAAGCAAAAGTTCATCATGCACTTGCAAAATCAGCTTGGACTTAAGCTTCTCCTCCCGTAACCTTTTCCATACATTTATCATGGCAATTTTGATAATATCTGCCGCTGTCCCCTGAATCGGGGAATTCATGGCAATCCGTTCTCCGAAAGAACGCTGCATGAAATTGCCGGAGCTTAATTCCGGTACCGGACGCCTTCTGCCAAACATCGTTACCGCATACCCCTTCTCCTTTGCCTCACTGACTAACCGGTTTAAGAATTCTTTTACAGCAGGATAAGTGGCAAAATATTGTTCAATATATTCTGCTGCTTCTTTTCTTGTAATACTCAAATCCTGACTTAACCCAAAGGAACTGATACCGTACACAATACCAAAATTTACAGCCTTGGCATTCCGCCTCTGTAAATCCGTCACTTCCTCCAATGGAGTATGGAACACCTTTGCTGCCGTAATCCTATGAATATCTTCATCCATACGGTATGCCTCAATCAGCTGTTCATCTCCTGACATATGCGCCAGCACACGCAACTCAATCTGGGAATAATCCGCATCCATAAACAAATAGCCGTCCTTTGGTACGAACACCTTGCGAATCAGTCTGCCAAGCTCCATCCGCATCGGAATATTCTGTAAATTCGGCTCCGTAGAGCTGATACGCCCGGTTGCTGTTATGGTCTGGTTAAAGTTAGAATGAATCCGGTTATTTTCATCGATAAATACGGCGAGTCCATCCGCATAAGTGGATTTTAATTTTGCCAGTCCACGATATTCCAGAACTGCCGCTACAAGCGGATAATCGGGTGCCAGTTTTTCCAACACATCAGCCGCCGTGGAATACCCTGTTTTTGTTTTCTTACCACCCGGAATCTGTAGTTTTTCAAACAAAATTTCCCCTAACTGCTTGGGTGAATTAATATTAAACTCTGTATCCGCCAACTTGTATATGGTCTGCTCCAGTTCCTTTATTTTTCCGGTAAGACTTTCCCCGTATGCTTTCAGTTCTTCGGGACGTACCATAACGCCCTCTTTTTCCATATCATACAGCACAAACGATAAAGGCATTTCTATATCTCCAAAAAGCCTGTCCATTCCGCTGTCTTCCAGTTTTTTTTCAAGCACTGTTGCTGCTTTCCGTACGGCATAGACAAAAAAGCATGCATACTTTAAAAAGCGCTCTTCCTCTTGTGATGCTTCTGCCAAACCTTTCTTTCCAAACAACTCCTGTCTGCTCTCCAATGTCAGCCCCAAATGCTCACCGGCAATATCTTCTATCTGGTAATCGCTCTTTAAGGGATTCAACAGATAAGCTGCAATCAGAACATCAAAATACTGCTCTATATGCTCGCCACTCAAAAAATCATACTGCTTTTTAATATCAAAAGCCGCCAGTGACGTTTTTTCCGAAAGTGTCCTCACTTTGTCCTGCAAATATTCTGTTGTCAAAAAACCGCCCTGCTTCAAAAATACGGTATGTTCCTCTGCAAAGCTTAATCCAACTCCGACAATTTCCTTTACTCCCGCCTTATCACGGAATATATGAAATGCACATTGTTCCGCTTTTCCTGCCTCTGCAAATACTTCCTCTGCTTCAGCAAGGTCTGTAACCATCCGAAAACTCTCTGCAATTTCCTGATGTTCCTCCGCGGTTCCTGCTTCAAACCGGGACAAAAAGCTTTTCAGTTCCAATTCCTTAAAACAGCCATAGGCTTCTTTTGTATACAAGTTATGCAGCCTTGCTGCTTCAAAAGACACCTCAATCTCGCTGTCCGTCTTAATCGTAGCCAGCACCTTACTTAAATCGGCAAGCTCACGATTTTCCTCTAAAGATGTTTTAATACTCTTTTTCGTAATTTCTTCAAGATGTTCATAAATACCTTCCAGTGAACCATATGTCACCATCAGCTCCGTTGCCGTCTTTTCTCCTACCTTCGGTACCCCGGGAATATTATCTGCCGTATCCCCCATCAGCGCCTTTAAGTCGATAAACTGAACCGGGGTCACCTTATATTTTTCCAGCACATCTGTCGCATAATAATCTTCTACCTCTGTTTTTCCGCCCTTTGTCTTGGGAATCCGAATTTTAATATGGTCTGTTGCAATCTGTAACAAATCTCTGTCACCGGAAACAAGAGAGACCTCCATGCCTAATCCTTCTGCCCGCTTGGCAAGAGTTCCTAAAATATCATCTGCCTCCAGCCCCGCCTTTTCCACTGTTACTATATGCATGGCTTCCAGAACCTTTTTTATTACCGGAAGCTGTTCCCGCAGTTCGTTCGGCATGGGCTTTCTTGTGCCCTTATATTCCTTAAAAATCTCATGACGAAAAGTAGGTGCCTTTACATCGAAAGCCACCATCAGATAATCCGTCTTTTCTTCTTCCAAAATCTTAAATAAAATATTTAAAAAACCATATACTGCATTCGTATGAAGTCCTTTCGAGTTGGTTAAATCCGGCACTCCATAAAAGGCCCTGTTCAGTATACTGTTTCCATCAATTAAAACTAATTTTTCACTCATTTCACAAACACCAATACCATAAATATAATAATCAGTACAATCGCAAAAAACTCCGTTATATAAGAAAGATAACGCAGATTTTCATGCCGTACAATTCTTTTTTTCATCAACTGCATACGTTGATTCAACTCCCCCTGCAAATCAAAGGCGGTTCCTTCTTCCAGCTTCGCCATTCCCTCTGCCACAAGGAACTGAATGGCAAGCTCCTCCTTACACCCCTCGCACTCCTCAACATGCTCCAAAAACTGTACGGTTTCTTTATAATCCATCTCATCATCAATAAATTTTCTTATCAGCTTTTCCGCTTCTTTGCACTCCATGGATAACCTCTGCCCCTTCAAGCATTATGTCTTTTTTCCTTGTCTGTATCCTTTGCTTTCCTCTTTCTTCCCAGCCCTTTGCCTATTATAGCATAAATAAATCCATGAAAAAAGAGAAATATGCATTCCTGACATATTTCTCTTCATTTTCATTTTACTGCCGGCGATGGGACTTGAACCCATACGTGGTTGCCCACAACAGATTTTGAGTCTGCCTCGTCTGCCATTCCGACACGCCGGCTTATCTTGCTCTGTGATCGTCCTTCACAGCACAAGACATAGTATATAATATACTTTAAATAAAATCAAGTAATTTTTTTAAATTTTCAAAATTTTCATAATTTCATGATTTTGCAAAACTAAAACCTATTCTTCTTTTAAATATCAAAATCAAATTTATCGTAGATATCCAGGCAGTCAAAGGTTGCGAAATAATCTTTCGGTGTTTCCGCACGGCGGATTAACTGCACACTTCCGTCTTCCTTTAGGAGCAGCTCTGCTGATTTTAGTTTGCCGTTGTAATTATAGCCCATGGAAAATCCGTGTGCTCCGGTATCGTGTATCACAACATAATCGCCCATATCAATCTTCGGTAATTCTCTGTCAATTGCAAATTTATCATTATTTTCACATAAGGAACCGGTTACATCATATACATGATCACAGGGTGCATCTTCTTTCCCGAGCACCGTAATATGATGATATGCTCCATACATTGCCGGACGCATCAGATTCACCGCACAGGCATCCAGACCAATATACTCCTTATGAGTATGCTTCTCATGAATTGCGGTTGTTACAAGATGTCCGTAAGGTCCCATCATAAACCGGCCAAGTTCGGTATATATAGCCACATCACCCATCCCGGCAGGTACAAGAACTTCTTCGTATACCTTTCTGACACCTTCGCCGATAACATAAATATCATTCGGCTCCTGATCCGGTTTGTAAGGAATACCGATACCACCGGAGAGATTAATAAACCGGATATCTGCGCCGGTCTCTTTTTTCAATTGCACGGCAAGCTCAAATAAAGTTTTTGCCAGAGTAGGATAATATTCATTGGTAACTGTATTGCTTGCAAGAAATGCATGAATACCAAAATGTTTTACCCCCTTTTCTTTTAAGATTTTGAAGCCTTCAAACATCTGCTCCGTAGTAAAACCATATTTTGCATCCCCCGGATTGTCCATAATACTGTTACTGATTTTAAACAATCCACCCGGATTAAAACGACAGCTTATCGTCTCCGGAAGTTTCCCAATTGTTTTTTCTAAAAACTCAATATGGGTAATATCGTCCAAATTGATAATCGCACCGATTTTATTGGCGTAGGCAAATTCCTTGGCAGGTGTTGCATTGGAAGAAAACATAATATCTTCGCCCTTCACTCCCATTGCTTTGCTTAACATCAACTCCGTCAACGAAGAACAGTCACAACCGCAGTTGTATTCTCTCAAAATATCAATTAAATACGGATTGGGTGTTGCCTTTACCGCAAAATACTCCTTGAATCCTTTATTCCATGCAAATGCTTCTTTTACTGCCTTTGCGTTTGCCCGAATTCCTTTTTCATCATAAATATGAAAAGGTGTGGGAAACTGTTTTACAATCTCATCTACCTTTTCTTTTGTCACAAACGGTACTTTTTTCATAATTCTTCCTCCTGTTATTCCTTTTCTCTTGTCAGTTCTATCAGTTTTATTTCATTTCTTAAAGCTTCTTTAAAAACATTAACAAAATTGGGTTGCCCGCAATATAAGCAGGTATCGCTTTCTTTGCCTGTAATTTCTCCGGTCAATACATACTCCGAATCTATAATCAGCCGAAGCTGCTCTTCCTTTTTCCCCGAAAGATAAAAAATACTGTTTTTCACTTCCATCTTATCATCCGTAATCAAAACCACCTTGATTTCCTTCTCTGTCAATGACTTCAATTCCTCCTGCCACTGCATGATAAAATGTGCCGGGGCAGATAAATAAATCCTCTGTTTTGCCGACTTTAACATGTGATGCATTTTATCACAAATATGTTTATATCCTTCAATTGTAATATAGCCTTCTTTTACCGCAGACATTTGCGGAATATTTTCCACCAAATACTTTTTCCGTTCTTCCAGATTCCGGATTTTATTATCACAAAACTCCTCTATCGGCACTGGTGTATATTTACTGGCATTTCCTTCCAGCACATAAGCCGCACCTTTTTCTACAAGTCCCGCTAATGCACTATACACGTTGGATCTTGAAATCCCGGTCTGCTTGGCAACTTCATATCCGGTAAGGTCTCCCGATTTAAAAAGACATATATATATAACTGCTTCCTGTCTGGTCAACCCAAATTCCATGATTTTTTCTACAATGGCTGATTCATCCATCCCTGCTTCCTTTCTTAGTGGTTCTTTACAGGAACACTATACATCTTTATCAGAAACTTGTCAACAAAAACATACTTTCCTATTACATAAAAAACTGTACTCATCGCCATAACGATAGTACAGATTTTCTTGTCCAAATATATTTCTTTATGTTTTAGTCAATATTTTCTATCTGCCAGTCAATCGGACTGACACCATTATCTTTCAAAAAAGCATTTGCCTGACTGAAATGTCTGCATCCGAAAAATCCCCGGTATGCCGACAGCGGACTCGGATGCGGTGCCGTTAATATCAGATGCTTCGGATTGGTTAACATCGGCACCTTACTCTGTGCCGGCCGTCCCCATAGCAGGTATACTATTGGTCTGTCCTGCGCATTTACCGCCTGAATAATGGCATCCGTAAACTTTTCCCAGCCTTTTCCCTGATGGGATGCCGCCTGATGCGCCCGCACGGTCAGTACTGTATTTAAAAGTAACACTCCCTGCTTCGCCCACTTTTCCAAATAGCCGTTATTCGGTATATAACACCCACAATCATCCTGCAATTCCTTATAAATATTCTGTAGTGACGGTGGCAACTCCTTTTGCTCAGGCAAGACCGAAAAACTCAAACCATGTGCCTGATGCTCATTATGATAAGGATCCTGCCCTAAAATAACCACCTTAACCTGTGACAGCGGTGTCAAATGAAGTGCATTGAAAATATCGTCTGCGGGCGGATAAATAACACGGGTATTATATTCCTCCCTCACAAATTTATACAATTCCTGATAATAAGGTTTCTTAAATTCTTCACTGATACTTGCTAACCAGTCATTTGTTATCATTGCCATCTTACTTTACTTCCTAAGATTCATTATTTCTAAGCTCAATGTCTTCAAGCGCATTATAGTCTTACAGATATATTTTTTTCTCTTAAATACTTCTTTACCTCTGTAATTTCCAATTCCTTGTAATGGAACAGAGATGCCGCTAAAACCGCATCTGCCTTTCCTTCGGTCAGTGCATCATAAAAATGTTCTAATCGCCCTGCACCACCGGATGCAATAACCGGAATCGAAACATTCTCCGAAATAATTCGTGTCAGCTCAATATCATAGCCTGCTTTCGTCCCGTCACAATCCATACTTGTAAGAAGAATTTCTCCGGCACCAAGCTTATCCGCTTTCATTGCCCATTCTACCGCATCAATTCCCACATCCAGACGTCCACCGTTTTTATAAATATTCCATCCGCTACCATCCGCACGCCTTTTGGCATCAATGGCAACGACCACACACTGACTGCCAAACTTGTCTGCTGCTTCACTAATCAGATTGGGATTATTTATAGCGGCTGAGTTGACCGAAACTTTATCCGCACCTTCCCTTAAAATCGCCTTAAAGTCATCCACTGTGCGGATTCCTCCGCCAACCGTAAAAGGAATAAATACTTTCTCTGCCACCTTACGAACCATATCTACAACCGTAGTTCTTGCATCGGAGGAAGCTGTAATATCCAGAAATACAAGTTCGTCTGCCCCTGCTTTATCATAGGCTGCCGCAATTTCCACCGGATCACCGGCATCCCGCAGTTCCACAAAATTCACTCCCTTTACCACTCTTCCGTTATGAACATCCAAACAGGGAATAATTCTCTTTGTATACATTTATTTGCCCTCCCCGTCTAACTGAATAAAATTCTTTAAAATGGTAAGTCCTACTTCCGAACTCTTTTCAGGATGGAACTGACAGGCAAACACATTGTCCTGTTCTACCGCTGCATGAATCAACGTACTATATTCTGTGGTAGCCTTTACGATTTTCTCATCCTCCGCCTTTAAATAATAGGAATGTACAAAATACACATAGGAATCCTCTTTTATTCCTTGGAACAATTTGCCCTCACTGGGAAACTTTAAGGAATTCCAACCTATATGTGGAATTTTAAGTCCGGGCTGATCAGAAATCCTTACAATCTCACCTTTTAAGATTCCAAGACCTTCTACACCGACACTTTCTTCACTTCTCTCAAATAAAAGCTGCAATCCCAAACAAATACCAAGAAAAGGCGTTCTTTTTGCTACGACTTCCTTAATCACCTCTTCCAGCCCAAAGCTTCGGATTTTCCCCATAGCATCTCCGAAAGAACCGACTCCCGGCAAAATTACTTTATCTGCCTGTAAAATCTTTTCTCTGTCTCTTGTTACAACCGGTACTTCTCCAAGAGCAAGCATGGCCTTTTCCACGCTTTTTATATTTCCTGCATCATAATCAATAATTGCTATCACTTGCTGTCCCACCTTTATGTAAACTATACTTGTCTATCCGCGCAAACTTTTTTCCTTGTTTTCTCTTCTAATCTTGAGGTACTATGGTTTCTTCCTCGGATGAGGGAACATTCTGTTCCATATCCAAACTTTCCTGCGGTACACTTTCCTCTTCATCGGAAGGCAACTCATATTCCACACCGTCAATAATAGATTCCAACTTCAATGTATAGGCAAAATTATCTTCCATTTCATATAGTTCTTCTGCTCTTTCCGGTGTAATTCCATATTTATTGTACAAAGCATCTGTGATGGTCTGATATATTTCATCAATTTCCTCTGTCACATTATACAATGCAGCCTCTTCATAAATTTCTCTGTACCGAACCACACCTTCAATTAACTGGTTAACGGCTTCTGCCTCTTTTCCCATACGCATAAAATTGTTATAACCGTCAATCTTACGTTGCATCCTTAGAACCGTATAGGCACGCTGGTACATCAGTGTATCACTTTCATTCAGTTCCTCACCATAAAAGCCTTCCACTACTTTTTCATAATCCTTCGTATAATAAGCCTCCCTTGCACTGTTTTTCTCCAATGCAGGCGGAACCAGATGAATTATCAATAAAACAGCTGCTAAAATAGAAAGACAAAGCACTGCCGTAACTTCTATTTTCTTTGCAGAAAGCTTCTTTGTTGGTTCTGCCGGAACCTCTTCCACTTTCTCCTTTTTCTCTTTTTTCTTCTTTTCTTTTTTAGCTTTCTTGCCTTTTCCCCCTGAAGTACCTTCCTCGTCTTCCTCACCATCCTCGGAAGATGCTTCCTCTTCTTTTCCCTTTTTCCCTTTTTTCTTCTTTTTCTTATCCTTTTTATCCGATTTTTTTGCAGCATCTTCCTTATCAAGTTCTTCTAAAATTGCTGCATTTTCATCCACCGATTCCTCGGAAAATGCTTCCAATTCTTCCTCAGTAATCGGCTCTTTTTCCTTTTTGTTGTCCTCTTCTTCCTCATCCTCTTCTAAAAGGAAATTCATAAACCTCGTAAAGATTCCCGGCTTTTTCTCAGTTGCTTCTTCAATCGTTTCTTCGTTGCTTAACGCATCTGCTTCTATATCATTATCTGCATTTTTCTTTTTCTTCTTTTCTTTTTTCTTTTTTTCTCTTTTGGACTTTTCTTCTTCCTGCTCGGAATCCGATGCTTCCTCATCAAAGAAACCAATATCAGCGGCTTCCTCATCTGCGCTTTCGACACCTTCTAACATCGCAAACATATCATCATCATCGCCATCGGAACTTGCCAGTAAATCATTGATTTCCTTAAATCCTTCATCATCGAACGGTTCATCCGTTGCACCTTGTGACACTTCTTCCACACTGTCCGCTGCCGCAATCAAATCTTCATCTTCTACACTATCTGCTACTGAAATATCCTCTTCCTTCTTGGCACTCTCTTCCATTTCATCCATGGAAAGAAGCGTTTCTTCCATATTGTCTGACGTAGCCGCATTCTCTTCTACACTATCTGTCTCCGTAAACATATCGTCTACAGTATCTTCCGAAATTTCATTTTCTTCTAATCCGTCGGAAACAGAGGTAATATCTTCATTCGTCGAAAAATCAGCCGCTTCCCCTGTTTGCATGGCATCAGACTCTTCCCGTATCCCCTCTGACATTCCTTCAACACTATCTGCATCAAGAGAAGCTTCGTCTTCCTCCCCTTCAAAGAATAAGGAACCAAAATCATCCAATTCCTTATCGTCTGCTTTTTTATCTACTCCGTCATCAGCATTCCTATGCTTTGAACCATCAATTTCTTCTTCATCAAGGTATTCCTCTTCCCCTTCAAAGAACAAAGCCCCGGGATCACTAAATGCCTTTTCCTCTGCCTCATCATCCTCTACATAGACTTCCGGCATTTTTTCTACCAAATTGGTTTCCTGAATATCCAAATTTTCCACATTTGCCAGCATTTGTTCCAAGTCATTCTGAGAAATTCCATCCCATTCCTGCTCTTCACTTTCCATACCGGACATATCATCCAATTTATCTGACTGCCCATCTGACGTTACTGCCTTTAATAAACTATCTAAATATTCTTCATTTGAACTCATCTAATGCCGTCCCCACTTTCCTATGTATTTTACACAGCCTGTTTTCAAATTAAATTTATCTCTTTCTACACAAAATAACATATATATTCATTAGTTTATCATATATACATTAGTTATTCAAACGAATTTACCAAAAAATCCATTGGTTGTTCAGCTATCGCATATCCTTTTGAACTTATTTCCTCTGTTAACTGATACAGCCTGTGATGTATTCGAAAGATACATGCTTTTTGATTAAAAAAAGCCATCTTCTCAAAAGGCCAACGAATAACAGAAGGATATTTCATACCGACACCCAATTCTAATATACAAAGCTTATGATTCAAAGTACCTTGCAGCCACTTCGTATATTTTTCCCACATAGGAAGATACCCTTCTTCACAATAGCATTCACTTCCCATTTGATTGAAAATCAGATTTTTACCACAATCCGGACATTTCAGGCTATCCATTCCATCAAGTTTCTCTCCGGTTTGTATTTGTTTTCGGAAATATTCCAGCTTTTCTTCTGTTTCATCTGATATATCATATATTTTTCCGTTACAATTCCCTTCACATTGTAATTTTTGTATTCCACCACAAGGGGTCACAATTTTTTCTTTCTGAAACGAAAAGGATTTTTTATATATTATATCATCCGTTTTTAATGACACAATAAAATAATTCTTATTTTCAAGCAACCTTCCTAAATTTATATATGCTTCTTCATTTGTTTTCTCTTCTGCCATTTTTGCACAAATATATGGCATAATCCAACGATTTTCCTCCGGTACTCTCTTCAAAAATTCATGATACTGAGAACTCTCCAAAATAGTTTTCTCTGTCACACCAAAATCTTCCCCAATTCCCACCAATACCATATCCGAAGCTTCTATTTTATCTTTTAAAATCTCTCTATAATTTTCCATAAATATATCTACCAACACCTTTTCATAAAATTATACATCAAAAAGTGTCGCTCTGCAGCGACACTTCTAAGAGAATGCTTCGCATTCTCCCTAACCGCCACTACTTGGCTCGCGTACTTTCCTATTACGCAAAAAAACCGGAATATATAATAATATCCCGGTTTAAAAACCTCATTATTTCTTATAAAACTAAGGAATCAATTACTTTTACAAGATTACCGATTTCCGGTTTGGATAACTGAGCATCCGCTCCCAAAGACTCACCTTTACGTTTCATCTCTTCATTTACAAGGGAAGAGAATATAATAACCGGAATATCTTTCGTTTCATCATCTTCCTTAATTAATTTCGTAAGACGGTGTCCATCCATAATAGGCATTTCAATATCCGTAATGACACACTGTACATGTTCCTTCAAAGAACCTTCTGCTTTACACTCTTGAATAACCTTATATGCTTCTTCACCGTTTTCAGTATGTATTAAGTTATGATATCCAGCTTTTTTCAGAGAATCTACAATTAATTTATTAAGTAATGCAGAATCCTCTGCAACTAAAATCGGCACATCATTTCTTGTTCTCTCGCCTAAAGCATCAATCTCTGTTGTTTTTAATCCGGTTTCCGGATTGATATCTGTTACAATCTTTTCAAAATCAAGAATAATAATCAATTTCTCATTAAATTTTATGATTCCTGTTGAAATGCCATCTTCATTCGTAGAAACTGTTGCTCCGGGCTTAATAATATCTTTCCATGATACACGATGAATACCAACAACCGAATCAACATGAAATGCAATATCAAGCTTATTAAAGTTTGTGATAATAAATAAACCACCTGCTTCAGAAGTTCCTCTCTGCAAACAATTTCTTAAATCAATTGCAGTTATCATTACATCTCTCGGCATAAAAATACCTTCAATACTCGGATGTGCATTCGGAACAGGCGTAACTGGTTGATAAGTTATTATTTCTCTAATCTTAGCTACGTTAATTCCGTACGAATTGCCGGCAACCGTAAACTCCAAAACTTCCAATTCGTTGGTACCATTTTCAAGTAAAATCTTTGTATCCATTTGTCCACCTCGCAACAGTTTTCTCTATATTAATCCATATTAATACAAAAAATATATTCATGGAACAATTATAACACATACTTTTCAAAAAAAACACATATAATTTTGAAAATAACCACTATTTTAATAAAAATAACTGTATTTTTGTTAAATCAAAACAAAAAACCTTATCTACAATCTCATAGATAAGGTATCATTTATCAAAATAATATATATTATACCTTCAAAACCGAACACTGACTTCTCTCTTTTTCGTATCTATCCTGCATCTTCCCCTGCGGTTTCTTCCTCCGCTTCTTTGCCTCTCAGGTTAAGCCCTCG
>CAYUYJ010000041.1:0-25089 GCA_964449325.1 uncultured Lachnospiraceae bacterium | reverse complement strand
AAATGATGGGCTATCGCCAAGCGGTAAGGCACAGGACTTTGACTCCTGCATTCGCTGGTTCGAATCCAGCTAGCCCAGTTTTTTAATTTTATAGTTATGGGATATTAGCTCAGTCGGTAGAGCACTTGACTTTTAATCAAGTTGTCCGGGGTTCGAATCCCCGATGTCTCATTGAACAAAAACAGCGGAAACCTAGAAAAATCAATGGTTTCCGCTGTTTTGCTGTTTAGTCATTGAAAAGCAAAGTGGTAGTTTATGTAGTAGCATATTAGTAGCATAGTAGCAAAAAAGTAGCAGAAAAATAGTCAGAGGTTTATTGCATTATCAAGTTTTGTTTGAACTTTTTCTTTTTGCTCATCCAAGTGTGCATATACATTCATGATCATGTTAATATCACTATGCCCCATCAGTTCAACAGCCTTCTTCTGGCTTATCCCGGAATAATATAACATGGTGCAGTAATTATGCCGGAACAGATGCGGAGTTAAATCTGTGATATGTAAATTTCCGATTATCAGTTCTTTTTCCGTGCATACAGCCTCGTTCATTTTTTTAACAATGTTATCCCACATACGTCTTAACATTGATTTTGTAAGCAAATTTCCGCTTTTATCAGTGAATAGGTATAAATTATTGCATTTCTTTAAATAGTCGCTTAAAACAGGCTTTACGGAACTTGGAATCGGTATACTTCTTGTGCCGGATGATGTCTTAGTACTTTTTATTACCGGACTGTTTACATCGAATGTAACAGCTTTATTAACGGATAGGCTGTTATTTTTTTAGTCAATGTCTGACCTGGTAAGTGCTAAAGCTTCCCCTCTTCGTAGTCCGAAGTAGAAAAGAATAAGTACAAACATTCTTTCGCGGTCAGTAAAATCAGCTTTTTTGATAGCTTCTTTTTCTTCCTCAGTAAGCTGCCGTTTTTCTGCTGGCTCATTCTTTGGCATATTGAGTTTCCGACATACATTCTCGTTTACTAATTTATCTTCCACAGCGGTATCTAAAATCTGTATTAAGGTCATACGTATAATTTGACAGGTGCGTGGATGTTCCCATCGGTCATTTATCATGCGTTGCGCATCTGATTTCTTTATTTTATCCAATGGGATGTGCCCCATTGCAGGTATGATATCACTTATAAAAAGATAGGTGATGATGCACTGTATTATGATGGTAATGGTGGTTATGGTTTCATTCCTTTCTTCAGACTGGATAGCAACCGTAAGCAGGTATCAGGACTGAAACCAATTAAGGCATTGATTGATGATTATGACCTGATGGCTTGTGGACTTTCCAACAATTTACAGGATATTGGTGAAGGTCTGTATGTTGTAAAAGGCTTTCAGGGTGCAGACCTTGATGAAATGATTCAGAATGTCAAGGTTAAGAAGCACATTGGTGTTGATGCTGATGGTGGTGTTGATATTAAGACTGTGGATATTCCATATGAAGCCCGGAAGGTGAAATTGGAACTGGATGAAAAGAATATTTACCGTTTTGGTATGGGATTCAATTCAGCACAGCTTGGTGATGGGAATATTACAAACATTGTTATCAAAAGCAGATATGCACTTCTTGATTTGGAATCAAATAAACTGGAAATCAGATTGAAGCAGTTCCTTAGACGATGTTGAAGGTTGTGCTTGCTGAAATCAATGAGGAATTTGACACTGATTATCAGATGAAAGATGTGTATATTGTCTTTGACCGGGAAGTTATGACCAATGCACAGGATAATGCAGAGATTGAAAAGATTGATGCAGAAAAACAGCAGATTCAGATAAATACCCTGATGGTTGCTGCAAATGCACTTGATGATGAAACTGTTTTGAAAAGAAGATTTATAATATTAATTCCAGAACTTTCAAATATGGTTTTACTACTGTTTCCAAAATCGAAGATACTGAAAAAGTAAGCAACTATATCACAAAGTATATAACAAAAGAATTAATATCAGCAACAAAAGGAAAGCACCGATATTTATACAGTATGAATTTAGAATTGCCAGAAGTAGAAACTGCCATGGTACATGGTAAAGAATTATTTATGAAGTCTGTGGAAGTTAATCCAAAGGTATCTTATCAAAAGAAGTATGTGAATGAAGAAACTGAACAAGAAATAATTTATGTACATGTGAAGAAGTAAGTGATATACTAACTTGAATGCAAGTTTTAAGTGAAAATTATATTATAACCTACAAAGGAGGAATATAAAATGGCTCGATTTTGTCCTAATTGTGGTCAAAAGTTAGATGAAAGTGATAGATTTTGTAAAAGTTGTGGAAAATCATTAGTGGAAGAAAATGTACCAGTAAGAGAAAGGCGTACAAAAAGAACAGTAGTTTATGAAGGTGTTATTCACAACTGTCCTTGTTGTGATTATGTAATAGACTCTTTTATGACAAAATGTCCTTCTTGTGGTTATGAAATACGAGATGCAAAATCAGTAACTTCTGTAACAGAATTGGCTTTAAAATTAGAAAGAGTTCAAGCACGTCAAATGCCTGTTATTGAAAGTAAAAAATCATTGTTGAAAATGGTTATTGGAAAAGATTTTAAAGATGATGATGAAGTGCGAGAAGCAGAAAGAAGATTTAAAAGACAAAAAGACGAAGAAAAAGCAAATATTATTATTAACTTTCCAGTACCAAATACAAAAGAAGATATGTTGGAATTTATGATTATGGCAACTTCAAACATCAATGTTAAAAAAGGTGTAGATGATGAAGTGTCAAAAGCGTGGTTAAATAAAATGGAACAAGTGTGTCAAAGAGCAAAATTAACAATGAATACTTCAGATATGATGCAAATTAAATCATTTTATGATAACAAAAAGCAAGAAATTAAAAGCAAAAAAGTAAAAGGTTTTTTGAAAGTTATAGGCGGTATTCTTATATATTTATTTTTAATGTTGATTTTGTTTAATCTGTAAAAAGATTATGATAATGATTGACTAATTGATTGACAATGAAAATGGCACCGCTGAACTCCTTTCTTTATGCGGTTTGTGGGGGTTCATAGTATTTCGAATCCCCGATGCCTCATTAAGTAAAAACTCGTCATCATCTGATATGTCTTTGTAATAGGAAATTAGCGTTGTTTCTGGTTCCTCATGTCCGGTAAACTGGTGAACAGATTTCTTGCTTGCAATGTTATCCAATCAAAATTATCTTTTCCTGCTCCTATTTCAAAATGATATTTTGCAATTCCAAGGTCAAGCTTAGAATAAAATCCAACACCTGCTTTTACAGATACTTGATTCCCTGTGAGTGTGAAAAAGAATTTCTGCTGATTCATTGCCGTAGGAGCAAGCAGAGCAGCATCAACGCCGTTTTTGAACCATTCCGGTTTTTCACCATCTGCTTTTGCTACTTCATCTATAGATTTGGATTTGTGTGCGACACCCTGTGTTTCACCATATCCTAATGAGATGACAACACAGAGCTTTTCTTCTTTATCAACTACAACAGTATAAGATGCTGGCGGGTTTCGTCGCCGAGGGCAATCAATATTTTCTGACAGGTCTCAAATTCCTCAGCCAGTTTTTTTATTTCTTCAGTGTGGACTGACATACGATGTTCTCCTTTTGTTTATGAACTTAAACCATTGTACCACATATTTATGGAAAAACCTTATTGGTAAAGAAAATCGAGACGATTAAGTTATCCTGATATACTATATTGTGTAATCCAATGATGAATTTCTTTAACTATCGGTTCTAAACCTCTACTAATCAGGGTCAGAGAGTATTCTGCATTTTAGAGGAAACTGCCGGTACTTTTTGTGGTGGATAAGAACGTTTTTTTCAAATTATTCAATTTTTTATAATAAACGGAAGCTTTAGAAAAAACGGAGCGAAAATCAGCGGTACGATAGCAGCATGAACCGGATTTAATCTCTTTGTAGGATGGAAAAAAGCATGATATAATGTTGTGAAAAAGAAAAATGAAGAGAGGGAGAAAAATGGTTTTATTAGTGATTGACACACAGCGTTTGATTACCAACACTGATTTATATCAGTTTGAGTTGTTTGAAAAATGTGTGAAAGATTTAATTTGCCAGGCAAGAAACAGCGGGATAGAAGTAATTTATGTAAGACATGATGATGGTGAGGGGGAGGAATTAACCAGAGGAACGGAAGGGTTTGAAATTTATGACGGGTTTAAACCTGTGGATGGAGAACTCATTTTTGATAAGAAGGTTAACAGCGCCTTTAACGGAACGGGATTATTGGAGTATTTAAGAGATAAGGGAGAAGATACAATTATTATCGTAGGTCTGCAGACAGACTATTGTATTGATGCGACGATAAAATGTGGTTTTGAGCATGGTTTTAAAATGATCGTGCCGGAAAATGCAAACAGTACGGTTGATAACGACTTTATGTCAGGGGAAATGACATATAAGTATTATAATGAGTTGATATGGAACAGAAGATATGCAGAATGTATTTCTTTGGAAGAGACGCTTGAGAGGATGAAGAAGAGGTGACAACTATGCATAGAGATAAAGCGGTAATCGGTATTATGCCCTTATGGGATGACGAAAAAGAAAGTATCTGGATGCTTCCCGGGTATATGCGGTCTTTGGAAGAACAGGGAGCTGTTACCATGATGCTTCCGCTTACGGAAAACCAAGATATTCTGGATTATTTTGTGGATTTGTGTGATGGTTTTTTACTTACCGGCGGCCAGGATGTTTCCCCAAAGCTTTATAACGAAAAAAAAGCAGAGCATTGTGGGGCAGTTTGTGATTTGCGCGATAAAATGGACAGCTATATTTTCTTGAAAGCCGTAGAAGAAGATAAGGCCGTTTTGGGAATATGCAGAGGTATTCAATTGATGAATGCAGTTATGGGTGGAACACTTTATCAGGATTTACCGTCGGAAAACCAGTCGGACATTGAGCACCATATGAAGGCACCTTATGACAGAGAAGCACATAAAGTACGGATTGTAGAGGATACTCCGCTTGCAACACTTTTGCAAAGTGATAGAATCGCGGTCAACAGTTATCATCATCAGGCAGTGAAGGCGCTGGCAGAGCCGTTATGTGCGATGGCATATGCAGAGGATGAAATCGTGGAAGCAGTATATATGCCGGGGAAAAGATTTATCTGGGGATTACAATGGCATCCCGAATTTTCCTATGAAGTATCGGAAACAAGCAGGAGGATTCTGGAGGCATTTCTTACAGTAGCGAAAGGAGAACAGCAATGAACATAGAACTTGTAAAGGTTGAAGAAGATCAAAGAGAGATTTTGGCACATTTAATTGAATTGTATGAATATGATTTTTCCGAATATGAAAACAGCGATGTAAATGCATATGGTCTGTATGGGTATTCTTATTTGGATTATTATTGGACAGAAGATAACCGATATGCATATTTCATTAAGGTAGACGGTAAATTGGCAGGATTTGCCATGGTCTGCGGTTTTTGTTATGTTTCCAAAGACAATGATACCTTATTTATGTCTGAATTTTTCGTAATGAGAAAGTATCGTAAGCAGGGGATTGGAAAAAAGGCTGCGATAGAGGTATTAAAAATGCATCCGGGTAAATGGGAATTAACGGTTCATCCAAATAACCCTGTTTCACATAAGTTTTGGAAACGTGTTATTGGGGAGGCGGCACAAGGAAATATGCAGGAAGTAGAAAATGTGGAAGATGTGTATGATGATGCTTTGGCAACAGCATATTTATTTTGTGTGTAAGCCTGCAAAAGTCTCAAATTAACTTGTGTATTTGTCATGGAGAATAGTGTGAAAAATAAGCTCGATAGCTTATTTTTCACACGGCTATTTGTTTCTGAGCGAAAGCAAATAGCTTTGATGGCAGACGAGAATTTGAGATTCTCGTCGCCTCTTCGCGATAAATCGCTCAGAAATGAGGATTAATATGGATAAAATATGTATAAATGTGGAAGAACAAATAAAAGAGAAAGCTTATGGACTGGGGGCCGACGTATGCGGAATCGGAAGTGTGGAACGATTTGAGGAAGCACCAACCGGTTATTCACCGATTGACCTGTTTGAAAAATGTAAATCGGTTATTGCGGTAGGTATTGCATTGCCAAAGGGACTTTATGAGGTGAAACCGAGACTTATTTATGGGCATTTTAATGCCGGAATCTGTAATACTCTGGATGAATTGGAAATGAAGCTTGCAAAATACATGGAAAAAGAGTATGGCTGTATTGCAGTGCCCATTCCGTGTGATGCACCGAATGAGTATTGGGATGCAGAAAATATGACGGCGAAAGGTCTTATTTCGATGAAGCATGTAGCAAGACTGTGTGGGCTTGGTTCCATTGGAAAGAATTCCCTTCTTTTGAATGAAGAGTATGGCAATTGTCTGACTGTGGGAGCAATTCTTACCGATTTGGAGCTTAAATCCGATGCTGTGCAACCGGACCTTTGTATACCGGGTTGCACACAATGCATTAAAAATTGTCCGGTAAATGCGATTTCGAACGGATGTGTTAATCAGAAACTCTGCAGGTTGAATACCTATGGAAAAACGGCAAGAGGGTTTGACACCGTTGATTGTAATAAGTGTCGTACTATCTGCCCTATGCGGTATGGAGTGAAGGGGCGGTAAAGCCCCTATTACTCTTTTAGCAGTTCCATGACAAATTGTCCCCAGTCTGTCAGTTCCGTTCTTTCATCCAAAAACATGGGTGGTTCCCAACCATCATCATACCAGCAGGCAATCCAGCCTATTCCATTTTCTTCCATATAATTAGCGAGTGGTTCTCCATAGGTGGTTCGATTACCGGACAAATAAGTCTGCTTTGTAAGCCCCTCTTCGAAAAAGCATTCTTTAAAATTTCCTTCATAATTTAGTTTTTGCAGTTCGGGAACCATCAATCCTTTCAGTAACACAGTTTCACCGGCAAGATTTACTATTTTATTTTTCTCTGTATGAAGCGGCGAAGGATATTTTGACAGATTGTCGTCTGTAAATACTTCTTTCTTTGCAACAGGCATTAATATCATCAGACATACGAATAGTATTGTTAACAGTCCTATGAAACTTCCGAAAATAAGGAACAAAAGTTTTAGTATTTTTTTCATGCGTGTCTCCTTCTTATAATCCGAAAATTGCTCCAAGAAACATCAAGGCAGTCAGACATACGGAAACCATAATCCCAATAATGGAAAATACAATCATCGGTTTGCTGTGTAGTGTCTTTTTCTGATGAAGCAGTGAGAAGATACCAATCACAAATCCGCAAAAAGGCGGAAAGGACAAGAAGGTATAAACCAATCCCATGAAATAATCATTTTTTGCATTTTTCTGTCCGCAATCAGAATCAGTCCGTTCCATTTCATCTTTTAAAAGATAATCAAGAGAACAGGAAAATAATTGACTTATTTTAATCAGCTTTTCGGTTTCCGGAAAGGTAATATTGGATTCCCATTTTGATATTGCCTGTCTGGATACCTTTAAGAGTGCAGCTAACTGCTCCTGCGTTAAATTATTTTCTTTTCTGAGGTTTCTACTTGCAACTTGTGGGTTGCTTTCCTGAATTTTGTATAGAAATGGGATATTTTTATTGACATTACCCGTAAAAATGATATATATAATATGTTATATAACAAATGATATATTTAAAATTATGGTTGAAAAGCAATAGGATAATGAGAGAAAAAAATACTGTATTGATAACCGGAGCATCATCAGGTATCGGAAAAGAAACAGCTCTTTATTTTCAAAAGATGGGATGGAATGTCATAGCAACCATGCGTTCTCCCGAAAAAGCTACGGACATGCATAAGTTACAAAATGTGACTCTGTTGCCACTTGATGTTACTGAGCCTGCAAGTATCAGGAATGCAGTTAATGAGGCAGTACTGCAATTCGGAACTATTGATGTTTTAGTAAACAATGCGGGATTTTATACCATTGGAGCATTGGAAACCTTTACGGATGCGGATATACAAAGACAGATTAATACAAATCTGATTGGTTTGATTCGGGTGACAAAAGAAGTGCTTCCCCATATGCGTAAAGTAAGAAAGGGTACAATCATAAACGTTTCTTCGGTGGCAGGAAAAACCACGGTGCCGATTCAATCTCTCTATCATGCTGCCAAATGGGGAGTGGAATGATGCCGCCGATTATGAAAATAAGTAAAGAAATGATAATAGAAGCTGCATATGAAATTATCGATAAGCAGGGAATGGAATTTCTCAATTCCAGAAATATAGCAAAAATGCTAAATTGTTCCACACAACCGGTGTTTAGCCGATTTCCCAATATGGATGTTCTGAAGAAGGAAGTTTTTAGCTATGCCTGTAGTAAGCTGGAAAAGGAAATAAAGGATGCTTCGACAGAAGGAGATTATTTTAAAAATGCATACCTGCTATTGACGAAGATGGCTTCTGAACATAGTCGGATTTTTAAACTGATTTATTTATCCGATTATGAGAGTACTGATTCCTTTATGGAGACAAGACTGTCATACACCACAAATAAACTGATAAGAGAAGAGTTTGTTTCTAAATATGGATTGTCACAATCAAAAGCTGAAAATATTTTTGAGAGGTTGAGTCTGCTTGTTCATGGAATTGCAACAGTACTTGCCACAACAAGCATGGATTACAGTCAGTCCCAAATAGAGAATATGGTTGACAAAACATTAGAAGATATGCTTATGGGGGCAAAAATGAGTAAATAATCTGTTTCTGTAACCAAAAAATCGGATAATAAATCAGTTGAGAATCTTGCCGGAGTAAAAAAGAAAATAGCGGCAGGAGACTTGAATTTTTAAGGAGTGTAGTTAAATTGAATCAGGCCAAAATTGGGAAATTTATAGCTGCCATGCGAAAGAGCAAAGGGATTACCCAAAGCGGTTTAGCGGAACAGTTAGGGCTAAGTGATAAGACAATATCAAAATGGGAATGCGGAAAAGGGATGCCGGATAAAGTTTTCTTGTTGCCGCTCTGTGAGATATTACAGATTTCTGCCAATGAATTATTGGCCGGCGAACGGGTAGCTGATATCCAATATGCTCGATTCGCGGAAAAGAATATCGGTCAGTTATTGGAAGAGATTGAACAGGGCAAAAGAAAATATATGCTGCGGGAGCAATATGGATTAGAACTTGAAAGGATAGAGCGTTCAGAACTGGGAGCAGGTTCGGTAGTGTATTTTGCAACCTGTAAGGATGGGAAATATGTGATAAAATATGCCAGTGAGAACCCTATTAATCATCCTGAACAGGAAGCGGCTGTTTGTATGTATTTGCAGGAGCAGGGAATCCGGGCATGCACTTTTATAAGGAATAAACAAGGAAAGTTTCTTTCAACGGATGAAAACGGACGTCTTTACTCAGTGCAGATTTTTCATGAAGGAAAAACATATTATTATCATGAGGCTCCTGAGTGGCTTATGGAACAGTCTGCGGAAACGCTTGGACGAATTCATAATGCGTTGGAAAACTGTCAGCAGATACCAATTGGAATCGGAGAGGATTTTTTTGTACATATGACACCTGAAAATGCGTTAATGTCCTATGAGAAGTCTTTGGACGTTGCACAGAAAAACGGTGATGCTGCCATAATAGAAGATTTGGAATACAGAATAAAACTGATGAAACGCTTTGAAAAGAGAAAAATTGATTTCTCACGATTGACCTGTAGAGCAAGCCATGGGGACTATATGATTAACAAGCTGATTTGCGATAAAGAGCGGATTCATGCGGTAATTGACTGGACAACCTGTTGTATTCATCCGGTAGTATGGGAAATATTTCGGTCGTTTGTATATGCATCACCCAAATGTAAAAATGGTGAAATTGATATGGAACAGTTGATTTCATATGTATCTCATTATTTGCGAGTTGCACCGCTTCATAAATATGATTTGGAAATCATGCCGTACTTGTTTTATTACCAGATTGCTGTCTGCGATTACTATGGATTGTATTATGAGTCCATCATGGATAGCAGGAAAATTTATATGGAACAGGCTGTTTTTTCTACAAAATTATTGCATTGGCTGGAGGAGAACGTGGATGAGGTAAGTAATAGCTTATGTGATAACATACAATTGTCAAATTCCCCAAAACTCTACGATTCGTAGGTTCTTTTCGTAAAAAGGCATTGTTATAATGGATTTTACAGTACATCATACAGGACAGACGGCTTTCAAAAGAAGGGAGAGGGTGAATATGCAAGATTATTATAAGAAAATAGAAAATTATTATGATACGGAAGGAAAATTGATTCAGTATCCTTCCAAGAGACCCATGCGTATCATAGCACTTATAAAAATAGCAGAGTGCTTTGAGGAAAACAAAAAGTATACGGAAAAAGAAGTAAACGAAATCATAAAATCAAACATTGTTTTCAGTGATGTAGAGTTGATTCGAAGAGAGCTGTTTCAGTACAAAATACTGGGTAGATTAAGGGATGGTTCTCAGTACTGGACGGAACCTTCCTGGAGGGAACAATATGGCGAATACATGGAAGCAGATTAGAACACTATTAAGAGAGCAATACTATCTTGAGGCTTCCATGATAAAGCCTATGACGACAGGAGTGGGCGGAGAAACTTTTCTGATAGAAGCAGATCAGGGAAAGTATGTCTTTAAGCTGGCGGATACGAATGCAATGAACAGACCGGAAACGGAGCCGGAAATATGCAACTTCTTGTTTCAACATGAAATTGCTGTATCGGAGTTTTTCAAAAGTAAATCAGGCGAATATTTTGTGAAGGCGGAGGATGGAAGATATGGTCACCTTCAAAGATTCATAGAGGGTCAAGTGTTTTCCATGCATAAGGCACCGGAGTGGTTTATGGAACAGTCGGCATTGCTGCTTGGAAATATTCATCATACGCTTTGCGACTACAGGGAATTACCGGTGGGAATCGGGAAAGATTTCTTCTATTATATGACCATAAAAAATGCCGGACAGTCGTATCGGAAATCTCTTGCCATTGCAAGGGAAAGGAAGGATGAAGCGATTATTGAGGATTTGGAATTCAGAATAAGGCTTACCGAGAAATTTCCGGAGATGGACTTTGAACCGGATAAACTGACTTATCGAAATACTCATGGTGACTATACGGTGAATCAGATTATCTGTGGGGAGAAAAACATTAAGGCGGTTATTGATTGGACTTGTGCCTGCAGACATCCTGTTGTGTGGGAGTTGACCCGCTCTTTTTTTTATGCAGATTCGTCCTGCCGGGACGGAGATTTTGACGAAGAGAAGTTTAAGGAATATGTAGAGGCATATTGTAGTATTTCGCCATTGACAGAGTATGACAGAAAGCAACTTCTTTCGCTTTACTATTATCAGCTTGCAGTATGCGATTATTATAGTCAATATCTGGAAGCGGATGAGAGTAAAAAGGCAGAGTTTCTGTTGCAGGCGAGATTTGCTACAAAGGTGTTAAAGAAAATGAAGGCTTGGAAGTAGATGATGGAGTGCCTTATGTTAGTCACAAGTGACTGATGTAGGGCATTTTTGTATAGGATGTAATATTTTTTGTGTGGAGATAGAAACAAAAAATTTTTTTATGTTATACTTGCTTGTGACGTAACGTAATGAACTATAATATCTTACAGGAGGTTAACAGGTATGGAAAAATACAGAGCTATTCCCAAAGACTATATGACCGTTGGTCAGCTTGCAAAGAAGATGGGGACAACTGTCCGTACTTTGCAATATTACGATAAAGAGGGACTGCTTGCTCCGTCAGCCGAGAGCGAAGGCGGGCGCAGACTCTACACAGACAAAGATATGGTTAAGCTTCATCAGATTATGTCTCTAAAATCTCTGGGGTTTTCGTTAGAAGATATTAAAGCAAGAATGATTTCACTGGAGACTCCGACTGAAGTGGCGGAAATTCTCGCCGAACAGGCTCAAATTGTAAAAGGACAAATGGAAAATCTTTCCGAAACCCTGTTCGAACTTGAAGCACTGCGGGAAGAAGTATTGCAGATGCAGACGGTAGATTTCAAAAAATATGCGGATATTATAGTAAATCTGAAAATGAGGAATGAAAACTATCGGTTGATTAAGTATTTGGATGAACAGACAATGGAACATGCAAGAAACAATATCGACAAAGACAGTGCAGTAAAGATCATAGAGGCCAATGCCCGATTGAATAAGGAAGCTGTCCGATTGCTGCATTCGGGTGTGGCTCCCGATAGCGAAGAAGGTCTGAAATTTGCAGAGGAATTCTGGAATATGGTGATGGAATTTACAAATGGAGATATGAGCATGCTGTCCACACTTGTGGAGGCAGGAAATCAAGATCATGTGACATCCGGCGAAGAGCAGACGCAAGGAAATGCAAATGACTTTATCGGGCCGGCTTTGGAAGCATATTTTTCAAAATTAGGTGTTAACCCGTTTAAAGGAGGTAATTAAATGGAGAATGCAATAGAAATGAATGCCATCTCCAAAGCTTTTGGAGGAAGGAAGGTTTTGGATGGTATCAGCCTTGCCATTGGGAAAGGTGAGATTTTCGGACTGCTTGGACCATCCGGTGCAGGTAAGACAACCATGATTAAGATTCTTACAGGACAGTTGAAGGCAGAACAGGGAAATTCGGCAATTAACGGTATCAATTCCGAACAACTGAAGGGTGATGATTACAGCAGCTTCGGAATTATGATGGATAATTTCGGAGTATACGAAAGAATGAATTGCTTTGACAACCTTAAGGTTTTTGCACGGATTTACGGGCTTGGAAACGAAGAAATTCATAAAGCATTGTCGGATGTCGGACTGACATCTGCCGGGAAAACAGCAGCAGGAAATCTTTCCAAGGGGATGAAGAGCAGACTTCGTCTGGCAAGAGTATTTATGATAAATCCGTCCATTCTGTTTCTGGATGAGCCCACCAGCGGGCTCGACCCGGCAACGGCAGAGGATATTCAGAGGATGATTCTTGCAGAAAAAGCAAAAGGCAAGACTATTTTCCTTACAACCCATAACATGGCAGAAGCGGAAAAGCTGTGCGACCATATAGCACTTCTGAATGAAGGAAAAATTGTGGAATACGGTATTCCGAAAGAAATTTGCCGCCGTTATAATCATCAAAAACGATTGAAGGTACATCTTACTGACGGAACAGACAAAGAAATTCCGCATGATAGAAGCGCAGCCGAGACGATAAGCGGTTTATTGCAAAGCGGTATGGTCGAAACAATCCATTCCACAGAGCCGAATCTGGAAACCGTGTTCATGGAATTGACAGGAAAGGAGCTTGCAAGATGAGAAATATAGGTGCAGTGTTTCTGAAACAAATCAAGGAAACCTTTAAGAATAAAACGATACTGATTCAATTCATGATGTTTCCTATTTTTGCAGTTATTCTGGAAAATGCAGTAAAAATTGATAATATGCCGGAGCATTTCTTTGTAAAGCTGTTTGCGGTTATGTTTGTGGGTATGGCTCCGCTGACCTGCATGTCCTCTGTCATTTCAGAGGAAAAGGAGAAAAACACTCTTCGTGCTTTGATGATGTCCAATGTGAAACCGGTGCAGTATCTTCTCGGAGTCGGAACCTATATCTGGCTTATGTGTATGGCAGGTGCGGTGGTCTTTGGGCTCTGCGGTGCATACAGTGGCAGTGATTTTGGGCTGTTTATGCTGATTATGGCAGCGGGTATTCTGTTGTCCATTCTGACCGGAGCCATTATTGGCATCTGCTGTAAAAATCAGATGACGACAACCTCCGTAACAGTTCCTGTGATGATGGTATTTTCTTTCCTTCCGATGATTGCCATGTTTAATGAAAATATTGAGAAAGTTGCAAGGATTACATATTCTCAACAGATAAGTCTGTTGATTAACGGTATTGGTATCGAAAAAATCAGTCCTGAAAATGTTGTTGTCATTTTAGGAAACCTGTTCATTGCGGTAGTGTTGTTTGGGGTTGCGTTCAAGAAAAAGGGCTTGGAAGGTTAGACAATTATATGATATCATCTGGAATGGGAGGATGTGTATTATGTATCAGGTAGTAAAGAATTACAGAAATGATGAGAGGTTACGCCACAGTTTTAATGAACTTGCTAAGAAAACATTTTATATAAACTTTGAAGACTGGTATCAGAACGGATATTGGACAGACAGGTATAATCCTTATTCCATAGTGATAGAGGGAAAAGTGGTTGCAAATGTTTCTGTGAATATAACCGATTTTGACGTAAACGGTGAGGACAAGCATTTTATCCAATTGGGAACGGTAATGACAGATGAACAATATAGGAATCAGGGACTTATTCGTATCATTATGGAGGAAATAGATAAAGACTATGCAGACCGCGTTGACGGAATGTATTTATTTGCAAATAATGATGTGCTTTCTTTTTATCCGAAGTTTGGCTTTAGGGCGGTAAAGCAGTATGAGTATGTGAAGGAAGTTAAAGTGCCTGCGCAGCAGATTTTCACCCCGGTACCGATGAAAGACAAAAAGTCATGGGATATGCTGGAAAACAAAATCAGGACATGCTGTAAACAGTCTGCGTTTGAGATGATTGATAACAGTCAGCTTAATATGTTCTATGTTTCAAAATATATGCAGGAGAATGTATTTTATAGTGAGACTTTAGATACTTATGTGATTGCAGAAACGGATAACAATATTCTGACGATTGATATGGTAATTTCCGATAAGGAACAGGATTTAAATCGTATTGCGCATGGATTTGGAGAGAAAATACAGCACGTAATACTTGGCTTTACTCCAAAGGACGTACAGGGATTTGAAGTAAGGGAAATGGATCAGGATGACAGAACGTTACATATAAAAGGAGATTTAGCTGTAATGGAAAAGAATAAGCTGATGTTTCCTTTATTGGCTCATGCGTAATCGTATGCAGGATTAGCGGTCGGCCGGGAAGGAAAGGGGCTTCCTGATTTGAGCGATTGATTTATAGCGGAATAATAGAGGACCTTATGCTGAATATGCGTAAGGTCTTTTTTGCTTTTTGCTTTTGTATGCTTTTGTAAGTGAAAAATCTTGACAAATAAGCAGGTATAGGGTATTCTAAAAAAACATACCGAGAGAATGTTTTTGGAAAGAGGGTACATTGTGAATCAAAAGGAAAAATCGGAGAATACGAAAAGGAAAATTGCTGTTGCGGCAATGCAGTTATTTGGAACAAAAGGTTATGAACAAACGTCAGTAGCGGATATTGCAAACGAAATTCAAATGACAAAAGGGGCAATATATCACCATTTTGAAAGCAAGGAAAAAATATTGGAATTTGTGACTGTAATGACACAACAAAATATGATTAGGCACGTATCAAAAATAGTGGATGATGAAAAAGATGACATAGATGAAAAAGTGAAGAAAATTATTCAATATTTTATTGAAAGCAAGCAGGAACAAATATTGGTTCAGAATTCATGGGTGGAACGTGTACCATTTGCTCTGTTAAATACGATTCGGATTAGTAATAAAGAGTTAGTACCTTATTTTGAAAAATTAATAAGGGGAAAAGTGGAACGCAATAATCTCTCGGAGGAGTATTTACGAGAAATAGCAGAGGTAATTGTTCTTTTATTTGATGTTTGGTTAGACCCCATTATTTTGGAGTATTCTGCCAAGGAAGTCCTTTTGCGTTTAGAATTTATTAGAGATATGCTTGGTCGATTTAAAATAGATTTATTAAATGAAGAGAATTTTGAGTTAATAAAAAAATTATATATGAGGTGACAAACAAATGCGAAATATTATTTATTGTTTTTCCGGAACGGGAAATTGTATGGATGCAGCTATGCATATTGCGAAAGTTATGAAAGAGACAACCATTGTATCTATGAAAAATGATCCTCATGATGTAGCTTTTACGGAGGCAGAATGTGTAGGATTTATTTTTCCGGTTTATCATTGGT
The DNA here is from genome assembly GCA_964449325.1 of uncultured Lachnospiraceae bacterium. GTDB lineage: Bacteria > Bacillota > Clostridia > Lachnospirales > Lachnospiraceae > RGIG3002. The sequence continues at coordinate 9,214 of CAYUYJ010000041.1, read as the reverse complement.
CGCTTCCGGAGCAGGCTAAGAGATTTATTGAAAAAGTAGAGATTAATAAAAATGCATACATTTTTGGAATAACCGTCTGTGGCGGAATTGCTTTTAATACATTAAACGATTTTGTCAGACTGATGGAAAACAAAGATTTGAAGGTAAACTATGTGCGGATGATTAAAAGTGTGGCAAGCTATGTGGGGGCATATGAACCATTTCCGAAACCGGAAACAGTATTGCCACAGGCCGAAAAACAGATAACAGAAGTAGCGTGGGATGTACAGAGTAGATTAAATTGTAAGCTTCCTAAACGTAATTATCTTTTAGCATGTATCAGGAGAATTGTTCAACCTAAATTTGTCAAAGAACTTCCAACGAAAGACAAGGACTTTGTAATTTCGGACAAATGTGTATCGTGTGGATTATGTGCTAAAGTGTGTATTGCAAATAATATAGAAATAGTAAACGGAATTCCGACTTTTAAACATAAATGTGCACAATGTATGAGTTGTTTGGTTTACTGTCCGCAAAAGGCAATAGATTATAAGGATAAAACTAAAAATAGAACGAAGTATCATAATCCTCATGTTAATGTAGCGGACATGTGTAAATTAATAAATGGAGACTATCAATGAAAATATTAATGGTAAATGTTCCATATGCAGGTCATGTAAATCCAACGTTGCAGCTTGCAAAAGAATTAGTGAAGCGTGGACATCAGGTAGTTTATATTAACGCAGAAGAATTTAGAAGTCAGATTGAGAAGACAAAAGCAACTTTTGTTCCATATATTAATTTCCCCCAAAAAGTAAGTGAAAGGAAGAAGAAAAGGGAATGTTTCAAAGCTGCATATGACACGGCAATTTCATTGGAGGATTCTTTTGATTTATTGATATATGAAATGTTATTTTATCCGGGAATAGAAATAGCACGTAAGAAAGGGATTCCGTGTGTAAGACAATTTTCACAACCGGCATGGAATGTTGAAACAATGAAAGAAGCTCCGGCTTTGTTGCGGTTATCTGCGCAAATAATTGATATGCAAATGATGGGAAAAAAAAGAGCCGGATACATGAATCTGAAAAATGATACATTAATGAAAGCCATAGTATATGATGAGCCGGATATGAATGTCGTTTATGTGCCGGAACGGTTTCAAAAAAAACGTGAATATTTTAATGCAAAGTACATTTTTATGATTCCTTCACGAGAATTTGAGCAAAGTGCAATTAATATTCCATACGAAAAAATGAAACAGCCTATTATCTATATTTCCCTTGGAAGTATTATTAGTAGCCGCATTTTTTATAAGAAATGTATAAAAGCATTAAAAAATAAAGATATGTCAGTAATACTTAATATGGGAAAAGTGAACCCCAATACGTTGGGTGAAATGCCGGAAAATATATATGCATATTCTTTTGTTCCTCAAATTGATGTTTTGAAACATGCAGATGTATTTGTTACACACTGCGGTATGAATAGCATAAATGAAGCAGTGCAGGCAGAAGTTCCAATGATTGCCATACCGTTTTTGAATGATCAGGTGGAGAATGCCAGACAGTGTGTAAACTTAGGTTTAGGAAAAAGATTTTATCTTTTCCCGGGATGGAATAAGAAACTGTATAAAGCAATATGTGAAGTATATGAAGATAGAACTATAAAAATGAATTTGAAGCATCTAAATTCATTGCCACAGGTGAAATGGGCAACATTAATTGACAAAATGGAAAAATTAGTAAGAGAAAATTCAACTGTAGATTAATGATAAAAAAGGGTAGATTAAGTTGAAAATATTTTTTGTAATTATATGTGCAGAAATAGTGTAACAGTTCAGCCTTAGCATTGAAAGACGGACGAAGGATAACCGTCCTGTCCATTGTCAGGCGCGGACTACGAATGTGAATTTTCTAATGGGTGATGTAACGTTTTCTAAGTTTACCGCGACCGGACTCTACGCGCCTTCCATGGCGCGGTTCGTCCTAAATCCGCATCCATGCGGATTTTCGCTGGGCATCCTAATCACCCATAAGAAAATATCAACATTCTCCGCCAGCCTTCCAATCGGACAGGACGGTTATCCTTCTGTGTACTGAAAAGCGGAAATGCGGAGAAAATGGCTGATAACATTCCGTAGACTGCCTGGTGGAGAATGGTGATATTTCCTTATATGGTGCTGCAATACACAGAAGTAAATTTGCATGGATGCAAATTTAGGCGAGACGGAGGCATGGAAGCCGACTCGAGCCGGCTTCGTACGTTTTAGAAAGTTTTGGGCAGCATATTAGGAAATTCCCATTCGGAATCCATGGCAGTCCGAGGAATGTTATCAGCCATTTTCGTCCGTTTGTCAATACGTGAAGGCTGAACTGTTACGAAATAGTGGGTGATGTGATGATTAGGGCTTGACATAAGAAGGTAAGTTCTTTAAAATAAATGGCAGATACGTGAATGTGTCTGTCATTTTTTGTGGCGAGAAGCCACATATTCTGAAAGTAATATTATCATACAGTTCTAATTTATTGATTTAGGCAGTTCTGCCAATGCTTTCAGCAAATTTTTTGAACCAATGGAGAAAACGGAAAATTTGATACTATGAAGGAGGAAGTATGGAAAATGCAACCTTACAATGGCATCCTGCCTTTTATGCAGGACTGCAGATTGAGCTACAGGAAGATAAAGATAATCTGATTTTTGAAAATGAGCATCAGCTTGGAACGAAGCCGAAGGAAATTGATGCACTGATTATTAAAAAAGAAACCGATATCCCGGTAAAGAAAAATATTGGAAGGATATTTCGCAAGCACAATATCATAGAATACAAAAGCCCTACTGATTATCTGAGTATTGATGATTATTATAAGGGATGTGCTTATGCGTATTTTTACAAGGCGGACACCGGACAGCAGAATGCTATTCCGATTGAGGAGCTTACGCTTACCTTTTTAAGTATGCAGTATCCGAAAAAGTTGATGAAACATCTGGAACAGGTTCATGGCAGCCGGATAGAGGAACGTTACAAGGGAATTTATTACATAGTAAATGAGTCAGAGCTTCTTCCCACCCAGATTATTGTAACGTCAGAAGTCAGTGAAGAAGAAAATTTGTGGCTCAGAAGTCTGACAAATAAATTAGAAGACAAGAATATGGTAAGCCGTCTCATAGACGAGTATCAGAAACACAGGCGCAATAAACTATATGAATCCGTGATGGATATCATCGTAAAAGCAAATTATCAGGAGTTTGAGGAGGTTCGAGGAAGTATGTGCAAGGCATTGGAAGAATTAATGGCAGATGTGATTGAGGCAAGAGTGGAGGAAAAAGTGGAGGAACGGGCAGAGAAGATGGCGAAAGAACGGGCAGAGAAGATGGCGGAAGAACGGGCAGAGAAGATAGCGGAAGAACGGGCAGAGAAGATAGCGGAGGAACGGGCAGAGAAGATGGCGGAGGAACGAGCAGAGAAGATAGCGGAGAAACGGGCAGAGAAGATAGCAGAGGAGCGGGCGGAGAAGATAGCGGAGAAACGGGCAGAGAAGATAGCAGAGGAGCGGGCGGAGAAGATAGCACAAGAGCGAGCGGAGAAAATTGTAGAGGAAAAAGTTGCGGCAAGAATGGCTCAAATGATAGTGAATATGCTCGAAAACGGACTTCCCGTAGAACAGATTGCACAAATTGCAAAAATGCCGGTATATGAAATAAGGGAAATAAGTGCTGCACAAAACTAAGAAGCAGCTTGAGGCAGATGTGACTTTGGTAATCTTCATGACAGACATATTTGCACCGACAGATAAAGCATCTGCCGGTGCTTGACTTTTCTATTTGGAGTTTTCACCACCCGGGCCGTCTTTCCGCGGTACTTCATCAGGAATCACGTCAGAGGGTAAATCTGTATCCGGAATATTTCCATCATCATAAAGATTAGCAGGAGTTTGACCGTTCGGCGTTGTTGTTATGTCTTTTTCTTTCATAGCTATATTACCTCCATTTCTTTTTGTAAGGATTTGCAGTAGGAAAGAATAATATACATGAAATATACAAAAAAGAATAAGAAATAAAAAAACTTGAAAAACTATAGAATCTGTTTACCAAGCAGTGGATTGGTGTGGTATACTAAATATGATAAATTCAGAAGAAAGAACGCGCCAAAATGTAAGCGCTTACATTTTGGCGCGGAATGGGTGAAGTAGATGTATTGGAAAGAAAACAAGGTTGAGGATGTAAAAATTGCTTACATTGGAGGCGGCTCCCGTGGCTGGGCATGGGGACTGATGAGTGACCTTGCCGCGGCAGAGGATATGAGCGGTACGGTTATGCTTTATGATATTGATAAGGAGGCAGCGCACAAGAATGAAGTGATAGGAAACAAAATGAAAGAAGCGAAGGGTAGCAGGGCGCTATGGCGGTACAAGATGGCAGATACCTTAAAGGAAGCATTGAACGGAGCGGATTTTGTTGTGATTTCCATTATGCCGGGAACCTTTGATGAGATGGAGAGCGATGTACACACGCCGGAAAAATACGGAATTTATCAGTCCGTAGGTGATACATCCGGACCGGGTGGCATTGTGCGGGGAATGCGTTGTATTCCCATGTTTGAGGAATTTGCTCTGGCAATAAAGGAAAATTGTCCGGATGCGTGGGTAATCAATTATACCAATCCAATGACACTTTGCGTAAAGGCATTGTACCGTATATTCCCTGAAATTAAGGCGTTTGGTTGTTGCCATGAGGTATTTGGTACGCAGAAACTGTTGCTTTCCGTGTTGGAGGAGCAGGCAGGAATAACGGAAGCACGGAGAGAAGAAATTCAGATAAATGTACTCGGGGTGAATCATTTTACGTGGATTACACAGGCAAAATACCGGAATTTGGATTTGTTTCCGCTTTACAGGGAATTTGCTCTGAAACATAGGGAAGAGGGGATAAAGAGGGAAACAGATGATAACTGGATGAACAAAAATTTCAAATGTGGGGAAAAAGTAAAGTTTGATTTGTTCTTTCGGTATGGTTATATAGCGGCAGCAGGAGACAGACATCTGGCAGAATTTTGCCCCGGTCAATGGTATTTACAAAATCCTGAAATGATAGAAAAATGGGGCTTTACTATTACGCCGGTTTCATGGCGGAAGGAGGAACTTAAGCTGCGGCTTGCAAGGAGTGAGCGCCTGTTTACGGGGGAAGAAAAGTTTGAACTGAAAAATACCGGTGAAGAAGGTGTGGAACAGATACGGGCATTGTTAGGTCTAAGGGAGCTTGTAACGAATGTGAATATTCCGAATGTAGGACAGATACCGAATCTGCCGCTGGGCGCCATTGTGGAAACGAATGCTCATTTTAGCGCAGGCGGTGTAAAACCGGTAATGGCAGGGGAGATACCGGGGAGCATTTATCCGCTGATTAGCAGGGTATGCGGAGAGCAGGAAATGGTGTCTGCGGGAATTGCGGAAAGGAATATAGAGAAAATTTTTGCAGCATTTTGTCAGGACGCTAATATGAATCTTCCGGTAAAGGAGGCCGGTGCATTATTCAAGGAAATGGTGCAGAATACAAAAAAATATTTGTTTATGTACGACTTGACAAAACTGGATAGTTTGTGTTAGTCATTCTTGAATTGAATAGGGACGACGATAGGTAGCGCTTGTAGCTGTGAAATACTCATAGGTACAAGCGCTTAAAGTTTGTTCGGAAAGGATTGCGATATACATGAAAAAAACAAAATATACAGTTGACATATATAGTCTAACTGTATAATATATAAATATACAGTCAAACTATATATTTAAACTATATATTTAAACTGTACAAAAATAGATACAAATATGAATTTAGAAAGCAATAATACAAAGTAAAAGGAGGAGTGAGAACGATGAATTTAAACAAATATCTTCCGTTAACAGAAACTACTTACTATATTCTTGTAGCTCTGTTAGAACCAGGGCATGGTTATTACATTATGCAGAAGGTGGAAGAACTGAGTAACGGAAGGGTGCGTATTGCTGCAGGAACCATGTACGGGGCAACCGATAATCTGCTGAAACAGAAACTGATTCAGTCTGTACCCGGAGAGGACAAAAGAAGAAAAACCTATGTGATAACGGAGTTTGGAAGAGAGGTACTCAGGAGCGAAGCGGAAAGACTTCGTTATCTGGTAGAGATTGCAGACAAAAATCATCTGTAAAGCATTGTATATAATTTTTTGAATTCAAAGAAAGGAACAGTATAAAAATGGTAAAAACAAAATTTTTCACGGAGAATATAGGAAAAACAGAAAAATGGATAGAACAGTTTCTTGTGCAGGGATATCGTTTGAAACGGGTTGATGCGGCATGGGGAAGCTTCCGATTTGAAAAACTGCCGGAAGGCGAAAAGGGACGGCAGGTAAAAATGGATTACAGAACATTTCAAAAACAAACAGACTTTAATGACTATGTGGCTTTATTTGAGGACAGCGGATGGAAGCATATCGGTGGAACGAGAACAAGCGGTATGCAGTATTTTGAAAGAAAGGATGAGGAGGCGGAAGTAGATATTTTTTCGGATACCATTTCAAAAGCGGAGCGATATAAGCGGATTTCACATAAATGGCTCGGACTGGCAGCAGCGTATTTCCCGTTGTTGGTTGCGCTTTACTGCACAGGAATAGTGAATTTATCGAACCTGACAAATTGGAAATCCTTATACCTTACACCCGGTTTGTGGGAAGAAACCGGAACAGAATTTTTAGGTAAATTTCTGTTTGAAACGCCTTTTGCCATCATGAGAGGTCTCGGCGGTGGATTAATGCTTCTGCTTGTAATACTTTACTTTTTCTTTGGGCTGAAGGCACTATATTGGTATTATAAAGAGAAAAAATGAGACAACAGTTGTATCCGACATAACTCTATGATAGAATAGTGAAGCTAAAAACAGGAATGGACAAAAGAGAACCTTGTTCGGATAGGAGCGGAAAATGGAACAGGTACAAAAAGAAAATAAAATGGGAGTTATGCCGGAAAACAAGCTTTTACTGTCAATGTCTCTGCCTATGATGATTTCTATGCTGGTACAGGCATTATACAATGTGGTTGACAGTATTTTCGTATCCAGAATCAATGAAAATGCGTTGACGGCTGTTTCGCTTGCTTTTCCGGTTCAAAGCTTTATGATTGCGGTAGCGGTCGGAACCGCAGTAGGTGTAAATGCACTGCTTTCCAAGACGTTAGGCGAAAAGGAATACGGGAAAGCGCAGATTATAGCAAATAATGCAGTTTTTCTGGCGGCAGTTTGTTATATGGTGTTTTGCGTTGTGGGAATTTTTGCAGTAGAACCGTTTTATATGACACAGACTAAGGATGCGGAAATTCTGGAATACGGAAAACAATATTTGACCATTGTATGTGTAGCATCAGTAGGTATTTTTATGCAGACTATGTTTGAAAGGCTTTTACAGTCTACCGGAAAAACCTTTTTTACGATGTTTACACAGGGAACCGGTGCGGTAATTAATATCATTTTAGACCCGCTTTTGATTTTCGGTGTTGGTTTCTTCCCGAAAATGGGAGTGGCCGGTGCAGCAGTAGCAACGGTCACCGGACAGATTGTGGCGGGAATTCTGGCAATCTACTTTAACAGTAAACAAAATGAGTATGTGACTATTCAAATAAAAAATATTCATCCTAAGCTGCATATTATCAAGCAGATTTATGCGGTAGGTGCCCCCTCTATTGTAGTGCAGGCAATCGGCTCGGTGATGGTGTATGGAATGAATCTGATTCTGATTGCCTTTTCTTCAACGGCAACGGCTGTATTTGGTGTTTACTTCAAATTGCAGAGCTTCATCTTTATGCCCATATTCGGTTTGAATAATGGTATGGTACCGATTATAGCATACAACTATGGTGCAGGGAAAAGAAGCCGGGTTATTAAAATTATTAAGCTGAGTATTATGTATGCAGTCGGAATGATGCTGGTTGGTTTTACCCTGATGCAGACCATTCCCGATAAACTGTTATTGCTGTTCAATGCCTCGGAAACCATGCTTTCTATCGGAGTTCCGGCACTTCGGATTATCAGCACCAGCTTTTTGTTTGCCGGCTTCTGTATTGTGTGCGGAAGCGTATTTCAGGCACTGGGCAACGGGGTATACAGTATGCTCGTATCAATAGCAAGACAGATGGTTGTGCTATTGCCGGCAGCGTACTTGCTGTCAAGGCTTGGAGAGGTGAACTATGTATGGTGGTCATTTCCCATTGCGGAGGTGGCATCCCTTACGTTTTCGTCAATTTTTCTGTTACGCATTTATCATAAAATTATTAAGCATATTGGGGAATAAGGTTGACAGACAGAGAAAAACATGATAAAGTTTATCAATAAAATCCCATGAGGGAGTAGCAAGCGTATATCGTAGTAAGTCAACATACTGACCGTTTGGTCTGGCTTGCTTTAAATTGCGAGACTCATGTATAACTGTAAGGCTATACATGGAGTCTGTATATGGATAGGAATTACCCAAGTATAGTCCGATAGCTGTACTTGGGTTTTTATTATGTGATAAGAAAATGCCCGCTTTACCGGGCGGATGGGAGCAAAAGATGGAATGGAATTTTATGTTTTTCTTTAACAGTGTACTGCTTGGAGTAGGTCTTGCGATGGATGCTTTTTCGGTATCTCTTGCCAACGGATTGAACGAACCGGGAATGAGAAGAAAGAAGATGTGCGGAATTGCCGGAGTGTTTGCAATGTTTCAGGCATTGATGCCGATGATTGGGTGGGTGTGTGTGCACACCATTGTCAAGTATTTCCGGGCATTTGAAAAATTTATACCGTGGATAGCGCTTGGGCTGCTTCTTTTTATTGGTGGAAATATGCTTGCGGAAGGAATCAAAAATAAGGATGCAGAAGAAGAAAAGCCGAAAGTAGGATTGACCGCACTTTTGATTCAGGGTGTGGCAACTTCGATAGATGCTTTGTCGGTTGGGTTTACAATATCCGAATATGGAGTGGTTATGGCCGTGGTTTGTGCGCTTATTATAGCAGCAGTTACTTTTGTGATTTGTATGGGCGGGCTTATAATAGGGAAAAAGGTCGGTACCAGATTTTCAAGTAAGGCAGCAATACTCGGTGGAATTATTCTGATATTTATCGGAGTGGAAATATTTATAACCGGAATATTCTGATGCCGGAAAAAGAAAAAGTGGTAACAGTTCAGCCTTTCGGCTGACCTAACGGGTATTGCACCGGCTAAAAAATA
>CAYUYJ010000040.1:0-25366 GCA_964449325.1 uncultured Lachnospiraceae bacterium | reverse complement strand
AACATCATTGAGAAAAAAACAGTAAAGAATTGCCAACGTTTACTTGACACAAACCTACACATTTGACTAGTTTACTTATGCTGTCCTTTTCGTGTATAATATAATGGAGAATACGTTGCCAAGCATTCCACAGCCGGCATACGGAAAGGACAAAGGATGAGATGAAAAGTACAGTTACAAAACAGTTTTTTTCAACAATAACCACGGTATTTTGTTTGTTGGTTTTTATGGTAATCTATATTTTTTCTTCCTTTTATAACAGTTCAGTAGCCAATATCAATGAACTTGGCGTCAGCAATATGAAGAGCGAAGCGGCTATGATTGAAAACTACCTGAATAAAGGAATGGATGTGCTTTGGGTGACGGCAGATACCGTCAATTATATGCTGGAACAAGACGCATCCTCCGATGAAATTTTGCAGTATTTGACAGCAGAGGCAGAGCACGAAACCGAGCAGATTGATGAAAATTTTACGGGAATTTACGGATATATTAATGGAGAGTATTTGGATGGAATCGGATGGATTCCGCCGGAGGATTATGTGCCCACGGAGAGAGATTGGTATATCGCAGCTAAAGAAGCGGGCGGCAAGGCAACGATTGTCCCACCATATCTGGATGCGCAGACAAATACCGTTATGTTTTCCGTCAGTCAGTTGCTTTCTGATGGGGAAAGTGTGGTGTCATTAGATATTGCTTTAAATGAGGTACAGGAAATCACGGAAAATATGACGATGAACAATATGGGGTACGGTTTTATTATGGATAATACCGGGCTTATTATTGCTCACTTTAACGAAGCTGAAAAAGGAAAATTGTATCCTCAAAATGAAGAACAGGAGCAGATGCTGTCTAAGATATATTCCAACGAATATGATGACTTTGAGATGAAAATTAACGGAGAGCACTGTACTGTTTTCTACAATCAGGTCATGAATGACTGGTATGTGGTAATGGTTGTCAGCAATACAAAGCTGTTCCATGATTTGAGAATGCAGATGCTGATTGGTATTTTAGTATCCGGCTTAGTCTTTTTGATTATCGTAGTTTTCTGCGCAATTTCTGCAAGGAGAATTAATAAATATCAGCAAAAAGAGTATGAGAGCAAGGAACGGCTGGATCGTATGAACTCAAATATCATTCGAGCGCTTGCTTATACGATTGACGCGAAGGATTGCTATACAAGCGGTCATTCCCAAAGAGTTGCCGACTATTCTCTTGCCATTGCAAAACGAATGGGAAAATCAGAAGAGGAACAACAGATTATTTATTATGCAGGGTTATTGCATGATGTAGGAAAGATAAGAGTTCCGGAAGAAATAATCAACAAGCCCGGAAAACTGACCGAGGAGGAGTTTAATCAGATTCGGATTCATCCGGTCAGCGGATATCATATCTTAAAAGATATTCATGAAGATGTGAGGATTGCTTATGGAGCAAAATATCATCATGAACGATACAATGGCAAGGGTTATCCGAATGGGCTGGAAGGAGAAAATATACCTGAGATTGCGAGAATCATTGGTGTTGCAGATGCATATGATGCGATGGCAAGCAATCGCAGTTATCGTGGCGCGCTGCCGCAGGAGGTTGTCCGTTCGGAAATAGAGAAAGGAAAGGGAGAACAATTCGATGCTAAGATTGCAGATATTATGCTGCAAATGATTGATGAAGATAAAAATTATACCATGTGCCAGTCTGAAAGGAGCAGGAAAAACATTTTGGTAGTTGATGATGAAACGATGAACATCAAAATGGTGGAACATATACTGAAGGATGTATCTGATCTTTATGTGATTGGTGCAAAGACAAAGGAGGAAACCTTTGAGGCATTGGAAGACCAAGAGATTCATCTTATTTTGTTGGATTTGATGATGCCGGATATTGATGGATTTGAACTTTATCAGATGATTCGGGAAAAATATCGGGTACCTGTTGTACTTATGACTGCAGATAAAAGTATAGAAACGCTTCAGAAAATCAGCGAACTTGGTATTGATGACTATTTAACAAAACCATTACATGCATTCGTTGTTAGGGAAACCATACATGGTATTACAAATAGCTGGGGATGTATGTAAGTTTCTTACACATGAAGTATGATGAGAAGCATCAGTTCCATGCAAGCTGCGGTAGAACAGTTTCAGATATAGCTGCGACATGCAATGTTATGTTTTGTGCTTCAAGGACACTTTCCAAGTGAGAATTTGGAAGTGTCCTTTCTCGGTGCAACGGGAAAAAATATTAAGTTTTTGGGGGAGGAAGATTATGTTACAGACGGGTACCGTTTCCGATACCGAAAATATGGGTTATCTGTTTGCCATAGTGTGGTTTATCCGGAAATTGCCCCCAGTGTTATCGTGGCAGTGAAGAACAAAAATAAGCTTTTGCTTACCAAATATCAGGCATCTCACAGCCCCTATCGCCATTATTCCCTGATTGCCGGGTATGTGGAGACGGGAGAGACGGCAGAGGATACGGTCAGGCGGGAGGTCATGGAAGAGGTCGGTCTGAAAGTTAAAAATATCCGTTATTATAAAAGTCAGCCGTGGCCGTTTTCGGGAGCATTGCTTTTGGGATATTTCTGTGATCTGGATGGGGATGATAAGATTACAAGGGAGGAACAGGAATTGGAAGAAGCGATATGGGTGGAGAGAGAGCAGCTTGAGGAGCGGTCAAACGATATCAGTCTGACAGGAGAAATGATGGAGCAGTTTCGCTTGAACAGATGAAGAGGGGCGGAAAGCAATATTTTCTGAGAAAACAAAAAGATAAGGGGAGATATAATGAAAACAAACAATAAAAATTACTTGAGGAGACTGCTTGTAATTGCAGTACCCATTATGCTGAGCAATGTGATTAGCCAGTTACAGATGTTGATTGATAGGATTTTTCTGGGACATGCAGATAATTTGTACATGAGCGCATTGTCCAATGTTACATCACCTATGTGGGCTACCATGTCCTTTTGCTTTTCACTGGTGGCAGGGGCTTCCATTTTAATCAGTCAAAGTGTTGGTGCAGGCGACAGAGAGCATATAGAAGAGTACGCAGGTGCAATGATTAAATATAATAATGTGATACCGGTACTCTTGTTTTTGTTCTGGCTTTTTCTGTCAGAGCCTGTTTTTAAAATCATGGGTGTATCGGAGAATTTGATGCCCATGTGCTTAAGTTATGCCAGATTCTATGCACCGGTATTTATACTTACCGGATTAGGCGGTTCTCTTAGCGTAATACTTCAGACATCAAATTACACAAAACCAATGATATTATATGGTATACTTCGTGCAGGACTTAATATTGTACTGGATTATATTCTGATTTACGGTAAATGGGGATTTCCGGCACTGGGAATAAAAGGAGCCGCAATAGGAACAACGATAGCAGAATATCTGGGAGCAGCGTTTATTGCGTATGTGTTTTTTACAAGTAAGAAGCTGGATACCAGACCTTCCATAAAGGGAATAAAGGAAGCAAAGCTGTCTACCTATCTCATATCTGCAAAACTGGGAGTGAACACAGCGCTTGAGGATTTTGCGTGGAATATCGGAAATTTATGCCTTATCAGGATTTTAAATACGATTAATGAATTTGCAGCAGGAATTTATTCTATTATATTCGGAGTGGAAGTGTTGGCGGTAGTTATTGTCGGTGCTGTAGGAAGCGGTACCATGACACTTACATCGGAGGCAACCGGAAAGAAGGATTTGGCACAATACAAAGGTGTGTGCATATGTGCCTATGGAATGTGCGCGATAGTTGCGGTAATTATGATTATTCTGGGTATTGCTGTTCCGGAACAGATTATTGCTTTATTTACAAAGGATACTTCTATTATTACAACGAGTAGCATTTACCTGCTGATGATCGGAATTAATCTTTTTTCAAAGTCGGCCAATATTATTATAGGAAACGGAATCCGGGGAAGCGGAAATACCAAATGGATGCTTTATACGCAAATGTTTGGAACGATAGGTATTGTTGGTGCAGCAGCATTTTTTGTATATGTGTGCAAGTTTGGAATTACAGGAGTATTTTTGGCGGTGCTGGTGGATGAGGCGGTAAGAGCATTGATTAATCTCTGGAAATACTTGAGGATTGTCAAAGTGTTTGAGGACAATTTATAAAGTTCATAAAAACTTTATCAAAATTATTAGCACTCTCTCTTGACGAGTGTTAATTTGCGTGTTATAACACAACTAGAACAAGGGAAATAAGAGCCAGAAAGAAATAGCAAATCGTTTCCTAAAGTTCCGAAAATAAAAAAGGTTCACGTTATGCCTAAGCCCGAATATGAGCGGAAGGGGAATGATGTTTATGTGACCGTAAATATTCCTTATACTACTGCGGTACTTGGCGGGGAAGCGATTGTTCCGACCCTGACGGGAAAAGTGTCCTGTAAAATTCCTGCCGGAACTCAGTCAGGAAGCAAAATTCGGTTGAAAAACAAAGGAATTCCGGCTATGAAAAATCCTGCTCTTAAGGGAGACGAATATATTGTAATACAGATAGAAGTGCCAAGAAATCTGAGTCCCGATGAACGTCAGAGACTGATGGAATACGATAAAGCAGGAAGGACATCCCCACTCTTTTCTTGAAGGTGAATAAGTGTATTAGTAGAAAGTGAATGAAATAACGGCAAGATACGGTTTAGGGTATCTTGCCGTTTTGGCGTAAATTATTATGAAATTCTAAGCTGTTCAAATTCTGCGATAACATGTTTACCACTGAAGGCAATGCCGAACAGCCCTATTTTTTTGATGCCATGATATGAAAAATATTTTCTAAAGAGATTGACTTTTGAACGTTTCTGTTATATCTTATTAATATCAATAGACCGACGGTCGGTCATAACAATGACAGGATGTAGAATGAACCTTATGGATTAGAGTGGTATTGTAAGAAAAAATTATGATAGACACAGAAAGGAAAAAATGAGAATTGTAAAAGAACATGATGAACGGAAAAACGAAATTATTGACACAGCAGCCGGATTGTTTGCAGTTAAGGGTTATGAGCAGTGTAGTGTAAATGATATACTCACAGCCATTGGTATTGCAAAGGGAACGTTTTATCATTATTTCAAATCCAAGGAAGATGTACTGGATGCAGTTATTGACAAAACAGGGGAGCAGATTGCAGAGAAGGTAAAACAGGTGGCGGATAATTCCATGCTGACACCGGAGGAAAAATTGCTACAGGTCTTTTTGGCAACCCGATTAGAGGGGGAGGTAGAAGAGGTACTTATTGAAGAAATGCACAAGACCGAAAATGCATTGATGCATCAGAAAACACTTGTTACTGTAGTAGATTTGCTGACTCCTGTTCTGACGAAAATCGTGGAAGAGGGTATCCAAAAGGGGGCATTTCAATGCGAGTATCCGGAGCAGTATATGCAGATTTTTCTGGCATCTACCATTACCCTTTTGGATGAAGGTATTTTTCGGGTAAAACCGGAAAAGAAACAGAAGTTATTTGAAGCAATGATAGTAATGCTTGAAAAAATGCTTCATGCAGAGGAAGGAAAATTCCTTGAAATAACGCAAAAATATTGGAAATTTGAATAATAGCAGGAAGCAGTGTAAAGAAGTGTCGCAATGGGCGGCATTTTTTTGAAAATGACATAGACCGACTGTCGGTCAATTGAAATGAAAGAAGGAAGTGGATGAACGTATGAAAAAATTTATGATGATTTGGGTGGGGGAACTCATTTCCAGTATCGGAAGCGGAATGACTGCATTTGCCTTATCTGTTTATGTGTATGAATTAACAGGAAGTGTCAGTTATGTGTCACTTGTAACATTGCTTGCCTATATGCCGACCATTCTTTTAAGCCCTCTTGGCGGAGTGCTGGCAGACCGGTATGACAGGCGGTTGTTAATGATTATCGGAGATTTGTTTTCCGGTTTGGGACTGCTGTATATCTGGTGGCAGATACAGATGGGGGAAACAAGTATGGTACCGATTCTGGTTGGTGTTACCTTTAATGCTGTGTTTGTAGCCTTGCTGGAGCCATCCTTCCGTGCTACAATTACAGACCTTTTGACACAGGAAGAATATGCCAAGGCAAGCGGCATGGTGCAGATGGCAGGAAATGCAAGGTATCTGATTTCTCCGGCACTTGCGGGAATTCTCCTTGCAGTGGCAGATATCCGGTTGATTTTGTTGCTGGATATCAGTACTTTTTTCATTACCATTGTTATGGTGGCTTTAGTAAGAAAAACGATCCGGAAGCCGGTGAAAAGGGAAAACCTCGGACTGGGTAGAGAAATGAAAGAGGGACTTTCCGTGATTACCGGAAACAAAGGGGTGTTGTCGTTAGTGATAATTATGGCATTTGTATGTTTCTTTATCGGATTTGTACAGACCCTGACAAGTCCTATGGTGCTTGCAGTCAGTACGGCACAGACGGTAGGAATTATGGAATCACTCTGTGCAGTGGGAATGCTGGTTGGCAGTGTGTGGATTGGCATCATCGGTATCAAGGGAAAATATGCAAAGGTATTGTGTGTGGCAGGAATTTTCTGCGGCAGCTTCATGGCTTTGACTGGTGTCAGTACCAATCTGATATTTACGGGCACGGCACTCTTTCTGTTTTTCCTGTCCCTTCCTTTTATGAATACTTGTGCAGATGTGCTTGTGAGAGTCAGCATTCCAAATGAACTGCAGGGCAGAGTCTGGGGGCTCATCAGTCTGCTGACACAAATCGGTACGGTAGTTGCTTATGCAAGCTGTGGTGTGCTGTCGGATTATTTGTTTGAACCGATGTTAGCCGAAAATGGAATTCTGGCAGGCAGTGTTGGAAAGCTGATTGGTGTCGGGGAAGGAAGGGGAATCGGATTTTTGCTCATATTGTCGGGAATCGGAATGGTGGTTGCAGCTTCTACAATAGGGCGCAGTAAAGGTATCCGGTTGATACAGGTAAAAAAGGAGGAGAAGAATGTATCTGAAACTGCTGAAAAATGATTTTAAAAAGAATCCTTGGAACAATGCCATTCTCTTTTTGTTTATGTCGCTTTCGGTGATGCTTGCGGTTTCAGTCTGTCTGATGCTGCTACAGCTTTTCAGTTCCCTGACTGCGATGTATGAAACGGCGAAGCCGCCTCATTTTTTGCAGATGCACAAGGGGGAACTGATACAGGAGGACATCGATGAGTTTAACAGAGATTATGAGGGAATAGCGCATTGGCAGACGGTTCCCTTAATTGATGTGTACGGAGAGGAACTGACTGTCATTCCGGCAGAATACGGAAGCGGGTCTCAAGGTAAAAAGCAAGTGCCGCAGCCTTACACTTTGTCAGATTGCCGTCTGGATATCAGTCTGGTAAAGCAGAATGAAAACTATGATGTGCTTTTGGATGGAAGCAGGAATAAACTGGAAATCCGGCCGGGAGAAATCGGAGTACCGGTTATTCTTTTGGAACAATATGAAATGAAACCGGGTGATACCGTTATCTTGAAAAGCGGTAATATGGAAAAAGCCTTTGTTGTTTCGGATTACGTTTATGATGGGCAGATGAATTCTACGCTTTGTTCCTCCACCCGCTTTCTGATAAGTGACAGGGATTTTGAGGAGCTGTTCGGAACGGTAGGAGAAACAGAATACCTGATAGAAGCGTATTTCAAGGATACCTCACAGGCAGCAACTTACCAGACTGCGTATGAACAGAGTGAGAAAAATCTTCCGAAGAACGGACAGGCAGTAACCTATACCATCATCTTTTTGCTCAGTGCCATGACGGATATCATGATGGCTATGGTATTTCTGCTGATTAGTATATTACTGATTGCCATTGCATTGATTTGCCTGCGATATACCATCCTGGCAGAGCTAGAAGAGGACAGGAAAGAAATCGGTTCCATGAAAGCATTTGGAATTCCGGCAAAAAAAATTCGGAATCTGTATCTTGGAAAAATAAGAATTTTGATGGCAACGGGGTGTGTAGCAGGATTTTTTCTTTCGTTGTTGACGGTGTCCCTGCTTACCAATCATATGAGCCGGACCTTCGGAGAACAGAAAATGAGTGCGGGAAGCTTTTTGACGGCGGTTCCGGTCTGTCTGGTGGTCTATGGAATTGTAGTTGCTTTTTCAAGAAGGGTATTAGGAAAATTGCGTAAAAAAACGGTAACGGATTTGCTCGTAGAAGAAAAAGGCTTTTGCAGGGAAAAAGCTGTTGCAAAGAGCGGAATTCATAGGGAAAAGCGCCTCCCGCTGAATCTGTTGCTCGGTCTGCGGGAGGTAAGACACGGATACGGCATCGTGTTTGGGCTGCTTCTGATTGTATCCTTTTTGATGGTTGTACCTTATCGGACGGTACAAACCATGGAAGACAAAGAATTTATTACCTATATGGGAAGTCCGGTCTGCGATGTGCTTTTAGAAGCAGAGCAGGGAGAAGGACTGGAAATGAGAAAACAAAAGGCAGAAGAATTACTGCTTGCAGAAAAAGAGCAGGGGAAAATTGCCGGTTTTGAAACGTTGAAAAGAGTTCGTCTGCAGGCTGTCGGAAAGGACGGAGAGCTTGTGGGGATTCATATTGATACCGGGAAAAATGCCGGAGATGGATTGCAACTTCTGGAAGGAAAGAAACCGGAGACAGAAAAAGAAATTTCTCTGTCCTGTCTGATGGCGGAGGAGCTGGAAAAATCCGTTGGGGATACGGTTCTTTTACTTTCAGAGGGAACACAGCGGGAATTTACTGTAAGCGGCATTTATCAGGATGTAACCAGCGGGGGAAGAACCGCAAAGGCGGTTCGGGACTTTGCGGGGGAAGAGGCAGAGCAGTATACCTTCCAAGTGATGGTGGGGAAGGAAAACAGGCAGCAGGCAGAAAAACTAAACGAACAGATGGCAAGTTGGAGAGAGCAGCTTGGAAACGGATACAGTATCGAGAACATGGAGGAATTTCTGGACCAGACCTTGGGCGGTGTAACCTCCCAGATTGCGAAGGGGGCAGCAGCAGCGTTTCTTATCGGTATCTGCCTGACGGTGTTGATTGTACTGCTTTTCCTAAAACTGCGTATGGCAAGAGAAAACAGTACACTGGCAGTGAAACGGGCAATGGGAATTCCCTTTGCGTCAATCAGAAAGCAGGAATTATATCCGGTACTGCTCGCAGGCGGTGCGGGCACTGTAATTGGCATTCTGCTGGCAGAATGGTTGGGTGATAATCTGGTCAGTTTGTTCCTTGGCATGATGGGAATCGGACTGAAACGGATACAATTCGCAGGGGGATTTGGATGGCAGTTACCCGCCATTTCCATAGTGTTACTTTTGACACTGACACTGGTGACCTGCCTTGTCAGCAGAGAGATAAAGACCATAGATGTAGCCGGCAGTTGTAATGAATAATGAGGGAAGAGGAGGAGAAAGAGCATATGTCCGAAAGTAACAGAAAAGAAAAAATACTGGAAGTAAACGGAATTTATAAGAGTTTTGAAGGAAACAGTATTTTAACGAATATCAGTTTTCAAATAGAAAAGGGAGAATTTGTGGCAGTAATGGGACAGTCCGGTTGCGGAAAATCAACCCTTTTGTATAGTATCAGCGGAATGGATAAGCCTACCGGGGGAGAGGTATTTTTTGACGGTCAGAAGTTGTCGTCCCTTTCGGAAAAGGAAATCGAGAAAGTACGTTTAAACCGTATGGGCTTCATTTTCCAAAAAGCCAATTTTCTGAAAAATTTGTCGATAGAAGATAATATTGTTTTTCCTGCTTTTCAGGCAGGAAGGAAGAGCAGGCAGGAAATTGTGGCAGAGGCGGAAAAACTGATGGAACAGGTAGGGATTCTTGCTGTGGCAGATAAAGATATCCGAAAGGTATCGGGCGGACAGTTGCAGCGGGCATCCATATGCAGAGCCATGCTTAACCACCCCGACCTTCTGTTTGGTGATGAGCCTACGGGGGCACTGAATTCCTCGGCTACAAAAGAGGTCATGGATATTCTGGGGCAAATAAACAGGGAAGGAACAACGATATTGCTTGTAACACATGATGCCAAGGTGGCTGCAAGAGCAGACCGGATTATTTATCTGGAAGACGGAAGTGTCCGGGAAGAATGTTTCCTTGGCAGATATGCGGAAAAGAATTTACAGACGAGAGAAGAAAAATTAAAGGTTTGGCTTGAAAAAATGGGCTTTTAGAATAATCTGAAGTGGCTCATAAACGAAAAAATGAAATACTTGACATTAATAATTTTCTGCCATATAATAAAACAAACAATTTAAAACAAACGTTTCAAAACGAATATTTTTAGAATAAGTCATGTAAAAAGAATAGTTTGAGAATTATTATAGAGAAGGAACAGCACGAAGCACCTGCATTCAAACAGATAGAAATGTAGGTGCTTCAGGTTGCAACATAGGGAATAAAAATGTAACTTACCTGAAAAAAATAACAGCTTATCTGCACTGTTATGGACATGAAAAGGTTGATTTATTATGATGATATCAATCTGCAACAAAGGACAACAGAATTCTGCAAGGAGGAAAAATGAATACGAGGAAGATTGGAAGATATATTTTGCGAAAAAGAAATGAGATGGGTTATACACGGGAGCAGCTGGCTGTCAAAGCAGGTGTGAAGTCATCTGCAATTGAAAAATATGAAGCCGGAGAAAAAATTCCCGCAAGTAAAGACATAAAAGGACTATGTGCCGCACTTCAGGTATCTGCATGGTCGCTTTTGAATGGGGAGGAACAGCCCCAAAATGACAGGATACTGATTAGGCTTCTTCGGATTTCTGAGGTTATCCGTATGCTTTGGACAGCCATTATCGGTTTACTTATTATGAATGCAGCAGTATATATTCAGCCGGTTGTAACAAGACTATTGTCCATAGAGAAGGTTGCAGACGATAGTTTTTTGTATGGATTCTGCAATGGCGCTTTTACAGGAATTAAGATTGTTGGTGTGGTTGTTTTTGCTTATGGTATTGCCAGCTACATACGCAGCGCGGCAGAGCAGAAAAGATAACCGGGAAAGGAACAGCATTATGAAACCATTGAAAATTCTACACCTGATTTTGTTTTTTACCGGTATTATTTCAATTATACTTTGTGTTTTAACAGATTGGAATGATGATTTGTTTTTGCCGTTGGGCTTTGGATGTATTATTCTGGAAAATTTAATTGTTTATTATAATAAGCGGGAAAAGAATGAACTGGAGGATAAATCAATGAATAGAAGACTATATAAATCTAATCAGAATAAAATGCTTTGCGGTGTCTGCGGTGGCATTGCTGAATACTTTGAATGGGATCCTACAATAGTTCGATTGGCGTGGGCGGGTTTCTGTGCACTTGGAGGCAGTGGAATCCTAATATATATTATTGCGGCAATTATTATGCCTAACAGACCGGAAGGCTTTTGAAAAGAAAAAGGGAATTTACTAATGAAAGGGTGAAACGGGTTGAATGTATCAGTCAGACATGTTGGGAATGAGGAAGAAGAACAGGTTGTTTTGAATTGTGTGCGGATGACAAAAGAATTCGAGGAAATAAAAGAATTTATTCTGATGTATGGAAGTGTTCTGACCGGCTATCTGAGAGGAGCGGCTTTTCAGATTTTTCTTAAAGATATCCTGTATTTTGAGGCGGTTGGGGCAAAGGTTTTTGCCTATACCGAGAAAGAAGTTTATCATATCAAACGCAGATTATATGAATTGGAAGAACTTTATGAGAGACAGAATTTTGTTCGCTGCTCTAAATCAGTATTAGTGAATATTCTAAAAATAGAGTCATTCCGTCCGGCAATGAATTCACGTTGCCTTATAAGAATGAAGAATGGGGAAGATATCATTGTGTCAAGAATGTATGCAAAACAGGTAAAGAATAAAGTAATGAAGTCAATGTAGAATATGAACTTAAGATTAGCTGATATGAATGATTTACCACAGCTTAAAGTGGTATACAAAGGGATTATCAATCAAATGAATAAGGATAATATCCGCATCTGGGATGATATTTATCCATGTGAATTTTTGGGTGACGATATTGAAAATAAACGTCTTTATGTTATGATGAATAAAAGCGAAATTGTTTCTGCCTTTGCATTATGCGATTTTAATGCCGGTGAGAATTTGGTAAAATGGAAAAGAGAAGGTAGTAGAGTGCTATATATTGAACGGTTAGGTGTTAATATCAACTACTTAAGAAAGGGAGTCGGCAGTGAAATGATTCACCGGGCTGTCGGACTTGCAAAAGAGAAAGGTGCCGAATATTTACGGCTTTTTGTTGTGGATATTAATACTCCGGCGGTGAAGCTTTATGAAAAATGCGGTTTTGAAAAGGTTAGTGGCAGCTATGACGAAATAATTGACCGGAATTTCATGCTGCGTGAATTTGGATACGAGATGCATACATAGAACAAAACATGTCTGCAGAAAGAAATAACAAAAGTGGATAAAACATGAAGTGAGACGAGTGAAATTGGGATGGATAATACAGCAACGAACATAAACATTTTAGGGCAGTTCTGCGGTAAAAGAGATATTTCGGAATTAACGGCAGAACAGCTGCAAAAAGTATATGGAATAACACAGGCGGATGTTTTTGTGCTCTTCGGCGGAAGTATCCTGTGCGGCGGGGATGTGTTAGCGCAAGCAATGAAAAATAAAATTGCCAAAAAATATGTGATTGTTGGTGGCGCAGGACATACAACCGAAACCTTACGGGTAAGGATGCAAGAGGAATTTCCTGCTATAGAAACATCCGGTTTGCCGGAAGCTCAAGTATTTGCAAAATATTTGAAGTACCGATATGAATTGGAGCCGGATTTACTGGAGTGTAAGTCTACGAACTGCGGAAATAACATAACCTGTCTGTTAGAGCTTTTAAAAGAAAATGGAATTTCCTTTAAAAGTATCATCATTTCGCAGGATGCAACCATGCAACATAGAATGGAAGCCGGACTAAGAAAATACATAAGCAATGAGGTACAGATAATTAATTATGCTGTATATTCAGCGAAGGTTGTTGTAGAAAATTCCACATTGACATATGCAGAAGACATTTGGGGAATGTGGGACATCAACCGATATATCAGTCTGCTGATGGGAGAGATTCCGAGGTTATCCGATGAGGAGAATGGTTATGGGCCCAAAGGGAAAGATTTTATTGCCCATGTGGATATTCCTATAGAAGTGAAAAAGGCATTCAATGAATTGTGCAAGGAATACCCGGGTCTGGTACGGGAGGCAAATCCTTTATACGCATCCGATAAATAGGAATAGGAAAAGAAATCCTTAGATAGAGATGGGGTTTTGAGGAGACGGTATAGTGATAGATGAAAAAACAACTGTAATGGAAAATGCAAAGATTTATGAGGAAGCTGAAATAGTAGAATCCTCAATAGGTGCAGACACATTCATAGATAAGTATACACGTGTGGAACACAGTACATTAGCTGAACATGTCAGATTAGAACGTAATAATCAAATCGTATATTCAAATATAGGTCGTTATTCCTATACGGGTGCCAATACCGTAATTAAAAATGCGGTGATTGGGAAATTTAATTCGATTTCATGGAATGTCAGTATAGGTGGAAATACCCATGATTTGAATCATGTTACCACTCATAGCTTTTTGGTATATCCTAAATGGAACATGGGTGGAGACGGAAACTGGAAGTCGGCTTCGGAAATATGTGAATTGGGACATGATGTCTGGATTGGCTCCGGAGCAACAATTCTTAGAGGAGTAACGATTGGCAACGGAGCGGTAGTTGGTGCAGGCAGTGTGGTCACAAAAGATATACCTCCTTATGCAATAGTTGTAGGTAATCCGGCAAGGGTAATACGAATGCGTTGTGAGGATAAATGGATTGAAAGATTAGAAAAAATTAAGTGGTGGGATTTTCAGGAGGATATTATTAGGGATAATTTTGACTTATTTAAAGCAGACTTATCACCTGAAATAATAGAGCAGCTTGAAAGGATAAAAAAATAAAAGGAGAGAATCATTATGGCAACCTCTATAGAATACATGGAATATGTCTGTGACCGGATAAAGGATACCGGAGCAGTCCGCTTCAAAAAAATGTTTGGAGAATACATGGTATATATAGATGATAAACCGATACTTATGGTGTGTGATAATACTGTATTTGTTAAAATGTTGCCGGACATTCAGGAACTTATGGAACAGGCAGATACAGGTCATCCGTATGACGGTGCAAAGGAGCATTATATTTTAGATATAGATAATGCGGAGCTTACGACCAAAGTGGTGGATATCTTAAAAACTGTAATACCCGTGCCCAAAAAGAAGAATAAGAAAAAGTAGGCTTTAAGAGTACAGAATGGGAATCAAGCTGAGAGAGACGGAAAAATCCGGCTCTTTTTTGTTTTATGGAAGCAATTCCTAAGCCGATTTATAATATTTTTCTGTTAACAGCTATGGGGGTGTGGTATACTCAAAGAACAAAATGCTACAAACTTGATATGTGCGAAAAAGCAGCACAGAAATGAGGTAAACTATGGAGAAAAAGAAACTGATAGAGTTTCGAAATATTGTGAAAAACTTTGATGGTCAGATTGTGTTAAAGGGTGTCAATTTGGATATTTATGAAAAGGAGTTCGTAACTCTGCTTGGCCCGTCCGGCTGCGGGAAGACAACCCTTCTTAGAATTTTGGGAGGCTTTCTGGATGCGGACGAAGGAAGTGTAATATTTGATGGCGAGGAAATCAGTAAAAAGCCGCCGTATGAGAGGGAATTAAATACCGTTTTCCAGAAATATGCGTTATTTCCCCATTTGAGTGTGTATGAAAACATTGCTTTCGGACTTCGTATTAAAAAGATGAGTCAGGATGTCATCGACCAGAAGGTCATGAAAATGTTAAAGCTTATCGGACTGGAAGGCTTTGAAAATAAAAATACTACGCTTCTTTCCGGCGGACAGCAGCAGCGTGTGGCAATTGCAAGAGCACTTGTGAATGAACCGAAGGTATTGCTTTTGGATGAACCGCTGGCTGCATTAGACCTTAAACTGCGCAAGGAAATGCAGTACGAATTAAAACGAATTCAGCAGGAGGTTGGAATTACGTTTATTTTTGTAACTCATGACCAGGAGGAAGCACTGACCATGTCTGACAAGATTGTTGTTATGAAAGGCGGTGAAATTCAGCAGGTAGGGACACCGGAGGAAATTTACAATGAGCCCGCCAACTCTTATGTAGCCAATTTCATCGGAGAAAGCAATATTATTCCGGCAGTGATGGTGGATGATTATAAGGTACGTTTTGATGACATTACCTTTGATTGTGTGGACTTTGGTTTTAAGAAAGAGGAAAAGGTAGATGTTGTTATTCGACCGGAGGATATCGATATTGTGGATGTAAAGGAAGGCAAGCTGACCGGAGAAATTTTAAGTACCCTGTTTAAAGGAGTGCATTATGAAATTCTTGTGGAAACAGTGCCGGGAACACAGGTCACCGTCAATATGCATGTGATTCAGAATCAGGATGTAACCAGTGACGACGGAAGGGAAAAAATTAGTGCCAACAACTTCTATGTAGACATTGAGGATGTGAAAAAACTGGATGATAAGGAAATCATCGCCCTGTCCAATGCACAGGCATGGAATCCGGAAACCGATGAATATACATCCATCGCAAAAGTGGAATATGATTTGCAGGAGGAAATAGGCACATATCCGGTAGTCTTCTATACGGCAGGCGGTACAAGCATTGAAAGAACGATTCTGGTTGTCAATCAGCCGTTTGTAAAGAATGAAAAGGCAAATGAAGCAATCATGGCATTCAATTTCTTTAAAACAGTGGACGAAATTGTAGAGTCACAGGCACTGGATACAGATATTAAAACATGGGCAAATGCGCAGGGGTGGAAATTGAGTGATGAGAGCCAGAGCATTGATATCAGTGTAGATTATGACTTTGACCCGGAGGATGTAAAAGAAGGGGATTATAAAGTGACCTTCTCCACACCCGGTCGTGAGTTCAAAATTCACACAACAGACTATTCCGCAGTGGGAGAAGAGGTTGGACTTACCTTTTTCCCGGAAGATATTCATGTTATGTCAAAGGTGGTATTTGAATAATGAAAAGATTTTCACAGTTAGCAATTCCGTATATTGTATGGGCGGTGCTGATGCTTGTATTGCCGATGGCATTAATTGCGATGTATTCGTTTATGCGGCAGGGTAATGCAATCATTTCCTTCTCATTTACATTGGAACATTATAAAAAATTTTTTACAGACCCGGATTTCCTTTTGATTTTATGGCGTTCTCTGGTTATTGCGATTAAGACAACAATCATTTGTCTGGCAATCGGATACCCGGTTGCATATTACATTTCAAGATGCCGGGAAAGGGTACAGAATGTGCTTGTTTTGTGTATTACACTTCCTACATGGATAAATGCACTGGTCAGAACCTACGCATGGATCGGCATTTTAAGTGAGGGCGGTATTATTCAGACTGTTTTGGAATTTTTCGGTTTGAAAGAGGTGGAACTTCTTTATACGGAAGGCGCGGTGCTGCTGGGTATGGTATATAATTTTCTTCCGTTTATGATTTTACAGATTAATACTTCTCTTTGCAAAATGGATCATTCTCTTCTGGAGGCTTCGGCAGACCTTGGAGCAAACAGGGCACAGACTTTTCGGAGGGTAACATTACCATTGTCGCTACCGGGTGTCATTAACGGAATTACCCTTGTGTTTTTACCCGCAGTCAGTTCCTTCTTTATCCCGAAACTATTAGGAGGCGGTCAATATTTCCTTATCGGAAATCTGATTGAAAATCAGTTTATTACAGTAGGAGAATGGAACTTTGGAAGTGCCATTTCCATGATTATGGCAATTGTTATGATGCTTACAATGATGGCAGTCAGAGCCATTGAAAAGAGAAATCATGGCGGAAAGGAGGAGTAGACATCATGAAAAAAGAAAAATTTTCGATTGGAAGAATCATGATGTTGTTACTGATTATCTTCTTCTATGCACCGATTTTATATATGATAATCTTCTCTTTTAATGAAGGAAAATCGCTGACAAGCTTTACGGGTTTCTCTCTTCGCTGGTATCGGCATATGTTGGAATCCGGCGATATGATGGAGGCACTGTACACCACATTTAGTGTGGCGTTGCTTGCAACGGCCATTTCCACGGTGGCAGGAACCGGTGCAGCTATCGGACTTAGTAAGTCTAAAAAAATTATTCGGGAGATTATGGAGCAGATTAATAATCTGCCGATGATGAATCCGGAAATTGTAACAGCTATCGGATTTATGCTGTTTTTTATTACGTTTCGGGTGGAAAAGGGTTATGTCACTATGCTGTTGGCGCATATAGCATTTTGTATTCCTTACGTTATGCTCTCTGTTATGCCAAAGGTACGTTCTTTGGACCCGAATCTTGCCAATGCAGCCATGGACCTTGGAGCCACACCGGTTCAGGCACTGACCAAGGTTATTGTGCCGCAGATTACACCGGGAATTATTTCCGGTGCACTGATTGCATTTACCATGTCCGTAGATGATTTTATCATCTCTTATTTCGTTACCGGACAGGGAGTTAAGAATTTAAGTATCATGGTCTATACCATGAGCAAACGTGTGAATCCGAGTATCAATGCCATTTCTACTCTTGTGATTGTCATTATTACGGTTGCACTTCTGGCAATTAACCTGTTGCCAATTCTTGTGGCAAAACAGCAGGCAAAGGGAAAGAGCGCAAGGAGAATATTGGCAATTCCGGCAGCAGGAGTGTGTATTTTAGTGATAGTACTGTTTGCACTGAAAGGCGGAATGAAAAATTCTGCTCTCCCCTATGAAGGACAGACCCTACGGGTGTACAACTGTGGAGAATATACCGGAGAAAATCTGTTACAGAACTTTGAGGAAATGACAGGCGCCAAGGTGATTATGGATTTGTTTGATTCTAATGAACAGATGTACATTAAGATTGCAAACGGAGAATCCTATGATGTAATTATTCCCAGTGATTACATGATACAGAGACTGGTTTCGGAGGACTTGCTGCAACCCTTAAATAAGGAAAATTTGAATTGCTTTGACCTTCTGGTGAAGGATGTGCTGGATTTACCCTATGATCCGGGCAACGAATATTCCGTGCCCTATTTCTGGGGAAGTGTTGGTATTGTTTATGATAAGACAAAGGTCAGCGAGGAAGAATTGCAGGAAAAGGGCTATAATATTTTTCTTGAGGAAAAATATAAGGGAGATATTTATCTTTATGACTCAGAACGTGACTCCTTTATGATGGCATTAAAGGCTCTCGGCTATTCCATGAATACCGACAGTGAAGAAGAACTGGAGGCAGCCTATGATTGGCTGGTACAGTGTGTGGAAACCATGAATCCGGAAATTGTAACCGATGAGATTATCGATAATATGGCGCAGGGCAGAAAAGCACTTGGCCTTGTGTATTCCGGTGATGCTGCCTATATCATGACAGAAAATGAAAATATGGGCTTCTATATGCCGGAGACAGGAACTAACCTCTGGTGTGATGCCATGGTTATTCCGGCGAATGCCAAAAATGTGGAACTGGCGCATGAGTTTATGGATTATGTAAGCAGCTATGAGGGGGCTTATGATAACTCCAGCTATGTAGGATATACTTCACCGAATAAGGAAGTAATGGATGAACTTTCGGGAGAAGGTGGAGATTACGAAGGCATTAATGCCTATATTCCAAGGTCTGACAACGAAAATGATGAAGTGTTTGAGTTTAATGCAGAGTCCCGGAAGATTATCAGTAATCTCTGGAGTAAGGTGAAGATTGCTGCCAGTAATGTGAGTCATTAATCAGACAAGGAACACGCAGAGAGGGAGAGAAACGATGAAGAACAGAAAAAAGAGGAAAGTTGCAATAATTATATTGGGAAGTTTGTTTGCCATTATCGGAGTGGTTTTGATTGGTGCATGGTCTATGTTTGGAGATATTCTGCGTGCCACAGACACAATTGAAAAATTGGAAGACGGACTTTATTCCATGGAGTATACAGGAGATTATGGCTTTGAAGAATTTCTAAATCAGGGCGGTGCGGATTCGGATGCACAGGTTGCAGCATATATAACAGAGTTTCTGTCAAAAGGGTTTTATAAGGCAGAAACCGAAATTACACCGGGCGAATATGGGTGCTCTACGATTTGTACAAAAAATGCAGCCGGAGATGTGCTTTTTGGGCGAAATTATGACTGGGAAGAGGGAAAGGCTATCATCGTGCATACGAAACCGGATAACGGCTATGAATCCATATCCACATGCTGTCTTGACTTTTTGGGATTTGAGGAAGATTATGCTCCGGATGCTTCCATGCTGGAGCGGATGATGACGATGGCGGCTATTTATGTGCCATTAGATGGTATGAATGAAAAGGGCTTGGTAGTTGCAGATTTGATGGCAGGAGACGAGGAAGAAACGCATCAGCAGACCGATAAGGGAAATCTGACAACCACGACGGCAATTCGTCTTTTATTGGACTATGCGGCAGACGTAGATGAGGCGATAGCATTATTGGAGCAGTATGATATGAACTCTTCCATTGGTTCGGCTCACCATTATGCGATTGCTGATGCAAGTGGCAGAAGTGTGGTAGTTGAATACATAAACAATAAGATGTACGTGACGGAAACGAAGTTTGTTACCAATCATTATCTGACCGAAGGGGAAAAATACGGTATTGGCTCTGAACAATCACATATACGTTGGAATACCCTGTCACAGAGTGATGGGGTAACGGATGAGCATGGAGTGATGGAAGTACTGAAATCGGTAGCACAGTTCCGGTTCCCACAGACGCCCGGAAATTATGAAAAAACGATGTGGAGCATTGTATATAATCCGACTGCAATGACGGCAGATTTCTATTTTAAAGAAAATTATGAGCATTGCTACAGTCTTGTTTTGCAGGAATCATCTTATATACAGAACAAGTATTGACTCTGACACAATGTCATAGTGTATATTATTGTCAATTAATGGCGAAGCAGGAGAAAGAAAATGGCTTTCAAATTAGACAGTGTAGTTCCATGGGGCAGAAATTTAGAGGAATACAGGTTAATGTTTCAGTTGGATGATAGTGATATGTCAAAGAAGATAGCGGGTTTTGGTGACGGACCTGCCAGTTTTAATTATGAAGCGACGAAACAAGGATGTTCGGTTTCTTCCTTCGATCCTATCTATCAGTTCTCAAAGAGTGACTTACAGAAGCGTATTGAAGAAGTCCGCATTACTGTTATGCAACAAATGAAAGAAAACATGGATAACTATGTGTGGACAAACATCAAGAGTCTGGAAGAACTTGAAAATGTGCGTATGTCTGCAATGCGATTATTTTTGTCAGACTATGAGCAGGGAAAGGCAGAAAACAGATATATCTGTCATGAACTGCCTGAAAAACTTCCCCTTGAGGAGAATACCTTTGATATAGGTTTGAGTTCCCGGATTGATAAGAGGGAAAACTTGACTCTCCCCTTAGGGGAGACTTTAGAATAGTATCAAATGTATATGGAAAGGAATGTTGCAGAGCATGGAAAACAAAATTATTATCAAAGGTTTAAGACAGAACAACCTGAAAAATGTATCCTTGGATATTCCCAAAGAAAAAATCGTTGTATTTACGGGCGTATCCGGCTCCGGAAAGTCCAGTATTGTATTTGATACCATTGCAGCAGAAAGTCAGCGACAGATGAATGAAACGTATACTGCATTTATGAGGGGAAGGCTTCCGAAATATGAGAAACCGAAAGTGGATTATATTGATAAACTGACTCCCTCCGTGGTGATTGACCAGAGCAGACTTGGTGGAAATGTACGCTCTACGGTAGGCACGATTAGTGATTTATATGCAGCCGTCAGACTGCTTTATTCAAGAATCGGAACTCCTTATGTGGGAACAGCATCCTACTTTTCTTTTAATGACCCGAACGGAATGTGTATGGAATGTGCCGGAATCGGAAAAGTGATGGAGATTGACTGTGAAAGCAAAATTGATCCGGAAAAATCATGGAATGAAGGGATGGCAGACCTTCCGGCGTATCATGTTGGAAACTGGTACTGGAAGCAGTATGCCGGCTCAGGTCTGCTTCCTCTTGATAAAAAGTATAAGGATTATACGGAAACAGAGAGAAATATTCTTCTTTACGGTGCTTATGAAAAGGGTGGAGAAAGAATTCATAAAAGCGTGGAAGGAATAGTGAATTATTTACAACGGACATTGCTGAATAAGGAAGGTGAGATGAAGGAGCCTTCTTTGAAAAAGCTGATGAGCATAGTCAAAGAAAAAGAGTGCCCCTGCTGCCACGGGAAACGGTTAAATGAGAAGACACTTAGCTGTAAAGTGGCAGGCTACGGTATTGATGAGATGTGCGAGATGGAATTTGTGAAGCTGCGGGAGGTGCTTCAAACGATTGATGACCCGAGAGCCGCAACTATTGTAGAATCATTAGTGGCATCTCTGACACGAATGATTGATATCGGTCTTCCGTATCTTTCCATGAACAGGGAATCCTCCACTTTGTCAGGCGGAGAGGCACAACGGTTGAAGCTGGTGCGCTATATGGGAAGTTCACTTACAGGAATGACTTATATTTTTGATGAACCTAGTACGGGAATGCATCCGAGAGATGTACATCGAATGAGTAAGTTGTTAAAAAGTCTTCGGGATAAAGGGAACACGGTTTTGGTTGTGGAACACGATAAGGATATTATCCGTATTGCGGATGAAGTTATCGATGTGGGACCGCTTGCCGGAAAAGCCGGAGGACAGATTTTGTTTCAGGGCAGTTTTGAACAGCTTCTTGTGTCAGGAACACGAACCGGAAATGCAATGAAAACCAAGATTGCTATTAAGGAAAATCCAAGAGTACCGACAAAATTTTTGCCGGTTCGGAATGCTTCTTTACATAATCTGAAAAACGTTTCGGTAGATATTCCGTTAAACGTTCTGACTGTGATTACCGGTGTGGCAGGTTCCGGAAAGAGTACTCTGATAAGGGATGTCTTTGCTAAGCAATATGAAGACCGGGTTGTTTTGGTTGACCAGTCCCCGGTAACGGCAACGGGACGTTCCACTCCGGCAACTTTCCTTGGGTTTTTCGATGAAATCAGAAAAGTGATGGCGGCAGAATGCGGAGCTGACCACTCGTTGTTTACTTTTAACGGTGCCGGAGCCTGTCCGGTATGCAATGGTCGCGGCGTGGTTGTGACAGAGCTGGTATTTATGGATCCGGTAACCACTGTCTGTGAAGCATGTGAAGGCAAACGTTATAGTAAGGAAGCATTGCAACACAGCTATCGGGGGAAAAGTATTATTGACATTTTAGAT
This sequence comes from uncultured Lachnospiraceae bacterium, assembly GCA_964449325.1. Lineage (GTDB taxonomy): Bacteria > Bacillota > Clostridia > Lachnospirales > Lachnospiraceae > RGIG3002. Next base: position 3,045 of record CAYUYJ010000040.1, on the reverse strand, counting down.
ATGCCGGTAGAGGAAGCAGTGGAGTTTTTTGCAGACAACAAAAAAATCCGCAAAAAACTGGAAGCGATGATGGAAGTAGGACTTCCCTACCTTTCTTTAGGACAGCCTCTTTCCACTTTGTCAGGAGGAGAACGTCAGAGAGTAAAGCTTGCGAAGGAACTGGATAAAAAAGGAAATATTTATATACTGGATGAGCCGACAACCGGACTTCATGCTTCAGATATCGAAAGCATTATGCTGCTCTTGGAAAAACTCGTAGAGAAAGGCAATACAGTTCTTGTGATTGAACATAATATCGATGTAATGAAACAGGCAGATTATATTATTGACGTGGGACCGGACGGCGGTTCTGCCGGAGGAGAGATTGTATTTACCGGTTCACCCGGGGAGATGGCAGAGCATGCGGAAACGATTACAGCAAGGTATTTAAGGAAGGATTTATAAAGATTTGTAAAACCTCTTGACTCTTCCGTTAGGGGAGACTGTAGCATAGTCTCATCAACAAAAGGAGGCTATGTCATGAGTACATGTATTGAAGTAAATAATCTCACGAAAGCATTTCGAGGCAGAACTGTAGTAAACGGACTTTCCTTCCGTGTGCAGACCGGAGAAGTATTCGGACTGTTGGGACACAACGGAGCAGGAAAGAGTACCACGATTGATTTGCTGTTGGGATTAAAGAAAGCGGACCGGGGAAGTGGTACGATTTTTGGTATGGAACCCGGGAAGAACCGGAAAAAAGTATTTGAAAAGGTTGGTGTGCAGCTGCAGTCATCTTATTACCAGAACAATATCCGGGTGGATGAAATCTGCGGGCAGATGGCGGCGCTGTATAAAAATCCGCAGGATTATCATACGCTGCTTGAGTTTTTTGGATTGGAGAAGCTTGAAAAATCTCAAGTAAACAAACTTTCCGGCGGTGAAAAGCAGAAACTGTCCGTAGCATTGGCGTTAATCAATAATCCGGAAATTGTTTTTTTAGATGAACTGACTACCGGATTAGATACTGCAGCCAGAAGAGAGGTTTGGAAACAGTTAAAGGAATTAAAGCAGAAGGGAACCACGATTTTTCTGACAACTCATTATATGGAGGAGGCAGAGAGTCTGTGTGACCGAATCTGCCTGATAAAAGAGGGCAAAAAGGTAATCGAAGGTACTGTAAAGGAAGTGATAGATGGCAGTCCTTATGAAAATCTGGAGGAAGCTTATCTTTGGTATATGGGAGAGGAGGTTGCACAATGAAACGTTTTTTGAAGCTTTATCTGATTGAACAAAAACTGGGATTTCGTTCACTGGACATGATGATATTTGGTGTGGCTATGCCGGTAGGTGTGTTGGCACTGATTTCTATGATTGCCGGAGGAAAAATGGCAGGAGAAGGTTATACCTATTTGGAGAGTTCCTTTGCTTCTTTGATTGCAGTAGGAATCTGTGCGGCTGCATTTATGGGAATTCCGCTGACCATCGTAGATTATCGGGATAAAAAGATATTGAAGCACTTTTTTACCACTCCCTGCAGTCCAATGTGGATTTTAGGCAGTGATGTATTGTGTAATGCGGTAAGTGCAATTATATCTGCAGTGGCGGTATCTCTTGTTTCGGTGGTAGTTTTCGGATATCGGATGAAAGGAAGTATACCGGGCTTTATCGGGGCATGGGTTCTGACGATGATATCCATGTTCAGCATTGGTCTTTTGATAGCAGGTCTGTGCAGAACAGTAAAAACAGCAAATGCAGTGACCAGTATTGTGTATTTTCCGATGCTGTTTTTATCCGGAGCTACCATCCCTTACGAATTGTTCCCGACAGCTCTGCAGAAGGTGGCTTCTGTAATGCCGCTGACGCAGGGAATCAAATTGATGAAAGCAGTGTCAATGGGAGCACAGACGGATTCCGTAGTGAAGATTGTAATACTGCTTGTAGTGATTACTGTAGTTTGCAGCGTGATTTCGATAAAAACATTCCGCTGGGAGTAGAAGAGTGTGCGTATTGCAGGTGAAACCTGTGATACGCATAGAATAGAGAGGAAATGTATGAATAATTTAAAAATGAATCAGCAGCATGAGGCATGCGAAGTCAAAGAGCAAATCCGGCTATATCGGATTGGTATGTTTGCGAATATGAATCACGTGACGATAAAGACCTTGCGCTATTATGATGAGCAAAATTTACTGAAACCTGTGTATGTGGATGAGGAAAACGGATACCGGTATTATGAGGCAAGTCAGATTGCAGATTTACACAAAATACTGGCACTAAAAAATATGGGCTTTTCCATGGAGGATATTCATAGAATAATCAATGGGGAAGACGAGAGAAGACTGCTTCAGCAAAAGAAACAGGAGATACTGCAAAATCTTGCCGGATTGACGGCAAAGCTGGCACAGGTGGAAAGTTATCTTGCAAAGGATAAAATGGATTTATCTTCTCCGGTTCTTATAAAGAAACTTCCCGAAGTAACGGTATGCACACTTGAAAGAAGAGTGGAATCTTATGATGCGTTGTTTGATATGATGCCGGAAATGGGGGAGGAAATGGAACGCCTTGGGTGTGTTTGTGCCACACCGGAGTACTGCTTTACGCACTATCTGGAGCCGGGGGATAAACGTGAAGATATTTTGATTGAAACCTGTCAGGCTGTCACAGAAAAAAGAGAGGATTCCGGAAAAGTATCCTTTAAGACATTGCCGGAAATTCCGGAGGCAGCTTGTATCTTCCACAAAGGTTCGTATGATACCTTTGCAGCGTCCTATGCTTCTGTTTTGGAATTTATTGAAGAAAACGGTTATGAGATTTGTGGAAATATCAGAGAATCCTATATTGACGGAGTATGGAATAAAGACAAAACGGAGGAATGGTTGTCGGAAATTCAGATTCCGGTAAGAAAAATGTTTAAATAAGAATGAGAATAATGAAGGAAGTCTATGGGGAATCAGAGAGGAAGCAATACTGATTCCCTATTTTGTGTGGTGTATTGCAAGGAATTGTTAATAATCCTAGATTATTCACGGCACAGCCGTGAAAGTGTCTGAAAGTCACATAGTT
>CAYUYJ010000039.1:0-26121 GCA_964449325.1 uncultured Lachnospiraceae bacterium | reverse complement strand
TAGTAGCAGAATAGAAATAGTTATGCTGGCAGAGCAAGGATATGAGAGTGTTTTGTCGGCATAAATTATATTAGCTTGACATAGAAGTATTACAGGTGTAATATTTAACAAGAGTAAATTTTTTTAGCTTTAAGTCTTACAAGTGTAATATTGATAGCGAGTAGAAATTTATTATGTAAAGAACGGAGGTTAGACAAAGGTGAAGCGTAAAGTAAGAAAGAAAAAGAAACAAAGAACGACTATTTGTTTGACGGTATTTGTGTTGGGAATAACGTTTATTGGAGCTATTGTATGTCTTGGCATTTTGTATAGAAAACAAAATACATTGGTTTCTCCGGAAGAACTTTTAGTTGAATATATGAATCATATTGCAGAGAAGGAATATGAGGAAATGTATGAGATGTTGAATGTTGAAGCATCAAGAAATATTAGTCAGGATGATTTTGTAAAGCGTAATTCGGCTATCTATGAAGGGATTGAAGTGGGTAATATGAAGATTGATGTTACAGCATATGATGAGGAACGAAAAGCAGTAACTTATCAAACTTCCTTCGATACAGTTGCAGGAGCTATCAGCTTTGAGAATGAAGCCCTCTTCCTAAAGGGCGAAGAAGGTTATAAGTTGGTTTGGGATGATTCCATAATTTTTCCGAACCTGACTTCTTCTGATAAAGTTAGAGTTTCCACTACACAGGCAGAACGAGGAGAAATTCTGGATAGGAACGGACGTGTTCTTGCAGGAAAAGGGACAGCATCTTCGGCTGGAATCGTTCCGGGTAAGTTGGAAAACCGAGAGGAAGCAATCGCACAGATTGCGGAACTGTTGGAAACCACACCGGAGGCGATAGAAAAGAAGTTGTCAGCACAGTGGGTAAAGGATGATTCTTTTGTACCAATTAAAACAATTCCGAGGGTTGAGGAAATCGAGTTGATGAAGATTGAACCGGACGAAGAGGTGCTGAAAGAAAAGGAAAGGCACGAAAAGTTGCTGGAGATTCCCGGGGTGATGATATCTGATGTTGAAGTGCGTGAATACCCATTAGGGGAAGCGGCTGCACATCTGGTTGGATATGTCCAGAGCGTTACTGCGGAAGATTTAGAGGAACATATAGGAGATGGATATACAGTGGATAGTGTAATCGGCAGAAGCGGAATGGAGGGATTGTTCGAGAGTGAACTGAAAGGCCGGAGCGGTTGCAGGATTTATATCGTAGACTCAGAAGGCAAAGAGAAGGAGGAACTCGCCTGTACCCCGGTGCAGCATGGACAGGACATCCGGCTTACGATAGACGCCGATTTGCAGGTTTCCTTGTACGAACAGTTTAAGGAAGATAAAAGCTGTTCGGTGGCCATGGACCCTTATAGCGGAGAGGTATTGGCTTTGGTCAGCACTCCATCCTATGACAATAATGATTTTATTATGGGATTGTCCGGTGAGCAGTGGACTGCACTTAACGAGGATGAGAATAAACCAATGTATAATCGGTTCCGGCAAGTGTGGTGTCCGGGGTCTACATTCAAGCCAATTACCGCTGCGGTCGGCTTGGAATCAGGAGCAATCGATCCGATGGAAGATTACGGGAACGTAGGCTTAAGCTGGCAAAAGGATGCATCGTGGGGGTCTTATCATGTAACAACACTCCATGCATATGAACCAGTCATTTTAGAGAATACACCACGTTTGACAGTGGAGGAATGGGAAGAATTGTACGGGGGCGAATAATGGAAGATGTAAAATGGCTATTGAAGAGATGTGGCTTTCCGATTTTGATATTGCTGATTGTAGTAATAGCAGGAATGATCTGTTGGGGACGGCTGCATATGGAAGAAAAGAAAGTGGCAGAGTAAGTATGGGAGCCTCCGGTGGAAATCGAGGACAGTGAAACGGTAACGGAGGAAGAAAACGATACGGAAACTTCCACAGATTCAGCATATTGGTTCATTCCGCAAGCCAGTGATGATCTCCTTTCAGAAGAGGAGAAGCACACCAAAGGTAAATGGAGGGGAGTTCCTTTTGAACTTCTCTCCTGGCAGGATGAAATTATCCGCACATTATTCGGTACGGTTAAGGAAAACGGATACAGGCAGTACAATACCTGCTATTGTGAGATTCCAAAGAAAAATGGCAAGTCGGAACTGGCGGCTGCCATTGCTTTATATATGACTTGCGGTGATGGGGAATGGGGTGCAGAAGTGTATGGCTGTGCTTCCGACCGTCAACAGGCATCTATCGTATTTGATGTGGCTGTGGATATGGTGGATCAGTGTCCGGCTTTGAAAAAGAGAATTAAACCAGTGATGTCGGTTAAGAGGCTTGTGTATAAGCCGACCAACAGCTTCTATCAGGTGCTATCAGCTGAAGCATATACCAAGCATGGTCTGAACGTACACGCTGTTATTTTTGATGAACTTCATGCACAGCCGAACAGAGAGCTTTTTGATGTTATGACAAAAGGTTCCGGTGATGCGAGAACACAGCCTTTATATTTTCTGATTACTACAGCCGGAACAGACAGGAATTCGATTTGCTTTGAACAGCACCAAAAAGCTGTAGATATTATAGAGGGCAGAAAAATTGACCCGACATTCTACCCTGTGATTTATGGGGCATCCGATGAGGATGACTGGACGAGTGAAGCTACATGGTATAAAGCCAATCCTTCCCTTGAGGAGCGAATTGCCCACGGTGGACATAAGGTTCTCCGGTGGATGATGGATAATGTGTATATCAGACAAGACCCTGCCGGAAATATCAAAATGGATAAGGAAAAATCTACGGAGAAAATCGATGCAGCAGTAGCAACCGTTATGGCACTTGACCGTGCAATTCGTAATCAGGGCAGCGAGGGAAGTGTATATGATGGCAGGGGAATTCTTGTTTTTTAAGAAAGAAAACCTCTCCGGCAGATGGAGAGGTTTGAATGATCATGGTTTTGTTTATGTATCGGAATAAGAACTGCATTTTTTTTCCAGCATTTTGAAATTACAGCATCTTGCAGCAAGGGAAGAATCCGGCTTGGCAATGCACTTCTGGTATAATTTCAGGGCTTTGTTTTGCAGAGTGTCCTGAACATTGTCAATCAGGGCTTTTTCTTTCTGGAGAAGGTAAACATAGTCGGTTTTTTCCTTTTCGTTGCTGAAAGAACGGAAACTTTCTACCTGATTATATTTTAATTGAGTAAGGCAGTTATCAGGAACCGGAATCATATTATTGATATTCAATACAGCATAAAGATATCCGGTGGATTCATCCTGGAGTTTGTGGAAATCCAGACTGTTGGACATCTTCTGATGTTTCGGTTTTGCAGAGGAAATAGGGACATAGTAGTGGAAATCTCCGATAGTAAGAAGAATTCCCACATGGAGTTTCAAACGTTCCCCATACTCCACATATCCGACACGGGAATCAAACTGTGTCAGGTAATTTATGTATTTTTTATCGACAACGTACCAATCCATAGAGCCTCCTGAAAAGTAAAAAAGCGGGTGGATTACTCCACCCACTGCTGTTAACCGACTGTTTTAATTGGACAATCTAACCGCTTTTAAACGAGCATTTTAACTGGACGCTCTAACCGCTGCACAGATATTTCTATCTGTGTTTTTATTATATGCAATTTACAGCAAAAAATCAATGCCTTTAATTGCTAAAATTTTATGAACTTTTTTCGATATCTATGGAATCAATTTTATCACAGACAGGAACAAAAAGAAAGAGAGGGATAGCAGATGGGTAGGGTTGTTTCACGAATGCTCCCAGAATCTATTGCCAATCCTCATCTGCATATTTCAGATCGATTCAAAACATTTAACCCTTCTTTTACACTAAAAATGCGCAGAATTCCCCTATTGCCGGTATCACCTTTTTTTAATTATGTTATAATGCATTTATCAGAGGTGCGCTATTCCTCTGAACACATATTTTTCTATCAGAGTCAGGTCGTCATTGAATTGGTCGCGCATTTCAGTTGGACCTGATTCTGTTTTTTCCCGAAGGATGGCAATCCGAAGCAGATTATAGGCTATTTTTCTAATGACAGCCAGACTATTCTTGCTTTTTCTTGCCGAAGATTTGTCCTCTCTGAAAAGGTCGTCCAATACATGGTGCAGACTATTTTCTATTTTCCAGTGATTTCTTTTGTTTTCCATGGTTTCCTGTGCTGACATTCTTCTGCTGGAAATCAGTCCCACCTGATGAATGTCGTCTGTAAGGTTGTCTCCGGTCGTGATCCGGGGTCTCCTGACAGTTCCATTTTTTATGAAATCTTCATAAGCAGAAGTTATATCTTTCCCATCCTTATCTTTCTCCATCGGGATTCTTACCTGCTCAAGCCATCCAACAGTTTTTATTTCCTTCTGTTTTTTACAGAGGGTAATCATATCTGTGTTATGGCAGATCTGCATTGTCCTGTATTCCATTCGGCTTCGATTCCTTTCGCTTCTTTGTTGGTGACGGTGCCGGAAAACCTGTCGGTATTTTCAATGCTACCGGAGGTGGGGAAGTTGGTGTTACAACTACGACAGCCAACATCACATTTGATGATGTCATGGATCTGTTCTATTCATTAAAGGCTCCTTACCGTAAGAAGGCTAAATGGATTTTGAATGATTCCACAGTTAAGGCACTCCGTAAGTTAAAGGATTCTAATGGAAATTATATCTGGCAGCCTTCTGTGTCTGTAGGTGTATCGGATATGATTTTGAACCGTCCTTATTACACTTCCACATTTGCACCGGAAGTGGCAGCAGGAGCCACACCTCTTGCATTCGGTGATTTTTCTTATTACTGGATTGCAGACCGTGAGGGCAGAAGCTTCAAACGTCTGAATGAACTTTATGCAACCACAGGACAGGTCGGTTTCCTTGCAAGCCAGAGAGTGGATGGAAAGCTGATTCTTCCTGAAGCTGTGAAACTGCTTAGTATGAAGTCTGCGTAAGATAGGGGGATGAGGGTATGCTTGTGACCGTGGATGAAGCGAAATTATATCTGCGTTTGGATGGCACGGAAGAGGATGCCCTCATTCAGACGCTTTTGGAGACCGCAGAAAGTCTGTGCCAGGATATTGTAAGAACAGATTTTGATGAAATGGAAGAAGTGCCGGAGATTGTGAAAGTTGGAATCCGTTATGCTGTGACCTATTTATATGAAAACAGGGAAAAGGCAGACTTTGATGAGTTGACTAGGATGCTTAAATTTTTGCTGTACAGTGTGCGGAAGGAGAAATTCTGATGCAGGTCGGAAGGATGAGATACCGCATAGAAATACAGGATTATAAAAGTACACAGGATGCAGACGGGTTTGAAACAAGGGAGTGGATGACAGTCCATACGGTATGGGCAGACATCGCTCCCGTTTCCGGTAAAGAGTATATGGCTTCCAACAGAGAGACAGCAGAAATCACAAATAAAATATACATCCGATTTCGTTCAGGAATTAAATCTACCATGAGAATAAAACACGGGGACAGAATTTTTGAAATTGAGTCCGTGCTTGGAGATAAGCGGAGCGGAATGCTTACCATTATGGCGAGGGAGGTGGCGTGATGGCAAAGATGACATTCAAACTGCCGGAGGAAACCATACGAAAGATGGAAGCGTTGGGCAGCCATGAAAAATATCTAGACGATGTAATGAGGCGGTTGGAAGAAGAATATGGAAAACAGAAATGGGATTTGCAGATATTCTTTGAGGAAGCTTCAGGAGCCGACCCGAACAGAAAAGAATTTAATCGTCTGAAAGCGGAAATCGCAGCAAAGAAGATAGATGTGGTGGTTACCATGAGGGCTGCTACGATTGCCCGTAACTGGGGACAGTTTATGGAGTTCATGCTGATTTGCAGTAAGAAAAATGTGGATGTGGTGTACATTGACAAGGTAGAGGATGCACAGGCCATTTTCCGAAGGATTCAAGAGTTTAAGAAAAGTTTTTTTGAAGGAAGTGATGTAACGTGCGAGTAAAAGTGATTAACAAACGACCAGCATCGGTCTTACAAAAGAAAAGGGTTTGTGCTTATGCCAGAGTTTCCACAGACAGCAGAAGACAGGAAGACTCTCTTGAAAACCAGATGGAAACATATGAGAGACTGATTACCGGAAATCCGGAATATGAATTTATCGGAGTATTTGCTGATCAGGGCATATCCGGCTATTGTGAGAACCGCCCACAGTTCCAGAGAATGATGGAGAAGGCAAGGGCAGGAGAGATTGATTTAATTATTACAAAATCCATATCGAGGTTTGCAAGAAATACCGTCACCGTTCTGAAGTTCGCAAGGGAACTGAAAGAAATGGGTGTCGGTATTTTTTTTGAAGAACAGAACATTAACACTCTATCAGGGGACGGTGAGATGATGCTTGCCGTCCTCGCTTCTTTTGCACAGGAAGAAAGCAGAAGCATGAGTGAAAACAATAAATGGTCCATTCGGAAGAAGTTTGAGAGAGGGGAAGTGATGATTACCACATCCCGCTTCCTCGGTTATGACAAAAACGAATATGGAGATTTGATTGTGAACAGAAAGGAAGCGGAAATTGTCAGTCTGACTTTTGACCTTTATCTGATGAATGTCGGCTCGTCAAGGATTGGGGAGCTGCTTGATTACCTGGGCGTGAAAACGGTGACGGGAACAACATGGGAAAGCGGGACCATCAATGGGATGCTTTGCAATGAAAAGTACAAAGGGGATTTTCATCTGCAGAAGTATTACACCCCTGAAAACAAAAGAAACCATACAAGGAAAAACAACGGGGAAGTACAGAGTTATTACATTTCGGAAAATCACGAACCAATTGTATCGCCAGAGGTATGGGAAAAGGTGCAGGAAGTCAGGGAACAGAGAAAACGTGACAGGAATATCGGACAGGACAGCACAATGAAGTTCCAAAACCGCTATCCCTTAAGCGGAATGCTGATTTGCCCTTACTGCGGAAAAACGCTTCGGCGCAGACAGGTTTACAACAAAAAAATTCAATGGCTTTGCAGCACCTACATCGAAAAGGGTGTCAAGGCATGCAAAGGGATACGGATTGATGATGCAGAACTGCAGGAACTGAACATTGCGGAGCAGACAGTTGTCGAGGAGGTGATTCGAAATGGCAAGAAGCATTACAGTTATACCAGCAAAGCAGATTTCGACTGCGGAATCAGGAACAGCACAGACAGTACAGAAGTTGAGGATGGCAGCGTACTGCAGAGTGTCAACCGACCAAGAAGAACAGTTATTAAGCTATGAGAATCAGGTCAATTATTACACAAATTATATTAGCGAAAATCCTCTTTATGAATATGCAGGGACTTATGCGGATGAAGGAATTTCGGGAACCAATACCAAAAAGAGAGATGAATTCAACCGCATGATTGTTGATTGCAGGGCGGGGAAAATAGACATGATTATTACCAAGTCCATTTCCAGATTTGCAAGAAATACGCTGGATTGCTTGAACTATGTGCGAGAGTTGAAAGATTTGGGGATAGGGATTATTTTTGAAAAGGAAAATATCAATACTCTCGATGCAAAGGGTGAAGTGCTGCTTACCATTCTTTCCTCACTGGCACAGGACGAGAGCCGATCCATTTCAGAGAACTGCACATGGGGAATCCGCAGAAGGTTTGAGACAGGGAAGCACAAAATGAGTACAAAGCGTTTTCTTGGCTACGATGCGGATGAAACGGGGAAGCTGGTAATTAACAGGACACAGGAGCCGATTGTGGTTCGGCTGTATCAGGAATTCCTAGACGGAAAAACAACCGATTACATCAAGAGGATTTTTGAACGGGAAGGTGTGAAAAATTGGGATGGCGGTACGAAGTGGCAGTCCACAACCTTAATGAGTATGTTGGAGAATGAAAAATACAAGGGTGATGCCTTGTTGCAGAAAAGTTATACGGTGGATTTCCTCACCAAGAAACGTACACAGAACAAAGGGGAAATTCAGATGTTTTATGTGGAGGATGACCACGATGCCATCATTTCAAAGTGGATATGGGAATGTGTACAGCTTGAAATAAAACGCAGGAAAAAGTATCTGGAGGAGCATGGGACAAACTCCTATTCCCACCGGCCGGAAAGCAATCCATTTGCATCCAAGATAATTTGCGGAGACTGTAATAAAGTATTTGCACGGAAAGGCTGGCGGAGCAGTACGGGAGTTGACCGTAAGGTATGGCAATGCAGTGAACGCTACAAGGTCAAAGGAGTTATGGGATGTGCCAACCGCCACGTAGAGGAAGAAACGCTGATAAAGGCATATCTGATGGCTTGGAACGCATTGGTGGAGAACCGAGAGGATTTTATGGAGCAGTGGATGGAACAGCTGCAGAGCGAGAACCTCTTGGAAAGTTATCGGGCGGAGAAGTTTATAGAATATACCGATGGGGCAAAGCCTTTGACGGAGATGGATACGGACTTCATGCTGAAAACACTGGACCACATCAAGGTTTTTGAAGATGGAACATTGTTGGTGGTCTTCCTGGACGGAACGGAGATTGAATGTAAAAATGAAGAGGAGTAAGAAAAAATGCCGATTGGGAGTTGCGATTCCTGATCGGCTTTTTTTCTTGCTCTTTTTCGGATAGTAAAATGTAGGTGGATGTGGTAAAATATTAGTGCATATTTTAAATGCAAAAGAGGTGAAACGAATGAACCCGTTAGCTTATTTTAGAATATTTAACAATGAAGATTGCCCTTGTGGAAGTGGAAAGAAGTTTAAGGAATGTTGCAAAGGAAAACCCGATCAGGAACCTGTGCAGAGTAAAAAGCCTCCAGAAGTACAAATAATGGAGCAGATGAGAAAGTCTATGGTTAAATGCTGTATGCATCCTGACCAAAGCAATTGTAATGGTAAGATTAAAAATGCTCATGCACTGCAAAATAATAAAATCATATCATTACTTGCAGGGACTGAACGCCATGTGTACACTATGGATAAAAAACGGCAACCACTCATTATACCTATTGAGGGCGAAGAACCAGAAGTGATGGTGGAGTTCTCCAGGGTTAGTGCGAACGATGCTACAACAGAAACTTGTTTTTGCGACAGACATGATAATATCGCCTTTGCTGTTATTGAAAAAGGAGCGCCAGATTTTGATGTAAATAGCGAACCAATGAAATTTGTTTATGCATATAAAGCTTTTATTTTTGAATATTATAAGCAGGAAGTTTCACATAAAATTTTTCAGCAATGTTTTAAGAAAAGACCACCTGTTTTTCAACTACCTCAGATGGTTGGCTTATATAGAGTGTCGCAATTACGCTTGAAAGAGTTTAAACCTGTAAAGAGACATTTCGATTCAGAGATAATGGCTGGTACATACAATGGAATAGAAACATGTGTAATTACTATCCCGGAAAGAATTAATTTTGCAAATTATACATTTATAGCACCGGATTATGATTTGAATGGAAAAAGGATAAAGCATACTATAAAAGGTGTCATGCACCGGATTGCAATAACTGCTTTTCCTGAGGATACAAAGTCATACATACTTTTGAGTTGTTTATCTAGTGAGAAGCATATTTACGCTAAGTTTTTTGAACAGATAAATAATGCATCTTTAGAGAAAGTTAAATTTTATTTTTCAATGATATTACCTTTATATTCTGAAAATATGGTATTAAGTCCGGTTCTTTGGAATAAGTGGGATGACGAAATAAAAATGGCGTTTACTTTCTACGCAAATCTAAATGGAAAAATATTCAAAAGGTACAGTATTGCAATAGGAATGGGATTGAGAAACGCAGCAAATAGTAAAGTTCCACTTGATTACAGTAAAAGAGGAAAAATAGATTTGTTTATGAAATAAAAGATTTTATTATTAAGAAACTTTGATAGCATGGATTATACATAAAAATACTTGCAGAAAATAATAGTTGGAAAGGAAAAACATGGATAGAAATACAATTGGAAATGAAATCGAGGCTGAAATAAATGCAAGCTATAGATATAAAAATTTGAGAGAACTTATAGATATACTGCTTTCAGTAATTATTCTGAAAACAGGAAAAAAGGAATTGGTAGGTATTGAAGAAAGACTGTATGTTTCCTTAGGTAAAATTTTTGATGGGGAGACTACTATAAATGACATAAAACTGTGTTTGTCTAATGTCATCAAGATAGAACCTCTTTTGAAAAAAATGATTTTACTTATTGATGAAGATGAATATGATAAGATAGTACAAGAGAATTTGGGTTTAGCACATGTAATTACTCAATTAGGTCTTAATCCAGATAACAAGAAATTGGATCGAAAGCCGGAGGACTATTTGGGCGATGGTAATTATATGGAACATATAGCAAGATCCTATGCATTAAGAAATAGTGAGTCGCACACATATGTAGGTTGGACACGAAGAGAAATATATACCAATTTGGATAGTGTGCTGATAACTTGTTTAAGAGCAGTAGAAATAAATAAAAAGGCATTGCTCAGTAATCTGAAAAAGAAGAGTATTAATAATGAATTGAATATTGAAAATTACTTAAATGAGATTACACAGCAATTAAAAAAAAGAATGTCTAGATTTATTCATATAAGGGGAGAAGAGAATTTTTCTGTATTGGGTAGCTATGTCATCGAATATCAGGATGATACATCTGATTCTAGGAGAAGAAAAGGCACTGTTGAATATTTAAGAGATAATAGTATACCAGAACGAAGGATGATGATATGGGGCGAAGCTGGTATGGGGAAGACTACAACATTAGAATATTTAACATATATGGATGCAAAAAAAAGATTGAAAGATTCAAACTATAATATTCCTGTATTAGTTTTATTGGGAGTTATGACAAAAGCCACGTATACTATAAAACAGTATATATGTGACAAACTTGATATTGGGGTAGATATATGTGAATCTCTTTTAGAAGAAGGAAAAATCAATCTATTTTTGGATGGTTTAAATGAAATACCAGCTGATGCAGGCGGCAATTTAAAAACTTTAAGAATGCGCGAAATAAAGCAATTACTTAGAGATTATCCCAAAACATTTATTATAATTACTAATCGTCCACAAGATACTAGGGATTTTAACAATGTGCCAATTTTTAATTTGATAAAATTATCTAAAGAAGAAATGAGAGATTTTATTAAAAAAAATGTAGATGAAGAAGACGTGAAAGAACTTTTGTTTACCTCAATTAATGGAAATGAGAGATTTGTGCAAATAATAAATACGCCATTGATCTTATCGAGATTAATAGAGATTGTGCGATATAAGAAGGAAATTCCACATAGTGAAGGTGAAATTATCGCTGAATTTTTAAATTGCTTATTGGTAAGAGAAAAAGAAGAAAAACAGGATGCACGATTGGATATAAAGCGAATAATATACCTTTTGAGAATGATTGCATTTGAGAGCCTCGAAAAGAAAGAAGCAAATTCAGGAATGACAGAGTCAGAGGTATTGAAGTATTGTTCTAAAAGTATGGATACATATAGGTTTCAGTATGATGCATTATATGCATTAGATATAGTTTTGCAATTAGGTATATTAGAAAAAAGAGAAGATTTATATGTATTTTCGCATCAGGCATACCAGGATTACTATTATGCTATGGAAGAATTGGCGGTGATACAGTCTTGAAAATAAGAAAAAATCAAATTAGAGATAAGTGTCAATCAGATAAGTATTATGCTTCAATAAAATATATGGCACACAGTTTACGTGGTAAAGATAGAGAAAATTTTATTATTACAGTTTGTGACCTTAATATTTATTTGGGGTGTATATGTGCTTTGACATGTGAAAAAAATGCAACGGTTGAGGAATATATCTGGAAAACTTTAAATAATTATTTTCAGCCAAGAAAAATAAAATTTTATGATAAATCTAGTGGGATATGGAAAGAAAATATAAAAAAACTGAATAGTAAAGATATTACATATTACCTTCTTGCCTGCAATGTGATGGGCAATATGAAAGCAATAAAATGGTATATTTACAATCATGAAGTTGATAAAGCTATTATAATTCAGTTAGCAAAAAATATGAATGAAGAGCAACTGGTAGATTTAATATATACACTTTATAGATCTTCTCAAAATTGGGATAAAATAAGAGGCATTGGTTCTACTAAAAGTTTGTTTTTGTATAAAAATGATTCGAGAATAAAAAAGATTCTTAGTGGGTTATGGTATAAGGATAGAGATGCATTTATACAATTAGCATACGATACAGGTTGGTTGGGAGATTTGGGGAAAAAGGCTCGCAAAGGAAACCGTATTTTTATCGAGTGTTTGGTTGGAGCAAATAAATTGCTGTTAACTATTGAGTTAATAGAAGAAGTCTTATGTGATTTGGAAAGTGATGAGAGTTCATATGATACTTTATTAAAATTAGTTTTAAAGGAAAAAGGTGAGAGAAAACAATTTGCATATATATTGTATATTCAAAAAATAAATAATGGATATATAATGAAGGCTAAAGATTATGTGATTTTGAAAGGTTTAGGAAAGCCATCGCAAAAAATAGTCAATTATTTTATACCTTTTTTCTTAGATTTAGTAAATGGAGATTTTAGAACTAATATCAATCTTTTTGAATTAGGAGATGCATTATCAAATGTTATTGTAAAACCAAATAAGATAACACCCAAAGTTGGATATGCACGTAATAAAAATTTGAATCTAGCATTAAAGACTACTAAAAATATAGATTTGAAAAAAGTGCTATTCTTTTACTTTAATACTACAATGTCCGTCAAAGCAAGTTTGGATGAGTTGTTTAGACTTTTGAATATGTATCATGATGTTCAACCAGGTGAGTTAATTCGAGAACTACAATCATTTCCAATATGGGTAAAGGCAACTGGAATAGAACAAGGTAAAAGTAATAATATAACTACGGAGAACTATCTTAAAATCGAGCCACAAATTGAAGTCGGAAATGTTATTTTAATGTCAATTGTTGACTATGATTATGTTTTAAAAGAATTTGTTGCCAAGCCATATACCGGCTCTATTTTTTAGGAATTAAGATAGTCACAGGAAAGACAGAGGTATGGAAGAAATAGTAGTTATATGTATAAATAGGGGCGATTACTATGATACGTTTATCTCTTTGTCACTTTGTTGAAAAAATATACTAGAATGTGGGGTAAACGCTATCCCCCCTAAGTGGGGTATGAACCTTTTCGCAAAAGGTGACAGTTTCGCTATTTAGTATAAGAAGAAACTTTCACCGCATGTGGAGACAGTCTGCCTTCTGTCGAGAAAAGCCCAATAACTCAAAGGTTTCTGCGATTTTTGAAGAAAAATGGATGTGTGTTTCTGTTTTCGCAGAGTGATGATATAACAGGAGATTTACCCCAGGGGATAGGCTTTGGGGAATGGCTAATATACATTTTGGCGAAAGGATATTTTTGGGCAAAAGTAAGGAAAGGGATTGGATATACAATAATATTTGAATTAGCTTAGGAGGTGAAGTCAATGGACGAAAAATATTTATTTATGCTAAATAAGGAGGAAATGAAAACAAGAGTCAAAGCGTTAACAGGATTTGAAAAAGAAAGAGATGAAATCAAGGCTCTTTCAAAGATTATATTTGATATGGACATAGAGAATATTGAGTATATGAAGTTCCTTAATATTAATGGAAATGTTCTGCTTTTTGGCAAGCCAGGTACGGGGAAAACATCTATATGCTATGATTGTATGTTGGAAAACACAAGTGCATCATACTATCAACTGAATATGGCAGCTTTAGTATCTGAAAAATTGGGGAAAACAGCACAAAAAATAAATGAAGTGTTTGAAGAACTATTGAATGAATCAAAAAAATATCCTGTATATTTATTGATTGAGGAGATAGAGGCTTTTTTGCCAAATAGAAGAGAATCAAAAGATTTAGAAGATATGAAGCGTGCATTGACAATCTTTATGCATTATCTGGATAAAATCAATCCAAATCTGATGGTGATGTGTACGACAAATCATCTGGAAAGTTTGGATCCTGCCATTGTAAGAAGGTTTACTTATAAAATCGAAATAACTAATAACAGCATTGAAGATATGGAACATTTTTTAACCAATGAGGAAAATCCATTTCATATTTTCTTTAATGATGAACTAGTAAATCGTAAGATTGCAGAAAAAATAATTGAGAAAAAAATGACATTTTCAGATGTGAAGAATATGATGAAAAGATTAATACTTAGAGATAAGGGGAAAAAGATTGAAAATGTTAATGCAAATAGCTTGTATGAAATGATTATGGAGGAAGAAAATAAATGAGTATGAGTTTATATTTAACAAGGTATTCTAAATTGGAAGAACAAAAATATAGCGAGGAAAATAGTTGTAATCTCGCTATAGTTGAAATGTCTGATGATTTGTATAAGGAGATTCTCAAAGAATATGTTTGCAAACAAGAATTTTGGGAGAAGGGAGAAGAAGAGGGTTATTTACAGGAGATTATTATGAATGCAGATATAGATAAAATCTTAAAAAAATGTGTGCAAATGTCAAAAGAAATTATGAAAGAAATTATAGAAAAAGAGGTTTCTTGTAAAGAAGAAAATGTGAAGCTTGATAGATTGCATGTCATTTTAGAGATTCGAAACATCTTGAATAAAAAGAAAGATAAATATGCACATCAGGATGATGTTTTTGTTATTGTGGGGTAGGCTGATGAGTAAAAAGATAAATGATGATAAAGGAAAAAAAGGCGAACGAGATTTGATGAAAACTATCTTTAAGATGGAAGAAGCAGGAGAAGATATTGATATAAAGAAGCCTACATATACAAATGAACCTGATGATGGATTAGACTTGGAGATGAAATGCGGTCATAATATTGGAGAATTAATGAATGCAATTATTCATGACAAAGAGAAAAAACCTGTATTATCTCAGAAAAAAATTAAGGTTAGAATAGATGCAAAAAATTATGGAGGGAGAATTGGAAAACCGGTAGCTGATAAATTTGTTGCTGATTGTGAGAAAAACCCACAAGCTGCAGAACACTGGCTAGTTGGTGGAGAAAGATTAACCAAAGGCGCAAAGGAAGTTATCGAAGATAGTGAACACGTTTGTCGATATTATAGTCAAGAAGATATCAATAAAGTGGATAATTACTATGAAAATGAATTAAGGAATATTGTGGATAACTGTAACGATGTGGGATAAACCGTTACCCCACTTTGAAAATCTATTGCATACTTTCGCTATGCAGTATAAAATCAAAGTTCAGGGGAATGTAGAGACGGTTGTCCTCTTGTCCCAACGAAAAGCGGATGATTATTGATTATATAGAAGTTGATTTAAGATTTGGATGAACTGGATATAACCAGTGCAGAGAGTAAGGCGACTTATGCGGAGATTAAGGACTACGTGTTAAAAGAGCATGGGTTGAAGGTGTCTAATCTCTATATTTCACAGGTAAAAAACGCAATCCAGAATGATTGCGTTCGAAAGTGTGGAATAGAGGTTGGGGAGAATTATAATTTGCGCAAGGCGACGAGGAGAATGGACTGCTTGCAGGCCGATTCGACGACCGCTGCGAACCTTGAGAAACTTGTTTCTCAAGGTATGCCGAAAGCGGAAGAGAGTAAGCAACCTCAATGTCCGGAGGAGAAGGAAAATGCTATAAGGGATGCGCTGGAGCATTTTGGGATGGTGTAGAGAGGTAAGCATATGGCATTAAACTATACGGTGTATCAGTATGATGGCAGTAGGAATGTAGTTGTTATGACAGATATGGATGGCAAGGAACTTGTAATTGACTGTGATAAGGCAGAGGCGCAGGTTGTATTGGAGGAGCCGGAGGATGTAGGATATCTGGTAAGACTTGCCATAGAAGAGCCTGCTAGTTATGTGAGTTTTGCCATGCGTCCGGACGGATTGCAGGATTATGTGTATATGTGGAATGTGTTGAATTGAAAATGTGATGAATGTTAAAAAGTCAATGCCACCATTGAAAAAGATAATGTGGCATTGACTTTTTTTGGGAATGTAAATCTTTCCATTTATATGTCATATTTCAGAATCCAGTTATGGATTTCTTTAACAACAGGCTCCAAATCGCGCCCCATTTGGGTAAGAGAATATTCTACCTTTGGTGGGATTTGCTGGTATTCTTTACGATTGATAAGGCCGTCTTTATCTAGTTCTTTTAGCTGTGTACTCAGCATTTTATGAGTAATAGGCGATAGTAAACGTTTTAATTCACCGTAGCGTAATATTTCATTAAAAGCCAGAACATAAATAATTCTCAATTTCCATTTTCCACCAATCATGTTAACTACTTTTTCAAATCTTTCATAACCAAATTCTTTCAAGAAACATTCATCTGGCTTCATTTCATTGCTCTCCTTTTAGATAGTATCTTACAAAAAAGTGCATACTTACTAAGTTGAGTATACAGAGATAGAATGAAAAAGTAAATATCATTTTTGTGAATCGAGGAATGGGATAATGAAAATTGTAATAGTAAATGGTAGTCATCGGAAAAATGGTGCAACGGCATTAATATTAAATGAAATGTATGAGAAACTAAAAAAACATGGCAATGTGGAGGTTCAGATGGTTCATGTGTCAGACCTATCGCTACAATACTGTGTTGGATGTGGCTCTTGTTATAAAACCGGAGCCTGTATTTATAAGGATGATATAGAGAGTCTATCGCTTAGTGTAGCAGATGCGGATGGTATTATTATAGGCTCTCCTACATATGCAAGCAACGTGTCCGGTCAGATGAAGGTGATTATAGATAGAGGTCATTTTGTTATGGAGCAACTGTTATATGGAAAATATGCCATTTGTGTGACTACTTATGAAAATTATGGTGGAAGAGATTCAGCGAAAATCTTAAATAAGTTGCTATTATATTCCGGGGCAAAAATTTGTGCTTCAATAGCATTGCGGAATAGATTTAATAAAAATCCAATGGAAGATATTCGGCTAAAGCAAAGAATAGAAAAATTAGTAAATTCTTTTTTAGGGGATATTGTTGAAAGACGTAGATACATGATTCAAAGTTTGATACATTCTATTATTTTCAGGATGGGAATTCAACCATTTGTTAAAAGAAAGGGGTTGGAATATGAAGGTGTAATTAAACATTGGAAGGATAATAATATTGTCTGTTAAGAAAATGAATTAAAATAGAGTGGCAATAAGATATGGATTGCTAAGGATGTGGTAAAAGAGTTAGAGACACTTGTTAAGGTTGAGGGAAGGTAGACTTATTTCTTCAAATAGCAAGATGGGAAGAGAATAATAAAGGTGAGTCAAAAAGTGACGCACTATATAAATATAGAGGGTTTTAGGGGATTTTGCCCATAACTAGATGCATTTTGCAATGGATATACAAAATGCGTATCTAGCAGAAGACACCGTGAGAAATCTATAAAAGAAAATTTCTGGGTACAGAAGGCCTGGAAATATGTAAGCGGAATTTTTTTGAATCGAAAATATTGCCTTTTCCGTGGTGAAACTGTATCATCAAGAAAAGAATTATCGGAATTATTCTGAAAAGATGCAGAAGAGTCTAGGGAAGGAGGGAAACTTTGAATAAGGAATTTGAACGCTGCAGCACATTTCTTGCTGAGATGATGGAGAAGTACGGTCTTGAGGTTTTGCATGATATAGCTGTTGAGCTTCAGTTTGATCCGGAAACTTGGCGTGATGATGCAGAAGGAAAAAGACTTCGGTATGAGACTTATGCGAAGAGATTTCTGGAGCGGTTTAAGGAAGTAGCATAAGGATTACCGGCATCCTGCGAGAGCGGGATGTGATACATACGAAAGAGCGTTCAAAAAAGTATTTGAATAAAGAATTGAAAATAATGATACGGATTAAACAATGAGGAATCACTTGATTTGTACAAAGTGCAAATTGAGTGATTTTTTAATACTTCAATATAAAAATACATTAAAATGAGAAAAAATCACATTTGAGGGTTGATTTATTTCGAAAACTGCATATAATAGAAAGTAGAAAAGAAGGTGAGGTAGCAATCATGTTAATTCAGTTTAATTTTAAAAATTTCAAATCCTTTAGAGAAGAGGCTACTTTGGATTTGTCTGCAGCAAAGATGACAGAGTTTTCAGACAGAGTAGTGGCGATTGGTGGTGAGAAGATTTTGCCGGTTGCTGCCATTTATGGTGCAAACGCAAGTGGAAAGTCTAATATATACAATGCTTTCGAATACATGTCTGATTATGTCGCTGATTCTTTCAAATATGGTGACGAAGAAGAGAAGTTTGACCACTTCAGACCGACTCCGTTTTTGTTTGATACTACATCAGCAAATGCTGAATCTAGTTTTGAAGTGTATTTTACATTGCCGGGAGATAAGGCTGAAAAGACTTATAATTATGGGTTCTGTATTGATAAAGAAGGTGTAACAGAAGAATGGTTAAATTCTAAGGCAAAGACTGCAAGAAAGTACAGTACAGTTTTTTACCGTAATGCAGATGAGTTAGATTTGTCCGGATTTCCGAAAAACAGCAGAGATAATATTCATGTGGCTTTGGAAAAGCAGGTGCTTATTATCTCTTTGGGAGCGAAGTTGAAGATTGGTAAATGTAAGGACATTAGAGACTGGTTTCTTGCAAATGAGTTTGCGGATTTTGGTGATCCATTTACAAACTTCTTTATGTCTCGTAGATTGCCTAAGGGTTTTGTGAGCAACAAAAATGTTCAGCAGAAGGTTGTAGAATATTTTGCATCCTTTGACGAACATATTAAAGATTTCAAGATTGAGAAGGTTCCTCAGGAGGGAGATTCCAAAGAGGAAAAGTATAAGATTAACGTTCTTCATAAAATGATTGGCTCTGATGAAATGACAGAGATTCCGTTAGAATTAGAATCTGCAGGGACTTTGAAGATGTTTGCATTATATCCGGAATTGCAGGAAGTATTGGAAAAGGGAAGCGTATTCTTTATTGATGAATTAAATGCCCGTCTGCATCCATTACTTGTAAGGAATTTCTTGCTTACATTCTTAAATCCGGAGATAAATATTAACCATGCTCAGCTTGTGTTTACAACTCACGATACATGGCAGTTGTCTAACCAGCTTTTGCGTCGTGATGAAATTTGGTTTGTAGAGAAGGATGAAGAGGGTGTTTCTACACTGTACTCATTGGCAGATTTCGTAGATGAGGATGGTACTCGAATCCGTAAGGACGAAAGCTATGAGAAAAATTATCTGATAGGAAAGTATGGTGCAATTCCTACCTTAAAGAGTATTGATATTTTTAGGGAGGATTAGGATGGCGAAAAAGGACAGAACAGGTAACAGAAAAACTCGTGAGTAGAGAAAGCAATTCAAGGTGCCGGAATTAGGTTACTATTTGATTGTTACGGACACAGAAGCTACAGAGCGATGTTTCTTCACAGGACTCCATCAGGCATTGCCGGAGGATGTGAGAAACAAGCTCGTAATAAAGGTGGTAGAGACAAAAACTCGTGCCATGATTGATAAATGTCTGGAACTCACTGCTTATGATGCACAATATCGCATCCCTTGGATTGTATTTGACAGAGATCAAGTGCAGGGATTTGACGAGATTATTGCAGAGGCAGTGAGTAAAGGAATACAGGTAGGCTGGTCCAATCCGTGTTTTGAAATATGGATGTATGCCTACTTTGGTTCTATGCCTGCAATCCAAGATTCATGGGCATGTTGCTCGGATTTTGGACGAGTATATGAAACTAAGACCGGACAGAAGTATTCCAAGGCTGATGAGCTGATGTACGGAAAACTTTGCAAAGCCGGTGACGAGGAAAAGGCAATTCAGATAGCACAGCAGAAACTGGAGCAGTGTAAAAGAGAAGGTAAAACAAAGCCATCAGAGATGTGTCCTTGTACGACGGTACATGAGCTGGTGGGAGAGATTAAAGCGAAAGGAGTAGCCGCTTATGATAAAAAAATAAAGTGGAAGGATAGTAATGTATTAGGGAATCTAGAATTAAATTATACGAAGCCTGATGGAACTGTGTATAATACTGTTGTAATCGCAGGCGAAAATGGTTCTGGTAAAACTAATATTCTAGAAACATTAACCAATTTTTTAAACCTTGGTTCATTTGATCCTCTTGATGAGCTTACTTATGAAGTTAATGGAGTGACATATACCCTTACACCAGTGGATAATAACTCGAATTTGGGATTTCATAAGAGAAAGAATAATGCGGATGGAACAGAAAAGCTTATTGCTTCAAATAAAAATAATAGTCGATCATCTATTGAAGAAGATATGTTGGATATCAAAAGCAATTTTAGATGGAAGTAGTAACGACGCTAATTTCTGTAAATTCCCTGAATACGGTAATTGAAGGAAATAATGAGGAAATGTCCAAAGTATTAGCATCCAAGGTATATGATTCCATCAATAATATGCTTACAGAACCTATTATTGTCTCACAGACAATGGCAAGCGATTATTTCCTGATTGATTCATTAAGAAATGAGAATTTTCCAGGGAAAGGGGAGGAAAGGATAATCTCATATCTGCGTACAATAAGCAACAGCATGAATTATAACTCTGTGTTTGTAGTATCGGAGAAAAACAGGACTTATTACACACAGGAGGGATTTAATAAGATTGTATTACCCGAAACAGATGCACATGATGTCTGGTATTCCATCTTTCTTGACAGTGGAAAGAAGTACGACTTTGATGTGGATACTGATGAGGTGCATGAAAATGCATGGACAGTCTTTATCAACTGCAGAATCGAGGATAGCAATGGCGAGTTGTTAGGAGTCTGTGGCGTCAGTGTTGTGATGACGGAATTACAGGACACATTATGCAAATATGAAGAGGAATATGGCATCAAAATCAATTTGGTAAACAGCGAAGGCCTTATACAGGTTGATACGGATACGATCAATATTGAAAATGCAGTTTTGGATATCGATATTTCGGACATTACGGATGCCATGGATTATGTTTATCAGCAAAATGTTGATGGTGGTTATTCGGTAAGTAAGTACGTGGAAAGTTTCGGATGGTATCTGGTGGTACAGAGTAATGGAGCGAACAATGATAAGATATATGTAAATCTGATTTATAAAAATGTTATAACATTTATCATTATTTTAACTGTGTGTATTTTTATGGTAGCTTCCAACCTGACGATTGAAAAAAAGAGGATGGAAGAGCATGCGCTTGAAAAAGAGCGATATGCGAAAGAACAGGAAGAACTGAAAGCACAGGCAGAAGAAGCAAATAAAGCAAAGGGTGAATTCCTGGCCAATATGAGTCATGAGATTCGGACTCCTATCAATGCGGTATTAGGAATGGATGAGATGATTCTGAGGGAAAGTGGGGAAACGGAAATCCTATCATATGCTGCGGATATAAAACGGGCCGGAAATATACTGCTTTCCCTGATCAATGATATTTTGGATTTCTCCAAAATAGAAAGCGGTAAAATGGATATTATTCCGGTTGAATATGACCTGGGCAACGTATTATGTGAGCTGATGGATATGATCCGATCCAGAGCGGAGGAAAAAAATTTGCTGCTTGAACTTAAGGTGGAGCCGGATACTCCGGCACACTTATTTGGCGATGAGGTTCGGATACGGCAGATCATCATAAATATTTTGACGAATGCTGTAAAATATACGCTGGAAGGAAAAGTGACGCTTACGATATCCGGAAAGAAAATGGAAGAGGATTCTGTACAATTATACGTATCGGTGCAGGATACCGGTATCGGCATTAAGGAAGAGGACAGAGAGCGGTTGTTTGAGTCATTCCAGCGTGTGGACGAAACAAGAAACCGGAATATTGAAGGTACAGGATTGGGACTTTCCATTACCATGCGCCTGCTGAATTTGATGGGCAGCAGGTTGGAAGTAGAAAGTACTTACGGGGTAGGCTCTGATTTTTACTTTTATCTGGAACAGAAACAGATGGATGAACAGGTCATTGGTGATATACAGAAAAAATATGAGCAGGAAAAAGGTAAAATCAATATCTCTACCGAACCATTTTATGCGCCGGAGGCAAAAATTCTGGTAGTAGATGACAACGAAATGAATCTGAAGGTCTTTTTAGGGCTTCTTAAAAGCCATGGGATGCAGATTGATACTGCAACATGCGGGAAAGATTGTCTTTCTCTTATGGAGCAAAAATCTTATCACATTGTTTTCATGGATCATCTGATGCCGGAAATGGACGGTGTGGAGACATTAAAACGGGCGAGAGAGCTGGAGAATAATTTATGTAAAGATGCTGTCATAATTGCATTGACTGCCAATGCAGTTTCCGGAGCAAGAGAAATGTTTTTGGAGCAGGGTTTCCAAGACTATCTCTCAAAACCGATTATTGCAGTACAATTAGAAAAAATGATTCTTAAATATCTTCCGAAAGCGTTAATACAGAATGAAGATTCAGAACAGCCGGTATTGTCGGTCAGTGCGCCCCATGAGAATGCCCCGGTTGCAAAAGCAGAAAACGATATTGTTGATTGGGAAAGAGGAAGGGCATTTTGTGCAGGTGATGAGGATTTTTATACGGAAATTCTCCGTACGTTTTTAGATGCACATTCGGATACGGCTTTGAGTCAGTATTATGAAGCTTCTGATTTTGAAAATTATCGAATCAAAATACATGCGGTGAAGACGAATCTGGCCAATATCGGCGCCGTGGATGCTTCGGAAATGGCAAAGCAGCTGGAGCTGGCGCTAAAAAATGAAAAAGATGTGAATTATGTTAAGGCGCATCATGAAGAATTTATCTGCATATATAGAAGAGGTGTGTCGACAGTGGAGAAGCATGTTTATGGAGCCTGACCTTATGAGTTATGAAAGGAAGAGAATATTGTATGACAGCGTATTATTTCATCACGCCGTGCTTGCAACAATAAATTTACTTATCATGGTGTCTTCTTATGAGGGAAAAAGATTAATGCCAATTTCACATTTATAGCATTGCTTATGGCATTAGCAAATGCAGGGTATTTACCGATAGCAATATCGACGAGCCTTGAATGATATTCATGCATGGCAGATATAACTTGAATAGTAATAAAAGGTGCATCAGGATATTGCTGTATAGATGAAGCTTTTAATGACAATGTAACCATCACGCCGGAATCAATAGCCTATGAATATGTTCCTGGTATAGAAACAGAAATGAATCCAAAGCGGAAGTGGAGTTACAAGACAAATAGCCCCATATTCAAAATAAAGTTTGAGTATATTGCAGGGATGATAGCAGAAATTATTGAAAGAGGTATTGATGAATTCTGTACAGATATTGGCGGCATAGAGCTTAATATTACGTATTCAGATAAGAATAAGTTTAATGACATCGGAAGATTATGAAGAAGAGGAAGAAAGCATTGTTAAAGCAAACACAATAGTTTAACTGATATGGCAGGAGGCGGTTTGATGGATAAAGATCCTTTTAAAGAGTATATAAAACAATCGGAACCAAATAAAAGAGATAAAGGATATGCCTGGCATACAGCCATTGGTCTTCAGGCAGTTGATGGACTAAAAACTTCTAAATATTTGATTGATACTGCAATAAAAAATATTGAAGGTGATATCTCAATAGATGAAGCGCAGGAACTTCTTAATACTTATTATGAAGAAAATCCGAAATCTGATAAAGAAGATCGTACTGAAGAGGCAGATAAAGTTGCGGTCAGAATTGCAAAAATTCTGTCAGAAAAGGCATTTAGTTTTACTCCAAATGAGTACATTTCTATTCATAAAAAGTTGTTTACGGGAATTTATGGACA
This sequence comes from uncultured Lachnospiraceae bacterium, assembly GCA_964449325.1. Taxonomy (GTDB): domain Bacteria; phylum Bacillota; class Clostridia; order Lachnospirales; family Lachnospiraceae; genus RGIG3002. The sequence goes on along the minus strand of CAYUYJ010000039.1, from coordinate 2,412 downwards.
TGCCGGAAAAATGAGAGATTATAACATTACAAAAAAAGAATGGGTGCTTAATGGAGCAACTGTTCTTTATGGTAGTGCATCAGAACTACGAGCAACTCTTGATTATGATTTTTCAGAGGAAAAGAAGTTTAGTTATAAGAATCTGACTATGGATGAGATTATTCATCACCTAGCAGTCTTTGTATCGAGATTATGGCAGATTCATGTATTTGAAGAAGGAAATACAAGAACAACTGCAGTATTTTTCATTAAATATTTGAGAACTCTTGGACTTGATGCAACTAACGATATTTTTGCAGAGAATGCATGGTTTTTTAGAAATGCACTTGTTCGAGCAAATTATAATGATTTAAAAAATGGTGTTCATGAGACAACAGAGTATTTGGAATTGTTTTTAAGAAATTTGTTGTTGGATGAGAAAAATGAACTTCATAATCGTTCTGTGCACATTAGCGGAGTGTTTGAAAAGAAAGTGGACATTGAAAACATAAAAGTGGACATTGAAAGTGCAAAAGTGTACATTCGAAATAAACTATTATCATTTTCAAATAAGATTTCAGAAAAGACAGTAAATCATGCGTTAGAGATATTTTCAAAGTGTGGAAAGGATGTTTATTTTGGAAGGACGATGGTAGAAGATTTCACTGGACTAAAATCTTCAGGTGCATCTAAGTTAATAAAATTGTTACTGGATAGTAATGTGATTATACCTGTGACTGGGCATGGAAAGGGAAAATATCGGTTTCGATAAGGGAATATAGCATTTGATTTTGATGCAGTTGCATATGCAAAACACAAGCACAACGAAGAAGAACGCAAGGCAGAGGGATTATTGGATTTATCATTATGAAAGCACGTATGTGGTTAATTGAAGTAAACTCAGGAAAAATAGCGGCAGATTATCTGGGAATATCTCCTATGGCAGTAAGTATTGGAATGAGAAATAATCTTTTACCGATTGGTTTTGCAATTCATAATGAAGAAAGAGATAGAACGTATTCTGAGAGTTGCTCCTATCACATAATAGGCGAAGTCAAAGGAGGAGATAGATGGAATTGTAGCATCGATTATGGCAAGAACACGTTGAAAAGTGCTTTGATCAAGTGATTTTGTTTTTGCAAAATGATGTTCAAACGCAATTTTCAGAGTTTGCAAATGCAACGAAAGATTATTATCAATCCATCAGAGATATGCAGCATATCATTTCGGAAATAGCAGAAGTCTCGGAAGTATTTGTTGCTACAGTACAAAATATTCAGACACAAATTCGTGAAGTATCGGATGTACCGGATGAACGCAGTATCAGAAGTGAGGATATTTTAGAAAAAGCAAGACAGACGGAAGAGACTACAGAGGAAATGATAGTGCTTGTTAATCAGAATAAAGAAAATGTAAATGCAATTAGTGGAATTGTGGAACGCTTTTCGTAGGAGTATTGATAATGTAGTGGTATTTCTTCCTGACTCGTCCCCTAGGGGAGGTTGTAGCATAGCTTCATCAAAGGAGGAAATATATGAAGCATTTGAAGATGAATCAGCAGCATAAATCCAATTCTGATAAGGTAACATTTCAGGTGTTGCCGGAGCTACCGGAAGCAGCCTACAAAGGTTCTTATGATACCCTTCATCAATCGTACTCGGTATAATTAAATTATATCGAAGAAAATGAGTATGAAATAACGGGCAATATCAGGGAATCTTATATTGATGGAGTATGGAATAAGGACAATCCGGAGAAATGGCTGACAGAAATTCAGATTCCGATGCAGAAGATACGACAATATTAATAAGAATAGAGATAGGATGACATGTGAATTGATATATCACATGTCATCTTTTCGTTGTGCGGTTATTGATAGCTTTTTGATACTTGCATTATACCATCAAGATACAATCTTGCGTATTCAAGCGGATTGTCAATGGCAAGTGCATTTAACGCACATTGTGCTCCAGGGGTGGTTTTCAAATCTTTTTCGGCCTCCCAGCAATCAATACGCAGTATATAACCGGTATAGGGATATATGTCGATACTGTTGTGGTGTATATTGTATTCTGCATAAATAATATTCATTTTATCGGTTCTCCTTTCAAATTCAATAAGGTTGTTATAAAATTAAGAAGCATTTCAATCAGTTCACCATGTCATTGTTATTTTGTGTTATAATGTGTTATGTGATTTTCTTACCCTTATTTTTGCCTTTATGAAAGTTGACAAAACCTTGTAAAACGATATAACAAAAGGGAATACATAAGGGAAAGCTCACTAACAGAAGAGTTAGTGTTTATAAGGGTTAGCAGAGAATTTAATAATAAAATATAACAGCTAATGCTTCCCTTAAAAAAGATGAAATACCAATCGGAATTTGACGAGGTGTAATATATGGAAAAAAGTAATCGAGCTATAAAGTGGTAT
>CAYUYJ010000038.1:0-26968 GCA_964449325.1 uncultured Lachnospiraceae bacterium | reverse complement strand
TAATTCCCCCATGAATGGGGGCTAGGGGGTTGAAGTGTCGAAGACACTTTTTTAGATTGTTAAATCATCAAAATCCATATAATCTTTCTTAAAGTCTTCCTGTTTTTTTACTCCGGCAAAGCTTGCAAGATCCATATAACGGATAAAAACATCTTCTACAGAAACATTTTGTTCCGCAGCAATTTCTTCCATGATCGGTCTTAATTTATCAAGCTGAACAGAAATCCTTGTTTTTTCAGGATTTGAGTCTATATCGGACATAACCTCTTCGGCATAAGCACCGATACGCTCCATAAAGAGTTTATCTTCCTCTGTCAATGAAAACACATCCTTTCCCGGAACTGTAAATTCCGATAAACTATATTCTACCATCATCTATGGTGTATGTCAAAAACAGAAGGGGAAAATATTCCATGGAATATTTTTGCTTAGTGCGTTGTATTAAGGCGCTGAATTTGATAAAATGGAAAATAAAATACGACTGAAAAAGCTGTTTTAAAACAGCGGAACGGAGAAGAGCATGGCAGAAATAAGACCATTTAAGGCATATCGCCCCAAAGCCGGGTTGGAAGGGAAAATTGCAGCATTACCGTACGATGTATATGACAGAAGTGAGGCGGAAGAGGAAGTAAAAAAAGAGCCCTTTTCTTTCTTGAAAATTGACAGAGCAGAAACGAATTTCCCAAGTAGTGTGGGGATTTATGAGGATTGCGTTTATGAGAAAGCCGCCGAATTGTTAAGTAGTATGATAGAAGAAGGTTATTTTGTTCAGGATGAAACACCCTGCTATTATTTATATGAGCAGATTATGGGCGGACGTAGTCAGACCGGTATCGTGGCCTGTGCAAGTGCGGAAGACTATCAAAACCAAGTGATAAAGAAACATGAGAATACGAGAGCTGACAAAGAGGAGGATCGGATTCGCCATGTGGATGCTTGCAGTGCACAGACAGGACCGATTTTCTTAGCTTATCGGTATCAGGAAAAAATCGGAAACCTGACAGAAGAAGTGAAGAAAGAACTGCCGGTTTATGATTTTGTTTCTGCGGATGGTATTGCGCATAAAGTATGGATTATTTCAAAAAAAGAAAAAATACAGACTATTACGGAGTGCTTCGCAGCTATGGACAGTATTTATATTGCTGACGGACATCATCGTTGTGCTTCGGCCGTAAAAGTTGCAAAGAAACGGAAAGCAGAGAATCCCTCACATACAGGAAAGGAAGAATACAACTATTTTCTTTCTGTACTTTTCCCGGACAAAGAATTGATGATTATGGATTATAACAGGGTTGTAAAGGATTTGAACGGAAAGACAAAAGATCAGTTTGTGGAAGCATTAAGTGAAAATTTCTCTGTAAGAGAATCAGGCTGTGAACCGTATAAACCGCTGGAAAAAGGGAAAATCGGCATGTTTCTTGCGGGCAGCTGGTATGAACTTTCTTATCAGGGTGAAAGAAGTACCAATCCGGTAGAAGCACTGGATGTCTCCGTTTTGCAGGAGAAGGTACTTCAGCCGCTGTTGGCAATTGATGATCCGAAAACGGATAACCGGATTGAATTTGTGGGAGGTATCAGAGGACTGAAGGAGTTGGAAAAACGTGCCGGAAATTATGGAGGTGTGGCATTTTCCATGTATCCTACGGATATCAGCGAATTGTTTGCTGTGGCAGATGCGGGATTGTTGATGCCGCCAAAGTCCACTTGGTTTGAACCGAAGCTTCGCAGCGGTTTATTTATACATAGATTTTAAAGATTGCAGGAAGCAATAGAAAGGGTGAAGCAATTGAATAATAAATTATATAAACTTATGAACTGGCCGGCAATAGAGGAAATTGTGTTTTCGGAATCGGATAATCCTCATGCTCTTTTGGGGGCTCATGCAGTGGGTACGGGTACTCTTGTACAAACCTTTATTCCGGATGCCCAAAAAGTAACTTTGGTATTGAAGGAAACAAATCAGAAGATGGAAATGGAGCTTGCTGATGAAGAGGGCTTCTTTGCTGCTTTCGTACCGAAAAAGAAAATCGGTGGTTATTTTTATGAAGTAACAAAGAAGGACGGAAGTGTAAAGAAAACAGAAGATCCGTATCGTTTTGAACCACAGCTTACGAAAGAGGATTCGGAAAAATTCCATGCAGGAATTCACTATACGATTTATGAAAAGCTGGGGGCACATTTAAAAACAGTAGAGGGAACAGAAGGGGTGAGCTTTGCAGTATGGGCACCGAATGCACTCAGAGTCAGCGTGGTCGGTGACTTTAATAATTGGGACGGCAGAGCGCATCAGATGCGAAGATTTGCAGATTCCGGTATTTTTGAACTGTTTATTCCGGGGATTAAAGCAGGAGAAAATTATAAATTTGAATTAAAAACAAAAGGCGGTCTGACTTATTTAAAAGCAGATCCTTATGCATTTCGTCAACAACTGCGTCCGGACAATGCCTCTGTGATAGCTGATAACAAGGAATTTGCATGGGAAGATAAGGGCTGGCTGGAAGAGAGAAAAAAATTTGATGTTGAAACGGCTCCGATGAGTATTTATGAGATGTATCTTGGTTCCTTTAAAAATCCTGAGGACGGTAAAGAATATGATAACTATCGGGATATTGCACCGGCGCTGATTCGTTATGTGAAAGAAATGGGGTATACCCATGTAGAATTAATGCCGATTATGGAGCATCCCTTTGACGGTTCCTGGGGGTATCAGGTAATCGGTTATTATGCGCCTACGGCAAGATACGGTACTCCCGAGGATTTCTGTTTCCTTGTAAATGAACTTCATAAGGCAGGAATCGGCGTAATTCTGGACTGGGTACCGGCACATTTCCCGAGAGATGCTTATGGACTTTCCAATTTTGACGGAACCTGTCTTTATGAGCATCATGATCCGCGAAAAGGCTCCCACCCTCATTGGGGAACCTTGATTTATAACTATGGCAGACCGGAGGTATCCAATTATCTGATTGCCAATGCTCTTTACTGGGTAGAGAAATTCCACGCGGATGGAATCCGAATGGATGCGGTTGCTTCCATGTTATATTTGGACTATGGCAAAAATGACGGGGAATGGGTTGCCAATATGTATGGAGGCAATGAAAATCTGGAGGCTATTGAATTTATTAAACATCTTAATTCCATCATGCACAAGCGCAATAAAGGGGTAGTGACCATTGCCGAGGAATCTACGGCATGGCCGAAAGTTACTGGGAATTTGGACGATGACGGATTGGGCTTTGACCTGAAATGGAATATGGGATGGATGAATGATTTCCTTGGTTATATGTCTTATGATCCGTTCTTCAGGTCACATCATCACGGAGAATTGACATTCAGCATGATTTATAATTACAGTGAAAAGTTCATGTTAGTATTGTCTCATGATGAAGTGGTTCACGGAAAAGCGACTCTGATTGGAAAGATGCCGGGAGAACGGCAGGATAAATTCAATAATTTAAAAGCAGCATACGGATTTTTCTTCACTCATCCCGGCAAGAAACTCTTGTTCATGGGACAGGATATTGCAGAGTTTGATGAATGGAATGAGAAGCGAAGCGTGGAGTGGGAGTTGCTGAAAGCACCGGAGCATGAAGGCATGCGTAAGCTTGTGAAAAAACTCAATGAGATGTATGTAAAATATCCGGCTCTTCACAGTATGGACCATTCCGCAAAGGGATTTGAGTGGATTAACAGCATTGCCTACAAAGAATGTATGGCAGCTTATATGAGAAAGAGCGAAAACAGAGAGGATGCTCTTTTGGTTGTAGCGAATTTTGCAAATGTGGAGCAGGAGTTTAAGTTTGGTGTTCCTTATGAGGGAAGCTACAAAGAAATTTTGAATACGGATGCAAAAGAATTTGGTGGTGAGGACAGAAGAAATAAGCGGGCAAAGTTTACGGTAGAAGAAGATTTCGATAACCGACCTTTCTCTCTTACTGTAAAAATGGCACCTCTTTCAGTCAGCATTTTCGAGTATAAAAAAATGCAGGTAGATGCACCAAAGCCTGTTGCAAAGAAAACAAACGAAAAGAAAACTGCCGTTGTAAAGGCATCCGTAAAGAAAGGTAATAGAAAAAAAGAATGAGGATAAATGAATGTTGGATTTATTGAGTGTGACGTTACCGGAGTTCGCAGAAGAAGAGATTGACATCGGGCTGATTGAACAGTTTTTTCACGAACTGCCTGATAAGGTGTTGCACTTGGGAATTCGTGTTTTATTGGCAGTAATTGTCTTTTTTATCGGCACAAGGGTGATTAAGGTTGTCCGTAAAATGGTGAAAAAGTCCTTACAGAGAGGCAATGCGGAGCAGGGAGTAATTCAGTTTCTGGATTCCTTTATTAAGGCAGGTTTATATATTGTACTTGTGCTCTTCATTGCTTCCGGTTTTGGGATTGATGTAGCAAGCATTATTGCACTGTTAGGTTCGGCAGGTGTTGCAATCGGTCTGGCGATTCAGGGCAGCTTGTCGAATCTGGCAGGCGGTGTCCTGATTTTACTTCTGAAGCCGTTTAAAGTGGGGGATTATATTAAAGAGGATACAAACGGAAATGAAGGAACGGTGGAAGAAATTCAGTTATTCTATACAAGACTGGCAACACCGGAAAACAAAATTATTGTATTGCCGAATGGGAATCTTGCAAACTCCAGTCTTACCAATGTGACCTTTGCACCGGATCGAAGAGTAGATATTAAAGTAGGAATTTCATATCAGGCCGATATTAAAAAGGCAAAAGAAGTTCTATTGAAGGTATTAAACGGGGATGAGTTTGTACTGAAAGAAAAAGAATGCCTGATTTATGTAGACGAACTGGCAGACAGTGCCGTCATACTGGGAATACGATTTTGGGTAAAAAATGAAGATTACTGGACAAGTAAATGGCGAATAACAGAAAATGCAAAATATGCGTTAGACGAAAATGATATTGAGATACCTTTTACGCAGTTGGATATTCATTTGGATAAAAAATAAAAAACGGATGGTTTTGACCATCCGTTTTCCTAAGCTGAAAAAGGGACTTGAACCCTCGACCCCTTCATTACGAGTGAAGTGCTCTACCAACTGAGCTATTTCAGCATTTGTGTGTTGTGAAACACCATTAGATATTATATATTGTATGAGGATAATTTGCAAGAAGAAAATTGAAAAATTTTAAAATGAAAAAAATACAGATTTTTGGAGGAAACAGGAGAAATGAAAGTAAATGAAAAACTAAAGTATTATTCGATGAATGAGATAGAGCAGATTCACATATATGGAAGGACCGGAAGTCAAAAAATGCCTCTTCCGTTGTTTTTTACAGGGAGCGGAGTGGAAATCCGGGTATCGGGAACGGAACTCTGGGTAACTTTGGAGACTGATTATGAAATTTATGAACCATGGATCAGTATTGAGATAAATGGTGCGTGGGTCGGCAGACAGATGGTTACTGCGGGGGAAAAAGATATATGTATTTTCCGTAATATGGATGCTTCTACCGTGAAAAGAGTAAGAATTTTCAGGGATGTACAGGCAATGTCAGGGGATGGCAGGCTGTATTTACAGTTGCATGGGTTGAAAACAGACGGAGAATTTTTTGAAGTCCCGAAAAAGAGCAGAAAACTCGAAATTATCGGGGATAGTATTACTTCCGGAGAGGGAAGTATCGGAGCGAAAGAAGAACTGGACTGGATTTCCATGTGGTTTACGGCATTGAATGATTACGCAGTTATGACAGCGGACAAAGTAGATGCGGATTTTCATATTGTATCCCAAAGCGGCTGGGGTGTGCTTTCCGGTTGGGATAATAATCCTGCTTGTGCGCTACCTGATTTTTATGAGCAGGTTTGCGGTCTTTGCAACGGAGAAGAAAATGAAAGAGCGGGGGCAAAGGAAGAATATGATTTTGCTTCCTGGCAGCCTGATTTTGTCATTGTGAATCTTGGAACAAATGATGATGGGGCATTTAACAGTCCGGAGTGGGTAAATGCTGCAACAGGAGAAAAATTTAAACAGAGAAAGAATGCAGATGGCACATATTGTGAAGAAGATGTTTTACGACTTGTTAAAAAGGCAAAAATGTTTTTGAAAACAATCCGGAAGAGAAATCCTAATGCTTCGATTTTGTGGGCGTACGGAATGCTTGGAACACCGCTTCTTTCGGTGCTGGAGAGAATTTTGCAGGAATATCGTGAAGAAACAGGGGATGAAAAGGCAGAACTTGTAATTTTGCCGGAGGCAACAGGAGAAGGTATCGGTGCAAGAAGCCATCCGGGTGTTATTAACCACAGACAGGCGGCAGAGGTTTTAGCCTCTAAAATTTTAGAAAAAGAAAAGATGGAATGAGAAATAATGCTTGGAGGAATCGTGAGTGGAACAGAAAATTCAGGACTATAAGTTGCTGGCCGATACGGCAATGCTTGCCGGCGAAATTATGTTGCGTTCCGGTGCGGAAACACACCGGGTAGAGGATACGGTAGGAAGAATTTTAGAACTGTCAGGGTTTCAGCGTTGTGAAGTGTTGGTAGTGACCGCAGGCATTGTTATTACACTTTCAGACTGGAGGATGGATAATATAACAATGATGAGGCGCGTGGTAGATAAAACAACACATCTTGGCAATATCACGGAAGTAAATGAGATTTCCCGGAGACTGTGCAATGGGGAAATCGGTCTGAAAGAGGCATTTCATTTATTAAAGCATATGGAGACGAAACATTATAGAGATGTTCTTGTTTATGCCTGTATGATTGTTTCAGCTGCAAGCTTTACGATTCTTTTGGGAGGAAGTCTGCAGGAAAGTATTTTCGCGGCATTAAACGGTATTTATTTAGTGCTTTCTTTGCTGTTTGGGAAAAAATATAAAGTGAATGTATTTGTGACCAATATGGTACTTTCTTTTCTGATTGCTTTTACAACGAAGGGTTTTTCTGTAATTCCGGGCGTGGAACTGGTCATTGAACGGGTTGTTGCAGGTTCGGTTATGACACTGCTGCCGGGAGTTGCAATTACGAATGCAATCCGGGATACCTTATATGCGGATTATATGTCCGGCAGTGCAAAAGTGATGGAGGCATTTATGATTGCTGCCTCTGTGGGAGTAGGAATCGGTGCAGGACTGTCTGTTGGTGCCATGATGTTTGGAGGTGGAGCAGTATGATATTGCAGGTTGCGGGAGCTTTTGCTGCAGTAGTGGCAGCTTCCATTACATTCGGAGTATCCAAACGTTTTCTTGTATATTCCGGTTTTACGGGAGCTTTCAGTTGGTTCGTATATTTGCTGCTTTTGGGAAGAGGCTTTGGGGAACTGATGGGTGTCTTTGTAGCGACGTTGGCTTCAGCATTACTATCTCATATTTTTGCCAGAATCCTAAAGGCACCGGTGACCGTATTTCAGATTCCGGCAATTCTGCCTACTGTGCCGGGAGTTGCCATGTATCGTACGGTTTACTACATGCTTATCGGGGATAGGGAAATGTCTGCATTTTATCTGACACAGGCATTACAGATTGCGGGAATGATAGCAATCGGTATTTTTATTATGGATACGTTGTTTCGGATGCTTTTGAAAAGGAATACAGGGAGGAAACATGGAGAGAAAAATTTGTGTGATAGAAGATGATGAGAAACTCTGTGAAGAAATTGTGTATTTTTTGAATGCCAACGGTTTTACGGCGCGTGCGGCAAAAGGAGAAGAATACAGTGCCGGGAAACTACTTGCAGGAGGCTTTTCCATGCTGCTTTTGGACATTTCACTGCCGGGGGTTTCCGGGCTGTTTTTGTGCAGGGAAATTCGTAAGGAATCCGATATTCCCATTATTATAATTACCAGTGACAATACGGAACTTACAGAGTTGCGTGCTATGGACTGTGGGGCTGATGATTTCGTATCAAAGCCGTTGAATCCACAAATTCTTTTAGCACGGATGGAAGCTATTTGGAAACGGGTTTATAAAAATGCGGAAAATGACAGTCGTCTATTTTTAAACGGTTTTTGCTTGGATACCGGAAAAGGAATGATTATAAATAAAGAAAAGCAGACGGAGCTCACAAAAAATGAGTTGAAAATTTTAACGGTACTTGCCAAAAGACAGGGGGAGATTGTAACGAGGGATGAAATTATGGAAAGCCTTTGGGAAAATCATTTGTTTGTGGATGATAATACACTGACCGTCAATATGACAAGGTTAAAGGAAAAATTGAAGGAAATTGATGTGATGGATGTGATTGTAACAAAACGGGGAATGGGGTATCTGCTTCGATGAAATATACAAAATTTTTATGGGAACGACCGGCAGTTTTTTTGTGCTTTTTATGGCTATTGTTTTCGATTGAAACCTTTCTGCTTACCGTAAAAGGGAGCATGTGGCTTGCAGTATTTGTTGCGGTAAATCTGGTGTGCGCTTATTTTTTCTTAACCTATCTGGAATTTTTGCGTTGGAGGAGAATATATCAGGAAATCAAGGATGCAACGGATGTTTTGGATGAAAAATATCTGGTAACAGAAATTATGGAAAAGCCGATGTCTTCGGAGCAGTTTCTCTTTAAGGAGGTGCTTGCGGATATCGGTAAATCCATGGCGGACAATGTGAATCTGTATAAACAGGAATTACGGGAATATAAGGAATATATTGAATTATGGATTCATGAAATCAAACTGCCCATTGCTGCGGCGGAAATGATTATTGAAAATCATCCGAATGAAATAACAAAAGATATTCGTGTCCAGCTAAGGCGGATTGAAGGGTATACCGAACAGGCATTGTTTTATGCCAGAAGCAATGAAGTGGAGAAGGATTATCTGATTAAGAACGTGGTACTAGAGGATGTGGTAAATGAGGTGCTTGCTTCTGCCAGAAGAGAACTGATTGCGCTGGGGACTTCCCTTAATTTGCACGATTTGGAACATACGGTAAAAAGTGACAGCAAATGGCTTCAGTTTATTTTGGGACAGATAGTAAGCAACAGCATAAAATATGCAGGGAAAGAACAGCTTCAGCTTGAAATTTATGGGGAAGCGAAGAGCGAATGTGTCAGACTGACGATAAAGGATAATGGAATCGGTATGAAAGCAAGCGAACTACCAAGAGCCTTTGATAAAGGTTTCACAGGGGAAAACGGACGTGTAAAGACAAAGGCAACGGGAATCGGTTTATATCTTTGCAAAAAGTTATGCAAAAGACTACGCCATGATATTGACATGAAATCGGAAGAGGGGAAAGGAACGGAAGTAATTCTGACATTCCCGAAGGATAGCTTTGTGGAAGTCTTTTAAGTTGTCTTGAATCTTACAAAAATGTAAGATAAGTGTAAGGCAGATACATGGAAGCGAAAGAAAGAATCCGCTAAAATCAGAATGAAATGAAGAAACAGCAAAAGAAAGGCGGAAACTATGAGCGCGATTTTAGATGTAAAAAATGTAGAAAAATATTACGGAAACAAGGGAAATCTGACAAAGGCATTGGATAATATCAGTTTCCTTGTGGAAGAGGGCGAATATGTGGGGATTATGGGTGCCAGCGGCAGCGGAAAGACAACCCTGTTAAACTGTATTTCCACAATTGACAAAGTAACAAGCGGCTATATTAAAGTAGCAGGCATGGAAATAACGAAACTGAAAGGAAGTCATCTGAATAAGTTTCGGAGAGAGGAATTGGGATTTGTTTTCCAGGATTTTAATCTGTTAGACACCATGACGGCATGGGAAAATATTGCACTTGCACTTTCTATACAGAAAATACCGGCAAAAGAAATTGAAAAGCGAGTGATGGAGATTGCAGGACAGCTCGGCATCACGGAAATTCTGAGCAAATATCCATACCAGATGTCAGGAGGACAAAAACAACGTGTAGCGGCAGCCAGAGCAGTTGTGACAAAACCTAAGCTTGTACTGGCGGACGAACCTACAGGTGCATTGGATTCCAAATCGGCGAGAATGCTTTTGCAGAGTATGGAATTTTTGAATACGGAGTTGAATACAACGATTCTGATGGTAACCCACGATGCTTTTACCGCAAGCTATGCGGGCAGGATTCTTTTTATTAAGGACGGACAGGTTTTTACGGAACTTAGAAAAGAACCGGGAGAATCAAGAAAAACCTTTTTCAACCGCATTATAGATGTGGTAAGTGTACTTGGAGGTGAATTGAACGATGTTGTTTAAGTTATCTCTGAAAAATATCAAAAAGAGTTTTAAAGATTATGTGATTTACTTTTTAACGTTAATTCTTGGTGTAGCAATTTTTTATGTATTTAATGCCATGGATTCTCAGGAAGCCATGCTTCGGGTGTCTTCTTCCACCCGTTCTATTATGAAACTGATGGTGACAATGCTTTCCGGTGTATCGGTAGGTGTTGCGTTCATATTGGGATTTTTGGTTATTTATGCAAATAATTTCCTGATTAAACGAAGGAAAAAGGAATTTGCCATTTACATGACGCTTGGCATGGGAAGAAGGGATGTATCCAGAATTCTGTTAGGGGAAACCATACTGATTGGATGTATTTCACTTGGTATCGGATTGCTTATCGGAGTCTTTGCCTCTCAGTTTATGTCGATTCTGGTGGCAAAGATGTTTGAAGCGGATATGACTGCCTTTGCCTTTACTTTTTCAAAAGGTGCGCTGGTTAAGACGGTAATTTATTTTGGAATTATTTATTTGATTGTGATTTTATTTAATACCTTTACGCTTTCCAAGTATCAGCTGATTGACTTGTTTCAGGCAAAGAAGAAAGTGGAAAAGAGCGGACTGAAAGGTTCCTATCTGTCGGTATTTATTTTTTTACTTGCAGTGATGTTTTTGGGCTATGCCTATTATAGCGTAACAGTGGATTATATTCATCTTAGTGAAAGCATGGTCGGTGTAATCATTGGAATCGGTTGTGTATCAACATATTTTATTTTCTGGTCCCTTTCCGGTTTTTTGTTGAAGCTGGTACAGCGAATAAGAGGTGTTTATTTAAAGGGATTAAATGCTTTTGTGTTAAGGCAGTTAAACAGCAGTATTAACACATCTGTATTTTCCATGACAGTCATCTGCCTATTATTTTTTGTGACGATTTGTGTTCTTTCAGCGGGACTTTCCGTAAATAATGCACTGAGAAGTACCTTGACAGAGCTGACACCGGTGGATGTGAATTTGTTTAAAACTATGGACTATCCGACAGAAGGGTATAGTGAAGAACAGATAGAAAACTCCCATCTCTCTGTGAGAGAAGTATTGGAACGTGTTTCAATAGATAAAGATATGTTTCAGGATAATGCTGTTGAAGTAACATTATATACCTGTGCGGATTTTACGATGGAAAAAGCAATCGGAATGCTGAAAGAGGAAGTGATGGAAAAGTATCCTATGGTGGCATGGGAGGAAACGGAATGTATTATGGGCATTTCGGACTATAATAAAATTGCAAAGTTATACGGACATCCAACCTTAAATTTGGAAAAGGGGAAATATATAGAACTTTGTGATTTTGAAGACTATGAAAAGTATCGAAACAAAGCATTGGAACTTGGAACAGAAGTAGAAATCGGAGATTTTGTCCTGAAACCTCAATATACGGAATGCGTATATGGTTTTGTTTTTATTTCCAATATGCATGGTAATTTCGGAATTACCATTGTTCCGGACGAAGTGATAGAAGCAGAACTGGGGAAAAATTTGCAACGGGAAATAAATTTATTTGCTGCTGACTATACCGGGGAGACGAAAGAAGAAAAACAAGCTTGTGAAGAAAAGCTGTTTGGTTATGAATCACAAGACACAGGGGTAAACAGTAACTGTGAAATAGGATCGTTTACCAAAATTTCTATCTATGAATCCAGTACCGGACTTGCTACGATTGCTACCTTTATTGCCATTTATTTGGGAATTGTGTTTTTAATTGCAGGGGCTGCTTTGTTAGCCTTAAAAGAACTTTCTGACAGTGCGGACAATCAGGAACGATATCGAATTCTGAATAAAATCGGTGTGGATAGGAAAATGCAAAATCATGCATTGCTTGGTCAGATGGGAATATTCTTCGGAATGCCGATGGCACTTGCCTGTATTCACTCGGTATTCGGAATCCAGTTTGCACAGAATTTGCTGGCAGTGATGTACAAGAAAGAAGATATGATTCTCCCGATTGTGGTTACTGCATTGATTCTTGTGTTGATTTACGGCGTGTATTTTATAACAACTTATCTGGGATGCAGAAAGATTATCGAAGAATAGTTTTGCCGAAAAAAGTTGGAGGTACAGGAAAAGTGAAAAAGAAATGGATATGGTTTGTTCTGGGCGGTGCTTTTGTGTTCTGGCTTTATAAAATGGAGAAGAAAGGACAACAGATGCGGGAATAAAGGTTTGACACCTTATAACATTATAGGTATGATAAATATGATGTTATAAGGTGTTTTTTTGCAAAGGAAAATGTAAGAAAAGGTATAAACAAGGTATGGACAAAGATAAATTACAGCGGGTCAACGAGATTATTGATGAAGTTGTGGAACAAAAAGAAATTGCCGGTATGAATATACTAATCAGACAACATGGTAAGGAACAGCATTATTATGAAGCGGGATTTGCGGATATGGCGGGAGAAAAGCCATTGAAGAGAGATACGATTTTTCGGCTGTATTCCATGACAAAACCAATCACGGCGGCTGCAATTATGGTTTTAATGGAGGAAGGAAAAATTGATTTGGCGGACCCGGTGTCCAAGTATCTGCCGGGGTTTAAAAATCCGCATATTTATGTGGATGGTAAAAAGACAGAGGCAGGAAGAGAAGTCGCTGTTTATCATCTGCTTTCCATGACATCGGGACTAACCTATGGCGGGGACGATGAGAATGGTCAGGCAACCTTCCGACTGTTGGAAAAGCTGGTAAAAGAACTATATTCCGAACATCCTATGTCAACTGTAGAGTTTGCCAATGAATTAGGAAAACTGCCGCTTGCATTTACACCGGGAGAACGGTTTTGCTATGGGCTTTCGGCAGATGTGCTTGGTGCTATTGTGGAAGTGGTGTCAGGCATGCGGTTTGGTGAGTTCTTGGAAAAACATTTTTTTACGCCTCTCGGTATGAAGGATACTGGCTTTTTTGTGCCGGAGGAAAAAGCAGACAGACTTTCTCTTGTTTATGAGAAGACAGAGAATGGATTACAGGAATTTTATCGGTGTCACCTTGGCATTCCGAATAAGATGGATATTGTGCCGGCGTTTGAGTCCGGTGGTGCCGGATTGGTATCGACAATTGATGATTATGCAAGATTCGGACAAATGCTGTTGCAGGGTGGAAGTCTGGACGGAAGACGTTATTTGTCGCCGAATACCGTAAAATATATGACCACAGGAAGACTATATGGCAGACAGGAGAGAGATTTTAATTGGGACGGACTGCAGGGCTTCGGTTATCGGAATCTGATGCGGATTGCCAATGATGAGAAAGCTTTTACCTTCAATGCTTCTTTGGGGGAATACGGCTGGGATGGTTGGCTTGGAGCATATTTTGCCAATCTTCCAAAGGAAAATGCAACGATTCTTTTGATGATGCAGCGGACAGATACCGGAACGGCACCTTTTACCAGAAGAATAAGAAATGTGATTGCGGCGGCATTTGAGGAATAGAATCATAAATAACCCGAAAAGAAATAGCTTTCCGGGTTATTTTGCTGTGCGGAAAATCTGATATCAGAAAGAATCAGATATGTTTTTTGTAGGCTTTTTCTACCGCCTGCACTCCTTGATACAGTCCGAGCGCAATGACACAAAGCAGCACAATACTCATAATTACCAAATGGAGCTGGAACACTTGTGAACCGTAAATAATCAGGTATCCAAGCCCCTGTCTTGCAGCAAGAAATTCTCCGATAATTACCCCTACAAGTGCCAGTCCTATATTGATTTTAATCGTACTGATAATCATCGGAATACAACTTGGCAGTACGACTTTAGTAAGACAGTCCTTTTTTCTGCCGCCAAGAGTATAAATCAATGTCAGCTTATTTTTGTCCACTTCATGAAAGCCTGTGTACAGACTGATAACGGAGCCAAACACAGCAACAGAGATTCCGGCCACAATAATGGTTTTCATTCCGGTGCCAAGCCATACGATAAGCAGTGGTGCCAAAGCAGATTTGGGCAGACTGTTTAATATGACAAGATAAGGTTCCAAAACCTCTGAAAGCTTTTGGGATGACCAAAGAAGCATTGCCAGAAGAATACTGATAATAAAAACCAGAAAGAAGCTGACTAATGTTTCAAACAAAGTTACTCCGATATGCCAAAACAAAGAACCATCTAAAACCATGCGATAGGCACACCGGATAACGAGAGAGGGACTGCTGAAAAAGAAACTGTCAATGACCCCAAAATCCGAGCAAATCTCCCATATAATCAGGAATAAGAAAAATAAGAAAAAGCGGGATAGGGAAATGTATCTTTTATGCCGGCTGTGTCTTTGAAGAAAAAGTTCCTGTGCGGTCAACTGATTCTCAGATTTTTTCATTGCTTAATTCCTCCCATAATATATTAAAGTATGATGAAAATTCCGGTGCATTTCTGGAAGCAATCAGGGAATCGGAAGTTTTTGTAAGAACAATCGGTAAATCCTTTTTGATACGTGCAGGTCGATTGGATAAAATTAACACACGGTCTGCGAGAGAAATTGCTTCGGATAAATCATGAGTCACTAAAATGGCAGTCTTTCGGGATTTGTGAATAATGTTGCCGATATCTCCCGAGACCTGTAGTCTTGTCTGGTAGTCCAACGCGGAAAAGGGTTCATCCAATAGCAGAATCTGAGGTTTTAATGCCAGAGTACGAATTAATGCAGCCCTTTGCTTCATTCCGCCGGAAAGTTCCCCCGGTTTTTTGTCTCTAAAATCGAACAGTCCGTATTCTTTTAATAGAGTATTGACATAATCAATATTTTCTTTTGTTTTTTTCTTGTTCAGCTCCAAGCCTAAAATGACATTTTCGTATACTGTCCTCCATTCAAAAAGGTAATCACGCTGGAGCATATACCCGATATGGGGATAGTGAATGGAACCGTCGGGATTCTGAATGGATATGGTTCCGCTTTCCGGTTCAATCAGTCTTGCTATGATAGACAGAAGCGTGGATTTACCACAACCGCTGGGACCTACAATTGCAATGAATTCCCCTTCGAAGACTTTAAAGGATATATTTGATAGTGCAAGCGTTTCCCCTTGCAGACTGTGGTAGGAATAACTGATGTTTTGCAGGGTAAGAATCGGTACATTTGCCGCAAGTGAGTCCATATTAGTCCTTTCTGTCAAATTATGAAGAAGTGTTTATAAATTAATATATGCAAAAAATCAAAAAGAGCGATTTTTTGTTGGGGTTTGGAAAATGAGGCAAAAGTTTTTTTGAAGACGGACAAAAAGAATGAAGTGTCTTTCACACAAAGACAAATGTTGCTGATAGAACGATATTTTGCTATTGAAATGAAAAAGAAAGTATGATAATATAAGCTTTAGTCACGTTTTGGCAAAACAAATGAACCGGAGGAATCGGAATGGCACAGCTTTGGGGCGGACGTTTTACAAAGGAAACGGATAAACTTGTATATAATTTTAATGCGTCCATTTCTTTTGATAAAAAATTTTACAAACAGGATATTGAAGGCAGTATTGCGCATGTAATTATGCTGGAAAAACAGGGTATTCTTACTGTGGAAGAGAAGGATGCCATTATAAAAGGACTGACAGGCATCCGGGAGGATGTAGAAAACGGTAAACTGGAGATTGCGGATGAGTATGAAGATATTCACAGTTTTGTGGAAGCCAATTTGATTGAACGAATTGGTGATGCAGGGAAAAAGCTGCATACCGGACGAAGCAGAAACGATCAGGTGGCATTGGATATGCGTCTGTATACAAGAGCGGAAGTTTTGGAAGTGGATTTGCTGTTAAAGGAACTTTTGACTGATATACTTTCTGTTATGGAGGAAAATCTGGAAACCTATATGCCCGGTTTTACTCATTTACAGAAGGCACAGCCGGTAACACTGGCACACCATTTTGGTGCCTATTTTGAAATGTTTAAAAGAGACAGGCTGAGATTAAAGGATATTTATTTCCGAATGAATTATTGCCCGCTTGGTGCGGGAGCACTGGCAGGGACAACATATCCTTTGGATCGAAACTATACGGCATCGTTACTTGGCTTTGAAGGGCCTACATTAAACAGCATGGATTCCGTTTCGGACAGAGATTATCTGATTGAATTTTTGTCGGCAATGTCTACAATTATGATGCATCTCAGCCGTTTTTGTGAAGAGATTATTATTTGGAATTCCAATGAATACCGTTTTGTGGAAATTGACGATGCTTATTCTACCGGAAGCAGCATTATGCCGCAGAAGAAAAATCCGGATATTGCAGAACTGGTCAGAGGAAAGACGGGAAGAGTTTACGGCGCACTGATGTCTTTGCTTACAACCATGAAGGGGATTCCCCTTGCCTATAATAAGGATATGCAGGAAGACAAAGAGCTTACCTTTGATGCAATAGATACGGTAAAAGGCTGTCTTGCTTTGTTTGACGGCATGATTAAGACTATGAAATTTAATAAAGAAGTTATGGAAAAGAGTGCCATGAACGGTTTTACCAATGCTACCGATGCAGCGGATTATCTGGTAAACCACGGGGTGCCGTTCCGGGATGCTCACGGAATTATAGGAAAACTTGTTTTATATTGCATAGAGAAAGAAACCAGTATTGATAAATTGTCATTGGAAGAGTTAAAAAACATCTCTCCGGTATTTGAGGCGGATATTTATGATGCCGTAAGCTTAAAAACCTGTGTGGAAAAGCGGCTCACATTAGGGGCGCCGGGACCGGAAATGATGAAAGAAGTTATTCGTTTGGAAAAAGAGTATCTGGCAGACGAATGGCAGGATAAATAGGAGGAGAGAAAGATGAGTGAAAAATTAAAGGTTGGTATTTTAGGCGGTACGGGTATGGTCGGCCAGAGATTTATTTCTCTGCTTGAGAATCATCCGTGGTTTGAGGTAACTACAATTGCAGCAAGCCCGCGTTCCGCAGGAAAAACATATGAGGAAGCAGTAGGCGACCGTTGGAAAATGACAACACCGATGCCGGAGGCGGTAAAGAAAATTGTTGTTATGAATGTAAATGAAGTAGAAAAGGTTGCTGCACAAGTTGATTTTGTGTTCAGTGCAGTAGATATGACAAAAGAAGAAATTAAGAAAATCGAAGAAGATTATGCAAAAACAGAAACACCGGTTGTTTCCAACAACAGTGCACACAGATGGACCCCGGATGTACCGATGGTAGTGCCGGAGATTAATCCGGAGCATATGAGAGTCATTGATTTCCAGAAAAAAAGACTGGGAACGACAAGAGGTTTCGTAGCCGTAAAACCGAACTGTTCTATCCAGAGTTATGCACCTGTTCTTACTGCATGGAAGGAGTTTGAACCGGTTGAAGTAGTTGCAACAACCTATCAGGCAATTTCCGGTGCCGGAAAAACCTTTAAGGACTGGCCGGAAATGGAAGGAAATATTATTCCTTATATCGGTGGGGAAGAAGAAAAGAGTGAAAAAGAGCCTCTTAGAATCTGGGGTGAAATAAAGGATGGTGTAATTGTTCCGGCTACATCACCGGTGATTACATGTCAGTGTATCCGTGTTCCGGTTTTAAACGGACATACGGCTGCCGTATTTGTCAGATTTAAAAAGAAACCTACCAAAGAGCAGCTGATTGAAAAATTGCGTGCATTCAGCGGTGTTCCGCAGGAATTAAATCTTCCCAGTGCACCGAAGCAATTTATTCAGTATTTGGAAGAGGATAACCGTCCGCAGGTTTCTCTGGATGTGGATTATGAAAACGGAATGGGAATCAGCGTAGGACGTTTGAGAGAAGATACCGTTTATGATTATAAGTTTGTAGGACTTTCCCACAATACAGTGCGAGGTGCTGCTGGGGGCGCCGTACTTTGTGCTGAACTTTTAAAAGCGCAGGGATATATTCAGAAGAAATAAGAGTTTTTATTTGACTTAGTAATCAGGGGTTAAAAGGGAAGTAAAATAATGATATTTAGGAGGCACTAATATGGACGAAATGCGCTATCAATTAGACCTATTGACAGCCATCAATCAGAAACTGGGCGGGCAGGAGCGAATGTACCGTCTTGTTTGTGAGGCGTCCGATAGTGCCTTCCTTTATTTTACATTTGAAGATAATAAAGTACAATGTCTTGGAAAGTGGAATGATTTTTTTGATTTTGAAATTACACAGTTAAAGGACTTGGCAAAACTTTTTGATATTATAGAGGAAACAGACGTTACAAAGTTAAGAAACAACCTCTTTTTGGAAAAAAGAGAGAGAGAGCAGGATAACGTCGAATGTCGTATAGCCGGGAAAAATGTCTGGTATCGGTTTAATACAAGGGTTGTTTACGGGGAAGACGGAAATCCATCCGATAAAGTTGTGACAATAAGTGATATATCCGATTTGAAAAACCAGACAGAAGAATTGGCTAATATGGCTTATTATGATATGCCCACCGGGCTTTATAACCGGAATTATTTTGTGATGAAGCTGGGAAGCTTTGTACGCAGGGCAGAGGAAGAAAATGCAACAGCAAGTGTGCTGTTTATTGATATTGACGATTTCCGTAAAATTAATGACGGAATGGGAATTGTAATCGGTGAGAGTCTGCTACAGGAATTTGCCCTTGTTTTAAAAGAATTTGAGGATGAAAATGTGATTGTGTCGCATTTTACAAGTGATTTGTTTTGCGTGGCGATTTTTGACCCTTGCGGAGCAAGGAGTTCGGATCATATATGCAAAGCCATAAAGGAAAGATTACGTCCCGGCATCGTATTACCGGATGGACAGAAGATTTTAATTACGGTAAGTATCGGTGTAGCAGAATACCCGGAAGCATCAACAAATGCACTTGGGTTGATAAACTGTGCCGAAATTGTGATGTTTAAAGCAAAAGCATCAGGTAAAAATGCGATTAAATATTTTGATACACCGATTGTCAATGAATTTTTACAAAACGTGGAAATAGAAAACAAGCTGAAGACAGCAGTTTATGATAAAGAATTTGAAATGTATTTCCAACCCCAGTATTTTGCCAAAACGAAGCGACTACGTGGTGTCGAGGCTCTGATACGATGGTTTGATAATGGAAATAAAATTATCAGTCCCAGTATATTTGTTCCTATTGCGGAACGAAATGGTATGATTGTTACTATCGGGAAATGGGTTATAGATGAAAGTATGAAAAAATTTGCAGAATGGAAGATGCTTTTTGATTATCCTATGGTAATTTCCATTAATATTTCTGCGATCCAGTATAAACAGCCGGATTTCGTGAATCATCTGATAGCCACAATGCAGAAATATAAAATAGAACCGAAAGAACTGGAACTGGAAATTACGGAAAGTATTTTGATAGAAGATTTTGAAGAAGTAATTCGCAGACTTCATACACTTAGGGATTATGGAATTAAAGTGTCGTTGGATGATTTCGGAACCGGTTTTTCTTCACTTTCTTACCTGAAAGGAATGCCGATTGATACATTAAAGGTAGATAAATCTTTTGTGGATACGATTTTATCGGATGATTCGACAAAAATTATAACAGAATCCATTATACAAATGGTAAAGAGACTTGGTTATGAAACGATTGCCGAAGGTGTGGAAGAAGAGGAGCAGTATGAATATCTGAAGAGCATCGGCTGTGATATTATTCAGGGATTTTATTTGGGAAAACCGATGTCTTCGGAAAAAATCAAGGAATTGCTCAGAAATCTTAGTTAGGGAGTTATGGGAAAAAATTTATTTATTGCAGAAAAGCCCAGTGTGGCAAAAGAATTTGCAAAGGCATTGAAATATAATATGAGCAATAAGGATGGCTATATGGAATCGCAGGAAGCGATTGTAACATGGTGTGTCGGACATCTTGTTACGATGAGTTATCCGGAGTGCTATGATGAGAAATTGAAACGATGGACCTTTGATACGATACCCTTCATACCGAAAGAATATAAGTATGAAGTAATAGATAGTGTAAAGAAGCAATATGGTATTGTCAGCAGTCTGTTAAACAGAGCAGATGTTGATACTATTTATGTCTGTACCGACTCGGGGCGGGAAGGAGAATACATCTACCGTCTTGTAGAAAAACAGGCAGGTGTTACAGGAAAAGAAAGAAAACGGGTATGGATTGATTCCCAGACAGAGGAAGAAATTCTTCGAGGAATAAAGGAAGCGAAGGATTTGTCGGAATATGATAATTTGTGTGCCGCAGCTTACTTAAGGGCAAAAGAGGATTATTTGATGGGAATTAATTTTTCCCGTGTGCTTACTTTGAAATATGGAAATTCTATTAAAGCATATTTGAAAAAAGACCGGGCTGTCATTTCCGTAGGCAGGGTGATGACCTGTGTTCTTGGGATGATTGTAAGCAGAGAGCGGGAAATTCGAGAGTTTGTGAAAACTCCCTTTTATCGTGTCTTGGGAAGTTTTCAACTGGCGGGAAAGGATTTTGACGGAGAATGGAGAGCCGTAGAAGGTTCAAAATACTTTCAATCACCGCTTTTATATAAAGAAAATGGTTTTAAAGAGGAGTCGACGGCAAAGGAACTGATTGACTTTTTACAGGAAGAACCGGTAGATAATCCGGTGATTGTTTCCGTTGAAAAAAAGAAGGAAACAAAAAATCCGCCGTTGTTATACAATCTGGCAGAGCTGCAAAATGATTGTTCCAAGCTGTTTAAAATCAGCCCTGATGAGACTCTGCGGATTGTACAGGAACTTTACGAAAAGAAAATGGTAACTTATCCGAGAACTGATGCAAGAGTTCTTTCTACCGCCGTTTCCAAAGAGATATATAAAAATATAACCGGGCTGAAAGGGTATGTGCATACGGCAAATCTGGCAACGGAGGTGCTAAGTGGAACAGCCTATAAAAATATTGCCAAAACCAGATATGTAAACGATAAGCAGATTACAGACCACTATGCTATTATTCCTACCGGGCAGGGCTTGAATAATCTGAACGGCTTAAATCCTACGGCCGCCTGTGTGTATGAAGTTATCGCAAGGCGGTTTTTGAGTATTTTTTATCCCCCCGCCGTGTACCAGAAGGTGGCGCTTATTACGGAGCAGAAGGGGGAAAAATTCTTTTCCAATTTCAAGGTGCTTGCGGAAGAAGGCTATTTAAAGGTGATGGAATATTCCTTTAAGAAAAAAAGTGCGGAAGCATCTGTCGGGAAAGAGGAGACGGAAAAAGAAGCACCGGAAAAGGCTGAAAGCGGACAGGAAGAAGATATGAAATGTGATGCCGCTTTTATGGAGGTACTGCAGTCCTTAAAGAAAGGGATGGAAATCTCTGCAAAGGGTTTTGCCATAAAGGAAGGCGAAACCTCGCCGCCGAAGCGATATAATTCCGGTTCCATTATTCTGACAATGGAAAATGCGGGACAGTTTATCGAAGATGAGGAACTTCGTGCCCAAATTAAGGGAAGCGGTATCGGAACCAGTGCAACCCGTGCGGAAATTTTGAAAAAACTGGTACATATCGAATATTTGAACCTGAACAAAAAGACACAGATTCTTACCCCGACTCTGATGGGAGAAATGGTATATGATGTTGTGAATAATTCCATACGTCCGCTTTTGGATCCGGCACTTACTGCAAGCTGGGAAAAGGGACTGACTCTCGTGGCGGAAGGAAATATTACTTCGGAAGAATACATGGGGAAAATGAATGATTTTGTCAGTCGCAGAACCAATATTGTAAAGCAATTAAGCAATCAGACCGCACTTTATAAACAGTATGATATTGCGGCGGCAAATTATAAAAACAATAAATAGATATTATGCAGGCAATACGCAGATATATATTGCTAATGTTTGAAAAAATATGCTATACTTTATTAGATGATTAAAGGAGCGGAAGAAACAAATGGAAGAACTGAAAATCAGCAGTCTGTACACGTTGGAGGAAACAATCGCCAGAGAACTCTTGGAAGGAGCTGAATATCCATGGGAGGTACTTCCGGCCATCGGTGGTTTCATTGAAAAATTGGGGGAGTCACTTCCGGCGGAAAAGTATGAGAAAAGAGGGGACAACGTCTGGATTGCCAAGAGCGCGAAGGTATATCCGACAGCATATATTAACGGTCCCTGCATTATAGACGAAGAAGCGGAAATCAGGCATTGCGCGTTTATCCGTGGAAATGCAATTGTAGGAAAAGGTGCAGTAGTAGGAAATTCTACGGAGTTAAAAAATGTCATATTGTTTAATAAAGTACAGGTACCGCATTACAATTATGTAGGAGACAGTGTACTTGGTTACAAGGCGCATATGGGTGCGGGCTCCATTACTTCCAATGTAAAAAGTGACAAAACCCTTGTGACGGTAAAATGTGGAACACAGAAGCTGGAAACCGGCTTAAAAAAATTTGGCGCTATGTTGGGGGATTGTGTGGAAGTCGGTTGCAACAGCGTGCTGAATCCGGGAACTGTAATCGGAAAAGAAAGCAATATTTATCCAACTTCAAGTGTTCGTGGCTTTGTTCCGAAAAACAGTATTTTTAAGGCACAGGATGAAATTGTACAGAAGAAATAACGGCAGTATGTTGGCGGGGGCTACAGCCTGTCGGAAATGAAAGAGGGGTTCTAATGTCGGTAGAATTGAATTTTGAATCAGTGGTATCCATGATTGAAAATATGATTACAGGTATCGGGGTGTTTGAACTGCAAAATGGGAAGATAACTCCGATTTATCTGAACGAGGGTCTGAGCCGGATGCTTGGATATACGATGCAGGAAACCAAACGGGCTTTTAAAAATGTCAGGAATAGTATTATTCCGGAAGATATGCCGGTTTTGGAACAGGCGATTATTGATATATTAAGAGACGATGGTGCAGTGGATTTTGAACTTCGTACCGTAACCTTAAGTGGTGGAATGCGTTGGCTTCAGGTACGTGCAAACCTATATGCAAGACATGATGATATCTATACGATTGCGGCAGTATTGATGGATGCTACCGAACGAAAAAATGTGGAAGAGGAATTAAAAATGCAGGCAGAACGTCTGCATATCGTAGCAGCGGCAGAGGGAGAAATGATTTTTGATTATAATGCCAAAACCGATGTTATGATGATTCGTGATGCCGCGGAAACGATTAATCGGTCAGAGATTATTATTAATGATTATTTCGGCAAGTTTGATAATACTTATTTTCATGAAGATGATGTATCCGTTTTTTGTGAAGTATTTCAAGGGGCATTGAAATCTCCCAAGCATGATTCCGTGGAACTTCGCAGCAAGCGCTATGAAGGTGTATACAAATGGTATCAGTGCAGCATTACAAGTATGGCAGGCGTGGAAGGCTATGTGACCAGAATTATCGGACGAATTGTTAATATAGATGAGCGTAAGAAAAAAGAAATGGATTTGAAAATCAAGGCAGAGAAGGATGCGTTGACAGGAATCTATAACAAAGGAGCAACCGAACAGCTCATAAAACAATGTTTGGAAAATGACAGAAATAATCAGGATAAGATTCATGCTCTTATGATGATTGATTTGGACAATTTCAAGGAAGTCAATGATGTTTTGGGACATGCCATGGGTGATCAGGTGCTTATGGAGGCAGCATCCAAAATTCTTACAAGCTTTAAAGGAAGCGATATTGTAGGACGTATCGGCGGTGATGAATTTGTGGTTCTGATGCGGGATATCGGTGCGGTTTCCAATTCGGATATACTGGCGGAACGTCTTTGCAGCGAATTAAAGAGAAGTCTGCCTTCTTCCGGAGGAGACATCGTTGTGTCTTCCAGTATCGGAATATCTATTTTCCCGTATCATGGTGCGGAATACAGCGAATTGTTTGAAAAGGCTGATAAAGCGCTCTATACGGCAAAGGCAAACGGAAAAGACGGGTATCGGATTTATGATGCAGCGGCAACACTTGCTTACCATGCAAACCGAAAGAACAATTACGTTGCAGAAGCGGGCATTGTATTGAATCCGATGAATCAACGGTTAGAAGAAATTGTAATGCAGGTTCTTATTGAAAATTGGGGGAAGTGTGCGGCATTGAGTTCCGTTTTGGAATTAATTACCCTGCATTATGATATGCAGCGCGCGTTTGTCTGTTCTTCCTATTTAGAAAAGGAAAACGATAAGGAACTCCGTTTCCTTGCGGAAGGGTATGAAGTGGGAAATGAGACATCCGACAAGAAGAAACGCAGACTGGAATGTTGCGAACGATTGAATAAAACCTATAAAAGCTTCTGCGTGATACACCAGTATGATGAACTGGACGATGAAACAAGAGGATTTTTGGTTGAAGAAGGAATTCGGTGTCTTTTATATTATCCGTTTTATCGGGAAGGAATTTTCAGCGGTGCTATTATTTTTGAAGAACATACCACAGATGAAATTTCTATTACAGAGGAACAGATGGATGATTTAAGATGTATTTTGCGGATTATCAATTCCTGCGTATTACAGGAGGGATTTATCGGAAGGGTACAAAATTCCGTAGCACAGATTCAGATGATGGATAACATGGATAATTATGTTTATCTTGTTGATGCTGACAGCTATCAGATTAATTTCGTAAACAGGAAGGTTGTACTTTCAACTCCTGAGGTACATATAGGTGATTATTGTTATCAGGTTATTGGGAACAGAAAAACGCCTTGTGAGAATTGTATGATGAAGAATCTGGATAGAGAAAATCATTATGCAAGAACAAGTGAAGAACATTTTAATTACTCTCTTCGGGCATGGACAAAGACCAGTGCATGCTGGCTGGAATGCAATGAAAATTCGGCAACCTGTATGTTGAACTGTATGGATATTTCTGATTACTTAGGTTGATCTGTTAATAATCCGGTGATTTTTGATATAAATTTATCAAAACCACTGGATTTTTTTTTATAAATATGCGAGAATAAAAGAAGCGTGTACGACAAAATTTATCAAAATAATCATATATTTTATTAAATTTTGTTCAGCAAATATTATCTACATACTTGAAAGGAGTTTTCACATGATTTATTCACATGAAGTAGAAAAAATGTGTACTGTTGCACAGGGCGTAAATCACGGTTGTGCACCAATCCCAGAAGAAGCAAAATGGGTAAAAGCAAAAGAAGTTAAAGATATCTCCGGTTTAACACATGGTATTGGCTGGTGTGCTCCTCAGCAGGGTGCCTGCAAGCTTACTTTGAACGTTAAAGAAGGAATTATACAGGAAGCTTTAGTAGAAACAATCGGATGTTCCGGTATGACTCACTCTGCAGCTATGGCTGCCGAAATTTTACCGGGCAGAACTGTTTTGGAAGCTTTAAATACAGACTTAGTATGTGATGCTATCAACACAGCTATGAGAGAATTATTCTTACAGATTGTATATGGACGTACACAGAGTGCATTCTCTGAGGAAGGTCTTCCGATTGGTGCAGGCCTTGAAGATTTAGGAAAAGGTTTAAGAAGCCAGGTTGGTACTATGTACGGTACTCTGAAAAAAGGTCCTCGTTACCTTGAAATGGCTGAAGGCTATGTAACAGGTATTGCTCTTGACGAAAATGACCAGATTATCGGTTACCAGTTTGTAAGCCTTGGAAAAATGACAGACTTCATCAAAAAAGGTGATGATCCGAACACTGCATACGAAAAAGCAAAAGGTCAGTATGGCCGTGTAGATGATGCAGTGAAGATTATCGACCCGAGAGAAGAATAAGAAGGAGGACAGAACAAATGGCATTATTTGAATCCTATGAAAGAAGAATTGATAAAATCAATTCCGTATTAAACAGCTATGGAATTTCTTCTATTGAAGAAGCAGAAAAAATTACAAAGGATGCTGGTCTTGACGTTTATGAGCAGGTTAAGAAAATCCAGCCGATTTGTTTTGAAAATGCATGCTGGGCTTATACTGTAGGTGCAGCAATTGCTATTAAAAAAGGAACAAAAAGAGCAGCAGACGCAGCAGCAGCTATCGGTGAAGGTCTTCAGGCTTTCTGTATTCCGGGTTCTGTTGCAGATCAGCGTAAAGTAGGTCTTGGACATGGTAACCTTGGTAAAATGTTACTGGAAGAAGATACAGAATGCTTCTGTTTCTTAGCAGGTCATGAGTCCTTTGCAGCAGCAGAAGGTGCTATCGGTATTGCAGAAAAGGCAAACAAGGTTCGTCAGAAACCTTTAAGAGTTATTCTTAACGGACTTGGAAAAGATGCAGCACAGGTTATTTCTCGTATCAACGGATTTACCTTTGTTGAAACAGAAATGGATTACTTCACAGGTGAAGTAAAAGAAATCAGCAGAACAGCTTATTCTAACGGACTTCGTTCCAAAGTAAACTGCTATGGTGCCAACGATGTATCTGAAGGTGTTGCTATCATGCACAAAGAAGGTGTAGATGTTTCCATTACAGGTAACTCTACAAACCCGACAAGATTCCAGCATCCGGTTGCAGGTACATACAAAAAAGAATGTATCGAACAGGGAAAGAAATATTTCTCCGTAGCTTCCGGCGGCGGTACAGGACGTACTCTTCACCCGGATAACATGGCTGCAGGTCCTGCTTCCTACGGTATGACAGATACTATGGGACGTATGCACTCTGATGCACAGTTTGCAGGTTCTTCTTCTGTACCGGCACACGTTGAAATGATGGGTCTTATCGGTATGGGTAACAACCCGATGGTTGGTGCTACGGTAGCTGTAGCTGTTTCCATCGAGGAAGCTGCTAAGGCTGGTAAGTTCTAAGAAAAGATTTTAGTTTGATGTTATTTTAAATTTTAGGGTTTAGTAAAGTGTGAAACAGCTTACTAAACCCTGATTTTTTATACAATTTTATTAACATTTTTTTCATATATTGCATTTTATTGTATAATTTACTGGAAATACCTATGTGCCTATGATACAATCTCGTCTTTGACACTTTTTTGCAGTCAAAAGTCCCACAATGCCAGTATTTATG
>CAYUYJ010000037.1:0-27932 GCA_964449325.1 uncultured Lachnospiraceae bacterium | reverse complement strand
TCCGAGGAATGTTATCAGCCGTTTTCGTCCGTTTGTCAATACGTGAAGGCTGAACGGTTACAAAAAAATGAAAAAAATTTTGTGGAAGTATTGACATGAATGAAAATAGTGGTAGAATGAACATATGAACAGTTATTCATATGAAAGAACGTTCACACATGGAGAGTATCCAGTGAAATAAGCGAAAAGTTTAGAAAGGGAAGGAAGTGAGAAAATGGCGAAGGAAGAGGCGGAAAGGTGTGAGTTTATATGCGTGCACGAGGATATTGTGAAGCAGGTAAACGAGAAGATGCCGGAAGAGGAGAAACTTTTTGATTTGGCGGAGTTTTTTAAGATTTTTGGGGATACTACGCGGATACGGATTTTGTATGTGTTGATGTGCTCGGAGATGTGTGTGTGTGATTTGGCACAGCTTCTGGATATGACACAGTCGGCAATTTCACATCAATTGCGTATTTTAAAGCAGATGGATTTGGTGAAAAACCGCCGGGAAGGAAAAAGTGTGTTTTATTCTTTGGCAGATGGTCATATTAAAACGATTTTGAGTCAGGGACTGGAGCATATTGAAGAGTAAGGCGGATAGAATATAAAGAGAAAGCGGAGGAGAAGAAGAATGAGAAAAACATATATTTTAGAGGATTTAGACTGCGCGAACTGCGCTGCAAAAATTGAGGAAGCAGTAGGAAAACTGGAGGGGGTAAGTAAGAGTACCGTGACCTTGCTGACTCAGAAGCTTGTGATTGAGGTGGAAGAGGACAGAGCAGCTTCAGTGGGGAAAGAAATCAAGGCAATTGTGAAGAAATTCGAGCCGGATGTAGAGGTTATTGAGAAGTAAGGAGATGCTCGTATGACAAAGAAATTGAAAAAACGGATAAGGCGAGTGGGTATTGGAGCGGTATGCTTTCTGGTAGCAGTTCTTTTGGAGAAATTGATACCGGATATTCCGGGACTTTTGGATTTAGCAGTATTTCTTATCGCTTATGCTGTAATTGGCGGAGATGTAGTGCTGAAGGCGGTCAAAAATATCGGAAAAGGGCAGGTATTTGATGAAAACTTTTTGATGATGATTGCCACGGTAGGTGCCTTTTTTGTAGGAGACTATCCGGAAGCGGTTGTCGTTATGCTGCTTTATCAGGTAGGCGAATGTTTCCAGTCCTTTGCAGTCAATAAATCCAGAAAATCCATTACCGCATTAATGGATATCCGACCGGATTATGCCAATGTGATAAGGGATGGTAAGGAAGAAGAGGTAGATCCGGATGAAGTGGCAATCGGAGAAATCATTGTGATTAAGCCGGGCGAGAAGGTTCCGCTTGACGGTACGATTCTTTCGGGAACCTCATCTTTGGATACCCGTGCTCTGACCGGAGAAAGTATTCCGAGGGATGTGTGTGCCGGAGAAGAGGTTATCAGCGGGTGTGTGAATTTGTCAGGGGTATTGGAGGTGAAGGTTAACAAAGAGTTCGGGCAGTCCACGGTTGCCAAGATCTTGGATTTGGTGGAAAATGCAAGCAGCAAAAAGGCAGAGTCTGAGAACTTTATTACGAAATTTGCCAAATATTATACACCGGTGGTTGTATTTTCAGCATTGGCACTGGCAATCATTCCTCCCATTATTTTAGGCGGCGGATGGGCAGACTGGATTTATCGTGCGTTGACCTTTCTTGTTACGTCCTGTCCCTGTGCCTTGGTAATCAGTATTCCTTTAAGCTTTTTCGGAGGACTTGGAGGTGCTTCCAAGGCGGGGATTCTAATAAAGGGAAGCAATTATCTGGAAGCCCTTGCTTCTGCAGAGGCAATCGTAATGGATAAGACGGGTACGCTGACAAAAGGAAATTTTGCAGTGGCAAAGGTACTGCCGCAGGCGGGCATTTCGGAAGCGGACTTGCTGGAGTTTACGGCCTATGCGGAGAGCTACTCCAATCATCCCATTTCCGGGTCTTTAGTGGATGCTTATTTGAAAAACGGCGGAGAGCTGAAAAAGGAGCGTCTCGGTGAGGTAGAGGAAATTGCAGGTCATGGTGTGAAGGCTGTAGTAGATGGGGCAGTTATCCTTGCTGGTAATGAAAAGCTGATGCAAAAAGAAAAGATTTCTTTGGGAGATAACCGGAAAAAGGAGGCATCAGCCGGTACGCTTGTACATGTGGCGAAGGACGGAAGCTATCTGGGTGCTGTTGTGATTGCCGATGAGATAAAGGCAGATGCCAAGGAAGCGGTAAGCGGTATGAAAGCATGGGGAATCAAACAGATTGT
Organism: uncultured Lachnospiraceae bacterium; assembly: GCA_964449325.1. GTDB lineage: Bacteria > Bacillota > Clostridia > Lachnospirales > Lachnospiraceae > RGIG3002. Next base: position 25,679 of record CAYUYJ010000037.1, on the reverse strand, counting down.
CATGCTGACAGGCGACCGGAAAGAAGTGGCAGAGCATGTAGCGGAAACGCTTGGCATTACGCAGGTTTATGCAGAACTTCTGCCGGGCGATAAGGTAGACCGGGTAGAGGAAATTTTTACGAAGAAATCGGAAAAGGGCAAGCTGATTTTTGTGGGGGACGGTATTAACGATGCACCCGTGCTTGCCAGAGCGGATATCGGGGTTGCCATGGGCGGACTCGGTTCCGATGCGGCAATTGAAGCGGCGGATGTGGTCATTATGAATGACGAGCCGTCCAAGATTGTAAAAGCCATGAAGATTTCCAAAAAAACGCTGATTATCGTGAAAGAAAATATTGTCTTTGCCATTGGCATAAAAGTACTGGTGTTAGTACTTGCAGCTCTTGGACTTGCCAATATGTGGGCAGCGGTATTTGCGGATGTGGGTGTGGCAGTGCTTGCGATTCTGAATGCCATGCGGGCATTGAAAACTGACAGACTTTAGGCAGGAAAACCTTGTGTTTTCCTGCTTTTTCCATATATAGACTTATTATACTCAACCTCAGGTTGAATAAGAAAACGGGAAAATCAACTATAAAGTGTGTGCATTTTCCTATAGGCCGTGATACAATTTTTCTAAACATTTGTTCGGATTTGTTCTGCTTTTTTAATGCTAAAAGAACAAAAGACGATGAGGAAAGGAATTGATTTATGAACGGGAAAAGGGAAAAAGAGGAAAAAAATAAAAATCCGTTGCATGTGGAGCACAGCCTTTTTAGCAATATCCGTTACATTCTGCATTATATGTTTCAGTGCAGCAAGCGGTTTTACCTGTTGATACCGTTAGGGATGCTTTGTGCACCCGTGGTACAGTATTTGTGGACATTTATTTCCAAATTGGTAATTGATATGATTACCGGAGAAGGCACAACGGAAAGGCTTCTGTTTCTGATGCTTTTCTTTACCGTGGCACAGATTGTGGCTACGATGGCGAATACCTATTATAATTCGGAAATGTGGTGGCGCTATATTTACACAAGGTTTGTCATGATAAACGAAAAAAACATGAAAATTATGTCGATTGACTTTGAACATTTGGAAAATCCCGATGTGATGGATTGTTGCCAGAAAGCAGCAAATGCATGTGGCGGCAATACGGACGGCGTGGAAGGCATGATGCGGGAAATTGTACAGTTTCTCCAATCTCTGGCAGTGATTTTGGTTGGAATTGGGATTTTAAGTACGATGAATCTTTGGGTAGTAGTGTTTATGACGGGCATGGCATTTATCAACTTTTTGATTAGTAATTGGACCAATAAGACAATGAAGAAAAAGGTCTGGGACCCGTTAGCCTCGTGGTGGCGGAAACGTCAATACATGGAACACATTACAACGGATGCTTCTTTTGCAAAGGATATCCGTATGTTTGGACTGAAAAACTGGCTGATCGGAAAATATGAGGAGCTGAATCTTACCAGATTAAAAGCGCAGAAAACAAACTCCCGGTACTGGATGCGGGCAAGCGTTGCCGCAGCTGTTTTGTGGGGCATATCCCAGGCCGCGGTGTATGGCTGGCTCATTTTGTCAGTGGCAAGAGGAGAGATTACACTGGGAAATGCCAGCCTGTATGTAGCCTCCGCAGGTATGTTTTTTAACCACGTTTCCCAGCTTTTGGATGGAGTAGGGAGGCTGCTTGCAAAGAGTCGGGAAGTGGATGATTTCCGAAGCTTTGCGGAATTTGACGGCGGAGAGAAAAAGGATGCGGGAAGAGAAGTACCGAAGGAGGAGAAATACGAGTTTGTATTTCGCAATGTTTCTTTTAAATATCCGAAGGCAGAAAGCTATGCACTGAAAAATCTGAATTTGACCGTAAAGGCGGGAGAACGGCTTGCTGTGGTCGGTTTAAACGGGGCGGGCAAGTCTACCTTTATCAAACTGCTTTTACGGCTGTATGAACCGACGGAGGGAGAAATCCTTTTAAACGGGGTCAATATTAAAGAATATAAGAAGAAAAGCTATTATGCTGTTTTCGCTCCGGTATTCCAGAACGTGGAGTTGTTTGCCTTTCCGCTTGCGGAAAATGTTTCCATGAAGGCGCCGGAGGAAACGGATAAGGAACGGGCAAGGGAAAAACTGGCGGATGCAGGATTAGACAAAAAGGTAGAGAGTCTTCCGAAGGGTGTGGATACGGAAATCCTGAAGGTTATTTATGACGACGGGGTGGATTTGTCCGGTGGTGAGAAGCAGAAGTTAGCGCTTGCAAGAGCACTTTATAAGGATGCACCGGTGGTTGTCTTGGATGAACCGACGGCAGCATTGGATGCTCTGGCGGAAAGCAAGCTGTATGCGGATTTCGATAAGCTGATTGGTGGAAAAACAGCGGTTTATATCAGCCATCGCTTAAGTTCCACACAGTTTTGTCAGAATGTAGCGATGTTTAAAGACGGAGAAATGGTAGAATACGGCACCCATGAGTCGCTGCTTGCCAAACAGGGAAGCTATTCCGAGATGTTTCAGATTCAGGCACAATATTATGTGGAAAATCCGGAAAGTGAGGGGATAGCAGATGGGGTTTAAGAGAACGAAAGCCGGAAAAGAGGAAGAGAAAAAAACGACGGAAAAGAGCAGTGCACTTTTGGAAAATGAGATGGAAAAAGACCGGGATGCAAAGCAGGTTATTATGAAACGTACGATTTTGTTTATGCTGAAAACTGCATGGAAGGAAAAGCCTTCGCTGTTTCTTCTGTATGCGGTCAATCTGTCTGCGGATGTCTTGGATAAAGTGCGGGAAGTACTGCTGCCGAAATTCCTACTGGATGAACTGGCACTCGTATTGAAGGGAGCGGGTGCAGAGGAGCATTTGCGCAATCTTTGGCTGTATGCGGCTTTGCTGATTGGCAGCCAGATGGTGATCAGTATTGTCCGGAATACGGTTAATCTGGCAAAGCAGGTACAGAAGGAATGGTTTGATGAATTTTTCAATGTGAAGCTGGCAAACCATGCCATGACGATGGATTTTGAACATACGGAAAATCCAAAGGCACTCGATCAGATGAATCGGGCAAAGGAAGGTGTTGCCTGGTACAGTGAAGGTGTGGTCGGAGTGCTGGATGAGTGTTACCGGATTGTCATGAATGCAGTAGTGCTTATCGGTGTAGTTGCAGTGATTCTGTTGAATTGTCCGCTGCTTTTGCCATTACAGATTTTATCCCTTTTGGCGATTGCATGGTTTAATGCAAGAAACAATGCGCTGGATCTGAAAAGCTTTCAGAAGCTGGCGAAGAGCAACCGGATTTTCAGTTATCTGATGTGGCAGCTTGTCGAATTTCAATACGGAAAGGATATCCGGCTGTACGACAGCGCACAGATGATGAGTAAGAAGGCACAGTGGTTCAGTGAAGAGCAGGTTGGAATCTGGGCAGACAAGGAACGGAAAAAAAGGAAAAATTCATGGGCGATGGATAATATCAATGCTCTGCGGGACGGCATCAGCTATTTTTATATCGGCTATCTGGCTCTTAAAAAAGTAATTACCGTCGGTGATTTTTCCATGTGTGTGACAGCAGCTTCTTCGCTTTACTGGAGTCTTGCGGGGATTGTGACAGGCGCACAGCAGATTACACAAAAGTGTAGTTACGCATACCAGTTTTTGAAATTTTTGGACTATCCGGCAGCAATGCCGAAGGGAAGCAGAGCAGTGCAGGGAGGAAAGCATACGATAGAATTTTCCCATGTAAGCTTTCGCTATCCCCGTTCGGAAAGGGATGTTTTACGGGATATTAATCTGAAAATTACATCAGGTGAGCATCTGGCGGTGGTCGGCTTAAACGGTGCAGGAAAGACCACATTTATCAAACTGCTTTGCAGACTTTATGATGTGACCGAAGGAGAAATTCTGATAGACGGCATTAATATTAAGGAGTATTCTGAGGAAGAATATCGCCGGCTGTTTGCAGTTGTATTTCAGGATTTTCAATTGTTTGCCTTTAGTTTACGGGAAAACATTGTACTTGGCGAAGAGATGAAAGATGCGGAAGTGGAGCAGGTACTTAGACAGAGCGGACTGTATGAAGATGCGGTAAAACTGGATAAAGGTTTTGATACGATGCTTTATAAAAGCTTTGATGAGCACGGTACGGAGCTTTCCGGCGGGCAGAAGCAGAAAACCGCTATCAGCCGGGCACTTTACCGGAATGCACCGATTGTCATTTTAGATGAGCCAACGGCCGCCTTAGACCCGGTGGCGGAATATGAGATTTATAAGCAGTTTCATTCATTAGTGGGTGGCAGGACGGCAATATACATATCGCACCGCCTGTCAAGTTGTAAGTTCTGCGATAAAATTGCAGTGTTTGCAGATGATACGATAAAAGAGTACGGTTCTCATGACGAGCTTGTGGATGTGCCGGGTGGTATTTATGCGAAGATGTTTGCAGCACAGGCACAGTATTATGTAGAAAACGGACAGGAAGCGTGAAGATATTCCTGTCCGTTTTTTTGGTAAAAAGTGACTATATACAAACGTTTGTTCTAATGGTATGATAAGAGAAGATAAGGAAAGGTATGGAAGAGAGGGCAGCTTAGGATGAAACAAAGAACGTATCTGTGTATTGATTTAAAATCTTTTTATGCTTCCGTAGAGTGCGTGGAACGTAAGCTGAATCCGCTGACCACCAATCTGGCAGTGGCTGACCCGGAGAGAAGTGAAAAGACTATCTGCCTTGCCATTTCTCCGTCCATGAAAGCCTTGGGGATTAAGAACCGGTGCCGGGTGTTTGAGATACCGAAAAGTGTAAAGTACATTATGGCACCGCCGAGGATGAAGCTTTATATTGAATATTCGGCAAATATTTATGGGATTTATTTAAAATATATTGCGAAAGAGGATATTCACGTTTATTCTATTGATGAGGCATTTTTGGATGTGACGGATTATCTGCCCTTGTATCGGATAAGTGCCGGAGAGCTTGCAGTGAAAATGATGGAAGACATTAAGAAACAGACAGGGATTACGGCAACTGCCGGAATCGGTACAAATCTGTATCTTGCTAAGATTGCATTGGATATTACGGCAAAGCATGTGAAGGATAATATCGGGTATCTGGATGAAGAATTGTATCGGAAAAATCTATGGAATCACAAGCCGCTTACCGATTTCTGGCGGATAGGTGCGGGAACCGTGAAGCGGCTGAGCAGTGTCGGAATTTATACCATGGGAGAAATTGCAGAAGCGAAAGAGGATGTATTGTACCGGCTGTTTGGGATTGATGCGGAGCTGTTAATCGACCATGCGTGGGGAAGGGAGAGCACCACCATAGCGGATATTAAAGCCTACAGACCGAAAAACAGTTCTCTTTCCGGTGGACAGGTGCTTCCCAGAGATTACAGCTTTGAAGAGTGCAGGCTCATAGTGAAGGAAATGACGGATGCACTTTGTCTGGATATGGCAGAAAAGGGGCTGGTAACACAATCGCTTACGTTGGTAATCGGTTATGCGAAAGAAGTAGAAACAGCATATACCAACGGAACGGTGTCCATGACCGTGACAACCAATTCCTATCGGGCAATGATTCCTTATGTGATGGAATTATATGAAAGGATTGTAGAAAAGGATAAGCCGGTGCGAAGGCTCAGTCTGACCTGTAACAATGTGATGGACGAAGCTTATGAGCAGTATGACCTTTTTACCGATTATACGGAAATAGAGCGTGACAGGAAGTTGCAGAAGGCAACGCTTGAGATAAAGAAGAGATTCGGGAAAAATGCGCTGGTGCGAGGGATGGACTTGGAAGAGGCAGCGACAACCATGGAGCGGAATTTACAGATCGGAGGGCATAAAAGTGGAGAATAAAGAGACGCGTTTGCGGGCAAAAATGGACAGAGCTGACCGTGCAAAGCAGTTTATGCCCTTTGATGCACTGAAAGGCTTCAGAGAGGCGTTGGAAGAGAAGGAGCGGCAGATAGAACGAGAAACTTTGAACCAAAGAGAAGAAGTGGAAAGGAAGGATTGATTTGGAGAGACAAAAGATAAAAAGCATGCAAAATAAGCAACAATTAATTATGTTAATGTTTCTTATTTTTCTGACAGGATGTGTTGTGGGCTGGATGTATGAAATGGTATTTTACCGGATTGATACCGGACAATTTATAAAGCGGGGGCAGGGATTTGGACCATGGCTTCCGATTTACGGTTTTGGAGCGTTGGCAATCACTGTGCTTTTTTATAAGAAGAAGGAATCAACGTGGGCTGTTTTTCTCGGAAGTGCTGCAGCTTCCGGAATAATTGAATTCGTAACAGGATGGACTTTGTTTCATTTCGGAAACGGGTTGAGGTTGTGGGATTATAACATTGAAATATGGAACTGGGGAAATATAGGTGGCTATGTATGCTTGCGTTCGGTTCTTGTATTTGGCATTGCGGGAGTGTTTTGTATTTATCTTGTCATTCCGAAGATTCATGAATTGACCGAAAAACTGAGAAAAGATGCCTTGCCGGCAATGCTTCTTCTGGGAATCGTGTTTATGGCGGATGTGGTATTCGGATACATAATAAAGCCAATCATGTATTGGAGATAGGGGAACATAATTTTTTTGAAGGCTGAACTGATACTTTTTAAGGAACAGTTTTTGCTATCGGCTTGACAATACAAGGAATTAGTTTTAAGATTTAAGTGACCCAAAAAGATAAAAATGGTCACTTAAGGCGTATATATCGATTTAAACGCAGAAAAGGGCAGAAGTCAGGAACGAATATTGACAGTCGATATGAAACTGATGAAGAAAAACGAAAGAGTAAGAAGACAATCCGCCATGTGACCGCAAGAAACGAGAGTGGAAAGGATACGGAAGAATGAGAATTTTAGTATATGGTGCCGGTGTTCTAGGCTGTAATCTGGCACACGATTTTTACAGAGCCAAAAGAGATGTTACCATACTTGCGAGAAACACATGGGCACAGCAGATTAAGCAGGAGGGCCTGACAATCAGGCATTTATGCAGAACGACCAAAGACAGGATGAAGGTTATTACACGGCTTGAAGAAGAGGATATTTATGATGTTATTTTCGTTGTAATGCAATATTCACAGATTGACGAGATACTTCCGGTTTTACAGAAAAATAAATCCAAAACGATTGTATTTGTAGGGAATAATTTGCGGGCAGAGGAATATGAGAAGGCGTTGGCACAAAAGCAGGTGTTGTTTGCCTTTTATTCTGCCTGTGGAAAGCGGGAAGAAACAAGAGTGCGCTCCGTTGCACTTCAAAAGATTACCATAGGTCCGGCAAAGGGAAAATGTAACCATGCACAAATAGCTCCTCTTTTTGAAAATACGAAGGAGAAGGTGCAGGAAATGTCAGATATGGATTGCTGGTTAAAAACCCATGCGGCGTTTATTCTGCCACTTGCTTATGCCTGTTATTATACGGGTGGGGACTTAAGAAAGATAAAAAGAAATGATACAATGCTGAACATACTGATTGATGCGGTGCGGGAAGGATACGAGGTAATAAAAGCGGCAGGATATGATATTGTACCGTATACGGAATATGAGTATGTAACGTTAAACAGGAGTAAATGCTATTCCTTTTTTAAACTTATGTGTGCAACTTTTATTGGGAAAATGGCGATTACAGACCATGCTATGTCGGCGGTAAAGGAAATGACTGTTTTGTCTGCTGATTTTCGGAAGCTGAAAGAACGAAGCGGTAAAGCGACACCAAAGCTGGATATGTTGGAAAACTATCTTCCGAATGTAAAATAGAAGGAATGCCGGAGGAGCCTTTAATGAAGCTTTTCCGGTATTTTTCATCCTAATAGGAAAGTGCGCGAGCCAAGTGGTGGCGGTTAGGAAGAATGCGGAACAAGGGGCCAAATTATGTGTAAAAATTTATTAATATAAAAATATAATAAATTAGCACTCGTTTATTGACAGTGCTAACAACAAGTGTTATATTGTGCATAGAACAAAGAAAAACAACAATAATAACCATAAATGGCGAATTTGTGCTTGCATCTGCATAAGCAGAAAAAGCAGGAGAGGAGGATTCTTATGAATATTTCAAAGTTTACACAGAAATCCATGCAGGCTGTGGAACAGTGTGAGAAACTTGCCTACGAGTACGGCAATCAGGAAATTGAGCAGGAACATTTACTGTACAGCCTGATTACCATTGATGACAGTCTGATTTTAAAATTAGTTGAGAAAATGGAAATCAATACCGAGCATTTTTGTAACCGTGCCAAAACTGCACTGGAAAAGAGAGTCAAGGTACAGGGCGGTCAGGTTTATGTAGGACAGGATTTAAACAAGGTGTTAATCAGTGCGGAGGATGAAGCGAAGGCAATGGGGGACGAATATGTTTCCGTGGAGCATTTATTCCTTGCCATGATAAAGCATCCGAACCGGGAAATCAAAGCCATTTTTAATGAATACGGCATTACAAGAGAGCGGTTTTTGCAGGCCCTTTCCACGGTAAGAGGAAATCAGAGAGTGACCAGCGATAACCCGGAGGCTACTTATGATACACTGGAAAAATACGGACAGGATTTGGTGGAAAAGGCGCGAAGCCAAAAGCTGGATCCGGTAATCGGCAGGGACAGTGAAATCCGTAACGTGATTCGGATTTTGTCGAGAAAAACCAAAAACAATCCGGTTCTAATCGGGGAACCCGGTGTGGGTAAAACGGCGGTTGTAGAAGGTCTGGCACAGCGTATTGTGCGGGGAGATGTACCCCAGGGGTTGAAGGACAAAAAGATTTTTGCACTGGATATGGGTGCGCTGGTTGCCGGAGCCAAATACCGGGGTGAGTTCGAGGAACGTCTGAAAGCGGTATTGGACGATGTAAAAAACAGCGACGGACAGATTATTCTGTTTATTGATGAGTTGCATACTATTGTGGGTGCGGGCAAAACAGATGGTGCACTGGATGCGGGCAATATGTTAAAGCCCATGCTGGCAAGAGGCGAACTTCATTGTATCGGTGCGACTACCTTGGATGAATACCGCCAGTATATTGAAAAGGATGCGGCACTGGAGCGTCGTTTCCAACCGGTACAGGTAGATGAACCTACGGTAGAAGATACCATTTCAATTTTAAGAGGTCTGAAGGAGCGCTATGAGGTGTATCATGGGGTCAAGATTATGGATAATGCATTAGTCAGCGCAGCAACACTGTCTAATCGTTACATTTCCGACAGGTTCTTACCGGATAAGGCGATTGACCTTGTGGATGAAGCCTGCGCGTTAATTAAGACGGAACTGGATTCCATGCCTACGGAACTGGATGAACTGCAGCGTAAAATCATGCAGATGGAAATTGAAGAGGCGGCGCTTAAGAAAGAAGAGGACAGACTCAGCAGGGAACGTCTGGAGACTCTGCAAAAAGAGCTTGCCGAGATGAAAGAAGAATTCAATAACCGGAAGGCACAGTGGGATAACGAAAAGGCTTCCGTAGATAAGCTTTCCAAACTGCGTGAGGAAATTGAAACGGTGAACAGCCAGATTCAGATTGCCCAGAGAGAGGGTGATTTGGAAAAAGCGGCGGAGTTAAGCTACGGAAAATTACCGGCACTGAAAAAGCAGCTGGAAATCGAGGAAGAAAATGTCAATGCAAGAGATTTGTCACTGGTGCACGAGAGTGTAACGGATGAAGAAATTGCCCGCATTATCTCCCGTTGGACAGGAATTCCGGTAGCCAAATTAACGGAAAGCGAGCGAAATAAGACGTTGCATCTGGATGAAGAACTTCATCGCCGTGTAATCGGTCAGGATGAAGGTGTAACCAAGGTGACGGAGGCAATTATCCGTTCCAAAGCAGGAATTAAAGACCCTACCAAGCCCATTGGTTCTTTCCTGTTTTTGGGGCCCACCGGTGTAGGTAAGACAGAGCTTGCCAAATCGTTGGCTGCAGCGTTGTTTGATGATGAAAATAATATGGTCCGTATTGATATGAGTGAGTACATGGAGAAGTATTCCGTCTCCCGTTTAATCGGAGCGCCTCCCGGATATGTAGGCTATGAAGAGGGCGGACAGCTTACGGAAGCAGTCAGAAGAAAGCCTTATTCGGTTGTTTTGTTTGATGAAATTGAGAAAGCTCATCCGGATGTATTTAATGTGCTTTTGCAGGTACTGGATGACGGACGGATTACCGATTCTCAGGGCAGAACCGTGGACTTTAAAAATACGATTCTGATTATGACCTCTAATATCGGGGCTCAGTATTTGCTGGAGGGTATTGACGAAAACGGTAACATCAAGACCGAAGCGGAACAACTGGTAATGAATGATTTGAGAAATCATTTCCGTCCGGAATTTTTGAACCGTCTGGATGAAACGATTTTGTTCAAGCCTTTGACAAGAGACAATATCGGCGGTATTATACAGTTGATTATTAAGGATTTGAACAGACGGCTGGAAGACAGGGAACTTTCCATTAAACTGACAGAGGAGGCAGAGCATTTCATTGCAGAAAATGCTTATGATCCGGTATACGGAGCAAGACCGTTGAAACGCTATATCCAGAAATATGTGGAGACGTTGGCAGCGAGGCTGATTCTGGCAGATAAGGTGGACACCGGAGATACCATACTGATTCAGACGGATGGCGAAGCATTGCAGGCTGTGGCCGAGAAGCCGTAGCAACTGTGTGTAGGAAATTGCGAAAAGGAGAGGCATTATGATACCAAACGATCCGGTAATGCTGTTAAGCTTTATTAACCTGAAACTCAGAGATTTTTATTCCGATTTGGACAGTTTATGTGAGGATTTGGAAATCAATAAGGAAGAACTGACAGGGAAGCTTTCGGCAATCGACTATCATTATGATAAGGAGCAGAATAAGTTTGTCTAAGGAAATTACCGTTACCATAAAAGAAAGTCAGGGAGCAAAGCATATCCGGCATTCGGTGGCAGAGACGCTTTTGGACACATTGCAGAAACAGAATATCGCAGAGGGAAGCTTCTGTAAGGGGCTTTCTTCCTGTGGACATTGTAAGGTGCGTTTTGTAAAAGGCGCACCTTTTCCGTCTGTCCGTGACAGACAGTTTTTTTCACCACAGGAGTTACGGCAGGGTTATCGGCTTGCCTGTCAGGCAAAGCCGGTACAGGATTGCAGTGTGGAGCTTTATTTTGTGGCAGACGAAAAATTGGAAATCATAGCGGGAAATACTCTGCATACTACCGTGAACGAAAAGTATAAGGCAGGAGAACATTTACGAATATCGAAAATACAGCATCCGTTTATCGCAGTGGATATCGGAACGACTACGGTGGTGATGCAGCTTGCTGACGGAGAAAGTGGAGAAGTTTTGCATACTGTTAAATTTCTAAATCCCCAGAGAAGTTTTGGGTTTGATGTGTTGTCCCGTATACAGGCGGCGCAGAAACAGGGAAATGTTTTGCGGGAAAAAATCGTAAAGGCACTGGAACAGGGAATAAAGCAATTACAAAAAGAAGTAGCCTGTACGGAAGAACCGGAACTTTTGTGTATTACAGGAAATACTGCGATGCTGCATATTTTCATGGGATATGATACGACAGGGTTGGGAAAAAGTCCCTTTTCGGTTTTCCATCTTGCGTGTGAAGAAACGGTCTTTTGCGGAATCCGAACCGTTCTGATGCCTTCCGTTTCTGCTTTTGTGGGGGCGGATGTGACAGCCGGTATTTGGGAATCTAAGATGCAGGAAAGCGATAAGATAACATTGCTGTTAGATTTGGGAACGAACGGGGAGATGGCGCTTGGAAACCGTGAAAAAATACTGACCTGTGCGGCGGCGGCAGGTCCCGCTTTTGAAGGCGGCTTGACAGAGGGAGTATATGGTGCGGACATACTGGGAGCTATTGCCCTTTTGTTGGAGCAGGGAATCATTGACGAAAGCGGATATATGGAGCAGACAAACAGCTGCGTATATCGTAGTAAGAAAGTAGAAATTACATTGGAAAAAGTCAGGGAAATCCAGCTGGCGAAGGCAGCGATTCGTGCCGGAATCGAACTTCTGACCGAAAAGTACGGACTTTCTTCTTATGAGGAAATTGACAAGGTTCATCTTGCGGGAGGTTTCGGTTTCTTTTTGGACCCGGCTGTGGCAGTGCGAACCGGGCTTTTGCCAAAGGAACTGGAGAAAAAGGCAAAGCCTGTGGGAAACAGTGCTCTCGCCGGAGCGGTTTCTTTTGGAAAGGCATATTGGAAGGATGCAGGGAAGGCAAGGCATTTCTTTCATACAGATAAAATAGAAAGCTTTAATCTGGCAGGAGAAAAAGAATTTCAGGAGAAGTTTATAAACAACATGAATTTCCCGCAAAGTCATTAACTAAGGAATGATTAACTACAAAAAATAATACTTTCGTTACGTTATATAATGAAACAGGGAGAAAACGCCGATATATTACAAGAAAAAGGTTTAAGGATAAACCTTTGTAAGAATGATAAATTTCACGGAAGAAGGATAGAAGGTATGGTAATAAAAGTACAAAACGGTGTGTTTTCCAATGAGTATGACGAAAGCCGGAAAACACAGAAAAGTGGGAAAGAGAACAAGGAGCAGGTAAGAAACGGTTCTGTATTTGGCGGAGGTCTGAAACAAAAGCTTGATCCGGTGGCGCTGAAAAAGGAACAGGCACAGAAAAGGGCAATGAAGATTTGGACGGATGCTGCAAGTGCGGAGCAGAAAATAGATATAGATTTAGAAGAGCGGGCGGCACATATGGATGAACTTCGTCAGAAGATGAAGGAATTGCAGGGGCAGGTAAATTCCATTTCTGAAGAACAGGAAGCATTAAAGGAGCAGTACGGTATTACAGACGACGGTCCGAAACCGGCTGAGTATGTAAGCAGGTATATGGAGCTGGAGAAAGCAAAGGGTGAATTCCAAAGGCAGTTGGACGAAGCAAATCAGGGGTATCTGGAAGAGAGCAATATCATTAAAGGAATCAAAAAAGGTCGTTTAAAATCCCATGCTATGGCAGATGCGCAGAAGGAAAAAGACGAAATGATGATAGAAGCAAGTAAGGAAGCTGCTTTCGGGATGATGAATGAAGTCAAGGAAAAGATTGACGAAGAACAGGCTGAGCAGAAAGAAAAGGCAGAAGAAAAAGCCGAGAAAAAAGAGGCGGAGGAAGAACTGCGTGAAGCCATTCGTGAAAAGACAGAAGGAAGAAAAGCAGATGAGGAAGAGCCGGCTTTGGAAGTTACGGAAGCAGAAGATTTCATTCAATTGGAAAGTGTGAAGGAAGAGGTTCAGAAGGAAGTAAAGAAGATGGTAAATGAAATGAATCTTTTGGTGGAGGATTTAAAGGGAGCGGCAGTGGACGAAGCGCTGTAAAATAGAGACGGAGTTTATCAGTTCCGGCGGAGGAAAGAAACATGAAGATAATACAAAAGGTACTGTATTTTATTACGGCACTGTTGGCGATTGTCTGCGGATTTATTATTATATGTGCCATGAAACCGGAGGTTACGGAGGCGATTACCGGCTTTTTGTATCCGGAGAACAATTCGGCTGTCACAGCGGAAACAGAGGAAGAGACGGAAAACGTGACAGAGCAGGACAATTCTCAGGCAGAAACAGGGGAAGCGGAGAGCACCGTACCGGAAAATCAGACAGAGGACAAGCAGACTTCGGGCAGTCAGGAGACGGACAAGCAGGTAACGGGAGAGAAAACGGAGGCGGACGGTTGGGAAGATTTCCGGCAGGAAGAATCCCCGGCTTATGTAGCACCAAGTACCTCTTCCGTTGTTGTTCCTTCAAAAGTAGCAGGGAAAAACGGTTATCAGCAGATTAAGTATGACGTAGAGCAGATTGGAGAAGATGCGGCAGAAAAGCTCTTAAGTCAGCTCGATGAAGGGGATGCCGGTGACGGACTGGATTTTGATGCCGATTTTTATCCTTACTATGCCATGTTGGACGAGGACGAGCAGCATCTTTATCGTCAAATTTATGCCAATGCCAATAACCTGTACAAAACCTTCAAGCCGGTTGAGGTAGTTTCGGCAGGAACACTAAAGGATGTTTTTTCCGCAGTTTATAATGACCATCCGGAGCTTTTTTGGCTGGAAACGGCTTATTCTTGTAAGTATAAAAGCAATGGGGAATGTATTGCAATTGATTTGAAATTTAACGCTACCTCGCAGGATTTGGGAACCGCAAAGTCGGCCTTTAATGAAAATGCAAAGGCGATTGTGGCAGAGGCGGGAAAGCTTGGAGATACATATGCAAAGGAAAAATATGTGCATGATGCCTTGATAGATAAGGTTTCATATAATTTGGGAGCAGCTATGAATCAAAGTGCCTACAGTGCTTTGGTAAACGGACAGACGGTCTGTGCCGGCTATGCCCGAGCTTTTCAGTATTTGATGCAGCAGCTGGAGGTTCCCTGTTATTATTGTACCGGATATGCGGGAGAAAGCCATGCATGGAATATTATTGAACTGGATGACGGCTTTTATAATGTAGATACTACCTGGGATGATACGGATAAGGGAACCTATGATTATTTTAATAAAACGGATGAAGACTATGCACTGACACATGTAAGGCAGGATTTATCCGTATATCTGCCACCCTGCAACGGAACAAAATACCGGAATTTGGAGTCAGCTTCCAATGAAGGAAAACGAAGCCTTGCAGATGTGGGAATAGGAGAAGAACAGGTAATCAAAAATCTGTCGGATTATCATAAGAACTGTTATAACCAGATTGTGAATAACGGAAGCGGAACATATAGTTTTTCCAATGTAATTGAAGGCGAAGCACTTTTGGAGGAGATAAATAAGGATTATTTTGAAACCTCAGGGTATATAGATGGGTATATGAAAAGTGCCGTATTTGCCGTGAATTCCGAAACATGGTACATCTATATTGAAACAGAAGAATTGCAGAACAAACGATATTTCATTAAGCATGATGTAACAATCCGGTAAAAAAAGACAAACCCGCCACATATACTTTATTGACAGGAAAACGGCAGGAGTGAAAGCGCTCTTGCCGAAAGAGAGGAAAAAATGTCCGGAAAATGCAGAGGCATGCTTTATTGTGGAATCGGTTTGGTGGCGGTTCTTATTTTTTTATACAGCGCGAAAACAGGAAACAGGGAGGTCTGGAGAACAACAATGGGAAAAATTGAGAAAGAAGACGGAACGAAAAAAATTGCAATTACTTTTGATGATGGTCCACATCCTTATTATACCGAGCAGCTTTTGGACGGGCTGAAGGAGCGGGGCGTAAAGGCAACCTTTTTCGTAACGGGTGAGCATGCCGAACTTCACCCGGATGTAATTAAGCGGATGAGTGAGGAGGGGCATCTGATTGGAAATCATACCTATAGCCATATCCAGCTTAGTAAAAACAATCGGGAGGAATTTAAAAACCAACTGATTAAGACCAATGAAATTATCAGTGAAATTACCGGAAAAGAGGTTTTGTATGTGCGCCCGCCTTACGGAACATGGGACAAAACCTTTGAGAGTGAACTGAATATGTTTCCGGTGCTCTGGACGGTGGACCCGAAGGATTGGTGCTCGGATAATGTGGCGTGTATCACGGATAAAATCGTGACGAAGGCGGGGGAGAATGATATTATTCTGCTGCATGATTATTATGAGTCTTCGGTGACGGCGGCGCTTAAGGTGGTAGACAGCCTGCAAAAGAAAGGGTATGAGTTTGTGACGGTAGAGGAGATATTGTTTGATTGATAACACAATTTGAGTGCGCATGAAAAATAATATTGGTTGACAATATAGTAACTAGTTGCTATACTACTTGCGAAGGAGAGGCGTATGGAATCATATAAAGGTTTAGAGATGCAGGTCGACGAAACGCAAAAGAGAAGGTTGATTTTTTCAGAGCTTTTCATTTTGCAAAATAAAATACAGACGAAATTTGACAAGATATTGGGGGATATTACCAGTAAGCAGTTTATTATATTGGTGATTGTCAGTTCATTTCCCGGTCCGCCTTCTTTGACTGATGTGGCAAAGCATGCAGGGTGCTCCAGGCAGAACGTTAAAAAGGTAGTTGCTGTATTAGAAAAAAACGGCTTTCTTTCGCTTGTTCCTGAACAAGGGACAAGGGCAGTTCGGATTGTTTTACAGCAGAAATTTTATGATTTTTATGAAGTGTTTCTGGAAAAGGCTGCAGTTGGCTTAGATGATCTGTTTCACGGAATGAGTGAAAGAGAGATTGATGATGTATTTCGGGGGCTGCATAGTATTGAAGCAAATGTGAACAGACTTATTGAATCATGAAAATAATCCTATTTTATCCAAGGATGTTGAATAGAATAGGATTTATTTAATAAAACAATAGTAACTAGTTACTGCGGAGGGAAAATATGAATCAGGAAAGTAAAAAAGGTATTAATTACAAGGAGATTGGTGAAGTAGCACTGAAAAGTTTAGTGTTTGTTGTTGTTGCAGGAACATTAACAACGCTGTTACATATGTTTACCGGAAGATATATTCTTCACATTCATGGAAAACCGGAATTCGTTTCTACATCACTTACGATTTATTCCGCCTTTGACAAGATGTTATTAGCACTTGGCTATTATCTTTTAGGCCGTAAAATACCGATTAAAAATAACATTTTAAGAGGTCTGGCTTATGTAGGACTTAATTACCTATCTAATTTTGTTCCTCAGTTTATGGGACTTGCTTTTGCAGATGGGCCAATTGCGCAAATGGCATTCAGCTTTATCGATTTGGCATGTGATACAATCATTTATACTATACTTGGTATTATGCTTGGACTTATGTACAAAAAGGTTACGGTAAAACCGCTTCGTTCATTGGATAAAGGTACCTTTGGAAAAGCGATTGTGTCTAGTGCAGTAGTGTTCCCGGTATTTATTGTTTTGGCAGACCGGATTATGGATGCTGCTTTGCCAATGTTTTCCAGTGCTTATGTAATCGGTGTCTCCGAACAGGCAAAAACAGCTTTTCTAATTAATTTTTATAGTTGGTTTATTCTAACCGGTGCATTTGTTTCTGTATTTTACAGATTTACGGAATACAATGACTATGGTAATTACATTAAGTTTGCCTTGAAATATGGCTTGCTATTATGGACTCCCGTTGTTATGATTATGGTTGTATTTGGCACATCATTGTTACCAACAACCATTTATGCATTGTTGTTCATTGCATGCATTTTCCTTGTCAGCCGGATTAATGACAGGATTATGTCAAAATAGTAGAAAAAAATTTTTGCCCTACACGACTAATTATAGTGTGTAGGGCCTTTTAGGGGGAGAGATAATGGAGAAGAAAAGGGTAACCTATTTAGATAATATCAAGATTTTATTGACTGTAAACATGACGTTTTTTATGAGCGCTTTTTTCTTTATATCCGGGTATTTTGTCCCGAAATCAAAGGAGAATAGAAGTGTAGGAACATATATTGGAAAGAAAGCCAAAAGATTGCTTTTACCGGTAGTGGCACTGGTATTATGTATTGTGCCAATATACAATTATATTGTATACAGAGCGGATACAGCAAATACACTTTCTTTCATACAGTTTTACATAAGAAAATATTGGGGAGAGGGTCTCATTTCTTATGACCATGGGTGGTTTCTTGTAAGTCTGTTTTTGTATTCTCTTCTTTATCTACTTGTAGAAAAGCCTTGCAAAAAAATAAAGGGAAATCTTACGGTTTGGAAAATAGTTGGATTTACGGCTATTATGGCAGTACTTACGTTTTTGATAAGACTTTTTTATTCTATCGATACATGGGTAGATATTTTTGGTGTAATCGGTATTGAACCAGCACACCTGCCGCAGTATCTGTTATGGTTTTTTGCCGGCACCTGTGCCTGTGAAAATGATTGGTTAGAACAAATAACTGATAAAATGGGAAAAATATTCTCGGGAATTGCTGCTTTTACAATATTTATCATTTACTTTAGGCGAATATTACCAAGCGTTGTCATAAATACGGTTTACTTAATATTCCCATTATATGAAACATTAATGTCGGTTTCTATTATTACACTGATATACTTGTTTAAAAAGTATATCAGTAGCCAAAATGCATTTTTCAAAAGTGTTTCGCAAAATGCGTTTAGTATGTATATATGGCATAATCTCTTTGTAGTATCAACGCAGGTAGTGTTGTGCGGCATAGCGATTAGTGGCTATGTGAAGTCCGCTATAGTTGCTGCTGTATCAGTAAGTGGAGTTTACCTAATATCAGTAATCACAAGAAAGATTGCAAGAAAAACTGAAGAATACGGAAATAAATATTTTCACCCGAAAAAATTATCTGCAAAATAGTATGAAATGATGAAATGAGGTTAATACAAATTTGAAAATCTATCTATTGAATAATGACAATATTTGAATTTGATTGAAGCTTGTAAATGTTGACAAGGTAAAATATCATGATATAATTAATGGTATCAAATGATACTTTGTGAAGAGAGCGAAATGAGAGAGTTTGGGAAAATATATAATGGAAATGAGGAGATTTACATAAAGATACGTGTGGAATTACTGGATTTATCGGGGTTCGGACAACACACTACGTTTGTAATGTCATTTCATTATGCTGTTACGCCATTTAGTCAGGAAACTTTTCCATATCGAAAGTGAGAGGTGCAATATGGAAGTTATTAGAAAAGTGAAAAAGTTGTGTATATGTTGCATGGAAGAACATGAGGTTCAGATTGTCAGAGTACGGGAACATACAAATTTTAAAGGTATGGAAGTAGATTATACGGCTGAATATGAATATTGTGAAAATACAGACGAATATGTAGCGGAAGAGGAGATGATATCGCGCAATGATGTTGCGATGAAAGATTCATACAGAAAGACAAATCATTTACTGACTTCTGCCGAAATAGGAAATATTCGATCCAAATATGGAATTAGTCAGACAGACCTTGCTAATCTGCTTGGGTGGGGTGGCAAAACAATTACGCGTTATGAAAGCCATCAGGTGCAAGACAGAGCACATGATTTTATTTTAAGAAAAATAGATGGTGATCCGGAATGGTTTCTGGAGTTGCTATATCAGGGAAAAGAGAAAGTTTCAGAACCGGCGTACAAAAAGTATTATGCGATGATTACAAAAATGTATGAAGACAGACAAGATGACTACTTACGAAAATCTATTCTTGCACAGTATGTAAGATATGAGGATGATCCGGATTGCTGTGGAGGGACAAAGCTGAACTTTGATAAGGTGGTTGCGGCGATACAATATTTTGCAAATTCTGCTGAAGTACTTAATCTTTATAAGGTTAAATTGATGAAACTACTTTGGTATGCGGATAGTCTCTCCTTTAAACGGAGAGGTTTTTCGATGACTGGTTTGGTGTATACTGCGCTTCCGATGGGGGCTGTACCAATAGCTCATAAATCAATTATTGATTTGAAGGGAGTATCTTATGAAGAGGATGAATTTCCTGATGGAAGTGGGTATCGTTTTGTAAGAATACCGGACGAAGACTATACTGCCTTAAACAGTGAAGAGATAGAAATATTGGAAAAGATTGTTCAAATATGCGGAAAGGATACGAGAGAGCAAATAGTGAACCGTATGCATAATGAAAGGGCATATAAGGAAACTGTGCAAGGAGCGGTAATTAAATATCAGTATGCATTGGATTTATCTATTGATTAACTTGTGGCAATAGACATGTTAAAATCTCTAAATTTACCGCGACCGGACTCTACTCGCCTTCCATGTCGCGTTTCGTCCTAAATCCGCATCCATGCGGATTTTCGCTGGGCATCCTAATCACCCATAAGAAAATATCAACATTCTCCGTCAGCCTTCCAATCGGACAGAACGGTTATCCTTCTGTGTACTGAAAAGCTGAAATATGCAGAAAATGGCTGATAACATTCCGTAGACTGCCTGGTGAAGAATGTTATCAGCCGTTTTCGTCCGTTTATCAATACGTGAAGGCTGAACTGTTACGTCAAATTCTATTGAATAATTACGATATCTTGACATTTTGTTCCTGAAAGTGTATAAATTATATGACCATAATAAAACAAAACGGTCATATCGGAGGAGAAACATGTCAATATTTACGTTAGAAAAGAGAACAGAAGTACAGGAAAAAATGTTAGAAGTAGGGATAGCGCTGATAAAGGAAAAAGGTATCCGGAAAATGACAATAAGCGATGTGACTTCAAGAACCGGAATTGGAAAGGGAACCTTTTATCATTTTTATAAAGCTAAAGAATTCTATGTATATGATGTGATTCAATATAGTAAGAATAACCTGAAAAGAGCATTCAATGAAGCGGAGAAACAAAATGGTGGAATCGACAGGAGAACTTTGACACAAATTTTATCTTCTTTTTCCTTTCACAATGACAACAATATAGTAAATGCCATCTCAGAAGAAGATCAGGAATGGCTGAATGAGAAACTTCCCAAAGAGTATGTGTTGAATGTTCCCAAAGAGGAAGAAATTGTTGGTGCTGTATTAAAGCAGTGTAAAGATGTGAAAGAAAATCTTGATTACCATGTTATCGCAAATATGATGAAAATAATGGCATTGGCAGTAGAAAATAAGAGTATTCTGCATGAAGATGCATTGGATGAAAATTTGTTGCTCATGAGAGATTTGCTCTTGGACTATATTTTTGGTATGAAAGGAGAAAGATAAAAAGATTACCTAAAGGAAAGTTTCTGCCTAAATATCCGCTGATTGGAATCCTCTGTGAAGGGTTTCGATAAAATCCTTAGGGTCAGATTTCATATCATCTTCAATCCATTGTAAAAGCATGCTGTGAATTCCACCTATGCTGTAAGCTAACAGGTATGGTAGGTTGTCCTGAAATTCTGCGGCAGTTTCGGTGGAACGTATCGCGCAGAAAAAACGTAAAGAATGCTGATAAGAAGCTTGATGCAGCAGGTACAGCAATTGATGCTTTTTCAGCAGAGAAAGCAATTCTCGTTCCTTTGTCCAAAAGTCAAAGAACATCTGCACCAAATCCCAATAGTGATGTATACCGGCTTTTTCTACATTCTCTAAAAGTGTTATGGATTTTTCTTCTAATAAATACAATAATAAAGATTGCTTATCAGAAAAAAGCCGGTAGTATGTTTTTCTGGATAAGTCGGCTTCCTGTGCAATCTGGGTAACGGTAATCTCATGGAAATCATATTGTTTCATGAGAGTTAATAAAGAATTCACAAGCATTTTTTTTGACTGTTCTGCAATTTTTCCATTCGTAGTATTCATTTTCGATTCGTCCCTGCCTATGTTATTATTTCCTGTTTCGGATAGTTAGTATTCATTTTGTAGAGGTAACAAAAAGGGCAATGTGTAACACAATAGCCATAGCTATTGTAAATGTAACAAATTTATTATACTCTTGTTTTACGGAGGTTACAAGTGTGACATATTAGAACAAGAACATAAAGCAATGTTTGTACCTTGGCAAAGTGAAAGGATGATAAGCTATATGAAAAAGAAAAAAGCAGTTATTTATTATTTTAGTGGTACAGGAAACAGCTATAAGGCGGCAACTATTATTGCAAAGAAATTAGGAGGAGCACAGATGATTTCCGTGACCAATCCTCCGGAAGATGTATCAGCAGCGGATGCGGATATTATCGGCTTTGTTTCTCCTGTGTACGAATGGGATATCCCGGGAGTAATGAAAGAGTTTCTGGAAAGGCTTACGTTTAACCCGAATGCTTACATATTTGCTATTTCTACCTATGTTTTCATTCATGGAAAGTCTTTTGAAACGATAGAAAATATTCTGCAAAGAAAGGGCGCACACATAAGTTACGGAAAAGGCATTTATTGTGTAGCCAGTCAATGTACAGCCTATACGCCCTTTCCCTCCCCTAAAATCATGCTTCCCATAATGGAAAAACAGTTTAAAAAGGCGGCAAGGGAAATCGCACAGCAAAAAAAGAGAAACTTTCCACATATGTCTTTTATAACAAGGAATTCTTATGATAAAAGGATGCAGCCGTATATGGAAATCGAAGAAGAATTCGACAAAGGATTTTACACTTCGGATGAATGTGCACATTGTGGAATTTGTGAGAAAGTATGTCCGTTGGGAAATATAAAGATGGTAGACGGCAATCCTACCTGGCACAATGAAAAGTGTCATGGTTGTATGGCATGTGCGGCATATTGCCCTAAGAAAGCTGTACTTTTTAAAGCCCCGGAAGCATATATGAACAGTGGCATGAAGCTGGCAAAGAGTTTAAAACTTGATGAGAAACGCAAAAGATATCACCATCCGGATGTAAGTGTTCAGGATATCATTAAGAAAAATCATTATGTGGAATGATGTGCAAAACATTAGTGGTAACAGTTCAGCCTTAGCATTGAAAGACGGACGAAGGATAACCGTCCTATCCATTGTCAGGCGCGGACTACGAATGTGAATTTTCTAATGGGTGATGTTAAAATTTCTAAACTTACCGCGACCGGACTCTACGCGCCTTCCATGTCGCGTTTCGTCCTAAATCCGCATCCATGCGGATTTTCGCTGGGCATCCTAATCACCCATAAGAAAATATCAACATTCTCCGCCAGCCTTCCAATCGGATAGGACGGTTATCCTTCTGTGTACTGAAAGCTGAAATACGCAGAAAACGGCTGGTAACATTTCGTAGACTGCCTGGTGGAGAATGGTGATATTTCCTTATATGGTGCTGCAATACACAGAAGTAAATTTGCATGGATGCAAATTTAGGCGAGACGGAGGCATGGAAGCCGACTCGAGCCGGCTTCGTACGTTTTAGAAAGTTTTGGGCAGCATATTAGGAAATTCCCATTCGGAATCCATGGCAGTCCGAGGAATGTTATCAGCCGTTTTCGTCCGTTTGTCAATACGTGAAGGCTGAACTGTTACCATTAGTGGATAAAATGTAAAACCATATATTGACAACAGGTAAAATAAGTAATATATTACATAAAAAGGTAATGTGTTACTTATTTTGTTTTATGTAATAGGAAAGTGCGCGAGCCAAGTGGTGGCGGTTAGGGAGAATGCGGAGCATTCTCTTAGAAGTGTCGCCGCAGAGCGACACTTTTTTAGAATAGAAAAAGGAGGATGAGAATGGCAAATATACAGGAAGTCATAGGTTCAGGGTCATTGAACTTTGAAGAAATTACGGCGCCCCATTTCCTATTAGGTCTGCTTAGTGCATTCGATAACCGCTATCAGGCAAAGGCAGACAATTTTTTTGAAGAAATCAGTTGGAAACAGTTTTTTGCGATTATATCTATTGGTTTGTGCAGGGAAAGTCCAACGATTAAAGAATTGGCGGAGATTATGGGGAGCTCCCACCAGAATGTAAAGCAGATTTTGAATAAGCTGGAAAAGAAGGGCTATATCCGGATTGTTTCGGATGAAAAAGACAAGCGGAAGCAAAGAATCCTTCTGACGGAAAAAACAGTATCCTTTGAAGAGGAACATGCTGCAGGAAGTCAGATGATTATTAACAAAATTTTTGAAAACATTGATGCAGATGATATCAAAATAACCATTAATACAATTATGAAAATGGAAGAAAACTTAGAAAAAATAAAGTAAATACAAGGAGCATGAAGATGAAAAGAAAAAGAAAAACAGGATTGATTGTTGTTGCAGCAGTTATGGTACTGCTTGTAATGTTTGTTGTTATTATGTTTGGAGCAATGGGTAAGGTGACAAAAGAAGCTATGGATAAGCAGGTAAATGTGGAAATCGATATGGAACAGGTTGCAGATGGCATTTACAAAGGAAGCAGTGACGGAGGCATGGTAAAGGTGGAGGTAGAGGTAGAAGTAAAAGACCATAAGATTGCCAATATTAATCTTTTAAAGCATGAATGCGGAACAGGAAAACCAGCGGAAAGTATACTGAACGAGATGATAAAAAACAATACAGATGATGTAGATGCAGTCAGTGGTGCAACTACCTCCAGCAAAACCATTCGGAATGCAGTAAATAAAGCACTGCAGAGTGGTTTACAAGAATAGTGTTTTTAACTTTATTTATGATTCTGCTTGAATGACAGAATGGGAGGAAGAATGAAAAAAGACTTTTTTGCAATGATTACGATGTTATGTATGTGTGTAACGGCTGTACTTGGAATTTTATCCATGAACTTTACTTATGCGCATGATTTTGTTAATCAGTATGGGCATACCGTCTCTATTTTCGGTTATGGTATTTATGCCAATGACAGCTACTTCAAAGCGCCGATTTCCATAGGTGCCGATTGGTGCATTTTGTTTGTGCTGGTTCCCATGTTTTTATATACTTATTTACAGTATCGGAAAAAGTGTGACGCAGTATCCGAAATAAAGCTGATTTCTGTGTATGCTGTTGCGTTTTATTATGCGGCAAGCATTGCTTTTGGTGTTACATACAATCAGATTTTTCTTGTGTATGTGTGCCTCTTTACCTGTTCTTTGTTTGGTATGTTTGCACATATAAGAAGGGTAAACGTACAACAGAAAATAACAGTGACAAAGGGTTTAAGCGCGTTTCTCATTGTAGCGGGAATTGCACTGATTGTGGCATGGCTGCCGGACATTATTTCTGCCATGCTGACAGGGGGAACACTCCCATTAATTGGTGTATACACGACAGAAATTACCTATGTGCTTGATATGGGAATCATCAGTCCGTTGTGCTTTGCAGGTTTGTATTTGTTGAAGAAAAAGGAGGGACTGGGTGTGGTGCTTTTGGCAGGATTATTGAAAATGTGCATTATTGTAGGTATTATGGTAATTCCACAGACAATATGTCAGGTACTTTCCGGAGTAGAGATGGAGATTCCTGTTCTTACAACAAAAGTCTTATCCTTTGTTGCGCTTGGTGGGTTCGCGTTGTATTTTAATAAAAAAATGTATCGGGAATTGGAAAAATAAAGGGGCAATAAGCATGAGAAAAATAAAGATAATTGTACTTGTTCTGTTTATCCTGCTTGCAGGAATCATAATTTTCTGGAGATTGCCTTATTCGCCGGAAAAGGAGAAGTTTCATAAGGCAATGCAGAAACGGGCAGATGAAATGATGCGGGACAAAATGGTATGTTCAAGAGAGGAAATCGAGCAGTTACCGGAACCGTTAAAGAAATATTGTGATTATATCGGTTTGGAGAATTTCCCGAAATACACGGTGGTCAATGCACGATTTGATGATACGGACTTTGTTTTTGATACAAAGTCCGGAAAGGTATTGAAAATGGACTATGATTTATGGCTCTTTTACGGAGATATATACCGTAGTGCCTTCTGCAGTTCTTCCATGTTTGGTATCCCTTTTGAGGGCTTGGATTATGTCACAGAGGACAGGCAGGGAGGAATGAAGGGAATCCTTGGCAAAGTCATCCCTCTTTTTGATGCCAGAGATGAACAGGGATATAAAGCCGGTCTGATTTCGTGGCTTGCAGAGTCGGCAACCATCAATCCGGCAGCATTATTATCGCCCTGTGTTACCTATGAAGAGATGGATGATACGCATGTTAAAGCAACGGTATCCTATAATGGGGTATCCGGTTCGGGAATATTTACTTTTAATGAAGAAGGTGCCATTACTGAGTTTTACAGTGACGAGCGGCAGGTAGAAGAAATTGACGGTGTGAAGCAGGAACTTGGATGGAAATGTATTTATGAGGAGTATAAAGAGAGAAATGGTATTAAAATTGCAACAGAAATAAAAAGTATCCTGAATTATTCACGGAACAGTATCTGAACTGATAACTGTGCCATGAATCTA
>CAYUYJ010000036.1:0-31060 GCA_964449325.1 uncultured Lachnospiraceae bacterium | reverse complement strand
TTCTCAACCTTCTTTCTTGGAATTCCCTATATTTGAATTATACAGGAAGCTCCTTTAGTACTTTAAATTTAAATCAAAAAGTTTTGAATTTGTGCCGGATTACGGCATGAAATTAGTGAAAATTAGAATAATTTATAACGAATAAAAAGCAAAATGCTTTATAATATGTAATTTATCACAAAACAATTCTAATAGCAAGTTTTTTATAAAAACAATAAAAGAATTGTAAGTTTTATGTAAAATAGGACTTTTTTCCTAATAAATCCATTGAAATTTGAAATAATAGTATTATAATGTTAATGGGTTGTTAAGAAAAATGCAAACATTTTAAATGAAAATATGGAGAGATTGCCTGTGAAATTTGATATGCACTGCCACACAAAAGAAGGTTCTATAGACGGTCAGGTTCCTATTGAGGAAACAATATGCCTGCTAAAAGAAAAAGGGTATGACGGTATGTTAATAACAGACCACAATTCCTATGGTGCCTACAGACATTGGAAAAAAAATATGAAAGGACTCCGCCATACGGATTTTGTCGTATTAAAAGGCATTGAATATGATACTATTGACTGTGGACATATTCTTGTCATTTTACCTAGTGGTGTGAGTCTCCCACTTTTAGAGCTACGTGGACTGCCGGTGTCTATCTTAATCGAAATTGTTCACCATTTTGGCGGCATTTTAGGGCCCGCACATCCTTGCGGTGAAAAATACCTGAGCCTTACCAACACAAGACGCGGTAGAAAATCGCAAAACATTATTGCAAAATTTGATTTTGTGGAAGGCTTCAACGCCTGTGAAACAGAATTTTCCAACCATAAGGCTAAAACACTGGCTAAAAGTTATGGTCTGCCCTGCTTCGGCGGAAGTGATTCCCACCGCGAAGATTGTATCGGCCTTGGCTATACGGAAATAGATGCAGATATTAAGGATGAAACGGATTTAATCAGAGCAGTATACAACCATGCAACGATTTCGGCAGGCGGATCCTACTACGCCAACACAACCAAACAAAAAATCGGCAAATTAAATCATGTACTCGTTTATTCTTTCTGGTTTTATAACAAGGGACTTGCGTTTATAAAGAAACGGAAACGCAAACTGGAATTATTAAGAACCGATTACCCTCTCTGGCAGGCAGATAAATTATCCTGACAAAACTCCATATTAAATACAAAACTCCGGATTTACTCTCCGGAGTCATTTTTTATCTGTTTCTTTTTGAACGGTGCCAGTCCGGTACGATTCAAGGCAACCATAATTGCCGGAATCAGAATAAGCTGTATTGCAATTCCCGGAATCGCATTTAGGAAAGTAGCTGCCAAAAACATCTGCCATGTAAACATCCCTCCGCTAATTCCCATAAGGACAAGCTGCACCACTCCCCACACTACTCGTCCTGCAAGCATGGCCGTAATTAAGGAGCGATAAAGTGCTATGATACACTGCCATCGTGACAATCCATATAACAATCCTGCTACCAGACCATAAGTAGCAAGTTCAAATGCCATCGCCACTCCCGTAGGGAAAAGTATCGGCATACCAAACAGCACATAACGCAACAAGGGTAAAACAAAGCCTACAAGCAATCCATATTGCCAGCCGCAAATCAAACCACATAAAAGTACAGGAATGTGCATGGGCAACAACATATTTCCTATCTGTGGAATCTGTCCGGTAAAAAAAGGCAGCACCAGACCAATCGCAATAAACATAGCCGATAATGTCATCTTCTTTATGGTTTCGTTTTTCATCGTTTTCCTTCCCTTTCCATCGCAATCAACCTATTTTTTCTTTCTCTCTGATACAGCTTCCTTCAATTCTTCCAATACCTCTTTAAATTTACCGGTTGCTACCATCGGGTTACCTCGCAGCATGTCTCTTTTATAGAAGTCTCTAAAAGATTTTAACTGCTTTGTCATTTCCAGATTAATATGATATTTTTCACGTAAATCCAAAAATTCTTCCTTTACACTGTCAAGATATTCCCCCGGTTTTGAAGTAATGGCTTCTTTCAGTCCTTCAAACCGCTCCTCTATGCTCATTTTAAAACTTTCCTTCAGGCTATCCAGTTTCTCATCTCTTTCCAGTTTACGATTCTCCCGTTCCTCATTAGCAAGTGCAATCATAACATCCAACCGTTTCGATACCCGCTCCAATTCTTCCTTTGCCTTCTCAAGCTTCAACAAAATATCCCGGATATCCAGTGCTGCCTTAAAGGAGAGGGAAAAATCCGCCACAAGAAAAACCGTAATAATTCCTGACAACGGAACAATAACCTCCTTTGGAATCGACAATACAATCCGTTCAATGGGTTTATGTACAAATTGTGTCATTAATATCGTAAGCCCGCCCCATGACAAAGAGGTTCCAAGGCAAATATGTCCCTGAAAATTAAAAGGCTGATTGGAATAATCCCAGTATCTGACCTTAAACAAGGCTTCCATAGTAACACCCGTTATGTATTCTAATACAGTAGCGCCTATACATCCCGCTACATACACAAGAATGAGGTTGTTTTGAAACGGTGCAGAAACAACCAGCATCATCATAGCACCGGTTCCGTATAAGGGCAGAAACGGTCCACGCATAAAGCCTCTGTTTACAAAATGTTTCTGTTTCAAAGAAACATATGTAGATTCAAACACCCAACCAAAAAAACAATAAAAATAAAAGAAGAACAGCCATTGAACAATCATATAATGATAATTTCCAATGCTAATAACTTCCATAGTTTTCCTACTCCCTTCCTATCCCTGATTCCATTAACGAAATATATGAACACGCACACGCAACTTACCTTTTCTTGTTTCCTGTACGATTCCGTCATAAGTAAATTTGCCGTATCCTCTGACAGAAACCACATCTCCACTCTTTAAATTACTACTGTTATTTTCATTAAGTCTTCCATTTACAAATACCTTTTTACACCGAAATAATTCAAGACTTTGATTTCTTGATATATTATACAGTTTAGATATCATACCGTCAATCCGCTCAGAGGATGCCAGATGCTCTTCCTCTGCCGCTACTCCTGCCAAGACCTCCGGTACCTCCTCCAATATCCTGCATTTCACATTGGTATGTTTTATTTTATCCAGATTTTCTGTAATATATGGAGCGATTCGTTCCGTACAGAATAAATATCCTGTCTTTTGCTTTATCAGAATATCCCCCAACGTATTTCTCTCTATCCCTAAATTCATCAGTGCACCGAGAAAATCCCTGTGATTTAAATTATCCGCGAATTTTTCCAACAGTGGGCTAATTTCCATACAAACAATAGGAAATTCCTCTTCATAACCCAATTCTTCCTTACTACCAAACCGTACCATCTGCCGTTCACAGTTTTCACTGCCTCCCCACATAGTAAACGGCACATGCTTCATTGCCTGTGCCGTCCGAAAAAACACTTCCTGCTCACTCATTCCCAGAAAACCGGTAAAAGTATAAATATTCTGTTGATAGGATTTTTCTCCCAGTTCCATAAAACGCTTTTTAAGCTGTTGAAGTTCCTTTTCACTTTCTACTGCCATACTACTCTCTTTCTAAACCTTGTCCTGCATATCCATCCCTCATCAGGCAAAGCTGATAATCTCTTCTTTTGGTGCTTTTGTCGGTTCCACACTGACTGCATGAAGCACCGGACCTTCTCCGTTATAATCTGCCCAATATTCTTTCGACACGGATGCTTTCACTTTCACCCACTGTTTCTGCGTGAGCTTATCTGCACCGTCATACTCACAGGCAAATCCTAAAAATGCCATATCATCGGCGCAACAGGTCATTGCCATCCTGCCCGGGACAAAATACCCTTTAGGGAATTTCTCCGGTTTTAATACCATTGCCACAAACTCTACTGTTTTTCCTACATAACGTTCCAAATGATCCAACGCGTCCAAATACCAGATTCCATAACCATAGTTATCTAATACAAGGTTATCCTGTTTTAAGTCATAGGGAAGGTCATCCTCCATAATTTCGTTTACTTCTCCATTGGAATCTTCAAAAATAATTTCCGCCTTTGCATTGATTGCCTTAATATTTCTTTTATAGCTGTTTAAATCTTTCACACCGTCACAACGATTGAAAATAATCATTTCCGACTTTCTGACCATTTCCGCCACTAAGGATTTCATATTGTTAAAATACATTGGGAACGTAGAAGCATCAATAGTTGTAATCTGCTGTTCCACCTTCCAGTGCCACGGCAGCTTCATATTTTTAAAATTCCACATACCGTTGTATTCCACCACGATACGCTCCGGCTTATGCTTTTTCTCCAGTTCAATCAGATTTGTCGGATTGAAATCTTCCTCCTCTTCAATTACCTCAATTACAGAGCGGCTTTTTTTTAACAATGCCTCATCGTATTCAATTTCACCTTCTTCGCATAAAAGAATCAAAGTTTTTCCTTTAATCTGAAAATAAGGCTGCTCCAACGTATAAGTAATGAACTCTGATTTTCCGCTTTCCAGAAAACCGTTAATAATATATACAGGCTTCATACTGTTCCTTCCTTTACTTTTTCTATCTCTGGTTTACTTCTTTTACTTCGGCATTTTCCATTCCATAATGCAATAATAACCAGTTTTCAACCTCTTCTACCGAACTAAGAGAATTTATTTCATCCCCGGTCAGGAATAAAGCCGAAGCACTTATCACGCCATCTTCTGCCGGAACAAAAGTAACCATGGCTGCATTTCCCGCTTCTCCAAACTGATACAAATAAATAACAGGTGATTTTAAATCATCACCCTGAAAAGCATTGCTTTCCATCAATATACCGGATGCTGCAATCTGTGCAGACCCTTCCAAAGAGTTAATCATGGAACCGATACCGGTGCTGACTTTGTTTGCAAGTTCCTCCTGCAAATTTTCTGACATTCCTGAAATATCTATCTCAGCATTTTGGAAATATTCCTGTACGTCTATTTTTATTTCGTATACTTTTTGCGGATTCGTATAATCCCCTTCAGCTATCTGCTCTATGATTTTATTCAGTTCCTCTGATTCTGAAAAAAGTGATGCATAAACTTCATTGGAAGCTTTTTCATCCATCAAGCCAATCATTTCCAAACCTTTGGTTTTTAAATTCACCTGCTTTGCGCTGCATCCGGCAAGGCTCACACTCCCTGCAACCAGACAGACTGCCAACATCACAGCCCTGTTTCTTTTCTTCATTCTTTCTTTTCCCCTTCTTCAGACAACGCACCGCTTATTCATGTGCTTTGTCCTTTCTTCTCTTTTCCGATGTTACTCCGTTTATTTTCTAAATAAGCTTTCCAGATTCTCTTCGTTCAATTTAGAACCGATAACACAGAATTTTCCGGTGTATTCCGGCTTTCCTTCCCGCACATTACTTTCTCCCGGCACATAATCAAAGTATACCCATGTACCGTCTCCTGACGGAACCATACCCTTCGCACGAAGTACGAAGCCATAGGTTTTTTCATCCTCCAGTGCCTCTAAAATTGCGGTAATGTCTTCCTTTGAATAGGAAGCCGGCGTCTCCATACCCCAACTGGTAAATACTTCATCCGCATGATGGTGTCCTTCATGACTATGATCATGCCCACATCCACATTCTCCGTCATGATGATGGTGTGCATGCCCGCACTCTTCGTCATGGTCATGGTGATGATGCTCATGGTCGCACTCTCCATCATGGTGATGATGCTCATGGTCGCACTCTCCGTCATGGTGATGATGCTCATGATTGCATTCTTCATCATGGTCATGATGGTGCTCATGATCGTGACACCCGCAGGTACAGTTTTCTCCGTGTTCGTGATGATGCTCGTGCTCATGTGCATGCTCAAGCACTTCCTTCATCAGCTCTGCTTCCAAATCCTTTGCCCCTTCAATAGTTGCCAGAATATCTTTTCCTTCTAACTGCTCCCACGGTGTTGTAATAATCGAAGCCTTCTCATTATGTTCTCTTATCATGGATACACACCGGGCAACTTTTTCTTCACTCATATTGCCGGTTCTGCTCAAAATAATCGTTCCGGCATGTTCAATCTGATTGATGAAAAATTCCCCGAAATTCTTGATATACATCTTACATTTGGAAGCGTCCACTACAGCAACCGCACTGTTTAACTGTACTTCTACATCCGTTTTTACATCCTGCACTGCTTTCATTACATCAGAAAGCTTACCTACCCCCGACGGCTCTATCAAAATACGTTCCGGCTCGTAAGTTTTTAAAACCTCCTGCAAAGAAGCTCCAAAGTCACCGACTAAAGAACAGCAGATACAACCGGAATTCATCTCTTTAATTTCGATTCCTGCATCCTTCAAGAAACCACCGTCTACACCGATTTCACCAAATTCATTTTCAATCAGCACTACCTTTGTCCCTGCAAGTACTTCTTTTAGAAGCTTTTTAATTAAAGTTGTCTTTCCGGCACCAAGAAAGCCGGAAACAATATCGATCTTTGTCATATTACTTATCCATTCCTTTCTGTTCATTTCGGAGAATCTGTCTCTCCCAAATACATTCTTTCTATCTTTCTATAATAAATATTTGCCAACCTTTCCCTATTCTACTCCAAAACTTCTGTAGAATCAATAAGCTCCATTTCCTTTTTTACCACTTCTTATACTTTGCCCGCATAGCATCCTCTAAGCCCTCTAGCCAAAGAATATCCCCATCCTCTTTTATTCTGTCCTTCGGAAATTCTTGTACATCAAGCTTATCCATCACCGAATCGATAACATGTGTTATTGGTAATGTGGTTTCTACATCGCAGGTAAGACTTCCCTCTCCATTAGTTGCTCTTACCACTTTCCGGAAATGTTCAAATCTCCCATCTTCCGGTGAACCAAAGCACACTCTGCTTCCATCCTTCAACTCGGCAACAATTTCCTTTTTTTCTCCTATCGGATAATAAATTTTTGCATTCTCGCACTCTACTACAAATTCCGGTACTCTTGTCTTTTCTGCTGCAAGAGTCGCCAGATACAAAAGTTCACAACCACTTGCTGTTTTCATTTTGACGCTTACCGTATCAAAGGTTTCTATCGCATGAGCCCGATAGCATTTCTCCTCTATTTCCACAGGATATGCAGCTTTGTTCAATTCTTCTCCCGCTAAAAACAATAGATTATGCAAGAAATGAGCCGCTCCATTGCTCATCACGGATTCTCGGACAGGCTCTCCTTCCTTTCCGTACATCCTGCCTTTCCAGTCACTTTCCCCATAATAGCTCTTTGGGCGATTCCATAACACCAGTGTTTTTATTTTCAGAAGCTTCCCATACCTTCCTTCCAAAATTTGTTTCTTTAACTCTGTAATTGCCTTGGAATGAGACCATTGATACCCTACCGCCACTATGCAACCCTGCTCCTTTGCATATGCCTCAATCTGCTTACACTGTTCCAAGGTACATGCCAAGGGCTTCTCACAATATACCGCAAGCTTATATTTTAACGCACACATTACCTCTTTATAATGAATGTGCATCGGTGTCGTTATGATTGCCATATGCACTTTTTCTCTCTGCAGACATTCTTCCAGACTCGAATAAAAATGCACCTGTTTTTCGTTCAATATGTCATAATACATACTTTTCTTGGGATTTCTGCTGACTACCGCAGCAAGCATATAGGTTTTGTCGCTATTCAGTAAAGGCTCAATAAAATGCCCTCCGTATCCGTTTAATCCGGTTAAAACAATCTTTATCATTTTCTCATCACTCCCAGCCATCTTGTTCTGAACGTTCCTTTCGTATCTTACCAACCTGCCGTTATTTTCTCATATTCTTCCACCATAATTTCCATAGGCAGACTGGCAATCTCTCCATGCTCTGTCCCGGCAGTCAGCATCCCGATAAAATTTCCCTCTTCATCAAAGGTTCCTCCCCCTGACATACCTGGCAGTGCCTTACAATATCCGTAAAGCATATCAGACTGAAACTCCGGGAAATAATACGATACCTTTCCAACGGTTCCTTCATAATAATCTTCTCCCGCGCCGTTGGCAGAACCAATTACAAACAGTTCATCTCCTGCCTGCAACGCATCATAATTTTTCAAATCTCTTCCGGCAAATCTTAAGAAAAACCAATCCTCCCGCTCCAAATCAGCAAGCGTTATTACCATAAACCCAATATCCTTACTATCGGAAATTCCGATTACGGTTCCCTCTATGCTTACTCCCGTCCGAAAAGTAACCTGTCCCTTTTCTCCTTCTTTAAGCAGATGGGCATTGGATACAATCACAAGCTTTCCCGCCCGAATATCCCAAAGTACACCGCTTCCGTAATATCCTTCCATATGAATCTGCACTACGGTTGCCCGCGCTTTCTCGTAAGCAGTTTCTTTTGACAACTGCTCTAAAAACCGGGTATATTCAGAAACCGCCTGTGCTTTCTCCGGCTTTGTCCCTTTTTCATCGTTATCTGCCTGTAAAAAGGAAGCACTCTCCCATTCTCCCGTATCAAGGAAACCCAAATGGAAAAGCGCCTCATATTCCTCCAAGACATCCGTAGTCTGAATGAGCGGATGCCTTACTGTCTCATAATCTGAAAAATCAGCCTTTGCTTCTGCCTGCAAAGAACCATTACATAAGAAAAAAAACAAAAACAAGGGAAACAGCCATATTTTGTTATACTTCTTTCTGTACCCTTTCACTACCTTCATTTCTTTTTCCTTTTCTATATAAAAATATAAGCAGACACGTAAGCCGGGTTATGTCGGACAACAGCTTTTGCTGCCATCGAATGATCATCTATCTAGGACTGCCGTTACCGGCAGCCTCAAGCGGCTCACCTGAAAGCAGGTCGGGCAAACCTATTGCTTTCTATTCAGCCTTGCTTCGGATGGGGTTTACATGGCTTTCGTTGTTACCAACGAAACGGTAGTCTCTTACACTGCCTTTCCACCCTAACCAACCTGTCTGCTTTGGCAGACACGTTGGCGGTATATTTCTGTTGCACTAGCCTTGGAGTCACCTCCACCGGACGTTATCCGGCATCCTGCCCTGTGAAGCCCGGACTTTCCTCACCTGTCAAAATGACAGCCGCGATCATTCGGTCTACTTATATTCTTATTCACTTATTCTTTTATACCTTAAAACATGAACCGCCTACAAACTCCCTGCAAATGGAGTTATTGGGCAGATTCTCACTGCTTACTCCGATAAAGTACCCGAGGAACTTTAAGAGCCTTTTTGCTTCAAAATATTCCGGTTCATCCTTTCCGATGCTGAAAAGTAACGGCTCCGCAAACTGCTTTAACACAGCAAGCTCATAAATCAGCACGGAATTAAACATCGCATCCGCACTTTCCTGGAACGGGAAAATATTTTCCTCTTCCCCACGCCTTACGGAAGGCCACATTTCTATTGTTCTCTTCGCGGAAGCACCTCTTGTTCGGGCATCCCTCACCATTCTCCTTAAGAGACGGCCATCCGTGGTCGGAATCCGGTTATGCTCATCGACATTTAAGCTGGTAAGCGCACTGATGTAGATTTTGTACTTACTCTCATTCGGTAAAGCATAGGAAGTTTTATCATTCAACCCATGAATCCCCTCAATGACAAGAATATCATCCGGTCCCAACGTCTTATAATTTCCATTATACTCTCTGCGCCCTGTCATAAAATTAAAACTTGGAAGCTGTACCGTCTTTCCTGCCAGCAAATCGCACATATCCTTATTAAACTGTTCAATGTCAATGGCTTCCAGACACTCGAAATTATAGTCACCGTTTTCATCCCTGGGCGTTTTTTCCCTGTCCACAAAATAATCATCCAGTGCTATCGGATGAGGGGTCAGCCCATAAGTTTTAAGCTGAATGGAAAGCCTGTGGGAAAAGGTTGTTTTTCCCGAGGATGAGGGACCTGCAATCATGACGAATTTTACACCCTCACGTTCTGCAATTTCTTTGGCAATCTCACCGATTTTCCGCTCCTGTAAAGCCTCCTGAACCAAAATCAATTCGTTAATATTGCCTTTACAAATTTCATCATTCAAATCACCGACCGTATCCACGCCCAGCTTCTTACCCCAGTCATCAGATTCCTTCAGAGTATTAAACAGCTTCTCACGAGGTTCAAAGAAGGAAATCTTATCCGGCTCATCCTTTCCCGGAAGCAACAACATAAAACCGCCCTCGTAAGCTATAACATTAAAATATTTTACATAAGAAGTATCCGGGAACATATATCCATAATAATAATCGTAATACCCATCCATGCAGTATACATTAATATAAGAGCTTCGTCTATACTTAAATAATTTTTCCTTGTCCGTCATTCCCTGCGCCCGGAAAATCTCCATTGCCTCATCTACATGATAAGGACGCTTAATAATCGGAATCTTCGCTTCCACAATCTCATTCATTCTGGCATTGATATTTTCTACCAGATTATCGTTAATTTTGAAATCGCCTTCTGCCGAACAGTAATACCCATGTCCGATAGCAAAATCTACCTTCAGCTTCGTAATTTTTTCTTTTCCGATTACATCTTCAACTGCCTTTAACATAATCATAAGTGCCGTTCTTACATAAGTCATATGTCCAATCGTATCTTTTAACGTAATGAACGATACCTCACAATCCTTTGTTACCTTTTTGGAAAGTTCTCTTATTTTTCCGTTTTCCACAACGGCGGCAATCATATTATTATACTTTCTCTGATATTCCTCTACAACCGTTTCAAAAGAAGTTCCTTTCGGATATTTTCTGCTTTCACCTTCTATATTTACAGTAACCATAACCCTTCCTTTCCGCCTTTTCGCTACAATGTATAATATGGATTTTTCTCTTCTGCCATGCAAATCTGTATGGACGGAATTTCCTTTTTCAGAAAATCCTTCATATATGGTACAAAAATTTTTTCAATTCCGTAATGACCTGCATCAATCACACAAACACCCTGTGCCTGCATATCAATTCCCATATGATGGTCCACATCACCTGTAATCAGCACGTCCACACCTGCTGCCACCGCTGCCTTCATCACACTTTTCCCTGAACCGGGAGAAATGGCAGCCATACTGATAGGTGCCTCTAAATCTCCGTACACATTCACATGCTCAAGCCTGAATACCTCCTTCACATAGGAGGCACACTCCGCCAGTGACAAAACCTCCTTTAATTTTCCATATCTTCCGATACCTTCTGACTTTTCGCCTTCTTCATAGGTCGTCATTAAAACCGATGACTGTAACAGCCCCATTTCCTCAGCTGCTGCTTCTGCCATTCCCTTCACGTCAAAATTCGTATGCATGGCATAGTAACAAATATCATTCTGCAAAAGTCTTACCACTCTTCTTCCGATAAAATCATCGGTATTTACTCTTGTGAGCGGCTGAAAAATCAACGGATGATGAGTCAGAATCATATCTGCTCCTACCTCAATTGCCTCATCAATCACCTCATCCGTGGCATCGAGCGCAATAAATACGGTCTGTACCTCTTTTTCCCGTCTACCTGCAAGAAACCCTACATTATCCCATTCTTCCGCATACCGGACAGGTGAAATTGCTTCCAGCCTTTCAATAATTTCCCCACACTTCATCGTAACCCCTTCCTTTCTCATCGCTGCTTAGACTGCGGTACATTCCTTGCCCAAACTGCATGTATTGATAAGCCCTTTTTGTTTTTACATAAAATAAGTAAGCGCTTCCTCTATCAGCTTTTTGTCCTCAGCCAGTGTGTAAAGCCTCTTCTCTGTTTTTTCTCCGGCTTTTGCACTGCTTTCCAGCTCTTTTTCAATCTGCAAGAGAATCTTTTTTTCCCACAAAAGATATTCCTTTAACACAGGATGCTTTTTTTCCAACAGTACCTTCCCATATTTGTCCTGCAAAACAAAACCGTCCGCTACAGCCATTTGCTTCCTGCTGTCACTTTCCTCTCTCTTTTCTCCACTCGGAACCCTCACATACAGAATCGGATAAAACTTTCCGTCCTCCTCTACCATGTCTTCATCCGCAACCACAAATCCCTGTTCTCTTAAAAAAGCACGCACCGCCCAAATTTCCGACTGTGGCTGCAGTACCAGTTCCTTCATCTGCCGCACCTTTTCCAAACTGTCCGACAAAATTTTTATCACCAGTCTGCCGCCCATTCCGGCACAGATAAGGGTATCTGCCCTGTTTTCCGGCATTTCTTTCAGACCGTCAGAAAGAATCAGTTCTATGTAATCTGAAAGTCCCGCTTCACTAACATGCTCTTTTGCACGTGACAAAGGTCCTTTGCGCACATCCATGGCATACACCTTGGGACTTTTCCCTGTTTCCACCAAAAAAATCGATACATAGCCGTGGTCACACCCCACATCACAGACAACATTTCCGGGTGTAACCAGACCTGCCACCGCCCGTAATCTTTTTGATAATTCCATAGGCTTAATCCAGATAATCCTTCAGCTTTCGGCTTCTGCTCGGATGACGCAGCTTTCTTAACGCCTTTGCTTCAATCTGACGGATACGTTCACGGGTAACATTAAATTCCTTGCCTACCTCTTCCAGTGTTCTTGCCCTGCCGTCATCCAATCCGAAGCGCAGTCTTAATACCTTTTGCTCTCTCTCTGTCAGTGTTCCGAGCACCTCAACAAGCTGTTCCTTCAACAAAGTAAATGCTGCTGCATCTGCCGGAACCGGTACATTATCATCCTGAATGAAGTCACCGAGATGACTGTCCTCTTCTTCACCAATCGGTGTTTCCAAAGAAACCGGCTCCTGAGAAATTTTCAATATTTCACGAACACGCTCTACCGGCATATTCATTTCCTCTGCAATTTCCTCCGGCGTGGGTTCCCTTCCTAACTCCTGCAGCAGTTGTCTGCTCACACGAATCAGTTTATTTATCGTCTCTACCATATGAACCGGAATACGAATGGTTCTTGCCTGATCCGCAATCGCTCTTGTAATTGCCTGACGAATCCACCATGTAGCATAAGTAGAAAACTTATAACCCTTTCGATAATCGAATTTTTCCACAGCTTTAATCAGACCTAAGTTTCCTTCCTGAATCAAATCAAGAAAAAGCATACCACGTCCCACATAGCGCTTGGCAATGCTGACTACAAGACGAAGATTGGCTTCTGCCAGTCTCTTCTTCGCATCCTCATCACCTAATTCCATTCTTTTTGCAAGCTCGATTTCTTCCTCTGCGGATAGAAGAGGTACCTTACCGATTTCCTTCAGATACATACGCACCGGATCTTCGATACTGATACCGTCCGGAACTGATAAGTCAATATGTTCTACATCCACTTCGTCCTCTTCGGTAAGGATAATTTCCTCATCGTCAATATCGTCATCCTCCGTAATGCGGAGCACATCAATGTTACTTGCTTCCAATGCCTCTAAAACCTTTTCAAACTGCTCCTCTTCCATAGGCATGTCCGCAAAAAAATCACTGATTTCCTGATACTCCAAAACATTTTTCTTCTTTTTGGCAAGATTCAGGAGCTCTTTTACTTTCTCTTCAAATTTTGCTTGTGTGTTTTCGTCCATTTTATGGTCCATCCTTCCATTAGTAATAAATATTATTGGCTTTCTTCTATAGAAATATGCGTTTTCCCAAGCTCTTCCAAGGCTTTTTTCCCTTCAATCACCTTGTTCAGCGCCTCCATATCCGACCCCATTCTCGCAGAATAGTAATCGAAACTGTTCTTCTTCACTGCATACAAAATGTCATGAAATGCCTTTTCCCTGTCCTGTTCCGTTTCCAGAGCCTCCAGTTTGGTATTGAACAGAGCTGCTGCTTCCCGTTGTTCTTCCTCGTCTGCAAAGCTGCTTATTATTGCAGCCGGGTTATAGTTTCCTTCCTCCAGACTGGTAAACAGCTTGTCTGCTACAGTTTTATATAAATCCTCGGTGAAATCACCGGCGGAAATATATTTCTTGATTTTGGCATACAGCCTTGGTTCATCCGTAATCCATGTTATCAGAAGCCGCTGCACTCTTTTCGCATTGTCCTCCGGTGCATTCTTTTTCTGAATGCCTGACTTTGGACGTTCCACCGGCTTCACCAATCCGGTCTGTGCCGCATAAGAAGCTACCAGCTTCCGTAAATTTTCAAAACCGATATGATACTTTTCTGCAATGGCACTAATATAGTTTTCCCGTTCCACCTCTTCCGAAAAGCCACACAGTTTCTTAGCTATCTCCCGATGGAATTTGGTCTTGGATTCCGGATCATTCATATTGAAATCCCGTTCCAGAATACGGATTTCAAAGAAAAAGCTGTTTTCCGCATTGTCAATCCGTTCCTGAAATGCCTCTTTTCCGAGATTTTTCATAAATTCATCAGGATCTTTATAAGGCTCCAGATTAATGACTTTCCCCGATAAATCCACTTCCTTCAGAATCGTAATGGCACGAAGCGCCGCTTTCACACCTGCACCGTCACTGTCATATGCAAGCAGTACCTCATCCGTATATCGCCGCAAAAGGTTTGCCTGCCCCGGTGTAAATGCCGTCCCCAAAGATGCCACTGCCTGATTGAAGCCTGCCTGATGCATGGCTATTACATCCATATAGCCTTCACACAAAATAATATTATTTTTCCTTGCTGTCCGTGCAAAATTAAGTCCGTACAGATTTCGGCTTTTATCAAAAACCGGCGTTTCCGGGGAATTCAAATACTTTGGCTCTCCATCCCCCATCACCCTTCCACCGAATCCGATTACCCGGTGGTTAATATCCTGAATCGGAAACATGACCCTGTTCCAGAACTTGTCATGCATACCAAACCGCTCATCAAAGCTGGCAAGTCCGGCCTCCTGTATCAACGCTTCGGAATATCCTTTTGATTTTAAATATCTTGTCAAATCATCACTGGTTTTATTGGAAAACCCCAGCCCGAACTGCTTTATTGTTTCATCGGAAAGCTGCCGTCCCGACAGATACCGGTATCCGATAGCCCCCTTCTCACTTCGCAATTGATAATAAAAGTATTTTGCCGCCTCTTTATTAATTTCCAAAAGCTTTGCTCTTTTGTTCTCTTTTTGCTTAATTTCCTCTGAATATTCAATTTCCGGCAAATTCACACCTGCCCGGTCTGCAAGCATCTTGATTGCCTCCGGGAATGTAAAATTCTCATAGTTCATTACAAAGGTAAACACATTTCCGCCTGCTCCGCAGCCAAAACAATAATACATCTGTTTTCCCGGCGACACGGAAAAGGACGGTGATTTTTCATTATGAAAAGGACATAGTCCAAAATAACTGCTTCCCTTTTTCTGAATACGCACATATCCGGAAATCACATCCACAATATCACTTTTGGAACGTACCTCTTCCACTAATTCATCTGGGTAATACATGGTTTTTCCTCTTTATTACTTTGCAGATTTTTCTGCTCTCTTTCAATGCTTCAACCGTGCCACGACTTCGGAATATAAATTTCTTCATATTTTGCAATGGCAAAACGATCCGTCATGGCACCTATGTAGTCACATACAATCCGTTCCTTCGGCTCACCTTTTTCCTCCATCAGACGCAAAAATTCTGTCGGAAGAAGATGTATGTGCCTATTATAATAATCATAGAGGGTTTCTACGAGCATTTCCGCCTTTCCCTCTTCACTTTTTGCCTCTTTATTCTGGTAGACCCTTTCAAACATAAATGCACGAAGTTTTTTCATTGCCTCTGCTACCGGCTGCGACATTACAATATCATCTTTGTCCTTACTTGCCGTCACCAAATCATGAATAAAATGGTCCAGTCTTTCACCACAGGTTTCTCCAATCACGCTGCTGATATCCTTCGGCACATCCTTTTCCGTCAGAATACCGCCCCGTATAGCATCATCCATATCATGATGAATATAAGCAATTTTATCGGAAAATCGTACAACTCTTCCTTCTAATGTAAACGGCATTCCCTTCGTCTGGTGGTTCAAAATACCGTCACGGACCTCCATCGTCAGATTCAGCCCCTGCCCGCCTTTTTCCAAAATATCTACGGTTCTGACACTCTGTTCACTATGGGAAAATCCAAGTGGACAAACCCGGTCCAATGCCCGTTCTCCGGCATGACCGAAAGGTGTATGTCCCAAATCATGTCCCAACGCAATTGCCTCTACCAAATCCTCATTCAGCCTGAGTGCTTTGGCAATCGTTCTGGCATTCTGCGATACTTCCAGTGTATGCGTCAGTCTGGTCCGATAATGGTCGCCCTCCGGTGTTAAAAACACCTGTGTTTTATCCTTCAGACGCCGAAAAGACTTGGAATGCAGTATTCTGTCCCGATCTCTCTGAAAAACCGGCCGGATATCACACTGCTCCTCCTCCTTAAGTCTCCCCTTGGAATTCATGCTCAATGCCGCATAAGGGCTTAAATACTCTTTTTCCCATTGTTCCAAATTTTCCCGTATTGTCATAGCTATCCTTTCCGTCCGCATGACAGATGCCAAACAATGCATCCCGCAAAGGCTGACAAAACAAAGTCAAAACCACCCTATTTTTAATATTCGGGGTGGTTTCCAAAATTCCTTTATTTTTTTGAAATTTTTTTAGGGAAAATAAATCCCGGCTACAATCGGCACAATAATGACCGTGAGAATTCCTGTTACTACAATCGCAAGGGAACTCATTGCCCCTTGTATCTCTCCCATTTCCAGTGCCTTGGAAGTCCCGATTGCATGAGAAGGTGAGCCAAGTCCCAGTCCCTGTGCCACCGGTTCGGTTATCTTAAACAGCCGAAACAGGAAAGGTCCGATAATAGAGCCAAATATTCCGGCAACACATACCCCCACCGCAGTTACTGCCTGAATTCCTCCGATTTCCGCAGAAATACCGATTGCTATCGGATTCGTTACGCTTTTCGGAAGAAAAGACCGCAACAAAATTTCATCCACACTAAAAAGCGCTGCTATGCCAAGCAAAATCAATACATGCGCAATACAGCCGAGAAAAATACTGATTAGAATTGCCGGCACATTTTTCTTCAAACTTT
Organism: uncultured Lachnospiraceae bacterium; assembly: GCA_964449325.1. Taxonomy (GTDB): domain Bacteria; phylum Bacillota; class Clostridia; order Lachnospirales; family Lachnospiraceae; genus RGIG3002. Next base: position 14,135 of record CAYUYJ010000036.1, on the reverse strand, counting down.
CCAATTGTCGATACAACGGTACTGCCAGACAGATGGTTGCAGGAGTCAGAAAAAACGAAATATACTTTGCCCCCTGATTATAGATTTCATAGTCAATGTCAAAAAGCAGCAGCACAGCAATCACAATTATCGAAGAAATCAACAGCGGATTAAAAACCGGCAGCTTCCATTTTTCTTTCATCTTTTCCCCGATCCAATATGCCGCCACACTGACAACTACACCAAAAAAGACAGATTCACTTAATATCTCATTCATGCTTTCCCTCATTTCTGCTCTGCTTTTTATTTTTGATACGAATAACAAACTGCGCCGTAACCGACGTAACTATCATAACCCCTACCGTTGAAGCCACACACATCACCACCAGTGGCAAAACCTGACCTTTAATTGCATCAAAAGAAGTAATCAACCCTACCGTCGGCGCAATAAACAAAATCGGCATAATCTTCAAAAGCCAGTCCGCCACATCCTCAATTTGCTCCACTTTTACAACCTTCGCCATCAAAAGTCCCAAAAGAATCACCAACCCATACACACTTGCCGGCACCGGCAGTGGCAAAAACACATACAACATTTCCGCCACAAAACTAATCCCGCCAATTATTCCGATTTGATATACATACTTCATTTTCTTCTCCATTCTTCCCGTGCATAACTTAGCCCTTCTCAGGCTTTGTTTTTCAAATGCCTGAGAAGGACTTTATGCGCTGTTAGCGGCAAATATCATAGATAAATTCCGCATTTCTGTCCATTGCTTCATAAGCGGTTTTAAACGGCGACATCTGGAACACATGCCACATACCCGGAAATACATCCATTTTTACGGATACATTCGCTTTTATCATCTTATCAAAAAGCATCAGTGAATCACTCAATAAGATTTCGTTATCCCCTACCTGAATGTAAGTGGGCGGAAATCCGGCAAAATCACCGAATAAAGGGGAAATAAGCGGTTCCTCTTTTGTTTGTCCGTCCGCATAATTTACAATCATCTTTTGAATATACTCTTCATTCAGAACCGGGTCAACCTCTTTTTTGCTCAAATGGCTTTCTCCGGACAAGGTCAAATCTGTCCACGGAGACATCAGTACCATGCCCCTTGGCAAAAGTCTTCCCTCCTCTTTTAATTTTAATACGAGTGATAAGGCCAGGTTTCCTCCCGCAGAGTCTCCCGAAATGATAATGTCTCTTGCCCCATATCCTAACAGCATCAGATAATTCCATACTTTCATGGCATCTTCGCAGGCTGCCGGATAAGGATGCTCAGGAGCAAGCCGGTAATCAAAGCTTAAAACATCCATAGATGTAGAAGAGGCAAGTTTCGTTGTCAAAGTCCGCGCATACTGTGCACTTCCGGTGGAATATCCGCCACCGTGGCAATGCAGAATAATATATTTTTTCATATGGGCACGGTTTACGGACACCCATTCCCCGTGAATACCTTCGATATCCACATCCTTGATCAGTATTCCCTTTCCCACACCGAAAAGAGCACCTACATGATCCTGTGACTGTCTGTGCTTTTCAATATCATCATTTTCCACCACACTGTGCACTTTTTTGATCAACTGCATCAGATTCTGGTTACGTTTTCCGGTCGTTGCCATTTGCGCTTCTTCCTTTCCCCATCTGTATTATTCTCCCCTGCCTCTTTAAACCTACATCTTAGAAAGTTTCTCTGCCAATGCTTCCAGTTGTCCCACTACTGTTTCATTTAAGGCTGACTTGATTGTAATGCAGTCCTCTAAGACAGTAACATCTTTCATTCCTTCCAAAACGGCACGCATTCCTTTCGCCGCTGTGGGCGCCCATGTTCCGTTCTCAATCAGTGCAACCGTTCTCTTTTGGTAATTCTTACTCTTTAAATGGGCAAGAAAATCTTCCATGCATGGGAACAATCCTCCATCATAGGTTGCACAGGCAAGCACCATTTTATCATACCGGAATGCTCCTTCAACAGCTTCTGCCAAATCATCTCTGGAAAGGTCGAAAAGTTCCACCTTATCTACACCTTTTTTCTCCAGAAACTCTGTCAAAAGCTGTGCTGCCCTTGCCGTATTGCCGTGAATGGAGGCATATGCCACAAGCACGCCCTTATCTTCCGGCTCATAGCTGCTCCAAATGTTATATTTTTCTATGTAATATCCAAGATTTTCCTTTAAAACCGGTCCGTGTAACGGACAAATCATCTGAATATCCAAGCCTTCCGCCTTCTTCAACAGTGTCTGCACCGGTGCTCCGTATTTTCCCACAATATTCATATAATACCGTCTCGCCTCACATGCCCAGTCCTCGTCCGTATCCAATGCACCGAATTTTCCGAAAGCATCCGCCGAAAAAAGAATTTTTTCTGTCTGCTCATAGGTTACCATTACCTCCGGCCAATGTACCATAGGTGCCATAAAAAACTGTAATACATGCTTGCCTAAAGAAACCGTCTCCCCCTCTGCCACAACCTGTCTTTTTATTTCTCTATTGGAAATCTGCGGGAAAAACTGGTCCAAAAACAAAAAGGTTTTGGCATTTCCAAGTAAAACCGTTTCCGGGTAAAACGCAAGAAACACTTGAATACAGCCTGCATGGTCCGGCTCTAAATGGGACACTACAAGATAATCCGGTTTTCTTTCGCCTAAAATTATTTTTATATTTTCCATCCATTCTCCCGGTTTTCTTGCATCCACTGTATCCAGCACTGCTATCTTTTCATCCATAATGACATAGGAATTATATGACACTCCGTTGGGCACTGCATATTGGGATTCAAATAAATCAATCTCCTTGTCATCTACTCCTGCATATAAAATATCCTTCGTAATCTCCATTCTCTTTGTCCTCCTGTCGTATCATTATGTTGCATCACTTCTTTAACGGAAAGTATACCAAAAAATGCGGCAAAAAGAAACTCTATTTCCTTGTCAATCCTTTTTTAAACGATTATAATATAAAAATGAACTTACGTCATTTATCAGGAGCATCTATGAACGTGCAAAAAAATAATAAATCCGAGCGGAAGGAATGGTACAAGCTTGATCTCTCCGCCATTGTATATCCAACTCTGCAGCGAAAGGATTTTTCTTCCGTTTATCGGTTATCCGTTGTATTAAAGGAACCGATACAACCTGAAATTTTGCAGCAGGCTGTGGATATCTCACTCAAAAGATTTCCCACCTATAAAGCTGCCATACGAAAAGGACTATTTTGGCGTTATCTGGAACCGAACAACAATCCCGGACCTTTCGTACAGCAGGATATTAAAAATCCCTGTATGCCTATGCCCTTTAAGGCAAACAACCGGTATCTTATCCGCATTTATTACCACCGATGCAGGATTTCTCTGGAAGCACACCACTCTCTTGGGGACGGTACCGGAGGCATGTGCGTATTACAGACTATTACCGCTGTCTATTTACGACTTTTGGGGCATGATATTTCCTGTGGGGGTTTTGTTCTTGATGTAAATGAAAAACCGGACCCTGAAGAGTTGGAGGATGCGTATATCCGCTATGCCAATGCCAAGGTACGCCCACCCCGCCCGGGTGAAAAAACGTACCGCGTCCGCGGAACGAAAGAACCTTTTTACACGCTAAATATTATTGACGGCATCCTGTCCGTAAAAGAAGTGGCTGCCGTAGCAGCCAAGTACAATGCTACGATTACGGAATATCTGAATGCCTGCCTTTTGTATGCTCTGCTGCAAAAACAGGAAAAAGACTGGCATCTGAAACTGCGCCCGGTTAAAATTGCCATGCCTGTAAACCTGCGTCGTTTTTTCCCTTCTAAAACGTTACGCAATTTTATCACCATGGTATATCCCGGCATTGACCCGCGGCTCGGAGAATACACCTTTGAAGAAATCATCACGCAGGTGCATCACTATATGCGCTATTATATAAACAGCAAGTTTCTGAGAGGCGACATTACCACCAATGCCGCCACCCAGCAAAATCCGTTTATCCGTGTTGTTCCGCTCTTTATCAAGGATTTTGTGGTACGTTTTTTTTATACGAAGGTACAGGATAAAAATTCTTCTGCCGGGCTGACAAACATGGGTGCAATCAAAGTACCCGATAATATGAAACCCTACATTGAACGCTTTGATATTTATATGGGGCAGCCTTTTTCTTCCCGTACAAACTGTGCTATTGCAAGCTTTGACGATATTCTGACCATTAACTTTGCAAGCAGCATCATAGAAGCGGATGTGGAATGTTTCTTTTTCCGTAAATTAGTAAAAGACGGTATTCATGTAAAAATAGAAAGTAACCGGAATACGGAATGATTTATTCAAAAACGAAAACGCTGCCTTCTCCTTAATCGAAAGGTATGCAGAAATGAGGAATTTATGTCTTATTGTGTAAACTGTGGTGTAGAACTGGAAGCCTCACTGACTTCCTGCCCGCTCTGCAACACTCCCGTTATCAATCCAAATGAATTACCCAATGTAAAAAAACCGTCTCCCTACCCGGAAGAAAAGGGTCAGGTAGAGGTTGTAAAACGAAAGGACTGGGCTATTCTGCTTTCAGTTGTATGCGGTGCAACTGCCCTAACATGCGGACTTTTGAACTTCCTTGTATTTAGCGGCACACTTTGGTCCTTCCTTGTAATCGGTATTTGTATCATTATTTGGGTTGCTGCTTTTCCGGCAATCATGACAACAAAGGTGCCGGTTTATTTATCCCTGTTGGCAGATGGTGTGGCAATTATGGGCTATCTGTATATGATTACTTATGTCACCCGCTCCGACCATTGGTTTTATGCTTTGGCACTGCCGATTGTGGCATTGGTTATCTGCCTTGCCGAAATCTTTACTCTACTTGAAAGGAAAGTGGACCATACCTTCCTTTCTACGGCAATTTATCTGTTTGGAGGCATCGCCCTGCTCTGTGTTGGAATTGAACTTTTCATCGACCGCTTTATAGGACGACCGTTAGCCTTATCCTGGTCAGCTGTTGTACTGACGGTATGTGTCATTATTGAAATTGCCCTGATTACGATTATTTCCAGACGACGTTTCCGGGACGCAGTAAGAAGGCGGCTGCATTTTTAAGCAACCGCCTCTTCGTTAAACGTACCTTTCCAACGTTTTTCTGACTGCGCCCACACCCTCTAACATTTCCAGTAAATACAGTTCTATTCGTTCCCCCAACCCTGTCTGATACAGATTCACACCGAAAATACTATCCATTTGCAGCACCCCTCTGATGCTTTCATGACGTTCTTCTGTGTTTCCGGACTTTATTTTTTCAATGAATGCAGATAATTCCCTGAGCACAGGGTCGGGACTTAACGTAAACGGTTCCCCTTTATCATCCACTGCCGTCAGATATCGCAGCCACCCTGCCAGAACCAGCGGAATCATAACCAGTTTTTCCGTGCGCAGATTTTCGTTTCTCTCATAGGCTTTTATCGTCTCCCCGAAACGAATTGCCAGCTTCTTTGACGTATCTGTTGCAATTCTTTGCGGGGTGTCCGGAATAAAAGGATTCGGGAGTCTGCTTTCCAATACTTCTTCCAAAAATTTCTTGGGTTCCAAAATTTTCGGATGCTCCACCACCGGCAGTCCTTCTTCCAATCCAAGGCGTTCTGCCATTCTCCGCAAAACCGGATTTTTCATTTCTTCTGAAATCGAATCATAACCCAAAAGGCAACCGAAAATAGCAAGCGCCGTGTGAAGAGGATTCAAACAGGTACACACCTTCATTCTCTCTGCCTTCTCCACTGTTTCCCTGTCTGTAAAAAAAACGCCTGCCTGCTCTAACGGTGGCCTTCCGTTCGGAAAACTGTTCTCTATGACAAGATACTCACACTCCTCCGCATTCACAAAGGGTGCCGTATAGGTTTTCTTTGCCGTCACAACAGTCGAAACCTTTTCCAGACCATCTTTTCTTAGTATTTCTTCTACCCGCTTATCCGGTCTGGGTGTAATTTTATCAATCATCGTCCACGGAAAGCTGACATTATCTTTGTCCTCCACATAAGCAGCAAACCCCTTTTGCACCAAACCGTTTTTTTCCCACTCCTTTGCAAATGCAGCCACTGCTTCTTTCAGCCTGTCTCCATTGTGAGAACAGTTATCCATACTGACCATTGCCATTTTTTGTTCACCGGAAAGAAACCGTTCATAAAGAAGTGCTGTTACTTTTCCCATATAGCTGACTGCTTCTTTCGGCTCCTTTTTCATATCATCCGCAATCTGTGGGAAAAAACTGCCGTCCTCCTGTCTGATTTGATACCCCTTTTCCGTAATGGTAAAACCGGCAAACTGCAATGAACTTTTCCGAAAAATCTCTGCTGCCCTTTCTCTGTCCTTTGTTGCACTTTTATCCAAAATAAGCGATTCCGCAATACTCCCTATCACGGTCTTTTCCATACATCCATCCGTTTTTAAGGTTACAAGAATGCTCCATTCATCGAAAGGACGATTGATTTTGTCTACAATTTCACCATCAAAGCCTTCCATTACAACAATACCTGTCTCCATAGCCTCTTCATCCAAAAGCTGCTGTGCCAGCTTCGCCTGAAAAGCCCGAAACAGATTTCCCGCTCCGAAATGAATCCACGTCGGATTTTCTTTTGTCTTCTCTATCATTTCCCGTCGGTTAAACTTAGGAAGAGCATATCCCTTCTCCTCCCACTTCTCCCTATCCGCAAGTCCTCTGTCCGATAATTCCATTTTCTTTCATTCCTTCCTGCTTTTTTCTATTGCCTCCCACAGACCGTTAATGTAGGTGGCACCAAGCGCCCTATCATATAATCCATATCCTGGCATGGCTTCCTCTCCCCAAATCATTCTGCCGTGGTCGGGACGTATCGGCCCGTCAAAACCAATATCATAAAATGCTTTCACAATTTCATACATATCAAAGCTTCCATCTGAGGATAAATGTGCCGCTTCTTCAAAATCCTCCGCAGAATTAAACCGCAAATTCCGAATATGCGCAAAATGGATCCGCCCCTTTAATGAACGTATCATATCCGGCAAATCATTCTTTCTGTTCGTTCCAAAAGAACCTGTACAAAAGGTCACTCCATTGTGAGGATTGTCTACCATCTGCATCACGCGCAAAATATTTTCTTTGTTGATAATAATTCTCGGCAACCCAAAGACACTCCACGCCGGGTCATCAGGATGGATTCCCATGTCAATTCCGTATTTATCGCAAACAGGCATAATCCTTTCCAGAAAATATTTTAGGTTTTCAAACAGCTTTTCCTCGTCCATATTCCGATAAAGCGCAAACAGACTTTTCACCTTTTTCAGCCTCTCCGGTTCCCATCCCGGCATCACAAACCCATTCATATCCTGCCCGATAGATGAAAACATTTCTTCCGGTCTTAATTCATCCACCTTCTTCTGGTTGTAGGCAAGCACCGTGGAACCATCCTCTCGTTTTCGTACAAGCTCCGTCCTTGTCCAGTCAAACACCGGCATGAAATTATAACAGACTAAATGAATCCCCTCTTCCCCGAGATTTTCCAAGGTTTTGCAATAATTTTCAATATACTGTTCCCGCTCCGGCAAACCTGCCTTAATCGCCTCATGGACATTGACACTTTCAATCCCTGCTACTCTAAGTCCCGCACCTTCAATCTCCTCCTTCATTCGTCTGATATCTTCCCGTTTCCACACCTCCCCCGGTTCAGTGTCATAAAGCGTGGTAATGACTCCCGTCACACCGGGAATCTGCCGTATCTGCTCAAGCGTAACCGAATCGAATTTACTGCCATACCATCTGAGTGTCATTTCCATAAAGCTTCCTGTTTCCTTTCTATTTTCTGCCTAGAACATTATTATTTTTTATTATGGATAAATTTTTCAAAAAAATACAAAAAATCTATTGACTTTGACTCATCAAAATGATATTATCTTTCTTGCAGTCGCGAAAAGTTCTTATTGAACAGCTCGTTACTATGCGGGAGTGCTGGAATTGGCAGACAGGCAAGACTAAGGATCTTGTGGGTGTATTCTCGTGTGGGTTCAAGTCCCATCTCCCGCATTAAGTTTTTAAGAAAAAGCCTTGATTTTTCAAGGCTTTTTTCTTTTGCAAGTCTGAAGTTTTTTGTCACACTGCCTTTGTCCCGAAAACTTTTGCGAATACATCCGCTTTTTCTGTGAGTGGAGTAACAGAGTGAATATAATATTTTTGAGTGGTTGATATGTCCTTATGTCCAGCAAAATCGGAAATCATTCTATCTGGTAATAATAATAAAGCGGTCTTTTTCATTCCTTACGCCGTTACATCTGCGGAGTACATTATTAACAGCATAGTCATGCATTCGTTGCACCAATTTTTCAAAAATATAAAAGACCAGAACCTAGATTTTAAATATATCTTTGTTACAAAATCAATCCCATAAAACTCTTTGACATATTCATTATATGGTGCTAATATGATTATAGAAAGGGTGCTACCGATAGACGGTTAGTCCAAGTAAATTTAGTAGACAAAAATTGCCGCTTCAGTTTACCGGACGTGGGCGGCTATTTTTGTGTCTTGTGGCTTCCGATGGTATATCCAAGTCCGAAAGAGGTCAGACATAAGCTGATAACTGCAATCAGACCTTCAATAGTCAACATTAGCATCCCCTCCTTTAGCAAAAATAGAAAAAGGGATAAATAATAACCCTGTATTTATCGTATTTTTTGTGCTTTGGTGTGTAGCAAAAGGTTACACTGTTTCCAAAATATCCACTGTAAGATTCTTAAGCCATCGCTCCTTTTTCAACAAAATACCTGCTAAGATAAGCAAGCTTCCGAAAACCAACGGAATCAAGAAAATAGTCATCATTCCAACCAAACCCATAATCACGCCAAAAAGCAAGGCAGCCATAAGGAGTCTGTTCTTCTCTTCCAATGCCTGCCTAAGATCTCCATGCCCCAGTGTTTTGCCAAGCAAAACTCCTATTGCGGTGTTGATTCCTGAAAATGCAACAAAGAACAGATTCGCTATCGCAAAAGCGGATGCCATTCCGGATACTACATCAGCTCCTCCGCGGCTGTTAAACAGAGCAGTCATATATGTCCCGGAAACCACCAGAATCATTTCCGAAAAAATCGTCATGAGACACCTACGGAGCATTCTGATAAACAGAGCCTTGTCAACAAAAATATCTTCTTTTCTACAAATCACAAATGGTGGCTTTCTCTCAACAATATAAACAAAAAATGCAAACATCTGGATAGACATGGCAATAAACGTAGCAATTGCCGCACCGCGAACCTCCATAGCCGGAAAACCGAATTTTCCATAAATGAATACCCAGTCAAGAAAAGTGTTCAAAAAAGTCGCACAAACAGAGATTACAAGAGGTGGTTTTACATCACCAATTTCACGAAGCGCCAAAGCCAGAACAGCACAAATTGTTGTCGGAATTCCTGCAAATCCCATGATAAACATGTATTGAGTACCAACTGCAAGTATTGCTCCGGCATCATTGTTATTTATTACCATAAGAGAAAGAATTTGATGGGGAATTGCCATACAGCAGAATATATATATTCCAATGCCGATAAATGCGAGAATAAACTTAAATATAAGCGACTGCTTCATTCCTCTTTCATTACCGGCTCCAAAAAAACTGTGACATAAATATACCGCCGGCAGTACAAATGGAATTAATCAGCACCTGAAATATAAATAAAATCTGTCCCGCAACATTAACGCCCGACATTTTAACATCACCAAGTCCTGCTACCATAAAATTATCTACTAAGGAAACCAGACTTTGAATCAACATCTGGGTCATAACGGGTAAAGCGATTGTAAGCACGCTTTTATAAAATGACCTTGTGCCAAAATATTTTTGTCTGAATGTCTGTGACATAAACTGTCCTCCTCTCGTATAAAACCTTTTCTGTATCATACCAAAGAAAATATAACATCGTGATGTCAGGTTTTTCGGAGCAACTTTGTCTACAGACTAAAAGGGGCGAGTTGGCCGCCCCTTTTATCTATCGAACACAAGATATGAAAAATGTTACAGAATAAATAATTATTGCAATAAAGCCTTAATGCGTCATCCGACCGTTATCGATAAGGAAGCCTGGAAAAGTTTACTCGGATCTCAATGCACTGACAGGATCCTTTCCGGCAGCATGTTTGGCAGGGATGAATCCTCCAATCAGAGTAAGAACTACACTCAACAGAACAAGCACAAGACTGCCTGAAATTGGTAAGGATGCATTTATGGTTGTAATTCCCACAAGAGAATGAATCATCATATTGCCCGGAATCAAAAGAAGTAAAGTGATTCCAATTCCAATAGCTCCTGAGAAAAGACCGATAATAAATGTTTCTGCACTAAACACCTGTGAAATATTGTACTTTGATGCATCGATTGCTCGCAGTATTCCAATCTCTTTTGTTCGTTCCAGAACAGAAATATAGGTAATGATACCAATCATGATAGAGGAAACAATCAACGATACGGCAAACATACTATTTTACAGATGGCTTCCATGGCGGTGGAGACAATAATGTTGTTCTTCCAATATCAGGTAAAACATCATAGACCGAACACCCCATGACTTTTTCAAAATCTTCTTTAATCTCAAATGTTTTATTCCACCCTTTTACATATCCTTCCATAATTCCATATCTTCGAGTTACATCAACAAATCTTTTTTCTATGATTACAAATCCATAATCAGTAGCTAACGAATCACATAGTTGAATTAATCTATCATAATCATCTGCATCACAATTCATAATATATTTTTTAATTTCAATTTCTTCTTTTGTAGATGGTTCATATTCAAATTCATCTTTCATAAGTACATATGAATGCGTCATACAAATCCTAGCCACTTCGTCCCATCCTTTTTCGGAACAAAATTTATAACCTTCATATACATGTTTCGGTATATTTACTATTCCTACTCGTCTACCAATATCATGTAATATTCCTACAATATATGCTTTGTCTTCATCTAAGGATGGTATCTTTTGGGCAATATTTCTTGCTGCTATACCAACATTCAAGGAATGTTTTATCCACGGTCCAGGATTTAACTCACCAGCAATTTGTAATTCTTTTTCCGCTTTTTCTATGGTTGGTAACATTTATATTCACCTCGTAAAATTCTAAATTTTTCTAATTCCTTCTAAATAAGACCTATCAGCCCGAAAACTACAAAACTCAGCAGCATAATCACTTCCCATTTATTTAATAAAAGATGACGAACTTTGTCCGAATACTGACGATATTCATCACCAAATAAAGGAACCAATGTCTTTTTTTCTTCTCGATACGCATTGGCATATTGGGTCATTGCAAAGAGAACTGCAAGAAATATCCCTATTACTGATCTAAGAGATAGAAACACAGCTGCAAACCAAATAACAAATACACCATACATCGGATGTCTTACCTTTGCATAAAATCCGGTTATCAATAAACTTTCCGGCATATCGCTTTTTGTACGGACACTGTGATTTTCTTTATTTATTCCTATAAACCTAATACTTGCATACATATATATAATAATTCCAAACAAAAAGAATAGAGTATCCACCTGCAAAAAAGAAATACCAAATATACTTCTCCACAAAGATGAATTACTCCAAGGGTGTACATCAGGAATATCTGCCATGAGCCACCTTAAACCTATAAATAAGAAAATAAAGCACAAAATACTCCATACTAAAAATATTATATTCTTAATTACGTTGCTTGATTGCATTTTTTCCCATTGCTTATCCAAATGTAATCTTTTTTCATATTCTAACATTGAAAACTTCTCCTTAAGTCGTATTTTCATGGCAGGCAATGGTTAAGCGTACATTCCATCGCCTGCAAAATCCCACAAGCGAACACCTCTGTTTTTCAATGCTCAAAAAGAATTTTTAAGAAGTCTTTCATGGTCTTTAATCCAATGTAGTGCTGCGTTTGAAAAAAAACATCAAACATATTTTGGAAATCAATCGTGTTAATATCCATTTGCATAAACGATAAATTTGATTGCATCCGATTTTTTGCAGTGGCAATCATTCCCTCAGAAGCATCTATTCCTAAAACCTTTCCGTCAGGTACTAATTGAGCCAACTGTTCTGTTAAACCGCCATCTCCACAACCCAAATCCAATATTTCTTCATTTCCACTTAAAGACAATTCTGCAATCAAGCTATTGCCCCATTCCCTTTGATGCTTAGAAGCCTTTACTCTGCAATAGATTTGTCCATTATTATTTGCATTGTTTTAGCCTCTCTCCCTTATAAAGTGATAGGAAAAATCTGTCGCTTCAGCTCGTTCGGTATTGTACTACTATATCAAATTCCTTTCGCAATTGCACTATGCAAGTCAATGCTCCCTTTTAAAATTTCGTAACACTTCCGGAGGCATCAAAGAGAAACTGACCTCTTACAAAATAGACTTTAATTTTTCTGTTTCAATTTCAATAGCCTTTTTATCAATTCTTTGAAATAATAATTCAACTTCCGGAAGAGAATAACCGACTGAAACAGATTTTCTCTCCCATTTATTGCTGATATTCAGCCATTTTAACACTTTTTCTGATGAGAATGGTAAAAAGGGTAATAGTAATACTGCCAAATTAGCAATAATCTGAACACATTGATACAGTGTATTATCACACGCTGTTTTATCAGTATTTCGTGTAATCCAAGGTTGTTCTGTATCAAAAAATTTATTTGCACTTCTTACAAAATCAAATATTTCATCAATAGCATCCTTGAAAGCACCCTTTTCAATCTGCTTACCAACCGAAACAAACAATTCATCTATTTGTTTATTTAAATCGGGATTATCTGTTCCATTTGGTACAACCCCGTCACAATATTTTGCAATGAATGCCAATGAGCGATTTACAAAATTCCCATAAGCTCCGAGTAACTCACCATTGTGACTATGAATATATTCTCGCCATGAAAAATCCGCATCTTTCTTTTCAGGACCATTATCTATGAAAAAATATCGAATGGAATCTGCTTCATAATTATCCAACAAATCCTTCACCCATATTGCATAATTTTGGCTGGTAGATATTTTCCTGCCTTCTAAAGTTAAATATTCGCTTGACACAATTTGGTCCGGCAAGTGCCAGCCTTCACCATTTGCCAGCAAAAGTGAAGGTAAGATGATTGTATGAAAAGGAATATTATCTTTCCCATGCACATAATAATGTTTGGCATCCTTTCCCCACAGTTCATAAAAATCAGCATTTCTTGCTTCCGCAGCCACTTTGCTTGCAGACAAATATCCCAATACATTTTCTGCCCATATATAAATTGATTTATTGTCATAACCATCCTTCGGAACTTTTATTCCCCATTCCAAATCCCTTGTCAAAGCACGGTCTCTTAATCCATCATCTATATACCTGTTTGTAAATGCAATGGCATTTTTTCTCCATTCCGGATGACTATCAACTAATGCCTTTAATTCCGTTTGCAATTTTGTAATAGCTATATAAAGATGTTTTGAGTTTTTAAAGCTGATAGGCTTTCCACACACGGCACAAATCGGTTCTAAAAGCGTTTCCGGCTCGAGAACTATACCACATGCATCACATTGGTCACCTCTGGTATCTTTTCCACATTTTGGGCATTTTCCTAATACAAAACGATCAGCTAAAAACGTATCACAATTTTCACAATATGCCTGCGGAACTTCTTTCTCATAGACATAAGGACTTTCGTATAATTTTCTGTGAAACTCCCTCACAAAATTCTTATGTTCATCAGAAGATGTTTTTGTATATACATCATAACTAAATCCCAGCTTTTCAAAACATTCTACAAATTCTTCATGATACAAATCGCTTATTTCCTGTGGTGTTCTGTTTTCTTGCTTTGCCCGAATTGCTACAGGAGTTCCATGACAATCGCTTCCTGATACAAAATATACATTATCGCCAATAGCTCTATGATATCTGGCCAGTATATCTCCCGGCAATAATCCGGCAATGTGTCCTATGTGCAATGAACCATTTGCATATGGCCATGCTCCACCAATTAAAATATTTCTCATACTACATACCTCATTTCTAATTTTTTTAGTGATAACTTACTTTGTCATGTCTTAAGAACATTACATCTTATGGTTTATTCCATTTTTTGCAATAAAAAAGTGTCTTCGACACTTCAACCCCCTAGCCCCCATTCATGGGGGAATT
>CAYUYJ010000035.1:0-31754 GCA_964449325.1 uncultured Lachnospiraceae bacterium | reverse complement strand
CCTGCGACCTCCTGGTCCCAAACCAGGCGCTCTAGCCAAGCTGAGCCACACCCCGATTCACATCCGATTCTGTGCTCTTTCTCGGTGACGCAAGTCATATTATATGATAACCTTCCACCAAAGTCAACACTTTTTTTTAATTTTCCCCAACTTTTTTTAAGAACTTTTTTAAGAAACAGAAAACCTTTTATCTTCTACAAATAATGTATCGTAAAATGAGCCTTTCCTTCTCTATCAATGTCCATGATAGCATAAGAGGGCTTACGCCCCTCCTGTCTCGGATAGGACAGACTTCCGGGATTTACGGTAATCAGGTTATCTTCGATATCCACCACCGGTCTGTGAGTATGCCCATACATAACAATGTCTACCCCTCTTCCTCTTGCTTCCTTTTTCAGCGTCTCATTTCCCGCCGAAACATAATAATTATGCCCGTGAAGCAACCATACCTTGTAATTACCTATGTAAAATTCCCTTTCCCGTGGCAGTTCGGAAAAAAAATCATTATTTCCCATAACAATTTCCATCGGGCATCCCGCTGCTTGAGCAATGATATATTCACTGCCTTCCGCATCACCGCAATGTATCACCATATCAACCGGTGCAACCCGTTCGAGAACCTTCATAAAATTTTCATTGCGGCGGTGCGTATCACTAATAATAAGTACCTTCATCTTTGTCACCTGTTATACTTTTGACTTTAGTTTTTCCTTCATGGCACGGAGTGCATTACCCCTGTGGCTCACTTTATTTTTGTCTTCTTCAGACAGTTCTGCTGTAGTGCATCCGAATTCGGGAACATAAAAAATCGGGTCATAACCGAAGCCGTTCTCTCCCTTTTCCTCATAGCCGATTCTTCCTTCAATCGTTCCGATGGTAGTCAGTACCTCCCCATCCGGAAACGCCGCCGCAATCGCGCACACAAACCTTGCTGAGCGCTCCTCGCCTTTGGCATCCTTTAAGCGGTCTATCAAATTCTGATTTTTAACATGGTAGGAAGTATCCTCTCCCAGATACCTTGCCGAATAAATTCCCGGTTCTTTATTGATATAATCAATTTCCAGACCGGAATCGTCTGCCAGCACAATTTCCCGTGTCAGTTCTGCAATGGCTTTTGCCTTAATTACCGCATTCTCCTCAAAGGTGCTCCCATCTTCCACGATATCCGCCGAAATCCCCGCTTCCTTCATGGACAAAATTTCCACATTCATATCCGACATAATCTGACGGATTTCTTTCATTTTATTTTCATTTCCTGTTGCAAAAATAATTTTTGTCATTCTGTTTCCTCATTCTTCATTTTTTCATAGGCATCCTGCACGGTCAGAAAAATTCCTTCCGCAATTTTATCCCTGTATTCTTCCCTGTTTAACAATGCCGCTTCTTTTTCATTGGATAAATACCCGGCCTTCAAAATCACTGCCGGAATCGTCGCCTTTTTTACAATCATATCTTCTTCGCCTGCCTCCGTCAAGCTGTTAGCCCTGCCGGACACCTGTTCCGTAACATTCCTCGTCAGGCTGTCCGCCAGTTCAACATTTCCGAAACCGGGGATAAAATAAGTCCCGTTATATAGGGTTTCTACCCCATACATGGAAGTGTCTTTACTGTTGTTCAGTTCAATACCAATATACAAATCTGCACTTGTGTCCTGTATAAGCTGACCTCGTTCTTCCACGGAAGGATTTTCCCCATCCATTCCGGTATAGTAAACCTTGACGGAATCCAACGCTTTCACTTTTTCTTCCAGCCGCTTGGCAATATCCATTGCAATTTCCTTTTCCGTCATGCCCTCTTTTTGCCCGTATACCGAATTTTCCGCATACAATGGGTCTATCACCACAACCGTTTCATAAACCTCTTTCGGTCTTTCCAAATCAATACAAAGATGTCCGTCCTCCAATATACTCTTACATTCGTAGATACCATCCATCTTAAATTTCAGCCATATCATTCCATCCTGCTTCCCGTATACGGCAGTTTCCACCGCTGCAAGATTTCCTGCAACCGCATGTTTGGCAAAAAAATTTTTCTCAATACCATCGAAACCGATCCAGATTTCTTTCTTCATATAATGATTTTCTATAATAACATTTTCCGCTTTTACTTCCTTTTCCACAGGTATTACGATATCTTTTTTTTGCATTATTTCTTCTGCAAGCTCCAGATTTTTCCACGTTCCATGCTCCTCAACTCCACTTTCCTGCATATTCTCGGCAAAAATCTGCTCCTGCCCTACATCTTCAATTACAACCACACGATGCACGGCAGCATAGAGCATAATGCACATGGCAACAACGCCATAAATAACCCCTACCCACAGGGTAATCAACATCTGTTTCTGCTGCATGAACCTTCCTCGCATCTATTCCTTATTTCTTCTGGGTGGTTTAGGTCCCAGAAACTGATAATAATATGTTTTCATCATTCCGTTATAAATCTTACGGTTCTTGTCTGCCTTTCTGCCAATGTCCCGCTCCGCCTGTTCATAAGAAGTAATCAGGTACATCGACCATGAATCCAATGCCCGATATCGTTCTCCGATTGTCTGATAAAGTTCTTCCAGTTCTTCTTTTTCGGAAAGACGTTCTCCATAAGGCGGGTTTGTTATTAAAAAACCATATTTCTTCGGATGGCTTAAATCAGCTACCGGTCTTTGCTGAAAATGAATCAACTGTTCCACACCCGCAAGCTTTGCATTTTCTCTTGCAATTGCCACCATCCGGTTATCCAAATCATATCCCTGAATATCGGTATCTACCTGTAAGTCTATCATTTCCTGTGCCTCAGACACAGTATCATACCAATTTCGCTTTTCAATAATATGTCCCCACTTTTCTGCCGTAAATTCCCGATTCATACCCGGGGCAATTCCTGCTGCCATCATGGCGGCTTCAATCGGAATGGTGCCGCTTCCGCAGAAAGGGTCTACCAATATTCTATCCTTATTCCAAGGAGTCAGCATAATCAGCGCAGCTGCCAGATTTTCCGCGATAGGTGCTTTTGCCGTAAGCTTCCGATATCCCCTCTTATGCAGTGATTCTCCGGTCGTATCCAATCCCACCGTCACTTCATCCTTCATCAGAAATACACGCACCGGAAAGCTTTCCCCGTCTTCGGCAAACCAACTGATATGATAATGCTCCCTCATCCGCTCTACCATTGCTTTTTTCATGATAGATTGAATGTCAGAAGGGCTGAACAGTTTGCTTTTTACACTTGCAGCCTTTGCCACCCAGAATTTGCCGTCTTCCGGAATATACTCCTCCCACGGCAGATTCTTTGTTCCCTGAAACAATTCTTCAAAGGTCACGGCGCGAAAGCTTCCTATTTTTATCAGAATCCTTTCTGCGCTGCGCAGAAAAATATTGGCACGACAAACCGCCTCTTCATCACCAAAAAAGGTAATTCTACCATCTTCAACCTTTGTAATGTCATATCCCAAATCTATAATTTCTTTTTTTAATACCGCTTCCAATCCGAAATGGCACGGTGCTATTAACTCAAATTTTCGCATTCTGCTTATCCTTTCTTTTCACGGCAGGAATGTATATTATGTATTACTCTTTATTCTACGGCTTTTCTGTATTACATGTCAATTTATTTATTCACTGCAAAAATGCCATGTGGCAACCACACTTTCACTTCTGAACCGTAAACGTGTAATCTTTCCGATTCATTTTAAAAGGGACGTCTGTCCGACGTCCCTTACAATCCAACACCTCAACCCTAGAAGTTGTTGTTGTTCTGGTTGTTATTTTTCTGGTTGTTGTTATTGTTGTTATTCTGGTTGTTGTTCTGGTTATTTTTCTGATTGTTATTATTGTTGTTATTGTTGTTTGTACTGTTGCAGAATCTGTTGTCCTGATCGTTGTTATTGTTGTTAGCCATTTGAGATACCTCCTGATTTTTGTTTTTTGTCATAAAGCAATTTATTTCGCCTCATGATTACAAAAATAGTATTTCAATCTGCTATACAAAATATACAAAAAATTTCTAGGACTATAGTACTATTTTTTACTTGCATTTTTTGTACATCTGCATTATAATAGCTTTAGCAAGTGGAAATAAAACCCTTCATCGATTTCCATTTGCAGACCCTTATATATTAATTATTTATACTCCCCTCATTATAGACCGTCAGCTCCCCTGACGGTCTATATACTTTCTATGCGCTTTTCATACTATTGCTTTAACAATACAGAAATAATTTTCGCTGCCATGAGCACCAAAATAAGCGGTAAAACAATGGGTAGCAAAATACGAAGTACTGTCCCGATAATTCCGATAATAACCATTGCCACAAGAACTACCATCAAAATAATAGCCCATTTCGGCAAACGGTACTCTTTTCCATTCATATATATATTGGTTCTTTTTTTCTCTCCATCTTCCCCAAAATCCACCGTATCATTATACGCTTCTCCATAACCGGAACTTTTTCCTGCCTGCTTATTGGCCTCTACAATCGTTTTGGCAATCAGACGCGGATCTCCCAATTCACGAAGAACCTCTTCTTCACTTCTTCCCTTTCTGATTTCCGTATCCAGATATTCCTCATAATAACGAATATTTTCATTAATTGCCGACTGACCGGCTTTCCCTGACAATGCTGCACGCAGTCTTTCTATAAATTCATATCGATTCATTCCTCTATCCTTTCTGCTTCGTCCTTCCATCAAATACTACATAAGTCTGTCCATTCCCGGTCCGTCCTCAAACCTTCTCACATAGCCCTGTGGGTCTTTTCTCATATCTATCATGGTTCTAAATGCCTTCAAAACCATTCTTTCCTTATTACATTGAAAACTGTTTTTCCCTTCATCATGAAAAAGGTTAAACCGATTCATCTGCCATACATATAAATCACTCAAAGAATACCCTTCCTGCTTTATTTCATCCAGAAAAGTCTTTTTTTCCATATAATACAAAAGTTCTTTATAAAGCCCTGCATCTGTCACCACATCTTCCCACAGAGCATTACACCACTCTTTAGAAAGTCCCGCAAATTCGCATAGAAATTTTAAATTTTCATACACCTTAATCCTATCTGTACGGATAATTACCCCGTTCATTTTGCCACTTCCTTTTACCATTTGTGCTTTGGACAGCTGTTTTTTTTCATCGCTGCACGCAACTCCACATAACACCCGCAAATCCGACACATGCCGCTAAGCAGCATATCACATTGCTTACAGACGGAAAGTCTTTCCTCATAAAGCAGATTCTCTGCTTTTAGTTCTTCCTCAATACCGGCAATATATTCCTGCAGATTTTTAAAATACCCGTCCGCATCCATTTCTCTTGTGAGACATCTTTTACATACTCTCAGTTCTTTTTCCCGCACTTGTTTTTACCAATCCTTGAAGCTGATGTTCAAATCCACATTTGTTTTAATTCCGTCTATACTTCCTTTGTCCGAATACTGCCATATGCTGAAGTCATAAGGATAATAAAATTCGTCTGTTGAATAATAAGCATACCACTTTTCATAGTCTTCCAACTGTGTGATATCCAGCATCAGCATAAAGGTTTTCAAATTACCGTATATCATCGGGGTGTAGCCGGCTTCTTTGATTCGCTCACAAAATATAATGACCAGCTTCGTCCGCTCTTGTGCCGTCAGTTCTTTCGTTCTTGCTTTAGAGGAATCCACATCTTCCACATCAATAACAACCGGATAATTAATCGGATAATCTGCCAGATTTTCAATAACAAATTCTGCTTCTTCCAACATCTCCTCTTCCGTTACCGCCTGTGTAAAGAAATATGCTCCCACGTCAATATTCTGTTTCAATGCACCCTTTACATTATCTTCAAAGCTTTCGTCCAATACGATTTGCCCGCTCTCGTAACCGCGTATGCCAAGACGCAGGAAAGCATATTCTACCCCATCCTCTTTCACCTTTTTCCAGTCAATTTCTCCCTGGAATTTCGACACATCAATGCCCTTGCGCGAAACCGTTTCATCACCCTTTACATACATAATTTCTCCGGTTTCTTCGTCTAAGCTGATATTTTCCACGGAAAGTTCATTATGTCTGATTGTATCCAGAATATCCGTGAAAATGTACTTTCCCTTATCATATACCACAATATTATCCGGATATAAATCCCGTAACATGGAAATTGTACTGTCTCCGTTTTCCATACGGGCACGCACATCGTTCAAAAAATCTTCTCCGGTTTCTCTGACCGCTTCATCCACTGCAAGAGTGACCGCACTTTTGACCATCGTATCCACTTCCTGCTGCGTATAGGTTATGGGAGCATTGGCAAGCGCCTCTGCTGCTTCTTTAGCCGCTTTTTCTTCCTTCATGTGGTAATATCCCATGGTCAAAAAACAAAACAACATCGCAATGAGCGCTACTGCCGCAAACACCGGTGTTAAAATAATATACCAGTCAACCCTTCTTTTTTTCTTTTTTTTCTTATTTTTATTCGCTTCTTCTGTTTCTTTTAATGGTTGTTGTTTCATATTCTCTCCCGTCTGTTTTGCACAAGTTCTGTCGTATTCTGTAACTCTTTTAAGTATACCATACCCCATATCTCACAAGAAAGACCATTCCTTAGGATTTTATAAAGAATTAATTTTCTACTACTTCCGTAATTCTCTTTTTTCTTATATTATATAATGTAGATTTATAAATAAGGAGGCATTTTATGAATACATTAAAAGAAATTTCTGTATCCTCCCTTTCTTTTAATCCGTTTGACAAAATCGGAAAAGAATGGATGCTCATTACTTCCGGCGATGAAACAAAAGCCAATACCATGACGGCAAGCTGGGGCGGTCTGGGTGTTTTGTGGGGAAAAAACGTAGTTTACATCGTTGTTCGCGAAACCCGCTACACGAAAGAATTTATCGACAAAAATGATACCTTTTCCCTTACCTTCCTGTCGGAAGAATACCGCTCTGCCCTAAATTATCTGGGAAAGGTTTCGGGACGTGATGAGGACAAAATTACCAAGACAGGGCTTCACCTTGATTACGCAGAGGGAACACCTTTCCTTGCAGAAGGAAGTCTGGTACTGACCTGCAAAAAACTGTCTGCTACTCCGATTACTCCCGAACAGTTTCTGGACAATACCATTGAAGAGAAATGGTACAAGGACGGTAACTTCCATACACTTTACATCGGCGAAATCACGAAGGTACTCGCCCGCTAAAAGCAGTTTCGTTTTGGCAACTGCCCATACAGAGAAAAAACAGTCTGTTCCTTTTTCAGTACAGACTGTTTTTCTTTATTCCTGACAATAGAAAGTTCACATAGCGTGTTTTCGATTATGATTCTTTTATTCCTTTAAGGAGAATTTGTCTTTTCCTACGCCGCAAATCGGACATTTATAGTCATCAGGCACTTCTTCACCTTCATAAATATAGCCACATACCGAGCATACAAACTGCTTTGGTTTGTCGGTAATCGGCACTGCCTGTAACGATGCATTCGGCTGCACGTCTTTTGCAGTATCCTCCTCCGGAATATAGGTCGGTGCATTTTTCGGACTGCTTCCTTTCACTACCTTATGGTAATAAGCATATGTCATTGGCTCCTCTGCTTTCCATACATCACCGTTTATCATTTCTCCAAGGAAAATTGTATGAGTTGTAGTTTCAAAAGAATCCACAACTTTGCATACAATGTAACCACAGGCCTCTTTTACAACCGGAACACCGTCTATCATTTCATAAGCTACTTTTTCAAACTTATTTATATCTCTTCCACTGCTGTAACCCAAAGTACCAATGATGGCCGGATCAATATTTTCCGACAAAATACTGACCGCAAAAATTCCTGTCTTTTCGATACAGCCTTTTGTGAAATTGTCATGATTGATGCTGACAGCAAGCGTTGCCGGTGAGGATGTAATCTGCATTGTACTGTTTGCAATACAACCTGTAGGACGTTCCCCATCCATTGTTGTCACAGCATATACTCCATACGATAAGCTTCTTAAAATCTGTCTGTTCATAATAATCCTTGTCCTCTTCACATTCTTACTGCATGATTTTTATTCTTCCCATAGTTTCACCGGATTATGCCGAAAATTCTTCCACTCTGATATCTTAGTAATTTTCAGCTTTTACCTGAAAATAGCTCTGCGGATGAGCACATACCGGACATACTTCCGGTGCCTTTTTGCCGACACAGATATGACCACAGTTTGCACACTGCCATACCACATCACCTTCTTTGGAGAAAACGAGGTCTCCTTCTATATTCGCAAGCAGCTTTCTGTATCTTTCCTCATGCTCTTTCTCGATAGCCGCTACTCCTTCAAACAACTTTGCAATATGATCAAAGCCTTCCTCTCTTGCTTCCTTTGCAAAAGTGTCATACATGTCAGTCCATTCGTAATTTTCACCTTCTGCAGCATCTTTTAAATTTTCCAAGGTAGAACCAATCCCACCATGAAGCAGCTTATACCAAAGTTTTGCGTGCTCTTTTTCATTCTCTGCCGTCTCTTCAAAAATCTTTGCAATCTGAACATATCCGTCTTTTTTTGCTTTGGAAGCAAAATAGGTGTACTTATTCCGTGCCTGTGATTCTCCTGCAAAAGCCGCCAGTAAATTTGCCTCTGTTTTTGTTCCCTTTAAATCTGCCATACCCTTTTCTCCTTTCAAATCCATTATACCGGAATCCTAAAATCAGTAATGATTACTAATTCCATTTTATCAAATAATACCAATTTGTCAAGTCTTTGGTAATTATTTTATTCCTCTTCTTCCCGTCGTATTACTGCCCCCGGCTCCTTCTCAATCTGTTGGAAAATCCGCTTGCTGAACGCGGCTATCGTAAAAATCACAAACCCCGGCCCGATTAAAATACCAAAAAACATCATGGTAGAATTAAACTGAAATAACAAAAACTCCAAAAATACAATGACCACAAGCATGCATGTTCTGCCGAAATAATGTCTGGAAATATCTATGGAATTTTGTATGGTATGAAGCAGTGTATTTTCATATCTGGCAACCAACGGATAAGAATAGATTAATGCTACAATTACCAGTACCGTAGAAACAATTCCTATAATCAGAAAAATCATAGGATTTCCTTCTACTGCTTCAAACAACTGAAAGTCCAGATATACGGCATACGCTGCAACAACCGTAATCAGCCAGAGAGCAGTCCCCTGTTTCCAGTTTTCCTTAAATGCTTTTACAAAACTTTTCCCAATATAGCCTTCCTCATCATCTGTCATTTTTAAAGCTACCGACATCGCCGCTACCGTGGATGCCCCTGCCGTCACAACCGGAATACTAAATAACAACCATAAAAAGTTTAATTTCAAAACATCCAGGAATTTACTTAAAAAGCGATATAAGGGACTGTCTACGCTAAAAAATTTCATATCAATAACCAAACCTTTCTCTTTCCTCTGTAAATTTGTAACAAACAATCTTGGTTCTTTCCAAAAAACAAGGAGCTGCCTTCTCAGACAGCCCCTCCATTTTCATTTTTACTATTTCACAGCGTTTTCTGCTTCTGCTCTTAACTTAGCTTCGTTCTCCTGGAACTCTACACACTGCTCATAACCATATTCGTTAGCCTGTGCAATCATATCTGCTACAATCTGGTCAAATTCTTCATCTGTTTTTGCATAGATTGCTTTCCATGAATTGTCTTTGATGCATGTAGCAACCTGATTCCAAACAACCTGTAATTCATCGGATTTTGTTCCTGCGGAATACATAGTACCGGGTGCCAATCTGTAGTTGGTCTGTTCCATTCTGTCATCCGGTAATTTGCAGCCTGTGAACTCTCTCCAATCTGCTTCTATATCGGAATTCGGCTCTTCGGAAAAGCTATCCCAGTTTCTGTAGTTGAATACATCTCCGTTAGAATCAAGGTTTTCTGTGTCAAGTCCCCATGTGGTATTGTTAATCTTGAAACCACCATCATCAAATGTTCCTGAATAACCGTTTGTCATTTCTGTCTGTATATCCAGTTTAGCAGTACGTCCAAGGTCTGTAAAGCATGTTTTTCCGTTTTCATCATAGTACCAGCAAACATCCTTCGGACCATATTCCAATGTCATACGTCCTTCCGGTGTAGCAAGCCAGTTAATGATTGCCATACAAAGTTCCGGATATTCGGTCTTTGCACCGATTGTCCAAGGTCTGTTACCACCGTATACATTCTGACCGTAAGCGATAGGCTGTGCATCTGCCGGAGGGCAAGGATACATTGCTTTGCCTGCCTGTGCATGAATGTCAGAGTTGTATAACGAAGAACCTAAGAAGTTGAAGATATTCAAGAAAGCTGTACCATTCTGGAAATCTTCCATCATACCGTCATACTTCTGTGTCTGAGAGTCCGGATCAAGCAAACCTTTCTGATACAAGGTATTGTAAAATTTCAATGCTTCAAAGTACGGTCCGTTTTCCTCTAAACAAGGATAGTATTTCTGATCTACGGAATCATAGAAACCGAAGCCGAATTCATCATAACCATAGTAAGCGGATACGGTAGATTTAACGAACATAACCATGTCGCCGTCCCAGTCATTGAAAAGGGATACACCATAAGTCGTTTTGCCATTGTCATCTGTCGGGCAGATTTCTTTCATCTGTTCCAGAACTGAAATCATGTCATCCATATTTTTGATTTCCGGATAACCCAATTCTTTGTAAAGATCCCAGCGTAAATCCCATGTATACATGATAGCCTGACGCTGGGAAGCATCGGTTGCTACGTCATGACCAAATCCATAAAGTGTACCGCCGGAGATCTGTTTGTTTTTATCAAGTGCATACTGATAATGTTCCGCAATATATGGACCATATTCTGCAAGAAGATCATCTTCTTCCCAGTCATACAGTAAGCCTTTGTCGATTGCCTGTAAATACTCATCACCATCGCTACCCCAGACAACAATATCACCTAAGTTGCCGGATTCCATACGGGTTTCATATACACCGTCCGGATCAGGGATAATATTCAGTTTTACATTAAATTTGTCAAGCATAACCTGACCGAACCATCCAATCTGCTCACCGGAATAGTTTGCTAACTGTGAGAACACATCCAAGGTTACGGTTTCTTCCGGAATGATGTCTGCTAAAAGTTCTTCATATGCATCATCATTTGCTTCTTCTGTACCTGCTTCTGTAGAAGCCTCGCTGCTGTCATCCCCAGTTGTTTCTACTGTATCTCCACCTGTGCTCTCTGCCGGTGTAGAAGTAGAGTTTCCACATGCTGTCATAGATACTGCCATAGTAGCTGCCAACAACAGTGCTGTAAGTTTTTTTGCTTTCATACTTTTTCTTCCTCCTTATTTTTGTGCTATATCAACCGTGGCTTTGCCGCGGATAACACCATGTTTTCCTGTTTACGATGTAAAATTAACCTTTGACTGCACCTAGCATGATACCTTTTTCAAAATACCGGTTCATAAACGGATATACGATCAAAATCGGAATAACTGTTACCATGGAAATGGTATACTTAATTACTTTTCCGCTGAGCGCAGATTTTAATGCTGCTTCGCTTACCTGTCCGCCTGATTCCATCAAAGCACTTAAATTGGATGCCTGATTTAAATAAATGTACAAACGGTGCTGTAAAGTATACAGCTTCGGTGCCGACTGCATCAGCATCAGGGAATCCGTAAAGGAGTTCCAATGTCCTACCGCACCAAAGATTGCGATGGTTGCAAGAATCGGCTTACTGAGCGGCCAGATAATTTTTCTAAATATCGTCATATATGTTGCACCATCCATTGCAGCACTTTCTTCCAGCTCTGCGGGAATGGATTCAATATAGGTTTTTACCAGAATAATATTGTAGGGTGCCACAATACCGGGGATAATGTATGCCCAGAAGGTATTGGTCAAGCCTAACATCTGCATATTCAAGAACCAGGGAATCAGTCCTGCATTAAAATACATCGTAATGATTAAAAAGCGATACCAGAACTTTCTCCCCCACATTTCCTGCTTCGTTACCAGATAACCTACAAATCCGGAAGCTGCAACCATAAGTGCCGTTCCCAAAACCGTTCTTGAAATAGATACAATAAACGCATTGGACAAGTCGCTTACGTTTAACAATGCAACGTAATTTCCAAGGTGCAGTCCTCTCGGTATGAAGTTAATCACACCCTTTGATACCAGATCATTATCACTGATGGTATTAATGAAGAGGTAATAAAACGGGAAGATACATGCCAATGTAAATAAACCGAATATGGAATAGTTCAGTATATTAAAAACAATATTTCCCGGTGTGGCTCTGAATTTTTTCTTGTGCGTCTTTGCATACAGCTTTTCTGCTTTCAAATCCGCTTTTTCCTGCGCTGTCTTTGCCATATCTGCACCTCCTATACAATACTTTCGCCACGGATTAATTTGGAAACTCCGTTAGCTGCAAACAGCAATGTAACACTGATAATGGATTTCAGCATACTTACCACCGTAGTAAGCGGAATGGAACCTTTACCGATACCCAGTTCGTAAACGTATAAGTCAAGAACACGAATCACATCTGCATTGGTTGCATTTTTGAATACTAAATACTGATCCATACCATTACTCAGAATATTGGCAACTGACATAAGGAGTAATACACAGAAGGTAGGAATCAGTCCCGGAAGAGTAATGTGCCACATCTTCTGGAATCTGCCCGCACCGTCTACGGTAGCCGCTTCATAAAGCTGCTGGTCAATACCGGAAATCGCTGCAATGTAAATAATTGCGCTCCAGCCTACACCTTTCCATGTTCCCCATGCCCACATCTTAATCCATGTATGCTCACCGCTCATCAGCATATTCTGTCCTTCATTCCAGATACCAAGATTTACAAACAGACTGCTGACAAAACCGTCGGTAGAGAAAATACAAAACGCAATGGCATATACCAAAACCCAGCTGATAAAGTTTGGAACCGTAGTAAAGGTCTGTACAAATCTCTTAAATCTTACATTTTTAATTTCAGAAAGGAAAATTGCAAATGCCATCGGGAGCCAGCTTGTTGCTATTCCCAAAAAACTCATTCCTAATGTGTTTTTTAATACCTGTACAATATCTCTGACTGTTGCAGGATTTTTTATCAGTTCTTTAAACCATTTCAATCCTACAAATTTTTCCATGCTTAAGGTATCACCTACCTTATAATCAAAGAACGCATACCGCCATCCCAACAAAGGAAGGTAAGAGAATACTGCGACCAGTGCAATGAAGGGTGCATACATAAGAAACAGCTTAAACTTCGTCTGCATCTCAAACTTCTCTTCTTTCGGACTCTTTGCCAGCAATATCACCTGTATCAGTGTACATACAAGAATAATGATTGCTACTGTTAAAATAATCCAGAATCCGTTGGAAAACATGGGTTCTACTTTTTTCGGCTTTCCGGTTTGTGCGACCTGCGTATATGCTATGTAAACTCCGATTAACCCGATGATTTCCAATGCGCTGCCGAGAACGGCAATTAAGTTACCGAGTTTTTTAAATTTTATATTTCCGATGGACATACAGGCACTTGCCACATTGGCAATAATACCGATGCAGGATACCAACGCAGATACATATAATATCTGAAGGGATGACTGCATTACCCACCCTTTTTTCACTGCTCTTCCGAATCCTTCTGTCAGGGAAGAATAAGATATCCCGGAAGTAAACAAAGACATGTTTCTGTTAATTAATCCGCTGATTCTTGCCGGATTCAAGTTTGGAATGAATAAAAATACTGCTGATAAAATAATCGCAATTCTAATCAGATAATAGAGCTTATCTGATATTACTTCTCTTTTGCTTTTATTTTGCTCCATTTCTTTCATCTCCTCCTCTTCTTTTTTCGATAACACTTAAACGTTTTATCTGATGATGTATTTATTATAGGATTAATCAAAAAATAAAAATACCGTAAATACTTGATAAAAAATACAGTCATTTTTTGAACATAAAAAATGACTGTATTGCATCAAAAAAGCAGGTGCATCTACACCCGCTCTTTCTATTCTCTATTCATTATGCTGTTTCAGATATGTAATAAATTCCTCTAACGGAATCGGTTTACTGAACATATATCCCTGATACCATGTACATCCAAGTTCCAACAGCTTGTCCCTCAGTTCTTCGTTCTCTACATACTCTGCGATAACCTTTACTCCCAGTTCCCTTCCCAGCTCTACAATGGAAGCCACAATTTTCTGATTGGTCTTGCTCTCCAACAATTTTTTCACTAACGAGCCATCTAATTTTACCACATTAAAGAGATTATACTGTAAATATATTAACGATGTATGCCCCATTCCGAAATCATCAATTAACAACGTATGTCCCTTCAGTTTTATCCGGTTCAGCTTGTCAACAACCTGATTCGCATTAGAAATCACATCCTGCTCCGTAATCTCAATCCACATATTTTCTGCCGGAATATCGTACTTTTTCAGGCACCGGTCTATACATTCCTCAATTTCCCACAAAAGAGATTTCGCCGTAATATTCACTGAAATTTTGAAGTCGCCGTCATATTCCTCTGAGGTTCTCTGAATGGCTGCTGCTGTCATCTCAAATACTTTTTCCTCCAGTTTCGGAAGCAGCCCTCCCTCCTTAGCCAGATAAATAATAAGAGGAGGATAAATAAAACCATATAGCGGATGCTGCCAGCGAAGCAACGCCTCTGCCCCAAGGCAGTTACCTTTATCATCCATCTGTGGCTGATAAAGCATATATAATTCTTCTTTTTCTATTGCCGCTTCCAAATCCTGTAACAGCATACGGGAAATCAGACCTAAACAATCCGCACGGGTTAAGAACTTCGGAGTCTCTTTTTCCTGTTCGCACTCCTGCAACTCCTTCACCAGTTTCTTCACCTGTTCCTTGGCATAATTTTCCTGCACCCGTTTGTGTATCCGAAGAAACGGCAGATAGATTCCGATTCCCACCAGAATACATATCACCTGTAAAATGATTCCCCGGACAGAGCCGGTTGCCATATACCCACTGAACAGCACCGGCGTAGACCATGAAATTTCCTGTGTAAGTGCGGGCACAAAACCTGCTGCCGTGGCTCCGTAAGCAATCAGATAAATCACAACGGGAGTGAGAATAAACGGAATCGCCAGAACCGGATTTAAAATAATCGGTATCCCGAAATTCAACACTTCGTTTAAATTAAAAATAACCGTAAAGGAAGCGATTTTTGCAAACTTGCCTATTCTGTCCTTCCGAAAGAAAATCAAAAGTGCCAGAAGCACACAGATTGTTGTTCCGCAGCCTCCCATCACTACATATGTATCAAAAAAACTTTTACTGAAAAATGATTCTTCGCTTACATTTAAAAAATTAGTCTGCGCTACCGGCTCTAACAAATGACTTCCATGGAATCCGCATATCCAAAGTACATGCAGTAATACTGTATACAATAATCCGGATAAAAAGCCATTATCCATTTTCCCAAAAAATCCACAGAGCAGATTGGAAAGCAATTCGTGAATACTGCACACATGAAATACCATACTTAACAACTGGTTTATTAATGCCACAACACCTATAACGCTTGCCGCAGGCAATAAAGTATGCATGGCATTCGCACACACACCTTCCATTCCGTTCGTAAAGTTTTTAAGGGAAAGTTTTGCCCTGTCCTTTAATTTACTATAAAGGAAACAAGCAAACAGTGTTACAAGCACAGCTGAAAAACTACCCTTGGTTCCAAGATTATCTGCACTAAAATGTGGACTGCCAATATTAAGCTGTGCCCCAAAGGCTCCGAGTGCCACAATAACATACAGTGCTACCTTGTCTACCGTCTCATTTCGCTCCATACCATAGCTTAAACTGAGGGTAATCACGAGAATAATGGAAAATAATCCAAACGTGCCCTGATACACCATCTGAAAAAGATTGTAAAGCCATGCAAACTTACTCTGCTGAAATACTTCCGCATAATTTTCAAAGGGTAAATTCATAAGCGCACAGGCAATGCCGCCTACCAGAATAAGCGGAATCATCATCGTCAATCCATGCCGGATAACCGTAAGGAAAAAATTATCTTCTATTTGATAGGTAATCTTTCGTATTATTTCTTTCATGTCGTTTTCATTCCCCCTAAAATATTTCATGAAATCTAACATAAATTATATTGCTACTATATTAACATAGGGCATAGCTTAATGCTACACCCTAATATTTTTTAATTTGTTTTGTATTAACCTGATAGCGGTATATTACAGAAAATGTTAGTCACATCGTGAAAAAAGCACCCTGACTTTTCAGAGTGCTTTTCGTTTTCCTTGATTTTACAAGGCTTCTATAACGTGCGTTAGAGGATTCGAACCCCCGACCTTTTGGTCCGTAGCCAAACGCTCTATCCAGCTGAGCTAAACGCACATATATATGTTATTGCCGTATCAATTGCAACATTGATATTCTACACATTAATATATCTGTTGTCAAGTATTAATTCATAATTTTTTATTATAATTTTTTGATTTACTTGACATGCCGCATTTGCGCTACTAGAATGAATTTTGCATATAAAATTGAGAAACAGATATACAAGAAAAAAGTATCATTGTCGAAAGGTATTATTATAATGAACATAAATTTTAAAAAAATGAATCTAAAAAATACAAGCATGAAAACAGCCATAAAAAACAGTATCACCGGTCTTCTTTGTCCGGTCATCACCTTTTATCTGTTTGAATTTTTAACCCACAATCCGTTTAAGACCATGAAACTTCCCGCACAATTTTTAAACATCGTATTGTTTGAAATACTGGCACTTTTGCTCATTACCGCTCTCGGACGGATACGGCTTGCCTTGATGTTACAAACAGGTTTCTTCCTTATTATAGGTGTTGCCAACTATTATGTCTTGAGTTTCCGTTCCGCACCTATTATGCCTTGGGATATCTTTTCCATTAAAACTGCGGCAAGTGTAGCCGATAATTTCAAATATACTATGGATAAACAGGCAATTGGTGCGCTGATTGGGCTTCTTGCGGTAATGGTACTCGAATTTTTCCTGACCGATAATAAACGCTTTATCAATTGGAAATTCCGACTTAGCGGTGCCCTGCTGTCATTGCTCTGTTTATATGGGTTTACGTTATTGGTTCAGGCCGATTCTTCCGTAACACGGTTCAAGCTTTACGACAAGCTTTTTACACCTACCACTATGAGCTATAAAGACGGAACAGCACTTGCCTTTTTAATGGAACTGGAATACCTAATCGTCGATAAACCGGCTGGTTATAGCGTTGCAGAGGCGGAGGAGTTTTTGTCCGCTTACGCTACACCGGATACGGAAACTATGAACGGAGCAGGAATTGATGGAAAGCTCCCTAACATTATTGTTATCATGAATGAGGCCTTCTCGGATTTGTCCGTTTTAGCTGATTTTGAAACCAATCAGGACTATATGCCGTTTGTCCGTTCTCTGATGACAAACGGTGAAAATACGCAATCCGGTTATCTTCATGTTTCCGTACTGGGCGGTAATACGGCAAATACGGAATTTGAGTTTCTGACCGGTAACAGCATGGCATTTTTACCTCAGGGAAGCATTCCCTATCAGCAATATATTAAGAAGGAAATTCCTTCTCTTCCTTCTTATTTAAAGGAATATGGTTATACAACCATCGGCATGCATCCTTACAACAGCAGCGGCTGGGAACGTGACAAAGTCTATCCGCTTTTGGGATTGGACACGAATTATTTTATCAAGGATTTTAAAAATCCTGAAATCATCCGCAAGTATGTAAGTGATAAAGCGGATTATGAAAAAATAATTGAATTGTTTGAAAATAAGGAAGAAGGGAAACCTCTGTTTCTGTTTAATGTAACCATGCAGAACCACTCCTCCTACAGCGATTCCTATGACAATTTTAAACCCGATATTTCGGTAAAAGGAGCAAATTCAGAGGTACTAAACAATTATCTTTCCTTAATTCACTTATCGGATTCGGCACTGGAAAATTTACTTTCCTACTTTGAGCAGGTAGAAGAACCTACCTTAATCGTTTTCTTCGGCGACCATCAACCTACGAATTCGGTAGTTCGTCCGATTTGGAAACTAAACGGGAAATCCGACTCCGCACTGACCGAGGAAGAATACGCAAGACGCTATGAAGTTCCCTATATTCTTTGGGCAAACTACGAGTTAGAATCCCGGCACGGAATAGATACCAGTGCCAATCTTCTTGCCCCAAAGGTATTGGAAGCGGCGGGAATCCCCCAGTCCTCCTATACTGCTTACCTGTCGGAGCTTTCGGAAAGCTTTTCCGTCATTTCCGCTATTCAGACAATAAATGCGGCGGGAACCTCTTCACCGACAGACGAATGTCAGAAGGAACTTCTTCCCTACCGTAAATTGCAATACTATCAATTATTTGACAATAATACAAAATAAAAAAACGAAATATATATGCGCTTTTACGCGCAGACAGGAGTATCCATGAAAGTAAAAAATTTCTTTCAGAAAAATCTTATTTATGTTCTCTCTACTGCAATACCTCTTATATTGATGCTGATTATCTTTATTGCACGGGAAATTTACCCCTTTGGGGATGAATCCTTTCTGCACATTGATATGTACCATCAGTATTTTCCGTTTTTAACGGAATTTTTCCACAAGGTAAAAGACGGTGAGAGCCTGTTTTATTCCTTCCGTACAGGTATCGGCTCCAACTTTCTCGCCCTCTATGTGTATTATCTGGCAAGCCCCTTCAATTGGCTTTCTTTGTTATGCCCGGAAGGCCTTTTGATTGAGTTTATGACTTATTTTGTGGTTTTAAAAATTGCAGCCTGCGGCTTTACTTTTTCTTATTATCTGAAAAAGCATTTTCACTCTGACAGCTTCAGTATTGTGTTTTTTGCCGTATTCTATGCCCTGTCGGGCTATATGGCAGCTTACAACTGGAATGTCATGTGGCTAGACTGCATCGTCCTTGCACCGCTTATTATTTTAGGTCTGGAACGGCTTGTAAAGGGGGAAAACTGCACACTCTACTGCATCACACTGGCTCTTGCCATTTTATCCAATTATTATATCTGCATTATGATTTGTATTTATCTGGTGCTGTACTTTTTTGTTCTGCTTATCAGTGCAGAAAAAAAATTACAGGCAATCCTGCATTTTGCATGGTATTCCCTTTTGGCCGGAGGTATGGCCGCCATTCTTCTCCTGCCGGAGCTTACCGCACTTTTCTTTACGGAATTTTCCAATGTGGATTTTCCGAACAAGATGACCTCCTATTTTTCCATTCTGGATGTCCTTGCAAGGCATTCCATGAATGTACCGGTGGAGACCGGACTGGATCACTGGCCCAATCTATACTGTGGCGTAGCGGTTTTCCTCCTGCTGCCCTTATATGTAATCAAAAAAGAAGTTCCGTTAAAAGAAAAACTGCCGAAGCTTTTATTGCTCGTATTTTTGATTTTCAGTTTCTCTACCAATACCTTGAACTTTATATGGCACGGATTTAATTACCCGGATTCCTTACCCTGCAGACAGTCCTTCCTTTACATTCTGTTACTTTTAGCCGTCTGCTTTGAAGCCCTGCAGGGCATTCGGACTTATCAGACCAAAACCATCGGCTTGTGTCTGTTCGGAATACTCTGTTTCCTGCTAATCTGTGACAAACTGATTGACACGGAAATGTTTACCTTTTCCATTTTTCTTGTGACACTTGTCATGCTTGCTTTATACGGAGCACTGTTTTTCTTTTTCCGAAGCAGCCCGCAAAACAGGAAACGGGTGTACTATGCTGCTCTTGCAGCAGTCATGGTGGAAGCCGGCGTGAACACCTTTATTACCAGCGTTCCTACTGTCAACCGTACCAATTACCTAAAAAACTATGATGATTATCATACCTTGATGGAGCGCCTGTCAGAAACAGATACAGGCTTTTATCGGGTTGAGAAGTTCCGCCGTGTTACCAAAAACGACGGAATGCTCCTTTCCTACCCTTCCGCCTCTTTGTTTTCCTCCACTTCCAATGCCCATGTGAAGGATTTTTACGGAAAATATGGTATGCAAAACAGTAAAGTGTATTACAATTACGAAGGCGATACACCGCTCATTGCAGCACTGTTAAATGTAAAATATATGATTTCCTCTGAACTGCTTGCAGATAATTCACTGTATCAAATGATTGACCGTGAAGGAGATTTGTATTTATATAAAAATTCTTATAGTCTGCCTTTCGGATTTTTCGTTAATACGGAAACTACAGGAAAATCAGATATGGATATTCTTGAATTGGATAAACTGTTCGGAACTGTTGAAGATTTGGAAGAAGTGATTAAGGATGAGACTCCGGAGGAGGTTGCCGAGGAAGCGCTGACACCGCTGACCTTACAAAACCGTCTGGTCTCTGCTCTCTCCATGGAAGAACCGCTATTTGAAAACCTTCATGCTGAACATACGGGCAATAACCATGTAACCATTACCGCTATGCAGGACGGCTATATTTATGCCTTTACCGATTCTTCCAAAATCAAAGAGATTACAGCAACCTTTAGCAATGGTCAGGAAGATATGGAATTCAAAAAAATGAACAACGAATATATTATGGATTTGGGTTATCATCGGATGGGGGATGTGATTTCTTTAGACAGTGAAGACGAAGGCTCCCTGTATGTATCTGCTTATACAATGAACGAAGAGGTACTGGCACATTGTCTTCGTACCCTTTCCGCTTCCTCCATGACGTTGGATTCCTATGATTCCGGGCATATCAAAGGACATATTACCGTAGACGGTACCGGAGAACTGGTGCTTTCCGTTCCTTATGAACCGGGTTGGACTTTGAAAGTCGACGGACAGCCTGCCGATACCAATATTTTTGAAGACTGCTTCATCAGTATTCCCTTGGAGGCCGGAGAACATACAATTGAGCTTTCCTACTATCCTTCGGGACTGAATGCCGGCATTGCCGTTTCCCTGCTTTCCCTTGCAGCCTTTCTTGCCACCCTTTATTTGAAAAAGAGAAAGGTGGCACGCACGGCTGCCTCACCATAATATTTACGAAAACAAACCAATCATGTCAATCCATTTTACGACAAAACCATGCGTAAGATAGATTGGCATTGTTTTTTGCCCTAATTTATCAAAAACAGGAAGCTTTTTATCCGGCAGAAACCTTCTGGCACCTAAAATTCCCAGTGTACCGACTGCCAAATGAAACAGTCTGAATTCCATATCAGAACCGTTCTTTTCATAGGATGCCGCTTCGTATAGCCAGCTGATTTTCCATGCTCCCATATGGATTCCTGTAAATACTGCAATGCCAAAAAGCGTCGCAACTACAAAGAAACTGATCTCTTTTTGATACTTCCTTGCCAGCTCTTCCAGTTTTCTTGTGTGACTTTCCCGTTCATTTTCCCCGCCTTCCTCCGGCAGCATTTCCCGTTCCTTATCCCACATATGCAAATCATATCCCATCAAAAAGAAAGGAAAATACACGATGATTCTGGAAAGACTCATACTTCTTCCCACACCGCTGTCAAAACCTGCTGTCAAGGCTGCCACAACGAAAAACAGCAGAACAAGCACCTGCTTTTTTCTGGAATTCGTGGCTACAACAGGAAGAACAACACTCCATACCATCATGGCAACCAGATACCATAACAGCCAGTACGGCTTGGAAAACTGCAATTCTATCCGGTTTTTCAAAACTAACTTTTCAAATAAAATATATAGTATCTGAAAAACAATATAGGGCACCAGAAGCCTTTTTAAAATCCGTTCCCCAACACCACTACATTTTGCAAAGTAACCGGAGCAATATACAAAAAGCGGCATATGAAAAAAATAAATCATGATATAGGTATAGCGTAGTACCCCCTTACCCATGCACAGTTCCAAAAGATGACCTGCCACTACTAAAACAATCAGAATGCCCTTTAAATTATCCATTTTTATGTTTCTGTTCATTTTCTGTCTTTCCTCCCGGTTAATCAAAACATACGACGATTATCTTACACCTGCCTTTCCAAAAGAAAAAGAGGCATTTTGAATGAAAATTCTTCACTCAAATATGCCTCTTTTGTCTATTATTCCGTTGCAGTTTCTTCTGTCACATTTGTTTCGGTTGCTGTAGTCTCTGCTTCTTTGGCTGTCTGTGCCGCCTCTTCCTGAATCACCAGATATTTCAGTTTTCCTGCAACATCTGTTACTTCGTAACCATCTACAAGACTGCTTACATACTCACCGGCTACCTGATTTGCAAGGGTATCGGAAATAGTTTTGTTGACGGTTTCTTCGTCCTTATTTCTTCCTTCAAACTTCACCACATAGCATTTTGCATTTGTTTCATCCGGAATCACTTCGATTTCTCCGGCTGTTCTTGTTTCATCAAACATCCAATCCGCAAATGCCTGATTCGTTCCCGAATAAGCCATATTCTCACTTAAGCTGTAATCTTTTTCCGTATCCTCATAATTTGCTTTTGCTTCTTCTTCCGAGTATTCCGCACAGAGAGCATTAAAGTCTTCCCCTGCTTCCAATCTGTCTTTAAACTCATTGGCACTCTTTTGTAATTTGACAGTTGCTTCCTTTCTGTCTGCCTCTTCAGAGCTTGCTGTAATATCTGCAGAAGTGAAGGCAAAGCTTCTATAGCTTACGTTATCGTAACTATTTTTATTTTCTGCATAATACACATCAATTTCTTCCTGTGAAGGCGCATGATCCTCTGCAAGTTTATCGTAATAGGCAGAAGCAAGCAGTGTTTCTTTCACAAAACCCTTTACCCTGCTTTCCGTTGCATATTCGCCATAGACTTCCTTATAATACTGACTCTCTGTTACCCCTGCCGAAGTAACGTTGGATTCCACATTTGCAAGAAAACTTGCATAATCCTCTGTATCATCATAAGTAAATCCGTTGGCTGTTGCATCATCTACCAGTGCTTTCACTTCTTGAATCTGTGCAACCGTCATCTGGTCAAAATAATCTTTCCATGTCATATTCTCATCAAAGGAACAGGTCTGGTCTGCATAATCCTTTGTCGTGTCAAGTCCCATATAAGACAATAAATAAGAGTAAGTAGAAATATAATTATTAATAACACTGTAATAGTAATAATCATATTCCAATCTGGTCAGTTCATGTTCACCGATTTTCACATAAGTACCATGAAACGTGTTATATCTTTTCAAAAGACTTGTCCCGACACTTCCGATAATCAATGCTGCAAGACAAACTACAACGACAAGCCCCGTAACTCTCATTCTCTTTTTGGCTTTCGCCTCTTTTTCCTGCTCCTTGCGGCGGCGCTCCATTTTGCGGTCATATTTTGTCATAACCTTTTCTGTACTTGCTGTTTCTGTTTTTTTCTTAGACACAATGGTCTCCTCCTTTTATTTCACTGTCTTCCAGTATAGCTAAAAAATGTGTTATTTTAGTGAAACTTTTACTTGTTTTTCAATTCTTCGGCATGACCACTGAGTTCTTTTACAATATCGTTCACTTCATCCACAAGCATACTGTTTTCTTCACATGCCTGATAGGTCTGTGTAGCATAAGCAGACATTTCTTCTGTTGTACCGGATACATTTTCTACACTGTCCACAATGACTTCGTTTGCCGCAGCCAGTTCTTCTACCACCTGTTCCATCTGTCTTGCCTGCTCGTTAACGCTTCTGGTAGAAACGGAAATTTTTTCAAATCGTTCTGTTACTGCCTTGGTAGTCTCCGCATGGGAACGATTATTTTCCGATACAATGGCTACTGCTTTTTCTACTTCTCTTAATTCCTCGGTAATTGCCTGAATCATAGTAACAATATCTACCGTAGCACTCTTCGTCTGATTTGCCAGTGTTGTAATTTCTCCCGCAACTACGGCAAAGCCTTTTCCTGCTTCTCCCGCACGGGCAGACTCAATACTTGCATTCAAAGCAAGCATTCCTGTACGGTTTGCCACACTGCTAATCATATCTACAATTTCATTCATACGAGCCGTATTTTCCGCAAGCTGCTTCATTTTGTTATCTACTACCTCACTGGCTTCAATTGATTTCTCTGCCTGCAATGTAAGCTGCTCTACATTCCGAATACCTTCTTCAACCTCTTTTGCTGCTTCCACAATTTTTACACTGATATCTTCAGAAACTTCTTTTACCTTACCAATCTGGTTCTGAATCTGTTCGGTACTCTCTAATTGAGACTGCATGGATTCTGCCGTCTCGTTACTACCGGTGGAAATCTCCTGCATGGAATCGCGGATTTCTTCTACCGAAACTCCAAGACGTTCCATCTTCACCGATGCCTGCTCAATATTTCCAACCATCTTTCCGGAAATATTCATAATATTTTCCAAAAGCTTTGAAGTTTTTTCTTTTTCTTCGTTAATTTCCGCAATTTTTTTATCGTTTACATTTTTCAGGGCACTGGTACAAATAATGAGAAAAACTGCCATTATCAACATCACGCCAATCCGAATTTCCACATCCGGAATCTGTTCTTTCGAATAGCCTACCGTCATCGCGTTATACACTACATAAATAACATTGACAAGGAAACCTCCTCCACAGATAGAGGCACAAAATTTTACATCCGAATACAAGGTAATAATAAGATACATCGGAAACGCAAAGGTAAATGTCAAAATGCTGTTTGTTGTAAATATTGCAAAAATGTATAAGACACTATACCCGCAACCGGCGATGTGCCGGATAACATCACTCTCTTTATTTCCTTTGTATATCAAAAGCTCTGCAACAAGCGGAATAACCGCAATACAAGAAAATACGAGAAAATACGAGATTGTCCTACTCCCCTTTAATACCTCCGCAAAATAAGACAAAATCAACACGATAACGATAGCCGAATGGCATACAATTGTTGCCCCGTTCATATACTGTTTTTCCGTAAGCATACCTAACGCTTTCTTCTGTTTTTCCATATAAATTTCCTCCGTTTTTATCATTCCCGTTTTTTAGCTCATGTTCCGTTTTTACACAAAATATTGAAATTCAACGTATCTATCATAGCATATCCTTTCAGAAATTTATACTTTTTTTTTCAATGAATATACAAAAAAGAAGAAAAGTCCGGTTCTTTTGCCCCGACTCTTCTTCTTTTTATAATTCTTTACTCTTATTCTGCTTTTCTGATTGCTTTCAGTGCCGTACTCAATTTAATCGGATTTCCGTATCTGAGAGTTCCCATCCGATACAACTTCGCTCCGATAAAACCTGCTCCGAAAATAGAAGCTACAAGAATGAGGAACGAAACAACAATTTCCCATGTCTGAACCGTTCCCATGGCAATTCGCGCAAACATAGTACTATAGGAACTGATAGGCAGGAAGGACAGTATTTTAATGGCGATCCCTTCTACATTGGTAAGCTGCATCAAAGAGAAGAAATAAACAACCATAATGACAATCATCAGACCACCGGAGCTTTTGCTTACATCCTCCGTTTTGCTTACTAAAGCGCCCATTGCGCCGTAAAGGAAGGCATAGAATAAATATCCTCCTAATCCAAAAAGTGCAAAGGTCAATAATACGGATGCAGGGATGTGGAAAATCATATCCAGTTTTCTGCCCCACAATTCTCTGTTCCATTCATAGGAAAGCAACACTGCACCTAAAATCACACCGCTCTGTACCAGACCGCCGATAGCTCCGGCAACGACCTTGCCAAACAAAAGACTGTTCGGTGTGGTGGAGGTTACAAGTACCTCAATAGCACGATTACTTTTCTCATTTGTAACAGAAACTGCAATCATCTGACCATACATCACAATCAACATAAAT
Source organism: uncultured Lachnospiraceae bacterium (assembly GCA_964449325.1). GTDB lineage: Bacteria > Bacillota > Clostridia > Lachnospirales > Lachnospiraceae > RGIG3002. The sequence continues at coordinate 6,032 of CAYUYJ010000035.1, read as the reverse complement.
ACAAGAATTACAAGAAAATAGCAATACCAATAATTACTTCCGGTATCCTTATTCAGAATCTGTGTATTGACGGTAATCGGTGCTTCATACATTGCGGTAATCTGTCCGTAATCCAGATTATTCTGCTCACAATACTGCATACGGTAAAAAATCTTCATTGCTTCGTCGAAAATGGAACTGTTTACATCTGTCATTCCCATATTATATACATAATAATCATATTCGGAAGTGGATTTTACTACAAAGCCTGCTTCTGCTTCCTGTTCCTCAACTGCTGTTTTCAACGTTTCCTCATTTTCGGTATATATCCACTCTGTTTCAGGGAACATGGCATTTAACACTTCCGCGTCTGTTACTCCGGCTTCGTCGAACAGATACATCTTCGTTTTTTCTTCCTCATTTGCCTCTTCTGCCTCCGCTTCGGTTTTCGTACCTTCACCTACTCCCGTAAAATCAGACATATCTTTAAAACGGGGCAGACATAGAATCAATGCTCCTGCCAATGCGATAATCAATGTGAATGCTACAAATCCTTTGCTTGATAAATAGTCTCTCAATTCATATTGTAATACAATTAAAAACTTTTTCATGCTCTCTCTCCTTCTGCCTCTTCTCCCACTTTGGCAACAAAAATATCATTTAAGGACGGCTCATATCTTCCGAATTTTACAATATCAATATCCGTTTCCGCCAGATTCTTCAGAATTTCCTTTTTGGTATTTCCCTGTACAGTCTCCAAAACAAGATATTCTTTTTTCTTTTCCGATACGGACAGACCGCTGATTTCCTTACTCACCTTCTCTGCAAGCTCCTCCGGTGAATAATTTTCTGCAGCCAGCATCAATCTGTTCCGGCTGTATTCCTTCTTAATTTCCTTCAGTTCACCGGAAAGTACCACTTCGCCCTGATTGATAATCGCAATATGGTCACAAAATTCTTCCACATAACTCATCTGGTGACTGGAAAAAATTACAAGCTTTCCTTCTGCAATCAGTTCATTCACCACATCTTTTAAAATCTGTGAATTCACCGGATCCAGTCCGCTGAAAGGCTCATCCAGAATGACAATTTCCGGATCACATACTAAAGTTGCCGCAAGCTGCACCTTCTGCTGATTTCCTTTGGATAAAGTTTCCAGTTTTCGACTCGCATATTCGTCCACTTCAAGCCGTTTCAACCATTTCATTGCATTTTCCTTTGCTCTTGCTGCTTTCATTCCGCGCAGCTTTGCAAGAAATATCATTTGCTCGGTTACGGTTCTTTTCGGATACAATCCTCTTTCCTCCGGCAGATAACCGATGCTGTGTTCTGACGGCTTAAACGGCTTCCCATCCAAAAGGATTTCTCCTGCATTGGCATGAAATACATCCATCAGGATACGAATCGTAGTCGTTTTTCCTGCACCGTTTCTACCAAGCAGTCCTAATGCCTTTCCGCTTTCTACCGTGAAATTAATGCCATGCAAAATTTCTTTTTCTCCAAAACTTTTTCTGATTTCTTTTACTTCCAGTTTCATTATAACTCCCATCTGCCCGCTCTTCGGGCTCTTTTTCTATTTCTTTCTTTTTTGCTTCTATTTAAAACACTCCGAATATAGCAAGACAGAAACCACATATTCCTCCAATAATCCCTGCTATCAAAAGCCCAAGTCCGTAATCACCGATTAAAGAAATTCCTCGTAGCGAATTGTCATATTTCGCATCATTTAGCGGAATTACTCTGTCTGCATCCCCACGATAAATCACCGCCCGGTTTTCCAAAGCACAGACAAACTGCCAGCCTTTTTCTTCGGCATCCTTCAGACTCTGCACCTGCCAGTCATTATTCATTCCAATCCAGTCCTTCTTATCATTGAATTTCTCCAACTGTCTGGCTTTTCGGCGTTTATTTGTAAGCCATTTGCTGTCCATCGTATAAACCTGATGTGCTTCATCCTTTTTTGCAAAATAATATTGTTTAAAGGTTATACCGGTTAAAATCCAGCCTTGCTCCTCCTGCTCTTTCAAAAATCGTTTCAGACTTCTGACACGAAAAATCAGCTTATTCACCTTTTTATATCTGGTAGTATCCTGTCTTTTCATCCATTCCGCACGACTTAGGGATAGTTCCTCCTCAGCAAGTCTTCCGATTTTCCATTGTATCAGTGCCGTCACACTGCAAATTGTCACATACACTAAGGCAAAACTGTTATACCACATTGGCACCTTTATCTCTGTAAAGCTGTCCAGCAGAAGTATCAGGATATCGAGCAATAGAATCACTGCTGACCAGAAAATCAGCTCCTGCGACTTTTCATTCAGAAAACCGGAGAACTTTGCCCCTCTTTGCTTCCGGGACTCCTCCTCATTGTAAAGTTCATTGATGTCTCCTTCTTTATACTCTTTACAAAAATAATAGGTTAGTGTCTCGTCATGTGTCACTTCTCTCCAGCCAAGTTCCGTTGCCATATCCATAAAAATCTCTTTATGACGAATTTCTTCCAGTGTCGGTTTCTTTGGCAGATTGAAACGATCAATTTCATACATCATGTTTTTGGGCTCACCTGCCTTAAAAGTAAAGAACGTTCCCAAAGTAATATTTTCCAGGAACCACCCCTGTTTCGCCATGTCCTCCAGCCACAAACGTTCCTTTTGATAGCTGACCATACACTTAAACTTCTTTAGTTTTTTCTCCATGCTCAATTTCCCTCCCCGACACCTTCTATCACATTCGTTCCGTCTTCAAGCTGACAACCAAGCCTCTCTGTCTCTATCTTCAAAAGCTTCATCCCTACTTCTGTAATCAGATAAGACTTTTTCCCCTCTTCACTGGGTACAATCTCAATAATCCCATCAGCCGTAAGTCTTGCAACCATCGTGTAAAGAGTTCCTGTTCCCAGCTGTATCCGCCCCTTGGTCAACTCATTGACAAACTGCATAATCGCGTATCCATGACGCTTATCAGTAACTGCCAAAAGCGTATAGTAGGTTGTTTCCGTCATGGGGATGTATTTTTTCAACAAACCTTCCTCCATGTTTTTCCTCCCTATCTTTTTTATCTCTTATTACATATCTTTTTACTTCCTAAATATCTTTGTATTCATTCCAAAAATTTGCAAAACGATATCTTGACACAATATGTTTTAGTCCAATATATCTTATCTCGATATGTCGACACGCGACATATCGTTTGTAGACATATAATAACGCAAAAAAAGACCTCTGTCAACAGATAAAAAAGATTTTGTATCATTAATCAAATAGAAAATCTTTTTATCTGCTAATAAAGGCCTTCTGTCTTTACTCCACTTATAAAAGCATGGTTGCTTTTCGCTCTATATAATACCTTGTAACTTTGTCATTGTCATTTCCAAATCGATTTGTGTGTCTTCTCCTCCAACCAGTTTAATGCGGTTCCTTCCGGCTTCCATTTCCAAAGTCATGGCTCCCTCTGCTTTTCTTCCTTCCGTTTTATCCGTTACTTCCACAAGCGTTTCCAAAGAACCATCCGGACGAATCAATACCAGTTTTGCTTTTCCGCTCTCTGATTTTAAATCATACGCAAAATCAAAGGACTCTGTTCCCTCGGCATCATAATCCCAAAGCGTATCCATTCCTTCAAAGGTCTCACAGACTACAGTAATTGTATTATTCTTTTCTGACTGTCTATAGTTAACTTTATTATAACTGTTTGACTGACTTGCAATTCTGGCTTCATTATCATAAACCGCTACCATATCAGATATTCCTGAGCAACCTGTCAGCAAAACACCCATACTCAATAATAATATACCGATATTTCGTCCTATTTTAAACCTACGACTTTTCTTTGATGCTCTATCCTGCTTTTTTTCCATCCTTTTCACACTATACTCCCCCCTTTATTAATTCCTTCAATTCCCCCATCAGCTCCAAGTCGGTCTGCTGTATTTTTATATTGGAAGTCATTTCATCCTCACCCGGTCTTTTTACCGTTATTTCAATAATCGTTCCTTCCTTAATCTCTTTTGAAAAAAAAGCTTTCATAAATGCCGAAAATTTTGGATGATTATGATCAAACTGCGCTTTTGCATTCATGATTTTCATGACGGATGCCGGATTCAACATAACTTTTGTTCCTCTCTTTGCTATTTTATCTATTACACTATGTACATAGCAATTCTACCCCATTCGGAACAATTAAACAACTATTTCTTTATCTCTACCGGAATCCAAATTTCAACATTCCCGACATCCTCCGCTTCATTCCAATACACGAACTTCTCTATTGTAGCCATACATTTCCTATACTTGCTATTTGGTAAGAATTCCTTATTGATACGATTCCATACACTGACAAGAACATGATCCGATATTGACCCTTTTGCTTCAAATACAATCCATGTTGCCGGCGGATAGGTAAACGTTTCAAAACCTTCTACTTCCTCTCCTTCCCATTCTATTGCACACATATAGTCATCACTGCCATCCTCCAAAAATCCGAAGCACAGTCCCAAATCAAAAAACTTTCCACTGATTTCCTTAATTTTATCATTACTTCCGTCACTTTTTACAATTGCCCATGTTCCTCCGCCATAGGGTGTAATTCTACGAATTCCAAGAACCTGAAAGGACTCCCTCTCTACAATGGTATAATCCATCTTTTCCACTCCTTTAATTGCAACCTCAAAATGAAGGTTACAGTAAAAGGTCAACTTCACACTTTTTTTACGTACATCGGTCGGCGAAACATGATGCAGACTTTTAAAGGCAACGCGAAAAGCATCCGCAGACTGATATCCGTATTTCAATGCAATATCCATAATCTTCTCATCTGTATTCTGCAAATCGTAAGCTGCACAAGTAAGTTTTCTCCTTCTTATGTATTCTGAAAATGCTATTCCGGTAATCTGTGAAAAGGACGCTTGAAACGTAGTATAGGGGCAAGCCACAATTCTTGCCACTTCACTTTCCGATATTTCATCACACAAGTGAGCCTCTACATAATCCATAACCTGATTCATTCGTGTCATCCAGTCCATTCTGCATCCCCCATAAATCTTAATCTATCGAAAACTTTCCAATAATCGTAAGGCTTCTTCTACACTTCCCGTCTCATCAAAAGACTTTGGATAATTCATACCATTTGCAATTGCTTTTTGTAAAGTACCTGTATACACTTCTTTTCCATATTTTTGAATAAACAGCGCTGTTGCTTTGGCAACAAATTCCTTCTCTATTCCATAATAGCCCTTCTTACAGTTGATAAGATTATCACAATCATAACAATGATGTCCGCAAACACTTACCGGATCCAGTCCCTCCCTTGCCTTTTTCACCAGTGCTGCCTTCTTTCACGACAGTTTTCAATTCTTTGTCCGTCATCACCGTGTTCCTTATCAAAAGAATATGCCTTTAAGGTATCACATGGAAACTTTTCACATTCTCCACAGAACCCGATTCCCCGCTTCTTTACACATTCTGCAACATCACACTTTCCATGAAAAGAATTGCCTTTCGTTGCAATACAACCGTCACACTCATTTTTTAACTTATATTCGCACTCTTCGCAAGCTAAACCACAATAACTGTCAATTTTAACACTCATCTTTTTTCTCCTTTGTCGATTTATCAATGATTTTATTCTATAAAATTAACATACCACAATTGTGCTGTCTATGCCCGATATTTTTCTATCAGAAAATGACGGATTAACCTCCACCACTTAGCTCGCGCACTTTCCTATTACATAAAAATAGCGAGAACGTCTACAACAAAGACATTCTCGCTATTTCTATTCAATGCCGGCGACCGGAATCGAACCGGTACTGTATTGCTACAACAGGATTTTAAGTCCTGCGCGTCTGCCAGTTCCGCCACGCCGGCATATAAAAGGTAATAAACCCCTCTTGCCAATATAAAATTGGTAATGGGACCTATAGGGCTCGAACCTATGACCCTCTGCTTGTAAGGCAGATGCTCTCCCAGCTGAGCTAAGATCCCATATGGTTATAAACCACTAAACGACCCAGAAGGGACTCGAACCCTCGACCTCCGCCGTGACAGGGCGGCGCT
>CAYUYJ010000034.1:0-32680 GCA_964449325.1 uncultured Lachnospiraceae bacterium | reverse complement strand
GCCCGTTTTGAGCATTTATTTTCAATTGAGTGTCAACTTCTACTGGAAGTTAAGACCATATTAAAATATACATCAATATATACATACCCATTTACAAGATATAAAGATATAACCTATATTAATAAATATGAAATAAGATTTATGGGTAAAAAGCATAGATTTTTAAAATGATTCAGATATTCAAGATGGCTTAACCAAAGATAAAACATATGCTCCGAATCAATACTAACATTCCTTTTTACAATTTGCAATAACAATATAAAAGTATTATACTGAAACTCGTCAATAAAACAAACACAGAGAGGTATTTTATGAAAAAACTGTTACGCTATCTGAAAGCCTACAAAAAAGAAAGTATTATTGCCCCTCTATTTAAAATGTTAGAGGCAAGCTTTGAATTGTTTGTCCCCCTTGTAGTGGCAAACATCGTGGATGTGGGCATTCTGAAAAAAGATTTTGGTTATATCGGAAAAATGGGACTTCTAATGATATTGCTCGGCATCATCGGACTTGTCTGCTCCCTGACAGCACAGTATTTTGCAGCAAAGGCAGCCGTAGGATTCGGCACGGCACTTCGCAGCGATTTGTTCTCTCATATCAATTCACTTTCTTATGAAGAAATTGATAAAACCGGTACTTCCACGCTGATTACCCGAATGACCAGTGACATCAATCAGATTCAATCCGGTGTGAATCTGGTGTTACGTCTTTTCCTCCGTTCACCGTTTATTGTATTTGGTGCTATGGTTATGGCTTTTACCATTGATGTAAAAGCAGCACTTATTTTCGTTGTTGCCATTCCTCTTCTTGCAGTTGTGGTTTTCGGCATCATGGCGGTTAGTATTCCGCTCTATAAAAAAGTACAAAAGCAGTTAGATAAAGTACTCTTAATCACAAGGGAAAATTTAAACGGTGTTCGTGTCATCCGTTCCGTCTGCAGACAGGAACATGAAAAAGAAACTTTCCGGGATACCAACGATTCCTTAATGCACTTACAGGTATTCGTAGGACGGATTTCCGCTTTTCTCAATCCGGTTACCTATATTCTTGTAAACGGTGCTTTGATTGCCATTGTCTGGGTCGGGGGACTGCAGGTTGATAAAGGACTTATCACACAGGGTGCCGTAATTGCACTGGTAAATTATATGTCCCAGATTTTAGTGGAGCTTATTAAACTTGCAAACCTGATTATCAATATCACAAAGTCACTTGCCTGTGCAAATCGCATTAACGAAGTGTTTGCTTTGGAACCCAGCATTCAGGATACCACTGACGCAACCGCTTCCACCGATTTCGCAGCTGTTTCCTCTGCCGGAAATTACCCCCATGCTACTTCAGCCGTCTGTTTTTCTGAGGTTTCTTTCGCTTACGGCGGTTCAAAAGAATATGCCTTGGAAAACATATCTTTTACGGCAGAGAGAGGGGAAACAATCGGTATTATCGGTGGTACGGGATCCGGTAAATCCACATTGGTCAATCTCCTTCCCCGCTTTTATGATGTACAGAAAGGCGAAGTTTTCATTCACGGCAGAAACGTAAAAGACCTTCCGTTACATGCACTGCGCAAAAGCTTCGGTATCGTTCCCCAGCGTGCCGTTTTGTTTAAAGGCACTATAAGGGATAATATCCGGTTTGGTAAAGAAGATGCCACAGATGATGAAATCAGACAGGCATTGGAAACTGCACAGGCACTGGATTTTGTATCACAAAAAAAGGATGGCTTGGATGCCTTTGTTGAACAGGGCGGAACCAACCTTTCCGGTGGTCAAAAACAACGTCTTACCATTGCAAGGGCTTTAGTCGGCAAACCGGAATTTCTCATTTTAGACGATAGTGCTTCGGCACTGGATTTTGCTACTGATGCTGCACTCCGTAAGGCACTTCGGAAAGATACCGGCGACTGCACCGTATTTTTGGTTTCCCAACGTGCTGCAACCGTAAAGAATGCAGACAAAATTCTTGTTTTAGATGACGGAAATCTCGTAGGCTGTGGCACACATAAAGAATTGCTTTCCACCTGTGAAGTCTACCGTGAAATCTGTCTGTCACAGTTATCCAAGGAGGAGGTAATGGGCGCATGAAAACAAAAACAAATGTTGTAAAAAAAGCAACGATAAAGCAAATACTGACTCTCATGAAACCCCATGCATTTTTTGTAACAGTCTCCTTTTTACTTGCCGTTTTGACTGTTATTCTCACGCTGTATATTCCGGTATTAACCGGAGATGCCATTGATTTTATTTTGGCACCGGGACAGGTAAACTTTGCTGCTCTGCTTCCCCTTTTGAAAAAAATGGCAGTTCTTATTCTGATTACGGCAGCCGCACAATGGCTGATGAATTTATGCAACAACCACATTACCTATCAGGTTGTAAAGGAAATCCGTATCCGTGCTTTTAACCACTTGCAGGAGCTCCCTTTAAAATATATCGACTCTAAACAGCACGGTGATATTTTAAGCCGCATTGTAGCGGACGTGGACCAATTTTCGGATGGACTTTTGATGGGCTTTACCCAGCTTTTTACCGGTGTAGTTACCATCCTTGCCACTTTGCTGTTCATGCTTTCGGTTAATATTCCGCTGACCTTTGTGGTCGTGCTTTTAACACCTGTTTCCCTGTTTGTGGCAAGTTTCATTGCAAAAAGAACCTTTTCCATGTTCCACAAGCAGTCCGAAACAAGAGGACGGCTGACCTCTTTAACCGATGAGATGGTCGGAAATGAAAAAGTGATTCAGGCATTCGGCTACGAACCCCGGGCGCAGGAACGTTTTGATATCATCAATAAGGAATTGCAGGAATGCAGCGTAAAGGCTATTTTCTTCTCTTCCATCACCAACCCTGCCACCCGTTTTGTAAATGGTCTTGTTTATGCCGCAGTTGCCATTGTGGGTGCTCTTCTTGCCATCAAAGGCAGACTGAGCGTAGGACAGCTCTCCTGCTTTTTAAGCTATGCTAACCAGTATACCAAACCCTTTAACGAAATTTCGAGTGTGGTAACAGAGCTGCAAAATGCTTTTGCCTGCGCGGAACGTGTATTTGAACTGATTGCGGAAGAACCCCAGACACCGGATGCCTCCGATGCCCACATTCTCACAAGCCCACAAGGGATTATTGATTTAGAGCATGTTGCTTTCTCCTATACACCGGAACAGAAACTGATTACGGACTTAAATCTTCATGTTAAGCCCGGTCAGCGTATTGCCATTGTAGGCCCCACCGGTTGCGGAAAAAGTACACTGATTAATTTGCTGATGCGTTTTTATGATGTAAAGAGCGGCACAATCCGCGTAGACAATATTCCGATTATGGACATTACCCGTGACAGCCTTCGCAAAAACTACGGCATGGTATTACAGGAAACGTGGCTGAAATCCGGCACAATCAGAGAAAATATCTGCTATGGTAAACCGGATGCCACCGAGGAAGAAATCATTGCAGCAGCCAAGGCAGCTCATGCTCACAGCTTTATCAAGCGTATGCCCGATGGCTACGATACCGTAATTTCCGAAGACGGCGGAAACCTTTCCCAAGGTCAGAAACAGCTTTTATGTATTTCCCGGGTTATGCTCACCCTGCCGCCGATGCTGATTTTGGATGAAGCAACCTCCTCTATTGATACGAGAACCGAAATCCGAATTCAGAAAGCCTTTGAAGAAATGATGAAAGGACGTACCAGCTTCATTGTGGCACACAGACTTTCCACGATTAAAGAAGCGGATGTGATTCTGGTCATGAAGGACGGCGATATTATCGAACAGGGAAATCATGAAGAACTGCTTGCAAAGAATGGTTTTTATGCGAATCTGTATAACAGTCAGTTTGCACCGACGGCTTAGAACGTCATGAAACATGCGCCGCAAGGCGCACATTCAGAAAGAAAACAGGGCATCCAAATGTCCTGTTTTCTTTCTGAATGTGTCTCTATTTCTTTATTGCAAGTATCATTTCACTATTCGTTTCTCTTATCCAGAAACATTCCATTAACACTATCCACAAATCCCATTTTTTCATACATTGGTTTTCCCTTATCCATTAACTTTTATTGTCTTCATCAGGCATCTCCTTAATAACCTCAAAAGTTTTTAATACCCCATAGCTCTTTTCCCCTCTAAAATACCACTCTTCGCCAACGGGAAGGTAGCAACACACGGCTCGGACTCACTTCCATCATCTCAAATGCCTTTAAGCACAGAAGTAAAATTCTCATTTTATAATTTTCCTTTCCATTTTCAAATTATTCCGTTTCTTCGTTCCATAATGGTAGTAGACTGCCATTTTCCGAAACGGTCTTTTGCAATGTTTTCCCGATATCCGATTACTCTAAACCCACATTTTTTATGTAACTCAACACTGGGTGTATTTATTGAAAAAATTGCAGAATAAAGAGTCCAATAGCCTCGCTTTTCGGTTTCTTCACACAAATGTGTTAACAGCGCAGTTCCGATTCCTTTTCTATGAAACTTTTCATCTACAAAAATACTTACTTCTACCACTCCTTTATATGGCTCCCTTTTTGATGTGGGAGCTATCATCGTATAACCGACAACCTGTCCTTCTAATTCATAAACAAACCGGCATTCCTCTATATGTCCGGCATCCCACTCTTCATAAGTCGGACAATCCGTTGTAAAGGTAACAGTTCCTTTCTCTAGGCTTTGTTCATAAATCTGCATCATACTATCCCAGTCTGTTTCTCTCATTTTTCTAATCATTTTCTTTTCCTCCTCATAAATCTGCACATTCCTATATCAACATTTATTCTTCTTCATGATGTCAACGCATATCCAATCACCATTTTCCAGTTCTTTGTTACGATACTCTTTTTCTATATAACCTCTTTTTAAGTACATTTTCTTCCCGGATAATGATGCATGCAATTCTATTTCCAAATATGTCTTTCCCAACATAATATCATCCAGAATATTCTTTTCACAGTGAAGTTTCATAAAAAAATCTACCGCTCCTTTTGGGTAAAAGTGCGGATAAATCTCAGCTATTGTCTGTTGGGTAATATTCTTAACTGCTTTTAAATCACTATTCGTTGCCAATCGAATTTCCATTTATCTTCCTCTGTCTTTTTGTTCTGCACTTCAAATCAGGATCTATTTTCAGAAGCGAGATATTCATCTCTTAATATTGCATATAAATACTTATCACACCATTCATGATTTAACGCGCTGTTTCCTCTGTAGTATTTTACATAATGTGCTTCTCGCCTCATTCCGATTTTTTCCATTATACCATAAGAACCCTTATTTAAAGTATTACAATCTGCAATAATCCTTCTAATTTTTAATGTTTCAAAACCTAATTTCAAAAGAGTTCTCCCTATTTCAGTTCCGTAACCTTTACGCCAGTAATCGCGATGTAATTCCCAAGCTAACTCTGCCGGGTCTTTATCCGTATATGCCAGTTCACAAGAACCTATCAATTCACCTGGTTCTTTCAAAACAGCCGCATATCGATAATTTATACAAGGTTTTTGTTCCGCACACTTTATTCCCCAATCAATGTATCTATGTGCTTCTTCCACGTTCTTTGGCTCACTTGAACGATATTTCATATTTTCCAAATTACTCAGCATATCGTAGAAAACCGAAAAATCTTCCCTTTTATATTTTCTAAACAATAATCGTTCTGATTCTATCTCAAAATATTCCATATTGCTTTCCTCTGCGAATTCTAATTTTTTATCCTTCACCCATCTTCTTCTCTTCGGACAAGAAGTATCCCTCGTTCTAAAGAACTCGGTCAATTGTTGTTTATCGTTTTAATACGAATTCCTGAACCGGGCTTCCAAATTCTTCAGTCAGCTTTCCCTCAATAAAACCTAACCGCTTGTAAAATGCTCTGGCAGCTACTCCTTCCGGTACTCCCTCTCGGTATGTTGTGACAACAACCTCTTTTTCCGCATCCATAAACGTAAGCATATAAGCTACCATTTTCTCTGCAATATGCTGTCTGCGATATTCAACATCAACAGCCAGAAAACAGAGCACATTATTATCTTTTGAAAACAATAGTGTGCCAACAATTTCATCCTTGCTTTTTGCACAGATTGCAGATTTCTTACTCATAAACTCTAAAACAGTATCTCTGTGTTCATCCAGAGCCTCTTTGCTTTCAAGACCGGGAAAGTTTTTTTTGACTTTATTTACAAGATGCATCCAATTATCAATATCACATTCTCTTCCAAGTTTGATTTCCACCAAATTCACCACCAAATTCTTATTTTAATTTTCAGAACATACAAATGCCACACCATCAGAAAATCTTATACATACGTTCTCCTTGCAACTTACAATTTTACCTCTATACTTTTTCTAAGTATACAAAACGCAATTCATCTGTAATTTGCTTTTCATCAAATATTTTATATCCTGTTCTTTCATATAGCGCTATATTATTTGTGCTTCTGGTACTCGTAAATAGTTCATATCTTCGTGCAGGACATTTCTTGTAAATCTTCTTTTTCTGCTCTTTTTATCATCGCTTTTTCCTTTCAGATTCTAATCGTCCGTCTCTTTATCGGCTTTCTCTATTGCTGAAATCAAAATTCCTGTCTGACTTCATCTTGATTCTACCTTATTGGAGATTCTTCAATAGCTTCTTTTGAAATAAGTATAGTATTATCATTTGTCGTAATTGCCTCCGGAATCAGGTAATAAGATTCCTCCGTTTCCCCTACTGTGTATTCTATACAATAACATGTGTATGCCATATTTTTTGCAATATATAGGAAATTTGCATAATTCCGTTCTAAAGATTCCTCCAGATTTTCTAAATTATCATCAGGAGCAACCGGTGTACAAAATTTCTGATTTGCAATATGATTTCTTATTTCCAGTATTGATAGTGGTATTCCGTTTTTATCTACCCAATAGAAATCGTTTGAAATATCCAGCATTATCCATTTATTCAGTTTTGTATCCCATATTTCATTTACAACATGACATTCATTATCATAAACCGAATTCGGATTAATCCATACTTTACGAGAATAAATACCTAACGCAAGACACATTTCATTCAAGATCTGAGACTTTGCCCGACAGTTGATTCCCTGCGATTTATTATCCAAACTGTATTCTAATAATGCAATTGCATTCATATCTATGTGATTATCATAGTCAGACGTATGATGTAGCCTGCCGGCATACGCATCCATTAAGGCTAAAGCTTTTTCAAATTCTGTTCCATTTCCTGCTTCTTTTTCAATATTATATTTCTCTAACAACTCCGGATATTCTGCATTATCAAAATCATATTTTAAGACATAATCATTACCATCTCTAAACACTTGTTCATTATATAAAATACCTGTTTCCATAATATATATTTGTTCTGTATTTTGTAAATATGAGGTTTGAACAATCCAATCTTCATTTCCTATAAATATGTATACTAATAATGCCGTCATTAATACCAACAGTACAATAAGAAAACCCACTAATACTTTTATTCTTTTTGTCATATATTTTTCCTTCTAAAATCAATTTTTTTCATTTGGAAGTTCTTTAAGCATATGGATTGTTCTATATATTTCTCCACATGCAGGACACCTCCAATCGCAATCACTCTTTTTTGCCTTCTTATGAAGATGCACCAACTCGGCACCGCCACATTTAGGACATATAGTTGTTTGAGAAGTCCAAAGCCTTTTTAATAGCTTAATTTCTTCATCACGGCTATTCGTATACATATCAAAACCTCACCAAATTCTAAGTTTTTGTATCTTTCACCCATCTTCTTGTCTTTCAGAGAAGAAGTATCCCTCGTTCTAAAGAGCTCAGTCAATTCTTATTTTTCTGTACTTCTCCCCAGTTTCCTGCCCTTTGGGCAAGAAGCATTTCCCGCTCCAAAGGGCTCAGTCAATTGGGGTTTGTCGTATTCCTTTTATAACTTCAATTCTTTAACATACAATCGGTCGGTTCCATTTCCGTAATTAACAATATCGTTAAGATAACGGTATCCGTACTTTTCATACAAACCTATATGTTCTGACGGAATGTATGTTCTGTCAAAACCATTTTCTCTTGCATATTCATTTGCAAAATCAATCAGTTTTTCACTAATCTTATGCCCACGATAGTCTTCTGCCACAAACACACTTGATATCCATGGATATATTTCAGGTAACGGATAATAGTCTGTTTTCATGATAGATGTCATTCCTACGATTTGACCGTCTACTATTGCTACAAAGGCTGTTTCCCAATCGGTAAATACCCATGTCCGAAGCATCCATAAAATATGCTCTTTTACATCTTCCCAAGAAAAGTTTTCAACAAAACGGATTAATTTTTCTGCTAAGTCGGTATCTTTGTCAACTTTTCTTATCTCTAATGTATCCATACTAAAATCTTTTCCGACAAGACCAAAGTGTTGCTCTACTTTTCTTACAGTCTCATCAACTGTACTATTTTCGGTTCTTTCAACCCAAAAATAGTTACTTTCTTTGATATCATTACATCTTTTCTCGTTGAGGCTTTTCAAAGTTGCATTACACATCGCCTTTGCTTTTTTAATATCAGATGTGCTGTTTATAAAATCACTAAATCCTTGATGGTCAGGGCGATTACAGTAATCATCAACTAAATTCGATGGTTCTTTTATCAAAAAGACTATTCTTGATGCTTCCGTTAATTTATCAGCCTCTTCCACTGTCAAATGGCAGTCACATAATACAATTTGATTTTGTGAAAGGCGAATCAAATCCAATAATACAAAATCTAATTGTTCTCTTGTGTTATCAATAAGCCATTTTTTATATTCCTCTACAGTGCGCCCAAAAACTCATCAGCATCTTTAAAAACTCTATTCATTGATGGCTGAAAATCAGGAGTTGAAATTTTCTGATGCTTTGCAAACTGCTCATCAATATCATAAACCAATAAATTATGACGTTTGGCTAACTTCCGTGAAACCGTCGTCTTTCCGCCACAAGGTGTTCCGGTTATAAAATAAACATTTTTTAAATACTCTTTGATTACATTATCTTGAAATATCATTACAAAATCTCCTTAATTAAATAGTTTTTAGTATTTTTTTCTGTACATAAACTATTTAACACAGTTCTATGTACTTAGATATTTCTTAATCGTAAGAATGCCACCATTTTCTCCACCTCCACAAATTCTTTATGTATCTTCTCCCCATCTTCCTGCCTCTCCGGCAAGAAGCATCCCTCGCTCAAAGGCTCGGGCAATTGAAAGATATCGTTTTCTATCTCATCAGCTTGGCAATTTCATTCAAATGCCTGCCATCTGTTCCACAACAACCACCAATTATGTTGAGAGAATTTATTGTTCTTATTTCTATTATTTGTCTTGCAAGTTCAATAGGATCAGATGTCTTTAAATCCTTAGAGTTATCTAATTCCTCATAAGATAATGGTGAAGTATTTGCTTGTATTCCGGCAAATCTTGTATACACAACTTCATTTCTGTTGAATGGTTGTAAAAGTGCTTCATATAATATTTTTGGATGAACACAATTTGTCATATAACAGACAGGTTTAAATTCTGTAATGCTGTCTATGTATTGTATTGCTTTTGAAATGGTTGTTCCATCAATCAGACAACCATCTTTTTTAATTGTTAAGCTAATGATATATGGAATTCTATATTTTTGTATTGCCAAAGCTACTCCAGCGGCTTCTTCAACATTTGGCATTAGTGCTGCGTATAGGAAATCAACCTTTTCTTCTGCAAAAAGGCTTACCTCCCATTCGTGAAATATTTGAGATTCTTGTCTGTTTAATGCACCTATACCTGTGTAAGCATCACCCTTACAGCCCATAAGTCCACCTATATACATTTCACCTTTTTGTTCTTTTTGTATTTGACGTAAAAAATCTACATTTGCTTTAATTATGCCGGAATCAAAACCTGACACTTCAACTCGTTCTCTATTTGTTCGTCTGGTAGGCGTTGTAGCTAAAAATGGCAAATTATATTTCCAAGCAATTTCTGCATATTCACTCCAAAGCTTTTTCAATGCATTTCTTCCGTCATTTGTATAAACTAAACCGGACATCACCACATTTTCATCAAATGACAAATTAAACTCTCGTTTCAGTCGTTCGCCCAAAGCACCTTCCATAAGAATGTTTTTGCTGTTTTTTACACACTCAATAAAATTCACCACGTCACCTCCACAAATTCTTAATTTTTATGTATCTTCTCCCCATCTTTCTGCCCTTCCGGCAAGAAGCCTTCCTCGCTCTAAAGAGTTCGGTCAATTGGGATTTGCCTATTTACTCCATGTCATAATAAGCTCCTTTTCATTAGTACTATCATCAATGTTTTCAGAACGGATCACAAACTGTTCTCTCTGATAAAAAGATATTGCACGTGTATTCTCTTGATAAACACTTAGACTCATAGTTGATTTAATTTTTTACATAATCCAATAAAACCATCTATTTGATTGGTATCTTTATCTTCATAGACATATATTCTTTACATTATCTCACTTGCATCCTTTGGTAAATCTTTCACTGTTTTTAAAAAGAATATACTGTTATTTGCTTCTGTATTATTAAATTCATAGTTAAGTTCTTCCGATACCCATACAGCGGTTTCTTCGAATAGCGAACACATAACCTCTACCGCCTGCCAAACAGAATTAACATCTGCTCCGCAATAAGTCTGCAAATATTTTTCCCATTCCTGCGAAGAAAGCCATTTGTACATATACTTCGCTGACTTGCCAACACTGACAGAGAAATTTGTCATTATACCTACTTTCCAAGAAAGCATTTTCTCCAATTGTTTTCTAATAACAAAATTCAACATATCCTGTACATAAGGGATTTCTTCACGCCACAGACCTTTAGCTACACTGTTTAAGCACCACCAAAACTCATTACAAGTACACAAATACTGTTCTAAAGTAGGCTTTTGTATCCAATAATTTTTATCGGACGAAGGCGGAATCTCCGGAAAATGATTGTCTTTGTCCAAGAGGACTTTGCACAGGCTGTCATTCATAATATTCTCCTGTGCGTGAATAATTGTTTCAACATGCAAATCAATGCGATTTCCGTCTGTAAACTGCATTAACCAACCATAAAAATTCTTTTTATCACTTGAAAAATCAGGATGTTCGTCAGGATATTGCATATACAGAATTTCTCCAAACTGCTTAATCCATGCCTTATCCTCAAGAAAAGGGGTAGTTTCAGTAACCACATAAACCACATCATAGTCTTGAAAAATATCTTTCGGTACATTCGGATTTGTCCTGGAGCCATTAAGATATACTGCCCTGATTCTGTTGTCATCCTTTGCAATATTTAATATTAAGTCAAACATTTCCTTTTCTGTTCGCATTACTAAACCTCCACCATTTTGGATTATCTATATAATCGTTATTCCCTTTCCTGCTAAAGATATTTTTCTTTTTTCAAAGCGCTCTGAATTTTGTACTCCGATATACTCACATGGCAATACTACCTTATATCCATGTCCTTGTGCGTCTGTTGCCGTACTCGCTATACAAGAATTACCGTCAATCCCGATTATTTCCACCTCAGTAACTTGATTTTGCTTAAGAATATTATGTAACTCATCATTAGAAAATGCACTGGCAGCTTCTTTACACACAATACAGGAAGAACAAATATGCAGATTTTCTGCCAATTCATTAATTTTCATGCCATGTCTCAGTTTCTTTATATTTTTGACATAGATGATAAGTTCTTGATGCTCAATGGCTTCACTTACTCTTCGGTTTATTCGTTCCACCAAACCTGCATCGTACTTTTCCACATAGCCCTTTTGAACATCTATCACAAGTAAAGCTCTCACTTTTTATCTACCCCTTAATCGGAATCCATATCTCTATAATTGAATTCTCCTTATTCCAATGAAAACGATAATCATATCTTTCAAAGTGCAAAAAATCATCTTTTAATGGCACATATTCAGTATTCGGTAATATCTCCTGATAAATTTCTTTATAAGTATCATATATATTACCCATTGCGCCAACATGCTCTGCAACCAAATATTTATGAGGAGTAATTTCCTTCGCAATAAACCCATCCGGAACAATTGTTTTTCGAGGTATGGCACAATAATAAAACAGTTTTTCATTTCTTCTTTCCATGAAAGCATATTTAATCCAGTTTCCCGATTGTGATAAATATGCTCTTTTTAGGCTACTGTTAAATTTACGCCAAAACTGCGTACATATTTTTATATTCTTTCTTTGAAAATTTGTAAGTTCCACTTTCTGTCCTATCACAGAAAATGCTTCTGTTTCACAAATTATGTAATTCATTTTTCTCCTTATGAGCCGTACCATGACCTATCGTCACATCTTAACAGATTTCTTTACCTTCCTTACCAATGGATGGTTTCTTTCGTGCAAGCCATCCACGGAAAATACCGCCCGAAAACACGGACATAATAAAGAAAAAGATATCTGCAGCCAGTATAAACACGAACGAAGGCAGCATGATTCTTGTATAATGCTTTCCATACGATTTTCCCCGGTTTATACATACAGCAAGCCATATATCAAATGTAATAATTCCGCATCCAAATAGTAAGACTTCGAGAAGCTGTTTGCCAAAATTTATTATTGGTTCCATTTGAAGAAAATTTCCTTCTTTCATTCCGAAAGCCACAATCTGAAGAAGCATAAGGAAAAAGTAAACCATGATAAGAATACGCATCACGTTCATCATTACTCCCCCTCCGATACCCAGACCTCCGCACCATGAAAGTCCGCTACGCACACAGAAGTTCTCCATAATCTGCATCAGTGGCTCATTTTGCTTTCCTTCAATAAAACCATTATTAGCAATTACATATACACGAATATTCCGTTCGTTCTCTTTACAATCATTCTCCATTTCCTTAAGAAACGGTAACATATGCGATGGAACACCATCTACATATAATGGGATTGCAAAAACAACATTATCTGCCTCTTTGACAGCTTCCAGTATCTGGCGGTAGTCTGCCTTTGTTCGAAGCTTCATTTTCACTTTTTTTCCGAAAATAAAGGTACTTGTAAAACCTGCAATAAATCCGGATGCACTAAATTTCTTCTTAGGGCTGCAATCTATAAAAACTGTTTTCATAATTCAATGCCCTCCAATTCCTCTTTTGATAGAATACATATCAATTCATGAATACAGAACCCATCATTGATGGCATTACGTTCAGCCATCAGTTTCAATGTTTCTTTTTCACAATCACTTATATCCCCATAGGCTACAACACGAAACAGATTATGTTTGCCGTAACGAAGAGTGTGATGCATCTGTTTTCCTCGATATGTACTGAATGGTGTAGAAATCCCAATACTTCTGTCAAGCAGATTCTTTACAGCCGGGCTGTAACCGCCATACCAATTCTGCGTAATAATTGTAAGATCATCTGCCTGACCAATAACACGGCACATTTCCTGCAAGGAATCTTTTAAATCACATGTGGCAGGATTCTTCGTCCAGCAGTGAAAACACCCCTGACACGGAGCATATTTCCCGTCTGCCCATATAACCATGTCAGCCCTTCTTCTTAGAATATCATTATATTCGTTTCCCAAATCATGAATAATCATTTTCATAAGCTCTACTTTCCTCCCTGGAATTTTCTCTAATTATACCACTTTATGCAACTTCTGATTCAACCTCATTGTCATAAACACATCTGCTGATTTCCCTAAAAGTATTCTTGATTTCAGGAAAATGATGAAGCGCATAACGTGTAATAACCATATCAAAGGACTCGTCCTCAAAAGGAAATATTATTCCATCATAACTGACAAAATCCAGATTATTCAGTCCTTCCGTTCCTGCCTTTTCCCGATTCTTACATAATGTTTTTTCAACGATATCCAATCCGGTCACTTTCGTCTGCGGGTTCCTCTCTGCAAGCGGAAAAGCCAAATATCCCGTTCCCGTCCCCAAGTCAAGGATTTTCATTCCGGCTTCCACCTTCAAAGCACTTAAAATTAATTCCAAATGTTTTTCGTCTCTTGTTTGTTTATTATAAAAAGTTCCTGTTTCAAAGCTTTCCTCAAAACCTTGTTTTGTTTTTTCAATACTCTCTGAATAATTCATTTTTTCCTCCGTCTTTACAGTTTTACTCATGGCCAATATCCTCTTGCTTTTCTTTCTATATTTTCCTTTCCGTGCCTTCGGATAATCAAAAACGCAGCTCCATTCATCTATGTTCCAGATTACCGGTTCTGCGTCTTAACGTCCGATTCAAAAATAGTATACAAAATTATCCTCTTTTCTTCACTCCGGTTTCGGTATCGGATGAACAGTAGGCTGATTCAAGGCGCCGGATTTAATCCGTGTCAGCAACGCAGTGAAATCCTGCCCAAGCAACTCATTGATTTCCTCATCCGTAAAGCTGCATACACCCGTGGCACACAACGCACCAATCCCAAATGTAAAAATCCATGCATGTTTAAACATCGCTTGTGCTTCCTCCATGCTCAATCCATAATCCCTTTGTATAATATCCATACTTGCTAAAACTAGTTTATCATTCGTAGAAAAGACTTCTTCAAAAGACTTATGCTCTCCGTTTCCCTCCATAAACAGAAATCGATACAACTTCGGCTCTTCCGTTGCAAACAAAAGCATCTGCATCCCAATCTGCTTAAACGTCGGAGTATAAAGCATTGCTTTCTCTGCATACCCCTCAAACCTTTCTCTGGCTGCACGACGCACTTCCTGTTGTACTTCCTCCATATTCCTAAACACAGTAAAAATAGGACGGGCTGAACTTCCAAGACGATTCCCCAAGTCACGGGCTGTCAGAGCTTCCATTCCTTTCTCGCTGACCAGTTCCAGCGCAGCCTCAACGATTTCTTCCTTTGTAAACTTTGGTTTCGGTGGCATAAGTTACCATCCTTTCCTATGAGCAATCTGTAACAATTGTTTTAAATTGTTTGTTTCATTATAGAGCGGGACACTATTTCTGTCAAGTGTTTCCTCCCCCTCAAAAAAAGTGCCGCCCGGCGACGGCACTTCCAAGAGAATGCTTCGCATTCTCCCTAACCGCCACCACTTGGCTCGCGCACTTTCCTATTACGTAAAAAAAGAGGACAAGATTTCTCTTATCCTCTCTTCTTCCTCGTGCACCTTGCGGCGCACGTTTCTCCTTTATGGCAATATCCGCACTGCCTTAAGCGGTGAACGGTAATCATAGCTGGAAATCTTTATTCCTGTAGACGGGCTGCTGGCGTGAATAACCTGTCCGCCACCGATATAAATTGCTACATGATTGATTCTTCCGTTCTTACCATAGAAAATCAAATCCCCCGGTTGTACTTCCGATACGCTGATTTTTGTACCGGAGTTTGCCTGTGAACCCGAATAGTGCGGCAAAGAATAACCAAAGTTTTTGAATACGCTCAAAACAAAGCCCGAACAATCTGCACCGTTTGTTAAACTTGTACCTCCCCATACATAAGGGTTACCAAGGAACTGTTTTGCATACTGGCATAAATCTACACGCAAATCAGAAACACCCTGTCCATATAGAAGCTCCGTCATGGTAATTGCCGTCTCAAGCTTTTCTATCACATTCACATAATCTGCAGACACATAATATGATTCATCGTCCAGATTAATTTTTACCCAGCCTTCCAGCTCTTCTACAACCTCTAATTCTTCCCCCTCCGGAACAGTTGTCAGAACTCCACATTCCGTATTGGGCTCTTCTCTGATTTTCAGTGCATCTGTTGCAACAACCGCTACTGTTTTCACAACCTCTCTGGCTTTTAATTTGGCATCTACACCGGTCAGCAGATAATCCATACTTACATAGCCGTCTACTTCACCGGACTGAATATGTGCCCAGTTCCCTTCCGTCCCTAAAATCTCACAGGCAGCATCTTTTGGAAGCTTTCCTACAAGCTTACCGGATTCATCTGCGGTTTCACGAACATTCAGATTGTTGTCCACCTGCGCAATTCCGATATTGGTATAGCCCCAAAAACTCTCTATTGCTTCACTTGCTGTCTGTATATATTCATCTTCCGTTAAATCTGATTGGATTAACGATGCCACACCTGCCGGCTGTGATAACGTATTTTTTACCAATGTGGTTTCCGCAGCCTGTGCCTGCAAAGGATTTGCCATAATCATAACTCCGAAAGCAAGTGCTGCAGCATAGATTAATTCTCTTCTTTTACTCATATTTTCTTTCCACTTCTAATTTGTTACAAAAATATTAAATATGTTACGTGGTTATTATAACAACCTATCTGTATCATGTCAATAAAAAAATATGTCGTTTTAGTACCTTAGTCCCATACTCAACCGACATATTTTTTAACATAAATCACTTTTTCTTATGATATTGTTTTCCCGCTTCTTTATCTACATCTACCTGCGTTTTTAATTGTTCCAGACTGTCAAATTTTCTCTCCGGTCTGCGAAAATGCTCTAACACAACCTGAATTTCTTTTCCATAAATATCCTGCTCAAAATCGTAAATAAAGGTCTCCACTCCAAGCTGCATTTCTTTACTTACGGTGGGTTTATATCCGATATTTGTTACGCCTTTATACACTTCTTTTTCGATAAGAACTTTTGAAAAATAAACTCCGCAGGGCGGTAATAGTTTCTCTTCTTCCGGCAGTAAATTTACCGTCGGAAAGCCCAAAGTTCTTCCGATACGGTTACCGTGTTTCACCACACCGGCTATGGCATAAGGAGAACCAATCAATGCTGCCGCAGTCTCCATTTCTCCTTTTTCAATTTCCTCCCGAATATAGGAAGAACTGATTTCTCTTCCTTCGTAACAAACCTTTTCAATAATCTCTACCCGAAAACCATGATTTTGGGAAAGCTCTGTCAGAAGCTTTGCATTTCCTGCTCCACGATAACCGAAAGATAAATCCGTTCCTGCCGCTACATACCCTGCATTCATTCTTTTCACAAGAATTTCTTTTACAAAATCCTGCGCATCCATCGCTGCCGTCTGTTCATTCAATGGAAATTCAATTAAGATATCAATCCCCATTTTCTCAAACACAGCTTCTTTTTCCTGCTTTGTAGAAAGCTCCTTACTTTTACACTTTTGGAAAAATGCTGTAGGGGAAGGTTCAAACGTAAATACAACCGCTTTCAGACCCTCTTTCTTCTGTTCTAAAATCTTTTCCAAAAGCTTTTGGTGTCCTCTGTGGATTCCGTCAAACTTTCCAAGCGCTACTGCTGTCTTCTGTTCTATATAAAATTCTGTCGTCTGCTGAATAATCTGCATGTTTACTCCACATTCTAACCTTTATGTCTATCGTAATTTCTCCGATTGAAAGCTACATTGCCGGAAACATTTTTACCGGCTTTAGCTGCCCGTCTTCCATCCGGTACTCATAAATTCCACAAAATATTTCTTCGTCATTATAAATCCGAAGCTGCTCTCCGTCTGCTTTTGCAAAATTTCCCTCTGTAACCTCAATCTGTCGTTCCAGAAGGAAATTTCCGTTATCTATCCGTTTCCGATATTCTTTTTTTACAACTGCCTTAGGCAATGCACGAAAAACCTCATCTACAGGAACAATCTTCTGCATTACGCTTCCCTCCGAAACCATCACTTCGATGTCCGAAAGTTTTACTGCATCTTCCAATAAAAACGTACCTACTCTGGTGCGCACCAATGTTTCCATGGCACCGCCACAGCCTAACTTTTCGCCGATATCCTGACAAAGAGTCCGAATATATGTCCCTTTGGAACAGGAAACGCGAAGTTCTATTAAAGGCAGGTCTATTGAAAGAATTTCAATTTCTTTTATGGTCACCTGTCTTGGCTGACGTTCAATCTCTTTTCCTTCTCTTGCCAGTTCGTACAGCTTTTTTCCATTTACCTTAAGTGCCGAATACATAGGCGGAATCTGTCCGTAAGTACCTTGAAACGACAATACGGCTTCTCTCACTTCTTCTTCGCTGCATGTCACTGCGCATTGCTTTAAAACCTGTCCCGACATATCCTGCGTATCCGTAACTACACCAAGCCGCAGCTTTGCAACATACTCCTTACTTTTATCGGCAAGCATATCACAAAGTCTCGTCCCGTTACCGAGACAGACCGGAAGTACCCCGGTAGCATCCGGGTCTAAGGTTCCCGTATGCCCTATTTTCTTTTGTTTCAAAATTCCGCGCAGCTTTGCAACTACATCGTGAGACGTAAATCCGGCTTCCTTATATACATTTATGATTCCGTTTATCAAGCCTAAATCCTCCTGCCTTCGTCAGCCCTTCACCTACATATTCTGCACATAGCTTCTAATCTTCCTGTAACTGTTCCTCAATATGTAATGATAAATTATTGATAACGTCATGAAAGGTTCCCTTCATGGTACATCCGGCAGCACGTACATGACCGCCGCCACCGAAATATTCTGCAACCTTCGCCACATTCACCTTTTCATTGGAGCGCAGACTGACTTTGTATTCCAATACTCCTGTTTCATACATGAAAACAGCACAGTCCACGCCCTTCGTATTCCGAAGCTGATTCACAATGCCGTCCAAGTCCTTGGAATCCACATTGTAAAAATCCATGGTTTTCTTATCTACGCTGCTGACTACACAGCGACCATGCATAAAAAGAATACTTTCCAATAATGCTCTTCCCAAAATCTGATTCTGTACATAAGACTTCTGATAAAAGGTTTCCTCAATCAGCTTCGGAAAATCAAAACCGAATTTGATTAACTCCGCCGCTGTCTGTAAGGTTTTCGGTGACGTATTGGAATACTGGAACACACCGGAATCATGAATAATTCCGATGTAAATTGCCTTTGCAATTGCTTCATTGATTTTATCTTTTTCCAGCAAATCATAAACCAGTTCACTTGCCGAGCTTGCATCCGGCACAATGTAATTCAAATCACCGCTTCCCGTATTGCTGATGTGATGATCAATATTCACAGTCTTTTTTGCATCATCAAAGAATTTTTCTGCATCTCCCAAACGTGCTTTTTCACAGTCAAGAGCAAAAAATACATCATACTGCTTTTCAGACACAAAATCCGTATGAATTTCCTCCACACCTTCGATACAGGAAAAGATGTCTGCCGGTTTTTGTAAAAATACGTCAATTTCCGCTTCCGGCAGTTCTTTTTTTAAATATAAATATAAACTCATGCAAGAGCCCACACAATCACCGTCCGGACGGATATGTCCACCGATACCGATTGTCTTTGCACTCTTACATTCTTCTAAAATATTAATCATCTTCACCATCTTCTTCCCTGTCTGGAATATCCCTGTTTACATCATCAATTAACTTTGACATAGAAACCCCGTAAGCAATGGACTGATCCATAATAAAGTGAATTTCCGGCGTATTTCTTAGATTAATTTTTCTTGCCAGTTGACCTTTTATATAGCCTTCCGCACTCTTTAATCCGGCAAGAGTATCCTCTATTGCCTTTTCATCCCCTAAAACACTAATCCATGCTTTACAGGTTTTTAAATCCGGCGCTACCTCCACCGCTACCACACTGGTAAGCGGATGGATGCGCGGATCTTTAATCCCACCTCTGATAATTTCCGCAAGAACCTTCTGCACTTCGCCGTTGATTCTTGTATTTTTTACGCTGTTCTTTCTCATAAATTCAGTTCTCCACTATCGCGGTACTTCAACCATTTTATATGCTTCTACAATATCGAGCTCCTGCATCTGGTCAAAGCCCTCGAATACAAGACCACATTCAAAGCCTGCTTTCACTTCTTTTACATCATCCTTAAATCTCTTAAGGGAAGCAAGCTCACCTTCATATATCTGCTCGCCTTCTCTGGAAATACGCACCTTACAGCCTCGTTCAAATACACCGTCAAGCACATAAGAACCTGCAATATTTCCTACTGCGGAGGCTTTGAAAATCTGACGTACTTCTGCGTGACCGATTACCTTTTCTTCAAAGACTGGATCTAACATTCCTTTCATGGCAGCTTCCACATCTTCGATTGCCTGATAAATGACTTTGTACAGTCTTACATCCACGCCTTCCCTTTCTGCAATAGTCTTTGCGGTAGCATCGGGGCGGACATTGAAACCGATAATGATTGCAGAGGAAGCGGAAGCAAGACTTACGTCGGATTCATTGATGGCACCAACACCACCATGAATACATTTTACCACAACCTCTTCATTGGAAAGCTTCATTAAACTCTGCTTTACAGCTTCAACACTACCTTGTACATCAGCTTTTACAATCAGGTTTAATTCTTTTAAGTTACCTGCCTGAATCTGAGTAAACAAATCATCCAGAGACATTTTTGTCTTGGTTTCTTCCAGCATCTTTTCCTTGTTCTGGGAAAGATAAGTTTCCGCATAGGATTTTGCTGTTTTATCATTCTCGTGTGCCAAAATGACTTCACCTGCACTGGGTACATCGGAAAGACCTAAGATTTCTACAGGAGTAGAAGGACCTGCCTCTTTTACTCTTCTTCCCTTATCGTCAATCATGGCTCTGACCTTACCATGGCTTGCGCCAGCCGATACGAAGTCACCTACATGCAAGGTACCCTTTTGTACCAATACTGTTGCCACCGGTCCGCGTCCTTTATCCAGCTCTGCCTCAATAACAAGACCTCTTGCTTTTCGATTCGGATTCGCTTTCAGTTCCATAATTTCAGCAGTCAGAAGAATGGTCTCCAATAACGTATCAATACCTTCTCCCGA
This sequence comes from uncultured Lachnospiraceae bacterium, assembly GCA_964449325.1. Lineage (GTDB taxonomy): Bacteria > Bacillota > Clostridia > Lachnospirales > Lachnospiraceae > RGIG3002. Next base: position 12,009 of record CAYUYJ010000034.1, on the reverse strand, counting down.
TTTTGCGGATACCGGAACAAATTCGGTGCTTCCGCCCCAGTCTACCGGAATTAACTCGTATTCTGTCATTTCCTGCTTTACACGGTCAATATTGGCATTGGGCTTATCAATTTTATTCACTGCCACAATAATTTCAATACCGGCTGCTTTGGCGTGGTTAATTGCTTCTACGGTCTGAGGCATCACACCATCATCCGCTGCAACAACTAAAATGGCAATATCCGTGGAATTGGCACCACGCATACGCATTGCCGTAAATGCCTCATGTCCCGGTGTATCAAGGAAAGTAATCTGCTGTCCGTTTGCGGTTACGGTATAAGCACCGATGTGCTGGGTAATACCGCCAGCTTCCCTGTCGGTCACATTGGTTTTACGAATGGCATCCAAAAGGGAGGTTTTACCGTGGTCAACATGACCCATAACACAAATAACAGGAGGTCTGTTCTCTAAGGTTTCCTCTGCTTCTTCCTCTTCCTTCAGCAATTCTTCAATGACATCAACCTTCTCTTCTTTTTCACAGATAATGTCATAATCAATGGCAATGTTTTCTGCATCTTCAAAAGATATTTCTGAGTTAACCGTTACAATCTGTCCCTGCATAAACAGCTTTTTGATAATGGCAGAAGGCTGCATTTTCATCTTGTCGGCAAGCTCTTTAATTGTCAGAGATTCCGGTAAAGTAATGACTTTAATTTGCTCTTCCACTACTTCTACTTTCTTCTCCGGCTTAATAAATCTACCTGCCTTGTTCTTAATCTGATTATCGTCCTCTTCATAAATTAAATCTTTTTTGGAACGTTTATCTTTTTCCTGACTGATGCGACGTTTTTCTTCATCTCTGTGCTTTTCGGCATCCTTGATTGGAGCGTCTGCCATAAAGCCTTTGCTCTGCGTCTGCTTTCTGAACTTATTGTCCTGCCCGCCATTGCTTCTTCTGTCACGGTCATTATTTCCGAAAGAACGGTTATTATTCTGGCTACCGCCATTATTCGTCCTGCTGCCCTGATTATTACCAAAGCTCTGACGAGCACCGTTTCTATCTGTATTCTGTGTTCTTCCTTCATTTCCGTTCCTATCCTGAAATCCTCGGTTATTCCGGTTTCTATCACCATTGTTACTTCTCTCGCCGCCGTTATTTCTTTCCTGCTGATAACCGTTTCTGTTTCCTCTGTCCTGAGAATTATTCCGGCCTGCATTGTTCCCATTGGCTGTATTATTCTTATTCTGATAGTTTGTGCGGTTCTCCGGTTGTTTATCCATTGCCATTGTTTTCTCTTCTTTTCCTGCCTGCTCCTTCTTTTCCGGTGCTGCCAGTACTTCTGTTTCTTTCTTTTGTTCTTTTGTTTCGTTCTGCGGTGCTGCCACCGTTTTTTCTGTCGGTACGTTCGGCTTCTCCACGGTCTGTGGCTGCTTTGTTTCAGTCTTTACTTCCTCTTTTACCTCTACCGGCTTTTGCACGGTTTCTTCCGCTTTTACCACGGGCTTTGGTGTCGGCTTCGCAACAGGCTTCGGTGCCGGTTTTACATTTTGTTTCATGGCACTGGATGCCGGTGGTCTTTGACTTGTCGGCATCTTGGAGTTGCCCGGATTACTTACAAAAATGATTTTCTTTTTTTTCTTTACCGGCTCTGCCTTAGGCTCCGTTACTGCCTTTTCCTTTTTGGCTGCATTCTCTGTTTTTGGTGCTGCTTCTTCTTTCACGGCAGCACTCTCTGCTTTCCCGAAATGCTTACGCACCAACTCTACTATATCGTCCTCTAATGCACTGGACGGTGTTTTTTCAATTCCTTTATCCTGTAAGAAAGCAGTTATTTCTTTGCTTTGCTTTTCCAATTCCTTCGCAAGTTCATGTACTTTTAATTTCGCCATGCTTTTCCTCATTTCTGCGCGGTCTTCTTCCTTTCACAATTTACAGTTCCACGCATGCTGTAAACTGCCGCTAACCTATTCCTTCAAAGCTTCCAATTGTTTGACAATCGCTTTTGCAAGTCCCTCGTCCGTCACCGCTAAAGTAGCACGAAATTCTTTACCAATGGCATGCCCCAGTGTCTCTTTCGTCCCAAACTGAAAGAACGGAACCTCATAAAACTCACACATATTGGAAAACATTTTTTTCGTATTTTCCGAAACATCCGTCCCGGCAATGACCAGAAACGCTGTTCCGCTTTTTACAGCATTTTCCACGGCAAATGCACCGCTTACCAAATTTCTTCCTCTCGCTGCAATAGACATTAATGACAAGGTTCTATTCTGCATTGCTTGCTTTAAACTCCTTCTCCAAACTTTCGTAAACTTCTTCGGGAATACTCATTTTAAAAGAACGTTCCAAGCCTTTGTTTTTTCTTGCCTTATTCAGACACTCCTCAGATACACAAAGGTAGGCGCCTCTTCCGTTTTTCTTTCCTGTTACATCCAAAACAATGGGGCCTTCCGCGGTTTTTAATACACGCATCATTTCCTTTTTGCTTTTCATTTCACCACAGCCTACACATTGCCTTAAAGGGATTTTTTTACTCATACTCCACTTCCCTTCTGCATTTCTTATTCTTCCGTCATTTCTTCTGAAGTTTCTTCCTCATATTCTTCATATTCTTCTTCATCGTAATCTTCAAACTCATCCATGTAATCTTCGTAACGGAAGCCCGGTGCATCCTTCGCCTGTGTTTCACTCTTAATATCAATCTTATAACCGGTCAGTCTTGCAGCCAGTCTTGCATTCTGACCTTCCTTACCGATAGCAAGTGAAAGCTGATAATCCGGAACCACAACCTTAGCTGTTTTCTCATCAGGGTCTGCAAATACAGCAACAATCTTCGCCGGAGACAACGCATTCTGAATCAGATTACCCGGATTTTCATCCCATTCCACAATATCGATTTTCTCTCCACGAAGTTCCTCTACGATAGCATTTACTCTTGCACCGGAAGAACCGATACATGCACCAACCGCATCTACATTCGGGTCATTGGACCATACGGCAAGCTTGGTTCTGCTTCCTGCCTCTCTGGCAATGCTCATAATTTCTACCGTTCCGTCATTAATTTCGGCAACTTCCGACTCAAAAAGACGCTTTACAAGCTCCGGATGCGTACGGCTTACTAAAATTCTGGGTCCTTTAGGAGTATTCTTTACTTCAAGAATATATACCTTAATTCTTTCGGTAGGCTTGAATACTTCTCCTTTTACCTGCTCGCTCTCATTTAAGATAGCATCTGCTTTTCCTAAATTAATACTGATATTTTTCCCTACATACCGCTGTACAACACCGGTTACCACATCTTTTTCTTTTTCAAAATACTGATTGTAGATAACGCTTCTTTCTTCCTCACGGATTTTCTGTAAAATCACGTTCTTTGCATTCTGTGTAGCAATACGCCCGAATTCCTTGGACTTGATTTCCACATGAAGAATATCTCCAAGCTCTGCTTTCTTGGAAAGTTCTTTGGCATCCTCCAAAGAAATCTGCAGACAGTCATCTTCTACCTCTTCCACAACCTCTTTTTCTGCATAGCATAAAAAATCACAGGTTTCTCTGTTGATTTCCACTTTGATATTATCGGATTTTCCGAAATGGTTTTTGCATGCCGTAATCAAAGAATTTTCAATTGCTTCAAAAAGAGTATCCTTGCTGATTTCCTTTTCCTTCTCCAAAATATCCAGTGCTTCCATTAATTCCTTATTCATTTTCCTTTATCCTCCTATATTAAAAGTCAAGTGCAAGACGTATCACTGCAATATCCGCTCTTGTAAAAATTTTTTCCTGTCCTTCTGTTTCTATGGTAATGCTGTCTGCATCATATGCCTTTAAGATTCCCGCAAACTCCTTGCATTTATCAATCGGCTTATAGGTTTTGATTTCAACCTCTTCCCCCAGACTTTTTTCCAGATGTCTGTCTTTTTTCAAAATACGCCCAAGTCCCGGACTACTGACCTCTAACGTATAAGCTTCTTCAATAAAATCCTCTTCGTCCAGCTTATCAGACAAAGCCCGGCTTACTGCAACACAATCATCAATATCCACGCCGCCTTCCTTATCAATATAAGCTCTCAGAAACCATTCGCTTCCCTCTTTCACATATTCCACATCATATATTTCTACATGATTGGCTTCTGCAATGGGGGTTAACAATGCTTCCGTTCTGGTTTCATATGTCTCTCTTTTAGACATTTTTTCACCTGTCCCTTTCTTTGACATCTGCAACACGCCTTAACTGCCTTAGATGCCCTACAACAAGAAAGAGTGGAACGCGTCCACTCTCATCTAGCATTACTATTTAATTCTTTGTTAGTATAGCACTGTATTTTACGGATTGCAAGCCTAAGATTGCATTTTTTACATAGAATTTCCGTTTCTTTTACTTAGCCAGGCATCTGCTTCTTTTTTACAGGCTCTTTTTTATACCTGTCGTATATACTCCTCCAGCAGTTTTGGCAGAAAGCTATCAAGGGTTGTGAATACATAGCCCCTTCTTTCTGCCTTGGAGGTATCTATCGAATATGTCTCCGTTCCGTTATAGGGTGCCGGAATACCATCCTTGGAGAGAATCGCTTTTTTTCCGGTTCTCCCTTCTACAAACTGCAAAACCTGTCTTAACGAAATCGTCTGTGCATTTGCCCCATTAAAAATACCCGTTTCAGTGCTTTCTATCAGCCATGCAAGAAATTTCCCCGCTTCCCCTGCTTCTATAAAACTCATTTTCGCATCTAAATTATCAATATACATCGGCTTTTGCTTAATGATATTTTCCACGTAAAAGAAAAGCCGTTTCGTATAGTCCTCTTTTCCGATTACAAACGGAAAGCGTACCGCCGCTGCCTGTACATCCGTAAATTGCTGAAACAGCGCCGCCTCTGCCTGTCGTTTTATTTCATCATAAGGGGCATCCGGCCGTTCCATCCACTTTAACGGATAAGTAAACGGGTCAAAATCCGCCTCATTCATTTTCTCTCCCCAAACCGCTGCGGGATAAACCGACATCGTGGACGTCATCACATAGCGCTTACACTTTGCCACAGAAAGAAGCCGTTTCACATCCATGGATGCATAGCAGATATTATCAAAAATACAATCGTACTCATTTTCCCTAAAAATCTCTGCCAAACTGCCTGCATCACACCGCTCTACAATCAGACGTTTCACTTTATCTCCAAATCGGTCCTTTGCAAGCCCCCTTGTGGCAATGGTTACTTCATGACCGTTTTCTAACAGCTTTGCTACCAGCTTCACACCAAAAAAACGGGTTCCGCCAAATACTAAAATATTCATGACTTTCCACTCCTTGCTTTAATATGTCAATATTTCGTATCCGTCCTCTGTTACCAATACGGTTACTTCCCATTGAGCCGACATGGAACCGTCCTCTGTATAGACAATCCAGTCACTTTCTTCATCAATATATACGTCCTTTTTCCCTGCGTTTATCATCGGTTCTATCGTAAAAACCATACCCGGAACCATCAGCATTTCCGTTTGTCTCGGCCCGATATAAGTTATCATCGGGTCTTCATGAAATTCCAAACCCACACCATGTCCGCCAAAGTCTAACACTACGGAATATCCCTGTGCCTTAACATAATCCTGAATTGCCTGTCCCATATCCCCAAGGAAATGATACGGCTTCACCTCCGTAAGCCCTACCTGCACCGCCTGCTTTGCCACCTCCACAAGCCGTCTGTTCTCCTCACTGACATTTCCGATACAAAACATTCTGGAAGAATCGGAAAAATATCCGTTGTAAATTGTAGATACATCTACATTAACAATATCTCCGTCTAAAAGAAAAATATCTGCCGACGGAATTCCGTGGCATACCTCATTGTTTCTGGACGTACAAACGCTTTTCGGGAATCCGTCATACCCCAGAGGTGCCGGAATCCCACCAAGTTCTGTAGTCTTTTCGTATACCATTTTATCTATTTCTTCTGTAGACATCCCCTGCTTTATATGCTCTGCCACATAATCCAGTACCGCTATGTTGATTTTGCTGCTCTCTCGTATTCCTTCAATCTGTTCCTGATTTTTTATCATGTCCCTATCGGGAACCATATGTCCGGCAAGCGCAAAAGCCGCTATCTTTTCATCCATTGCATAATGACACTGTTTATATTTTCTGCCGCTTCCGCACCAGCATTTGTCATTTCTTCCAAGCTTCTCCATTTTTATCATTCCTCTCTTTTCCCTAAGTCCTATCTTACTACAGAGAAACAATTTTTCCAATCCCTATTAAAAGAATGATAAATTTTACACATTTTCGCTCACACGTTCTTTCTCAAAAAAAATCCGCTTTCTCCGTCCATCTGTCTGGAATCGGAGAAAACGGCTTTTTCCTCTTTTAAACTAATGACATAACTCCCAGTCTCTCTTCAATATACTGCTGTACTTCCTTTTTGCTCATGCCTAATGCCATGGAAAGCTCTGAATACAAATTATCCTCTGCCAGCTTTAAATACCTCTCATCTGTTGCCGCAAATTTCTTTCCCTGTGCCAGTTTTTCTTCTCTTCTTAAATATAATGTCTTAATCACCCGGATGCACTGTTCACAATCACAGCTTCTGACACATTCTTTGTACTTTTCTTCTCTGATTTTGTCATTGGAAAAATACAACTCTTCAATTTCCGGCATACTGTCAATCAGCTCTAATGCCTGTTCCCTTGAAAGGATTCTCCTCATCACGGTTTTAGTACTGTCCACCGGAGTAAATATGGTGCTGCCCTTTTGACCATAAGGTGTCAAAACATAAAAGAGTTTATCCTTTGGAATTCCTCTCATATTCATTTTCCGAATGTCCGTTACTTCACAAACTCCGGTCGTCCCATAAACAATATATTCGCCTTTTTCAAACATACCTTTCCTCACTTTTCATTCTAAACAATAACCGTTGTCCTTAATCAAAATAGCCTTCCGTTTTGTATGTGTTATACTGCTTTTTAATATGCACGAGCAAGGTTCCGTCTGGCTTTTCTTCTGTTCCTTCTATGGCATATTTGATTCTGCGTCTGTTCATGCGGTTGCAGTACATTTCAAATTCCTGCTTGGGGCTGACCTCATTAGTGGATTCAAATTTAATGGTCTGTAATAAACATGCACTTGTAATTCTTCTCATTTGAAGACCTCCCTTTCTCTATAGCAATTTTATCATTTTCCAAAAATTTTCGTCAGCACTTTTTTTGTTTTTTGGCATTTTCGTGAATAACTGCCAATGATGAAAAGGATATTTTTTGTGCATTTTTTCTTTTTACAAATTATTCATAATGGATTAACTCTTTCGGCAAATATTTCTCTACCATATCTTCCAACAGTTCTCCGTCAATAGGTTTTGACATGTAATCATCAAATCCTTTATTTAAGAACATTTCCTTTGACCCTACAATAGCATTAGCTGTAAGTACAATAATGACTGCATTTTCAGAAGCATTGACAGTTTCTCTTCTTAATCTTTCCAGCGTTTCGATACCATCCATTTCCGGCATCATATGATCCATAAAAATAATATGATAAGGTGTTCTTATTGCTTTCTCTATACACTCTTTGCCGCTTTTTGCCGCATCGACCTGCACCTTAATCCGCTTTAACAGTGCCTTTACCACGGTAATATTGATTGCCGTATCATCCACTACAAGGATTCTTGCCTGCTCTGCCGTAAAATGCTCCTTCACTACTGCCTTATCCAAATAAGAGGCTTCCCACTTTGCAAGTGCGTCCTTTCCTTCTACGACCCGTTCTGACCTCATTTTCTGTTCCACATTTGCTTCAAATAAAGAACCTTTTCCATATTCGCTTTCTACCCGTACACTTCCATGCATCAGTTCCGTCAGCTGACGAACAATGGAAAGTCCAAGACCGGTTCCTTCAATACTGTGATTTTTCTCCACATTCACCCGGCTAAAAGCCTGAAATAAGCTCTGCTTATCCTCTTCTTTTATACCGATTCCTGTGTCCTGAACCTGAATGATAAGCTGCATGGTTTCCCCTGTTTTTTCCCCCATTTTTAAATACAGGCAAACACTTCCCTTCTCCGTATACTTAATAGCATTGTTCACCAAATTCAGAATGATCTGCTTCACACGCATTTCATCCCCATACAGTTCATAGGGAATGCCTTCCTCCAATTCAATCCGGAACGTAAGACCCTTTCCTTCCGCTTTTGGCATCAATACATTACGGACATCCCTCACCATTTGAAGCATATTGTATTCTGTCTCCACAATTTCCATTTTGCCGGATTCAATTTTAGAAAAATCCAGTATTTCATTAATCAGATTAAGCAGTGTTTTTCCTGCCCCATCAATATCTCCCGCATATCGTCTGATATCCGGAGAATCACTCTCCCGCAGTATCATTTCATTCATGCCTAATACCGCATTAATCGGAGTACGGATTTCATGACTGATTTGAGCCAGAATTCTGCTTTTTGCTTCATTTGCGGCATCCGCACGTTTTCTCTCCTGTTCCAGTTCCCTAATCATCTGCATCTTCTCACTCAGATTATTTACCAGCACAAGACAACCGATAGGCTCTCTATATTCGTCCAGAATAGGTACTACACTAATACTACAGTATGCCCCGTTTCTTTTACATACTGCCTCTAACTCAATTTTTCTGTCATCTGTCCGATATTCCTTCAGTTCATCTCCCTGTATATCAAACAGTTCTTCTAATATAATATCGTCGTAATGCACCGGAAGCTGAAAGAAATTTTTACTTGTTTCATTTGCAATACAAAGTTTTTTATTGCTGTCATATACAAGCAGTGGTTCTTTCACGGAATAGTATACAAAAGAAGACATATTTTCAATGGTAATCTGTGATTTGTTATAAAAACGCACTGTATCATAAAAAAGAATTACCCCGAAAAATTGTCCGAGAGAGCTTCCCGGAAAAGCCATAAACCCAAACTGAGGCATAATCGTGTCAAATACCATACCGATTACTGTTACATTAGCACACCACAAAAGTTTCTTTCCTATTGCCCGCTCTTTCTTCCGCTTCCCGTGACATATCATATGTCCAATTAAAATATAAAGAAAGACACAAATAATGATACAAAAAGCCGTATACAAATTGTTCCAAAAGCCCGAAGTCAGTTGATAGTAAATTCCATCATCTTCCATAAAAAAGACAGCACACTGTCTGCTTCCTGTAATGACAGCCAATGGGAACGCCGGCAAAATGGAAATCGTATACATTACTGTTTTCCATTTCTGTGCGATATCCGTCCAATGACTGACAAGCACAACCGAAAGCACCAAAACCGCAAAAACTCCATACTGTCCGAAGCTTCTAAAACGTCTCGCTGTCTCCGGATCCTTTTGCACCGAAATCATAGAATAGCAAAAGCTCCAGACAGTACTTGCAAGCAAAATAGCTGCAATACAACAATTCTCCCATTGCTTTCTGTTTTCTTGTCTGAGTACTTTCAAAAGCAAAAAACCCGTTATAAAGGACATCCCGAATAAAATATATGAAGTCACCATACCATACATAAATCTTACCATCCGTTTTCTTCAATCTAAAAGACTTTCCTGACAGTTCCCTTCCATCCTGACCGTCCATGCATTTTCATATATAATAAAACGAGAGGAAATCACTCCTCTCGTCGCCTCTTTTTTATTATACTGAATCCTTCTGTAATTTACAATACCTTTTCTTCCAACTTTCGCCAACTTTCGCCAACTTTCTCTCATTTGCCTCTAATCAGTCTGCTCCCTGTTTTCTGCTGCTTTGTAGGCAGCAGCATAAAAAATCTCCTGAGAATTTACAGTTGTTTTTCCCTGCTCTCTTTCTGCATATAACCGTTCGCTGTTGAGTATTCTTCCCTTTTCGTCATCTGCCATGATAGTTTCAAAAATATATCGGAGTCGATTTTTGATATCTTCGTCATAAATCGGTGCTGCCACCTCTACTCTCCTTATCGTATTTCTTGTCATAAAATCCGCAGAGGCAATATAGATTTTTTCTTCCTCACCTACACCGAAACGATAAATTCTGGAATGCTCCAAAAATCTGCCGACAATGCTGATTACGGTAATATTGTCCGTTTCCCCTTTAATGCCGGGAACAAGACAGCAGATACCTCTTATAATCAGTTCTATCTTTACTCCTGCTTTGGAAGCTTCAATCAATTTTTCTATAATGGTCTTATCCGTAAGGGAATTAATTTTTATACCAATATATGCCGGCTTACCACTTTGCACCTTTGCAATTTCCTCTTCTATCATGGCAATCACTTTATTTTGCAGACATTTCGGTGCCACTAAAAGATGACTGGTTTCCTCCACTGTTTCTCCAAGCAGCAGTGCATTAAATACTCTTGCCGCCTCCGCACCTATTTCCCGGTTTGCGGTAATCAGAGACAAATCCGTATACAGAAGAGCTGTTTTTTCATTATAATTTCCTGTACCAATTTGTGTAATATACGAAATTTCCTCTCCCTGATGTCTGGTAATCAGACACAGCTTGGAATGTACCTTGTAATTTCCCAAGCCGTAAATAATACGACAGCCTGCATCCTCCAGCCTTCTTGACATTTCGATATTGTTCGCTTCGTCAAATCTTGCACGAAGTTCCACCAGCACAACCACTTCTTTTCCGTTTTCTGCTGCTTCCACTAACGCATCAATAATTTTACTCTTATCCGCAACACGATATAACGTCATTTTAATGGAGACCACACTTTCATCCTCTGCCGCTTCATGAAGCATTTTAATAAACGGTTTCATACTTTCAAAAGGATAAAAGAGCAAAACATCCTTTTTTTGTACCTGCTCCATAACTCCCTGCCTGCTGTCCAGCATTGCTGCCGGTCTCGGACTCCTCTTTTCATAAAACAACTCCGTCTTGTTACGCAGATAATTTTGAAGCAAAAAAACAAATGATAAATCCAATGGCGTATCAACCTTAATAATATGCCCTTTTTGAATCCCCAAAAGTTTCGCAATTTCCTTTTTGGATTTATCGTTAATTTCCCTGCTAAACTCCAATCGTACCGGACTCAGCCTTGTCCTCTGCTTAATAAGCTGCTCCATATAATCCCTGTAATCCAAATCCTCATCATACACATCTGCGGCATCAATATCCGCATTTCTGGTAATACGGATAATCGATTTTTCTTTTACGGTATATTTTGAAAACAGCTTGGAAACAAAATGCAGGATCAATTCTTCACAAAGCATAAAGGTTCCCGGTCTGGATGGAATTTCAATCAACCGTTTAAATACACTGTTTGTGCATGGTACAATCCCTATTTTATTTTTGCCTCCCTTAGTTGTCAGAAGTACCATGGCATACAACTGCTTATTATTTAAGAACGGAAAGGGTTGCTGTTTTCCTACAATCATCGGTGAAAGAAACGGTGCAATGTTATGATCAAAATAACTTTCCAGAAGTTCCCCTTCCTCTTTTGACAATTTATTAAAATTAATGATTCTAATTCCCTGCGGCTCCAGTTCACCCATAAGCTGCTCATAAATCCTTGCCTTTTTCTTTTCCAACTCCTCCGTCCGTTTTAATATAGCCAAAACCTGTTCCTTACTTGTCATATTGGTTTTGTTTTCACGGATTACTTCGTCCGAGTGCATCTGTACCATTAATGTGCCTACTCTTACCATGAAAAACTCATCCAGATTCGACTGATAGATGGAAGCAAAGGTAAGCCGCTCCGCCAACGGAACTCTTGGATTTCCCGCTTCATCCAAAACTCTTTCATTAAATTGTAACCACGATAATTCCCTGTTTGTATAGCATCCTGCACCTTTATTTTTCATTGTACCTCTCACTTTCTTTATTGACTTTTTTGTAAAAATGAATCTTAGAAAACCTCTCTTTATTATTAAATCGATAATCCGCAAGTTCTGCTATCGCAGTAATGTAAAGGGAATGTAAAATGTATGAAAAACTTGAAAACAGAAATGGTAATACTTGGAATGATTGATGCATAAACGAATAATTATCTTACTAAAAAAGTGTCTTCGACACTTCAACCCCCTAGCCCCCATTCATGGGGGAATTA
>CAYUYJ010000033.1:0-32833 GCA_964449325.1 uncultured Lachnospiraceae bacterium | reverse complement strand
AGAACCGTCTTCCAGTTCTACCACAATGTCTGTAATCAGCAACGAGGCTTCATCCGCTATCCTGGTGGAGTCATTAGGCAGCACGCGCACAATCCTTACCTTTCTTTTCAACACCACACACAGAAATTCTTCCAACCGCTCCGGAGTATATTCCGGGTTCATGACCTCTTTGAAAAAGGAATCATACAAAATCTTCATCCCCTTTACCCCGGTACAGAAATCCAGAAATTTCTCCCGGGTTTCCGGTTTCCATTCCTCGTATATCGCTCGCAGCTTCGGAGTCCCCTGAATCTCCGAAAGCAGTTCCTCCCTTTCACGAAGCATGGGAAAATAGTTTTTTAAGTTACCTGCCATAAGCAATACCTCCTTGCGTAAAAAATATTGATGAAAAGCTTTGAATTTGTGCCGGATTCCGGCATGATTTAATAAATAACAGATTTAAAGAATTTTAAATAAAAAGCTCTGTGACAATTAATGTATCACAAAGCTTTTCTTATGGCAAGTTTTTTCAGCTGTTATTTTTTCATGTTATTTTTTTACTATTTTTTGTACTGTTCATTCTTACTCAAACTGTGCCGCATACAGCTTATAATAAAATCCCTTCTGCTGCATCAGGCTCTCATGATTCCCCTGCTCTACCACATCTCCATGGTTAACCACCAAAATATGATCTGCATTCTGAATCGTGGAAAGCCGGTGAGCAATGACAAAACAAGTCTTATCCTTCATCAGTTCACGCATCGCTTTCTGAATTTTCCGCTCCGTACTGGTGTCTACATTAGAGGTTGCTTCATCTAAAATTAACATTCTGGCATCGTAAAGCATTGCTCTTGCTATGGTAAGCAGTTGCTTCTGTCCTTTTGAAATATTTCCGCCATCCTCACTGATTACAGTATCATAGCCTTGGGGCAGACGCATAATAAAGGGATGGATATGTGCCGCCTTTGCCGCAGCCACGACTTCTTCCATCGTCGCACCTTCTTTTCCGTATGCAATATTCTCGAAAATGGTTCCCTTGAATACCCATGTGTCCTGAAGCACCATTGCATAAGCTTTTCGCAGACTTTTTCTTGTATAGCCGCGGATGTCTTCACCTTCCACCATGATACTTCCGGCATCTACATCATAAAAACGCATCAGCAGATTAATGATTGTCGTCTTTCCTGCTCCGGTTGGTCCAACGATTGCAATCATCTTTCCGGCATCCACCGTAAGATTCAGATTATGAATAATCGTTTTTCCCTTCTCATATCCAAAGGATACATTTTTTAATGCAACGTTTCCCTTTACTTCGGTAAGCTCTGTTGCATTCTCACAATCTACCAGTTCTTCCTCCTCATCCAACAGATTAAACACACGCTCGGATGCTGCGAGCGCAGAATAAAGTTCATTGATAATATTCGCAATTTCATTGATTGGTCCCGAAAACTTACGGGAATACAATACAAAGGAGGAAATCTGCCCCAGCGAAATCATCTGCATCATGTAAAGAAAGGAACCGAATATTGCAATCAGACAAAGTCCCATATTATTGATGGACCCCACCGTCGGTCCTATACTGACACCATAATAATCCGCATCATAATAAGCATCTGCCGCATCCTCATTAATTCCGCCAAATTTCTCTGCTGCCGGATTTTCATATGCATACGCCATAATCGTTTTTTGTCCGGAAAACATCTCTTCCACAAAACCATTCATAATCCCATAATTCTTTGAACGTTTTACAAATCTTGGCTGCGTAATCTTACGCATTTTTGTCGTATAAATAACAGCAACAGGAATCGTAATTAATACTACAACTGCAAGCACCGGTGAAATATAAAGCATCATTGCAAAAGAACCTGCCACGGTTACAATGCTGGTCAGAATCTGTACAATATCTGTAGACAGACAGGTACTTACAACATCAATGTCATAAGAAACGCGGCTGATAATGTCTCCCGCCTGATTCCGGTCAAAATAGCCGACCGGAAGGCGCATCAGCTTATCAAAAACATCCTTCCTCATCTTTTTTGCAATCCACTTGCTGACATACATCATTACAATATTGATGGATATGGTAATAACAGAAGACAGCACATAGCAGATTAACATCCGTTTTGCATAATACAATACCTGATTCAAATCAACCTTTCCTGCTCCGGCAGCTGCTGCATTGATTGCATTTCCGGCGAAACTCGGTCCAAGCAATGCCAGGATATTACTGATAAAGCATAAGGTTAAGACCGGAATCAGAAACCATTTATATTGTTTGATATAAGAAAGAAGCCTTCGTAATGTTCCTTTGGTATCCTTCGGTTTTTTTCGGATTGACTCTCTTGATGCCATATCTCTTCTCACGCTCCCATCTGTGTATAATAAATTTCCTGATACATTTTACAGCTTTGCATCAGTTCTTCGTGTGTGCCATGCCCGATAATTTTCCCCTCATCCAAAACAATAATATCATCCAGACTCATAATTGAACTGACACGCTGTGCCACAATAATCGTAGTCGTATCTGCATGATGCTCTCTGATTGCCTTACGAAGCGCTGCATCCGTCTTATAATCCAGTGCACTGGAAGAATCATCTAAAATCAATATTTTCGGAGCCGCCGCAAGTGCTCTTGCAATCAAGACTCTCTGCCGCTGTCCGCCGCTTAAATTTGTTCCATGAATGACCGCACGGTGATCATAGGCATCCTCATAGCCTTCGATAAATTCCTGCGCCTTTGCATCCGCTGCTGCCTTTTGAATTTCCTGCATTGACACATTCCGCCCAAAGGAAATATTCTCCTTTAAGGAATCGGCAAAAATAACATCATTCTGAAATACAACTCCGAACAGGCGGTGCAGTTCATCCTTATCATAGGTACGGACATCCTTTCCGTCTACGAAAATGTTTCCCTCGTCTGCATCATAAAAGCGCATCAACAGATTGATAATTGTGGTTTTTCCACATCCGGTTGCTCCGATGATTCCGAGAGAACCGCCTTTTTTCATGGAAAAATCAATATCCTCCAGACATTTCTGTCTTCCTTCCTCATCTTTTTCCTGTTTCCCATATTTGAAATTTACATGTTCAAAAATAATATATTCCTCCCGGTCGGTAACAGCTGCCTGTTCTGCCGGAATCGGCACCGGTTCTTCCTCCGTATTTACCACTGCTGCAATACGGTTTGCAGAGGCATTTGCTTTTGACATCAGCATAAAGACACGGTTTAATGCCATAACACCCATCAGAATCATATTAAAGTAAGTAAGAAATGCCAAAATAACCCCCGGCTTCGTTATCCCATTATTAACACGGATTGCACCAACCACCACAACAATGGTTAAACCGACATTCAGGACAAACGTCATAATAGGACCGGGCAATGCCATCGTCACGCCTGCCTTAATCTCTTTTTTCGTCATCTGCTCATTGGCTTTTGCAAAACGGCGGATTTCATAATCTTCCTTGGAAAGTGCCTTCACCACACGGATTCCGGTTATATTTTCCCGCATAACCCGCACGATATCATCCACACTCTGCTGTACTTTATCATAAAGCGGGATACCTTTCATGGATATAAACACTACCGCGACAATCATAATCGGCGCTAAAATACACAGAATCGAAGCCAGCCCCGTATCCATGGTAAGTGTAATCAGAATGCCTCCTAAGAGCATGATTGGCGCACGAACACCCAATGCCTGCCCGCTTTGAATAAAACTCTGCAAATTATAGGAATCAGATGTCATACGGGAATTTAAAGAGGGTAAGCCAAATTCATCCAATTGGTTTCCGGATAAATTAATAGATTTCCAAAATAAATCACGTCGAATTTCATAGGTGCATTCCTTTGATACCTTGACCGAAAGCCGATTCGCTTTGACATTAAGCTGACGTACCAGAATGGCAAGCAATATCATGACTGCACCCCACAGCAAAATCTGCTGCACATCCTTTAGCGGCACCACATTATCAATCATATGCTCCAAAACATAGGGCAGCAGCAGTTCTCCCAAGGTTCCAATCAGCTTAATCGTCATGACTGTCGCCACCATGATTCGATACTTTTTTAAATAAGAAAATATAAATTTCATTTTCTCTCTCCAATTTTTACTATAACTTTTCTCAATGATTTTTTATTATAGAACGAAAATAATTATTTTTCAAAGTCTAAAAAAAGAGGCTTCAAATCCACTTAGATTTAAAACCTCCTGTATATCCGGTTGGTATTACCTGTTTACTGATTACACCGTATCTGCAATTCCTCCCAGCGTTTGTCCACTTCCTTCTGGAATTCCACAATCAAATCTTCGTTTCCCCGTTTGAATAAATGGCGGAAACGGCGCTGAGAACGCAAAAATTCTTCAATAGGCAGTTTATTCTTAGGCTCATAGTTCAAAATCCACTTTCCGTCCATCACCTCATACAATGGCCAGTAGCAGGTGTCTACCGCTGCCTTACAGATATTCATCAGCTCCGAAGTCTCATATCCCCAGCCTCTCGGACAAGGTGACATCACATTTAAAAACGCTGCTCCCGGTGTATAGATTGCTTTTTCTGCCTTCGTATGTAAATCCATGAAATTACTTGTAAAAGTAGTCTGTGCTACATAAGGAATATGATGCTCCGCCATAATGGCTGCCAAATCTTTTCTTACCTGAACCTTACCGTTGGATACCTTTCCGGCAGGTGTCGTGGTTGTATCGGCAAACTGCGGCGTTGCGGAAGAACGCTGGGTTCCGGTATTCATGTAAGCGCCGTTGTCATAGCACACATATACCATATCATGCCCTCTCTCCATAGCTCCCGACAAGGACTGAAAACCAATATCATAGGTTCCGCCATCACCGCCGAAGGTAATAAATTTATAGTTCTCTTTAATTTTTCCTTTTTTCTTTAACACCCTATAGGCAGTTTCCACTCCGGAAAGAGTTGCTCCCGCATTCTCAAATGCATTATGGATATAACTGTCCTCATATGCCGTATAAGGATACATAAAGGTAGAAACCTCCAGACATCCCGTAGCATTACCGATAACCGCCCTGTCACCCTCATGCAGTGCCCGCAATACACCACGTACCGCAATCGTACCGCCGCAGCCTGCACACATACGGTGTCCCGGTGCCAGTCTTTCCGGCTTGTTCATTACTTCTTTAAAATTATATGCTTCCATCCGTTTTCACCTCTTATCTATTTGCGAAGTCCGATATAATCATACATATCCGTTACTTTGTGTTCTGCTGCGATTTTCTCCAGCTTTTCATAAACCTGTTCAAAATCCTCTACGGTAATATCCCTTCCGCCAAGTCCGTAGAAATAATTGACTGTTTCCGCTTTGCCTTTTGCCTGATAAAGAGCCGCTCTTACTTCTGCTCCCAAGGGGCCGCTTGTTGCGGAAAACATTTCCGAACGGTCTAAAATCGCAACTGCCTTTACATGAGCCAGTGCTGCTGCAATTTCTTCCTCCGGGAAAGGACGGAATACTCTGATTTTTACTAAACCGACTTTCTTTCCGGTAGTATTTCTGATATGGTCAATGGCTGCCTTGCAGGTACCTGCTGCCGAACCGATAATAACAACCGCATATTCTGCATCTTCCATACGATATTCTTCAAAAAAGCCGTATTCCCTGCCGGTCATGGCTTTAAAGCGTTCCGCTACCTCCAAAATGACCTTACGGGCATTTTTCATAGCTTCTCTCTGTCCACGCTTTGTTTCCATATAGTAATTGGATACCGCATAGGGACCTACTGCCATCGTCTCTTTTTCATTCAGAAGATAATGCTCCGGTTCTCTTTCTCCGACAAAATCCTTCACCAAATCATTTTCCACTAACAAAATATTCTCTACTCCATGGCTGGTAATAAATCCATCCTGACAAATCATCACCGGAAGCATCACGTCCTTATGCTCCGCAATCGGGAATGCCTGTAAAAAGTTATCATACACCTCCTGATTGGACTCTGCATAAATCTGTATCCAACCACTGTCCCTTGCGCCCATACTGTCAGAATGGTCCGCATTGATATTGATGGGACCTGTCAATGCACGGTTTACCAGTGCCAGAACAATGGGAAGTCTGTCAGAAGCCGCCACATACAACTCCTCCCACATCAGCGCCATACCACAGGATGAGGTTGCTGTAAGGGCTCTGGCTCCTGCTGCCGAAGCACCTATCGTAGCACTCATGGCACTGTGCTCACTTTCTACATGGATAAACTCCGTATCTATTTCCCCATTGGCAATATAGGTTGCCACATACTGGGGAATCTCCGTAGACGGCGTAATGGGAAATGCCGGCATTACATCCGGATTAATCTGCTTTATGGCATAAGCAACTGCTTCGTTGCCGGATAAACGTTCTCTGATAGCCATTTATTTGCCCTCCTTCATTGTAATCGCACCAAAGGGACATACCTTGGCACAAATACCGCAACCCTTGCAATGCTGATAATCAAATTCTTCACGTTTTTCATTCTGAACCGGAATAGAGGAATCCGGACAAACCGGAGTGCACAAAAGACACTGTTTACATTTTTCCTTACTCCATACCGGAGTGGAGGTACGCCACTCACCCGTACAAAATTCTCTGGAGGTAGCCGCTTCATAAATCTTATTTCCCTCCGTGATGTCCTGCCACGGACTTTTTTCATTTATTTTTTCACCAATCATGGTTCTTTGTCCTACCTTTCTTTCCACCTGTCAACTTCCTGTTTCCTAAGCTTTAGTCTGCCACTTCGGCAAAAGCAAGTTCCAATGCTTTCATATTTCCGTCAATGACCTCCGGTTTCTTGGCAAATTTATGTCCGAAGGAGGCCTCCATTTCTCTTAAAAATTCCTTCTGCTCCATGACTCCGGAAACTGCCACTACAGCCGCAAGCATGGGAGAATTGGGATAATTTTTTCCAAGTGCTTTCATGGAAATAGCTTTTGCATCCAGAGTATAAACCGCCCCTTTAAAGCCATGCAAAAACGGCAACAGTTCTTCCTTTTCTTTCTCCGTATTGATAATGAGCGCACCGTCTTCTTTTAAGCCATGGGTAACGTCAATACTCTCTAACAGGCTGTCGTCTACTACCGCCACATAATCCGGATAATAGATGTTGGAGTGAATCGTAACGGGTTCTGTACTGATACGGTTATAAGCCGTAATCGGCGCTCCCATACGCTCCGGGCCATACTCCGGAAAACCCTGTACATATTTTCCGGTCTTAAAAGCAACATCCGCCAGCAGAAGTGCTGCCGTTTTGGCTCCCTGACCTCCTCTTCCGTGCCATCTGATTTCAATTGTATTTTTCATACCTAACCTCCGCTTCCGTCAATTCCTTATCCGCAAAAAAACAGCTCCTACCCCAGACGGTAGAAGCTTGTACTTTCTTCTGCTTCCATCTACAGCATACAATATATACCTTCTCCTTTATGGGAGATGGATTTTTACTCAATTAGTTTTATTTTAGTAACTGCCGACAGACCTGTCAACAATTTTAGCATAAATTTGTCATAAAATTCCCCTCAAAACGTAAACTGTAGAAAAAACATTTGGAGTATTTATGTCCTATACCCATCATTTTTCTGTCTTACCCGGTGATGAAAGACAGGAACACTTAATTGATGTCCTGCTTTCCAAGGGTCGTCAGGTTGCTTATCATATGCCTTTGCCGGATCTTTGCAAAGCTGCACCTGTCATTCTTGGCGGCATTCCCTTCCACAATACCTTTGAAGCTCTTTCCCTAAAAGAAGGGCAGATTTTCTTTGGCGGCTGTCTTTCCGAAGCTTTTGTATCCTCCTGTACTGAAAACCGGATTAAAGTCTATGATTACATGAAGGATAAGGAGCTCACTGTCAAAAATGCGATTGCCACTGCTGAAGGTACCGTTTCGGAAATGATTACCGGCTCTTATTTTAATCTGCACGACAGTCCGGTACTGATTTTCGGCTTTGGGGTATGTGCCAAAGCACTCGCCCAAAGGCTCTCTGCGCTTCACATGGAGGTATGCATCTGCGCCAGGAATCCTTATGCCCGCGCGGATGCGTTTTCCGCTGGCTTCGATGCCATTCCCTTTGAGGACCTGCGTGGACGGTTGCCCGGCTTTCTCTTTATCGTAAACACGGTTCCTGCTCCGGTGCTTTCTGCTGAATTATTAAACTTTGTTCATCCCGAATGTCTGCTCATAGACATTGCTTCTGCTCCCGGCGGAATCGACCAAAATGCCGCAAAACAACTTTCCATAAAATCCTTACAGCTTCCCGGACTGCCGGGTCGGTATGCCCCAAAGACCTCCGCCCTTTTTATGGCAGATTGTATTTTTATGAACCTCAAAGAAGCATCCCGCATACAACTAAACTAAAAAGTCACACGTTGCATGGCTGCTTTGTATTATGCAGTATGCCACCGTGAAAGAAAGGCTGCTTTATGTCTCTTGAAGATGTAAAAATCGGAATTGCCTTTACCGGCTCTTTCTGCACCTACAACAACATTTTTCCGGAACTGGAAAAACTGGCAAAGAAAGGGGCTTTTATCCAGACCATCTTTTCCGACACGGCCAGATCCACCGACAGCCGTTTCGGAAAAGCAAAGGACTTTTTAGAACGGGCAAAAACCATCACCGGAAATGACCCAATTTTGTCTATTGAAGGGGCAGAACCTATTGGCCCGAAAGGACTTTTAGACATTCTGGTGATTCTCCCTTGTACCGGAAATACACTTGCCAAGCTTTCCCACGGTATTACCGACAGTCCGGTGCTGATGGCGGCAAAAGCACACTTGCGAAACGACAGGCCTCTTGTACTTTCTCTTTCAACCAATGATGCTCTTGGCATGAATTTGAAAAATATCGGCCTGGTACTAAATGTAAAAAACATTTACTTTGTTCCTTTCGGTCAGGATGACCCGCTTAAGAAACCCAATTCCATGATTGCCCATACCTCACTTTTACTCCCCACTTTAGAGCAGGCATTACTGGGAAAACAGCTTCAGCCGGTTATCCAAAGCCCATTTTAAATTATCAGAAAGGAAGCCTGAAAAGGCAGCGCAATTACTATGTGTGGAATAGCAGGATTTTTTTGTACGAAAAGAGATTATCTGATAGAAAAGAACTATTTTTCTTCTGTTTTAGAAACCATGAGGAAAACAATAAAGCACCGCGGAAATGATGAAAACGGCAACTTCTTATGCTCCCATTGCGGAATGGCACATGCGAGACTTTCCATTATTGATTTAAAAACCGGAAGCCAGCCCATGGTGCGTATGGAGCATGGAAATACCTGTGCCATCGTCCATAATGGGGAGATTTATAATATGAAGGAACTAAAAAAGGATTTGCAGCAAAAAGGTGTTTCTTTTTCTACAACAAGCGACACGGAAGTACTGCTTGCGGGCTATATGACAGAGGGCGTTTCCTTTGTGGAAAAGCTAAACGGTATTTTTGCCTTTGCCATTTACGACGAAGAGAAGGATACATTATTTCTGTTTCGAGACAGACTTGGAGTCAAACCATTATTTTTCATGATGCCGGAAGACACTTTTTTATTTTCTTCCGAACTGAAAGGACTGTTCGCCTATCCGGGTAATCAGCCGGTTATCGGAAAGGAAAGTCTGTGCGAGGTATTTGCCTTAGGCCCTGCCAAAACCTACGGAAAGGGTGTCTTTCAAAATACCCGCGAGGTGCTTGCAGGAACCTTTCTTTCTGTTTCCGCCGAAGGAATCAAAGAGCATACCTACTGGAGTCTGCAAAGTGCCCCTCATGAAGACAGCTTTGAGGAAACCATTGAAAAGACAGCGTTTCTGATTCAGGACGCAGTCCAAATGCAGCTTCTGTCCGACGTCCCCGTATGCACCTTTTTATCCGGTGGCATCGACAGCAGTCTGATTACTTCTATCAGTGCCAGACACCTGAAAGAACAGGGCATTCCTCTTTCCACCTACTCCTTTGACTTTAAAGATAATTCCTTGCATTTTAGGTCCAATGCCTTTCAACCCTCCGAGGATCGTCCTTTTGTGGATAAAATGGTACAATACTGCAAAACCAACCACACTTATCTGGAATGCGATAACGATGATTTGATTTCTGCCCTGTATCGTGCCGTAGATGCCCGCGACCTGCCTTGTATGGCAGACGTGGAGTCCTCTCTTTTGTTTTTCTGTGAACAGGTGGTAAAAAAACATAAAGTGGCGCTGACCGGAGAATGTGCCGATGAAATTTTCGGCGGTTACCCATGGTTTCATAAAAAGGAATGCTTCGAGGCACACAACTTCCCATGGACCATGGATATGACGCCAAGGAAGCTTTTATTAAAGGACGAAGTGCTTGCTGAGCTTCCTCTGGAAGAATATGCGCTTGCTGCTTACGAAAAAACCATTGCCGAAACACCAATACCGGAAGGAGAAAATCCGGAAGAAAAACGCCGCCGGGAAATTGCTTACTTGAACTTGAAGTGGTTCATGGTAACTCTCCTTGACCGGATGGATCGCACCAGTATGTCCTGCGGACTGGAAGCAAGAGTGCCCTTTGCTGACCACCGCATTGTAGAATATATATGGAATGTACCTTGGGAAATGAAATGTCCGAACGGACTGGTTAAAGGACTTCTTCGCTACGCCTCCACCGGTTTTCTGCCGGATGCTGTGTTATACCGGAAAAAAAGTCCCTATCCGAAAACCTACAATCCGGAATACGAAAAAAAGCTCGGCAGTCTTCTTATGGAAGTTTTGGAAGACGCTTCGTCGCCACTCAATACCTATGTGGACAAGAAAAAGGTTCTTGCCTTTTTGGAAACTCCGTCTGATTACGGGAAACCGTTTTATGGTCAGCTCATGGCGGGGCCTCAGCTTCTTGCTTACCTTTTACAAGTAAATTACTGGCTGAAAACCTACTCTCGTTAAGATGTTGCTAAGGGTTCCCCCATTCTCTTTTTTTCTTTCATGTAACTTGCTAAAATGCAGATGTTGACATAGAAAACTTTATAGAGAGGAGCCCGATATTATGGATTTTCTGATTATGATTATTGCCATCATCGGTATCGCTGCAGGTTTAATTTCTACCGCTTACTTAGTAGTCAGCCTTCCTGTTGTTATTATATGGAAGATTTATCGAAAAATACGTTTTAAAACACCGCTGACTATGTAGTCGGCGGTGTTCTTCTCATGCACCTTGCAACGCACGTTTTACTCGTTTACATTCAAATTTTTTCCGAATAATCCCATCGGGCTTCCTTCCGGGAGTCCTCCTTCGGGATGTCCCAAAAGCCATTTATTTACGGCTGTCAGGTGTGCATCTTCGCCACCGGAAGCATGCTTTTCCTGCAGCTCATAATTTGTTCCCTTCGGCAGAATTACACTCACCCGGAAACCGCCTTTCTTCGCGGTACACGGTGCATAATGCAGGGTTGTTGCAAAAAGCTCTACCGCACAACCTGCCGGCACAAGAAAGGCTTCTACCTTTGACGTATCATAAGTGAAATCCTTTGTAATATCCTGCTGCATACCTACCAGCAAAACCGCATCGGTAACTGCCACGTTGATTTCCGAGCTTCTGTGATATTCCAATGCATTTAACATCACATTGTTCCCGTTACAGTATCCAATCTGTACGGGCATTTCTCCATAGGCTTTTTTCGAAAGTTCCGCTGCTACAGGCAGCTTCTCCAACTCCTCGATGGATGGCTCGTATACAACATTCTCAGGCAACGGAGTATCCTGCATTTTCTCCAGAAGTTCTGTAAAGTCGATATCCTGAATTACTCTTCCGTATTTACCAAAGGCTTCGTCTGTTACTTTTTTTATTTCCACTATGTTTTCCCTCCATACCGTTTTTATTTGTACTATAGAGGAATATGGGGAAAATTTCTACCCGACAAATTATAGATTTTCACCCTGCTGTATTTCACTTTTCTTCTTCCGTATAAGTGAAAATATCTTCCACTTTACAGGAAAAAATTCCTGCCAACTTCAAAGCAAGCGTCACGGAGGGCGAATAATCCCCCCGTTCAATCAGACTGATTGTCTGCCTGCTCACACCTGCCATTTTTCCGAGTTCCTGCTGATTCACACCGAGCCTCGCCCGGTGCTCCTTCAGACGATTATAAAGAGGCATATTCCTCATCTCCCTTTGCTGCTTCCACTGCTTCGATTTTTTCATCTGATTTAAACAGCCATGCACCTGCTGCTACAAAAAGAACACCAATACCAACAAACACCCAAATCTTTCCGGACAGACTGCCGGCGATTGTATTTAACAGGGTTGCCGCCAAATTATATACAAGATGAAGTAAAATGGCAGGATACAAAGAACCGTATTTGTGAGCCGCATAACCAAGTACAAGACCTAATACAAAAACATATGCTCCCTGCACCAGATTTGCGTGATAAATACCGAACATTAATGCCTGAATCACATTTGCCAAAAGGAACGATGCACCTGCTTTTTTTGCCAGATTCAAGGTTACTCCACGGAAAATCACTTCTTCTGCAATCGGAGCAAGAATCAAGGTTGCCATCATGGAAAATGCTCCCACTTCTCCTATTCCCACGGTCTCCATCATTTCTGACAGGTTTTCCACCGCGTCCGGTATAACCTTATGTGCAAGCTGAAGTGCTACACTGGTTAATGCCTGTAAGCCAATACCCAAAAACAAAATCCAACCGATGGTTTTTCCGTGAATAATCTGTGTCACTTTTCTTTTTACATTCTTCTTACTCTGCGCACGATACCAGAAACTGAATACCAGAAGCGCAATCAGTTGGGAGACAATCAATACATAAATAATGATTTCACTATAGCTTGCCATAATCCCTGCCTGCATTTCCGCCTGTGAAACAGTTTCTCCATTCATTGCTACTTTGGCTCCGTAAATGATTCCGCAAATCATGCTTCCTGCGATGCCACACACCACCTGAATGCCAAGCCCTAAAAGGACCGGAAGCACTGTTAATAAATATCTTCCTACTTTTTTCATGAGTAAACTCCCTCTCTTTCTTTTTTGACAACTTTTATTTTCTTTTTGACAAGATTTTTTGTCAATTCATTGTAAAAAAATAATACCTCTGACAAAGAAAGTTGTCAAGAGGTATTTTTATAAAACTGTTTTCTATCCCATAATTTCGTACACATCAATCAATACTTCTTCAACATATTCCTCTTTTAATTTTGTCAAATTCTTATAATGCGAAGTAGTTGTATGCCTCTTCTGCGCCATTTTATTTGTCCAAATTTCTTTTAAACAAATCCTATCCTTGCTGTCAATCGGTATATACACCTGATAACATACGTTCCCCGGTTCTTTCCTTGATGCATCGATAATGTCACTTTCTTTCATTTCCAAGAGAAACTCCTCTCGCTTACCTTCCTTTATTGTGTAAGTAACATCTGCCAATAGGAAATGATGTAACGATTTTATTGCATCCTGATAACAAGTTGCTATTGTTACCCCGAAATATTTTCCAAATTCCATTGTCCACATATTCATTTCATCTTCTATGCTATTGTTATTTTCATTCAAAATAAAGCTTACAAATCTGCAAGAGGTTCCGGACATTTGGGGAAGTAAATACTGAAAGCCCCATTCCACATCTCTCTCATCATCTTCAAAACCATTTCTTGCATCCACCACGAAATTACTTCCTTCATTTTCACGAAGCAACTCTAATGCAAACAGTGTCGGTTGCCTGTAATTTTCTATATATGCGGCTTTCTTCCATGTCAGAAAAACCACCTTGTCTTTTTCCACATATTCTACCGTTGCATATTCTGATTGAAATTTATTCATCCGATTCATCTCCCAAAACTTTGCATTCATATTTTAATCCATACTACACTGTCACACGCTCCCTACACCGACCTCAGCCAATGCGTAATCCCCGTTATCTCTCTTGCCCTAAGCATGATTTCTGCCGAATTTTCTTTCAGGTATTCTTCCAGCTTTGTAATCTCCTCCTCGGAAAAGCCGAAACTGGAATCAATTTTGCCTGCCGGAACTGCACCTTCTGCAAACTGTCTTTTTCCTTCCTTCTGTCTCTCAAAGCAGACTCTCACAAGCTTTTCTCCGTTTTTATCGTGCAGAATACCGGTATACGTAAACTTCATTTCCCCTGCCTGTTCCATTCTTTCCTCCTTTTCTCTTGCTTGTTTATATGCTGTTCTCCTGCCGTTTCCCTCAAGTCTCTTACATCAGGAACCGGACTGTTTTACCTTGGACGGCGGCACGTGATACTTTTTCTTGAAAAGCTTACTGAAATGATAGGCATCCTCATAGCCAACCCTTGCCGCAACCTCCTGTATACTGTTGCAATCGCCCCGCTCTAAAATTTCCTTCGCCCGCTCTAATCGGATATTGATTAAATGCCTGATAGGGGTATCTCCGGTTTCGCTTTTAAAAATTTTAGAAATATAAAAAGGACTTAAGTACATATTTTCCGCAATCTGATCTAAGGATATTTTTTCCGCATAATGGTCCTCAAAATAATTGACAATCTGCTCTACCACATATTTTTTACTGACCGATTCAAAAGCATAGCCTTTGCCTTGCTTAATCGGCTCGGCCTGCTCTCTGATAAGCAGAAGGAGCATCTGTACCAGATAAGAACGCAGCATAAAATAACGTCCCTGCTTCCAGACCGCATTTTCCGCTTCCATACTGGAGGCAATACGAAACAGCTTTTGTCGCAATTCTCCGGTGGTATGCAGAATCGGTTCTTCGCAAATAGGAAAATGATTGGCTTCCATGCCCTGAAATGCCACATCCGTAAAGCCTACAAAAAATTCCACCGTAGGTTTCCCGTTGCCATCCGTCAATGCCTGATGATACATGCCCGGGTTGATAATCAGCAAATCGCCCTCTTCTACTGTGTAAATTTTGTCATCAATTCTATATTTTCCCCTGCCCGATAAAATAAATCCCATTTCAATCTGATTTTCATGACAGTGATAATTACGTTCATCACAGGTTCTGGTTCCCTTCCAAGTAAATAAAAAGGTAGGATTTAATTCTTCCGTAAGTATTTCTCTTCCGCTGTACATAGTTACCTCCCACTTCTTTCATTCTACTAAAAACCGTCCTAAAAGTAAAATGAAACTATACAAAAATGTTGACACAAGTTAACATCAAGGATATAATCCATGTTAACAGGCGTTAATATGGAGGAATACCTATGAGTGCAAAAATAACGAAAGAAAAGCCTTATCATTATGGAAATTTAAAGGAAACTCTGATTGAGCAGGGAATTGAACTGATACATAAAGATGGTATTGAAAAGTTTTCTTTAAGAAAACTGGCAAAAAATGTGGGGGTCTCTGCAACCGCTTGTTATAACCACTTTGAAAATGTTGACGAGTTAATTCGGGAAATGTTTTCTTACATTACTGATAAATTTGCAAAAGCTCTGGAAAAGGCAGTTAAAGATAATCCTTGTGCTCATATTACGATTTCCATGGGAGTAGCCTACGTAGAGTTTTTTGCAAAATATCCGCACTATTTTAGTTTGTTGTTTGACAGTAAACATCTTGGTATTCAGATAAAAGAGCATGAAATTATATGGGACAGTTCCTTTACTCCTTTTGATATTTTTGTAAAAGGAGCAAAGAGGGAACTTAAGGAACTGAAAATTGATGAAAAGGAATTAAGAGATGATCTTTTGGTAATGTGGGCAACCGTACACGGTTTTGCTGCTATGGCTAATATGAAGGGTATACAGTATGAAACCGGCGATTGGGGAGCATTAACCGAAAAGATACTGCTTAATAAAGTAATGTTGTAAGCATGATATCATACAAAAAGAACATGATATTGTAAAGAAAAAGGAGAAAATTATGATGACAGAACTTGAAGCAATCAAAACAAGACACGCAGTCAGAAACTATCAGGAAATACCTCTTTCACAAGAAGTTATTGATGCTTTGCAGAAAGAAATCGAGCAATGCAATCAGAATAGTCCGTTACACTTTCAATTAGTTACGGAAAATGAAGGTGCTTTCAAAAGTTTCATTCCCTTATTCGGAAGATTTAAAAATGTAAAAAATTATATTGCTTTGGTGGCAAAAAAACAGGGGAATTTCTATGAAACCTGTGGTTATTACGGAGCACGTGTGATGATTAAAGCGCAACAAATTGGTTTAAATTCCTGTTGGGTCACAAGCACCTACAACGAAAAAAAATGTCAGGTTTCTTTAACCCCTAATGAAGAATTGGTTGGAGTCATTGCGATTGGTTACGGTAAAAACAAAGGCACACCGCATAAGTCAAAAAAAATGGAAAATCTGTGTAAACCATGTAATAGTGAATGGTTTAAAAATGGAATGAATGCAGCTGTTCTTGCTCCGACCGGACTTAATAAACAAAACTTTTTCATTGAAGCCAATGGGGAAACAGTATCTATTCGTCCAACAGACGATAGGACGATGTCTAAAATTGATGTAGGTATTGTGAAATACCATTTTGAGGCAGGTGCCGGAAAAGAGAATTTTCATTGGGCGTGAAAGGCATTGATACATTGGAAGATATATAGTAAAAATAAGCCTTGAATGCGTTACAATAAGTATAGGCATATCAAGGCTTTTTCTGTTCAAAAGTTCTTCCCTTTACCAATAAAGTTCTATCTTTTTTATTGCCTCTTCGGAATTAAGAGCATATTGCTCCATTAATTCCTGCCTCGCAGTTTCTTTGGAGGAAGTCAGCTTTTTTATTACCTTAATCAACTTCTCTATCGATTGTTCCGTAATCTCTTTCTTTGTCTTCTCCCTTTCTTCCTTTCTTGTCGCCTGTACATCATATCCTTGAAAATGTGCAAATAGCTCTCCCATTTTTCTCTCCTTAATCTGCTCCGTAAACATCTCGGCTTCCTCTTCCGGAACGTTCAGCTTTGCAAGCAAAACTTCTATTATTTGTGCCATAATATCTAATAAATATTCCGGAGACTTTGAAGTAACATTGTTTAAATATTCCGTACTTACTTCCTCACTGATATCACTAAAATCCGCTGCTTTTTGCAGTTTGTTTATCATCATGATAACAGAAAGCTCGTCTTTCTTTTCCATCAGTTGTGCATTACTGTAATCTCTTAGTTGCACAAGAATACATCTGTAATCAGGTATATATTCTCCTAAAATGTCACTTAGAAAAACTCGGTCATAAAGTCTTGTTACCGCCGTCCAGTTATCTGTACCATCATAATATACGATAGGAAGAATCGGTGGATACTTGAAGTCCTTTGTCTTACTGCTTCCCGGCTGTTTCTTTTCCATTTGGTTCTCGTAATCTTCCCATATAAAAACCATGTATCGGAATACCTGCATAATCACATTATAATCCACATCCGATTTGTGTTCAATTTTTTAACAGAGGAATATCTACATACCCCCTTAAAAACTGCGCACAAAGAATTGAATCGGAAAAAATCAACTTACTGGAACTGTCCTTTGTTTTTGAATTCGTATTTGCTTTTGTCTCTGTCATCTGAATACCTTCCTTTCCGGTATGGCATGCAAAATTCTTCAAAAGCAAAAGAATCTTTATCCCATACCTTTCCCTATAAAATTTGCCTTGGGATACTGCTTGAAATTCTTAGAATTAAGCGATTTCCTAGAAAAAAAGAAAAACTACATCACAGAAAAATCAGAAGGCGAAATGTAATATAAAATACAACAATGGGGCAGCTGCTTCATAATTCCACCTGCCCCACAAATACTTACCAATCTGAACATTTCTCCTACAATCCATGCCTTTTCACAATCCCCACTCCAATCGGATATGGCCCTGTATGCACGCCAATGGTTGCCCCTATCTGATAAATCGGAATCTCTCCTACACTCTGTCCCCGCTCCTCTAAAAACTGCATTACCATTTTTTGAAATGCACAGGCCTCCTCATAGTCATAACCAAATCCGATTGCAAGACTGTACTCCTTCATGTCCACTTGAAATTCTTTGAAATATTCGTCCAATAGCTCCAGTACCTTCTCCATGGATTTTTTCCTGCTTCTCGTAATACCGGATGGAAATATTTCCCCCTGTTTTAACGTAATAAGCGGCTTTATTCCAAGCACGGAACCGGCAAGTCCTGCCAATTTCCCAATTCTGCCTCCATGCTTTAAATATTCCATATTACCTACGGTAAAAAAGATGCGTCCGGTGCTTTTGATTTCCTCCAGTTTGGCAACTGCCTGCTCATAGGATACCCCCTTCGCCTGCATATCTGCTGCCTCCAATACATAAATTCCCTGCAAAACCGTGTTAATCGTAGCATCAATTATCGTAATTTCTGCCTCCGGACAGGTTTCCAAAACAAGCTCCTTCGCATTTAATGCAGACTGCATGGAACCGCTGAATTTTGTTGTAATACAAATACAGATGATTGCTGTTCCCTGCTTGGCAAGCGGTAAAAATACATCCGCATAATCCTGTACGGAAGGCATGGAGGATTTTGGAAAGGTTTCCGGGTCAGCCACCATTTTATCATAAAATTCCCGTACTCCCATTTCCTCCATCTCTTTATAATAATGTTCACCGTCAAAAGAAACATAAAAAGGAACTACGGTAATTCCCTTTTCTTCTGTTAATTCCTTTGGCAAATCGCAAGAACCGTCTGTGATGATTTTGTACTTCTTCTGTTCCATATATGCAATATCCTTTCTCCTAATATCCCTAATCCCTAATATATCTTAAATCCATATAATATCGTAAAATCACTGACCTCTATTTATTATCATGCACTTTCTGCATCATGTCAATACAGATACTACTTATAATTATAAAAAAACCATAAAATAAGACTATGACATCACTGTATCATAGTCTTAAAAACTACATATGTATTTTTCCAAACTGTTTTCAGGAAAAGAAACCCTGTTTTACCTTCTGTTCGCACATCGTACGAAGTTTTTCCAATACGTCACCACCCGTATACTGCGCCTTCATGGCAAAGCGTCGGATATCCTCCTGCCAGCCAATCATTTGCAGAGATTTCTGAAAAAACTGCTCCAATGTAACGGCAACCGGTTCGCCATCCTCTTCCCCCTCATAAAGCACTTCCTCAATATCCAGTTTATTATCCATAATAAACCAATCTAACCATTCCTGATATCTTCCTGCTGCGCTGTCTGCTTTCATATATTCCCTCAATTCCGCGGTCTTCTATTCCCCGCACTACGTTATTTATTGTCTCTATTTTATCATATTACGGTTATTTTTCAAATAGAAGTGCATATAAAATATCATAAAATATCAGGGCTTTTGCATTCTTGCCAAATATATTTTGACTCTATACAAAATATATTTCTTTCCTTTTTGCTTTTTTAGCAGTTCTAATAATTCCTCCTTTTCCTTTTCAACAATTTCCCACTTTTGGTTCGTAATCTCTTTCTCTCCATAAAGGAAGGCTTCATATTCAGAAATAAATCGAACAGGGCTATATCCTTCCGTCTGAAAATAACTTTCTGCACGCTTATGCAATTCATGTAAGGTTTCCGTTTCCTCCCGTTTACATCCTAATGCCCCAAGAATCTGTAAATTACGCAGTACTGCAATTTGAAACCTTTCTTCTATACTTCTTTTTTTGTCCCGTAAATTATCCATAAGAATAATCCCCACCGTTCCGGCAATCATAATCAGGAGAAAACATGCAAAAATAATTAAAAGAAACCGAACTATTTCTTTCTCTTCCTTTATTTCCGTCACGTCTTGGTCATTTAGTTCAAGAACTATAGGCTCTTCCTCTTCCTCACTATGTTGAAATTGACTAATATCCACATAATTTTCATTTTTGGCTTCCGTAATACTCCATGACTTACCCCTTATCTGTTCATATCCCGGCGTAGGTTCAAAAGGAATCCATCCTATTCCTTCCAGATAAACCTCCGGCCATGCATGTGCCATCTTTGAACTAACCAATATTTCTCCCATGCCCTCAGCTGTCACGCAAAAACCTTGTACATATCTTGCCGGTATCCCTTCCACCCTCGCCAATAATACGAACGCAGTAGCAAAATAAGAGCAATATCCTTCCTTGCTTTCCAGTAGAAAATAATCCAAAAATTTCTCTTCATTGGTCACTTTTGCCGGTAATTCTCCTATATTCATAGTATAGGTAAAGCTCTGAAGCTGCTTTTCAATACACTTTAATTTCTCCCAATCCGTCGTTGCCCCTTCTGTCACCTTTTCAAGCCATTCCCTGGTTTGCGGACTGATTTCTGTTTCCGGCAAATATTGTTTTTTCGTTCGTTTTCTGTAATCAGTAAGTGTCTGCAAAGAGTACTCCTGACTTTCCTGATTCAACAGCTTTACTACTTTTTTCCATGTTTCTTCATTTTCTTCTGTCCGGCTTTGCAAAAATTGTTCAAAAGCCGGATGGGATAAATTAAGCTGATAATATGTCAAACCATATTCCGTACCATAGCCTTTTTGCTCATCGAATATCATTCCGCCTTCACCGGGTTCATAAGAAATCCCTTTTTTTTCTTTCGTAAAAGTTGAGGTTTTCAAAGGCATAAAAACATATTTAGTATGAAACGAACGAAATCCCACATCAATTCCTATGGCACGTAAATAATCTCTTTTATGTTCGCTATCATATTTTTCTACCGCATATACCGTTTCCATCGTATCTATAATCCAGTCATCTGCATTACCTTCTTCGTTAACACTCCAGCTTCTTCCGTCAAAGTTCTGAAATACTTTCCCGGAAAGATATATGTTGGTTGCCGGATTGCCATGATATTTGAGTCTCATAACAGGCTTGTCATTATTTTTTAATTTGCCCAAAAGATTTCCATCTTCTGAAAAACCACTGGTGCTGATTCCGAAATCTTCACGATTCTCCAAATTAATATTTTCCACAAAAACAATAAGCTTCTGCTTTGTGTTCAAATAAACATTTTTTACCCATTCCCACTGAAAAGCATTCTCAGGAGCAGGGCAAAAACTAAGCATTACAACATATATCCCCAAAAAAGGTGCCAGCCAAAATATATATTCCCGATACCTTTCTGCCCGCTCTGTTCCTTTTTTCAGATAACGAACCCATTCCATCATGATAAGGAGCAAATAAGAAAACGCAAATACCACTCCTTCTTTTGCTATTTCCTTTTTCTGCCAGAAACAAAACAATAAAAATGCGCCTAAAAGAACGGCCAAAATCCTTTTTAAAATCGGATATTTTTCCATAAAATAATATGCCCCATAGCTGATTCCGGTTAAAAAGAACACTTGAAGCATTTCATAAAAAAATATTTTTTCCGCAACCCAGCCTTCTCTTCCAAACAACCATTTTAAGTATCCACCGGCCAGTTCTATACTCTGATTGATTCCGCTAATACCTGCTGTCAAGCACAAAACTACTGTTAAAGCAGCAATTCCGTAAAAACGCAGTTTCCCTTGAACCGATTGTAAAAATGCAAAAACAAAAACCGTAATTCCACAGCATAGTAAATGTCCCAACTTAATTTTGCCAATCCCATTCACCCCTGTAAGACACATCAGTATTGTCCCTGCTAACAGTACTCCGTTTACAATCCGGTATACTAAATTCACTATGTTGTCCATTTTTTTCATTACAGTACCTCTTCCAAAGCCGCATCCGTTGAAATTGCTATAATCTTTCTCCACTGATTACTTTGTCTGCAATACTCTTCTATGTTTTCATCTGTTACAACATAAAAAACGGTAATCACATTAATCTTTACAAACTGCTCCGTTAATTGCAGTATTGCATCATTTATTTCATGCAAAACAAAGAAAACAACGACACACTCTTTTAAAGCACCACGTTGTACTATTTCCGCTGCCAATGTTTCGATATTTTCGTCCTTTTCAAAAAAAATTCCTGCTATCTGTCGATATAATTCATCAAAATCACACATTCCGTTAACTCTGTTTTCTTTTGGCATACGTTGACTGTAATAAAAGGACGTTTGAATATTTTTTTCTGCCATGGAAAAACCAACTGCTAACACAATTTCCAATATTTTATTTTCTAAAGGCAAGTACTTTTTTCTATCTTCATCATATCTTTTTGTATCAAAAAAAAGAGCAATTCCTTGCTTTTCCTCTCCGATTTTTGTCCGAACCTTCAGTTTTTGTTCTCTTGCTGTAGCCTTCCAATGAATCTGTTTTAACGGATCACCCGCAACGTAATCTCTTGTAACTACGTCATATTCCGTTGACATATTTTGAGCTTCCCACTGTACCAGTGCACTAACATCCGCAATACTTTTTAATTCATTGAGCTTTACTAATTTAGGAACTACAATTGCTTTTTTTGTTCCGCTTACAGCGCAGTGCACTCGGAATAATCCTAAAAAATCTGTAATAATTATGTCTTCAATACCTACCTCATATTCTCCTCTGTATTTACACACCAATCGCGTTTTATATTTGTAGGTTTCCCCCGGAAGCAGTTCAAATTCTGTCTGTCCCGGTAATTCCTCTACATAAGAAAGATCCGAAAACATTCTCACACTAATTCCCGAGAAAGCAAATCGAGCATCATTTTGCAATACAAAATAATATCCTACCGGCTGATCGCATACTACATTTCTGCTTTCCAACTCCTGATACACTTTAAAACAAAAGTAAACACAAGCCAGATAAATCAAGCAGATGACCGGTATTAAAGATACTGCGAAGAAAAGTCCGTAACTGACTGCTCCTCCACGATAGCTGATAAGCACTAACGTAAGAACCCATACCCCTAAAAAAATCCATCTTCTTACTTTCATTTTACCCCTCATTTCTGAGCGAAAATAAGCTATCGAGCTTATTTTTCACACTACCCCCTGCTTTTATTAAAACGGTATTTTGGCTTTAAGAATCAGACTGCTCAAAATTCCTTCCGGATTAGCCTGACTGATTGTCGCCTCCGAAGAAAGAGTAAATCGATGCAAAAGCACATCGACTGCCACTGCCTTTACATCATCCGGCAGTACATAATCCCTTCCCTCCAGAACAGCTTTTGCCTGTGATGCCCTGATAAGTGCCAGCATCGCCCTCGGACTGGCCCCTGTCACGAACCGCTTTTCCGTTCTTGTTAATGCCACTATTTCCTGGATATATGCAAGTATAGATTCCTTCACTGTAACTGCTTCTACCGCCTGTCTCATTTCCATAACTTCCTCCCCATTACATACCGGTAAAACCGTACGCGGAGTTTTTCCTTCCAAAAACAGTGAAGCCATCCTGATTTCCTGCTCTTTATCGGGATATCCGATAGAGAGACGCATCATAAACCGATCCATCTGTGTTTCAGGCAAAGGATATGTACCAAGATATTCAATCGGATTTTGTGTTGCTATGACCATAAAAGGCATTTTTAGCGGATAAACAACTCCATCTACCGTTACCTGATTTTCTGACATTGCTTCCAACAGACTCGCCTGTGTTTTCGGTGAAGTCCGGTTGATTTCATCTGCCAGCAAAATCTGATTCATTACCGCACCCTCCCGATATTCAAACTCCCCCGTTTTCATATTGTATACGGACACGCCGATTACGTCCCCTGGAAGTGTATCCGGGGTAAATTGAATTCTTCCGAAGCTACATGAAACAATTCCGGCAAAGGTTTCCGCCAGTGTCGTTTTCCCTACTCCGGGTACATCTTCTAAAAGGACATGTCCGCCTGCCAGCAGACAAATAAGTACCTTCTCAACAACCTCTTCCTTGCCTACGAAAACGCGATTGATTCCTTCCTGTATTAATTTTACCTTCTCATAACACTTTTCCAATCCAATATTCTTATCATTCGTCATAGTCCATATCCCCCCGTCTGCGTTCCTGAATTTTCTGATTCAGACAATCCGCTGTCTGTTTATCAAATAAATAAGAAAAAAACCACACCATAAGATACACAACAAATACAATAATTCCAAAACAAAAGCCTTCCCACAGCCCTTCATACAGCCCCATAACATTTCCGGCAATAAGAAGGACTGTCTCCAACAGCGTAAGATGGATAAGCTGCCTTACTTTCCACTGTTTTTTTGACAGCTCTTTTGAGGAATAAAAAACCAGTCCCGGCAAATCACCGAGCAAGCTGAATAAAAGCATCCATGCAAGATAAGATAAATCCAGTTTTTCCTGCGGTCGAAACACAATACAAAAACAAAAGGTACCCATCATGGACCCGGTATAGATGATAAAATACATCTGAAGAAACTGACGTAAAAAAGCCTTCACATTCTTTTCCTCCTAAATTCCCATGATTTTTTTCAATTCTCCGACATACTGTCTGGAGACAACAATCTTTTCATTATTAAGCAGAACCGTTTCAAATCTGCCCGAGAAAGCAGGTCTCACAAACTTGATTTTATCTGCATTGAGAACCACCGATTTGGAAGCCCGAAAGAAGCTGCTGTCCCTGCTGAATTCTTCAAATTCATAGAGTTTCCACTTACTTTCATACACCCTTTCCTTGCAATAAAGAAAAGATTTATTGTCCACAACTTCAAAATAGTAGACATCCTCCAGGCGCAGCCTGTGTATCTCATTTCCGTCTATCCCCACAATGCCGTTTCTCGCGGTCTTTAAACTCTTTATCAGACGCAGGAAATCCTCATTCAGTTCATGACAACGGACAATCAGTTCTTCTTCCTCTTCCTTGTCGATTTCCTCAATTGTTATTTTCAAGCGTTCACCCTCCTAACGGTCGCTTATTCCTTTTTTCCTTACAATCCATACGCTGACAGCAAGCGCCACCACACCGCAAAGTGCCAAAAATAAAATCTGGGCTCCGTCTGTTACAAGCTTTTCTCCCATGCTGACTGTAATTCCCATAACTTCCTTATACTCTGCTACAAACTCCCCCGGCATCCCTTCAAAAGCTACCGTAAGTGCATCCTCACAACATACCTTACGCATCAGGGAAGTACCATGGAGAACGGGAATATATTTTAATACATTGGCTACTGCCTCGGGAAGACTTCCCATCGGCAAATAAATGGCT
Source organism: uncultured Lachnospiraceae bacterium (assembly GCA_964449325.1). Taxonomy (GTDB): domain Bacteria; phylum Bacillota; class Clostridia; order Lachnospirales; family Lachnospiraceae; genus RGIG3002. The sequence continues at coordinate 7,933 of CAYUYJ010000033.1, read as the reverse complement.
CCCACAAAACCTACAAGGGTACCTACTACTGTACCGATTCCGCCCCATGCACTACTGCTTTTCACAAAAAGCGCAATCATGTACATTATAACAGAAAAGACGCAAACATTTAACAGGGTAAGTAAAATAATTTTTCCTAATGCCGAAACACCAAGCAAATGTCCTCCTGTAGCCACAATATACCCTTCTGCTGCCACAAGTGTTACCGTACAGAAAAAAGTGCCGATAATAGCTGCTGTAATACAATAGGATATAGCAACTATCGTTTTACTGACCGGTGCACAATAAAAGTCTGCCATCCTGTTTTCAGAAGCATCCTCAATCATCGTACCGATTACACTCAACGTGACAGAGACCGCATTGACAACCATAATTCCTGCTAACGTCCAATACTGTACCAGTTCTTTTGCATGCGCCTCATCTGCTGCTACATCTCTTACGCCACCACCATACTGCTCCATCAGGTCTAAAATCAATTCCACATTCATTTCTCCGAGAAAGACCGCCTGTAGCATTAACACAATCAACATAGACAGCAGGGCAAAAAATACCGATGACCTGTCTCTTAAAAATACCAGACAATTTCTTTTTATCATATTTCCTAATTTATACATATTCTACCTCATTTCTCCTACGCACAATTTTTCTTATTTCTTACTTTACATGTTTTGCTCATTTTCACCGCCGCAGGCATTTAAAAATACATCATCCATGGTTCCCTGCACAACTTCAAAGCCTTCCAGAAACGGCTTCACTTCTTCCAAAATCGGTATGGCTTCTAAGGTTTCCGGAATTGTCACTGAAATAAAGTTCTCCCTGCAACGATAAACCGCTTTCTTTTTCTGCAATTCTTCTACAATCTGTTCCCGGCTTCCCTCCTTCGGAATCAGCCTGAGCTTATCTTTGGCAAACTGCTCTTTTAACGTAAACGGTGTACCATACTGGACAAGATGTCCTTTATCCATGATGGCAATATGATCTGCCTTCGCCGCCTCTTCCATATAGTGTGTTGTCAGAAATACCGTCATTTTCATTTCCTTTTGCAGCCCTGCCACTGTTTTCCATACACTCTTTCTTGTGGCCGGATCCAAGCCTGTGGTGGGCTCATCCAAAAACAAAATATCCGGTGTATGCATCAGGGCACGTCCGATTTCGCAACGGCGCTTCTGCCCTCCCGACAGCTTTCCGTAAGGTCTTTTCAATACATCAGAAAGCTCTAAAATTTCACAGACACGCTCCAGATTTTTGTGAAGCTTCTTTTTGTCACTCTCATACAGACTTCCGCGAATCATCAGATTCTCTTTTACGGTCAGCCTTCTATCCAGACAATTATTCTGGTACACAATACCGATATGCTTTTTAATTTCATCGTTGTCTTTCCCCAATCGGAAACCATTCATCCAAACCTCCCCTGCCGTCGGTTCAAACAGTGTACACAACATATTAATTGTTGTACTCTTTCCGGCACCGTTAACTCCAAGGAAGCCAAACAGTTCGCCCTTTTCCACGGAAAAACTGATATCGTCCACCGCTTTTACTTCTTTAAAATATTTTTTCAAATTTTTTACTTTGATGATTTCCTCCATCTCTCCTCTTCCTTTCCTTAAGTTCTGTACATTGTTGTTTTACTTTGTACGTTTTTTTGTATTATGCTTTTTCTTTTACCCGATTGCAAGAGACGAGACGGTAAGTTGCAAAACAAAAGGGGTAAGTTGTCACAAATGGCACGAAAAAATCATTATTCTTTTCATCAGCGACGTGCGCCGCAAGGCGCACCTAAAAACAGCACCTATCCGCTTGGAATACGTGCTGTTTCTCTGTTTCTTTATGTATTTCTTCCGTTTATTCAAATGCTTCCGCTGTCTGTTTCAAATAGTTTGTAATCGGAAGATGCTGCGGACATATCTTCTCACACTGCTTACAATTCACACATGCCGAAGCCTTTCCGTGCCCCTCTGAGGTATTTGCCACATAATCGGCTTCTGCTTCCTTCCCCTCTTTCTTATCATTCAGGCAACGGAACAGTTCCGGTATCAGAATCCCCTTCGGGCATCCTGCCACACAATACCGGCATGCCGTACAGGGAATCAAATCCTTTCCGCTTAAAATATCACTGACCTTCCATACAACCGTCAGTTCGTTCTCCTTAAGTGGCTGAAACTCTTTCATGTAGCTCAGATTATCTTTCATCTGTTCCAAGGAACTCATACCGCTTAATACCATTTCCACTCCTTCAAAGGAAGCTGCAAAACGAATGGCATAGCTTGCAATACTGCCACCTTTAAGTTCTTTCAGAAGTTCTCCTGCCTTCTCTGGCAGTTCCACCAGACGACCACCCTTCACAGGCTCCATAATGATAACCGGTTTGTGAAATTTCCGGCACACTTCATAGACCGCACGGCTTTGCACCACGGGGTCTTCATAATCGGCATAGTTAAACTGAATCTGTACAACCTCCACATCCGGCTGCTCTGACAAAATCTTTTCCAATACCTGTGCCGAATCATGGAAGGACATACCGATATGACGAATCTTCCCTTCTTCTTTTAATTTCTTTGCAACACCAAAAGCATTACAATCTACATATTTCTGATAATTTCCCTCATGCAGAGCATGCATCAGATAGTAATCAAAATAGGACACACCCGTTGCTGCAAGCTGGCTTTCAAAAAAGGGGACTATATCCTCTTCCTTCTGAAAATAGCAATCGGTAAGCTTATCCGTCAACAGATAACTTTCCCTTGGATATCTTTTGGTCAGGCATTCCCGAATTGCGGTCTCGCTCTTTCCTCCAATATAGCCATGGGCTGTATCAAAATAGCAAAATCCCTGCTCCATAAAACAATCAATCATTTGATTAAACTGCTCAAAATCCACGTTCCCGTCTGCACCATCCAACATAGGAAGACGCATACAGCCAAATCCTAATTTCTTTTTGCCAAACTCTAATTTTTCCATTTCAAAACAGCCTCCACTCTTTTGCAAAATAAATTCCAAGGTTAATTTGTCTCCGGTTCAGTATACCATAACATCCCCTCTTTTCCAAGCTGAACCAAAATGGACAAACATACCGGAAAGCCAATCATACATACAATTCCACCGATTTTCAGCCCGATAAATAATGCCATCAGCGTTGCCATCGGGTGCAGACCGATTTGTTTCCCGACAATTCTCGGTTCCAATATATTACGCACTACCGTAATTACAAAATCCAGCAACACCAACCCTGCTGCCAGCCTGTAATCCCCGATAATTACCGCTGCTGCCGCCCACGGAATCAGAATTCCGCCGGTTCCTAATACGGGAAGAATATCAAAAAGAGCAATGCAAAAGGAAATCAGTACAAAATACGGAATCCGTAAAATTACCAGACCGATGCAAAGCTCCGTAAACGTTAAAAGCATTAAAATGGAATAAGATTTGAGATAAGCTCCGAAAACTTCAAACGAATATTTTTTAACAACGGTAACCATTTCCTTTCCCCGCTTCGGAAGCAACCGGAAAAGAGAACCTGTAATTTTCTCATAATCCACTGCCAGAAAGAAGGTCGAAACCACCATTATCACCATTTTTATAAAAAAGGACGGAATCCCTTTTGCATATCCGGACACATTTTCCACACGTTCAACCGAAATTTCAGACAGGTTTTCTCCTATTTCCCGTATCAGTGTCATAAACCGGTTCCCGATATCATGAAAGACAGCCGGATTATTGTCTGCATATCGCTTTTCCAATTTGTCTCCGATAGAATAAACCCAAGGCACAAACTCTTCTTCATACATTTGCGGCAGTGTTAATACAGCCCGTTCCAACAGACGCATCAGTAAACTTCCTAACAAACCGATTCCCAATACAATACAGAGGAAAAACAGTCCTGTCATCACAAGAGCAAGCCATTTTTTTACTTTCTCCGATTTCATCCTCATCCCCTTTACTGCCCTGTGAATCAGTGTGGCAAAAAGGAAGGCAAATATAAAGGGAGAAAATAACGGTATCAGATATTTCACTGTCACATAACTTCCCACTCCGATAATCAGGAGAAAAAATGTATTAATGATTACTTTTCTTTTTTGTTCGATTCCACCCATGCGTTTCATCCTTTTTCTACTATAGCTTATTGCTTATAGTCTCAAGAATTCACGCAAATATTCATTACCTCTCTTCCCCTGTCAATACTTTTTTACAATAATCCAGAATTTCTCCGACTACCTTTTTATTGGAACGGTAAAAAACTTTGTTTTCCTCTCTTTCAATGGTCACCAGTCCCTTGGTAAGTAAGGCATTCATATGGTGTGAAATGGTAGCGGTTGTCAAATCCAGATGCTTTGCCAGTTCACTGCCGTAGGCTGCCTTTTTTTGCGTATATGCCAAAATTTCAAATTTACTTTTATCACTCAAAAGCTTTAAAATTTGTAAAGCGGTTTCTTCCCTTTCGTTTTCTTTCCCCAAAAGTTTCTGACTCACTTTAATATCTTTCCCAAAGAAAATTCCCATAACCATATAGTCAGGTGTCAGAAATTTTCCCTGCTCCATCTCACCGGAAAAAACCTCCATCTGATTCGGCGCTATTACGGAAGGTCGCAGACAGCTGCCAAGCGGATTCACCGGAAAATCAATCGACAATACTTCTTTCATGTAATCTTCTATTTCCCTGTCTTCTAATTCCTTGCTCCAATAGTCGTAAAATGCTTCTGTAACGGAATTTAATTCCTTTTCATATTCTCTTAAAACGCCTTCTGCCTTTTCTATCAGGAAAAGTACTTTTTCCTGATGCTGTTTGTGATTCAGCAAAATGTCCTGCAGCTTCCACTTCTCTTCCATGGGAATTTCCATCTTCATAATATAGCGGATAATTTCTACCGGTTCCTTCAATTCTTCTTCATACTCTTCGATAATTCTTTTCCCATACTCCTGAATCATCTCTCCGTACTCTTTGTAGAATTCTTCCTCACGCAACTTATTCAGATGTTCCTTCCACTCTGTAACCCCGCTACAGGTACTTTTGGTTATTCCACTGCCTCGCAAAACAGCAAGCCTGCCACAGCAGCTTCCGCTGTCCTCTTTATCACAAAAATAATAGTCTAACAGTTCTTTATCATCAGCAAACACTGCCTCTGCCCTTTTTTCAATTCGACAAAGCAGCTCTGATTTCTTTTGAAATGAATCCATTTCCGTAACGGCAAATTCATACTTTCTGGAAAGAGACTCCCGTAGTTTTTCATATTTTACTCCGGAGCCGATATGATACAATAATGCCATGCTCTCCGCAAAATATTCCGGTTTCCTTCCGATTTCTTTCATGGATGTTCCCTGCCTCTCTTCCTTTTCTATACACCTAACGTTTACTATTCAAACCGTACTCTTTTTAACGCAATAAACAAATACAGTATAACACAAAGAAGTGCACTTATCCGAAAAATATCCAAAACCGATATAAATCCCGCTACACTGCTGACAGCAAAAGACATCAGGGGGGTTACCGCACAGGCTAACGCATTAAAAATAGAACCGGCACGCGCCAGAAATTCCGGTTTTACATTTTTCATGAACTGTACCTGCAATACTCCCGAAGTTACACTTACAGCCATTCCAAGTGTAAAAGAAACAACAGCTACAAGCACATAAATGGCAATTTTGTTATTCTGCATATAACTTCCGACAGTATACAGATACAAATCCGCTCCTATCACAAATCCTGACGCGGCAATCAGAAAACGTGCTCTGAGTTTACTGCTGAAATACGGAAAACAGAAGGAACCGATTCCCATCCCTGCCATCATGGCAAACGAAAGCATACTAAGAAGCTCACTTCCCTGTCCAAGCACTTCGACTACCAAAGGTGTCTGCAGGGAATTTAGCGGTACTACAATGGCATTTATCACCGCACCCATAATACAGAAATTTCGAATAACAGGCTGTCCTGCCAGATAAGAAATACCACCTTTTAAATCAGCAAAATATCCTTTTACACTTGCTCCCCTATTTTGTTCCTGTGTCCTTTTCACCTTCAGAAAAAGCAGAATTGCTGCCGAACCAAAGAAGGAAATGCCGTCAATTACTATTGCTGCTCCGGCTCCGAATGCTCCGATAATCACACCGGCTGCCCCAATTCCTATAAGCTGTACAACCGTACTCGCCGTGGAATAAAGAGAGGTTCCGTATGTATAATATTTTTCTTCAATCAATTGCGGGATCACTGCCATTCCTGCCGGGAGACAAAATGCTTCCACGGAAGAATTCACAAGCGTGAATACCAAAAGCAGCCAGGGCGTTACATTTCCTGTCACAAAAAGCACAGCGAGACATACCGTAATACCACCACGGATAAAATCCGTAACCACCATCACTTTCTTCTTATCCATCTTTTCTACCAATACGCCCGCAAAAGGTTGTACCAGTACGGTAGGAAGCTGGTTGACTGCAAAAATCACTGCCGACCATGCTGCACTGCCGGTTACAGCGTATACCAGCCACGTAAAAGCAATCATATCAACAGAGTCTCCAAAACGGCTGATCAGATTGGCTGCCATAAGTTTTACATATTCTTTTTGGGTAAAAACGGATTTATAGCTGATATGATTCGTATTATCTGTTTGTTTCAAATTTTCCATAACTTTTCTCCTCGTTACACTTTGCTTATCTTTATGCAAGTCCTGTCTGCTGTTTCATTGTATATGCGGATTGTTAGATTCGTGTTTTTGTCTTCACTAGACGTTCATCTAACATATCTTATGTATAACACGTTGTTAGATGTTTGTCAAACATTGTTTATTATTTAAATCAAATATCGTTTGTTAGATCTCTGGTAACAGTTCAGTCTTCACGTATTGACAAACGGACGAAAATGGCTGATAACATTCCTCGGACTACCATGGATTCCGAATGGGAATTTCCTAATATGTTGCCCAAAACTTTCTAAAACGTACGAAGCCGGCTCGAGTCGGCTTCCATGCCTCCGTCTCGCCTAAATTTGCATCCATGCAAATTTACTTCTGTGTATTGCAGCACCATATAAGGAAATATCACCATTCTCCACCAGGCAGTCTACGGAATGTTATCAGCCGTTTTCTGCGTATTTCAGCTTTTCAGTACACAGAAGGATAACCGTCTTTCAATGCTAAGGCTGAACTGTTACGATTTCTGTTTTGGAATTGTAATTTTTGTTGCTTTTTTCTCCATTTTTTGTTAAAATTTTGTCAAATTTTAAAATTTCATATAAATAATCAAACAAATGAAATGAAATGAGGATCGCCTATGAAGAAAATGTTTACCAAAAGAGCTTAATAGCAGTACAGATGCTTCTGTTGAAGTAACAAAAACTACGGAAGAAGCAGTGGCTACAATTTTGGACACACAGAGGCAGATGGATATACTTTAGAATGCTATAGAAATATCAGTGAAATGTCCAAAAAAATTGAAAAGATTATTGTAGAAATTGATGAGATTGCAAGCCAGACAAATTTACTGGCATTGAATGCTTCTATTGAATCAGCAAGGGCAGGCGATATGGGTAAAGGGTTTGCGGTAGTAGCAACAGAAGTCGGAAACTTGGCTGCCAGAAGTTCAGAGGCTGCCAGAGAGACCAATGAATTAATTACCAATGTTGTGAATGCTAATGCCGAGATTTCGGAAAACAGTAAACGAATATCTGCAAATATGGCAACTATTACAGAAAGTTTGCTTAATATCGTAGGGCAATAGCATCCTCGTTATTAAATGACTGTATGACAAATGTTGCAGAAGGAAGAATGCCTGAAAACTACAGAAAAGAGAAAATTATGTATGCAAAAAAGTGTCGCTCTGCAGCGACACTTCTAAGAGAATTTGCAATGCAAATTCTCCTTAGCTCCTCACTACATAAGAGCACTTTCCTATTACATAAAAAAGTGTCTTCGACACTTCAACCCCCTAGCCCCCATTCATGGGGGAATTA
>CAYUYJ010000032.1:0-35112 GCA_964449325.1 uncultured Lachnospiraceae bacterium | reverse complement strand
TTCAATATCTAATTTTGTATCTTTTCCAGCAACTACTTTTATTCTATTTTTTCCTATAGAGTGTCATAGCAAAAAAAACAGAGTCGATAGAGCTTCTATGTATAATCCATCACAATGACCACAAAAAACTTACACCCATAAGACTTTAGAAGAACTTCTTACAGAAGTGAACAAGATTTAAAACAATAAATCAAGACTGATTGCTGGATACACTTATAATGTTTCTTTTGATAAACATTACACTCATGTTCAGCCTAAATCATCTTGAAAAACAACAGATGGAAACGCTTCAAAAGCATCCAAAATCAGTAAAAACGAGTGTATACCACCTGTATATCACTTGTGTACCACGTGTATATAACGACCTTAAAATAACGTAAATTATCTTCTATTTATGAATATTCTGACAATTCGCATTTCTATCAATACATAAAAGAAATGTCCCGAAAATTCAACATTTCCGGGACTTCTCCATATCATCTTTATCTTAGAATTCAGCTATTATACAATCCCCTGAGCGGTCATAGCAGTAGCACAAGGATTCAGTATTTATGCGCCTTTCAGACCTTTTTGTATATTATAAGTATATTACGATCATGTATTTCCATCTGCTTATACCAACTTTCAAACCTTACCACGTTAATATTTTATGAGTTTTTTCTTCTACAACCATGACATTATACCATCTATATCCGGTGTCATTGGATTTTTCTTTCCTTGCTCGCATTCATATAGGTAATTCTGACAGGCTGTTATAATATCCTTCTCGTTTTTATCCAGAATGGATTTGACTTGCTGCATATAAGCATTATCTACAATTCTATATTTCTGTATGTATTTACTATCTATCGGAAATAATTTTATATAATGCACGCCATGTCTGTTTCCAGATTTTGTTGCAGAATTTGGTGGAAGTGCAAAATATTGGTTCTTAGGAGTATTAGCCGCAATATTAGAGCGAAGTGGTACTACAAATTTATGGTTTTGCCCTTTGTATTTTAATTTCACTATTAAAACACATGGTCTGCCACTTTTGTTAAATAGTAATTCTTTGTCTGTCCCATGCTTTTTACATTCCTGATAAAACTGTTCCCCTACTTTTACTAATTGCACCTATGTATCTCCTTAAATTGCTTTCTCTATATTTTCAAAAATAGTTAAAGCCACCAAAAAGGTGGCCTTAAACTCTTCAAGTGAATGATATTCTAAATTCAAGTCCCGTCATTCGCGGAGACCAAACATACAAGTGAATAAAATTCGAAGCGTTATTCGCGCTGAACAAATCTCTTTGTTCACCTATAGTATATGCAATTTCTATATTTTAGTCAAACACTTTTTTAAACGATAAGAAACATTTCTTTCACTACAAATCCTGCTATCACACGACTCATACACCTTTTCTAAATATTTATTCAAATTAATTGCTCTTCTACATTTTCTTTCCTGCGATATGAAAACCTTACTGTATATTACGTGTAACTTTTATGTATATTACACGTATATTATCGGTTTTAATCATCTAAATGTATTGTTAAACTTGCACAAATTCCTCAAATCTCGCAAAATAGAAAATGCCGGATTCAAGCCACTTTCAGCCAAATCCGGCATTTTTAAATCTTACATCAATTTATGCGCTTTTACTATTAAACAATACCCTGTGCAGTCATTGCCTCAGCCACTTTCAAGAAACCTGCAATATTTGCACCTGCAACATAGTTTCCTTCCATGCCGTATTTCTTTGCGGCATCATCCAAGTTGTGGAAGATATTAACCATAATGTTCTTTAATTTGCTGTCAACCTCTTCAAAAGTCCAGCTTAAACGTTCACTGTTCTGGCTCATTTCCAGTGCACTTGTTGCCACACCACCTGCGTTGGAGGCTTTACCCGGGCAGAACAATACGCCGTTTTTCTGGAAGTATTCAGTAGCTTCCATGGTAGTAGGCATATTTGCACCTTCTGCTACAGCAAAGCATCCGTTTGCAACCAATGTCTTTGCATCGTCTAAGTTCAATTCGTTCTGTGTTGCACAAGGAAGAGCAATATCTACCTTTACAGACCACTGGTTTGTGCCCTCTGCCTTTTTGTCATGATACTGTGCGGACGGTCTTGCTGCAGCATATTCTGTCAGTCTTGCTCTCTTCACTTCTTTGATTTCTTTCAGAAGTTCTACATCGATTCCTTCCGGATCATAAATCCAGCCTGTGGAATCTGAGCAGGTAACCGGTTTTGCACCAAGCTGCTGTGCTTTCTGGATTGCGTAGATTGCTACGTTTCCTGCACCGGATACAGCAATTGTCTTGCCTGCGATATCCTTGCCGTTGCATTTCAACATTTCTTCCGTTAAATATAATAAACCATATCCGGTAGCTTCTGTTCTTGCCAAAGAACCACCGTAGGTTAATCCTTTACCTGTAAGTACGCCTTCGTATAAACCGGTAAGTCTCTTATACTGACCGTACATAAAACCGATTTCTCTTGCGCCTGTACCGATATCACCTGCCGGAACATCCGTATCTGCACCGATATATTTATGTAATTCTGTCATAAAACTCTGGCAGAATGCCATAACTTCACGGTCTGATTTTCCCTTCGGGTCAAAATCGGAACCACCTTTACCGCCACCAATCGGAAGACCTGTTAAGGAGTTCTTGAAAATCTGTTCAAAACCTAAGAATTTAATAATACCTAAGTTTACGGAAGGATGTAAACGCAAACCACCCTTGTACGGTCCGATTGCACTGTTGAACTGTACACGATATGCATTGTTTACCTGAACCTGTCCCTTATCATCCACCCACGGAACACGGAAAAGGAGCTGTCTTTCAGGAGTTACGATTCTTTCCAGTAACGCATCCTTACGATATGCTTCCTCATTTGCTTCAATTACAACACGAAGAGATTCCAAAACCTCTTTTACTGCCTGATGGAATTCCGGCTGTGCCGGGTTTTTTTCAACCACCATGCTGTAGACTTCATCAACATATGACATTTTCAATGTCCTCCTTTAGATTAGTATAAAAAATGCAGGAGCAAAAAGCCCCTGCTTCACAGACCTCTTTGTCCTTGTAATATTATAAATGCTGTCATCTAAAATCACAAGCACTTTATTCCATTAAACCGTAAAAGTTTTTTTTAATTTTTTAGGCAGATTGTACAATAATACTTGTATACAATCTAAAGATATGTCTTCAACCGCTCAATATTTTTCTCTTCAAAATCCATCAGTTCCTTCGCAAGCTCTACGGAAGCTTTCTCTGCCATTTTATTATGATTCAGAGTTTTACACATATCCGTAATGCCACGGTTACTTCCCTGAATCACAAGTTCCGCAATATGACTTGTACTTGTGTTCAACAACGTATTGGAATGAATTCCGGTTGCAAGCATCATATCCTGTATATAGGTTCCTCTGTACGGTTCCGCCCTTTCCTCCAGAATTTTTTCCATGGCACGGTTACGAAGTTCCGAATATTTTAAGCCCTGCTTCGCAAGCTGTCCTGAAAGTTCTGCATCATGCACTTTATCCGAAATGATGTCAATTGCTTTCATACCCATTTCCGCATTTTTCTGCACACTTCTGTAAATGGCTAAGTCCTGTTTCTGCACCCTTCCTACTCCTTCTTTCTTTCCTTAGTAGATAGGATTGCCAAAATCTGTATTCTTATTCACACTTTTCTTTATACGTTTTCCGTCTCCTCCCCCTCAGCTTGACTATCCTCCTGCTCACTTCCCTTATCTTCACACAGACTCCTTTCCTCTTGCTTTTCCTCTGCCATTTCAAACGGATAAACAATCCCCCACTGCTCCCGTAGACTATCCATCCACTCCATCATTTTCAAACTTTCTTCATGCGGCATTTCCGGGCACTGTATCCAACCGGCCTTCAAGGCCTTCTCACAAGCCTCCACTTCATATTCATAACCGGAAATCTGCTTTGGACGTTTGAAAACATTGATTTTTTCACGGTTAATATTGTAAACCGTAATGCTCTCAAAATTGTTGATGTTCTCCACAACCATATATCCTTCGGTACCATAAATAATTCCCTGTCTGTCCGTATTGGCAAGCATGGTTGCATTTAGAACCGCAACCCTTCCATCCTTGTAAACCAGTGTCATGCTTTCCTGCTCGTCCACTCCGCTCTCTGTATAAGTGCAGACCGATTGGATTTTTTCAATTTCCGTACCAAAAATCATGGCTGCAAAATTCAATGGGTACACCCCCACATCCAAAAGCGCTCCTCCTGCCAGTTCCGGCGCGGTCAGTCGGGGGACTTTACTAATCGGATAACCAAGGTTTGCTGTCAACATAACCGGCTTTCCGATACTGCCACTTGCCAGTACATCCTTAATAGTACGCAGCATCGGCATATATCTTGTCCAAATGGCTTCCGCAATAAATATTTTATGTTCCGCTGCATAAGCAAACAGTTCTTTTGCCTGCAATGCATTTGCCGTAAATGCTTTCTCACAGAGCACCGGTTTATTATTTTTCAGACAAAGCATGGCATTATCATAATGCTCAGAATGAGGGGTGGCAATATAAATCAACTCCACATTTTTATCCTGCACCATTTCTTCATATGAACCATAAGATTTCTTAAATCCATATTCTTTTGCAAAAACTTCTGCCTTTTCCAATGTTCTGGAAGCAACTGCATAGCATTTCACATTTCTCATTTTTCCCAAAGTCTCTGCCATGGTGCATGCAATCCTTCCGGTTCCCATAATTGCCACATTTAATTTGTGAAACATAAGCCTTCCTCCCTAACCGCCACCACTTGGCTCGCGCGCTTTTCCCTATCACACAGAGACGAGATACGCTATGCGAATCTCTCTCTGATTAGCGGTCGGCAAATGTCCATTCATGCAAGCATGACGGCCGTTTGCCTCGTCGCCATAACAAAAAAACATCCTGTTTCTTTTTAGGAAATTATACTACACTTTCCTTAAAAAAAACAGAATGTTCTGTATTTTAGTTTTTCATTTTAACCGGGGCTACGTCAGTTCTATTCTACATAATCAGATTTTACATATGCTGTCTCACCGTCATATTTAATTTTGCACCAACCGTCAGACAACTTCATAATCAGTTCCAACTTCTCTCCCTTGTATGCCACGCCTACACGGTCACTGGTTTCACTCTGACCGGAACGGATATTCACGGTTTCTTTTACCGTAACATAACCGTCTGTTTCTTCTGTATTATTGGAATTTTCAGCCTGCTGTTGTTCCTGTGTATCATTATTTTCCACTTCCGGAACCGTCTCTTCACTGACAACCTCTAAATAATCAGAACGGATATAAGCTTCTCTGCCTTCATATTCGATTCGGCTCCACCCGTTTACTTTATTTTCCAAAACCGTAAAGGTGTCACCTTTTTGCGCCTTACCAAGCTTATCCGCAGTTTCACTGTCTGAACTTCTGATATTCACTACATCCGTTGTGCGGGCTTTCTGAATAGTATTCTGTGGTACTTCCTCTTCTCCGCCTGCCGCTTCTGTATCATCTTCTGCTCCCTCTGCAGATTCCTGTGCCTGTTCACTTTCAGCCTCGGCAGCGGCAAGAATCTCACCTACGGAAATATTAATCTGACTGTCTAACTCCGCAAGAAATGCGCTGAGTGCACTATCACTTGCCCGTAAATCGTTATATTCCACATTTACCTTATTATTTAAATCAATCACATCATCCTGAAGGGAAATCGTACGGATATACTCTAAGACAGCATCATCCTCTTCTCCTTCATTAATATAATAGTTGCCGTCTTCTCTCTGGCAGATATAAAATGTCTGCATACCGGGTACGGTATTATCATAATCAAAAAATTTCACATGAGAATAGGCATAAACCAAAAACGAATTTTCCGCCGGTCCCTTTTTCGTATATACTTCAATTACCGGATAACTTTCGATATATTTGCTGATTTCCGCAATACGAATTTTTTCCGTATCATCCACGTAACTGTTCAGTGCTTCTACTGCTTCCACATTTCCTTCTGCCAATGCAGCATAATAAGACTGAATCAGATTATTGATATCGGGATACGCATTTACTTCAAAAGGCTCTTCCGGCACGACCATTTCGGTACTTATCTCTTCGGTCACGGGTTCTGCCCCTACTGTCTGTTTTTCTGTTTCCTTCCTATTTGCATTTAATGCAACAACTACCGTAATCACCACACAGACTAAAACAATTACCGGCAGCACAATTTTACTATGATTCAAAATCCATTCCTTACAGGAATGAAAAATCTCTTTCAATTTATTATTGTTCGCCATAAAACTCCTCCAGCTTACATAACCCTAGATGAAAAGATGCACCCGACAGGAATCGAACCTGCATTAAAGGCGTCGGAGGCCTCCGTTCTATCCATTAGACTACGGGTGCATATACTAAAACATGATATATTACAAATTTGTTACATCACTTTGCCTATAATATCATAAATAAAACATTTTGTCTAGTGTATGCTTACTACAAATTCTTCCATCCGGCACAATCCATTTCAAGCCGGCGGCGTAAACCTGTTTTTTCCGCCGGCTTTTTCCTTCCCAATGCGTTATGCAAGTTCTAACTTCTTCGTCATTCTGTCAAAAAAATACACCGAATCCGACAGTACTTCCTCTTCCTCCACCTGCGTTGCATTTATTTCCTCTACCATCTCCCTTAATTCTGATGCCTTTCCTGCAAAGGAGGCCGGAATTATAATAATCTCATGGATGGAGCTTGGCAGAATATAAAGGTTATCATTAATACTTTTTGCAAAGTTTTCCAATAGTTTTTCATACAAAACACATGCTGCGCCATTACAACGCTCCGTATTAGTGAGCACATACATGGGCGTTTTCCCTTCCGGCGGTTCCGTATCCGCAAGCATCTGTGATGCCATTTCCTCTAACCACTGTCCGGAATATGAAATTTTATTTTTCTCCATTTCCTTTTTCATTTCCTCTGCAAACATTTCCTTCATAACCGCTTCCATCGTCTTTATCTCAAAAGGACAGTTTTTCGGTGTATTTACTGCCGCCGCCAGATAAACCTGTTCTTTGTCCGTATTCCATATTTTCAAATGACTGTTTCGTATTAAAATGGCCGCATTCCCGAATAATTCACTGCTGCAGTCACAATAGAATACAATTGCCAGATCCAAATAAGGAACGAAGGGAACTTCTTCCAACAATTCCTTGTTTTTCTTTGCATTAATCAGCTTATAAAAAATTTTTTTTCGTACTTTGGTAAAATCATGAAAAAAGTCGAATTCTCCACAGTATTGTATACGATTTTTTTCATATATTCCGATGATTTCCGTCAAAAGCTCCCGAAAATTTCTTCCCTTCCTATACTCTTCATAAATACTTTCCAGATAAATTGTAGGGGCAATATGACTGCCTTTTTCCATAATTACTACGCCCGTAAGCATAACCCCATTATTCTTTCTGACGGAATTAACGGTAACCTCGGCTCCTTCCTTATAATACTCCATAAGTTCTGTTTTTACTTTGTTTACAAACTGCATAAAGTTCATTGAAATATCCTCCTTTGATTTTCCGTCCCCTAATCTCTTCAGATACCCAGCCGAAGCATTCTTCTCTTTACGAAAAAAAGACAATGAACAAAAAGTCCATTGTCTTACAAGCATCTCATCACATGCAGTTTGAAAAAACTATACTCTGGAGAGATATTCTCCTGTTCTTGTGTCAATTTTGATTACGTCACCCTGCTCAACAAACAGCGGTACGGAAACGCTTGCTCCTGTTTCTACTACAGCCGGTTTTGTAGCACCGGTTGCTGTATCACCTTTGAAGCCCGGTTCTGTTTCTGTAATCTCTAACTCAACAAATAATGGCGGTTCCACTGCAAATACATTGCCGTTGTGGGAACATACTTTACACATTTCGTTCTCTTTTACGAACTTTAATGCATCACCGATAGCATCTGCATTCAATGCAATCTGCTCATAATTCTCGGTATCCATGAAGTGGAATAAATCACCGTCAGAGTATAAATACTGCATATCTTTTCTATCAATACGTGCCTGAGGGCATTTTTCTGTGGGTCTGAAAGTTTTTTCTACAACGCCGCCACTCTTAATATTTTTAAGCTTTGTTCTAACGAACGCTGCACCTTTTCCCGGTTTAACATGTTGAAATTCAATAATCTGGTAAATATTGTTATCTAACTCAATAGTAATACCATTTCTGAAATCGCCTGCAGAAATCATAAAATAATCCTCCTAAAATTTATCACGTTATAATTCTATAATAGTGTATACTAAAATGTTTTATTTTTCAACTGTTTCTTTTAAAATATAATCAATTGCCATCAAATATCCTTTCAGCCCCTGCCCGTAAATCTGTGTATCACACGCTTCTTTTGTAACAGAAACCTTCCGGAATTCCTCTCGCTTTGTAATATCAGAAATATGAATTTCCACCTTGGGCACCGTAATACTTGCAAGCGCATCCCGGATTGCATAACTGTAATGCGTGTAAGCACCGGGGTTAATGACAATTCCTTCCGTTCCGTCAAAATAAGAATCCTGAATCCGGTCGATAATAGCTCCTTCATGATTGCTCTGGAACACTTCTATACGACACCCTGACTCTTCTCCTTTCCTTGCAATCATCTGAAGCAGATAATTGTAATCCTCGGTTCCGTATACGCTCTTTTCCCGGATTCCGAGAAAATTGATGTTTGGTCCGTTAATCACTAATATCTTCTTTCCTGCGCTCCGGTAATTTTCCTTCTTTTCGCGCCTTTTTCTGTTTTCTCTGTTCTGCCGTTTCCAATAGATACGGGTAATTTTTTGCAAAAGTTGTTCCGTATCCAGATTGTCTGCATCAATAATATAATCTGCAGTCTCTTCATAATATGCTTCTCTGCTCTGCATAAGCTGTTCTATTTTCTGCTGCGGATTTTCTCCCTGCAAAAGAGGCCTTGTGGTATCATCCTTTAATCGGTCATAAACTGTCTCCGGTCTTATTCTAAGATATACCACCATACCAAGCTCTTTTAAAATCGCCCTGTTTTCCTCCCTTACAGGTAGTCCCCCTCCTACGGAAATAATATTTGTCCCTTTCTGCTGTCCTGCTTTTCTGATACATTCGGTTTCCAATTGGCGGAAATACTCTTCGCCTCTTTGTTCAAACAGCTCTGAAATAGTACATCCCTGCTCTCTTTCAATACACTTGTCCGTATCAATCAGCGGCATTTTCAGCCGATAGGAAAGTTTAATTCCAAGGCTGCTTTTTCCGCATCCCATAAATCCGATTAAAATTACATTTTCCATCTTAAACTCCATTCCCGCTATTTTCTCATTTGCTTTTCCATTTCTGCGTAAATTTTTTCTGCCTGTTTTTCCGTCACTGCACATCCGTTCCACAACTCATAGGCAATAACCCCCTGATAAAGCAGCATCTTTAATCCGTTGCAGGCTTTCTTTCCTGCCTGTTTTACCAGTTTCATAAACCTTGTTTCGTAAGGATTGAAAATCAAATCATAGCCAACTTTTAGTTTTTCGTAAAAATCCGCTTCTTCTATAACAGCATCCTCTACGTTCGGATACATCCCCACACTGGTAGCCTGAATACCCACCCAGTCCTTTCCGGAAAGTTTTCTGTAATCATTCAATGCCAGTGCCTCCAAATCAGCAGCCGGATAATGTTCCTTCACCTCTTTTACTACCGCTTCTGCCTTTTCCACGGTACGGTTGCATATACGGATTTTCGCAGCGTTCTTTTCCGCAGCCAGTACTGCCACGGCTCTTGCCACGCCTCCTGCTCCCAGAATCAGCACATCGGCATTCTTAATTTCAATCCCATCTGTCTGCATGGCACGATATAATCCCGGCATGTCCGTATTATATCCTTTGTAACCGCCCTCCGTACGCACCAGTGTATTTACTGCACCAATCTGTGCCGCCAGCGGATCTACATCTACTAACGCATCCATAACTGCCGTTTTATGCGGAACGGTCACATTCATTCCCAAAATGTTTAAAGCATAAGCACCCTCTACTGCTTTTTTTACATCCTGTTCCACCCGAAAGGGTACATATACCAGATTGTGTCCGAATTCTGCCGCCAGTCCGTTATGTATCACCGGCGACATGGTATGTTCTACCGGATTTCCTATCAGTCCGCAGGTTCTCGTCCTGCCATCCGTAAAATTTCTATGCTCTGCCATATTATTTTCCTGCCTTTTCCCGTCGTTTATAAAAAAATAATACAATTTTTTCCAAATATCGTTTTAACACAATCTGTATTTCTTCCTTCGGATGTATGGGTTTTACCAAATAAGAGCGAATCCCGGCCCGGTTTGCCCCCCACACATCCGTAAAAAGCTGGTCACCGACAAACAAGGTAGAATGCTCATCCGTTCCCATTTTTTCCATAGCCTTTTTATAGTTTACCGGGGAAGGTTTTCCCGCCTTATAAATATAGGTACTTCCCACTTCCTCCGAAAAAGACTTTACTCTCGGTTCTTTATTGTTAGACAAAAGAAGTGTGCGTATTCCCAACTTCTTTAAAGTGTGAAACAGGGCAAGACTTCTTTCATCCGCAGGAGCACCGTGAGGTACCAGCGTATTATCCACATCAAAAATAACACCTCTTACACCGTTTTCATATTCTTTTTTAAAATCAATCTCATAAGTAGAATCCAAATATTTTTCCGGATAAAAACATTGAAACATCTTTTTTCTTCCTTTACCCTTTGCTTCTTTTATCATAACAAAACACCCTGCGGCTTTGCAAGGTGTTTTAGGGCATTTCCTTCTTTACTTGTTTAACACATTCTTTAATTCATCCATAAACGTATTAATATCCTTAAACTCTCTGTAAACAGAAGCAAACCTTACATACGCAACTGCTTCCAGATCCTTTAATTTATCCATCACCAGTTCCCCGATAACCTGACTGGAAATCTCTTTTTCCTCCATATTGAAAATTTCGGTTTCCACCTCATCCACAAGCTGGTTAATCTGGCTTGCACTTATCGGACGCTTATGACAGGCACGTAAAACTCCTGCCTCAATTTTGGAACGGTCATAGGTCTCTCTGTTGTTATCCTTTTTAATAATGATAAGCGGAATCGTCTCTACCTTTTCGTAGGTTGTAAAGCGTTTATCGCATTCATCACAAATTCTTCTTCTACGAATAGAATTATTATCTTCTGCCGGTCTGGAATCAATTACTCTTGTATTCTCGTGACCACAATACGGACATTTCATAGTTGTAGACTTGCTCCTTTCCCTGTCCTGCCGACTTCTTCCGGCAAGAGTTACTGGAATATTCTGTATTTATTATAAAATATCCGTTTTTTTATGTCAATTATAACTTTATGTCAACTAAAATAATATCCGGCCCTATCTGGCATATTTCTCTATAGCAGATACACAAGTCCGGTTCACTGCAAAACAAATTACAAAATCCGCTGCCTGACGGAATCATGATTTTCTTAATTTGTCCCGTACAATGGTCAAATTCAAAATCCGACACCTTTCCGAGTCTGCGGCAATCCTTTATATTAATCACTTCTTTACATTTAAACTCCGAAAAAAGCATGTATTCTCCCTAAAAACCTTCTTTTTTCTATCATATGCGAACCCACTGTTTTTGTCTTTTCCCATGAATAAATTTTCCTCCTTCGGTAAATGATTTTATATATCAGACGAAACAAGGAGGCATCAAAATGGCACAGGGTAAAGTGGAAATCTGCGGCGTAAATACCGCAAAGCTTCCGTTATTAAAGCAGGCACAAAAGGACGCCCTGTTTGTGCGTATCGAACAGGGCGATAAAATCGCCAGAGAGGAATATATTGAAGGAAATCTGCGTCTTGTTTTAAGCGTAATCAAGCGTTTTTCTTCCAGCAATGAAAATGTGGATGATTTATTTCAAATCGGATGCATCGGACTGATTAAGGCAATCGACAATTTTGATTCTTCCTTAAATGTGAAATTCAGCACCTATGCTGTTCCTATGATTATCGGCGAAATCCGCCGTTTTCTCAGGGATAACAGCAGTATCCGCGTAAGCCGTTCCTTAAAGGATACTGCCTATAAAGCAATCTACGCCAAAGAAGCTATGACAAAACGCAATCTGCGGGAGCCTACCGTCATGGAAATTGCAGAAGAAATCGGCATTCCAAAAGAGGATATTGTCTATGCCTTAGATGCTATCCAAAGCCCGTGCAGCCTGTATGAGCCGATTTTTACCGATGGTGGCGACACCCTGTATGTGATGGATCAAATCAGTGACAAGAAAAATAAAGAAGAAACCTGGGTAGAACATATTTCTTTAAGTGAAGCCATGAAAAAATTGAATGAGCGGGAGTATGAAATTATTACACTACGTTTCTTTGAAGGAAAAACCCAGATGGAGGTTGCCGATATGATTGGCATTTCTCAGGCACAGGTTTCCAGACTTGAAAAGAATGCGTTAAAAACCATGCGCTCCTACCTGACTGCTTAAGAAATTTGCTTGTGCTTTTCTCTCTAAAAGGATATAATAAACATATGCAAACCGTGTCGGGAGGGAAAACAGATGGCAGATTGGAACGATATAAAAAATGCGTTTGAACGCGATGCAAAAAAAGCAGAAAATGCATTTATGGAAAACGAACAAAAGCTTTTGAAGAGTGTCACGAATTACCTTTGTGAGAAGAAGGGGGTATCTCCGATTCAGGGCTATGATCCGGAAGAAGCAATTACCTTTTTGGACAAACCCGTGGCAGAAATTAAAGGCTGCATCGGCGGTGAGTGGGCAGCCATGAATGACGATGATTTGGAGACACTTATTTATTCTCTTTCCAAAAAAGTCAAAAAATCAGGTAAAATCATAAATTGGTAAAAAGGTGCCGTTTTGTGCGGCACCTTTCTTTTTCTCATTCTATATGTGTACTTTCCCTATAGCGTTTCCGCTCTGTCCTTTATGTTTTTGTTGAAATTAATCACTTTATGATTATATTCCTCATCCATCAGAGAAGAGTTAATTAAAAAATCTGCCGTAGCACGGTTATTGGCAATCGGGATGTCATAAACCTGCGCAATACGCAGAAGTGCTTTTACATCCGGGTCATGAGGCTGTGCTGCCAGCGGATCTGAAAAAAATACTACAAAATCAATTCTTCCCTCTACGATTTTGGCGCCAATCTGCTGGTCTCCACCAAGCGGGCCACTATTATATCCCTTGACCGGAAGCCCCGTCTTATCCGTAATCATTTTTGCCGTAGTACCGGTTCCGCACAGGAAATGATGTTTTAATATTTCTTTGTGCTCCTCACACCAGTCAATTATTTCATGCTTCTTGCTGTCATGGGCAATCAACGCAATATTTTTTTGTTTCCCGATGGTAAGTGTAATGAAATCCTTATTCATTTGTCAGCCTCCCTTGCCGTTTCCAGTTTTTGCTGTTGTGCTTTTCTTGTGACTATCCTACCATACCCGTTGTTTTTTTTCAATATTCCGCAAAAACTCGATTGCAAAAACATTATACCTCTCTCACCATCTCCTTTTTCAACTGCCGCATGATTTTTTTCTCCAGTCTGGATATGTAAGATTGGGAAATTCCAAGAAGTTCCGCCACTTCCTTCTGGGTCATTTCCTCCCCATCCCCTCTTCCGAGTCCGAATCTCAGCTTAATAATCGTCTTTTCCCTATCAGAAAGCTTGTTAATCGCCTTCATCAAAAGCTTTCTCTCCACCTCGGTCTCCATGTCCCGATAGATAACATCCTCCTCCGTTCCAAGAATATCGGACAAAAGCAGTTCATTTCCGTCCCAGTCCACATTGAGAGGCTCATCAATGGAAACCTCCAGCTTTGTTTTATTATTTCGTCTAAGATACATCAGAATTTCATTCTCGATACAACGCGAAGCATACGTGGCAAGCTTGATGTTTTTGTCCGGCTTGAAGGTATTAATGGATTTAATAAGCCCTATCGTTCCGATGGAAATTAAATCCTCCACCCCAACTCCGGTATTGTCAAACTTCTTGGCTATATAAACCACAAGCCTCAGATTATGTTCTATCAAAATGGACTTTGCCTCGTCCTCATATTCCGTTCCCAAATCACCTATTACTTCATTTTCCTGTTCCACCTCCAAAGGCGGCGGAAGCACCTCCGTACCACCAATATAATGGATATCCCCCTGCTTTGCCAAAAATGCCGGCTGTGGGCTGAACATTTTAAACTGTATTCTGTTAGACATAGCAATTTTCAATATCATGTGAATTCCTCCAAGTCTTTTTTATCTGTCAAAATTCCCTTTCTTTTGCAAAACTCCTGTTTCTCCAAAAGTCCCGGATGCAGAAGCATCTGATACTTTCCGTTTGCAAAAAGGGTATCTTCACTGATTGCTACTATTACCTTTTTCAGTTCCATTTCTGTATTCTGTTTGTGAATCATCATTTTGGGAAATTCATATCCCATTAGGATACCGTTTTGTTTTCCTACGCTATGATAGGGAATTACCTTGCATTTTTCATCCGGCATCCGGATGCCTGCCCTTTTTAAAACTTCTCCTTCCATAACAGACACCGGTTTTTTACTGATTGGCTCCGTAAGCATATTCCCGGAATCAACAAATGCCTTTACCTTAACCTGCTTTTCCTCAAAAAAAAGAAGAACTTCACATTCATTCTGAAGCTTTCGTCTGCACTTCAAAAAGAAACATAAACTCACATAAACTACCATAGAAGGAAACAGCATAGTCAGGATGAAATTACCGCCATCCGGTTTTATATACTTTTTCAAAAACAACAGAACGCCACCCAAAAGAAAAGAAAATCCATACAGACTTGTCAGTGCCTTGATAAAGAAAGCAACATTTCCTTTCGGATACAATATCCATATCATAACAATACCGATTCCCAGAAAGCCTGCCAGTGTTTTTACTATGTAAGGAAGCCCCGGAATAAATAATACCGCTATGCACCCTGCCGCTCCAATCCCCGCACTGAGAACAATTCTCAAACGTGTGGTTCGCTGCCCAAGGAAAACTTTCGTAAGCGACAATGCAAAAAGGTTCATACAAAGGTTTAAGAAAAACAAACGGTCAATGTAAAGAATGTAGTACACCTTCCACCTCCTTTTCTTAACCATTATACAAAGTGTGAAATGCTTATTTTGTCGTTTTCACGGCCGGAAGTGCTGTTATTTACCGCATTTTCATACAATAAGGGCAAAAAAAAGCAACCCTTTTATAAGGTTGCTTCAAAATGAATCAGATTTTTTTCATCCTGTTTCACAGGATATCTTTTATAGCAAAACGCTCCCGCCTTTTCAAATTCCTCTATAACGGACTGCTCCGTTTCCGGAATTTCCCTTTCTATTGCTTCTGCATAAACAAACGGCTGTTTCGCCCGAATGGCTTCCAACAGCTTGTCCTGTCCGCTCAGTACATACCATTCATTATTTTTTAACGCCACTTCCACCTTCTCATCGGAAAGGGGCTTATCTGCCTCTGTCGGATAAACAGAAGTCGGATTCAACAACATTCTCCGTGTAAATTCCTGCTTTTTATAGCTTTCAAACTGCTTCAGAATTTCCTTTGCAATGACTTCCGGTGCGGCATTTGTGGTTTCCAACACCAAATTATAATTACACATATTATAATAATCAATGCCATACAGCTTTTCAAAACGTTTCTGTTCCAAGAGTTGTCTCTCCAAAAGTGCCTGCTTACATTCCTGCACAGAAGCATAGGTTTCTGTATCACGGTTATCATGAAATACCCGCTCTGCTGCTTCATTAATATCTACCGTCAGAAAAACCTTAAAACTGGTTCCCACAAAATTCCATGCAAGTCTGGAATCAAAAACCGCATTGTCAAGTTCTTCGCCAAGCTTTTTGCTGCGGTTGTCAATCATATCATCAATATCATGCTTTCCGGCCGCAATTTCTTTATTTACTTCCTCATTTAACTCTTTTACAGATAAACCTCGCTCTTTGGCAATCTCTCTGAAAATCGTTCCTGTAGAAATAATCCGGTAATCAATTTTGGCCAGTTCCTTACACACTGTAGATTTCCCGGAACCTAAATTACCTGTAATCGTAATATTCATAATCCACCTGCTAATCCGAATCGGGTTTTATTTTCTCTGTAAAAAATCCGGTATCTTAAGAGATTTCTCTTCCACATTGCTACGAATATCTCCCGGTCTGTTAATACCCGGAACCGGACGAACCGGTGTCTGTGTGGAAGTCTGTCCTCCCAGATTGATTCCCTGCAAAGAAGAATTTAAATGGGGTGTAGGTGCTTTATATGTAAAGCCACTTCCCAGACGATTCTGGTTTGCTGCCGGAGCATCTTCTTCCAGACCGGTTGCAATCACGGTAATCGTACAACTGTCCGCCTTAGACTCGTCATACATTGCACCAAAAATAATATTTACATCATCGCCGGTCAACTCTCTTACATAATCTGCTGCTTCGGATGCATCAATCAGAGTAATATCACCGGAAACATTGATAATAACATCTGTAGCACCGGAAATGGTTGTCTCAAGCAGCGGACTTTCTACCGCCATCTTAATTGCTTCGCTTGCCTTATCATCACCCTTGCCGCTTCCGATACCGATATGAGCAATACCCTTATCCTTCATAACGGTCTGTACATCCGCAAAGTCAAGATTAATCACTGCCGGTACATTAATCAGGTCAGTAATACCCTGCACTGCCTGCTGAAGCACTTCATCCGCTTTCTTTAAAGCATCCGGCATGGTCGTCTTTCTGTCAACAATCTCTAATAACTTATCGTTTGGTATAACAATTAACGTATCCACATTATCTTTGATACGGTCAATTCCGCCAAGTGCATTTGTCATACGGGCTTTTGCTTCAAAACGAAACGGTTTCGTTACAACACCTACCGTTAAGATACCCATTTCTTTTGATATTTTTGCAACTACAGGGGCAGCTCCGGTACCGGTACCGCCACCCATACCACAGGTTACGAATACCATGTTGGCACCCTTTAATGCCTCGGTAATTTCTTCCATACTCTCTTCTGCCGCCTTTTCACCGATTTCCGGTTTTGCTCCGGCTCCAAGTCCTTTTGTTAATTTTTCACCAATCTGAAGCAGTTTCGGTGCTTTGCAAAGCTGTAAAGCCTGTTTATCCGTATTAACTCCGATAAACTCCACTCCTTCAATATTTTCATCAATCA
The DNA here is from genome assembly GCA_964449325.1 of uncultured Lachnospiraceae bacterium. GTDB lineage: Bacteria > Bacillota > Clostridia > Lachnospirales > Lachnospiraceae > RGIG3002. Next base: position 17,943 of record CAYUYJ010000032.1, on the reverse strand, counting down.
TTCTATTAACAGCATTATTCCCTGCACCGCCTACACCGACTACGATGATTTTTGCTGCAGCTTCTGCGTCATTCGTCTTAATTTCAAGCAAGGGTTTGTCCTCCTTCAATATATCCCTATTAAACTCCTATAGACTATCATATAATTATTTGTCCAATTTCGCAACCTGTTTTTTTGAAAAATTGTAAGCAAATTGTCATCAAATTGTTACGAATCCGGTTCAAATGTAACATTTTTAGTGTCTTCGGTGTAACTTTCCAAATGCAAAGTTCCGCTTTTCCCCTCCAAATCCGGTAAAATGCTCTGTAAAAGCATGACCTTTTCGTCAATATTTTCTCCTGCTCCCACTGCTGCCTTTACATTTCCGAAATAAATGGTCATTTCCCGGTTTGCATTAAAATACAGCCTGTCCGCAGATAAACTATATTTATTCAAAAGCTGGGTCATATCCAGTATGACCTCAAAAATTTCCTTATCCTCTACCGGAAGGGGCTCATACATAACAATATAGCTAAATTCCAGTCCGGTGACCTGCGGAATCCCTGCCGTTTTACTTCCGGAGGCTTCCACAATCGTTCCGTCCTTGTCAAAATACATATAATTTCCCAGATATTCCACATAACCGGCAAGGGATTTTTCATATACGGTAATTCGTATCGTATCCGGAGAAAGAATGTCAACATCCATGGTCTGCACGAAAGGAATATTGTCAATGCCTTTCTTTTTATATTTTAAAGAAAGGAACAGGGAATTATCCCCTAAAGGTCCCTCCATGACAATATCCATGATTTCCTCATCCGAATAGTGTACATTACCGTCCACATACACATTTTTAATTTTGTAATTCTGTTCGATATACAGAATCGCCGCCGAAAGAAGAATAAAAAGAAACAAAATCCCGAAAAACAACAGGAGCTTTTTATGTCCGCCTTTCGCCTTGTTTTGTTTTTCCTTTTTTCTCATGATCTTATAAATCCTTTAATCTGATTCCCCTTGCCACACTTAAAACGAGCCCGATTTCAATCAGAAGGAACATGACCGAGCTTCCTCCGTAACTGATAAACGGAAGGGAAATACCGGTATTGGGTATCGTATTTGTAACAACCGCAATGTTCAGAATCACCTGAATTGCAATATGTCCCATTACACCGACTACCAAAAGTGCTCCGAACAAATCCTTTGCATTATTGGCAATGACCATAAACCTCCAAATCAGAAGCATAAACATCAAAATAATGGCAAATGCCCCGAACAAACCCAGTTCTTCACAAATAATGGAGAAAATCATATCGTTCTGAGCCTCAGGCAAGAATCCCAGCTTCTGCATACTCTGTCCAAGACCCTTTCCGAATACGCCTCCGGAACCGATTGCATACAGCGCCTGCAGCGTTTGGAAGCCTTTTCCGCTGGCATAAGCCTCCGGGTCTAACCATGCCAAAACCCTCGCAAAACGGAAAGAAGAAGACTCCATATCTGCCGTCTTTACGATATAGGATACAATAGCGGCAACACCCGCAACACCAACAAGTCCCGCCAGCACAAATTTCTTATAGTCGGGACTGCTGACAAACAGCATCAGTGCCGCAATACCGAAAATAATGATTGCCGAACTCATGTTATCCGTAATCTTCCAAACCATCAAACTGATAGGAAGCGGTATGGCAAATACAATAAGAAAGCCTTTCAGTGTCCGAATGCTTCTTCCCATCTTACAAATAAAGCTGGCAAGAAATAAAATCATCCCGAGCTTCGCTATTTCCGCCGGCTGCACAGAAATACCCACATACAACCAACGCCTTGCCCCATGACTTTCTCTTCCAAGTGGTGTCACAACGAGCAAAATCAAAACAGCAGAAACCACATAGCCCAAAGTAGCAAACCGCTCCCAGAAATGATAGGGAATCAGTGCCGTAACCACCATGGCTCCCAGTCCCAAGGCGGAAGAAAACAACTGCTTTTTCAGATAATAAGCGGCATCTCCGTATTCCAGATTCGCTTCATAGCTGCTCACGGAATAAATCATAATCAGTCCGAAGCCCAACAGAAAAATTACGATAAACAAAAGACTGTAATCAAAAAAATATTCAGATTGTTCCTGTCTCTCTCTTCTCCTCGTTCCTGCCACGAAATCACTCCTCTATCGCCATTACATACTCTTTAAACATTTTACCACGTACCTCATAGTTAGGGAACATGCCCCAGCTTGCACATGCCGGAGAAAGCAGCACTGCCTCCCCTTCTTTCGCCGAATCCACACAAATCTGCATTGCCTCCTCAAAGGTATCTGCAAAACAGTAATCGGTAAACCCATGTTTTCCGGCACACTCTGCGATTTTTTCTCTTGTCTGACCAATCAATACGAGCTTTTTAACCTTTCCGTCAAAGCTTTCAATCCACTCATCATACTCACTCTGTTTATCATATCCGCCACCGATTAAAACAGTTTTTTTGGACATTGCCTTGATTCCCTGTATTGCCGCATCCGGATTGGTTCCTTTAGAATCGTTGTAATAGTCTACACCCCTTTTGGTCGCCACGAATTCAATCCGGTGTTCCACCGCTTTAAAATTACGAACCGTATTTAATATAGAAGAAAGAGGTACATTTGCACTTAGTCCGATGGCAATGGCCGCCATCACATTTTCCACGTTGCAAAGCCCTACCAGCTTCATGTCATGAATATTCATGATTTTCTGTTCTTCCCCGTTTTCTGCCCTGTAAATCTCTTCTCCCCGAAGAAAGAAGCCGTCTTTTAATTCCTGATGAGAAGAAAAAAATACAACCTTTGCAGGACATCTGTCTTTGAATGCTCTCGTATATTCATTATCATAATTTAAAACACAGGTCTGCTCTTTTGTCTGATTCATGGCAATTTTCTCTTTTGCCTCTATATAATTTTCCATCGTATGATGGCGGTTCAAATGATCCGGTGTGATATTTAAAATTGCCGAAACTGACGGGCGGAAATGTTCTACGGTTTCCAATTGAAAGCTACTGATTTCCCCTACCGTCACGGAAGCTTCTGTCGTCTTGTCTGCTTCTATCGTATAAGGATTTCCGATATTCCCCACTACAAAAACTTCTTTACCTGCATCCTTCATGATTTCTCCCACAAGTGTTGTGGTAGTCGTCTTTCCGTTTGTTCCGGTGATGGCAATCACGGTTCCTTTTTCTGCCTGAAACCCCAGTTCAATTTCACCCCAGACAGGAATCTTTCTTTGCCGGAAGCTTTCACAAAATTCCGTATCCACGGGAACACCGGGACTTAATACGACAAGAGAAATACTTTCCACCTCTTCCTGTGGTAGTTTGCCCACATATACGGAAACTCCTGTCTCTCCTTCCAGCTTTGCTTCTATATCTGCTTTTGTTATTTTCTCATTTTCATCAAACAGTACCGGATATGCACCGTGCTTTTTTAACATCTTTACCGCTCCGATGCCACTGATTCCGCTACCTACAACCAGTACCTTTTTCTTTTCCAGTTCCATCTTGTTCCTTTCCATGCCTTACGGCACTAATACGTATTTTTCATACTCCTCCTGCACCTTATGCCAAATTACAATGCCATCAGCGCAACCAGACAAAGAATTGCCGTCACAATGGAAAAACAGGCAACAATTTTTGTCTCCGACCATCCACACAATTCAAAATGGTGGTGAAGCGGCGCCATTTTAAAAATTCTTTTTCCACCGCTTATCTTAAAATATACAACCTGTAAAGCTACCGACAGCACTTCCACCGCATAAATGAAACCTACAATAGCAATAAACAGGGGCATCTGCATCATATATGCTGCAGAAGCCACAAAGCCTCCTAATGCAAGAGATCCGGTATCGCCCATAAACACACTTGCAGGATATACATTGAACAGTAAAAAACCTAAGAGTGCTCCTGCTACCGCGCAGGTAACCGGTTCAATTCCACTGTTCGTTCCTACTGCCACTACCGAAAAAAAGGTAGCTATAATAACGGTAACGCTGCTTGCCAGTCCATCCAGTCCGTCCGTAAAATTTGTTCCGTTTACGGTGGCAATGACAATCAGAAATAAAACCGGAATGTTGGCCGCTCCGAACTCTATCGTCTGTCCCTTCAAAAACGGAATTTTCATTGCTAAATCCAAATGCAGGACATTCATAATATAATAAGCAAAAACGCCTGTAACAACAAACTGTCCTGCCAGTTTTTGCAGGGGAGTCAGTCCCATCGACCTTTTTAGTACTACTTTTATATAATCATCCAAAAAGCCAATCATACCAAAGCCTAATGTTACAAACAACACCGGAATAATTTTCGGATAATCCTTTACGTAAAATACAGATGTAATCGTTACGCCAAGCAAAATAATAATTCCACCCATGGTCGGCGTACCCGACTTTTTCAGATGTGTCTTTGGCCCATCATCCCGCACTGTCTGCCCTGCCTTCAATCTCTTTAAGAAGGGGATAATCATCGGACATAAAATTACACTGACAGCGAAGGAAATGATAACCGGTACTACCGGTATGGCTGTTTCAAACCTCATCCTTCCTTACCATGTCCTTTCCGGAGAAAACGTACTTTCCGTAATTCCCTTAATTATAATCCATTCTTTCTAAATAAGAAAGAATATTTTCAAAAAGCTGTCTGACTACCGGTGCGGCTATCTGTCCCCCATAATAGGTTCCCTTCGGATGATTAATAATGGCAATCGCAATCACCTCCGGGTCATCAGCCGGTGCAAAGCCTAAAAAAGAGGCGATATACTTTCCGCTTCCTCTCGGCAGTGTCTGGCTTGTTGCCGTTTTCCCGCCAATCCGGTATCCTTCAATGTACGCATTTTTCCCACCGCCGTTTTCCACGACCTGTTCCAACATGTATCGCATGGTTGCGGAGGTTTCCTCTGATACGATATGTTCTTTTTTTTCATACTGAAAAGTTTTTATAACTTTTCCTGCTTCATCCGTAACCTTCACCCCAAAATGAGGTGTTACTCTGGTTCCGTCATTTACAATGGAAGCGGCGGTTGTCATAAGCTGCAACGGTGTAACCTGAAAAGACTGCCCGAAAGAAATGGTGGCAAGTTCCACCATACCGATAGCTTCCTTTTTGTGCATAATTGTTGCCGCCTCTCCCGGTAAATCCACTCCGGTTTTTCCCAACAATCCAAACTGTTTAAAATAGTCATAGTATTTCTCTGCTCCGAGCCGTAAGCCTACCGTCACAAAAACAGGGTTGCAGGAATTCATAGTTGCCTGTACAAAGTTTTCAGCACCGTGCCCGGCCGTTTTGTGACATCGTATTTTTCTGTCTTCCACAATCACATACCCCGGACAATGGAAGGTATCATTCACTGTCACTACCCCTTCCTCTAACCCTGCGGCAGCGGTAATGATTTTGAAGGTAGAACCCGGCTCATAGGTATCGTTAATCGTACCGTTTCGCCACATCTGATTCAGTCTGTCCTGATATTCCTTATCCGTCATTTCTTCTCTTGTGGAAGGTACCTTTGTCTTTTTCTTAACGGGCTGCCCATATTCCTCTGTTTCGATTTCTACCTCTCTGTAAAGATAGGTATCCGTCAGGGTATACGGGTCATTTAAGTTAAACTCCGGTACATTCACCATGGCAAGGATTTCTCCGTCCTTGACGCGCATCACCATAATACTGACACCGTCTGCCTGTTTGGTTTCCATCACCTGCTCTGCAAGCTGCGTTGCATAGGTCTGAATGTTGATATCCATACTGATGTTCAAATCATCCCCCTTAATAGGTTCTACTCTGTCCTCTCCGCCTTCTGCAAGTTCCACTCCCTTAGCATCCGTCAGCGTCAGTATGGTTCCCTCTGTTCCTTCGAGATACGTATCATAGACTACTTCCAAACCGATAATTCCCTGATTATCACTTCCTGTAAAGCCTAATACCTTAGAAGCCAGACAATCATACGGATAAAATCTTTTGTAATCCTCATCCACCTTGACTCCATCCAAATCATAAGCACGTATCTTATCTCCGGTTTCCTTATCCACATTGCTTTTAATTCGCTCAATGGCAGAAAATTTTTCTACCCGTTTTTTTACATATTCTTCTGTCAGATTCAGTTCCCTGCACAGCATTTGCGTTACCGCTTCCTTGTCCGTCAATTGACTGTGGATGACAGAAACGGTACACACCGTTCTGTTGTCTGCAAGTACAACCCCGTTACGATCCAGTATTCTTCCTCTTGCCGCTTTGATGCTCCTTTCCCGTTCATGCAGATCCTCTGCCTTTTCGGTATAGTATTCCGACTGTCCTATCATTAAATAGACTAATCTTCCTGCAAGTCCAAGAAACATTGCCGCACACAAAAAGAATGTTACTACGATTTTTTTCCTGTGAAAAGTTTTGTACATGCGCTGCCTCTAAAAAGGTATTAATACAGTTTATTCTTTTTTCCCTGCGGTTATTCTTCCGATGGCTCACTTTCCGGCTGCTGCCCCTCCTGCTTTGTTTCTTCCGGATTCGGCTCCGTAGTAACGGCAGGTGTCTGATTTCCGGCTGCCCCAATCCCATCCAACATGGAACCGCCGATTACCCATCCGGTTTCCGGATCCACAAATTCGCCCGTATCCGGATTCACTGCATATCCGGTTGTCGGATCAATAGGGAAGGATTTCCATGCCGGTTGCACTTCTCCTTCTTCGCCATTTTCTCCTTCTGCACCGCTTTCTGTCTCACCTTCTGTCTCTTCTTCGCTTGTTTCCTCCGGCTGTCCGTACTGTGTAGTAATCGCAAGCTGTCTTTCGTTTAATTCTTCCACTTCTTTTTCGGAAAGTTCTTCCGTCATAAATATATTCAAATAAGGCAACACTTCCGTCAAGATATTACGGACAATTCCTGTTGCATATTTGGCATCATCCTGTGGTACAATATTGGCTCTGTCCACTACCACATAAATCGCTATCTGCGGATTATCTGCCGGAGCATACCCCATAAAAGAAACTACATATTCACGGTTTCCTCTGGGCAGCGTTTCTGCCGTACCGGTTTTACCGCCGATAGCATAGCCTGCCGGTCTTGCCGTTTTTCCGGTACCTTCCGTTACAACGGCATTACAATATTCTACAATTTTTTCACTTGTAGATGCGGAAATAGTCTGCTTTAATACCCGTGGTTCAATATTTTCTACCGTAGCCCCTGTGGGACTTACAACCTTACTTACCATATGGGGTTCATAATAATATCCCCCATTAATAAGGGAACAGAATCCGGTAATCATCTGAATCATCGTAACGTTAAAGGACTGTCCAAAGGAATTGGTTGCAAGTTCCGTTGGTCCCATCGTATCCTCAGAATAAATCAGACCGGCTGTTCTTGCCTCTCCCGCAAGGTCTATATTGGTTTTTAAGCCGAAACCAAAGGTGTTTTGATATTTAACAAAATTATCCTTTCCCAGTGCATCCGCAATATACATCAATCCAACATTACAGGACAAGGCAATGCTGTCCTTTACAGAGACTGCTCCTTCTCCGCCGCTTGAGTAAGTATGACATTTAATCTTATGTCCGCCCCGTTCCAGATAGCCGTTGCACTGATATACTTCATTTCCGGTAATTTTCCCGGTCTCTAATGCTGCTGCCACGGTAAAGGGTTTTGCGGTAGAACCGGGTTCATAAGTTTCTGAAATACAAAAATTCTTCCATAACGCATTCAACTGTCTGTATACACCGTCATCATCCAGTTCTGCAATCATTTCCTCGGTCAGATATTCTCCCGTCTTCTGTCCTTTTTCATCCAGCGCAGGCATTCCAATCAGATTTTCCACATTTCTCGTATCATTCAGGTCGTAGCCCGGATAACTTGCCATAGCCAATATGTCACCTGTGTTCACTTCCATAATAATACATGCCGTATTATTACTTCCAAGTCCGGTTCTCGCCTCGTTGGTATGCGCATCGTTAAATTCCTTTAAATATTTTTCCACGATAGTCTGAATATTTACATCAATCGTGGACACAATGGTGTTGCCATCTACGGCTGCTTTTGTGGTTCGCTCAAAGGTAGAGTCATCGCTTAAGTATCCATATACTCTGCCGGACGTACCGTTTAAAACATCATTATAATATTCCTCCAACCCATAGGTTCCCACATTATCACTGCTTGTAAAACCAATGGCATCACAGGCAAGAGATCCGTTCGGATAGCTTCTTTTGTATTCTTCCTCAAACCACACTCCAACCAAATGGGGATTGTTTTCTTTATCCTCCTGCATTGCTACAAAATCACTGATTTCCGAATACGACAATCGTTTTGCCAACACCTTATATGCGGAATTCGGATTATCACTGATATATTTCCGAAGTTCCGTTTCATTCAGTCCGAACTGGCTTACCAATGCACTTACGGTCGGTTCCATTGCTTCTGCATCCTGTAGCATCAGCCTCGTATCCAATACCACATTGTATACCTTCTCGCTAACTGCCAGCGGGGTTCCCTTGGCATCCAAAATATCTCCCCGTTTAAAGGGAAGTGTGGTGCTGTCATATTTTTGCTGTGCCAACACCTGTTTTTTGTATTTTTCGCCATCTTCTTTTGTAATACTGTAAAGCCGCCAGCTTAAACCGGCGAAAGCCAGTAGTATGATTCCAAACAATACTACCAGCTTTTTCTGCATTGTGATTGTAAATCTATTCGGTTTTTGTTTTTTTCTGTTTCCGTTCCTTTTCTGCATGTTACAGCCCTGCCTTCCCGCTTGCAAAAATTAATCCGGAATGTCCGCAAATTGCTTTACGTAATCACTGCCGTCTACGGAATACTCAATTACCTGACCTTCCTTGGCATAACGCATTCCCAACTCGCCGATTGCAATTCTTCGTATTTCCTCCAAATCCACACTGCTGGTAATCCGGCTGTATGCTTCATCATTTTCCAATTTCAAATCATTTAATTCGCTCTCCAGCTTTGATATATTTTTTACGGAATTAGTAATATCTGCCTGTAACTGAATATAGCCAACCAGAACAATTCCCATAACAACCAATGCAGATGCCAGAAACAACACATAAGGAAAGTTCATATAAAAAGCCTTTTCTCTGTTCTTTCTTGTAGCATTGCTTATTTTTTTACGGGGCGGCTGTTCCATCTGTTTTTGGACATCCAGCTTGCGCACCACATTTCCCTGTACATAACCCGTTCTGTCATATGCTGTTTGTCTTCTGCTTGCAGCCGTTCTTGTTGTCGGCTGTGTTCTTCTTGTCTGTCCTGCCATGACACTATCCTTTCTATTAACCCTTCTTTTCCGTTACTATACTCTTTTGTCCCTCAGCCTTCGCTTCGTTCAAAAACACGAAGCTTGGCACTTTTTGACCGTTTGTTTTCTGCCAGTTCCTCTTCACTTGGCAAAATCGGTTTTTTTGTAATCACTTTTCCCTTTGAAACCTGTCCACACACACAAACCGGAAATTCCGGCGGGCAGGTACACGGATTTTCATTCTTCTTAAACGCAGATTTTACGATTCTGTCTTCCAGAGAATGAAAGGTGATAATACAAAGCCTTCCTCCCGGATTTAACATCTCAATCATATTGTCCAAAGAGTTCTTTAACACATCCAGTTCATGGTTGCACTCAATCCGAATTGCCTGAAAGGTTCTCTTGGAAGGATGACCTGTTTTTGCTCTCATCTTTGCGGGAATTGCCGCCTTAATGATTTCATTCAGTTCTCCCGTTGTTTCAATGGGCTTGTCCATCCTGTATTTCACAATGTGTTTTGCAATGTTTTTTGCGAACTTATCTTCTCCATAATCCCGGATGATGCGGTATAAATCCATTTCCGAATACTCGTTGACAATATTTTTTGCACTAAGCGTTGCCCGCCTGTCCATCCGCATATCCAAATCAGTATCATATTTATACGAAAATCCCCGTTCTACGGTATCCAACTGATAGGACGATACTCCCAAATCCAGTACAATGCCGTCCACGTGGTCGATTCCTTTTTCTAAAAGTGCTTCTCTTGCATTGCAGTAATTGCTGCGGATAACGGTTACTTTATCCTGAAATTCACGTAGTCTCTCTGTAGCTGCGCTAATTGCCGCATCATCCTGGTCGATTCCGAAAAATCTGCCCTTATCCGAAAGCCTTCTGCATACCTCATAGGCATGTCCGCCTCCGCCAAGCGTCCCGTCCATGTAAATTCCGTCCGGTTTGATATTCAGATTTTCGATTGTTTCCTGTAATAAGACAGATACATGTTTAAATTCCATGAAAAAGTCCATGCCTTTCTTTTAAATGCCAAGTCCCAAATCAGCCATATGCTCTGCAATTTCTTCCATATCCTCAAAGGCTGCGCTGCTCTCCCATACTTCCTTACTCCAGATTTCTATCCGGCTCGCAACGCCTACCAGTACCACTTCTTTGTTCAACTTTGCAAACTCGCGCAAATTTGACGGTACTAAAATTCTTCCCTGCTTGTCCACTTCCACACTTGCGGCTCCGGCAAGAAAGAAACGGACAAATTGTCTTGCATCTTTATTCGTAAGCGGTAGTGATTTCAGTTTCTCTTCAAATACAGTCCACTCTTTATTGTCATACACAAATAAGCAGCCATCCAATCCCTTTGTTACTACAAATTCATCTCCTAACGTTTCTCTGAATTTGGAAGGAACGATTAACCTGCCTTTCGCGTCAATTGTATGATTGTATTCTCCCATAAACATAGCAATCACCTACTTCATAAGGGTGCTTCTACAAAGTCATGTGAATTTATACCACTTTTCCACCACTTTAATCCACTTCACACCACTTTCCACCACTTATAAGGCAATTCTATACTAAAAAACCCACCTTGACAAGTAAAATCAAGGTTTTTTCGCAAAAAAAAATGCGCTCAAAAAGCGCATTTCTAGATATAGTTATTAAGATTTTATGAAGACACAAGATATAGATTTTAAGAAATTTTTAAAATTTCTTCATGAAAACTTTTATTCTTCTACAGATTTCTTTTTCAAACGAATCCTAACAATCACATCTGTCACAACAGAAAATACAAACAAAGCAAGTCCCAAAAGCTGTGACACCGCAAGTGTTGTTCCCGGAATCCATAGCTGGTCGGTACGAAGTCCTTCTATAAAGAACCGCAGTATTCCATATCCCCCTAAATAGAACAAACACATTTCTCCATGAAATTTTTTCTTTTTCTTATAGAGCAACATAAGAATCAAAATAATCAGATTTCCCACACTCTCATACAGGAACGTAGGATGCACCTGAATATAGTTGATACCATCCGTCACATGGTCTGCCATTTCCGCAGTTATTTCATTACTTCTGACCGCCACAACAGGAAGCCGCATGGCAAGAAGACCATCTGTGTACTGACCGAAGCACTCCCTGTTTACAAAATTACCCCATCTGCCGATAATCTGTCCCAGAATCAATCCTAATACTCCGGTGTCGCCCATTTGAAAAAAGTTCTGCTTTTTTACTTTTGAAAAAACAAACAGCGTCAAAAATGCCGCAATGACACCACCGTAAATAGCCAGCCCGCCGTTTCTTAAATTAAAAATACTAAGCAGGTCATCTTTATACTTGTCCCATGAAAATACAACATAGTAAAGTCTCGCTCCGATAATTGAGAAAATAACGGCATAAATGGCAAAATCCCAATATACATCCGGATCCTGTCCGCTTACCTTTGCTTCCCGTACTGCCATCATAATCCCGGCTATAATTCCAATGCCGATGCATATACCGTAAAGGGCTATGGTAAAACCGAATACTTCAAAGCTTTTAGGTACATCTTTTAGGTAAATACCGATATTAGGAAATGCAATATCCCATTGTCCCATTAATTCCTGCATGCAAATCCTCCTATACGTTGAAACGGAATAAAATCACATCTCCGTCCTTCACCACATACTCTTTTCCTTCCATGCCTACAAGACCTTTTTCTCTTGCTGCAGAAAGGGAACCTTGTTCCAGCAAATCTTTATAATTGACAACTTCTGCCTTGATAAAACCACGTTCAAAATCAGTATGAATCTTTCCGGCTGCCTGTGGAGCCTTGGTACCCACCTTGATGGTCCATGCCCTTGTTTCATCTTCTCCGGCAGTTAAATAGCTGATTAAGCCGAGCAGAGAATAGCTTGCCTTGATTAATTTTTCAAGTCCGGATTCCTTTAATCCCAAATCCTCTAAAAACATGGCTTTTTCTTCATCGTCCAATTCCGCAATTTCCTGCTCTATCTGCGCACAGATAACAAATACCTCGCTGTCGTTTTCCTTGGCAAATTCCCGTACTGCCTGTACGCCTGCATTATCCGCACCATCATTTGCCAAATCATCTTCTGCCACATTGGCTGCAAATATAACCGGTTTGTAGGTCAACAGATTGTAAGAAGCTAACCATGCAAGTTCGTCCTCATCCTCGGTTTCAAAGCTCTTGGCCAACCTTCCTTCCTCCAAATGAGCTTTGATTCTTTCCAGCAAATCCAGTTCCTTTGCTGCGGTTTTATCCATTCTTGCCACTTTCGTTGTTTTCGCAATACGGCGCTCCAGAATTTCAATATCCGAAAAAATCAGTTCCAGATTAATGGTTTCAATATCTCTTAACGGATCAATGCTGCCGTCCACATGAACCACGTTGGTATCTTCAAAGCAACGTACCACATGAACAATCGCATCCACTTCACGGATATTGCTAAGGAATTGGTTTCCCAGTCCCTCTCCTTTGGAAGCACCCTTTACAAGCCCTGCAATATCCACAAATTCAATGACTGCGGGAGTCACCTTTTTGGACTGGTACATATCCCCTAAAAGCTTCAGTCTCTCATCCGGCACTGCTACAATCCCTACATTGGGGTCAATAGTACAGAACGGATAGTTTGCAGATTCCGCTCCTGCCTTTGTTAATGAATTAAACAAGGTACTTTTTCCTACGTTTGGCAGACCAACGATTCCTAGTTTCATAATTTATCTATCTCCTTCTAAAAGTATTGATTTTACTGTATTTCTTGCTCTTTCGGTTTTCTCTAGTGGGCCATTTAGTGGGCCATTTTTTCACTAAATCACTTTTAGAGCTTCTGCTACCAATTCGATTTCTTTTAACTTTTCTTCCTCGGTAGTATGAACATACAAGTTCATGGTAATTCCAATATTGGAATGTCCCAGTAACATCTGAAGTGTCTTTGGCTTCATTCCCGCTTCGATACATCTGGTTGCAAACGTATGTCTAAGAACATGCATCGAAAAATGCTTAATCCCTGCTTTATCGCAAATCTTGAATAACGCAGTATCATATGTACTGTTCTTAACCGGTGTGCCAAGTCTCTTACATAAGAAAACTTGATTCACCCACTCAATTGGAATCACACTAATATCTTTATGCTTTTCTTTTTGACGTTTTAGAATTGCAATTGCTTCATCTGTAAGCGGAACCGTTCTGATTCCTGATTTGCTCTTTGGTGGTCCAACTTTCCACTTTCCAACAGAATATCTGTATTCCATAGTTCGGGTAATCTTCATCTTCTTATTTTTTAAGTCGATGTCTTCCCACCTAAGTCCAACCAACTCTCCAGTACGAAGTCCAGTCTGCAAAATAAATCGAAACTGATCCTCATAACTGTTGCCAGTCGCATATTCAAGGAATTTTCTTTGAGTTTCAATAGTAAGTGCTTCCTTTTTCTCGGATTCCTTTCCTATATCACTCTTCACAGACTTCTTGCATGGATTATTTGTAATTACATCATTCTCCTTCGCAAACTCAAGCATGTTGTACAAGGCTATCCTTGTCTGGTAAATCGTTGTTGTCTTGTACCCTTCATCTGCCATATCATTCATAATCTTCTGGCAATGAATTGGTTTCACATCAACTAACTTCATATTACCAATCACAGGCTTGATATTTCGCTGATATCGCTCTGTGTAATTGCGTGAAGTATTGGGCCTGACCATTTTCTTTTTCAAGTCAATCCAATACTCAAACCATGCATCCACTATCATGTCATTGGGAACATTCAGGTCGCAATGCTCATCAAGGAGTTGTGCCTCTGCTATCCACTGTCTGCATTCCTGCAATTTCTTAAAACGCTTATGCTGTCTCTTGCCGAACCTGTCGACAAAACGTGCAGAATATAATCCGTTTTTCTCCTGCGATATACCCACACCCAGCTCTTTACCTTTTAAGTCTTTTCCCATATTAAAACTTCCTTTCCATCATTTTTCATTATTGGAAGCTCTAATACAGCAATATATAGTGTACCACATCAGAGCCAAAATGTACATTTCTTTCTTTTGTACAATATATTTCCGTCTATATTTCAATACTTGTAGCAATGAATTGCTCAAACTCTCTTCTTTTCACAAGCTTCTTCTTTCCCACATATAATACAAATGAGCAACGTGGCATTTTCAGCAGTTCACTGATTCTGTTTTGTCCAATATTGCTGTATTCGGCTGCCTCTTCAATCGTAAGTGTTACTTTATTGCAGATTGATACTTTTTCTTTTTCACGAACCATTCTCTACACCTCCTTCGAAAATCTCTTTTAATACGCCCATCTTTTGTTTGCCAGATTCCCTTCTCTTGCTCTCGCCAACTACATGAATTGGCTTGCACATTTCAAGTAACCTGTCATTAATTCGTGCTCTGGTAATATCATCTTCGCTACTAGTTCTAATAGCATCCAATTCAAGATTTGTTGTAACAATAAGTGGCTTACCTGACTCCCATCGTCTATTGATTACATCAAATACATTTTGCAAGGCAAACTGAGAATTTCGCTCTGCTCCATAATCATCAACAATCAACAAATCATAGGAACTTAATGAACGAACATATTCAGCAGAATCAAAGACAGAAATATTACTAATAGATGCAAAGTCTGTCATAATTACTCTCTTCTCCTGGTCAATCAATGCATTTGCTATGCAAGCAGCCATATATGTTTTTCCAACTCCTACTCCTCCCCAAAGAAGTAATCCGATCCCTTCTTTTCTGACCTTGTCCCAATCCTTCACATAGCTCCTGGCAAACCTCATCGCGAGATTTGAACCGTCATCATTTTCAAAAGTCCATTTCTCCATTCGCTTTTCATGAAAGCAGACACTACGATATGCCTTAACTGTATTCTCATACTGACGTTCTTGTTGTTCTCTCCGTTCCTTCTCGTACAGTTCTGCTCTGCATTTGCAAGTCGTAGGGAAAACATCTCTTCCAAACAATGGTGTAGGTAATCTTCTTTGGAGTGCTCCACCGCAATTTGAACAATGAAGTAAACCATCTTCTGCAATATATGTTTTATATTCTTTTCCCATCAAAACGTATCCTCCCCGTATATATAGTTAGGTTTTCTATCTCTGTTACTCTTATTGTTATTAGTGGTCGGAAAACCGACTCTTGAATGGTCAGATTTTCCACTCATATAGGGCTTACTTTCCGTCCCATATATGGGTGGTTTTCCGTCCGCTATACTCGAAACCGGAACCTTCACAAAAATCAGGTTTGCTCGTCCCTTGTCTGCTCGCCTCTTTTCAACAAGACCAGCAGCTACAAGTTCATTCATGTTCTCCTTGATAGTGGATATGCTACGACCTATTTCCGTTGACAAGTCTTCCAGTCTGTATAGAATATAAATTCTGCCATTCTCATCCACGCGACCATTATTGATGGATAGATTGGCTCGATTGATTAACTTTGCATAAAGAATCGTGGCCGTACTACTAAGTCCCAGTGAAAACAATTCATTTGGAATTGCTGAGTAATTTGTAAGTCTGGTAGACTTTGATAAAAATGCAAGTTCTGTCATCAGTTCTCACCAACCTTTCTCTTTTGCTCCCAACAATGAATTTTCACTTTGATTCGATGTATCAGAAATTCCACTAAGGGAGCATTCTTAAATTTCTCTAGTTCTCTTTCCGTTGTTTCCAACTTGTCGCTAGTCTCCTGCAATTGTTCTTCCAATTCCGTTACCTTCTTTTTGTACTCATCAAGCTTGCATTTATGTCTGAACTTATTATCATTTAGCTCAGCCTGGAGATTCATGCGAAGCTCCTCCGACCACTTCAATTCCTTTTGAGCATTCTCTTTGAATTCTTCAAATTCTCTATGGCGATTATCATATTCATTCCACACGAACAAATACTCCAGTGAATCCTCTAACTCGCAGACCTTTTCTTTATCAAGAGCAATAGTCCCTGCTACCTCATCAACCATCATAAGACCAGTATTTCCATTGCGAATACTGGTGATATATGATCTTGCCGTGGATTCCGGTTTTCCATACTCTCTCATTAAATACTGCTTTGCAACATCGAATTTCTTAGGTCCATCCCATAGAATTTCATAAATATTCGAATAAGTTGCTACATGCTTTAATTCTTCTTCAAATGTCATTTTTCTTCTTTCCTTTCACAATGTATTTGGGTTGAAAAATTGCTAATTGCTAAATTCCAAGCAAAGTTTTTCAATTTTTCTTTTGTTCCTTCGTAATACATTTGGGTTGAAAAATCGGCTATTACTAAAGCAAAGCGAAAAAAGATTAGAAATTTTGTAATAAAGAAGTGCATAAGAAAGGACGATGGCATCAGCCACCGTCCCGTTAGACAATATATACATATTCATTTGTTCTGAATACAAAATCTATGTAAGTCTTGAAAATACTGCTCCGCAACACTTCTGCGGGTTACATAACCTATGACTAGCCCATATTACAAACAGCATTTCAGGTTTTCAATAAAATTTGGTATTTCATACCGTATAACTCTCACAAATCCAATAAAATCAATGGTTTGCAGCGTTGCTGCAGATTCAGATTATCTGAACAGATAACTTGGTAAAATGATAACAGGATACGCCTAAAGTTGCATAACTTAACGCGCGAAAACCAAACTCCCATGTCGTCTGCCGATCTTAATTTCACTTTATTTGAAATGCTTCTACCAAAGCTGGCGGAGCAATAACCGCTATCTCAGGTACTGTTTTTATAAAAATAATCACAAAAATAAGACCACTTCTGGTCCATTGGACTAAAAGTGATCCTATAAATCTTGCTATATGAACTTCTGGTCCCCAGTTGACCAGAGGTTGTCTAGACTACAAGTTTCTTGTCAAAATAATCCATCTCATAAATTCTATCTATAGAATGATATGGATCATTCTTATTAGTAAAGTCAAACGCCTCACTATAATCCATGCCAAACATGAAAATATACATTCTTACCGCATGCAAATAATTCTCACAAAACTCATATGACGGGTTATCTGATAACTCTCTTATAGTGCATCTAGATACTATGGGATTTGCTTCATATTCTTCTGGATGAGCAAATGCATTTACAATATTGTAATTATTGGGAAGAACACTTTTCTGTCCTACAGTGTCCCCTCCAATTCTATTCCACCTCGGAAAATCACCATGTTTTCTACGATATGCTTCTATCAGTATTCCTTCTACACGATGAATATCATTTTTCCCCTGTTCACTTGACAAATCCTCAACCGGTGCGTTTGCTTGTTTAGCAAATTTCTCATATTGATTCTTGTTTCTATGGACTAAAGGTTGTGAAAGAGGCGATTGCACAAAAATTGAATATCCAAGCAATTCATGCGTTTTAAAGTAATCGTTAATCTGTTTTTCTTTTGAACCACTTTCAACATGAAGTAACCCATTATGCTGCTTAAAGCGTTCTGCTAAATCCCCAGCTAAACCTATATACAAAACTTCATGAGAATAATAGTCCCAAAAACAATAGATACCTGCTGAGGCCCACCCATAACTGTCATTTGGGCAACATAAATCGTCTATTGCATCAGCCATTTGTTGCTTTTCGCCTTCACGATAGGCGTCAATTATTACAGTTCCAAACATGTTCAAAATATCTCCTTAGTCGCCTTAATATACTGCCTTAAAAATATTTATTCTTTTCAATCATATATTATCCTGAATTATTCACGGAACAGTATCTGAACTGATAACTGTGCCATGAATC
>CAYUYJ010000031.1:0-35494 GCA_964449325.1 uncultured Lachnospiraceae bacterium | reverse complement strand
CCCGTTTTGAGCATTTATTTTCAATTGAGTGTCAACTTCTACTGGAAGTTAAGATTCTTCCTAAGTCCTTTCGGATAATGATTCTTCATAATCCCGCCTGCAAGCTTTCCCCAGCCTAAACTGTATCCGTCCACACAGATTAAATACCAACCCTTGTCCCCCTCTGCATTCAAGGTCATTCCGGCAAGATAGTCCACAGCCTCCCGCTCCTTCGCAGAAAGCTCCAGTACATGCTTTACTTCTTCCTTTTTCAGATACAACGCAAGTGCATGAGACGGCTCAAAGCGATTTTTCTTTATCGTCCCCAAATGCAGTCCCGGCCGCAAAACTTTTAGCCTGTCTAAAGACGGTATCCCCTCCGGTGCCAAATAGAGCTGCTCCCCATATTTTATAAAAATACCTTGTAGCTGGCGGGTTAAAGTTTCTTTCTCAAACTCCAAATATTCTTTACATTCTTTCTGCGAAAGTCCTTTCTGTTCCCCGTTCCTGCAATACCCCCGGTATCCTTCCGACACTTCCCCGGATTTTTCCAGCACTGCGGCAAAATGTCCCTCTCCGTTTATTTTATGCGGAAATAACCGTATCGTTTTTTCCAGTCCTTCTGCCGGTTCTTCTATCCAATCCACTCTACCGCACATCATACCTTCTGTTTTCGGGACATCTATAATCCGAAACTCACCGTTCCTTTTCAAAAAACGGCTGATGCTCCCTTCGTTTTCCTCCGGTGCAAAGGTACAGGTAGAATAGACAAGCCTTCCTCCCGGACGAAGCATTTTCGCGGCACAATCTAAAATTTCATCCTGCCTCTTGGCACAGACTGCCACATTTTCAGTACTCCATTCCGCCACTGCCTCTTCATTTTTCCGAAACATTCCTTCGCCGGAACAAGGTGCATCCACTAAAATTTTGTCAAAATACTCTGAAAAGGTATCTGCCAGTGTGCGAGGACTTTCATTCGTAACAAGAGCGTTGCCGATTCCCATTCTCTCTATATTTTCCGATAGGATTCTGGCTCTTTGTGGATGAATCTCATTACAAATCAGCAGTCCTTCCCCCTTCAGGGCAGCCGCAATCTGTGTGCTTTTCCCACCGGGCGCAGCACACAAATCAAGCACCCTCTCTCCGGGTTTTACATCCAGATAGGGCACCGGTACCTGCGCACTGGCTTCCTGAATGTAGTATACTCCGGCTTCATGATAGGGATGTTTTCCGGGGCGTTCTTCCTCTTCATAATAAAATCCGTTCTTTTCCCACAAAACAGGAACTAAAGAAAACGGGGAAAGCTCCGTAAATTTCTCCCTGCTGCCTTTTAGGGTATTTACTCTGAGCGCCTGACTCTTTTTTTTCTCATAGCTTGCCAGAAAATCCTCAAATTCCTCTCCAAGCATCTTTTTCATTCTATCCGTAAATTCTACCGGAAACATACTGCTATTTTTCGCCTCCTAAATATTCCTCACGTAGTGCCTGCTTTGCACGTTCTACCTCAGCCAGAAATTCACGGGCCGACAACAGCAGACATCCTTGCCCCCTGATAATAATCTGCTCGAGACCATCAGAGGTAGCTACCGTGACTTGATACTTTTTCCCATTCTCATGGGCAAATTTTTCAATAAACTGATCCGCCGTTTCCGCTTCCTTTGTGTAGACCACGTGAATATTATGATAATCCGTCACTTCCGTAGCATGTCCTTTCACCCGGTAGGCATCAAATACCACAATCAACTCGCAACCCTTGATTGCCTGATAATCACACAAAATATCCAAAAGCCTTCCTCTGGCTCCGTCAATGTTTATTTTGGCAAGCTCTGAAAGTTCCTCCCACGCAAAAAGTATATTATATCCATCCACCAGAAGATACGCTTCTTTTTTGACCATTTCTTTCGGTTTCCACTCTGTAGTCCTTGCCGGAATCTGTTCCTTTTGCCGTTTCCACGGTGTTCTTGCCCTGCCGTTTGTTTTGTCCTTTGTATTGGCATAAAAGGTACGCTCTAAAATCCGGTCAATCTCTTCCGTGCCGATAAATGCCTCCTCTCCGGTATTTATACTTTCCGTCTGACCGGAAGCCATACTATTTCTGCCATATCCCGTAGCATGGACTGCCCCATCATCCGCCGCATCTTCTTCCAAACGCAAACCACTGTCTACATGCATATAATCTTTCACCCGGTTCCATTCCACCACAAAACCGGCACCATGTGCACAAAACACAGAACCGGTAGGATTATCCAAATCCCGTTCCGAATCATACCCGATGCTTTCGATAACCTCCTCTGCATTATGACAGGGAAAATATCCTTTGAAGGACAAGGCCAATCTGCCCTGCCCCTTTGTATAAGCATTCACTTCCTGTTGATAATCCTGCATGGATACTGCGGGAACCATTCCGGTAAGAACGGCAATTCCCTCTTTACTTTCCACAATCTGCGAAGTTCCCGAGCGCTTTTCCAAGTCCGTCATAGCTCTTCCAACGGTTCCTTCCGGCACTTCCAGACGGTATTCATAATATGGCTCCAAGAGAACACTCTCTGCCTGCTTAAGTCCCTGCCTTAGTGCACGATAAGTAGCCTGTCTGAAATCACCGCCCTCCGTATGCTTCTGATGGGCTCTTCCTGCAACCAGTGTCACCTTCATATCTGTAATGGCTGCCCCGGTAAGTACCCCTTTGTGCTCCTTCTCTTCCAAATGAGTCAGCACCAGCCTCTGCCAGTTTTTTGCTAATTTCTCCTCGCTGCAATCTGTGGCAAAAACCAGTCCGCTTCCTGCTTCCAGAGGCTCCAGCAAAAGATGCACCTCCGCATAGTGCCGCAAAGGCTCAAAATGCCCCACACCTTCCACGGTATTTTTTATCGTTTCCTTATAGACAATATTTCCGGCTCCAAACTCTACCGAGACGCCAAACCGTTCCAAAATCAGCCTTTTCAATATCTCAATCTGAATTTCTCCCATAATCTGGGCCTGAATTTCCTGCAAACTCTCATTCCAGACAAGATGAAGCAGAGGGTCTTCCTCCTCCAATTGCCGAAGCTTCGTAAGCATTACTGCCGCATCACAGCCTTCCGGCAGATACAGCTTACAGGTAAGTACCGGCTCTAAAACAGGCATTATGGAGGCCTTCTCCATGCCGATACCCTGTCCCGGAAAAGTTCCCGTCGGCCCGGTCACCGCACACACCTCTCCGGCATTCACTTCTCCTACGGTCTCATATTTCTCGCCGGAATAAAGGCGGATTTGATTGATTTTTTCCTCTTCGTATAAGAAGCTTTTGACCTTCAGGCTGCCTCCCGTCACTTTCAAAAAGGTCAGGCGGTTTCCCTGCTCATCTCTGGAAATTTTAAATACCTTTGCCCCAAATTCTTTCGGGTAAACCGGTGCCTTCGTATACTTCTTAAGACCATCCAGAAATTCCTCTACGCCTGTCAGCTTCAGCGCCGAACCAAAAAAGCAGGGAAAAATCTTTCTTTCAGCGATTAATCTCATTATCGTTTCTTCGGATAGCTGTCCGCTTTCTAAAAACTGCTCCAATGCAGCTTCCTCGGTCATGGAAACGTGTTCATAGAAGTTTTCGTCTTTTTCTGAAAAATCTATGCAATTTTCACTTAAACGGGACTGTAGTTCCGAAAGAAGCTTTTCCTTATCTGTCCCATTCTGATCCATTTTATTGACGAAAAGAAACACCGGAATTTTATACTTTTTCAAAAGGCTCCACAGGGTAGCGGTATGTCCCTGTACACCATCCGCGCCGTTAATTACCAGTATTGCACTATCAAGTACCTGTAGTGTCCGCTCCATTTCCGCCGAAAAATCTACATGCCCGGGTGTATCTAAAAGAGTGATACACAGCTCATTCGTCTGCAACCTTGCCTGTTTGGAAAAAATCGTGATTCCCCGCTCTCTTTCCAATTCGTTGGTATCCAAAAAAGCATTTTTATTGTCTACTCTTCCAAGTGTCCGAATACTGCCGCTCAAATAAAGCATTGCCTCAGATAAGGTAGTCTTTCCCGCATCCACATGTGCCAAAATACCAATAACTAACTTTTTCATGTTCCGGTTTCCTTTAATCCATTTTTTAATTATAAGGCTGCTTGTTTTTTTCTTGCCTTATCTTCATACATAAGAGTATCTGCCCTACGAAATACATCCGCATAAACACAATCTCGTTCTTCTTCAAACTCAGCCATTCCGACTGCCACCTGTAAAAATAATTCCTGACTGTTGTTTTCCCTGTTAAATTTGGTCATTTCTTCTTCAAATAAGGCAATTCTGCTTTGATAAAAGAACCTTCCTTCTCCGATAAATATTGACACAAATTCATCTCCGCCTATACGGTAAGTATGCTCCGTTCCCCATACCTTTTTCATAACCGAAGCCGCGTTCTGAATCAACATATCTCCCTTTTCATGTCCATAACTATCGTTTGTTTTTTTCAAGTTATTGATATCCATCACAACCACAGCAAATTTGGCATTTTCTTCCGTTATCCTCTTCTCCAAATGAGCAACACACTCTTCATATGCAGTTTTATTTTTAAGATTTGTAAGCACATCCGTATAAGCCAGCCGGTTAATGTAATCAATGTAATGCCTAAGGTGTTCTGCCGTTTGTTGAAAACTCTGTGCCAATATGCCTACCTCATCCTTGGATTTACACTCAATGTCAACTTCCAAATCCGCATTGGCAATTTTTCTTGCTGCCTCCGTAAGTTGCTTTAGCGGACGTATCATAACACGCGTTACCTGTATAGTAATCAGAATAGCAACAACCAAGATTACCCCTGCGAGCCCTAAAGAATAATCTATCATTCTTTGCTGTGGTTCTACAATTTCTTTTTCCGGCACACAGACCGAAAAAAGCATACCGTTTCGCAATTTTTGTGCTACAAGACGCTTCTGCACTCCGTCCCGGGTATAAGAAACCGCTTTTCCCTTCTCTTCCGCCTCCAGATTTTTCTCATACACTTCCAACTGCTCTTCTGTAAATTGCTCTTTCAAAAGGCCTTTCTGATAATCCTTATGATAAAGGATATTTCCCGTCTCGTCCATAAGGAAAGCGTAACCCGAATCATAAACTGCCACCGAATCCACATTCTTATATAGTTCGTCCAGTTCAATATCCATTCCGATAATTCCAATGGTAGTATCCTCCACATATACCGGAATCACATAGGATATCATATAAATATCCATATTTTTATTATAGTAGGGTGACATCCATGTTGCTTTTCCGTTCTCCAGAGGGATATAATACCAACCTACATGTTCTACATCATTGCTGTCATATTTCAAAATATCCGTCATCTCAAAATCGACAAACCTTCCGCTGCTGTCACGTGACAGAAACAAGCCCTCTGTTGGATTGGTTACCTCCGGATTAAATCGATAATAGACCGCTATCGCACCGGTTGTATTTTCCACCGCATTCTCAGCCACATCCCTTACCTTATTGATATATTTCTCCAGACTCTTTTCGTCCTGCCATTTTTTCTCCATCCCCATCTGTTCAAACTGTGCCACGGAAAAATGATAAATCGTATTCACTGACTGTTCAATACTCCGCAACTGTTCATCAATTTCCTGTCTTTTTTCCGTACATTGCAGACTCATGATTTCTTCCGAATTTTCATCCAGAATACCGCCATAATTTGTAATACTTACCATTACAACTGCTATGGTGGAAATGAGCACACAGCTGAAAATCAGACAAAGGATTTTTGTTTGTATTGATTTCATTTACATTCGCCTCTTCCCTATTTTATCCAAACTGAAAAACATTTTTTATAGTACTATATTACCAGATAAACAGGGACAACATAGTGACATATTTTTATTTAAAATCTCTGTTCAGATACTCCGCAACAAATTCCGCCCATTCATATTGTGACATATATTCTCCTCTCCAGACATTCTCCATTTCCTCTTTGTCCTGTAAAAGCTTATAATAATCGCATTCCACCAGACCAATGTTCAATGCCAGATTATTATATGATTTTATCACAACGTCTCCGGCTCCTACCGTTTTCAGTGCCGACATCATGGCAGAAATAATTTTTTGTAAATAGCTCTGTTGCTTTAAATCATAAGGGGCATCTTCAAACAAGACTGCCGCAATCTCCTTTATGGTGCAGGAAGTTCCCTGACGATGTACCAGATACGCAAATAATTCTTTGGCTTTACTTCTCGTAAAATGAACCGGTATTCCCCCGGCATCAAATACATCAAAATTTCCCAGACACTGAATCCGCAATAACTTGTTTTCCCCTGTTTTAGCAGGATACCGTAAATCAGCAAGTTCTTTTTCCACCTTCTCTTTTGTAACCGGCTTCATAATATATCCGCTGGCATGAAGTTCAAAAGCGTCACAGGCATATTCCCCATATCCGGTCGTAAAAATCACATTCATATCAGGATTCATGCTTTTTAATTCCTTTGCCAGCCCAATTCCACCCATTTCCCGCATTTCAATATCCAAAAAAGCTATCCCGCAGTTGTTTTCTTTGGCAAATTCCAACGCTTCCTGTTCCCCGCGAAAGCCATACAATTCTGCCTCCGGTATTGCTGCTTTGATGGCATCCATTAAGCCTTCCAATGCAATTTTTTCATCATCGACTGCTATAATTTTCACGGTTTTCCTCCTTTGGCAGCTTTATTACCGCAACGGTTCCTTTTCCCTTTTCCCCGGAAATCTCCAGTGTTGCATGACTCATTTTCCACAGACGGTTTTTTACATTTTCAATACCGATATGGGTTCTGCCATCCTCACGCTGTTCCTTCGGCTCATATCCTACCCCGTTATCGCAGACTGTTACTTCAAAATAATTTTTACACTCCCGTGTCATTATTTTTACCGTTCCGCCGCCTGCTGCTTTTCCTACACCATGTTTCACCGCATTTTCCACCAAGGGCTGTACCGTCAGAGCCGGCAACAGAAATGCCGTAGTTTCAATATCATAAACAATATTCAGTTCCTCGTCAAAGCGCATTTTTTCCAAAGACAAGTATACTTTGACATGCTTTAGTTCTGTCTCAAAGGGAACGGGTGCAGTACGTTTTAAAGAGTCTAAATTTCCCCTAAGATAATCCGAAAAATCACTGATAGCTTGTCTTGCCGCCTCCGGGTCTTTTTTACACAAATAATAAATAGCATTTAATGAATTATATAAAAAGTGGGGCTGTATCTGACTGAGCATTATCACAATCCGATTGGAAGCAAGTTCTTCTTCCTGCTCCTTCAACTTTCTTTCCTGATTCATATATCCCTGAATCGTAACCGCTCCCGTAATGACAGTATATACCAAAAATGCAATCAAAGTAAAAATCAATCCCGAAGAATTCCCTTTTATATAAAAAGCAAAAACATCCAGTACAACTCCGACTACACACATCAAAAACAAACCTTTGCTTCCTCTTACCTTTTGTTTCCGCCTGTTACAAAACCACTCATAGCATATCGTTATCATGACTATCATGGCGGAAACCAATAGTGAAATATGCGTAATAAATAAGCTTTCCCTGAAATCGGCTATTCCAAAAATTTGTAATACAATCTGAAACAGACAGACCAAAGCCTCCAACAAACAGCAATAATTAAAAATATTTTGTTTGTGACTTTCCACACGGTATTGAATAAATCTTATCAAAGGAATAGCTCCAAGCATTAACATTGCCAGGGAGATATAAAACAACAGAGCAGGATGATTCGGAAGCAGAAACGGTGAAAACCTTGTGTCTGTTACTCTCCATAGTCCCATCATTACGGAAAAGGTTCCCAAAGCTGCCAGATTATTATCATACTTTTTCTTAATCCACGTATAAATTGCTACAATGATATAAAGAAGCCCCACTGTAATTGCCAGAAAACTGACAACCATCTGTGGCAGATCCGCCTTCATACGCTCCAGATAAATCTTCATTTCTGAACCGACTAAAAACTCTATCTCCCGGTCTTTAAAGCTTTTATAGACCGGTGTCACTTCAATTCTTATTTCTTTCCCTGCATCTTCTGCATATAACGGTAGCATAACCCAGTCACTGCCGGTTGTTTTTCCGATATGTTTCCCTTCCTGTAAGGTAAGGCTGTAAAGGAGTTCCTCCTCAAGATAAACCTGCACATACTGATGCACCACATAAAACGCAAGGCAGGTATCTCCCGGTGCTACTTCCTCCAAAGTCCAGTGATACTCTTTTTTTACACCTATCGGAGTATTAACATCTTCCTTTTCTATGCATTGATATGTTTTAACCTGACTATACTCCCTGTCTTCTCTTGTCTGAACCACTTCCGCATTTTCATGAAATCCGATATATATAAGCACTCCGGCCATCCATACGGCTACAATAAGATAAACTGCCAAAATTCCTTTGGTTCTTAGGTTTTTCCCTTTCATTTTCCGTTCTCCGCTTTTTTCCGGCACAAAGTTCAAATAAACCGGAACTTATTTCCAGTTGATTGTAACATCCCCTGTAATCGGCTGTGAGAAATCAAAGTCCCATGCTCCTTCCGCTGCCGGAGCCAGCTTCGGAACATTCACCTGCTGCCCCTCTGCAACAGTCTGTGTTCCGAATACCACTCCATTATACGCAAAGGTTACCGTATATGTTTTCACTTCTCCTGTTGTTTGAGAGGACTCCTCTGTTTTTGCCCCTGCGGCATATACCTTCGTTTCTTGTTCTGTCTCTTGCGTCTCTTCCGCAGTTCCTTTCTCTTTTGAATTCTTTGCCTGTTTTCCTTCTTCTTCCGGTTCCGCTTCCGACTCCGCTTTCTCTCCTTCGGTTTCCTTCTCCGTTTCTTCCTCCGTCTCTTCCACAGTCTCTTCTTCACTCTGTTCTACGGTTTCTTCCTCTTCCCGTTCATGAAGCAGAATTTCTATCTCCTCCGTTGTAATTCCTTCCAAATGTGTTTCCGGATCCATAACATCCAGCAAAAATTCCAGTGTCTGTATCGGAAGTTCCTCGTAATCAATACTTTGCGGCTCGGATAAGTACTCTGTTATGTCCGTATCCATATGGATAATCACTTCATCTCCGCCTTCTATCAATACATCCTCTTCTTTTATCGTACCATCCGGGAGAATCAGCCTGCTACTTACCTTTCCGCCAAAGACAGACACTTTCGTATATATTTCACCCTTTTCACCAACAGTGATTTCTACTCGGAATACCGTTCCCCGTACTGCCATGACCGAGTTAGGCGTAGTTACATCATAGGAAGAATTTTCATTCAGCTTGCTTTGAATCTCATTCGTAATTGCACCCTGTTCCAGATGAATAGATGTTTTGGAATCCGTCTTTGTTCCTTCTGCTACAATAGATAAGATGGAATTTTCTTCCACCAGAATGTATTTATCATCATCCAGTTTTAAACGCATGGAGCTTTTTGCATCCACTCTAATACGGTCTCCCGACTCCAGATACAGATTTTCGACAGCATCAATAGCTCCTATGTTCTCACGTTCAATTGTGGCTGTTCCATCCAGCTTGTAAATCTGAATGGAACGATAGGTATCTTCTGACTTTCTAAAATGAATCACAAGCCCCACCACAAGCGCTATAACCACTACAGAAGCAGCAATCATTCCAATCAGTTTCCCTGATATCAGCTTTTTTTCCATTATCTCTCCTCCAATGCTTTCTCCAGCCATTTAACCAGCCTCAACTCCAACTTTCCTTCTTCTGCCATGCTCCGCATAATCTCAAAAGCTTTTTCCTTCGGCATAGGCTTCTTATAGGGTCTGTCCGTAGAGGTCAGGGCATCATAAATATCTGCTATTGTAAGAATTCTGGTCTCTAAGTCAATCTCCTCACCTTTTAAATGATTCGGATATCCGCTTCCATCCAGATATTCATGATGCTCCGCCGCCCATTTAGGTACCATCCGGTAATTTTTATGAAACCGCACCTTGTCCAGTATCTTTCCGGTCATTGCTGCATGACTTTCCATCTGCTTTCTGTCTTCCTCCGTCAGCGTTCCCTTTCGGATACTCAGACAAAGCCTCTCTCTTTCCGACAGGTAGGGAATTACCGTTCCGTCAACCTTGCTGTATTTTTGTGTTGCAAGCTTCTGTACATGCTTAAAGCTTTCATCATCCAGAAAGCCAATGCCATCAATCTTACGAATAAATTCCAATTCCTCTTTTAATTCCGTTGTTTTTTCCCAGTATTGTGCTTCCGTCATTCTTCCTCTCAGCATATCCGCTTCAAAATAAGCAGCGAGCAACTCAAAGCGGCTCTCTATCCGTTCCATCTCCTTATCCAGTCTGGTTGCCCGATTCATAATCTTTAAAGGAATAATCAGCTTACCAATGTCATGAAGCAGTGCTGCAAGAATCAGCTTTTCCTTACGTTCTTCATCAAAAAACTCCTCACATTCACCTGCTTCGTGCTTTTTTGTTATGTAATCGGCAAGAATCCCGACATATTCCGCAACCTTCCTCGTATGAGTACCGTTATAAGGTGTTCTTTCATCAACTGCTGTTGCAAAAGCCTCCACAAAAGAACGAAGCTGTGCTTTCAGTTCCTCCACATAGGAAAGATTCGTTAATTCGATAGCTGCCATAGAGCCTAAGGAACGAATAATAATATGATACCGGTTCTCAAAAGGAATGAACTCTCCCACTTCATTCATTGCATTAATCAGCTGTAACACTCCCAAAAGTTCACCCTCATTATTTTCAATCGGAATCACAAGTAAAGACCGGGTAGTATATCCTGTCAGGGCATCATATTTTTTCGGACCGTCAAAATCAAAACGGTCACTGTCATATACATTCGGTATGTTTACGATTTCCCTATGAATCGCCGTATATGCACATACGTTGCTCTCCGTCATGGGAACCGGCGGCATATCCTCAATCACTTCTCCATCTTCCCCGCGACTGATTCCCATAGACAGTGTTTTCATAATTTTAAAAACCAGTCTGTTCTCTTCAAGCAGGTACAACGTACTTGCATCACAGTGGGTAATCTGCATGGCATTTTCCAAAATAGATGCAAGCAGACGATTCCGGTTTTTCTCCGTACACAATCCGATTCCGATATTCAGTATCCTTTCAAAATCCTTATAATCCATCTCCTACCTCACGCTCTGCTAAACGGGAAAAGCCCCTGCTTCTTCAAATATTCCAACGAATTCTTCTGCGCTTCATATCCCTTTACTTCCACCAGCACGGTAGAATCTATCTTGTATTGCTGCATCAGACTGCTATATTTCTGCCAGTCAATCTGCCCTTCTCCCACAGGCTGATGCAAATCACACTGCAAATCATTATCATTAATGTGCATATGTCGAATATACGGTGCCAGTTCCTGTACCCATGCTTCTGCGGGACAATCGGTCACTGCGCCGTGGGCATAATCAAAGCAAATACTGAAATTTTTAATCTCCCGCATACTTTCTCCCAATCCGGCAAGCTCTGTGGGACATTCATCGAACATATTTTCCATGAAAATCTGCTGCTTTGGATATTCCTCTGCGATTTGGGTAAAGAAACGGTTATTTTCTTCTTTCCAGTGTTTCAGATAATAAGCTACCCGAAATCCCGCAAGAAGCCCGGTATGAAACACAACTCCACGCAGTCCCATCCTTTTTGCAATATCCATGGACTGACGAACTCTTTTCCTTGAAATCTCCCTGATCAGAGCATCTTCACTATGAACGGTAACATCCAAAAATGCTCCATGCATCGTATCTGTTGAAAAATCCGTCCGATATTTTGCATAAAGCTCTATGATTTCCTCCTGTTTGCGTCTGTCATCTAAAATATCCGGCTTCCAGAAATCATTAAATTCAAAAGCTCCGTCATACTCTTTTATGAGACCGATTGACTTTTCTATCTCCTGTCTATCGGGAATGATATATATCTGCCCCATCTGTCATGCTTCCTTTCTTACGTCGTCCACCTGATAAACAAATACTCCCTTGCTTTTTCCTTTCAAAGGAATTTCGCCGATTGGTGTTACCCTGATTCTGTCCTTTACTGCTTCATAAACGCTCTCACTGATTAAAATCTGTCCCCGTTTTGCATTACTTTCCAACCTTGCTGCCGTATTTACCGTATCCCCGATTGCCGTATAATCCATACGGAATGCACAGCCGATATTTCCTACGACTGCATTTCCGCAGTTGACACCGATACCGAATGCCACACTTTTCCCGAACTGCTTTTCAAATTTCTCGGAAATGGCATCCGCTCCCTGTTTCATATCCCACGCTGCACAAACTGCTTTAAAAACATAATCTTCCAAATCAAAAGGTGCATTAAACACCGCCATGGTCGCATCTCCCACAAACTTGTCCAAGGTTCCTTCATTATCAAAAATAGATTTTGTGGTAAGACTTAAGTATTCATTCAAGATTTCCACGACCTGTTCCGGTTCCAAACTTTCAGACATTGTAGTAAATCCGCGGATATCCACGAACAGTACCGCTACATGACGATTTTCTCCCCCAAGTATCATTTCAAAATCTTTGTCCTTACTGATTTTATCAACAACCTGCGGTGCCACATATTGTTTAAACACACTGACCACCCGTCTTCTTCTCATGCGCTCCGCGGCATAACCTTTCAGAAGCTGTTCTGCATAAATCACCAGAAAAGAAACAGGCAGCAAAAGCACGGGAAGAACATACCCGTTCTGATACATGACCTTAACCAGTAAGATATTTCCAAAAAGAACTCCTATCAGCACTACGGTTGTCTGCAACATTTTCTCCCTGCTTGCCAGAAGAAAAAAGCCTCCGCATAAAAGTCCGGTCAGTAAAGCACAGAGTACCCTTGAAACCGGAAGCTGTGTCTTTCCTTCCAGCAAAGCCTGCACAATGTTGGCATGAATCTCCACTCCATACATTTCCGTGCCATGTGTAATTGCCGGTTTAAAAGAATCCTGCATGCCTGCCGCATAGGCACCAACCAGTACAATGGAATCCTGAAAAATTCTGGTATCTACCGTCCCGTCAAGCACATCCGCCATGGAAATAACCGTATATGCCCCCGGCTTTCCGGAATAGGAAAAGTAAAACTGATTGCCTTTTCCGTAGGTTTTTGGAAACACGGCTTCTTCTCCTCTCGTTTTCTGATACTGCCTGTAAATTTGCGAGGCAAAGCTATACTCTGTTTCTCCCTGATGTGTAACACTCACCATAGCCTGTCGAATATATCCGTCGCTGTCTATGATAGGCGTGGCAAAACCGGTCTCTACCTTTTCCCGTACTTCTTCATAAGGCCAAAGTATATAGTCTACATAAAAAGGATTATAAGTCGTTTTTCCGTTCTCATTCGTCTCCGGCTGTTCCCTGAATGCAACCGAAGAAACCATTACTACATTCCCGGCCTTTTCACAAGCCTTCGCAAAGTACCGGTCTCCTTCTTTATCCACAGCTTCACTGTAAATAACATCAAAACCGATTACTGCCGGTTTGGCATCCGGATTTCTATTTAACTTTTCAACCAGCTTTCCCGGCACTTTTCGTCCCCAGCTGGTTATCATTCCGTACTTTTCCATGGTTTTATCATCAATGCCGATAATATAAATCTTCTTATCCACATAGGATGGTTTCTGGTTCATTCTGTCCGAAACTGTCCTGTCCCAGTCCCGCATCACATCCAAATAACTCAATATGCCGGTAATGATTACAATTCCAACCGTAATGATTACTGTACGAAGCATTTTTTTTGTTTTCATTTTCCTCACCACTGCAATACTGCATCTTTCCCATAACAAGTCCAAACACAAAACTATCAGTTAATACTAACATATTTCTTTATACCTCGACAATATTTTCACGCAAAAAGTGTGACTTGACTAAATAAAAAAGCGGAGAAAACAGAAAAATTTTCCCGTTTTCTCCGCTTGAAGCATATTGTCGCAAATTTCCATTTTCTTACTTCATCTGAAATTCATATTCCCCGTCCTGTGTAACATA
The DNA here is from genome assembly GCA_964449325.1 of uncultured Lachnospiraceae bacterium. Lineage (GTDB taxonomy): Bacteria > Bacillota > Clostridia > Lachnospirales > Lachnospiraceae > RGIG3002. Next base: position 21,580 of record CAYUYJ010000031.1, on the reverse strand, counting down.
AAAACTGATGCCGCCGTTGTAAACAGTGCTGTCACCGCTTACCGTCCACTGACCATTTCCCAAGGTATACTTTATTCCCGTCCTAAGACTTACAATTCCGCCGGCATTTATGAGAGCAGTATCGCCACCCGGTTCATTCTTATTCCATACTCCGGTCAGGACAGCATCCCTGCCACCATTCTCTTTCGCGTATTCTTCGACTGTTTGCCAGACTGTGCCGGATGCATCCATCCAACCTCCCCATTTATAGGTATTCCCATCCGTCACCCGTGTTGTATCCAAAACCGGCACAAAACTGCCGTTCGAACACATCTTTCCGTCTATTCCCACAAATACAGCACCCCCGTCGTCCGCGGCTTCCTTTTCCGCCATCTCATCCTCTCCATAGGTTTCCACCGAGGAACGGTTGGTATTTAAGGTAATCATCGAACCTCTGACAACACTGACAGCAGGCTCCGTCCTGACATAATTCTGTTCCTGGGTAAAATTATTTCCCGTCAAAATATAGCCTTCCGGAATAAGACCATCACTTCTTCCGTCACCACCGTAATAGAAAACAGTATAAAGCGCAAAATCAGGTCGTGCCTCCACAGCAATGCTTTTGTTGAAGCCCCCTCCGGTTATAACAGCATTCGCACCACCGGAAATCCACAAACTCTTTCCGGTATCCCCATTCATGGTAAACATACCACTACTAATGATAAGTGTACTTCCCGCTGCTGCATAGCAGGCATAACCGGCACCACTATCAGGAGTTTCCGTAAGGCTGCCACCGGATATCATTGCTGTTGCACCGGCATTTATCATAAGAGCAGCATTCGAATCCGCAAATCCCGTATTGCTGATACTTCCTCCTGCTAACGTGAAATTACCCGACTGCACATAGACAGCATACGTCCCCTTTCCCATGATGCTTCCGACTCCATCAATAGTCAGGGAACCACCGTTCACCTGAATAACAATGTCCTTCTGACCGGTCATGTTCTGCCCATTCAAATTAAGGATAATATTATTACCGGCTCCAACCTGTAAAGAGGTGTTGACATAATCAATGGGAGCTGTCAATATGATTTCTACCGGAGTACCATCTTGATATTTGGCTAAAACACCATCTATGTCATCACTGCTTCCGCATTCAACCACTTCAGGCTCCTGTGCATTTACCGTTAAGACTCCTCTTTCCGGTACTGCCGCCGTCAGCGTAATCACCAGTGCCGCAAAAGCAAAAAACAAGTTTCTTCTTCTCTTCCTCATCTGTTCTTCTCCTCAAACTAACAACCAAAAAACCTTTTTCTTACTTTTTCTTAATAGTATATCGAATGAGAAAAAAAAACAACCCGGCTTTTCATTTTGTTTATCCGGGTATACTATCCGCCACACACAATGCCCCATAACCTGCTGATGTCAAGTTATTGTCATTATCTTCCTTAACTTTTTCAAGTCTAAAATCCCGCAAACTCGCATAACTTCGTCGGGGATAACGTGAAATAGTTGCTAAATCCAGTAAAAATTGATGGGAAGTTATTGCAAAGTCTCTTTTGTAACCACATTTTTTGATGGATATTCCAACATTCTCCTACGCAATACCGTACTTCCTAAAAATACTATTCAAGTCCTCTCTACTAATTTTTCCTGCCAAGTAGTAGGCTTTCACCGTTGCTTCTACTGCCTCAAAAAAAGTATCAAACATAAACCAATCGCCTGTATCATAATATTCCTGTAATTCTTTAAAATCACGCTGCAATCCTTCTGGCAGATTATCTCTTAAATCAATTTTTTCATCTACAAACATTATCGGCACCTTTCCTTCGTCTGTTCAGAGTATCCCTTCTCTTTTTCCATTATTTTTTCATACACCGGTAACAATACCTTCTCATATCTGTACTCGATAATTGTTGTGAAAAATTGCTTCTGAATCTCTGATATTACCGGTATTTCTTCTATCATTTTTCGTATATCAGTCATACAACTTTCTACCCTTGGCAAAAGTCTTTGGACAGCATCTGAACATTCCTGATACTCCATATTTCCAATTATTTGATATGGATTTACACGTCTTCCTTGTAATTCAAAAATACATCTTCTTGCTTTGTATGCCTCTGCTTCTATTTTATCAGCATCCTTCATAACCAACTGCATTTTTTCATCATCCCATTTGTTATTTAAACAATTCCCATTATCATAAACAGGTGCTATTTGTTTTGTTCCATCTTTGCGTAAAATAATTCCCCAGTTACTATTATTACGGTCAGTATTTCCAAGCAACGCATCTATCACAAACATATTCCAAAAATGTTCCTGTACTCCCGGAATATCCTGTAAAAATGGATGTTCACGTATTGTCATTATAATTTCATACAGATCTACTCCTACACCATTGGTTTCATTGCCATTTGAATCTAAAAAATGTGGTTCAAATGTAACCTTTATTTTATCAAACTCATAAAGCTTGTCGCCATCTTTTAAAAAATCCTCGCATGCCACAACTACCTTATCATTTCTCATTCCAAGAATGGTATTATGCACCGACAGTCCAATTAATTCATATATTTTTGAACCAATGTATTCACATATTGGACTATTTGAGTAACTAAGATTGACATTTTTCATCTGCTGTTCTTTTAAATTTCCCGGAAATTTCAAAAGGTAGTCTTTTCCCATATAAGTAATTCCCATTTTTCTTCCAGCTGTTCCACCATACATTCTTTGATTTTGTGGATAATCATTAAAATTTTCAAGTTGCATTCTATCACCTCTAATCACTTTTCTTCCAGCCATGAGCAAAACTCTATACATCCAATATTTTTATCTATAATTCCTGTTCAATTTGTTTCAGTCTCACAATACTATTTGCAAAATCCTACTCCACAGGAGAAAATAGAATTTCTCAGTCAAATTCAATTATAATATTACAAATATCTACAGTAAAATGTATGTATCAAAACACCGTAATCTAATATCTAATTCCTCATTATCCCCAATGTATCTCTCTTTATTTACTACATTAATACAATCTTTAACGGTTTTCCATCCCATGTCTGTCAACTTCATAATAATATCAAATCTAACATCTGCTTTTATCATTTTAATTATAATATTTTTAATGATTCCGGTTACATTTCCTTTCTCACCATTCGATAGCAGCAAAGCAGCCTCCAAATCACTAACCCCCTTTAAATCTGCACCATCAGATTTCACAAACAACTTTGTACTCTGTGTTTCAGTAGAAGGACGAATCTGAATATATTCTTTTATCTGCCTATACAAATCTATTGGCAAATGTAATTCATATCCACTTATTTTTATTGTCTTATTTCCCTCATTAAAATCATCAACTTCTATTTTGCTAAGGTTTCGAAATGATGTTCCTGAAAAAATAATTAATTTGACCGCAACTGCAGCCATAAACATTTTAAAGCTATATTTCTTTTTCCCAGAGAATAAATCATGTTTATTTTCCAGAGAATTTTCAATAATACTATTAGCGTTCTCTATTATTGCTATTATTTCTTCGTCTTCGTATGCGTCATTTGCTTCTGGTTTCTCCAGATGCGCTTTATTAAATATATAATCTTTTATCTGATTATCAAAAGAACTCTCATCTTTTCTACTAAAAAGCTTAAATATATTCTCATTTCTAATACCCTTTGATTGTAAATAGTAAAAGAAACGTTTTATCATTCTTCCATAATGAATTGCCACAGTTTCCTTCTTAATCTTATTTCTGTCAATAAAATATCCTAAAGAATCAAGCACAGTATCCATCTTTATTCCGCAAAAATATCCTTCATAAGAGCCATCATTTATTTTCTTTTCTACAATAACAAATTCTTTGAGTGCATCCACTTTCGACCGATATGTTTCAGCATTCAATTCCCTATAAAATTCCTCAAATAGATCTTCTAATATCATACCAACACATCCTTTTAAATTAATTCTTTCTTCGATAAAATACCAATAATATTTTCGTTTTATCTTTATTATATATTGTCATGAGATAAAAGTAAATATAAAGATTCCGTTTGTATAATGATAATTATAACAATTCAAACTTTCCTTGGTATTCCTAAATTTACCCCGGCAGACTATCCGCCACACACAATGCCCCATAACCAACCCGGTTGTTCGGATATGCTTCCTCTCCCCGTATAGGTTTTGCCCCCCTGCGCAAATAGGCCTTCACCTTCTCCCCATATAAGAATGGGTCATTTCCACGTACAATCCCCCATTCCATCAGTAACGCCGCCGCTCCCGTAACAAAAGGAGTCGCAAAAGAGGTGCCTGTTACCGTCTCGTAACCGCCTCCCACAGCCGTTGTCGTAATTCCAACCCCGGGTGCCGCCAAATCCGGTTTCACATCCAGTTGAAGCAAATTTCCCGCAAGCTGACTCGTATTGGCATAACCGCGACCGGAAAAGTCAGCATAGGACTCATAAGTTGTATCATATGCCCCTACCGTAATCACCCTCCTTGCTGTAGACGGAATGGTCAGGGTAGCATCCGGCACGGGAGAAAAAAAACGAGTTCTTGTGCTGCGTACACTGCTGCTTGGCAGATAAAAAGAATAGGTTCCCACACGGATATTTTCGGGAACCAGTTCAAACCGCCAGACTCCTCCTGCCACATAAGAATCCAGTGCAAGAAAATCCACATAGATTTCCTGATTTACGGAATAAGGAGCCGGTTCTCCCACATAAATCAAAAGCTGGGTATTGTCCGCCGTAAACGTATAGCGTCCGGCTGTCCTTAACGGAATCTGCCGTCTCATTCCGGATGGAGACACCAATTCTACCGTAAATATATCCGTATAATTCTTCCAAAGCTGCACATTCAATGTTGTCTCATAATCCGCCACTGCCAGTTCCACCACCTTTCTGACCCGTGCCCCCTGTATAAAGGCACCGGCAAAGTGACCCGCAGACGCAGCTTCATTACCGCTCCCAACACAAACCACCGTTCTTCCGACTTCGGAAACATTGTCCAGAAACCGCTCCACCAGCGAAGTTCCGTCATGGGAGCCGTAATTATTTCCAAAGCTTAAATTGACGGCTATCGGGCGTTCTAACTCCATTGCCTTTTTCACTACATAAGTAATCCCCCGCATCAGTTCCGTCGTTCTTGGGAATCCCCCTTCTCTCGGCATTCCAAGCTTTACAACCAATAGACCGCTCTCCGGCGCCACTCCGGTAAACAGTCCGCCCGACCCGTTTCCGTTTCCCGCCGCAATCCCCGCCACTGCCGTCCCATGCCCGGAAACATCCGTGCTGGGAACTAAAGCTTCTCTTTCCGCCTGCGTTGGTGCCATCAGCGCTTCATCGATTTGCTGTTTCGTAAACTCTCTGTCAAGCACCTGATCCCATAAATATAAAATTCTGCTTTCCCCGTTTTCCTGCCGGAAATCCAAGCCGGCATAGTCGATTCCCGAATCGATAATGCCAATCAGACAATTCCTGCCGGTAAGTCCTTCTCTGCCGATTGTCACAGGGGTCATGCAGGAAGCCTCTTTTCCGGCAAGCACCGAAAAGAACAGTCTTTTAGGCTTCTCAATAAATTCAATCTCAGGCAGTTCTGCCAACGAATCCAGTAAGCTTTCCGGTACGGTCAGAATGGCATATCCGGCAAGCAGCTCCTCCACACGAATGATTTCACTTTCCAGACGCTTAATATCACCATTATATTTGACAATCACTTCCCAGCTTTTTTCTTCCTTATTGTATCCCACATTGAGATTTTCTGATTTTTCCCTCTCCTCCGGTGAGGAATTAAGCGCAAGATTCAACAAATTTTCTATTTTGGAATTATCCATAACGTCCCCTGTCAAAAACCTTTTTTACTATATATATTTCCTGCGAATATTATTGTCACCTCTGCGAAAAAGTGATATACTCACTTTTAATACGAAGTTGTGGAGGATAAACCCTTGAACGAAAAAATAGCACGAATTGAACATCTGAAAAAAGAAAAAAACGCAGTGATTATGGCTCATTACTATGTTGCGGATGAGGTACAGGACATTGCAGATTATATTGGAGACTCTTACTACTTAAGTGAAGCGGCTACAAAAATCGATGCAGAAACCATTGTCCTTTGCGGCGTTTCCTTTATGGGTGAAAGTGCGAAAATCTTAAATCCCGGCAAAACTGTCCTTCTGCCGGATGACAATGCAGACTGTCCGATGGCTCACATGGCAACCGTAGAACGTATTGAAGAAATACGCGCAGAATACGAGGATGTTGCCGTTGTATGCTATGTCAATTCCACGGCAGAATTGAAGGCAGCCTCCGATGTGTGCGTGACAAGTGCCAATGCTTTAAAAATTGTACAGGCACTTCCCAATAAATATATTTTCTTTATTCCGGATCAGAATCTTGCCCGTTACATTGCAGACAAGCTTCCGGAAAAGCATTTCATTTTCAACGATGGCTTCTGCCATGTGCATCACACCATTACTGCCGCTCAGATTCAGGCAGCCAAAAAAGCCCGTCCCAATGCCGAGGTCTTAGTTCATCCGGAATGTAAACCGGAAGTGACGGCGCTTGCAGATTACATAGGAAGCACCTCGGGAATTATTGCTTATTCCCAAAAAAGTAACGCTTCCGAATTTATCGTAGTAACGGAAATGGGCGTTATGCACGAATTGCAGAAACGCAGTCCGGGTAAGAAATTTTACACTGCCGGAAATATGCAGATTTGCCCGAATATGAAAAAAATTACATTGGATAAAATTATTGCCGCGTTAGAAAACAAAGCACCGACGGTAGAATTAAAGGAAGATTTCATGAAAAAAGCTCTTGCTCCCATGGAGCGGATGCTTGAGCTTGCCAGATAGCATACATTTCCTGTTGCATAGAATGAATCAGCCGCAAAGGCTGGAGGTTAATTATGAACAAAATATACGATGTCATTATCGTAGGATGTGGAGTAGCGGGCTGTTTTGCAGCACTGCATCTGCCGGATGACCGAAACATTTTAATGATTACAAAAAGCGACATTGAGGAAAGTGATTCCTTTTTGGCACAGGGCGGTATTTGTGTACTCAAATCCGAAGACGACTATGACAGCTTTTTTGAGGACACCATGCGTGCCGGACATTACGAAAACCGTAAAGAATCGGTTGCTATGATGATTCGCTCCTCCCGCACGGTTATTGATGAACTGGTTTCTTACGGAGTTTCCTTCATGCAGGAAAACGGACAGTTTCTTTATACAAGGGAAGGCGCCCATTCTACCAACCGAATTTTGTATCATGATGATATTACCGGAAAAGAAATTACGGAAAAATTACTGGCGCAGGTAGCTTTACGCAAAAATGTCACCTTACTTACCCATACGGAAATGCTGGATTTACTTTGCCATGATAATGTTTGTGACGGTATTCTGATTCGGGAAGAAAACGGTACGCTTACCCCCGTGTTTGCGGACAATATTTTACTTGCCTGTGGCGGTATCGGCGGAATTTACGACAATTCCACCAATTTTCCCCACTTAACCGGTGATGCCCTTGCTCTCTCTTTAAAGCATGGCATACGATTACAAAATATTAATTATGTACAGATTCATCCGACCACGCTCTACTCCACCAAACGGGAACGCCGCTTTTTAATTTCCGAATCAGTTCGTGGCGAAGGTGCGGTTTTATATGATAAAAACGGCGAGCGTTTTGTCAATGAGTTACTCCCCCGGGATTTGCTGACACAGGAAATCCGCAGGCAGATGGCAAAGGATCATACCGATTTCGTCTGGCTTTCCATGCAGACCATCAGAGATTTGGATGTCACAAAACGTTTCCCGAACATTTATAAAAAATGTCTGGAGGAAGGCTTTGATATTACAAAGGACTGGATTCCGGTTGTTCCTGCACAACACTATTTTATGGGCGGTATCTATGTGGATTTGCAGAGCAGAACCTCCATGAAACACTTGTATGCTTCCGGTGAAACCTGTTGTAACGGCGTTCACGGTGCCAACCGTTTAGCAAGCAATTCTCTTTTAGAAAGTCTTGTTTTTGCCAAAAATGCTGCACTGGACATGACTTCCTCACAAGAAAATTCCGAGCGTTTTTCGCCCGTACTTTCCTTTACGGACAAGGAATTGAAAAATTATTATGGTATTTCGCTTGCCGACTACGAGGATTTAGATGCATTCCATGAGAAGAACAAAAAAAGAATTTGGAATGAAATTGATAACGAAAATGCAAAGAAAGGATAAACAGATTTTATGAATCCGATTACTACAAAATTAAATGTTGATAACCTTATTCTGATGGCTCTGCAGGAGGACATTTCCAGCGAGGATGTAACTACCAATGCAGTCATGCGTGAGGCAAAAAAGGGAACCGCACAGCTTATCTGTAAGCAGGATGGGGTCATTGCCGGTCTGAATATTTTCAAACGGGTTTTTGAACTTTTGGATGAAACCAGCGAAGTTATCATGTATTTTAAAGACGGTGACACTGTAAAAAACGGCGATTTGCTTGCTGTTGTAAACGGAGACATCCGTGCCCTTTTGTCCGGCGAACGTACCGCACTAAATTATTTACAGCGTATGAGCGGTATTGCCACCTATACAAGAAGTGTTGCCGAACTGTTAAAGGGAAGCAAGACGAAGCTGTTAGATACAAGAAAAACAACCCCGAATATGCGTATCTTTGAAAAATATGCAGTAAAGGTGGGCGGCGGTTACAATCATCGCTATAATTTATCCGACGGCATTTTAATCAAGGACAACCATATCGGTGCAGCAGGCGGTGTAAAAGAAGCCATCCGGATGGCAAAGGAATATGCTCCTTTCGTCCGCAAAATTGAAGTCGAAGTCGAAAACTTAACGATGTTAAAGGAAGCTTTGGATGCCGGTGCGGATATTATTATGTTAGACAACATGAGTACCGAAGATATGAAAAAAGCAGTGGAAATGGTTGCAGGCAAAGCCGAAACGGAATGCTCCGGCAATGTCACCAAAGAAAACATTCAACGCATCGTAGATATCGGTGTGGATTATGTTTCCAGTGGTGCCCTCACCCACTCTGCTCCGATTTTAGATGTTTCTTTAAAAAATCTGCATGCAATTTAAATTTGCATGCAGATTTTTTATCACTTTATTCAAACAAGTTAGTAGAAAGATAACGCTCTCCGGTATCCGGTAACAATACCACGATATTCTTTCCTTTATTTTCCGGTCTTTTTGCCAGCACGGTTGCCGCATGAATTGCTGCACCGGAGGAAATCCCGACTAAAAGTCCGTCAGACTTTGCCACAGCTCTGGAAGCTGCAAAGGCATCATCATTTTCTACAGGCAGAATTTCATCAACAATATCCGGATTCATAACACCGGGCACGAATCCTGCTCCGATTCCCTGAATCTTATGCGGTCCCGGCTTTCCACCTGATAAAACCGGAGAACCTGACGGCTCTACAGCAACAATTTTCACATTGGGATTTTTGGCTTTTAATACTTCACCGTTTCCGGTTACTGTTCCACCGGTTCCTACACCTGCAACAAAAATATCTACCTGTCCGTCCGTGTCTCTCCAAATCTCTTCTGCAGTTGTTCTTCTATGAGCTTCCGGATTTGCTTTATTTTCAAACTGCTGTGGAATAATTGCATTTCCATATTCTTTCACAAGCTGCTCTGCCTTTGCAATGGCTCCCTTCATGCCTTCGGCGCCCGGAGTCAATACAACCTCTGCTCCAAGTGCAGAAACAATTCTTCTTCTCTCCACACTCATGGTATCCGGCATTGTCAGAATCAAACGTAATCCCTTAGATGCTGCAACAAATGCAAGACCGATTCCGGTATTTCCACTGGTCGGCTCTATAATAACCGTATCCTTGTTAATCTTTCCCTGTCTGATTCCCTCTTCAATCATGGCAAATGCCACACGATCCTTCACACTTCCGAGTGGATTAAAGTACTCCACCTTCGCAATCAATTTCGCTTCCAGTCCGTTCTTTTCTTCATAATTGGATAACTCCAAAAGCGGTGTATTTCCTATTAAGTCCGTTAATTTTTTTGCAATCTTTGCCATAACATTTTCCCTCTTTCTTAATAAACTGTTCTGTTATTCTCTCTTTTTCTATTTCATCCGAATGCTTATTGCTTTCTTTGCGAAGTTCTTCCCTTTATTCTATTTTTTCTCAAATGACATAATTATCACTCTTCTTATTATGCTGCAAGTCAATCAAATCCTGTAACGTAACATTATCTACAACACCCTTGATGGCTGCGTCCAATTTTTCCCACAACGGTAACGTCAAACACTCCTCTTTTCTCTCACATAAATTCACTTCGTCTTCCAGACAGGAAACCGGACACAAATTTCCCTCCGTCAACTGCAGGATACTTCCTACCGTATATTCATTCGGCTTTTTTGTAAGACGATATCCTCCCTGTGGTCCTCGTAAACTTTTTACAAACCCTGCCTTCGTAAGAATGGAAATAATCTGTTCCAGATATTTATCCGATATTTCCTGTCTTCCGGCAATTTCTTTTACCCGAATAGGCTCTTCTTTTTCATTTAAAGCCAAATCCAACATTAATCTTAGTGCATATCTTCCTTTTGTTGAAATTTTCATATGATTTCACCCTATTCTACTTGCTTTTCTTTTTCTCATCCTTCATTGTGTCACTTTTATTTTCCAGTATTCCACTATGAATTATTCCATATCGTTATCATAACTTGTTTGTACTTTGCCGTCAACTATTTCTTGGCAACATTAAATTATAAAATTATCTAAAATATCTTACTTTTTCTTTCATTGACTACACCATTAATTTGGTGTAAATTTATTATTATGTTGCACAATATATTCTTGTGTAATTATGTATTGGGGAATTGAGGAAAATTTCATGGATTACAGTACTAAAATGCCGGAAAAATTTGACACACTTTTTATTCCTGCCAGAGGTGAAAGTGTAGACTTTCCGGTTGTAACATACTTTTTGGATTTAAGTAAGATGTATATGGGTGCCATCCGTTGGCATTGGCACAATGAGATTGAAATTATCATTATTAATAGCGGCAAAGCAAACGTACTTGTTGATAATGCACAGGTAAAACTAAAAGCGGGAGAGGCGGTCATGGTGAATCAGGATGTTTTGCATTCCATCCGCCCGGTAGAAAATGAAACATGTACCCTTTATCTTATCCTTTTTCATCCGTCATTTCTATTTGGTTATGGACAAGCCTACTTTTCAGCAAGGTATTTAACACCTATTTTATCTTCTTCCGCTTTAAAGTACATTAAATTGGAAGAAGACATTGCTTGGCAGGAAGCGCTCATTGACCACGTAAACAATGCCATTGCCGCAACATTGACAAAAAAATTCGGTTATGAACTTGTCACGAAAGCAGAACTGGAACTTTTTTGGGCCGGAATTTTAGAGTATTCTTATACACCGAGCGAAACTATAGAATCCGCGGAGGCTTCTTCTGACTCCCAACGGGTAAAAGAAGCACTTCTTTATATTGAAAAACACCATATGAATTCTATTTCTTTGGATGATATTGCCGCTTCCATTCATGTAAGTAAAAGTGAATGCTGCCGATGCTTCAAGCGTACTCTAAAAATCACCCCGATAGAATATGTTATGAAATACCGTATTTTTGAAGCAACACGAAAAATCAAACGTGGGGTTCCGGAGTCAAAAAGCATTTCAGAACTTGCTATGTCAGTAGGTTTTAACAATGCCAGTTATTTTAACAAGCTTTTTAAAAAATATCTGGATTGTACCCCAAGCCAATATAAAGAATTTTTACGCAAGGAACCGGCTTCTTCCCAACAAAATGTTCCTTTTCATCCGGCTTCTCCTTTTGAGGAAGATTTTTAGCTAAAAAATACCGTAAGAGCTTTTATCAGATAACCTATATCTTCTGCTCCTGCCGTTTCATAAGCAGAATGCATGGCAAGCTGTGCAAGGCCAATATCTACCGTATCCACCGAAACATGTGTTGCAGATATATTTCCTAAAGTAGAACCACCTAAAATGTCCGAACGGTTTGCATAAGTCTGGAAAGGCACCCCTGCTTTCTTACACAGCTCCTTCATGACCGCTGCAGAAATTCCATCCGTAGTATATTTCTGGCCACCATGGTATTTGATTACAATCCCACCATTTAAAAACGGTCGGTTTGTGGGGTCAGCCTTTTCCGGATGATTTGGATGTACCGCATGGGCGTTGTCCGCTGAAATCATAAAGCTGTTTGCAAGCATACGGCATAGCCAGCCGTCATTCTCAGAAAAGCTTTCCTTCACACGAGTCAGAATATCGGATAAAAAATCAGAATCTGCTCCCTGCTTTGTTCCGCTTCCCACTTCTTCATTATCAAAAATCACCGCAATATCTGCATACTCTATCCCATTCCCCGCATTAATAATGCTCTGCACGGCACCAAAAGCACATTCCAGGTCATCCAGTTTCGGAGCACAAATAAACTCTCCGTCTGCACCGAACACCCGGCCCTTTTCCCGCACATAGAGAAATAAATCACTTCCCAGAATATCTTCTTTTTTTACTCCTGCCGCCTTGGCAACCTCATCCTGAAAGCTTCCTTTTTTGGCAATTCCACTGTAAAGCGGAAGCATATCCACCTGCGGATTATATTCAACGCCTTTGTTCATATCCCGGTTCATATGAATTGCCACATTCGGAATCATCAATAAATCCTTATCAATATTCACAAGCTTAGAGCAAAAACCTTCCCCTTCTTTCACAACTACTCTTCCCGCTACCGACAAAGGTCTGTCCAGCCAGGTAGACATAATCATGCCGCCGTACTTTTCGGTATTCAGCTTCACATACTGCTCTTCCACCGTCATTTCCGGACTTTCCTTTATTTTAAAAGTCGGTGAATCACTATGAGCTGCCACCATATGGAATCCATTCATTCGTTCTGTAGGAAGAGTAATAGCTGCAATCGAAGAACCATTTCTTATCACATAGTATTTTCCGCCCATAGCAAGGCTCCACTCCTCGTTTTCTTTTAACTGTACAAAGCCCGCTTTTTCCAATTCCTGCCGAATCACCTCTACTGCATGAAAACAGCTCACACTTTTTTCAATAAATGCTAATAACTGCTCTGTCATTTTTTTGTTATCCTCTCTTTTATTCTTCCATCCCTATATGCTAAAAGCAATTCTTCCAGCCCTGCAATACTCTCCTGTATTTCTTTACCGTTGTCCGTATCTGCAACCAGTTTTCGTCTTACTGCCTGCTGCACAAGCTGCCTGTGTGAATGAATGTCCTGTCCCTCCCGTACAGCCTTATCCAACGACTCAAAGGGCTCGTGGGCTGCCAGCATCAGTCCGTAGGAATTGTAAATTAAAGTATATCCTGCAATACCGGTCTTTGGCTGATAAGCTTTCGAAAAGCCTCCGTCAATAATCAATAGCTTACCACCGCATTTAATCGGGGTCTCTCCCCGTTTGGATTCTATCGGAATATGACCGTTCACAATATGGGATTCTCCGTTATCCTCCAGACCAAACTCCACCAGTATTTTATTCACTGTTTCTTCTTTTTCCATAAACGTATAATATGGATTTTTCGGTTCCTGATAGGTCTCTTTATCCGCAACAAAATAACGTTCAAAGGTTGTCATTTTTTCTTTTCCGAATACCGGCGAATGGGGATTTGCCCAAAGAAACCACAAAATATCCATTCCCTTTTGCTTTTCCTCTTTGTCAATGGCATAATAAGCCTTCCTTGCATACTCCTCCAGTACATCATATAAGGCTCTTCCGGAATAGGTTTTACCGTAAACCTCCACACTTTCAAACTCCCCCTGCTCTGTCAATGGCACACATCCGTGATATAAGAGGTTTCCGTTAAAAATTTTATATAATCCACCGTTTGCGTATAAGAAACGAATATGCTCCTGCAGTTTTTCACAGTTCACGAAGGAATACGTCAGCCGTTCTACCACCTCTGCTTCTTCCGGTGTAAGACGGTATACATCATCAGGATATACTGTCGGGAAATTTTTATCCTTCAGCTCATACTCTTTTCCTTCTATCGTGACTGTACCCGCTTTCCAGTCAATTTTATCTAAAAGCAGTCTGTTTTCCATGTGGAATTCCGGATGTCTTCTTATCAACTGTCCCTCCAGCTTAAACTGTATGATGGTGATTGCTTTATGCATTTTTTCATCCAGCTTTACATCCCGCACATCATAGTTTTCCTTCCGATAATCTACCTGAAAGCAGCTACATCTGTCATCTCCGTACCGGCTCATGGCAAACCTTGCAAGAGGTACCAGATTAATTCCGTAGCCGTCCTCTAAAATGCTCAGATTCCCATATTTTGCCGAAATCCGAATAACTGTTGCTATACATGCCGGATTACCGCATGCTGCCCCCATCCACGAAATATCATGATTTCCCCATTGCACATCCACACTGTGATACTTCTTCAGTGTATCCATCACAAGATGAGGATATGGTCCCCTGTCAAAAATATCTCCGATTACATGAAGATGATCCACTACCAGCCTTCTGATAGTATCAGAAAAAGCAACGATCAATTCTTCTGCCCGTCCGATTTTTATTACGGTTCGGATAATCTCTTTGTAATAAGCTTCCTGATTGGATACATCCGGGTGTCCGTTCAGAAGTTCTTCCATAATATAGGCAAAATCTTCCGGCAGTGCCTTACGCACCTTGGAACGGGTATATTTGGAAGAGGAAATCTTACAGATACGGATTAATCGGTAAAGTATCACAGTATACCAATCCTCCCGCATTTCTTCCTTTGAAAATTCCTCCCTTTTTAAAACCTGTTCCAGCTTTTCTTTCGGATAGTATATCAATGCGGCAATTTCCCGTTTATCCGCTTCACTTAATGTATTTCCGAATTCTTCATCAATTTTCCGCTTGATGGCACCGGAACCGTTTTTCAAAACGTGCTGAAACTGTTCCTGTTCTCCATGGATATCCGTCAAAAAATGTTCGGTTCCTTTAGGCAGACTCAAAATGGCACGAAGATTAATAATCTCTGTTGCCGCCGATGCCACTGTAGGATATTGGTTTGCCAGACTTTTTAAGTATTTGATGTCCATATTTGCTCCTTCTTATTCCGTAAACGTTCCACTTCCTGCATACGCTCTTTTACCTGTTTCTCATTTCCCTGCGTAGTTGGTTCATAATAGCTTCTGCCTTGAAGAGAATCCGGCAGACACTGCATATCCGTTACTTTTTCTTCTGTATCATGGGCATACTGATATCCATCTCCGTAGTGAAGCTCCTGCATCAGTTTGGTAACACCGTTTCGTATTTGAAGCGGTACCGGCTCACTCAGCATCTGCAAGGCATCTGCCCTTGCCTTTCCGTAAGCCGTATAGAGTGCATTGGATTTCGGAGCCATAGACAAATACACCACGGCATGAGTCAGATTCACATCACATTCCGGCATTCCATTAAAATGACACGCCTGATATGCCGAAACTGCCACTGTCAAAGCCTGTGAATCCGCCATTCCGATATCCTCACTGGCAAACCTTATCAGTCTTCGGGCCACATAAAGAGGGTCTTCTCCTGCCTCTAACATCCGAGCCAGCCAGTAAACCGCTGCATTCGGGTCACTGTTTCGCATGGACTTATGCAAAGCGGAAATCAAATTATAATGCTCTTCTCCGTTTTTATCATAAAGCAACGTCTTTTTGCCGATACACTGCTCTACTGTCCGTTCTGTTACAGTGATAGAGCCGTCCTCTTTCATCTCCCCGTTTAATACTGCCATTTCCAATGTATTTAATGCGGTTCTTGCATCTCCGTTTGCAAATGTGGCAATCACCTCTATCAACGACCGTTCCATATGCACCAGACTGTTTCCAAATCCTCTTTTATCCTTCAGAGTTCTCTCCAGAAGTTCAGTCAAGTCCTCCTTTTTCAGAGCCTCCAGCACAAATACCTTACATCTGGACAATAACGCGGAATTGATTTCAAAGGAAGGATTCTCTGTGGTTGCTCCGATTAAAATAATGCTTCCTTTCTCCACAAAAGGCAGAAAGGCGTCCTGCTGTGCTTTATTAAATCGATGGATTTCATCCACAAAGACAATGGTTTTCAATCCCATCATCCGGTCATTCTCTGCCTGCTTCATAATTTCCTTAATTTCTTTTATCCCGCTTGTCACCGCACTGAAATCCACAAATGCCGCTTTTGTATGTCCGGCAATAATCCGGGCAAGGGTTGTCTTCCCAACACCGGGCGGTCCCCAGAATATCATGGAAGACACCTGATCCTTCTGAAGAATCTGCCGAAGCACCTTACCTTCCCCAAGCAAATGCTTCTGTCCTATATAATCCTCCAAATTTTCCGGTCGCATCCTGCTGGCAAGCGGTGCATTTAAATCATTGTTATTCCCAAATAGCGATAATTGTTCCATAAGCTGCCTCTTAATCGAATATTTGTTTCCTTCTTTTGTCAAACTGTTCATAAAAATCAATGTTTTTATCAAAGGGCAGCAGATAAAATTGTTTTAGAATTTCCATACTGATTCTTTTTCTTTCGTTTTCGTCCTCTTCCGCTTTTTCCTCTGATTCTTTCAGGAAATAATGCCAATCCGTAATATATTTTTCATATTTCTCAAGCTGTGGTGTATCAATCCACTTCTTCACCTTTATCTTTGTCCTGTTTTGATTTTTGCACTCATGAACCTGTAAAAAATATTGAAAACCGCCATTTTCATAAAACCTGCCAAGAGGAAACAACCGGCAAATTCCCGGGCGCAGTTCATGAATACTGCATCTTCCTTCCTCATTCAAAAAGGCACACTGTTCCTGTTCTCCTGTCATTTTTAAATTGGGCAGTACAATCCCGTCTACAACCTGTAATTCCAGCTTATCTGCCATAAGCTGTTCAAAGTTCTGTCCCAAGCCTGTACAAAGTCTGTGCACATCCAACGGATCCAGTACAATGGAACTTCCCATTCCACGACAGCACGCCGAACAGTTCTTACAGTCATTGCAGTCTGCCTTGACCATATCATTTGCCGTATATAATTTTCCATCGGAAATTTCTTCCATCGTTACCTGACGCTTCATAATTTTTCCCTCTTTCTCATCATCCGAAATTTGCTGTTTTCCGATGTTTTTACTGCTTAATGAAACTGCATTCTTATTCTAGCGTATTTTCCCGACTATGACAACACCGCTCTTGATTACTCGCTCCAAATATTATATGATTAGAATATTGAGAATTTATGAATATCACAAAGAAATGAGGTATTACGAATGACTACAGCCGAAAAAGCACTTGAACTTCACAAACAATGGAACGGAAAATTAGAAACTGTTTCAAAAACACCGGTAAAATCCAGAGAAGACTTGTCTCTTGCTTATACTCCCGGTGTGGCGGAACCTTGTAAAGTCATTGCAGAAAACAAGGAAGCTGCATATACATACACTTGGAAATCCAATACCGTTGCCGTCGTATCCGACGGAAGCGCTGTCTTAGGTTTAGGAAACATCGGTCCCCACGCCGCCATGCCTGTTATGGAAGGAAAAGCCGTATTATTCAAGGAATTTGGCGGTGTCAATGCCGTTCCCATTTGTCTGGACACGCAGGACACGGAAGAAATTATTAAAGCCGTTACTTATCTGGCACCGGGTTTCGGCGGCATCAATCTGGAGGATATCAGCGCTCCCCGCTGTTTTGAAATCGAAGAACGCTTAAAAGCCACACTGGACATTCCGGTTTTCCACGATGACCAGCATGGTACGGCAATTGTTGTTCTTGCCGGTATCATCAACGGATTAAAAGTCGTAGGCAAGAAAAAAGAGGACTGTAAGGTTGTAGTAAACGGTGCCGGAAGTGCCGGTGTTGCCATTACCAAACTGCTTTTGACCTATGGTTTCCCCAATGTTATTATGTGTGACAAGGTGGGTATTGTATCCAAAAATACCGAGGGCTTAAACTGGATGCAGCAAAAAATGACCGAAGTAACCAATCCTAATAACGAAACCGGTTCTCTTGCTGATGCCTTAAAGGGTGCAGACATTTTTGTAGGTGTTTCCGCTCCCAATATTGTGACTCCGGAAATGGTTGCTTCCATGAATAAAGACTCTATTCTTTTTGCTATGGCAAATCCGGTGCCGGAAATCATGCCGGATGTAGCCAAAAAAGCCGGTGCAAGAGTAGTTGGCACGGGACGTTCCGATTTCCCGAATCAGGTAAATAACGTAGTTGCTTTCCCCGGTATTTTCAAAGGTGCACTGGAAGGACGCGCCACACAGATTACCGAGGAGATGAAACTGGCTGCTGCTTTGGCAATTGCGGGACTTGTACCGGATGAAGAATTGAATGAAGATAACATTATGCCGGAAGCATTTAATCCAAAGGTAGCTGAGGTTGTGGCTGAAGCCGTAAAATCACATATTGGCAAATAAGAGCAGACTATGAGTGACAAAGCAGAAACTATTCTTACAAAGGCACAGAGAGAGCTGTGGCACGGACGCCCCTACTACTCTCTGGATGCCTACTGTAAAAATACATTTGGACGAAAATTATTTAAAACTGCAATAAACGCCGGTTTTACCTGCCCTAACCGAGACGGCACCCTTGATACAAGGGGCTGTATTTTCTGCAGTGCAGGTGGTAGCGGCGATTTTGCTTTCCAAATGGAAGAAGCCCTCCCATTATCCGATTCGGTTAATAGAAACAGTAAACCGGAAATCATTGCCTATTTTCAGGCATATACAAATACCTATGCCCCTGTCAGCCGACTGGAAACGCTATATCGGACAGCTTTATCCAATCCGGACGTGGCAGGGATTTCCATTGCCACCAGACCGGACTGCCTGCCTCCTGATGTATTACAGCTTTTAAAAAAACTTAAAGAGGAATTCTGCATTTCCCATGAAGGTCAGGAAGCCAAATTTATCTGGGTAGAACTCGGCTTGCAAACCATCCATGAAAAGACAGCTGCCTATATCCGCCGTGGCTACCCTCTCTCTGTATTTGAAAAGGCTGTCACCGCTTTAACTGCTATTGACATTCCTGTCATAACCCATATCATTATAGGACTTCCGGGCGAAACAAAAAAACAATGTATGGAAACGATTCAATACTTGAACTCCCGAAAAATTTGGGGGATAAAGCTCCAGCTTCTTCATGTATTACAGAACACAGATTTATACAAAGACTATAAAGCCGGAATTTTTTCCGTACTTACCAAAGAAGAATATATAGATATATTAATCGACTGTATCGGTCAACTTCATAAAGACGTTGTCATTCACCGACTGACCGGTGACGGGCCAAAAGAACTTTTGGAAGCTCCGCTTTGGAGCCTCAATAAAAAGGATGTGCTTAATTCCATCCATCATGAAATGAAAATACAAAACATCTATCAAGGAATATATTGCCGAAAATAATTATATAAATAAACATATGCGGTTGCCAAAATACCGCTACAGAAACACCACACCGCGTTAAAACAGGGGAGGAACCAATATGCAGGAACCACTGACACTTTACAAACTGATTGTTCTTTATATGCTGGACCGGGTGAGTTTTCCACTTACCAAAGCTCAGGTAGCAGATTTTATTACCGGAAAAGAATATACGACCTTTCTCACATTACAGCAGGCTATCTCCGAGCTGATTGATGCAGGATTGATTTCTGCCGATTCCATCCGTAACCGCACTCACCTTTCCATTACCCGGGACGGTCAGGAAACATTAAGCTTTTTTGAAAACCGTTTAAATGATGCTATCAAGGCAGACATCAATACCTTTTTCAAAGAAAATGAATTAGAACTTCGCAACGAGGTTTCTGTTCTTGCCGATTACTATAAATCCACAAGCGGCGAATTTGAAGCCCATTTGGTTGCAAAGGACAGAAATATTAATCTTGTGGAGATTACCGTGTCCGTTCCGATTGAAGAAACTGCCGCAGCAATCTGCGACAACTGGCAACGAAAAAACCAGGAGATTTATCAATATCTGATTCAGGAATTGTTTTAATATTCCTGAATCATTTTTCTTTCATCCCTCTTTCTTTCTCTCTGCCTCTTCCCTTTTTATCCTTGCCATATGCTCCTTAATTTTCATTTCGTACCCATTCCCTGTAGGTCTGTAAAACTCTTTCCCGTTCAATTCATAGGGTAAGTACTGCTGCTCCACATAATCATTTGGGTAGTCATGGGAGTATTTATATCCTGTTCCGTGCCCCAATTTTGCCGCTCCTTTATAATGTGCATCCTGTAAATGAGTTGGTATCGGCAGATTTCCGGTCTGCTCTACCACCTGTGTAGCTTCCATAATCGCTTTAATACTGGCATCACTTTTTGGTGCCGTGGCAATATATGCTGCCGCCTGTGAAAGGATAATCTGTGCTTCCGGCATTCCCACCCGTTCTACTGCCTGCGCAGCACTGACTGCTACAGTCAACGCATTGGGGTCTGCATTTCCCACATCCTCCGAAGCACAAATCATCATTCTTCTTGCAATAAAAGTAACACTTTCTCCCGCATAAAGCATTCTTGCCAGATAATATACCGCCGCATCCGGGTCAGACCCACGCATGCTTTTGATAAAGGCAGAAACGGTATCATAATGATTATCTCCCCCCTTATCATACCGAATCACCCGTTTCTGTATGCATTCCGCTGCCACCGCAAGCGTAATATGAATCTTTCCGTCCTCGCTCCGATTCGTTGTCATCACCCCAAGCTCTATGGCATTTAAGGCATGTCTTGCATCCCCGCCGGACAGCTCTGCCAGAAACTCCAACGCATCTTCATCAATTTCCGCATCATAGGCACCCATTCCCTTTTCCGTATCGTAAACCGCCCTCTTTAAGAGTGCCTTAATATCCTCCTTCGGAATCGGCTTCAGTTCAAATATAACCGACCGGGAAATCAGTGCACCATTCACCTCGAAATAAGGATTTTCCGTTGTCGCACCAATCAGAATTACCGTGCCGTCCTCCACAAAAGGAAGTAAATAATCCTGCTGCCCCTTATTGAAACGATGAATCTCATCAATAAAGAGTATGGTTCTTTTCCCATACATTCCCTGTAAATCTTTTGCCTTATTGATGACCTCTTCCATATCCTTTTTTCCGGCAACCGTAGCGTTAATCTGGGTAAATTCCGCACTGGTTGTATTGGCAATTACTTTGGCAAGTGTGGTCTTTCCTGTTCCGGGCGGTCCGTAAAAAATAATAGAGCTTAATTTATCCGCTTTAATCGCCCGGTAAAGCAGCTTGTCCTTTCCAACAATATGCTGCTGTCCGACCACCTCTTCTAACGTGGTCGGACGCATTCTTGCCGCAAGGGGCGACTCCTTTTCCATATTCGTGCTACGCATATATTCAAATAAATCCATGTTGCAATCCGTACCTTTCTTAATGTTCCATACTGATTTTAACATATTCCTTTCAAACATAACAGTCCCGCAAAAAGAACTGTGTCAGCAAAGTTCCGGTTAGTATCATTATAGTATATTTTTATTAAAACACAAGAAAATGAAAAAGCTGTTGACAAAGACTCTTCACTATAATATAATAATTTTTGTCTTGTAAAAGATATGCGCGAGTGGCTCAGCGGTGGAGCACCTCCTTGCCAAGGAGGGGGTCGCGG
>CAYUYJ010000030.1:0-35990 GCA_964449325.1 uncultured Lachnospiraceae bacterium | reverse complement strand
GGCACTTTTTTCTATTATTTTTTATAGGTTCAATTTTGAAGGCTGAACTGTTACATCCGGGGAAACTCATGTTTAATGCCACCTTGCCACCATGCTTTATTTGATGTAAAATTTTAAATGTACTTTTCAATTGTATTTGAAAAATTATACATGAAAAATTAATCATAAAGGAGTTGGCAAAATGCAATGCAGTATGCAAGGTGTATCAGAGCAAAAGGTAAGCAAACGTTTATCCAATTTTGAACTTTTACGAATCATTTCAATGATTATCATTATAGCTCACCATTTTTCCATTCATGGTGGTTTCGAATTTTTGGCGGCTAGAATGACAATTCCGCGTCTGTGGATTCGTTTCCTTCAAATGGGTGGAAAAATCGGTGTAAATGTATTTGTTCTAATCTCCGGATATTTCCTGATAAACACATCAAAAGTCAAAAGTAGTAAAGTCATTAAATTATGGCTTCAATTATTAACCTATTCTGTAGCTATTTATATAGTTTTTGTAATAATGGGGTTAACGGACTTTAGTATTAGGGTGCTGATAAAGAGTTGTTTTCCTGTAACATTTGGTGGGTGGTGGTTTGCAAGTTGTTATTTTGTTTTATACTTGATTTCGCCATTTATCAACAAGTTTTTAGTGACGCTTGATAAAAAAACATATCAAAGGCTTCTGGTTTTAGTTTTTGTAATGTGGTGTCTTATTCCTACTGCTACGTGCCAACTTTTTGAAAGCAATAATCTTTTATGGTTTATATATTTGTATGCTATAGCAGGGTATATTCGTTTATGGCATGATACCTCAAAAGTACCTGCTTTCACATATCATGTTCTAACCATTGGAATGGTAATTTTAACGTTCTCATTAATTGCCGTATTGGATTGGCTTAGTTTGAAATCATCGTTCTTTGTTATGTATGTTACAAATTTATATGAAATGCAGCAGTTCTTTATTTTGTTTATTTCTGTATGTATGTTTTTGGGATTCAAGGGACTAAATATCAAATATAGTAAGGCAATAAATGTTGTCTCGACAGCTACCTTCGGGATATTTTTAATCCATGACAATGAGTATGTTCGCCCTTTCTTTTGGGGTGAATTATTTAAAAATGCCACTTACTCTGATACAACATTTTTAATTCCTTATTCCATTGGTGTTATCTGCCTTGTTTTCGCAGTATGTGCATGTATTGAATTACTTCGGATACATATTTTGGAAAAATACTATATGAGGCTGATTACAAAAATAGAACCGGCTATAGACAATAGCATAGACAAATTCTTTTCTCTAAAATTTTTTGATAGGTTGTAATTCTTAACGCGTGATGTTGCATTTATTATTTGAGGGAGAAGACGGATGGACTTACAGTGTTGTTTGGAGTTTTTGTAAATTGATTGTTACAAAGGAATAGCGGAGTGAAAAATGTATGAATACCAGGAAATATATGATTCTGATAAAGGGCGAGATTAAAACGCAGGAAATAAAGTCATGCAAATATAACAGTGGGACTAAAAAATGGGATGTGGAGTATCATAACGGAAAAACATATTCATACAATTATCTGAATGTTGAGTGGCTAAAAGAGCCACAAACGCTAAATCCGAATATGTATCATATCAGCAGAGAAGGAAAAGAATTTTTTGACGTTGGAGCAATCTATGTTTTTCAAAATCAAAGCAATGCTTACTGGCATATTTGTTTTAAAGATGGTATGGAACGGGATTACATAGAAAGTGAGTTGGAAATTACCGAATCATGTTTAAGTAAGAAACAAGCTACAGATGTATTTAAATACATAAAACAAATTGCAGGATTAAGTGAACTGAAAAATGAGGAAACAGGGGAGCGGATTCTTTCTAAACGATTTGAGAAAATTGAGTTTGTCGGTAAGGATGTTGCACTGGCGAAGTATTTAAATCCGGATTCCTTACAAACAAAAGCAAGGCATAAGGAATATATCCCTATTTTCCCTTTTGGATGTAATAGCAGTCAGTATAAAGCGGTTAAGGATGCTATGGAGAATCAGATTAGCGTAATTCAGGGACCGCCGGGAACCGGAAAAACCCAGACCATATTAAATATTATTGCTAATATTTTAATACAGGGGAAGACTGTACAAATTGTTTCCAATAATAACTCTGCTACAGAGAACGTGTATGAAAAGCTGTCATCTCCAAAATACAATTTAGGATTTATTGTTGCCGCGTTGGGAAATGCAGAAAATAAAAAGTCTTTTATTAATGAGCAGGACACAGTATATCCTGATTTCTCAACATGGAAATTTAAGGAAAATGAGACTATTACGTTAGAAGGGATAAAGGAAAAATCTCTTCAACTGAAGGAAGTCTTTGAAAAACAAAATGAATTAGCTGATTTAAAGCATGAACAGGCACAGTTGGAAACGGAAGTGAAATATTTTAAGCAGTATCTGGAAGAAACAGATGTAAAGCCGGATGCCATAAAAGGAAAGAAAAATCTATCGTCAGAAAGTTGGATGTCGTTATGGCAGGAATGTCAGATGATATCCGAGGAAAAAGAAAAAATAGGTTTACTGTTCAAAATAAAAAGTTTTCTTCGATATAGAATCAAAAATTTCGGCTTCTATAAACAGGACATAGCGAAGATAATCACTGCTTTTCAAGCGTTATATTATAGTACAAAAGAAATGGAACTGGCAGAGCGGATAGCGGAAATAGAGAACTATTTGAAGACGACAGATAAAAGCCTGCTGGATGATTTGTGCCAACAGTCCATGGCAATATTAAAGGATAAACTGGCAAATAAGTATGCCGGAAAAACAAGACGTGTAACATTTGATGAAAAGGATTTATGGAAAAAACCATATGAGGTTTTGGAAGAATATCCGGTAATTCTGAGTACCACATTCTCGTCTAGAAACAGTTTAAATACAGAAGTGATTTACGATTATCTTATTATGGACGAAGCATCGCAGGTAGATGTTGCAACAGGGGCATTGGCACTGTCCTGTGCAAGGAATGCGGTTATTGTAGGAGATACAAAACAATTGCCCAACGTTGTTACAGAAGATATCAGGCAGCAGGCAAAAGCTATATTCGATACTTTCCGGATTCATGAGGGATATCGGTTTACCAATAGTTTTCTGCAATCCGTATTGGATGTTATGCCAAAGGTAACACAGACATTGCTTCGTGAGCATTATAGATGCCATCCTAAGATTATTAATTTTTGTAATCAAAAGTTTTATAGAGGTGAGCTGGTTATCATGACCGAGGACAAGGGGGAGAAGGAGGTACTTGGAGTAGTAAAAACCGCTCCCGGAAACCATGTTCGTAATCATTATAGTCAGAGGCAGATTGATGTAATAAAAAATGAAATCATTCCAAAGTATGTTACCGATAGGAAGGAAACCGGAATTATTGCACCATATAAAAATCAGGTTGAGGCATTGGAAAAAGAATTTTGTGATATTGATGCAGCGACAGTACATAAATTTCAGGGAAAAGAAAAGGATACCATTATTATATCCACGGTAGATGATGAAATATCAGATTTTGCAGATGACCCGTATTTGATAAATGTGGCTGTATCAAGAGCGAAAAAGAAACTGATGTTGGTTGTTACGGGAAATGAACAAACGCAGGAACGCAATATTACTGATTTAATGGCATATATTCAATATCATAATTTTGAAGTTACGGAAAGCAAAATCTATTCGGTATTCGACTATCTGTATAAACAATATACAGAGGAACGAAAAAAGTATTTACAGAAACACAAGAAAATTTCAGAATTTGAATCAGAAAATTTGATGTATGCATTGTTGGAAGAAATCCTTGCGCAGGATCAGTTTGCCTGTCTGGATGTAGTGTGCCATTTCCCAATGAATATGCTGATTAGAAATCCGGAATTGTTAAATGAACAGGAGTGCAGGTATGCCATGAATCCTGCAACTCATCTTGATTTTTTAGTATACAATAGGATTAGTAAGAAACCTGTATTAGTGATTGAGGTCGACGGATATGAGTATCATAAGGATGAGACAGTACAGGCTTCCAGAGATGTAATGAAAAACCGTATACTGGAGTTATATGAAATACCACTATTAAGATTTAAAACAAATGGCAGCGGAGAGAAAGAACAGATAACAGAGAAACTGGAAGAATTATTGCTCCCTACTTGCGAAATAGTAAATCATATGCTATGATTGGGTAATCAAAGAAATAAAAACAGTTTTAAGAGAGAGGTGCGGGAATGCGGAAATAATTTACTTTTGAAAACATGACGTTATTACTTAACAGTGTGATTCAAGAAATCGCCTGTTTTATGTAATAGAAAAGTGCGTGAGCCGAGTGGTGACGGTTTGGAATGGTCGCCGCCGGGCGACCGTTTTTTCATGTTGCCAAAAGTGGATTATGTTCTCATAACCTCTCTTTTTTGGTGTAAAAAAATAAGAAATGGCAGGTTGGGACATAATGGAATCATTTGGCGACAGGTGGTTTCTTTTTTTGCGAATACCGCAGCATCCGGTTACCGGATGTGTTTTGTACAAGGAGGTATGATATATATGGCACAAATCAATGTAACGAACCTGACATTTTGCTATGAGGGCAGTTTTGACAATATTTTTGAAAATGTATCTTTTCATGTTGATACGGATTGGAAACTGGGATTTATCGGAAGAAACGGCAAAGGGAAAACGACTTTTTTAAATCTGTTACTCGGGAAATATCAATATGAGGGGAATATAAGCACTTCCGTGGTTTTTGATTATTTTCCGTACAGCATCGATCATGACAAGTTAAACAGATGTGCAGCCGATTTCTATGAAGAGTTAAAGCCGGACTGTCAATTCTGGAAGATTACGTGCGAACTGGATAAGCTCCGGGCGGACGGGGAAATTTTATATCGTCCGTTTCATACGTTAAGTCATGGGGAGAGAACGAAGCTTATGCTTGCTATTCTTTTTTCGGGGGAGAATGACTTTCTGCTTATTGATGAACCCACAAATCATCTGGATCAGGATTCGCGAGAAATAGTCAAGGAATATTTGGCTTCCAAGAAAGGTTTTATTCTGGTGTCCCACGACAGAGATTTACTGGATGCCTGCATTGACCATGTGCTGGTGTTAAACCGCAGTTCCATTGAGGTGCAGAGCGGAAATTTTTCCAGTTGGTGGGAGAACAAAAGCCGGAAAGATGCTTTTTCGCTGATGGAAAATGAGAAGCATAAAAAAGAGATTGATAAGCTGAAAAAAGCATCTGAGCGGAACAGAATGTGGGCAGAAAAAAGTGAGGGCAGAAAAATCGGCTTTGACCCGGTTAAGGAGCCTGACAGGTGCATTGCGACGCGGTCATATATCGGAGCAAAGACCAAAAAGATGCAGAGCAGGGTAAAAAATATGGAAGTCAGGATTGAAAGGGAAATACAGGAGAAGGAGGGACTTCTTAAGGATATTGAAAGCCCGGTGAATTTAAAGATTTTCCCGCAGCAGCACTACAAGGAGGTTCTGCTATCGGCAAAGGATTATAGCTTCCGATACAACGATTCTGAAAAAAAGGTCATAGACCATTTTGATTTTGAACTTCGACAAGGTGACCGGGTGTTTCTTCATGGTAAAAACGGTTGCGGAAAGTCAAGTTTTATCAAGGCGGTGCTGGCGAGAATTGCGGGAAGAGAGGAGAGCGGTTTTCAAGACCTTGTTACGGAAGCAGGAACGCTGGTAATGGCGTCAGGGCTGACGGTATCCTATATCAATCAGGATACATCCTTTTTAAAAGGAAATATAAAGGAATTTTGTAAGGAGAAGGAGTTTGATGAAAGTCTGTTTCTTGCCATCTTAAGACAGCTTGATATGGAGAGGGTACAGTTTGGCAAGAATATGGAGGAGTTTTCGGAAGGGCAGAAAAAGAAGGTACTTATAGCCTCAAGCCTGCTGACTCCGGCGCATCTGTATATATGGGATGAACCTCTTAATTATATTGATGTATTTTCAAGAATGCAGATAGAAAATCTCATACAGACATATAAACCCACGATGCTGATTGTGGAGCATGATGTCCGGTTCCGGGAGAAGCTCGCAACAAGAGTTGTTGATATGGGAGCTGTTTAAGGGGTGTTTGTTTTTTGGGCATGGCGGTATTGCGTGGGAGTCTTCCCAACCAGTTTTCTAAACTGTCTCATAAAATGTACATCGCTGTTATAGCCACAGGTCTCGGCAATCTGTTTCACAGATAAGGAAGTGGTGGAAAGCAGTATTTTACCATAGGAAATACGGCTTTCTATGACTTCCTGCATTGGGCTTGTTTTGAATAACTGACTATAAATGTGTTCAAAACCGGAGCGACTCATACGAAGCTGATGGGCCATACTTTCAATATTCCAGTTCTCCTGCGGTTCACTGTAGATACGACTCCGTATGAGAGACATTTTTTCATAATAATTTAGAGCTGTTTCCGATTCCCGTGTATACAATTTTTCTGACAGTTTGTAGAAAAGCAGGTGCAGATAATGATGTAAATTCCGGGTTCTGTAAAGATTTTCGGAATAAAATTCATAACAAATGTCTCGAAGTAACATAGAAAGCCGGCTGACATCACCTAATTCGACAATAGTATCAAAGGGAATGTGAAGTTCATTTAGGAAATCTAAATCTTCCTGTTCCGGGGAAAAATGAATCCAGTCATTAACAAATTCCTGTCCGCAGGCCATGTATAATTGGGGAGTATCTTTTTTATATAAAATAAAGGACTCCTTTTTTACTTGAATCCATTGATTACGTAAGAAAAAGGAAGCGGGTGATTTAATGATAAGAAGTAAATAATCTCCGGAACCGGTTGGTCTGTCGATTAAAAAATCTACATCATGTTTGTGATTATATCCAATTTTATTGATATGCATAGTGCTCTACCTTTCTTCACGGAACGATTTGTCATTTATTATAGCATTTTTTTTGCTTTTGCACAAAATGTTAGTATACTTGCAGAATCGTCTATTGATTGGAGAGGGCGGATATTCTTATAATGAAGATGATTTACGAGAGTAGGAGGAGGAAGCTATATGGAGTGTAAACTGATAATTAATACGGAAAAAGTCATCGGTAAGACGGATAAGCGTTTGTTTGGTTCCTTTATTGAGCATCTCGGAAGAGCTGTGTATGGGGGAATTTATGAACCGTCACATCCCACTGCGGATAAAAATGGTTTCCGAAGAGATGTTCTGGAACTGGTCCGGGATATGAAGGTTCCCATCATTCGTTATCCGGGCGGTAATTTTGTGTCCGGATATCATTGGGAGGATGGCACAGGCGATAAAGCGAAAAGACCTCATAAATTGGAGTTGGCATGGCAGACGATAGAGACAAATGAAGTAGGGATTGACGAGTTTCAGGAGTGGGCAAAGCAAACCGGTGCCGAGGTGATGATGGCAGTAAATCTTGGAACCAGAGGAGCAGAGGAGGCAGGTGCCCTAGTGGAATACTGCAATGGTACTACACCTACATATTATGCGGATATGCGACGTAAAAACGGTTTTGAAAAACCTTTTGGGATTAAACTCTGGTGTCTGGGAAATGAGATGGACGGACCATGGCAGATTGGTTCTAAAACACCGCAGGAATATGCCAGAATTGCATGTGAGACTGCAAAGATTATGAAATGGGTGGATGACAGTATTGAGCTGGTGGCATGCGGAAGTTCCAATAAAGATATGCCCACTTTCGGTATTTGGGAGGAAACGGTATTACGGGAGTGTTACGATTACATAGATTATCTGTCACTTCATAACTATTATGGAAATCCAAATAACAATTCAGAGGAGTATCTGGCAAGTTCTTTGGATATGGATTACTTTATAACACAGGTGGCAGGCATCTGTGACAAGATTCAGGCGGAAAAGAAGTCTGATAAGCAAATAAACTTATCATTCGATGAGTGGAATGTATGGTTCCATTCCAACGAGCAGGATAAGCAGATTCCCAAATGGTCGATTGCACCGCCACAGTTAGAGGATATATATAATCTGGAGGATGCTCTGGTTGTAGGAACACTTTTAATAACTTTGCTCAAACATAGTGACAGGGTAAAAATCGCCTGTCTTGCGCAGCTTGTTAATGTGATTGCTCCGATTATGACGGAAAAAGACGGAAAGGTATGGAAACAGACTATTTTTTATCCGTATTTGCATGCGCTGCGTTATGGTCAGGGAACAGTATTGGATATTGCCTGTGAATGTGGAAACTACAGTACGGCAAAACATCCGGTTATACCCTTTATTGAGTCGGTGGCTGTCCTAAATGAAGAAAGCAGTGAACTCACTATCTTTGCGGTAAACAGAAGTTTGACGGATTCCTGCCCGTTTACATTATCTGTGGATAAAGAAGTTTCATTTCTGGAGCATCTGGTAGTCACGGGGGAGGATTTAAAAGCAGTGAATAGTGCCCAAAGTGAAAACATTACGGAAGCAATTTGGGAGGATGGAGACAAGATAGAATTGCCGCCGCGTTCTTGGAATGTGCTGAGGTATAAAATAAAATAAGAACAATAAGTTGGAGGATGGAATATGGGATTTAGAAAAGATTTTGTTTGGGGAGCTGCCACGGCAGCTTTTCAGATTGAAGGTGCCGCATTTGAAGATGGAAAAGGAAAAAGTATATGGGATGAATTTTCTCACAGAGACGGAATGGTTTTTGAAAATCATAATGGAGATATAGCTTGTGATCATTACCATAGATACAAAGAGGATATAAAGCTGATGGCGGATATGGGATTAAAGGCGTATCGTTTTTCATTCTCCTGGCCCAGAATTTTACCGGAGGGAACCGGAAAAATCAATCAGAAGGGCTTGGATTTTTATGAAGGAGTTCTGGAAGAGTTAGAAAAATATGGTATTGAGCCTTATGCAACGCTGTATCACTGGGATTTGCCATATGCACTTCATTGCAAGGGAGGATGGCTGAATGATGAAATTTCAGACTGGTATACGGAGTATGTAAAGATTATAGTTGAGAAATTCGGAAATCGCATTAAACATTTTATTACATTCAATGAACCGCAGGTATTTGTAGGGTGCGGATATATGCAGGGAGAACATGCACCCGGGTATAAGCTTTCAAACAAAGAACTGTTACATATAGGACATAATATTTTGATGGCTCATGGAAAGGCAGTAAGAGCAATCAAAACACAGATACCGGATGCAAAAGTGGGAATTGTGGGTGCCAGCACGACCCGATATTCTGTTTCCCCTGAATATGCGGAGGAAGCTGCACAAATTTACTTCTCCTGTAATAAAAATCACTTTGTTTTTTCGGAAAGTTTTTGGTTTGATCCCATTGTGTTCGGAAAATATCCAAAGACACTTTTAGAGGAATGCGAGGATATTTTCCCGGCATTTACCAAGGAAGACATGGAACTAATCAGCACGCCGATTGATTTCATTGGTTTAAACATTTATACTGGCAGACCGATGGTACCGGATGAATCAGGAAAGCTGAATGATATGAGAATGGCAGAAGGGCATCCGCGCAATTCGATGGGGTGGCTGATTTTACCGGATGCCATCTACTGGGCAACGCGTATGTATTCGGAACGTTATCATCTGCCTATCTATATTACGGAAAATGGGATGGCGGCACATGATGGAATTTCCCTCGATGGAAAAGTGCATGATCCAAACCGCATTGATTTCTTGAATCGATATCTGTTGGCTCTGCGCCGCAGTGCAGAGGAGGGAGCAGACATTCGAGGGTATTTCCAGTGGTCTTTTATGGACAACTTTGAGTGGGCTGCCGGTTACAGTGAACGGTTTGGTTTGATTTATGTTGACTATACGAACCAAAATCGTATCCTTAAGGATTCTGCTTACTGGTATGCCAAAGTAATTCAGGAAAATGGTGAAAACCTGTAGAAAATCGGTAGAAATAATAGATAGCAAATTGATGGAAAAGGATTTATTTGTTTCCAATAAATTGTATCGGAAATAAAGAAAATTTTACTGCCATAGGGGAGAAAACGAGTAACAAGAGAAAAAATAATCAGTATTGTTACAGAGGCAGGCATTTCAACATTGACACAAACACATTGCATTTATCGGTTGAAAGATTTTGTGAAAAATGATATCTTTAATTTGGTTTTGTATATTGCATAAAATAGAGGTAATCATATAAGAGAACTTTTTGTCATTATTTGGAGAGGTAATAAGATGATAAATAAATTTAGCTGTAAAAATTTTCGAAATATTAATGCAGAAGATTTACAGTTTGAAAAAATAAATATATTAATTGGTCCCAATAATTCGGGAAAAACAAATTTTATTAAAGCTTTAACTTTTTACTCAGATATGTTGGTTAATTCTCAAAATGGAAGTTTGAAAACAGCCTTCTTAAATGCTGTTTCCAGAAATGGTTGGGAACATGCTCATAATAAATATACAAGTGGTAATGAACCAATTGAATTTTCATGGGAAATCGATTTGAACGGAGAACCTGTTCGATATAAATTTTCTTATGCGGCTGGCAATAATATTGAAGACAGTAATATTGTTTTGGAGGAATTGAACGCAACTACGTTTTCGATGGCTGAAGGGTATCAACGGGAGTTTAATTATTTTCGCTGTCACGACCAAAATGTTGGGGCTGGGCACTTTTCTACAGCAATGAAAAAGGGACAAAGAAATCGCAGGTTGAATTTTAAATTAGATAGTAAAGAAATTTTATCAATGCAATTCAAAGATATTCTATTGACCAATAAAATGATATATGGAAATGATTTGATTAGAGTTAATATTGCAAAGATGTTGTACGATTTAGAAGATTTTTTCAGAGGTTTTATTGTATATACCAGTGCTCAATTTAACACAAAAAAAATGAGGGAGCCAGTTAGTAGTAAAAGTGTTGATAGTATTTTAAATTCGGATGCGACTAATTTCGTGAATGTATTTACGAAATATAAGGCAGAAGATATTTTGTGGAAAAAAAGATTTGAAGACAAAATGAAAGAATTGATTCCAAATCTTGAAATGGCAGATTCAGTGAACGCGTATGAAAAATTGGTTTTTAAAATGTTGTATGGGGATAAGCAATATGATTTGTCAGATGTTTCCGAGGGGACACTTAAAGGATTGGTATTGAATATGCTAATAAATATGCCATATGAGCAAGAAGTGTCATTGCTTGCAATTGACGAACCGGAGACTAACTTACATCCGGCATGGCAAAAGGTTGTCGGTAATTGGTTACAAACATCAGAGACATTTAAACAATGCTTTGTGAGTACACATTCTCCTGATTTTCTAGATGTATTTACCGAAGAGTTTAAGCAGGGAAAAGTTGCTGTTTTTGTATTTGACAATAATTCAGAAAATCTTATTAAAATGGTAAAATATGAAGATATAGCAGATGAATTGGGTGATTGGGAATTAGGAGACTTGTACCGCACAAATGACCCAGCATTAGGAGGGTGGCCATGGTAAAGAGAGTGGCGTGTTTTTTGACTTGCGGGTATACTGAAGCAGGAGCAATGCAATCTTTTTTAAAGAAAATAAATAATACTTTTGAATATAAGCAATATCTTCCTAATCGAACTATTAAAAAGAAAGGATATCCCAAGAATATTAGCTCGTCAATCAGTGGGCTGACAGGAGAAGCTTTATTAGAGAAGGTTTATAGTATCATTGAAAAACATAATAAAGAGATTGCCGAATGTGCAGCTATTCTTATAGAGGATGATTTGGATGATAGATTTCTAAATTTGTCTGACAAGGAAATAAGGGAGTATACTCAAAATATTAAAGCAACTATACATAAAAAATTAGGACAAGATATGCCGGTCTTTCTGTTATTTGCGTCTCCTGAAGTGGAAAGTTGGTTTATTGCTGATTGGGAAAATGGTTTTAATTTTTTATTTTGCAATAATGGTTTTGTGAATGATGTAGAAATGGGTGCAAGGAACTTTTTTACACACCATTTAAAAAGATATATAGAAAAAGAAATATTAAAAGAATACGGTGGTAATATTGAAAAGTATGGTGTTTTTGATGGAAAATATGTAAAGTTAAGTGAACAATTAATTCAGGCAATACAATTTGACTCCAAGGAGTATATAAAAAATCTTACAGGGACTAATAAACAATATGTAGAGCAAATCGTTAATTCAAGATGTTTATATTATTCAAAAAAGCTACATGGAGATATGATGTTAAGAAATATATTGCCTGAGAATGTTGCCAAAGGATGTTGGATATATTTCAGAAAAACATATTATGAATTGAAGGCATTTTCAAATTAAATTTTGAAAATTTGGCTTGAAAATTTGCTCAAAATATCGTTTGACAAAAAAAATTTTTATGCTATAATACGGATAACAATTACAGACAAAAGCATTGACGAGGAGGAGTACATACTATTCCGGATGAACAGAGAGAAAATGGTTGGTGAAAATTTTCGTGATGGGAGTATGGAAGTAGCCTTTGAGCCTTGGATTGAACGGATTATTCTAAGTAGAGACCAACGGAGATTCCCACCGTTATCAGGGGAAGCGATATCGGAATGTTGTAAAGATTCCCGTATTGTATAGAGTGCAGAAATATTTCTGAATTTAGGTGGTACCACGGACATGTTAGTTCGCCCTAAGCATTTGCTTAGGGCGATTTTTTTGTGTAATAGGAAAATGCGCGAGCCAAGTGGCGGAAGTTAAGGAGAATGCGAAGCATTCTCTTAAATGGTCGCCGCCGGGCGACCATTTTTTGTCTGTTTTGTAAAATTCAATTTTTATAAGGAGGTATCCATATGGATAAAAAGTACGATTTCAGGAAAGCGGAAAATGAGTTGGAAAAAATGTGGCAGGAGCAGGAAATTTACAAGTATCAGAACGGAAGGGAAAAGAAAATATTTTCCATTGATACACCACCGCCAACCGTAAGCGGAAAGCTGCACATCGGACATGTATTTTCTTACACACAGGCAGAAATGATTGCAAGATTTAAGCGGATGCAGGGCTATGATGTATTTTATCCGTTTGGCTTTGATGATAATGGGCTGCCTACAGAACGATTAGTTGAAAAGGATGAGAAAATATGGGCGAATATGCTTCCCAGAAGTGAATTTCGCAGTAAATGTATTAATACGATTGAAAAATATGAGAGAGAATTCAAGAATTTGTGGAAAAGATTGGGATTTAGTGTAGACTGGAATCTGCAATACCAGACTATTTCTGACCTGTCGCAGAAAATATCACAGAAATCCTTTATTGAACTGGCAAAGAGCAAAAAAGCCTATATGAAAGAATCTCCGGTACTGTGGTGTACGGAATGTCGAACTTCTATTGCACAGGCTGAGTTGGAAACAAAGGAATGTGAGACAATATTTCATTATTTAAACTTTCAGACATCGTCGGGCAGTCTGTTGATTGCCACAACCAGACCGGAATTACTGGCAGGATGTGTATGTATTTTTGTTCATCCCGAAGATTCCAGATACAAGGATTATATAGGACAAAAGGCAAACGTTCCGCTCTATGATTTTGAGATTCCCATTCTGGCAGATGAAACAGTTTCCATGGAAAAAGGAACCGGTGCGGTAATGTGTGCTACTTTTGGTGATTCCACAGACGTAGAATGGTATCAAAAGCATAAGCTGCCGTATAAACAGATCATTATGCCTGACGGAACGATGAAGGAAGAGGTATCTTTTATCGGAGGCATGAAAATAAAACAGGCAAGAGAGCGTATTGTGGAGCTTTTGAGGGAAAAAGAGCTGCTTGTAAAGCAGGAAGCATTGCAGCATATGGTTGCCATTCATGAGCGGTGCGGCAATAATGTAGAATTCATTCCTTCAAAGCAGTGGTATATTGATGTATTATCGGAGAAAGAGCGTTTTCTTCAGGTAGCGGATGAGATTAAATGGCATCCCGAGCATATGAAGAACCGTTACAAAATATGGGTAGAAAATTTGAAATGGGACTGGTGTATTTCAAGACAGAGATATTTTGGTGTTCCTTTTCCTGTTTGGTACTGTAAGAATTGTAAAAAACCCATATTCGCACAAGAGGAGCAGTTGCCGGTAAATCCTTTGGAAAGTGAGCCGCTACAACCTTGTGAATGCGGCTGTAGGGAGTTTATCCCGGAAGAAGCTGTTTTTGATACGTGGGCAACGTCTTCGGTAACGACGCTGATTAATGCAAGATACGGGGAAGAGGACGATATTTCCAAGGATATCTTTCCGATGGGCATGAGATGTCAGGCACATGAAATCATTCGTACATGGGCATTTTATTCCATTGTAAAGAGCCTGTATCATACCGGAAAGCTTCCGTGGAAGGATATTATGATTAGCGGCTTTGTTTTGGCCAAACCCGGTGAGAAAATAAGTAAATCGAAAAACAATGATTCCAATTCGCCAATGAAACTGATAGAAACCCATTCTGCCGATGCAATCCGGTATTGGGCAGCTAACAGCAAGCTTGGAACGGACACCTTCTTTAGTGAGGAGGAATTAAAGCTCTCCAAGCGATTTATAAATAAGTTGTATAATGCAGCGAAATTTGTTGTTTCCCAAATGGAAGATTTTAAGAAACCGGAGCAGTTTGAGGAAGGAGAATTACTGCCTGTTGACCGCTGGATTTTGCAACGGGTAAATGAAACAACGATAAAGGCTGCGGGTATGCTGGATGATTTTGAAATCGGTCAGGCAAGGCATGAAATTGATAATCTGTTTTGGAAAGATTTCTGTGATTATTATATCGAGATTGTAAAAGAAAGATTGTATCAGCCGGAAAAACACGGCAGGGAACAGCGATACTCGGGACAAATTGCTCTATATTATAGTCTTCTGGGGATTTTGAAGCTGTATGCAATTTATACGCCTTATGTGACGGAATATATTTATCAGAATTTTTATAGAAGCTACGAAAAGGAGATTTCGCTGCATCAGACCCTTTGGGAAACGAAGAAGGAAGAACCGGTTTATATAGAATTCGGAGAGCACCTAAAGGCGGTTATCGCAGAGGTTCGGAAAAATAAGACCGAAAACCAGATGTCAATGAAAGATACTATTCCGGAACTAATCATAACCTGCCCGGAAAGACTTACCGGTTTCTATAAAAAGTCTGAGAAAGATATCAAGGCTTGTACCGGTGCTGAAAAAATGATTATCAGAAATTTCTGCCCACAGCCCGCTCTTTGAAGAACCGGAAAGGGGCATGAAAATACTGATAGGGGATGTAAAAAAGGAACAGTTAATGAATAGGAAAATAGATATTTCATATTGACAATGCCAATCACTACTGATAGAATTACACAAAACAAAGGAAGGATAAGCCCATGATTAAATTATCAATCAGCATGAACAAAATGAACCAGCAACAGCAGCTTATTGTTAAAACTGACAATGGGCTTTTTGTGTTGTGTTCATAACAAGTATCTTTTCTAGTTAATCTGAACCAAACGGTCGAAAGCTCAATTCGAGTTTTTGACCGTTTTTTTTAGTATGGACCTTGCGGCGCACATTTCATCGATTTGAAAAATCGGAAAGGAGGTGTACTATGCCGGAACAGTCAGAGCTTCCCCGGCAGAAAGGGAAGCAAAGAAAAATTGTAGTAAATAACAGAAAGGAACAAACGCATATGATATGTAAACGATTAACATCAAATGAACGCCCGACATTTCCTAAAAGGGCAATTATTACGGCAGGTATGCCTTACGGAAATAAGAACCTGCATTTTGGACACGTAGGCGGTATGTTTATACATGCTGATATTTTTGCGAGATTTTTAAGAGACAGAATCGGAAAAGAGAATGTTATTTTTCTTTCCGGAACTGATTGCTATGGCTCGACTATTATGGAAAGTTATCGCAAACTGCAGGAAACCGGATATGCAGGAACGCTTAAGGACTATGTACGTGGTAATCACGAGAAACAGAAGAAGACCTTGGAGAACTATGGTATTAGTTTGGACTTTTTTGGTGCATCAGCTTTAGGAGAGGCAGGAACTATTCATAAGCGTGTATCAGCCAAAGTATTTCGAATTTTATATGAGAATGGGTATATTCAGAAATTATCTGTGCCACAGTTTTATGATGAAGAAAAGAAGATGTTTTTGAACGGAAGACAGGTAATAGGAAAATGCCCGATACCGGGATGTACATCAGATAAAGCATATGCAGATGAATGTTCGCTGGGGCATCAGTTTTTGCCTTCTGAACTTATAGGTCCTATTAGTTGCCTGTCGAATAAAAAGCCTGTTCTTAAAGATGTAGAGAACTGGTATTTTGACTTAGAACATTGTATCGATATGGTAAAGGCATATAATAATTTTCTACGCAAAAACACAAACACCCGTAAGTATCAGTTAGAAACTGTAGAAGAATTTTTGAAGAAGCCGTATATTTATGTGCCTAGAAAATATATAGATGATTTGGAAAAATTAATCGCAAAATTACCACATCATAGACTGATTGATGAGGAGAAGAAACCTTCTGTTATCTTTGAATTTGAAAATCTGGATGACAGAGACAAGGCTAAAAGTGTTTTGGACGCAGAAAATATTCATTATACTTCCGGAAAGACACTGGTTCCGTTTCGTTTGTCCGGCAACGTAGAATGAGGAGTACCTTTTCCTGAATGTGAAGATTTAAAAGACTTGACATTCTGGGTGTGGCCGGAGTCATTATGGGCACCAATTTCCTTTACTTTAGCATATTTGAGAGAGAAGGAAAAGGAAGATGATTTGTCCGGGTGGTGGTATGATGATGAATCTGAAGTTTATCAGTTTATTGGGGAAGATAATATTTATTTCTATGCGATTGCTCAGACCGGATTGTTTACAGGATTACAGGTTCCTAAGGGGGAAGTGCCGAATATGGAGAAGGTACACTTATCGCACATCATTGCTAACCGACATTTATTGTATATGGATACAAAAGCCAGTAGCAGTTCCGAATTAAAGCCACCTACGGCAGATGAGTTGCTTGACTATTACACCAAGGATCAGCTACGAATGCATTTTATGAGTTTAGGGCTGTCTTCAAAAAGTGTAGGTTTTAAACCACAGGTGTTTATGAAAGAGGAAGAACGTGTTGGTGTTGATATGGTTTTGAAAGATGGCAATTTAATTACTAATGTGTTTAATCGTCTGATTCGTACCTGTTTTTATGCAATTCAGAACAATTGTGATGGTAGAATTCCTGAAGGAGAAGTGAGCGAGGAAATAAAGATGATGGCTGAAAGAGCGGTGCTTGACTATGAACGCCATATGTATAACCATGAGTTCCATCGAATTTCATATGTTTTGGATGATTTTATACGGTCAGTAAACAAGCACTGGGTAAATAATGTAAAAATTGCTGATGAAACAGGTGATGCGGAATTTA
Source organism: uncultured Lachnospiraceae bacterium (assembly GCA_964449325.1). Classification (GTDB taxonomy): domain Bacteria; phylum Bacillota; class Clostridia; order Lachnospirales; family Lachnospiraceae; genus RGIG3002. The sequence continues at coordinate 18,649 of CAYUYJ010000030.1, read as the reverse complement.
GAAAGCAGCTTATTTCTGACTGCTTTTATGCTTGTAAGATTATGGCGATTTTAGTTCACCCAATTGCACCGGAAGGATGTGAAATGTTTCGAGAATATCTAAATGTGGGAGAAGAATTGTGGGATTGGAATCATATTTTTGAGCCTGTTTCATTTTATGTTGGAGATGTAGAAAAACATAAATTGAAGTATCTGGAACCAAGAGTGGATTTCTTTAAGAAACATGATTGTCAGTTGGCAGAAAAGAAGACAGTGTAACAAAATTCATATGTTTACAGCAGGGGCTGATTGGATATTAGGGGGCACCTCAAAGTGAACGACATGGGAGTGAACAGACCGTTTGCAAATCCGGATGAAATGCATGAAAAAATTAAAAATGGTACTCCATCATATTTGACGGATAACTTGCTTTCTTTGTCGACATAATATATATTTATAGTAAAGGGCTTTGTGCTCTTGGGGTTTATGTAAAAATATAATTTTATCATGAAGGAGGAGTTACAGCATGGACAGATTAAAAGATAAGGTTGCTGTTGTTACCGGCTCTACAAGTGGAATCGGTGTTGGGATTGCCGGCCTGTTTGCGGCAGAAGGCGCAAAGGTAGTTATCTGTGGACGAAGAGAAGAAAAAGGTCAGGCAGTGGTGGAAAGTATTCGTAAGGACGGTGGAGAAGCAATGTATCATTTTATGGACATTACCGCTACCGAAAGTATCGAACAACTTTTTGAAGATACTGCCAAGGAATACGGAAAAATAGATATTCTGGTAAATAATGCCGCTAATGTAGGCTTGAAAGATGGTCGCGTGGACGAATTAAGCCTGGAAATGTGGGACAGTGTTTTCCAGAGTGATGTGCGTGGTACCTTTTACGCTACCAAGTGTGTTCTTCCTTATATGCAGAAAAATGAGAAGGGCGGTTCCATTATCAATATCGGTTCTATGGCTTCCTGCGGAGGGGATCTCGGTTCTACCGCTTATGCCTGTGCCAAGGCAGGTGTGGATATGCTGACACAATCTACAGCGTTACAGTATGGAAAACAGAATATCCGTTGTAACTGTGTACGCCCGGGACTGATTGTTACACCCCAGAATGAAGCACATGTGCCGCAGGCGCTGAAGGATATTTTCTTGAGTAACATTATGGTTAACCGCTATGGCTGCCCGGAGGATATCGGACATATGTGTGTATATCTTGCTTCCGATGAAAGCAGTTATGTGAGCGGACAGATTATCAATGTAGATGGTGGTCTGAATTCCCATGTTTCTACGGTTGCCCAGTTCAGAGAACTGAATTCCCGTACATGGTAGAAAGAATAGATGGGATATAGTAGAGTATAATCCCAATAAAACAGCCTTCGTTCCTGTGAAAGTGTACCCTTCACAAAGGAACGAAGGTTGTTATAATTGTGAAGGGAAAAGGACATGGAGAACAGAAAAATAGCATTTTTTGATATAGACGGAACGTTGACTTCAGAGAAAAACGGCTCCATACCGGATAGTGCAGTAACGGCAATTCGGACGGCTAGAGCAAACGGCAATCTGATGTTTTTGAATACGGGACGATGCTTTCAAAATGTGGAGGAGCGTTTCCGGTCAGTTGGATTTGACGGTTATGTGTGCGGTTGCGGAACCAATATTTATTATGGAGATGAGGAGCTTTTATATGTAGGACAGAGTCATGAGACAGTTATGCAGATTTTAGCACAGGCAAGGAAAACAGGGGTGGATATTTTGTTCGAATCTAAGACAGAAGTCGTTTTTGATATATCCAGACCGCTGTCCCATCCGGGGGCAAAAAGACAGTATTATGCTTTTAAAGAACGGCACTACGATATGTCTCATGAACCGGAATCGGAGGATTTTACCTGTGATAAATTTGTCATCTGGTACGAAAAAGAGGAGCAGTTAACGGAATTCCGCAAGGTCAGTGACCTTTATTTTGATTGCATAGACCGAGGGGGAACCTTCAGGGAATTTGTACCTTATCATTATTCCAAGGCGACCGGAATTCAGTTTTTGCTGGATTATTTCGGACTGGAATTAAAGGATGCGTATGCTTTTGGAGACAGCAACAATGATCTGCCCATGCTGCAATATGTACCAAACAGTGTAGCAATGGGAAATGCCGACCCGGAATCACTTTTCAAACAGGTCTCTTATGTGACGGGAAAGGCAAGTGAAGGCGGAATTGCACAGGCATTGAAGCATTTCGGATTTTACTGATCAATAAGCTTAAGCAGGACGAAGGCGGAAACTTCGGCAATCTAACGGGAATGAAAAAAGCGGTGATGAAAATGGAAAGGACAAAAGAAAAAATAGAGAAAGGGATTGTAAAGGAAGCCGTACGCATGGCATGGCCTGCGGTGTGTGAATCTTTCTTTGTGGCACTTGCCGGAATGGTGGATTCTCTCATGGTAAGTTCTATCGGGACCTATGCGGTGGCAGCGGTAGGACTGACAACTCAGCCGAAATTTATGGGACTTGCCCTTTTTGTGGCAACGAATGTGGCGGTATCGGCACTGATAGCAAGGCGAAGGGGAGAACAAAACCGGGACGAGGCAAATCGGATTATGCTGGTGGCAATCCTGTTTGTAATGATGGGAATCGTAGTGGTTTCGACATTGTGTGTGGCTCTTGCCGAGCCCATTATCCGGTTCTGCGGTTCGGCAGAGGATACCCATGATACGGCGGTACTGTATTTCCGTATTATTATGGGTGGTATGGCTTTTAATGTGCTTTCCATGACCATCAACGCGGCACAGCGAGGTGCGGGAAACACGCTGGTGGCAATGCGGACAAATGTAACCTCCAATATAGTAAATGTGATTGGAAATTATCTTTTGATTAACGGGCATTTTGGTTTTCCGGCGATGGGAATCAAAGGGGCGGCAATTGCTACCGTATTTGGTACGGTGGTAGCCTGTGGTATGAGTATCTTGTCTCTTTTCAAGAAGGACAATTTCGTCAGCATACCATATATTATTCAAAATAAAATCAAGCCGGCACTGGAACCGATGGGGCGGATTGTGAAGCTGGGATATTCGGTGTTTCTTGAGCAGGTGTTGATGCGTATCGGATTTATGTCAACCGCAATGATGGCGGCAAGGATGGGAACGGAAGCAATGGCAGCCCATCAGGTCGGCATGAATATTTTAGGATTGACTTTTTCCTTTGGGGACGGTATGCAGGTAGCGGCTGTGGCATTGATTGGAAGAAGTCTCGGAGAAGGCAGTCCGGCAAAAGCCAAGACCTACGGAAAAACATGCCGGTTTATCGGACTTGGTATATCCTGCGTGCTGGCGATAGTGTATTTCTTCGGCGGCGAGGCATTGTATCGGCTGTTCTTTTCGGAGGACAATATCGTTGCCTACGGAGTGCAGATTATCCGGCTGATTATCGTGATTGTGTTGTTCCAGATTTCACAGGTCATTTATATGGGATGTCTGCGTGGAGGCGGAGACACGACTTATACTGCAATTGCCTCCACAATCAGCGTGACGGTAATTCGTACCGCAGGGTCCTATCTGTTCGGATTTGTGTTGGGGCTTGGTATGGCGGGAATCTGGATGGGAATTCTTGCTGACCAGATTTCCCGATTTCTGTTTGCGACAATTCGTTTTCGGTCGGGGAAGTGGACGAGGATAAAAATTTAGGAAATAGAGGCTGTCATATTTTTTAATGTGACAGCCTCAAAGTTTCTTAACAGTTGATTTTGTAGCATGAAGTATCGTATCATTCAATAGATTTCCTATTTTTTTTCCTATATACTAATACATAGAAAATATTTTCGTAAAAACAAAACCAAAGGGGGAAGGGCATGGATTCATTAAGGATAGCGGAAAATGTGGTGCGGCTGCGGAAGCAGAAGGGCGTAACACAGGAAGAAATGGCAGACTTCTTAGGAGTGACGAAGGCATCTGTTTCAAAATGGGAAAACAAACAGAGTATGCCGGATATTATTATGCTGCCTGCGTTAGCTTCGTATTTTGACGTGACAGTGGATGAACTGCTTGGGTATGAGCCCCAGCTTTCCAAGGAACAGATTCGGAAAATTTATTACGAATTGGGAAAGGATTTTGCAGAGAAACCTTTTGAAGAGACATATGCAAAGAGTGAGGCATTAGTGAAAAAGTATTATTCCTGTTATCCTTTTTTGTTTCAAATCTGTGTGCTTTGGATGAATCATTTTATGCTGGCGCAGGAGGCAGAGAGACAGAGTGCTGTTTTGGTGAGGGTGCAGGAATTATGTGACCATATTCTTGAAAACTGTAAGGATACCGGAATTAACAGCGATACCATAGTAATGCGTGCCACTGTGGATTTACAGTGTGGCAGAGCGAAAGAGGTTATCGAAGGAATCGGTAATCTGGCAAATCCTAATCGGATTGTGAACCAGAGTGAAGGGATGCTGATACAGGCCTATCTGTTAAGTGACGACAGGGAAAAAGCAGAAGAATTTACCCAGATATGTATGTTTCTGCATTTACAGATGCTTGTTGGAGATTCCATACAGCTTTTGGGGATGCATATGCAGGAGAAGGAACTTTGTGAGACTACTATTGTGCGGACGGACAAAGTGATAGAGGCATACAGGATGGGGGAGGTACACCGGAATATTACGGCGGCATATCAGTATCAGACAGCAGTTTTTAAAAGTATGCACGGAGAAAAAGAAGAAGCGCTAAAGCGGCTGCGAAGCTTTGTGGAAATTGTATGTATCATGATGCGGGAAGAAAGTTTTCTGCATGGAGATTCTTACTTTACGAAGCTGTATGATTGGTTTGAAAATATGGATTTGGGTGTACAGATGGTGCGCAGTAAGAAACTGGTATTGGAGGGGGTAAAAGAAAATTTAAAGCATCCGGCATTTGACAGTATACGAAAGGAAAAGGAATTTGCGGGATTGGAGAAGCTTTTAGCATCCCAAATACCGGATTAGGAACGGAGGAGAAAGAAAATGGTAGGAGTTTTTACAATTATTACAATATGTATTACGTTTGGAGTCAGTATGGTTTTGCCGATTGCGGCACTGATTGTGTATGGACTTAAGCAGAAGGGAAAAGGCATCTGGTCGGCATGGCTGTTGGGGGCAGCAGGATTTTTTGTAACGCAGATGATGATTCGTACATCGATTTTAAATGTGCTGGCAGCGAAGCCGGGATTTATGGAACTTACCAACAGACACTATGTCATTTCCGGTTTCTGCTTTGCGTTTACTGCGGCACTTTTTGAGGTGGCAGGAAGATATGCGGCAGCAAAGCTGATGAGTAAAAAGCTTACTTTTGAAAGAGGATTTGCCGCAGGAATGGGACACGGAAGCATAGAAGCAATCTGTATTATCGGAATAACCTACATAAATTATCTGGTCTATGTTCTGATGATTAACGGTGGAACCTTTGATAATCTGGTGGAGCAGGTAGGGGCAACAGGAGCAGATACGGCTTCTCTTACAGCACTGAAAGATATGTTTTTAAATACTCACCCGGCGATGTTTCTGCTGGCAGGATATGAGCGGATTCTTACCATGTTGTTGCAAATAGCATTGAGTCTTCTGGTATGTTATTTTGTAAGTCGGAAAAAGGATTGGACGGGAATCGGAATCTGTCTTGTTTGTCATTGTACGGTGGATTTTGTGGCACCGATGATAAACGGATTATCCACAGAGTATCTGGGAAATAAAATTTCGACCACGACAGCATATGTACTTGTATATGCATTCATGACCATGGTAGGCGCAGTATCGGTATTTGGCATCTGCCAAATCAGAAAAAAATGGAAAGAAGCGAGTATGGAACAGTAAAATTTGTATCTTAGCTGAAAAAAATGACAACTTATTCTCGAAGTAATAGAAAAATGCAACATAATTTGATAAAATACAGTGGAGAAACAAAACTCTGGTAAGGAAATGCCTGCAAAGAAGCTTTAAGGGGGCAATTATGGTAAGACTTCAGATAGGTTGTTTGATTATTTTATTTTTTATAGCAGCCATATATTTTTCAACGAAACGGGTAAAAACATATTCCCACACAATATTTTCCGGATTTATCTCTATATCGGTACTCTATGTGGTTTCCGATATCGTAACGGTATATACAGTAAACCATTTGGAAACAGTGCCGCCGATGGTAAACCGGGCGTGTCATACCGTCTTTTTGGGTAGTATCATTATGGTTTTATACCTGTGCTTTTTGTATACTTCCACATTGATTCATCCGGATGATGATAAGGCAAGGTGCAGAAATAACGGATGGGAAAGAAAACTTCCGGTTATTATGGCTTTGGTGGGAATAGCTGTTTTGCCATTGTCTTATGTGGAAACACCAAAAGGAAATTACTCCTGGGGACCGCCTGTTTTTATGGCGTATCTGATAGTTGGAATTTATTCGATTTTTTCCATTATCGGACTGGTTTCCCATTGGAAGAATATCAATCAGAAAAAGCGTTCTCTTGTATTGTTGGCGTTAGGGATTCAGACGGTGTTGTCGATATATCAGGCAATATTTCCGACCTCGCTGACATCCAGTCTCGCCGTTACGCTGCTATGCCTTTCCTTTTTCTTAACGGTAGAGAGTCCGGATGTACATCTGATAGAACAGCTGAAAAAAGAAAAGGAACGTGCAGACGAGGCAAATATGGCAAAGTCTGCGTTCTTATCCAATATGTCCCATGAAATCAGAACGCCAATGAATGCGATTATCGGTATGACGGAAATCCTGCTTCGAAGTGAGATAAAGCAGCCGGAATACGGTTATCTTTTGAACATTAAGCACTCTGGTGCGGCATTGCTTACCATTATCAATGATATTTTGGATTTTTCCAAAATTGAGTCGGGAAAATTGGAAATTATAGAGGAAACCTATGAGCCGATGTCGATGCTTAGCGACCTTAGTATGATTTTTCTGAATCGAATCGGAGATAAGAGGGTAGAGCTGTTGTTTGACATAGACAAAGAACTGCCTTTAAAGCTTTATGGTGATTCCTTACGGTTAAGACAGATTATCATTAATTTGGTGAATAATGCAATTAAGTTTACAGATGAGGGAAGCGTAAAGCTGACCATGCAGGTGAAGAAGACTGATGAGAAGAACCGGGTAGAACTGGATATTTCCGTAAAGGATACGGGACAGGGGATTAAGCCGGAGGATATGGATAAGCTGTTTGGTTCCTTTCAACAGGTGGATACGAAAAAGAACCGGGACAAGGAAGGTACCGGACTGGGGCTTGCCATTTCCAAACAGCTTGTAGAGCTGATGGGAGGTCAAATCGGAGTCAGAAGCGAGTACGGCAGGGGGAGTGAGTTCTATTTCTCTTTACCACAAAAGGTGATGAGTGAAGAAAAAGCAGCGGTAGTAAAGGAAGAGAACACGAAGACACAGAGCCTTGTTATCAGTGGATGGATGGAAAAGGAGAGTCTGCTTGATAATTTGAAAAAGCTTTCCAATGAGTATGGGCTTCGGTATGTTCCATGGGAGGAAATCCGGGAAAATCATACGAAAGCGGATTATTTGTTTGTAGATGAATCTGTATATAGAAAAGAAGGAAACCAAATCGAGGAAATTGCGGCGGGTTTGGATACGGAGCTTTGCATTTTGCAGAATCCGATGCTCGGTAATTGCTGGAAAGAGCAGCTTCTGGTAGTGAATAAGCCTCTTTATACATTGAATTTCTGTCAGATTATGAATCATGAAATGAGAACCGGTTTTGTGCAGGCAGAGCAGGATATGAATTTTACTGCACCGGATGCGGAAATTTTGCTTGTTGATGACAATGAAATGAATTTGAAGGTTGCTATCGGTCTATTACAGCCCCTGCAAATGAAAATAGATACTGCGGCAAGCGGTAAAAAAGCGTTACAGATGGTGCAGGATAAGCATTATCATCTGGTATTTATGGATCATATGATGCCGGTGATGGATGGGGTGGAAACGACACAGAAAATCCGGGAGCTTAATGATGAATACCTGAAAGAAATGCCGATTATTGCTTTGACTGCAAATGCAGTTGTGGAAGCACGGGAGACTTTTATGAAGGCGGGAATGAATGATTTTGTGGCAAAGCCCATTGAAATCAAAGAAATATGTGCGAAGATTCGTACATGGCTGCCCTCCGAGCTGATTCAGAAATCTTCGGCAGCAGAAACCGAGAAGAACAAAGAGGTGGAAGAACTGCCGGTGATTGAAGGACTGAATGTAGCAGAAGGGGTCAAAAATTCAGGAAGTCTTACTTTATTCAGGAGTCTGCTTGGTGACTTTTATAAGCTGATAGATTTGAAAGCCACCAAAATAGAAAAATGTCTGGCAGACGGAATGATTCGGGATTATACTATAGAGGTTCATGCATTGAAAAATACAGCCAGAATGATAGGAGCCATGGAACTATCGGAATTATTCTATCGCATGGAACAGCTTGGTAATGCAGAAGATGTAGAAACTATTATAGAAGAAACTCCCGCTGTTTTGGAGCTGTATCGCAGCTACAAGCCAATTTTGGAACCTTACGGAAAGAGCAATGATCAGGATAAGAGAGAAGTTCCAAAAGAAGAAATTCAGGCAGCTTTAGAAAAATTGAATGAGGCTATGGATTCTTTTGACTTAGATGGTGCAGACGAAGCACTTGCCATTCTGGAAGAATATCGTCTGCCGGAAAACTTAGGAAGTTTCATGGAAAGCTTGCGGGCATATGTTGCAGATGTGGCAATGGAAGAAGTCATGGAAACGACGAAAAAAATGCTTGAAGAATTAGAAAAATAAAAAAGTCGCAGCCTTTTGGAGACTGCGATACTTTTATGTAAGTAAAAGATTCTAAAGTTGAATCGGTTCTTTTTTGTCAAAGTTTGTCTGCATAGACCAGGTGGTTGCAACACCATTTTTCAGGCAAAATACAGCAAGCTGTGTATCAATACCCTGATCTTTCCAGTCTCTAAGAAACTGTCTTGATGGGTGCGCATAGATTTCTTCTACGATTTTCTCGTCCTGCATTTCTTCTACTTCACCGGAAACACGAACCTGAAGTGCAGGAGCGTTAAAACAAAGCTCTACAGATGGGTTAGCCTTAAGTTGTTCATATAATTCCTTGAATTTTCCGGTATGGAATATAATACCATTTTCATCAGCTCTAAATAAAAGCATTCCTCTTGAGTGTGGTTTGCCGTCTACGCAGGTTGCAAGGTGGAAAGCCATATTTTCATTCAAAGTTTTAAAAATATCTTCTTTCGTCATAATGTATGCTCCTCTCGTTCTTTTTACCTATTTTAATGGAAGAGAATACATTACGCTTTCAAATTTCTCTCATTTCTTTTCATTATTATTTCAATTTATATGTTTTTGACAAATTCTAAAATTCACAATGCTTTTTCCGATAATCGGAAGGGGTAAGACCGGTATGCTTTTTGAAAGCGGTGGCAAAATGAGAACCGCTACCAAATCCACACAAAAATGCAATGTCTGTTAGCGGAATATCCAAGCGTCTTAGCAAAAGCTTGGCCTTTACAATACGTACTTCCTCCAGATACTGTATTGGGGCAATACCTAATTCTCTTTTGAAATTACGATTAAATGTTGACACCGATTGATGTACATAGTTTGCCAAAAAGTCTACCGTCAGATTATCTCCATAATGTTGTTCGATGTAATATTGCACTTTTGCGATAGAATAATCAGAAGAAACAGAGCGCATATCCATTTCTTCTCCTAATATACTTCGTATGATCCAATGAGTTAAAATGGTAGTCTGTGCATGCAAGGTGATGTCCTTATTCATCATATTTTTTTCACATTCAAATGCAAATGTATTAATGGATTTAATGACATCGGAACAAATCGCAAACTGATTATTATGAAAGACAGGAATTTCTTCACTGTAAAGTTTGTACTGTTCTTCAAAATAGTCTTTATCAATCATAATGCAGTAGTAGTGATGTGTTGTTACATCAATATCACAATGTGGTATATCAGGTGACAGGATGGATGCAATATGGTGTTTTCTTGGAAGCGCTATTTCACTTAAAGCGTTGTCAAAGAAAATAGTAATCATGTAGGAAGGGTGGGTGTGATCCTTGACAGCAGCATAACCACAGCTTCCGGTACTTGGAATAAAGATTCCTAATTTATCATACACATGGTAATCTACATGGGTTAAGTCTTTTTTGACTAAAGATTTGCCTACTAAGGTTTTGGCCATTTCAAAATAATCGGGTGTATCTTTCATTGTGTCTCCATTCTGCAGATGTTTCTTATGTTAGTGAAAATGCAAGTTCAAGACTATATTCAAAAATAGTAATATACATAGGAAAAGAATAACATTTGCTTTTGCTTAATACAAGTATGAGACACATAGATGATAAGAAAAAATAAATTATTAATGAATTTCTATGAATTTTTTCTTAAAAAATCCCTTGATTTTGATTTTTCAAAGTAGTAGAGTATTAAAGAATATGGAAAGGAGTTTAGTAACAATGAACGGAATTTTAATGATGATTATTGCAATTGTAGTTTTGGTCGGTGCTTATTTGATTTACGGCCGTTACCTTGCAAACAAATGGGGAATTGACCCGAATGCAAAAACACCGGCTTATGAGTTGGAGGACGGTGTTGATTATGTGCCCGCAGATACGAATGTGGTGTTTGGACATCAGTTTGCTTCCATTGCAGGTGCCGGTCCTATTAACGGACCTATTCAGGCAGCCATTTTCGGTTGGGTGCCGGTGCTTTTATGGATTTTAATCGGTGGTGTATTTTTCGGTGCGGTACAGGATTTTTCTGCAATGTACGCATCTGTGAAAAATAAAGGACGTACAATCGGTTACATCATTGAGGAGTATATCGGTAAATTAGGTAAGAAATTGTTTCTTGCATTCTGCTGGTTGTTCTGTATTCTTGTTATTGCAGCTTTTGCAGATGTTGTAGCAGGAACTTTTAACGGTTTCAGTGCTGTGACAGAAGGAGAAGCTGTAAGCAAAATTACGGCAAACGGTGCAGTAGCCATGACTTCCGTACTTTTCATTTTTGAAGCGGTAGCACTTGGTATGATTTTGAAATATTGCAAACTTAACAAATGGGTGAATACGGCAATTGCTGTTGTGATGCTTGTGGTAGCTGTTGCAATCGGTCTTGCATGCCCGATTTATCTTTCCAGAGGAACCTGGCATATTTTGATTTTTGCATATATTATGATTGCCTGCGTAGTGCCGGTATGGGCACTGTTGCAACCGAGGGATTATCTGAACAGCTACCTTTTGATTTTCATGATTGTGGCAGCAGTGGTAGGTGTTTTTGTATCTAATCCGCAGTGTAACCTGAAAGCTTTTAACGGATTTAATGTGAACGGACAGTATCTGTTCCCGATTTTATTTGTAACGATTGCCTGTGGTGCAGTATCCGGTTTCCATTCTCTGGTTTCTTCAGGTACGGCATCCAAACAGATTAAGAACGAAAAAGCTATGCTTCCGGTTTCCTTTGGCTCTATGCTGATGGAAAGTATGCTTGCAGTGATTGCTTTAATTGCCGTTGCTTCCTTTGCAGAGGGTGAGGCGGCAGCACAGGGGCTGACCACACAGCCACAGATTTTTGCAGGTGCAATTGCAAACTTTCTGACAGTAGTAGGGTTGCCTCATGATTTGGTATTTACGTTAATTAATCTTGCGGTTTCCGCATTTGCGTTGACTTCACTGGATTCTGTTGCCAGAATCGGACGACTTTCTTTCCAGGAATTTTTCGTGGATTCCGATACGGATGAAAAGGACATGGGTCCGGTGGTAAAGGTGTTGACGAACAAATATTTTGCAACTGTTATTACCCTTGTTCTGGCATATATGCTTGCAAAAGTAGGCTATGCGGAAATCTGGCCTTTATTCGGTTCTGCCAACCAGCTTCTTTCCGTACTTGCACTGGTAGCCTGCGCCGTATTCTTAAGGAAAACGAAACGGCAGGGCGTGATGCTTTGGATTCCCATGTTCTTTATGATGGCAGTTACTTTCTCTGCTTTGGGAATTACGATTTATAAATTAAGTACTGCACTGGTGACAACAGGACTTAGCGTAGGAAACTTCTTACAGCTTGTATTTGCGGTATTATTATTGATTCTCGGTGTCATCGTGGCAATTTCCGGTGTGAAGAAACTGTTGGAAAAACCTCATAAAAATTGATAGAAATCTTTCAGTTTTCTTTGGCAGCTTTTGCTACGGCTGCCAAAGAAAACAGTTTAATTTTCAGGGGACTTTTCTTCGTTAGAGGTTCCTGTTCTTCCAAGAATAAAAATAACAATCATAATGAGCAAAATTGCCGTAAAAATACCGAGCATTCCCTGTCCCATCATTTTTAATGAAATTAAAAAATTATTCCACATAACAAATCTCCTTTCGTAAATCTTCACATCATGAAAAATTTCCTGTAAGTTACATATAGGCTGTCACCAGCTGAATCAAAAGACCTCCGGCAATAACGGAAGCAATCTGACCGGAAACATTAGCACCGGCGGCATGCATAATCAGGATATTCTGAGGATCCTCCTTCAATGCCAGCTTTTGCACCACACGGGAGGACATAGGGAAAGCGGAAATGCCGGCAGCACCAATCATCGGATTTACTTTTTTCTTTAAAAACAGATTCATGAATTTAGCAAACAGTACGCCGCCTATCGTATCAAAGACAAAGGCAAGCAGACCGATTCCCATGATGAGCAGAGTGTTTACCTGTACAAAGCTTTCCGCCTGCATACTGAAGGAAATGGTGATACCCAAAAACAAGGTAATCAGGTTGGCAAGTACCTGTTGTGCCGTTTCAGACAGGGTGCCTAAAACACCGCATTCCCGAATCAGATTACCGAACATCAAAAAGCCTACCAATGCCACGGAGGAGGGAGCAATCAAGCCTACAATAAAGGTAACGGCAATGGGAAAAATAATCCGCATCTGCTTAGAAACCGTGCCGGGTTTATATTCCATACGGATTAGCCGTTCTTTTTTTGTTGTGACCAGTTTAATGGCAAAAGGCTGTACGATAGGAACCAGAGCCATATAAGAATATGCAGCAACAGCAATGGCACCGATATAGCCGGAGTCCAATATCTGAGAAACCAGAATCGAAGTAGGGCCGTCTGCTGCACCGATAATACCGATAGAAGCGGCATCCTTCAAATCAAAACCAAGCAAAGTGGCAATACAGATGGCAGCGAAGATACCGACCTGTGCCGCCGCACCGAACAAAAACATGACCGGATTGGACAAAAGGGGACCAAAGTCAATCATGGCACCGATACCAATAAAAAGCAGAATCGGAAGTGCTTCCGAGGCTTCAATACCGATGTGAAACATCCATTCTATAATACCGTTTGTTTCTCCTACACCATCCATATACTGATTGAGTACGCCCGTAAAAGGAAGATTTACCAGAATAGCGCCGAACCCCATAGGAAGTAGCAGGGAAGGCTCATACTCCTTTTTGATGGCAAGATAAATTAACAAAATACCAAGCAGATACATAATAACCTGCTTCCATGTGATGGCTAAAAAACCATTAATTAAAAAATCCATAAAAACTCCTCTCTGCCCAAAGATTGGGCAATGTGATTTTTCCGCAGTAAGGCTTAATTGGATATCTGTGCATAAGCCTGTGCAATATTTAAAACGTGATCCCCGATACGCTCGTAATCTGTCAGCATTTCCGAGTACAAAATAGAGGTTTCAATATCACAGGAACCGTTTTTGATGCGGGCAATCTGGTTGTTCCGATACAATGCCGTAGTATCATCAATCTGTTGCTCCCATACCGTGGATTCTCCCAGTACCTGCAAGCGGTTTTGGGGTGTAGTATCAAACAGCTCCTGTAAAGAATCCAAACAGATTTTTTTCATCTGACTGATTTCGGTAAGAGCTTCTTTAGAAAAATGCAGTCCTTTTGTTTTCATCAGGGAGGCATAGCCTGCAAGGTTCATGGCATGGTCGCCTACCCGTTCGATGTTTCCGATAATCAGAAACAGATGGTTCAAGGTATTGGTGCTTTCCGCGGAATGCTCTAAAGAAAGAGCTTTTGAAATTTTACGGGAAATCCGTACGTTATAGAGGTCAATCTGCTCCTCCCGTTCTTCAATTTCCGACAGTAAATCCTCCTTGAAACCGGTCATGGCATCAAAGCTTAAGGAAAGATTTTGCATAGCTAGGGAGAGCATGGTGCGGGTATCTTCCTTTAAGCTGTTAATGGCAACGATGGAAGTACCAAGTACGTGTTGCGTGGAAAGGATTTCCTCAAACCATTTGTCCTCGTCTTTTCGTTCTGTTTCTTTGTCCGGCAGAATGATGGCGGAGAGCTTCGCAAGCAGGGTACCAAAGGGCAAAAGAAGCAGGGTGGTCACAACGTTAAAGGTAGTATGTACATTGGCAATCTGTGCTGCCGGATTGGCCGGTGTCAGGTTATACATAAAGGAAGTAAACGGTGTTGTCAGGCAGATAATTACGAAAATACAGGTTCCTATTATATTGAACAGCAGATGAATAATCGTTGTTCTTTTGGCATTCCGGTTTGTGCCGATGGAAGCCAGTACTGCAGTAATACAGGTTCCGATATTTTGTCCGAAAAGCACGAAAACCGCACCATTAAGACCGATTAATCCACTCATCATAAGTGCCTGCAAAATACCTACAGAGGCAGAGGAGGACTGAATGATTGCCGTAAAGACAGCACCGGCAAGGATTCCAAGAAAGGGGTTACTGAAATTTGTCATAAACCGGATAAAGGTTTCGGAATCCCGAAGAGGCATCATGGCATCACTCATCATTCCCATGCCGATAAATAAAATACCAAGTCCTGCGATAATGCCACCAATGTAGTTTGCTTTTTTGTTTTTGATGAACATCATCAGAATGACACCCAAAAAGGCAATAAAGGGTGCGATGACTCCCATATCCAAAGCAATTAACTGACCGGTAATGGTGGTGCCGATATTGGCACCCATAATAATCCACACAGCCTGCTGCAGTGACATCAGACCGGAATTCACAAAGCCCACTACCATAACCGTAGTGGCGGAGGAAGACTGAATGACTGCTGTAATGACAGCTCCGGCAAGAACTCCTAAAAAGCGGTTGGAGGTCAGCTTTTCCAAAATGTCTTTCATACGGTTTCCGGCAGCAGCCTCCAGATTGGTGCTCATCATCTGCATTCCGTATAGGAAGAGGGCAAGTCCCCCAAGCAGCATTAAAAATAACTGAATACTCATTATGTACGTCCTTTCTTTAAAGGGATGGATACGGAACAAAAAAAGACTTTTATTGCAGAGAAAGAATTCTGCAATAAAAGTCTTGCCATTTCAATTTTAAGCGGGTTTCCGCAACCAGTGCAGAAACCGGATTGACGCCTAAAATACAATTTTTTGCCGGCTACTCCCTTTTATTTCGTATTGTGATTTATGGCTATAGTTTGATTATATAGCAGAAAAAAGAAAAAAACCCGTCAAAATAATGTTAAGAAAATGTTAGACATATTTACGAAAAAAGGTGACGAAAAACAGCGAAAATTAGTTAAAAATGATGCAAAACAGGAGAGAATTTGTTATAATAATAACACATTCTGCATAAAGAATTATGTTTACATAAGGAGGAAGCAAGTGATGGCAGGTGTACAAAAGGGATTAGTGTATACAAATGATAAGTGTATCGGATGTAACAAATGCATATCTGTTTGTCCGGTTATTACAGCAAATCGTGCCGCAGAGAAAGACGGCAAAGCCGTGATTGAGGTGGATCCGGAAAAATGTGTGGGTTGCGGTGCGTGTTTTGATGCATGCGAGCATGGAGCAAGAAGTTTTTATGATGATACGGAAGAGTTCTTTGCGGATTTAAAGAAGGGAGAAAAGATTTCCATTTTACTGGCTCCGGCATTTGCCGCAAATTATCCGAGAGAGTATAAGAATATTCTGGGTGGATTAAAGAAGCTTGGGGTAAACCGGATTATCAGTGTCAGTTTCGGCGCGGATATTACCACTTGGGCATACATAAAATATATTACAGAGAACAATTTTACCGGTGGCATTTCACAGCCTTGCCCGGCAGTTGTTAATTATATAGAACATTATATTCCGGAATTATTGCCAAGACTGATGCCGGTTCATTCCCCAATGATGTGTGCTGCAATTTATGCAAAGAAATATATGCATATTACGGACAAGCTTGCCTTTATCAGTCCATGTATTGCGAAAAAATCGGAAATTAGTGACCCGAATAATCAGGGGTATATCTCCTACAATGTTACGTTTGACCATTTGATGGAGTATGTTCGCAAAAACAACGTGAAGGCAGAACCGGTGCAGGATGAGATTGAGTATGGTCTAGGTTCCATTTATCCGATGCCGGGCGGTTTAAAAGAAAACGTATACTGGTTTTGCGGAGAAGATTTGTTTGTAAGACAGATTGAAGGCGAAAAGCATGTGTATGAATTTTTAGAGAAGTATAAAGAGCGGGTATTTCACAATAAGGAACTGCCGTTTATGGTGGATGCTCTAAACTGTGCACAGGGCTGTATTTACGGAACCGGAATAGAAGAAGAAAAAGGAAGGGATGACGATATTCTCTATGAAATCCAGAGAATCAAGACAGCCAGCAAAAAGAATAAGTCGGGCAGTGCATGGCAGGCAAAAAGCACGCCGAAGCAACGTCTTGCTAATCTGAACCGCCAGTTTAAGCAGCTGAATCTGAATGACTTTATCCGGAAATACTCCGATAAATCGGCAGGTATGGAAGTGAAACGGCCGAACCCGCAGGAAGCAGAAGCAATTTATAAGAGACTGCATAAAGAGACAAAGGAACAGAAAAGTGTTAATTGTGGTTCCTGCGGTTATGCGACCTGTGAGGATATGGTAGCGGCCATTCATAACGGTTGTAATATTCGTAGAAACTGTATTCATTATGTAAAAGGGGCAGTGGAAAGAGAACGGGAAGAGATCAAACAGATTTCCGATGAAATCAAGGCAAAGAACGAAGAAATCATGGAGAAGAACAGCGTAATCAGTGAAATGGTCGTTGAAGCAAACAATGATTTCGGGACGCTGAATGTATCCATTGCAGAGATGGTAAGCGGAAATAACAATAATGCAGAAGAAAGCAGTAATATCAGCAGTGCCATGGCAGATGTGGTAAGCTTTTGCAACAACATGAAAGCGTCTTTCCAAACCATTCATGAATTATTGATGCAGTTAGAAACGAATAACAACAGCATTACTCAGGTGGCGAATCAGACGAATCTGCTTTCCTTGAATGCTTCCATTGAGGCAGCCAGAGCCGGCGCGGCAGGAAAAGGCTTTGCCGTAGTTGCACAGGAAATCAAGAGTCTGAGTGAGTCCAGTAAGAATACCGCCTTGGACAGCAACAAGAATAAGGATGAAATTGTTACAGCAATGAATGGACTGGCAGAGGAATCCGATCATCTAATGGAAATTGTGGATGAGGTAAACGAAAGAATCAGCAATCTTGCCGCAAGTACGGAAGAAATTGCAGCATCTGCAACGATGATAGGGGAAGTTGCTGACGAACTGAAGGAAAAATTTGACGAGTTAAACCGAATGTAATATAAATAGAAAGGTATGGGATAATATGGTTACATTCAGTTTATGTATGATTGTGAAAGATGAAGAACGGGTTTTAGAACGCTGTCTGCGCAGTGTAGCCGACCTGATGGACGAGGTCATCATCGTGGATACCGGTTCCGGAGATAGAACAAAAGAAATTGCGGCGAAGTATACGGATAAAATTTATGATTTCGCATGGACAGGTAACTTTTCGGATGCAAGAAATTTTGCTTTTTCCAAAGCCGGATGTGACTATATTTATTCGGCGGATGCGGACGAAATTCTGGATGAAGAAAACAGGTGCAGGCTGTTACAGTTGAAAGAAGCCATGTTGCCGGAAATTGATATTGTACAGATGAAATATACGAACCAGTTGGAATTTGGTACGATATATAATTATGATGAAGAACTTCGTCCGAAGTTGTTTAAACGGCTTAGGACTTTCCGTTGGGAAGAGCCGATTCATGAAAACATTGTGCTTGAACCGGTCATTTATGATAGTGACATTGCCATTATTCATAAGCCGGAGAAGAGTCATACCTCCAGAGATATTGCAGCATTTGAGCGGATTATCAAAGAAGGGGGACAGCTTTCGAAGCGGCTTCATAACTTGTATGCCAAGGAACTGTTTGTGTCAGGAAGTGAGGAGGAATGTATGCGTGCTGCTGCCTTTTTTGAGCAGTCGGCAATGGATGGAAGCCGCAGTCTGGATGAAATGAAAGAAGCCTGTTGTGTGGCAGCAAGAGGAAACAGACTGGCAGGAAATATACCAGCGTTTTTTAAATATGCACTGAAAAATATTGCGGCGGAGGGCTGTGCAGAAATCTGTTGCGAGTTAGGCTGTTATTATCAGGGAACAGGGGATTATGAAGAAGCTGTTTTGTGGTATTATAACGCGGCATATGAGACAGAGTGTATTTTGAATGTACGGTATGCAGGCAGCATTCCGCTGAAGGGACTTGCCGAATGCTATGAAGCGGTCGGTAATGCCAAGATGGCAGAGAAATACAGGGAGGAATTGGAAGCTCTTTAAGTATGAGGTGTAACAGTTCAGCCTTAGCATTGAAAGACGGACGAAGGATAACCGTCCTATCCA
>CAYUYJ010000029.1:0-37600 GCA_964449325.1 uncultured Lachnospiraceae bacterium | reverse complement strand
GTAATCCAGAATATTCATCATGTGAAAAGAGTAGGAATCCAGATTCAGGATATCCTCCAGTGCGTCACACTCATGATTTGCAGCATAGATTTCATAGGCATCTCTGGAAACAATGGAATATTCTTTTGAGGTCATCAGCTTGCTGACGGATACTTTTTCGCCGTCATATCTGCCTTCTTCATAGAGTACTTGAGAACAGCGGAAGCACCGGCAGATTTTACTTGCGAGAATTTCATGTTCAACAGCGGACTTATCACCATCCTTCAACAATTGAAAGCCTTCTTCTGTACGAAGCCACGCCTTCGGAAATAAACCATTGGTAGAAAGGTCACGTTCCAGACAATGATTGACGATTGTCATTTGCTTTCCTCTAAGAGCCACATCTACAAAAGCGTTTTCCAAATGATTTTCAAAAAGATTGATATGAGAAAAATCTGCCTCATCATTTTTTTGTTTTACCCAGAAAATGTCAGTCAGAGAGACGCAACGATAAGTGAGTGCAATCTGTGCCCGGTCTTTATCGGTGATTGCCTGTGAAGCACCGATACTGTTTAAAATGACTTTGGCATACTTTCGGTCAAGAGTGAGAATTCTGGAGGCACACCAGAAATAAAAATTTGTAATATTGTTCACCAGAGTGTCAATATCTTCGTTGGAATCATCGAGAAAAAGACTGTAAGGCATAAAAGCAGCATCATATATTTTGCAGTGTCCCTGCGTATCGATGGTTGCCGTCCTTTTGTCACCGTGCATAATTTCATAAACTGTTTTCATGAATGGTTAAGCCTCTTTTCTCTTTTATTAGGTCAAGTCTAACATAGAAGAAGTTGCCTTGTCACTATTTTTGTGTATTTAGCCTGTTGTACTATAGTTTTTGGAATTCCGGATATTGTTCCAACAGCTTTTGATTGGCGGTTTCAAGCTGTTTTTGATATTCTGCATAAGCAGGGCTGAGCCTTTTCATGGCAGGAATGAAAATATCATAATAGCCGCTTGTCTGATTGAATTCCAAAAGCATGTTCCGAAATTTGTATGCCGCAGACTGCTTGAATTGTTCAGAGTGTACATATTGTTGATATTTTTCCAAAAACTCCTTGTTCTCTGACAAGAACTCTTCAGGATTTTCTACGGAATGCCGGGTGTTATGTATCATGTTTTGCAGCTGTCCTACGGTAATCCGATTGGTGTTTTCGTCCAGATATTCCTGCACATCCTTAGGAAACTCTAATGTGGCAGCATTGTCCAGAAAAGCGATGATTTCCTCATAAGCAGTCTGTTGTTCCAGGGTAGTTATGGGGTCGTTTAAAAAGCTTGCAAAATGCAGGCAGATAAATTTTCCGTAATAACCGGGAAATGTGTCAAGCAATCGGCAGGCAATGCTTTCACTTTGCTCCAAGGCTTTCAGGTCTGTTTCAATCTGTGCATAGTCGGCATTGGTACTTAAGGTTTCCAAAAGGGCTTTTCGACGGATCTCCTTTTGCAAAGTCAGTTCTCTCTGGACGGATAGTTTTTGAAGAACCGTTGTAGAAGTATCGCACAATACTGCCTGGATGTTTTCCGTATTCAGTCCGAGTTTGCGCAATACGGAAATTTTCTTTAGGCACTCCATCTGTTCGGTACTAAAATCACGGTAGCCGTTTTCTAAAGTATTCGGGGAGATTAAGCCCTGCTCTATATAATATTCGATTGCTTTTTTGGTTAAACCGGTTTGTTCCATTACTTGGTGAATCAGCATATTTTGTTCCTCCGTCATGCCCTTGGTTTTCATCCTGAAAATAGTGTAAGCCGATACCTTGGGGGATAGTCAAGAAGAAATTTTAAAGAAATAATAAAAAATGTGAGTTTTAGTTTTTTTTACGGCAGATTTGCTATAATATAAAGGAAAATGCGATAAATTAATTATTTTTGATGAGGTACAGCTTTGCCCGTTAGCAAGACAGGCAATTAAGGCACTGGTAAAGGATCATAGATATGATTATGTTGAGACAGGATCTCTGATTTCCATTAGCCGAAATGTTAAGGATATTCTTATACCAAGTGAGGAACGCAAAATCAGTATGTATCCGATGGACTATGAGGAATGCCGCAGATTGTAGCTGAATAAGCCGTATGGTATAATTTGAATCAGACAGTATACAAAATGAAAAGACAGAAGGAAAGGACAAACATGAAAACAACAGTATTATGCTATGAACGCTGCAGTACATGCAAAAAAGCTTTAAAGTGGCTTGAGGATAACAACGTAAAATACGAACTTCGTCCAATAAGGGAGCAGAATCCGTCCAAGGAAGAACTGAAAGAATGGTATCAGAGCAGTGGTCTGCCGCTTAAAAGATTTTTCAATACAAGTGGAAATTTATATAAAGAATGGAATTTGAAAGAGAAGCTTCCGTCTATGAGCGAGGAAGAACAACTGGAACTTTTGGCAAGCGACGGAATGCTGGTAAAGCGTCCTCTTTTAATAACACAAAAGGGGATATTGACCGGATTTAAAGAGGAAGAGTGGGAGAGAATTCTGAAATAGATGAGGTCATGCTTATCCGGAGTGAGAAAAGAATTAAAACCGTGAGGCGAAAATGCAAAAAGTACATGAAAAAAGCAAAGATTTTGACGTTGTCTATAGGAAAGTGTGATGCTACACTATTTTAAAGATAGAGAAGGAAAGAAAGGAATGGAATAAAATGAGAAGAAAGAAACTGGGTACCCTTGTTCTTGCAACAGCACTCGTATTGGGGATGACAGGCTGTGGCAAACAGAGCTCCGATACAAAAACAGAGGATAGTTCGTCAGTGACGGAGGCAGAAAGCGAAATTCAGAGCACAGCAGAAACAGAAAGTGAAACCGAAAAAACATCCGAGGAGGCAAATATGGAGAACGATGGTATTATTAAAATACCCGAATGGGAAGCCGTGGAATTACCGGAAAGCGAAGCATTGACTTTTGTAGAAGATATGCAACTGGGTTGGAATCTGGGTAATACCTTTGATGCTTCCAACTGTGGGTCGAGTAACGAACTGGATTATGAATCGGCATGGAATGGTGTGACTACCACAAAAGAAATGATACATACTATTGCGGAAGCAGGCTTCAAAACAATTCGTATTCCGGTATCATGGCATAATCATGTAGACGAGAATTATCAAATCAGTGAAGTATGGCTGAACCGTGTGCATGAGGTAGTCGATTGGGCAATCGAGGAAGATTTGTATGTCATTATCAATATTCATCACGATAATGAAGAAGGTTTTATGTATCCGTCATATGAATATCTGGAGCAGTCTTCCAAATATGTACAGACAATCTGGGAACAGCTTTCAGCACGCTTTGCAGAGTATGATGAGCGATTGATTTTTGAAACGCTGAATGAGCCCCGTCATACAGGCACAGACCATGAATGGTGGGTTGATGCCAGTACTGATATAGGAAAAGAAGCAATTGATTGTGTCAATCAACTGAATCAGACAGCTGTGGATGCGATTCGTGCAAATGGACAAGGGTATAATACATCCCGTTACATTTTGGTACCGGGGTATTGTGCAGCAGCAGATTTTGCTTTGACGGATGGTTTTGCCATTCCCACAGACAGCGCAGCAGAAAATCGTATTCTGGTATCGGTACATGCTTATACACCTTATAATTTTGCGCTTGCCGGAGAAAACGAACAATACAGTACGGATGTGTTTTCCATTGAAGAAAAGAACGGAACCGGTGACATTGATGCATTTATGAAAAAGCTGTACGATAAATATACTTCACAGGGAATCGGCGTTGTTATTGGGGAATTCGGTGCAAGAAATAAAAATAACAATCTCGAAGCAAGGACGGAATTTGCAGCATATTATGTGGCACAGGCAAGACATTACGGAATTACTGCGTGTTGGTGGGATAATAATGCTTTCGGTGGAAATGGTGAAAATTTCGGACTTCTTCGGAGAGTAAAAAACCAGATTCTTTTCCCACAGATTGTAGACCAGATGGTATATTACAGTCAGAAGGAAAATGTAGTGAAGTAAATAATGTAGTAGGAGTAAGAAGTTTACATAACAAATAGTTAAACTATAGGAAAAGGTGTCGAAATAAATTTTTCGACACCTTTTATGTGTTTATATTACCACAAAATGGCGAAAAATTCAAGACTGGCATATCCTTTTTCCCGGTGTTACAATCGATTTCCAATGTAAAGACTATACAATCAAATAACATACGGGAGGGGAAAGGTATGGAAGAAAAAAATCGGATTGAACTGTTGGTAGAAGAAAATCAAAAGATTCAGATTTTAAAGACAAATCAATATGCGGCAAAGTATGGTCTTTCGCTAAGCGAAGAACAGGTGCAGATGATTGTAAAAGAACGGAAAAAGACGCTGAAGGAACAAAGGCGTGTAGAATTTGGGGAAAGTATTCTGCCGAAAATTATTTATACCTTTTGTGACTCGGCATACATTTTTCAGGATAATTATGCGGAGACACTAATTCGGCTGCAGGAAATTTTCTTTTTGTATAAGAATGAAATGCAGGATGAAATTTCGGATGATGAACTTCTTACATTTATGAAGGAGCAGTTTGAAACAGTCTGTTTCGGCGATTTGGCTTATTTGGAGGGAACTTGTCTTGAAATTTTTGCACAGGCAGTGCGGGGAGGCTATCGGGGATATAGGACAACGGAAGGAAGGGACGAGTATAGACGATTTGATGAAATTCCGCGTTGGGACAAAGAAATGTATTTGGAAGTGTTTAACAGATTGTGTAAGGGGGAATAGTGATGAAACAAAAATGTTCTTATTCATTGGAAGAACTGCTTCCGATAACGATGTGGCTGGCAGAATGTTCAAACGGCATTGACAGTACCTCGGTTACTTACGAAAAGGCTGAACAGCTTATGGAAGCAGTGATATACTGCATTGGAGAATTGGAAAGTAATACCGGAGACTTGCTGGGAACCGGAATGACGGCAGAGGAGGCATACAAGAGCGGGTATCACCTCGTGAAAGAAAAAGTTCAGGCAGCGTTAGCGGAATACAATGAAATGATGCCGTTTTTCTACTCCTATGGAAACAGGTGCTTACAGGATACTTTTGTAAATGGGATACCGGAGTTTTTTAAGCGGTATGATGCGCGATTTACACCACAGGAAACAATTCTTACATTGGATTATCCGGTACCGGCAGACTTGCATGAAAAAGAAGGGATTGACAGGATAGCGGAATATATACATGCCGTTTCTCTGGAACAGAAGTTTTTGAGAAGCCTGCCCGAAACGTATGTGGAGAACTGCCTTACTTCTTACGCCGCAGATTTTGAAGAACTGGTGGAGAATTTGTGTGGAATCGTACTGGAAAAGCTGGTAGGGCAGGTACTTTTTCGTTCCGGATGCCGGAACGAAATTGAAAAAGGAAGAAGAACGGAATGGGTGGAGCAGGTGATTGGTAAGACAGTAGAGCAAACCGGAGAAGAGGGAGGAGAAATGTATAGGTATTTGTGCAGATTTGCAAAGGATATTGCAGTAAGATTGTGGATGTCAGAAAAATAATAAATAATATTCGTTTTTTCTAAAACCTTAACTTTAATAATTGAAAGAGTGTGTTATAATAGAAAGAAAAGTGGAAAATAAACAGACATATTTATAAAATGAGGTAGAGCTATGGGATATACAAACGATGAGGAATGGGAAGAAGCGAATAAGTTTGATGAATTGACGGGAATCTATAACAGACAGGGGTTTTATAAATATACGGAGTGCTTGCTGAAGGAGTATCAGGATGATTCCTTTTGTTTGATATATTGGAATATCCGTAAGTTTAAGGTTGTTAATGATTTATTTGGCAGAGAAGCGGGAGACAGAGTTTTGAGCTATCTTGCCAATTCCTTAAAAGAGGAGCTCGGAAAAGAAAAGGCAACCTACGGCAGACTTGAGCGGGACAATTTTATATGTTGCGTGCCGGAGCAGATTATTCAAAAAGGAAAATGGCTTCGTCTCGGAGATATCAGTTACGATCTGGAAGGCTCGGAATATCACTTTTATTCCTGTTGCGGCTTGTATAAGGTCATTGACAGGAGTCTGACGATTGCCAATATGGTAGATAAAGCAAGGGTAGCCATGGAAACGGTTAAAAATAATTATTTAAAGCCGTATGCATGGTATGAGGAAAGTATGTGGGGCTCCATTGTGGAAGAACAGAAAATGAACAGTGCTTTCCGAAAGGCGATTGCAGAAAATCAGTTTAAGGTATATTATCAACCACTTTGTCGTGCTGAGGATGGGCTTATTTCCGGTGCTGAGGCGCTGGTGCGTTGGGAACAGCCGGGAGTCGGTCTGGTTTCTCCGGGGAAGTTTATACCGATTTTTGAAAAAAACGGATTGATTAGCGTTCTGGATCGTTACGTGTGGGCAGAAGTTTGCAGAATGCAGAAAAGAAGGATGGAACAGGGACTGCATGTGGTGCCGGTTTCCATCAATGTGTCCAGAGTAGAATTTTATAATAAGCATCTTTGCGAAGATATTCGGAATATTGTGCGAAAATATGAAATTCCGCCTGAAATGATTAAGGTGGAGATTACGGAAAGTGCCTATGCGGATGACCCTGCTTTGGTACAGGAAGCAGTAAATAAACTGCATGAATATGGCTTTACGGTTCTGATGGACGATTTCGGAAGCGGTTATTCTTCTTTAAATACATTGAAAGATTTGCCGATTGACGTGCTGAAAATTGACATGCGATTTATGGACAGCTTCAATGAAAATCAAAAAGCAGCGGTTATTTTGGAGGCAGTTATCCGTATGGCTAAGTGGATGAAACTGCGGGTTGTGGCCGAGGGTGTGGAAACAAGGCAGGAATGGGAATATCTAAAGAGCATGGAATGTGACGTGGTACAGGGCTATTATTTTTACAGGCCCATGCCCGGTGAGGAATTTGAAGAGCTGCTTGCGCAGAAGCATGTGGCACGGAAAATGCCGGATTTGGAAGATTTGCCGGAGCTTGAGGATGTTATTTTAGATGCTTTTACCCATGGAAATACAAAGGAAAGTATGTTGTTTTACAGTATGCTGGGAGGCATGGGAATTTTTGAACTGAAAGAGGGGAGTCTGGAGATTATTCAGGCGAATCGGGGATATTATGAAGTGATTTACGGAGACTCTTGTTCTTTACAGGAGATTCCGAAAGTAATGAATAAACCCGTAAAAGAACCGGAAAAGAGTATTCTCATAGAGAAGTGTCTGACAGCAAAGGAAACAGACACGATGCAGCAGGCGCAAATTCACTTTCAGAAAGAGGACGGCTCCTATATATGGCTTAATGTTAAGGTACGCTATATCGGTAGCCGGGGAAAGCGATCCTTGTTCTATTTTGCATTGGATAATATTGACGAAATCAAAAAGGCAGAGCAGGAGAGAACTCTTTTGGATTATAGTGCTGCATTGGTCAAGGTTTTTGATAAAGTGTACCGGCTTGATTATGAGACGGGGATGGCAGAAGTTCTTCATAGTTGTGAAAAGGAAATGAAGGTCAAGGATCACTATTATTTCTTAGATTTCTTTGACCGGTTTGCAGATAAGATAGAGATGAATACCGGTAAAAATGTGAATGCAATTGTGAAGGATAAAAATAAACTGGATAAAGAATTGATGGAAAGTAAAAACGGAAGCTTTTCCTTTGACTACTCGGTGAACAGCCGGAAGCTGAATATTAAAGGTGTTTCAGCATCCTTCTTTAAAGTAGAACTCCGCGACGGAAGAGAGGAATATATCTGTTGTATTAAAAAGAAAAAATATACCCAATAGAAAAACATAAGAACAGGAAAAGGAGAACTGATATGCCGTTTATCGATTCAAAAATTACGGGACCTGTACCACAGGAAAAAAGAGAAATTTTAAAAGCGGAACTTGGAAAAGCAATTTCTATTTTAAGCAAGCCGGAAAGCTACTTAATGCTTGGATTTGAGGACAACTATGACCTTTATATGGGTGGTAAAAAGCTGGATAATGGAGCTTTCGTGGAAGTGAAATTATTCGGAAATGCTTCTTCTGCAGCTTACGAAAAAATGACAGCCGAAATCTGCCGCATTTACGAAAAAGAACTGGGGATTCCGGGAAACGGAATTTATATTACTTATTCGGGGATTTCCGACTGGGGCTGGAACGGTAGAAACTTTTAGTTAAAATAAAAAATGTCTTTCTGCAATGGCAGACAGGCATTTTTTTTCTTATTTAAAATATCTTTTATAAAAGAAAAGTTGGAGAAACGGCTTTATGAAAATCGAAATTGATAAAGACGGTATGACCTGGAAGGATTTAAAAAAACCGGCAATACTTGTGGTGCTTTTAGCTGCCGCATTTTTCTTCGGCAGAGGTGTTGCTTATGTCAATTATGAAAGAGCGGATGGGCGAACTAAAGAAGTAAGCGCAAGTGTACTCGCAGCAGAAAATTGGGGACTGGGCTTCGGAGCGGAAGGGAGCCAGCCTACCGGAAATGCATCTACGGCAGAACTGGAAAAATACAATGCCCATTATGTGGGAGACAATACGGAAAAGGTAATATATCTGACCTTTGATGCGGGGTATGAGAACGGGAACACCGAACCGATTCTGGATGCCCTGAAAAAGCATAACGTATCGGCAACCTTTTTTGTCGTAGGCCATTATCTGGAATCTGCACCGGAACTTGTGAAACGGATGGTAGAGGAAGGGCATTCCGTTGGAAATCATACATACCATCATTTGGATATGTCTTCCATTTCTTCCAAGGAATCCTTTCGAAAGGAAATGGAGGATGTAGAAAGCGAATTTAAAGAAATTACGGGGACGGAGCTTGTACGATATTATCGTCCCCCACAGGGAAAATACAGTACCAAAAATTTGGAAATGGCAAAGGATATGGGATATCACACGTTTTTTTGGAGCCTCGCCTATGTAGACTGGTATCAGGATAAACAGCCGAGTAAGGACGAGGCTTTTAAGAAATTAGTAGGGCGGATTCATCCGGGGGCAATCGTGCTTTTACACAGCACCTCGAAAACAAATGGGGAAATTCTGGATGAACTGCTGACAAAGTGGGAAGAGATGGGATATACGTTTCGGACACTTGAGGATTTTGTGAAATAGGAATAGTACCATTCTTCCTCCCAATGTGTTAAGATAGAAAGAAAACACTGGTTGAGGTGGTATTTGTGCTGTTACTGAAAACAAATCCGGAATTGAAAAAGGTTTTTACAAGGCTAATAGGAACCGTGAAAGCACCTGTTACATGGAAAAATGTGTTCGCCGTTGTAAATAATAATCTGATTCTTGTGGGAGAAGTGCGTTCCCTGATTTTTAATTTTGATAATAAAAAAGTGTATACCAATATCATGGATATTCCTTTGGAAAATAAAAGAATTGACACGATACCCAATGATGCACTGATAAACAATATGCTGAATATGGCGCTGTATGCCTTCGGAAAGTGGGGCTCTATCGGAGGGCTGAAGGTTGACAAGGATTATGCGGCGCTGAATCAGCTTTTTACCGGGGTGTTCCGTCCTATTGGCGTGGAGCCCGGATTTCGTACTGAGAACTTTCATTTTTTCAAAAACGGAATTCAGATTACCTATGAAGATGTGCTGCAGGCGGCAATGGAGCTTTTGAAAAGTGAGGGCAAAGTGCAGGAGGAGCAGGAAGCGGATTTAGCAGAAGGTGATTCTGCGGTCGGTGAAAACGGAGAGAATTGTTCGGACGAAACCGATGCAGAGGGAAACAAAAAAACAGATGGAAAAGAAACACAGGATGCAGACATGCCTGTAAAAACAGGAAACGGACAGGCTGACGAAGAGGAGTACGAACTAGGACTCTGGCATAATATGTGTTGGAAAATGGAGACTGCTGAATTTGAAAGAGGAACTATGAGTGAGGCTGATGCCGTAAAATCGAGAATCGGTAATAACTTTTATATGACAGATTACCAATGTCCGAAATGCAAAGAAAAGCTGTATATGGCAGTTTATCCTGTAGATAAAGAAATCCTGATAGAGACAGAGGAAGCAAGAGTATTTATTGCACGTGCCTATGCCTGCAATTCCTGTAATGCGTTTTATACACCCCGGCCGGGCAAACTGCTGCAGGAAGGGGATGTGTATAGTCTGAATTTTGACGAGGACAGAATTGCTTATGAAGACTATCTGGGACTGTTGGGCGAAAGGGCTGCCAAAACGGTGAATTATAAGTTTAATGAATATGAAACCGAGCGTGGCAAACAGAAAGCACAGACCATGCCCCCAAAAGAAAACGGAAGCGGGACAGCATTGCCACAGGACAAAACAGAAGCAGCATTCAGTAGAAGCAGACAGGAAGGAATAAAGCATGCAGAAGACAAAGGTGGTTTAAGCAGTACACCTGAATACAAGACGGAAGGAAATGCTCCTAAAGAAGCCGTATTCAGGGAAAGCAAGGGAGTTAGTCAGGGTGCGTCACAGCCACTTTCCGAATCGGAGCAGACTGCTCTTTCGCAGGCAAAATCCAAGCTTTCCTTGAAAACTACCGAGGAACTGAAGGCAATTTTAAACAGCTCCGAGCAGGAAAGAGAAGAATCGCTCAGAACCGGACAGGCAATCGTGCATGCAGCAAAGTATGGTACGGCTTCTTTTAATACAGCGAATCTGCCGGAGGATACTTATTTACAGACGGTAAAGGACATCTTATGTGAAAAACTGACTGCAAAATACGAAGCAAGGATGGGAACCTTGGAGAAGCTTTCACCCCAACAGCTTTCGGAATTGAAAAGACAGCTTCGAGGTGAAGATTTTCTCCCGGAGGAGAATCGAAGTTCTTATATTCAAAAAATCGACAGCAGGCTTTACCGCGCCGAAGAAAAAGCCATGGAGCAGAAAATCGAGCTTAGTAAAAACAAGACCTATGAAGAAATTAACCGGATTATGGAAGAAGTGAACAGACAGGATTGCCCGGAGGAGTTAAAGCGGGAAACCATCCGAAGGTTAGAGCATATCCGGGGAAACCGTGCAGAGCGGGAGGTAGAGCATCTGATTTTGCATATGCCCCTGCATTTGGACAGAAAACAGTTTGCGGGTTATCTGGATAAAATTAATCAGTACAAAGAGGTTGATTTGTCTCCTTACAGAAAGCAGCTTGAACAGCGGCATGATATGGCAGAAAAAGAAGAGATTGCAGCCTTTGTAAAGCGGGGAGGAAGTAATAAGGACAGACAGACGCTATGGGAGCTATATGGCAGCTTGCAGGAGCAGGATTACAAGAAGGAAAATAAAGAGCCGTTTCTGGAAAAAATTTATGATAAAATCCGCGCAATGGATGAAGCGAAAATCGAGGAGGTTTGTCCGGCTATTGCAACCCTTTCTTTTGCAGAGGGAATGGAAGCTTATGAAAAAATCAGTCAGATGATGTTGTTACCTGAACTAAAGGTGAACACATTAGAAATGATTGAAAGACGGCTTACCAAGCTGAAAACCGACGAAAGTGTCCAACTGATGCGGAAACTGAAACATGAAATGGAAGAGAAAATGAGTAACCTTGAGCATTTCTATTTCTATGATGCCAGAGAGGAAGGAAGGCGGAAACAGAAAGAAGAAAAAGAGAATGGAGCACAAGAGGACAATTTCGAACGACAGCGGGAAGCCATGTTGCGTGCCGTAAACGGGTATGCAGGGGAGAGAGGAGCTTACGAGTATCCGTTACTTGTAGGTGATACGACAAAAGCGGGAAGCGGAAAAGAAGGTTTTGTCCTCACGCCTGACCATATTTTTTACCGGACATTTTTCCACTCCGGTGCGGTAAACGTTATGGACGTGGAAAAAGCCGCAGAGAGCAAGGGAATTATGGGAAAAGGCATTTATCTGCACCGCTTTACCGGAAAGAAGGTAAAGCTGCCCAATCCGACGATGAAAGAAAACAGTACGGTATTTACGGAGATAATGGATGAATTTATTTCCTATTTACAGGAGAGGCCGGAGTCTCGAAGTATTGCGTATCTGGCGAAGGAAAAACATGATGTGAAATGCTGTTATCGGTGCGGTTTTACTTATAAGGGCGGAAATATTTGTCCGAAATGCGGAAGTAAAATGAACAATTAACGTACTATTTTAAAACCTGTCCTCATATCTTTTCATAGAACATGCTGTCTTACGGGAGCGTATTCGTATACTTTTGTCAGACAGCAGGAGAGGCATGGAAGGATATGGCAAAAATGAAGGAAAACAAAGCAACGCAAAGAGCAGAGGCTTCGCTGCGGGGAAGAAATGTCCTGAAGGAAGAGGAGAAAAAATCATTACTTGCCTGTTTTGGAGAGCAGCTTAATGACCCGCTGATTTATATTTTGTTTGTGGCGGCGGCAGTGTCTTTGCTGCTACAGGAAGTCAGTGATACGGTTATTATTCTTACGGTAATTGTAGTGAATTCTATTATCGGTGTGATTCAGGAGGGCAAGGCAAAACGGGCGTTGGATGCTTTGAAGCAGATGACGAGTCCGAAGGCTTTAGTAAAGGTGAATGGAGAAATTACGGAAATTCCGGCAGCAGATTTGCTTCCCGGTGATGTAGTTTACCTGGAAGCAGGCAGACAGGTGCCGGCGGATTTGGAACTGACGGAAGCGGTGAATTTAAAAATCGAAGAGGCTGCGCTGACCGGAGAATCCGTACCCGTTTGCAAGGATACAAAAAAAGAGAATAAAGCTTATATGTCCACGAATGTAACCTATGGGCGCGGCGAGGGCGTAGTAAAGGCAATCGGTATGGATACCGAAATCGGAAAAATTGCGGGAATGCTGCAAAATACAAAAGAAGAGGCAACGCCGTTACAGAAAAGACTGGCGGATCTTGGAAAGGTATTGAGCGGTGTTTCCGTCTTTTTATGTGTATTGTTGTTTCTGATTGCGGTTTTGCAAAAACGGGATGTGATGGAAATGCTGATTACGGCGATTTCACTGGCAGTGGCAGCAGTACCTGAGGGACTTCCGGCAATCGTTACCATGGTACTTGCTTTAAGTGTTACCAGAATGGTAAAGGTCAATACCATTGTCAAACGGCTACCGAGCGTGGAAACTCTTGGCTGTGTCAGCGTGGTATGTTCAGACAAAACAGGAACCCTGACCCAGAATAAAATGACCGTGGTGCGTTGCTTCACGGAGGGGAAAATTTATCCGGCAGATGCTTTGGATACTTCAGAAAACCGCAATTTTCTGCATGGATTTACCCTTTGTAATGACGGAGAAATTTCCGGTACAGAGCGAATCGGAGATCCTACGGAGCTGGCACTTTTGGACATGGCAGAAAGATATGGAATCACAAGAAAAACTTTGGAGAAAGAATTTCCCAGAATAGATGAGCTTGCCTTTGATTCGCAGCGGAAGCGAATGACCACCTTTCATAAGAGCAGTCAGGGATTTGTTTCTTATACAAAAGGTTCACCGGAGGAGGTATTACGGAACTGCAAATTTGTCCGGCTGGGGGGAAAAGCCGTTCCGATGAGTCCGGCATACAGACAGCAGATTGATCGTGCTATCAAAGAATTTACAAAGGATGCTCTGCGGGTATTGGTACTTGGCATGAGAACGGATGAAAAAATGTTAAGTGAAGAAAGCCTTGTTTTTGTAGGTATGGTAGGAATGGCGGATCCGGTGCGCCCGGAAGCTTCGGCGGCAGTACGGGAATTTTATCAGGCAGGAGTGAAGACAGTGATGATTACCGGAGACCGTTCCGATACGGCATTTGCTATTGCTAAGGAACTTGGGATTGCAGGGAGAACGGAAGAATGTCTGTCGGGAGAAGAAATGCAGCAGATGACGGATACGGAATTTCGTAAGAAACTGCCGGGTATCAGGGTTTTTGCCCATGTTTCTCCGGAACATAAAGTGCGCATTGTAAAAGGTTTTAAAGAAAACGGACAGATTGTGGCAATGACCGGGGACGGAGTAAATGATGCTCCTTCTTTAAAAATGGCTGACGTGGGGATTGCTATGGGACTTGGAGGCACGGACGTGGCAAAAAGTGCGGCGGATATTGTGCTGACGGATGATAATTTTGCCACGATAGCCAAGGCGATTGCGCAGGGAAGAAGTATTTATGAAAATATAAAAAAATCGGTGCTGTTTCTATTGTCCTCTAATTTTGGGGAAATTATTACCATGCTTGCGGCAATTCTTACCGGTCTTGCCTCACCCTTAAAACCGGCGCATATTTTGTGGATTAATTTGATTACCGATTCTCTTCCGGCATTGGCGCTTGGGGTGGATATGAATGAAAATGAAAACTTCATGAAAAGACCGCCGCGGGCAAAAAAGGAAAGCCTGTTTGCGGGCGGCGGATTGAATTGTACTTTATTTTACGGCTGTCTGATTGCAGTAATCAGTACCACCGCCTTTTTGCAGCTTCCTATTTCCATCTTGCGTGCGGGAGGCGGAGAGGTAAGTTTAGAAGGTATCCGGACACTTCTTTCAAATCAGGAAGTGCTGAGCCGCAGCCAGACGTATGCCTTTACCGTGTTGGGGCTGTCGCAGTTATTTCATGCCATCGGTATGCGGGATGTGGAAACCTCTGTATTTCGTATGAATCATTTGGAAAACAAGCTGATGATAGCGGCATTCGGGATGGGGATTGCCTTGCAGCTTATGGTGACGGAAATACCATATTTTATTACCATGTTTGGAACCTGCTCCTTATCCCTTCGGGAGTGGGGCATGCTTGCTTTATTGTCGGCAATGCCTGTACTTGCCCATGAAGTGATGCTGCTTTCCCCGGTCGGATTTTCAAAAAAACTGAAAGAAAGCGAGAGCTATTAAAAGCAGCCCGCCGAGACGGCAGAAATTACCGCCAAGGCGGGTTGAAAGCATTTTTCCGAGAAAATCTCCAAGGACAATGAAAATTGCGCTCATGAAAAACGGAATCAGTACAATTTGGGCAAGGAGAGGACGAAAGTCAGCGGTTATCATGCCTGCACCGAGCCCGGCGGCAAGACAGTCCAGGGAGAGGGCAAACCCAAGGAAAAAGGCTTCTTTGGAGGAGAGTAAATTATCATGATTTTTATTGGCTTTGTCAGCAGTTTCATCACACCGTTCAAAGAGCTTGGAAAGTCCCAGAATAAACAGAAGGAGAAAGCTGAGTTTTTTTGTCAATTCCACCGGCAGCAGGGAAGAAAGTGCCGTCCCTGCAAACAGGGAGAGGGAAAGAAAGAGGGTAGAAATGCAGCTTAAAATCAATACGGAAATAAGAGGGATTTTTACCCGCCGAAGTCCCAGCGAAAAGCAGGCGGCAAAAGCATCAACGGAAACCGCGGCAGAAAGAAAAAAGATTTCCAAGGTGTTTTCTAACATAGAACAAAAATCTATCCTTTTCTTTTTAGCATATTCGTAAAAATCCGACAGGTTCCGTAGTAATTTAAGACGGACAAAAATCTGCTGTTTGACCGTCCTTTTTAGTTGCCATAAAAACAGCTGACGGATATAATGGAAATTAGTTGGAATAGGCTGGTCATTAAATTTTTATGGAAAGAGGTCATATATGATAAGGGTTACGGTTTGGAATGAATTTAAACATGAAAGGGAATACGAAAAGATTCATCAAATCTATCCGGAAGGAATACACGGCTGTATCGCCGCTTTTTTAAAAAAGGAACAGGAATTTGAGGTTCGGACTGCTACCTTTGATATGCCGGAACATGGGCTTACGGAAGAAATACTCCATGAGACGGATGTGCTCGTGATATGGAGTCATGCATTGCAGGAGGAGTTTTCGGATACGGTGGCAGAGCGCGTACAAAGGCATGTGTTGTCGGGAATGGGACTGATAGCATTACACTCCGCACATTTTTCCAAGATTATGAAAAAGCTTATGGGAACGACTATGACCTTGAAATGGAAGCATGGGGAACAGGAGAAGCTTTGGTGTGTTTCGCCGACCCATCCGATTGCGGCGGGGATTCCGGAAAAGATTGAAATTCCGAAGGAAGAAATGTATGGGGAATATTTTGACATTCCTAAGCCTGATGATGTAATCTTTACCGGATGGTTTTCCGGTGGACAGGTTTTCCGCAGCGGCTGCACTTTTACAAGAGGCTATGGAAAGATTTTTTATTTTCAGCCGGGACATGAGGAATATCCCATCTATCATATGCCGGAAATTCAGAAGATAATAATAAATGCCATCCATTTTTGTGCACCGGTGATAACGCAAAGACAATGTCCGGTATGTGAAGAGGTATAGGAATGAAGCTATCCGTATTTTATGATCATATTTTACAGGCAGCCCAACAGACGGGTAAGCCTTTGGCAGAATTAGTAAATGGGGTAAGATGTGCAGGGATTGAAGCGGTAGAAATAAATATGTCATATCTGTGTGAACATGAGGAAACCGTTGAACTGCTTAAGGAAGCGCAATTGCATATAAGCTGTGTCTATGAGTTCTATGAGATGGAGCAAAAGGACGAGAAAGAAAAAGCAAAGAAACACATAGAGACAGCACGGAAAGCAGGAGCGGAGAAAATTCTTGTTGTACCCGGATTTCTGTCTGAGGAAGAAGCTAAGGTGATGAAAGCATGTGTGGCAGACTATGCCAAAACGGAAGATTTTCTGAATAAAAATGAAAAAGCTCTGCGTATGGCAAAAGGTTTGGAGAAGATTGTTACATGGGGAACGGATGCGGATATCACGGTGACGGTGGAGGATTTTGATGATGCGAAATCGCCCTTATCCTGCGTGAACGGTGTACGCTGGTTCTTGGAACGTATACCGCAATTAAAAGGAACTTTTGACACGGGTAATTTTATCATTCATGGTGAGGATGTATTGGCCGCATGGGACTTGCTAAAAGAAAGAATTGTTCACGTCCATTGCAAGGATCGCGGGTCACAATCCGTAGCAGTGGGGGCTGGCTATATTCCGATGAAGGCTGTTCTTAATAAAATCAAGAGGTCTGAGTACGAGGGCTATCTGGCAATAGAGCATTTTGATGCGGTAAATCAGGAAACATGCATGGAAAATTCAGCAGCGTTTCTGTTGCGGACATGGCAGTAAATGGGATTGCAGACGGAAGATAAATTCGACATTGGAGGGATGAAGGTAAGATGGAATATATAAAGATTAATGAAAACGGCATTCATATCGTCTTTGGGATTACGGAAAAGAAGCAGTTAAAGCTTCTTCATTTCTCAAAGGCGGAGTTTTGCGAGGAGAACTTATGCAGATTCGGAGCGGAATGTAAGGCGGAGGATTTGGGAAGAAAACAGCAATTTCTGGATGAGGCATTTCAGTTAGTGCAGGTAAGTTTATCCGGTTACAATCGCCCTTACGAAAAGCATGGAAATAAGCATATTGTAACGGCACCCGGCTACTTACTGACCTATGCCGGAATGGAAGACAGCGTGAATGAAACCGGACGTAAACTCATCATTTTTCAGGAGGATAAGGAGGTTACCCATGTTCGGGTGGAAACGGTGATGCAGTTTTATAGCGGTACCTCCGTGATTCGGATGTTCAGTAAAGTAATCAATGAAGGAACGGAGGTACAGACCTTGGAGTATCTCTCTTCTTTTTGTTATACCGGTATTGAAAAAGAAGGAAAGAGTAATTCGGATGCCAAGATGAGGGTTCGTATTCCTTATAACGGCTGGCAGAAGGAAATGAGTATTAAGGAGTATACCTTTGGAGATTTGGGATTGGCGCAGACACAACCCGGTGTATACCAGCGTACTTCTCAGGTACTTGAGGTAACGAATACCGGTAACTGGTCTTCTAAAAAATATCTGCCGTTGGGATATGTCGAAAATAAAGAAGCACATACCGGCTTATTTTGGCAGATCGAGCATAATGGCTCATGGCATTATGAAATCAGCGACCAGAACACCCATTTTTATGTCTGTGTCAGCGGCCCCACAGAAGTACAGTCCCATTGGTTTAAGAACCTGGCACCGGGCGAAGCTTTTGAGTCTGTTCCGGTTGCGGTAGGCGTAGCGAGTGACAGCTTTGAAGAGGCAATAGGTGAACTGACCAAATACCGTCGTCTGATTCGCAGACCGAATCAGGATGATGAGAATCTGCCTGTTATTTTTAACGATTATATGAATTGCCTTTTTGGTGATCCGACTACCGAAAAAGAGCTTCCTTTGATTGATGCTGCGGCAGAATGCGGCTGTGAATATTATGTCATTGATGCCGGCTGGTATGCACCGGGCGAATGGTGGGACAGCGTAGGGGAATGGCAGGAATGCAGGGAGCGCTTCCCGGGCGGCATTAAAGAAGTAACGGATTATATCCGTAAGAAAGGAATGGTTCCCGGTGTCTGGCTGGAACTGGAGGTTATGGGAATCAATTGTGAAAAAGCGAAAAAGGCACCCGATGACTGGTTCTTTGTACGTCACGGTAAGAGAGTGTTTGACAGAAGCAGATATCAGCTTGATTTTCGCAATCCGGCAGTTATCGGACATGTAAACGAAGTGATTGACCGGGTGGTAAAAGAGTATGGTGTGGGCTATATTAAGATGGATTATAATATTGAACCCGGTATCGGCACCGAGATTGGTGCAGAAAGCTTCGGGCAAGGATTGCTGGAACATGAAAAAGCATATCTTGCATGGCTGGATGATGTGTTTGCCAGATATCCGGATTTGGTAATCGAGAACTGCTCCAGCGGTGGTCTTAGAATAGACTATGCGCTGCTTTCCAGATACAGTATCCAGTCTACCTCTGATCAGGAGGATTACAGGAACTATGCGACCATCGCAGCGAATGCGGCAGCAGGTGTTACACCGGAGCAGGCTGCAATCTGGTCTTATCCGATGAGGCAGGGGGACAAGGAGGAGGTTATTTACAACATGATAAATGCCATGCTGGTGCGTGTGCACCAGAGCGGTCATCTGGCAGAACTTCCGAAAGAGCGTAAGGAGCTTGTAAAAGAAGGGATTGCATGCTACAAAAACATTCGTCAGGATATCAAAAAGGCACTACCTTTTCTACCATTAGACATAGCAGATAATGAGGATTTGTGGGTGTGCGGCGGCTTACAGACAGAGGATAAAGCATATCTGGCAGTATGGAAGCGGGAAATGGAAGGCAAGAGTCTTGCAGGATATAAGCAGAAGGGTGTGGAATGCACGGAGACGACACTGTCCATACCGTTAAGCAGTCTGTCTTTTGCAAAGAACGGTGTCAGAGTTTCCTGTATCTATCCGCAAAAAGAACCGGTTACATTTGAGGTTCACGGGGATGTGCTGACAGTTTGTTATGATAAACCGGTTATGGCAAGATTGTTTGAAATTGACAGAACTGATTGAAGAAGGGAAAATAAGAATACAAAAAAGGAGAAAAAGAGAATGGCAGAATTAGAAAACAAACAGGAATCCATGGCAGATTATGCAGCAGAGCTGGAAGCTTCTTTCCGAAAAATAAGAGAAGGCGATATCATCAAAGGAACCGTTATCGCTGTAGATGAGGAAGAAGCGATTTTGGATTTAAAATATTATACACAGGGCATCATGAAAGCCGAAGATTTCAGCAATGACCCCGATTTTGCAGTATTAGAGCAGGTTCATGTAGGGGATGAAGTGGAAGCAGCGGTAGTCAGCATGGACGACGGAAACGGTAACATCCGCCTGTCTAAGAAGGAGGCAAACGATGTCCTTGGATGGGAAAAATTACAGAACTATCTGGACGAAGAAACCGATTTAACCGTAAAAGTAAAAGAAGCGGTAAACGGTGGAGTAGTGGCCTATTTAGAGGGGATTCGGGGGTTCATTCCCGCCTCTTTGCTTGCCCTTACGTATGTGGAAGATTTGGAAAGTTATTGTGGAAAAACCATTCCGGTGCGTGTTATCACCGTGGATAAAGAAAAAGAAAAATTAGTTCTCTCCGCCAAAGTAATTGCCAAAGAAAAAGCTGCAGAAGAACAGAACCACAAAATTTCCATGCTCGTACCGGGCAGTATCTTGGAAGGAACCATAGAGAGTCTGACAACTTACGGGGCTTTTGTATCGCTTCAGGACGGACTTTCCGGACTGGTTCACATTTCCGAAATCTGTACCAAACGGATTCGTAAACCCTCCGAGGTTTTAACAGTCGGCGAAAAAGTACGCGTAAAAGTGCTGGGTACAAGAGATAATAAAATCAGCCTGAGTATGAAAGCTGTAGAGGAAGAACTCCCTACAGACACCATCGATGATGCCGAAGCCATCGAATACACCTCCGGTGAAGAAGCCACCACCACCTTGGGCGACCTCTTCAAAAACCTAAAATTATAATATTTATTGGGAAAAAAGAAAGGAAACCACTCTCCTATGTTGAATGTACCCTCCATAGCAACCAAAGAGGAAAAACAACAGAATATCAACCACCTTGCCGCAGGGGTCCTTTCTCTTGCCCGTGACAGTATCATAGTAAATATGCGTTTTATGGATGTGGCATTAGCAAATTTGCAGCCGGTTCCAAAACCCAACCTTCACTGCGTGTATTGTGACGGAAGCCACCTATATTATGACCCTGTGGTGATTTTACAAAGCTATAAAGAGGAACCGGCCTCCATCGTGCACATGTACATGCACATTCTGTTTCACTGTATTTTCTATCACCGGTTTCAATATGGCAAGACAAACAGGGAAGACTGGGATTTAGCCGTAGACATCGCAGTGGAAGAAACGGTATTGGAAATGGGGCTTTCTGCCTCGGCAATGAAAAAGGACAGAGAAAGAGCAGAAAAACTTCGGATTTTAAAGAAAAACGCAGGAGGACTGACCGCAGAAAAGCTGTATCGATATTTTCGGATTAACCCTCTCAGTGAGGATGGAAGAGCAGAATTTGGTGCCCTTTTCAAAATGGAT
The DNA here is from genome assembly GCA_964449325.1 of uncultured Lachnospiraceae bacterium. GTDB lineage: Bacteria > Bacillota > Clostridia > Lachnospirales > Lachnospiraceae > RGIG3002. Next base: position 16,801 of record CAYUYJ010000029.1, on the reverse strand, counting down.
GAGCACAGCTACTGGATGCCTGCGGAAGAGTTGGTTGTGAATGCCGAGCAGTGGAAAAAAATCAGCGAGCGGATTAAAGCAGACTTAAAAACCTTTTCCAAGGATAAAAACAATTCCGAAAGTCTGGAAGCAAATCTGGAAGAAGCCACGAAGGAACGGTATCAATACGAGGAGATTTTAAGGCGTTTTACAGTGATGGGCGAAGAAAGCTGTATCAATGATGAGGAGTTTGATTATATTTATTACACCTATGGCTTGGCACGGTATGGAAATATGCCATTAATTGAGCCGTTGGAGTATAAAGAGTTAAATAAGATCAGGGATTTTGTTATCGTCTTGGATACATCGGCATCCTGCCGTAACGGAATTTTGCAGGCTTTTTTGAAAAAGACTTATTCTATTTTGAAAAGTACGGAAAATTTCTTCCGAAAAATCAATGTGCATATCATTCAGTGCGATAATGAGGTACAGAGTGATACGAAAATCACCTGTGATGAGGAGTTTGAAGAATTTCTGAAAAAGGGCAGACTGAAAGGCTTCGGCGGTACGGATTTTCGTCCGGCATTTGACTATGTGGACAGTCTTCTTGAACAGGGAGAGTTTGAAAATTTAAAAGGACTGATATATTTTACGGACGGGTTCGGAATTTATCCTGAAAGAATGCCGGATTACAACACGATTTTTGTATTCTTGGACGAGGATGATACAAGGCCTCAGGTTCCGGTATGGGCAATCAAAGCGGTGTTAGAGCCCGAGCAGTTGGAAGAAGGAGAGCATGGATGAATATTAAGCAGGCAAAGGAATATATTAAGGATTCGGTTGTTCTTTATTTGAAAAAAGATGATTTCGGAGAATATAAAATACCGGTAGTCAGACAGCGTCCGATTTTTCTTTTGGGGGCACCCGGTATCGGTAAGACGGCGGTTATGGAGCAGATTGCACAGGAAATGGGCATTGCCCTTGTAGCCTATTCCATGACGCATCATACGAGACAGTCTGCATTGGGACTGCCCTTTATCCGTCACAAGGAATACGGAGAGGAAGAGTTTGACGTATCGGAATATACCATGAGTGAAATCATTTCTTCTGTTTATGAAACCATGGAAGAAAGTGGTGTGAAGGAAGGGATACTCTTTTTGGACGAAATCAACTGTGTCTCTGAAACACTTTCCCCGTCCATGCTGCAGTTTCTGCAATACAAGGTATTCGGCAGACATCAGGTGCCGGAAGGCTGGGTCATTGTGACAGCGGGAAATCCGCCGGAATACAACAAATCGGTGCGGGAGTTTGATGTGGCAACTCTGGACAGGCTCAGGGTGATGGAGGTAGAACCTGATTTTGCAGTTTGGAAGGAATATGCACAGGAAAAAGGCGTGCATCCTGCAATTGTTAATTTCCTGGAACTGAAAAAAGAATATTTTTATAAAGTGGAGACCAACGTTAAAGGCCGAAGCTATGTGACTGCCAGAGGATGGGAAGACTTGTCGGAAATTTTGCTGCTTTATGAGGCAGAAAAGAAAAAAGCGGACGAAACGCTGGTAGGACAGTATATCCGGAATGAGAGGATAGTCAAGGAATTTACGGCATATTATGACTTATATAATAAATATAAAAAGGATTATCGGATTGAGGATATCCTTGCCGGAAATCCATCACAGGCAGCCAAGGAAAAGGCAAAAAAAGCGGCGTTTGACGAACGGCTTTCCTTGCTTTCCATGCTGCTTGACAAGGTGACAGAGGGCATGAAGGAGGTTATGGAAACTTCTGATTATCTGAGCGATTTGATGGTACCGCTAAAGGGAATTAAGGCAGCAAAAGCCGGAAGCGAGCAGGTAGTTGCACTGTTGGAGAAACAGGTGCAGGCACGAGAGCAGGCGCTTCGTTCCCTGCAGAAAGCAAATGCACTGTCCGGCAGTGAAAGAAGGAAATACAGACAGGTTATTTTCTTCTTGGAAAGCGCAGGAAAGGAACTGTATTTGCAAGAGGAAAAGAGTGGAGAAGAAGCGTTTCTGTTTCTGAAAGAGCGCTTTGATAAGAGCGTGTCGGAAATGAAGGAACGGACGGAACAGGTAAAACAGCAGCTGCATTATCTTTTTGCGTTTGCTGAAGAGGTGTTTGACGGGGGAAATGAACTGCTGGTACTTGTTACGGAGCTTACGGTAGGGAGCTACAGCTCCAAATTTATTGCAAGGTTTGGCAGTGAAGATTACCAAAGACATAATCAGGAATTAATGATTACGGAACGACAAAATGAAATGCTGGAGCAGATAAAAAATCTGGATATTTAGAGAAAGGCTTGGTTAGCTAAATGGCATACGATAAACGGGAAGGTGCTTTTTCTTATCGGATAGAAGGGGAGCGGGTAGTGATAACCGGCTATGACGGAAAAGAAAATGAAGTTGAAATTCCAAATTTCATAGAGGACAAGCCGGTTTACAAAATCGGGAAAAAAGCGTTTTTAAGCTGTAAAAGCCTTTTGAAAGCGGTTCTTCCCGAAACGATGGAAAGCATGGAAGAATGGGCTTTTGCATATTGCAGCAATTTGAAAGAGGTAGTTTTGCCTCAAAAGAGAATCGCATTTGGGAAAGGTGTTTTTTTCTCCTGTGAGCATTTGCAGAAAATAGAGACTTTGCCGAAAGAGGATAAAAGGGCAGTACCGGCCAGGGAAGCGGAAGAGACGAGTGTGCTTCTGGGGGCGGTTCCGGTTCTTTTGGATGCGGAGTATCTGTTGACCCCATGGGAGGTTACGGAACCACATTGGGTGGAAAAGTGGGATGCAAGGATGTTGAGTATTCTTCATGCAGATGACGGGGAAGGGTACAGTAAGGTAGTCCTTTGCGGAGAAGAGGATTTAAGTGCTAGCTTTGAAGAATTTGTGGAGAAAAAAAGACAGGTAAAGGCGAATCTTGCATTTATCCGCTTGAAACATCCCTATTTGCTGGAAGAAAAGATAAAAGAAGAATTGCTTTCCTATGTGAGAAGCCATACAAAAGGCTGCGAGTCCGAGGCAGCGTGGGAACTGGTAAAGCAGCATGGCGATGAAAAAATGTACTTTGAAATGTTTGCGGAGTGCGGGTGTCTTTCAGAAGAAAATTTTGATGCCATATTGGAAGATTTGGGGCAGCATCATGCGGAAATGAAAGCATTTTTTATTCGTTATAAAGAAAAGAATATGAAGGCGCAGGATTTTTTTGATACATTATCTTTGGATTTTTAGAAAAACACGGATGTAAATCAAGGATAACGGAGAGGAGCAGTTTGAAACGAGCTGCTCCGTTTTTTGTTATTTTTTATTTATATTTATGAAATTTTTCTGTTAGGAATATTTGTTATCCTTAATATATCAACGAAGGAGGAGAAAAGTAATGTGGTTTAGAAAAATTGTTATGAGAAAAACCCAGTTTTTCATTATTATGCTGCTTACCATGATGGCGGCGGCAATTCTGACAGCCTGCATATCGTTTACGATTGAAACGCAGCAGTTTGTTGAGGAGTATTACAATGCAAAGAACTGTCCTATGGTGTTTAGCGTTTCGGCACGCGAGGATGGGGCGGATTTGCTCTTGGAGGATAAGAAAGCCTCGGAGGTTATCTCGCACATTGCGGAAGGAAAAGCGAAATATATAACCGATAACTTTTATGTAAATAATAAAAAAATTTCTAATGAAGGAAATTTTGTCTATGGTGTCAGTGACCTGACTGAACTGGGGTATGCCGTCACAGTTGCGGAGGGAGAGGAGAAAAAGACACCGGGGAATGATGAGATATGGATTTCCAATATATTTGCCAAGGCTTATGACGTGAAGGTTGGAGACTGCTTCAGAATAGGAGCAGAGCAGGAATATCGGGTTTCGGCAATTGTAAATTCTGCACTTTGCAGTTCCGGTTTCATTGATAGTTATCCCTTTTATGTCAATGAAAAGACACTGGCGGCTGTGAACGGAACGGAAGGCTATGCGGTGAATGTTTTCCTGAAGGATGGGGAACTGTCGTTAAGAGAGTTTCAGGAGGTGTTGCCGGCGGAGTTTGTACAGAGTCAGATGTATATGCTGGATAGAGCAACTTTGAAAATGTGCCTGTCCATTTTAACAGGTATTTTCGGAGGAGTCGGAGTAGTAGCGTCTGTTATTATTCTTGTTGTTTCTATGGTAGTGTTCCGTTATCTGGTTCGGGCAACCATTGCAAAAGAATATCAGATGATTGGTACTTATAAGGCATTGGGAAGAGAGAATAAAGAAATTAAAAATATTTATCTTAATGCTTATATGGTATCCGGTGTGGCAGGTATGATTCCGGGAATTTTTCTGGCAAGACCCTTGGCAGTTTATCTTGGAAGAACGGTTCTGGGAGGAAACAGAGCGTTTACTCTGACCGGATATACGACTAAGACAGGAGTAGCCGTTATTTTATTTATGGTGGTTGTGCTTTGGCTGAACGTATACAGTGAATTGAAAAAGGTACATCATATTTCCCCTATACAGGCAATGAATCTGCAAACTCTTTCTTCCAAGGAGAAGCTGAGCAGATCATTGGTTCCCAATGCCTCTTCCGGTGTGGCCATGGCGGTGAATGGGATATGGAAGAGAAAGGGAATGAGTTTCTTAATTATTTTGATTCTTACGGTTTCTGTCTACATGGATGTGATGGCAGGTGAGGTTGCATTAACCTTATCAAATTATGCAAAGGACAGGCATATATGGGAAAATCTTCCAGGATATGATTGTGTGATTAAGACAATGGGAAATGAAGAGGCATTAGAGTACATCCGAAGTTCGGATGATGTGGAAGATTATGTGCAGGTAATGCTTGACCCTGAATGTAATGGGATAGAGATTGAAGGTACCGATTGGAGCGGTGAGGAAGCTCATCCGATGGTTTATGAGAATTATAGTGAAGACCGATATGAAAATGTACCTTTTACCAAGGGAAGGATTTGTTTGGAAAATCATGAGATTGCAGCATCAGAGCAATTTTTGGCAGAGGTGGATAAAAAAGTAGGTGATTACATAAAGATTAGCAAAGATGAGAAAGAAATCAATTGCCTGATTGTGGGAAGTTATAGTGCCATGATGAAGGGAGGCGCTTCCTTCTATATGCAGGAGAATGATATTAAGGAGCTTGGTTTCCCGATTGATTATCAGACGATTCTTGTGTTTTTGAAGGATAATGTAGATTATGACAGGTTTGCCCAAGATTTTGAGAAGGCAGTGGGACAGAGCCTTATTCTTGAAGATTTTAGTTTTGTGGAACAGGAAGGTAAAACTGTCGGTGAAATTGCCAATCCTATCTGTGTTGTGTTGGCGGCTGCTTTTGCGGCTTTCAGTATTTTGAATATTGTAAATCTGATTCATACACAGACGAAGGAAAACCGTAGAAAATACGGTATTCTTAAGGCTATGGGCTTTACAACCGGTTATATCTGCAGGGAAAATATGGCAAGTCTTACCATTCAGTACGGAGTGGCGATAGTGCTTACAATCCTATTAAATGAATGGCTTTCGCCGGTGCTGTTCTCTCTTGCGTGCGGAGTACGTTATATTTGTAAGCCCGCATGGATGATGGCGGCAGTCAGTGGTGCAATGTATGCAGTATTGATGATAATCGCAAGTTTCATGTTATTGTCCATCAGAAAAATCAAACCGGTTGAACTGATGGAAGAGTAAAAGGAAAAAAGAGCCCGCTTTCGAGGGCAGAAAGGAATAAAGATGAAAAAGACAATTATTGAAACGAAGGATTTGTGCAAGAGCTTTGTTGTAGGAAAAAATGCAAACAATGTGTTGAAAAATATAAATATTTCTATTTACGAAGGAGATTTTACGATTATAATGGGAAGTAGCGGAAGCGGTAAATCCACACTTCTGTATTCCCTCTCCACCATGGATAAACCCACTTCAGGCAGTGTTATGTTGTATGGTGAGGATATTGCAAAGATTAATGAAAAGAGGGCGGCAGGAATCAGAAGAAAAAAGGTATCCTTTATTTTTCAAAGCATGAACCTTCTTTCCGATTTGAATGTGTTTGAGAATGTTGCTTATTGCGGTTATGGTACGGCAGGAAAAGAGGAAGTGAACCGCAAGACAAAACAGCTTTTGGAACAGATGGGACTTGGGGATATGGCAGAGAAATATCCTTCGGAGATATCCGGCGGAATGAAGCAGCGTGTAGCAATTGCAAGAGCATTGATATCGGGAGCAGGGGTGATATTCGGAGATGAACCGACAGGGGCCCTGAATTCATCCATGGGAAAGCAGGTACTGGATATTTTATCCCGGTTGAATGCAGAAGGTCAGTCTATTGTTATGGTAACCCATGACTTGAAAGCGGCAGCCAGAGCAACCAGACTTCTCTATTTGGAGGACGGAAGAATTGTAGGAGATTTGAATCTGGGACGATATACCGAAGAAACCGGAAAAGAAAGAGAAAGTGCGGTTTATACTTTCTTAAAAGAACATAACTGGTAAGGAGGAGTATAATGGCGGGGGAGAAAATCCTGTTAATTGAAGATGATAAGGAACTTCAGGAAATCATTGCAGGTTTCTTAAAGAAGGAAGGATACGAGGTAGTTCAGGCATTTGATGGGGATGAAGGAATAAGGCTTGCCAAGGAATCCTCCCCCACCCTGATATTATTGGACTTGATGCTTCCGAAGGCAGACGGCTTTGAAGTGTGTCGGGTTGTGCGTACCAAATCCGTGGCACCGATTATGATTATCTCAGCCAAAAACAGTGAAATGGATAAAATGTTGTCCTTGGGGATTGGTGCGGATGATTATATAGAAAAACCCTTTTCCATGCCGGAGCTTCTGGCGAGGATAAAATCCCATATACGCCGTTATACTTCCTTTTCAAAACCTTTGGAAGAGGATGACAAAATAGTCATAGGGGAGGTGGAAATTGATGTGCCCTCTTACCGGGTTTTGGTGTGTGGTAAAGAAATTGAATTGACAACAAGGGAGTTTCAACTGCTTCATTATCTTGCCGCCCACCCTTCCAGAGTTTTTTCAAAGGAACAGTTGTTGGATGCGGTCTGGGGCTGTACGGAATATATTGATGAGAATACTATTACCGTATATATAGGGCGAATCCGGGAGAAAATGGTTCGTGCCGGAGCCTGCTATATAAAAACCGTTTGGGGGGCCGGGTACAAATGGGAGATGTAATCAGAAAAAAATTATGGCGTTATGACTTGATCAGCATTTTGCTGGTCTTGTTGCTTTTGTGTTTTTTGGTTTCCGTTGCATATCACCATATCAGCTATGAAGGAGACGATCGGGAGGTAAGGGTGAAGATGAATCAGCTTCTTGTCCGTCTGCAGCAGGAATTACAGGAGAATACAGATATTACGGGAAAGCTTCCTGAGGCAGAGTTTCCCTATTGCATCTTTGATTATGAAGGCAGGGTATTGGAATCTGCGATGAAGGGTTATACGGAAGGAGAGACGGTGGATTTATCCACCATAGGAAGCAGCAGATATTACATGGCGCCTATCGTAAGCGGAACACAGATAAAAGGAATGCTTCTTGTGGACCCTTCCGAGGAAAGACAAAAGATGCTGACAGGACTTCTTCGAAAGGAAATCGGGATTGCTATGCTGTTGTTTCTGGCAATCTGTCTGGTAAGATTTCAGTCCGGTAAAGTGATGAAAAGGGATGTTTGGAATCCAGTCGGTGAGATACATAAGGCTACGAAAAGTATTTTAAGCGGCAATATGGAAGAGAGCATCCGGTATGATTATAGCGGAGAAATCGGAACACTTTGCCATGATTTTGAGAAAATGCGGGACGAAATCCATGACAGGAGAATCCGTGAACAGCAGGCAAGTGAAAAGGAGCGGGTGTTATATGCCAGTATTTCCCATGATTTGAAAACTCCGCTTGCTATTATTATTGGTTATCTGGAACAAATCCTATATGGTGTGGTAACAACGCCGGAACAGATTCGGGAGACTGCAGAGCATGCACTGACGAAGGCGAAGCTGTTGAATAAGCTGACGGAGGATATTTTAGAGCATTCAAAAGCACAGATGAACCAATTGTCCATTCATAAACAGGAGGTTTATGCAGATACCTTTTTTGGGGAACTGTTTAAAGAGTACGGGCAGGAGTCCGTGCAGCAGAACTACCGGTTTGATTATGCCAAGCCGCCCAGAGTGCTTATTCTGATTGACCCTGACAGAATAGCACAGGTGGTACAGAATATTGTAAGCAATGCAGTGAAATATGGGGGTAGCAATCTGCGGATAGAAGTGGAATTTGAAGTTCTGGAACAGGAAAAGGAAAAGAAAATTCTTATAGTCAGTATCCGGGATAGCGGAAAAGGAATTGAGGCTACGGATTTACCCTTTGTTTTTGATTTATTTTACCGTGGAAATAAGGCAAGAACCCAGAATATTCCGGGTTCCGGTATCGGATTAAATATTTCAAAGTATATTGTAGAGCAACATGGAGGTTCCATCGAATGCGACAGTGTGGTGGGAGTGGGAACCACAGTTTCTTTTTCCATTCCGCTTATTTAAAGTTTAGAGGAAAGGGCAGGCTTGTGAAGGAACGCAAGCCTGATACATACGGATGAATCATTTATTGGATATTTTTATTTTTGCAGCAAATGCCATAATGCCGGTTATTTTAATTATTCTGTTAGGCTACTGGCTTAAGAAAAAGAATTTTTTTACACAGGAATTTCTAAAGGTTGGAAATAAAACAGTATTCCGCGTGTGTCTTCCACTTTTGCTTTTTTATAATATTGCAGAGATGGATAGTCTGGAAGGAATTTGTTTTGAAGCGGTTGCTTATGTATTATGTATTGTTGCAGTTTTGGTAGTGAGTGGCGTCTTGCTGGCAACCCTTGTTTCGGACAGAAAGCAGAAGGGCGTTATTTTGCAGTGCGTATTTCGCTCTAATTTTGCTTTAATCGGAGTTCCTCTTGCAGAGTTGATTGCCGGAAGTGAAGGTGTCAGGGCGGCAGCGGTACTTTCCATGTTTACGATTCCGGTTTATAATGTGCTTTCGGTTGTTGCACTGTCGGTTTATAAAAATGAAAAGGCAGAATTATCTGTCAAAAAACTTCTTACGGATATTGTGAAAAATCCGTTGATTCAGGGTGTGGCATGCGGAATTATGGTACTGCTGTTAAAGCCTGTAGCGGTACCGCTTATCAGCGATTCCATGTGGGGGAAAATAAACTTTGCCCAAGAAGCGGTTGCCTGTATTTCCAAGGCATCCACCCCGTTATCCTTACTGGTTTTAGGCGGACAGTTTGAATTTCAGAAAATCAAAGGCTATCGGAAACAGATTACAATAGGGGTTTTGGGCAGAAATGTGATAGCTCCCATGCTGGGTGTGGGAGGTGCCATGCTGCTTGTAAAAAGCGGAATAGTAACCTTTGACAGTGGAATTTTCGCGGCATTTATTGCTTTGTTTGCGACACCTGTCGCTGTTGCCAGTGCGATTATGGCAGAAGCCATGGATAATGACGGACAGCTTGCGGGACAGCTTGTCGTCTGGACCTCGCTGCTTTCGGTCATCACCCTTTTTATCATGATACTTTTTGCAAGGGGAGCAGGATTTTTATAAAGAAGTTCAGAAATACTTAAGATACTGCGCAATTGTATTCATATTGGAAATATGGTAAAATTTACAGAGAATTTAAGCAAAAGGGAAAGGTAGATTAGGGAATATGAATTTTGAAGAAGCAAAAAACAAATTGGAAAAGTTCGGTCAGCTTCATGTGTTGAAGTACTATGAAGAGCTGAGTGAAGGGGAGAAGGAAGAGCTTTTACAACAGATTGAGGAGACGGATTTTGAAGTTTTAAAATATTGTACCAAGAAAGAACAATTGGACAAAAAAGGGAAAATTGAGCCACTTGCGGCTATGCAGTTGGAGGAAATTGAAAAAAGCAGAGAACAGTTTGAACAGATTGGTTTAGAGGCCATTAAAGCGGGAAAAGTAGGCGCTGTTCTTCTTGCCGGCGGGATGGGAACCAGACTTGGTTCGGATGACCCGAAAGGAATGTACAATATCGGTCTTACAAAGGATGTATATATTTTTCAGCGGCTGATTGAAAATATGATGGATGTGGTAAAAAGAGCGGATGCATGGATTCCGTTATTTATTATGACAAGCGACAAAAACAATGACGCTACCATCCGCTTTTTAAATGAGCACAGTTTTTTCGGTTACAATGCGGATTACGTGACCTTCTTCAAACAGGAGATGGCTCCGGCAGCTGATTATGACGGAAAAGTGTATATGGAGGCTAAAAATAAAATTTCCACGTCCCCGAACGGAAACGGTGGCTGGTTTTCTTCCATGAACAATTGCGGCGTGTTAAAGCAAGTGCGGGAAAGCGGAATTGAATGGCTGAATGTATTTGCCGTAGATAATGTGTTGCAGCGTATTGCAGACCCTTGTTTTGTGGGGGCAACCATTGCTGCAGACTGCGCGGTAGGCTCCAAGGTTGTGCGTAAGAATGCACCGGATGAAAAGGTAGGTGTTATGTGTCTGGAGGACGGCAGACCTTCTATCGTGGAATATTACGAATTGACGGAAGAATTGATGAACGCGAAGGATGAGAACGGAGAACCTGCATACAATTACGGCGTTATTTTGAACTACCTGTTCCGTGAAAGGGATTTGGAAGAGCTGCTGGCAAAGGAACTTCCGCTTCATATTGTGGAAAAGAAAATCCCTTACATTGATGAAAATGCAAACCCGGTAAAACCGGAGGAGCCAAACGGCTATAAGTTTGAAAATCTGGTTCTGGATATGATACATAAGCTGGACAGTTGTCTGCCCTTTGAAGTAGTGAGAAATAAGGAATTTGCTCCGATTAAAAACAAAACCGGTGTGGATTCCGTGGAAAGTGCAAGAGCGCTATTGAAAGAGAATGGAATTGAACTGTAGTTGTAAAAATCCTATTTAACATTTTGACAGATTTCAATAACATTAATGTATTGCTGACTGCATGGGAAAAGAGTAAAACTATAGATAGAAAAAACAAAGCGGCTTCGGCGGAAATGGAGGAGTTTATGGCTATTTTAGTAACAGGCGGCGCCGGATATATCGGCAGCCATACCGTAGTAGAATTACAGAATGCAGGATATGATGTGGTAGTTTTAGATAACTTAAGTAATGCAAGCGAGAAGGCTTTGGACAGAGTAGCAAAGATTACAGGAAAACCGGTGAAATTTTACAAAGCGGATATTTTGGACAGAGAGGCGCTGGAAGAAGTTTTCTCAAAAGAAGACATTGATTCCTGTATTCATTTCGCAGGCTTAAAAGCAGTAGGTGAATCCGTGCAGAAGCCGTGGGAATACTATAATAACAATATTGCAGGAACCTTGACACTTGTAGACGTGATGAGAAGACATAACGTGAAAAACATCATTTTCTCATCCTCTGCAACAGTTTACGGAGATCCGGCAGTGATTCCGATTACCGAAGAATGTCCGAAAGGTCAGTGTACCAATCCTTACGGTTGGACGAAATCCATGCTGGAGCAGATTTTGATGGATATGCAGAAAGCAGACCCGGAATGGAATGTGATTCTGCTTCGTTACTTTAATCCGATTGGTGCTCACAAGAGCGGAACCATGGGAGAAAATCCGAACGGAATTCCGAATAACTTAATGCCATATATCACACAGGTGGCAGTAGGAAAATTAAAAGAACTGGGCGTATTCGGAAATGATTACGATACACCGGACGGAACCGGTGTCAGAGATTATATCCATGTAGTGGATTTGGCAATCGGTCATGTAAAGGCATTAAAGAAAATAGAAGAAAAAGCAGGACTTTGTATTTACAACCTTGGAACCGGAGTGGGTTACAGCGTACTTGACATTGTAAAGAACTTTGAAGAAGCAACCGGAGTGAAAATTCCTTATGTGATTAAGGAAAGACGTGCAGGTGATATTGCAACCTGCTATTCTGATGCTTCCAAGGCAAAAAAAGAACTTGGATGGGAAGCGCAGTACGGAATCAAGGATATGTGTGCGGATTCCTGGAGATGGCAGAGCAATAATCCGAACGGATACGAAGACTAATAGGAAAGTGCGCGAGCCAAGTGGCGGAAGTATGGAAGTGCACTTATGTAGTGAGAAGTCATGGAGAATTTGCATTGCAAATTCTCTTAGAATGGTCGCCGCCGGGCGACCATTTTTTAAGCAACATATAAATACATAAAAATGAAATGACAGATACTTCCGCCCATCACAAACAAATGGAAAATTTCATGAGAACCGAAATTCACATGTTTACTGTTAAAAATCGGAAGTCTCAAGGCATAAATGACACCACCTACCGTATAAATAATGCCACCGGCAAGAAGCCAAAGGAAAGCAGCCTTTGGAAGTGTATCAAGCAGTTCGCCGAACACCAGCAGACAAACCCACCCCATGGCAATATAAATAATCGAAGAAAACCATTTCGGACAAGTAATCCAGCAAGCCTTAATCAACATTCCTGCGAGAGCAATTCCCCAAACCAATGCAAGCAGTTTATAGCCCAAATCACCGCCTAAAACGATCAGGCAAACCGGCGTATACGAACCTGCAATCAGGACAAAAATCATCATATGGTCAAGCTTGCGAAAAAGCTTTAATATTTTCCCACCTACATTAATGGAATGGTACATGGCACTTGCCCCGTAAAGCAATACCATACTGAGCATGAAAACGGCCATTGCTGTCAGACTTATCTGATTGGAACTGACGGCCGCTTTTACCAAAAGCGGAACAGCTGCCACCATTGCCATCATCATAGCTATAAAATGAGTAATCGCACTCCCCGGCTCACGAATTGTAATTTGCATAATATACTCCTCCTTCTACTAAAAAAACAATCAAGAACACATCATGTAGTAATGAAAACTACATTTGATATAAAAAGATACTACACCTTATAATATGCAATGTCAATACAAATATGTATAAAAGTTAGACAATGAAAAAGGACCCAAGTTTCTACAACTTCAGTCCTCTTCAATGACATGTATTTCCAAAAAATCAAAATCAATCGCTTCAATAAAATTATCCTGTGTAAACCGTGCCTTCGCATGTCGCTTAAACTCCTCCACGGTAGCGTCCAGCCAGATTGGCTTCCCTAAATCAAACTGATAGCAGATTTCCTCCAGTGCACGGAAAATCTTGTGGGTTCTTGTATCGTTAGAATCATCGCAGATAGTAGTATCCTTCAAAAGTCGGTTATCTTTATAAATTTTTCCCCATAAACGGAACATGGCTTTCATCCTTTCTCCGAATCAATGCCTTTATCATATAATGAATATCGGACAAAATCAATACCGATAATACGGGCTTGTGCCGCAGCAAAGCCCACCGCCGCCACAGCAGAGATTGCAGAAGAGATTGGCAAGGCAAAGTTTCAAACAAAGGCTGTTACCACCGGCATAAGGCTGACCGTAGCTGTATTGTCGCTGCTGGTACCATGTACCGCCGTTTTCAAACTGATAAATCAGATTGGCGTATTCCCGGTTGTTCGGCTCTAAGGCAGCGGCACGACGGGCGTGTTCCATAGCGGCTATCTGGTTACCCAGTCCGGCATGGGCAAGGGCACTGTAATAATACCAGCGGGCATTGCGGGAGTTTTCCGCCATACCGTCCAAAACTGTTCGAGCTTCCTTGTAATAACCATTACGCACATAATTTCCGGCAGCTCTCAGATGTCCGTCTTTTTCATAGCCGGTTCCGGTACTGTTAAAATCGCCGAAATTACCGAAATCGCCAAAACCACCGAATCCACCGTAGGAGCCTCCGCTATAACTGCTACCGTACCCCTGTCCGGTAGTTCCCTCGGTACGTTCCTTCATGATCTGTTGATATGCCTGCTGGATTTCTTTGAATTTTTCTTCAGCGGCATCTTTATTCGGATTGTTTATGTTGGCATCAGGGTGATACTTTCGACTAAGCGTCCTGTATGCTTTTTTTATGTCTTCCTCCGTGGCATTCTTCGGAATACCAAGTACTTGATAAGGATCACGCATTTGTAACGTCCTGCCCTTCTTTTTGCTTTGCCTCTCTTTTTTGCCGTACCGTTTCATAACGATACCAGACACCGGAATAGAGGATGTTTCTTAGAATTTCTATATTTTCGAGGATGGGAAGCTTTTCAAATTCTTTACAGCATTCTGCCATCATCATTGTTAAAATCATTTTGAGTTCTTCCTCAAAGTCAGGATTTTCATATTTTGTCAGCAGAGGGTTGTATCGGTGCTTTTGTATATCGTCCTCGATATCCTCATAAGCATCCAGAAGATAAATGTATTTACCTAAAAAACTGCCCAAACGGAACAGAGTTTCCTGCCATTCATCCTCCTTGGGCGTCATCAGTTCTCCCATGACACTGCCAAAGAGTCCTGCCATATAGTCGATATCCATCGTCTGCTTTTGTTCCGCCTGCGAAAGCTCCTGCATAGCCTTGCTGATTCTCTTGGCTTTTTCTCCATAATTTCTGCATAACCGGCGGTATGCCTTTTCCAATATCTTTCCGTATGCTAATTTACTGAGCTTTTTGTCATCGTTCCAGTCATCCATACATTTATAGTAGGTGAAAAGTACATTCATATCCGCCGCATAATCGGAAAAACGGTTCTGCTTTACCGGGTGCTTCTCAAAGGGGTGAGCAACGCATTTTGTTTCAAAGTTTTTGGTTTCGGGCTCATACAGTCCGGTGAGAAGGAGAACCAGAAACGTCATATCATAGGTCAGACTTATCTGACCGGAAATGCCGTAATTCTTTTTCAGAGACTGGCAAAGTCCGCAATAATAGGAATGATAAACATCAAATTCCTTGAATTTCATATCGCCTTTATTGATGATAATATATCCAAACATAGTCTGCCTCGTCAACTCCTTTTTATGAAGGTGTGGCTACACTTCGGACAGCGGATTTCGATTTTTCCTTTGCCACGCGGAATTCGGATTTTTTGTCCGCAGGAAGGGCATTTGTAAATGTGGTGAGTTTTCCGCTGCTGCAAATGTTGTTTCTCACGAAAAAAGAACTGCTTCACTTTGTATTCGTATTGCATGTAAACAGAATTTTCTTTCCGGCGTTTGTAGAGATTTCGGGAAAACATTCTGAAATAACTGTAAATAAGAAGCAAAATTGCAATCGGATAAAAAATATGAACACCAAACAGGGACAGGGCAAAACAAATAAGAACCATTAACATGAGAAAACGATTCAGATTGTCCGTTCCGTATCTTCCCTGCATAAAACGATAGATTTTTTCTCTCATGGTTAGTCACACCTTTCCAATAATATCTTCTTTATTATCCTACGGCTGTCCGGAGGGAAAATCAATAAAAGTAGTATAAAGGAATGTAAAGATTTTCTAAATAAAATGCAAAACGGTGCATATATATGAGAGGTATGGCTTTTTATAGCCGGTAAAGAAGGGGAGAAGGAGCGCAAATTGCATGAAGATTAAGAATACATTAAATAATTGTGAAAAATATACATTTTGGCAAAATTGTGGTATAATTAATGTAATCGAAAAAGAAAAACAGAAGCGGGGAATTCAATCAACGGAGAAGGCAGGGAAAAGTGTGGATTTAAAATTGGACAGAACAAGCGAAGTAGATAGCTGGAAAGAGGTTATGCTCATTTATAATTCTGCATTAAAGCAGATTGAGACAAAATTGGAAGTGTTGAATGATGAGTTTCAGCATGTGCACAGATATAATCCTATTGAGCATATTAAATCGCGAATTAAAACTTCGGAAAGTATTGTTAAGAAATTAAAGAAAAACGGTTATGAATCTACCATACCGAATATGATACAGCATGTAAATGATATTGCAGGAATAAGAGTAATCTGCTCCTTTACTTCGGATATTTACCGTATTGCAGATATGATAAGCCATCAGCAGGATATCAAGGTACTCATAGTAAAAGATTATCTGGCTAAGCCTAAGGCAAGCGGTTACAAAAGCTATCATATGATTGTAAGCGTTCCGGTTTATCTGTCCGACAGAATTGTGGATACGAAAGTGGAAATACAGATTCGGACGGTTGCCATGGATTTCTGGGCAAGTCTGGAGCATAAAATACATTACAAATTTGAAGGAAATGTACCGGAATACATAAAAAATGAGTTGGTGGAATGTGCCGGAATGGTATCGGATTTAGATGCCAGAATGTTGTCGCTGAATGAGGAAATTCAGGAACTTGGGAAACAGGAAGAATAGAAGCAGACTGTCGTATCGATGCTATGTATATAAAGTATCGGTGCGGCAGTTTTTCTTTTTTTGAAAAAGTATTTGTTTGTAGCGGAAAGGTGAGGAGGTAAAAGGGTTATATTTTGGTGAATATGAAAAAAGAAGTTGTAAAATGAGGAGTGCCCCGGCACCTTTCGGCACCGAGGCTATTATGAAAAAATTTATCTATATGTCTTTGTTAATGATATTAACGTTAACTGCTCTCTTAAGATGTTTTTAGTATAGCAATTAAATATGAACAAATTATGAACACAGTGTAAAGGTATGGTGAATAATTACAATAAAAGAGAAAAACCCAAAAATGTTTCGTGCAAAATGTACAAACACTTGATTTGAGCATATAAATCGGGAATGTCAAAATGTACAGTTTGGTATTTTTGTTGTAAATCTATTTCGAAAATGATAAAATGAACAAAGATTATGTAACAGGTAACGGCAACCGGATTGGTGTGAAAGTGGTAGGAGATATGTTTGGAGGAAAGATGATGGATAATTTTATGGATAAGCTGGCGCGGGTCTTTGACACTTTTTCATCCACACACATGTCTCTAAGCCAGTACTGGCTTT
>CAYUYJ010000028.1:0-38057 GCA_964449325.1 uncultured Lachnospiraceae bacterium | reverse complement strand
TGAAACCAAAAATTCCTTGAAAAATAAGGAAAAAATACTTGACTATATAGGGAGGATATTATTTATGACAGAAAAGTTAAAAGATTATTTCCCGCTTATTCGAGAAAGAAAGGAATTGCTTTCGGAAATCAAAGAAAATCCAAAACTATGGACACTTTATGAGGGATGGAGCCCTGAAAAGCGGAAGGAGTTTCTGGATTCCTGTACCGGGGTAAAAGGAATGAAAATTTTGTATGATTCCTTTTTTAAAGAGGTTATGAATCCGGAATATACACCGGAACGGTTGGAAGAGCTTTTGAGCGTGATGTTGAAGCGGAAGGTAAAAATTGTGCGTATTCTTCCTAACGATTCCACAAGGATTGCAGATGAAGCCTCGTTACTGATAACGGATATAGTTGTGGAGCTGGAAGATGGTTCTCTTGCAAATGTGGAAATCCAAAAAATCGGCTATGCATTTCCCGGACCCAGAAGCGCATGTTACTCAGCGGATATGTTGCTTCGCCAGTACAAAAGGGTGCGGGCAAATCAGGGCGAAAATTTTTCCTACAACAATATCAAAAATGTCTATCTCATTGTAATTTATGAAAAAAGTCCGAAAGAGTTCAAAGAACTACCGGATATCTATTATCATCATGCAAGACAAGTTTTTGACAGTGGATTAAAATTGGATTTGTTGCAGGAATTTATTATGGTACCGCTTGACATCTTTCATAAGAAAATGCACAATAAAGCCATAGAAACACCATTGGAGGCATGGCTGACTTTTCTTTCGGAGGACGACCCGGAGCGGATTGTTGCATTGATAACTAAGTATCCGAAATTCAAAGCCATGTATGAAACATTGTATCTCATGTGTAAGAACACAGAAAGGGTGATGGGAATGTTTTCAGAAGAGCTGCGGGAACTGGACAGAAACACTGTAAAATATATGATAGAGGAGCAGCAGAAGGAAATTGATAAACAAAAGGAAGAACTGAGCCATAATAAGAAGCAGATAGATAAGCAGGCGAAGCAGTTGAGCCGGAGTAGGGAGCAGATAGACAAGCAGGCAAAGCAGTTGAGTCAGAGTAGGGAGCAGATAGATAAGCAGGCGAAGCAGTTGAGTCAGAGTAGGGAGCGGATAGACAAACAGACAGAGCAGTTGAATCAAAAAGACGAACAGATAGCTTGTCTTAGGAAGGAACTGGAAAAATTAAGAGAACAACAAAAATAGAAAGATATTATGTGAAGATAGTATGAAAAAGAAGCATTCCTCATCAAAACAACATTGTGGAATGCTTCTTTTATGTCAAGAGGCTAAAAAGATATGTCACAATTAACTAAAATTTATAGAATGACATCTTATCAAATTTTTCTTCGCAGTACTTACAACGGTATATTTCTTTTTCTTCGTCCGCAAGCAGGAAAACATGAGGTAATTCCTGCTCAATCGAGGTAATACAGCGGGGATTTTTACATTTAATGACGCCACGGATTTCTTTTGGCAGTATTAAATCTTTCTTGGCTACAATATTTCCGTCTTTAATGACATTGACGGTGATATTGTGGTCGATAAAACCCAGAATATCCAGATTTAATGTCTCAATATCACACTCTACCTTTAAAATATCTTTTTTTTCCATTTTTCCGCTTCGGGCATTTTTGATAATGGCAACAGTACAGTCCAGTTTATCCAGTTGCAAGTGATGATAGATAGAAAGACTCTGTCCTGCTTTGATATGGTCAAGCACAAAGCCTTCTTCAATTTTTCCTACATTTAACATAGAAGCTTCCTCTTTTCTTTTTTAGTTTACTTTGATTTCCAACAGGGTAAGAATCAGTGCCATACGAACATATACGCCATATTGTACTTGTTTGAAGTAGGCAGCTCTTTCGTCCTCATCTACCTCAACGGAAATTTCGTTGACCCTCGGAAGGGGATGAAGTACCAGCATATCCTTTTTTGCAAGTTTCATTTTTGTTTTATCCAAAATATAGAAATCTTTTAAGCGAACATAATCTTCTTCATTAAAAAAACGTTCTCTCTGTACGCGTGTCATGTACAGAAGGTCTAACTCCGGCATTTTATCTTCCAGACGGATGACTTCTTCATAGGGAATATTTTTTTCTTTCAGCATATCCGTAATATAGTCCGGAATACGCAGTTCTTCGGGAGAGATAAAAATAAATTTAATGTTGTCGTAGCGAACCAGAGCATGAATCAGGGAATGAACGGTACGACCGAATTTTAAATCTCCGCAAAGCCCGATGGTAAAATTATCAAGACGTCCTTTTAAAGAGCGGATGGTCAGTAAGTCTGTTAATGTTTGGGTGGGATGTTGATGGCCGCCGTCTCCTGCATTAATAACCGGAATGGAGGATTTCTCGGCAGCTACCATGGGAGCTCCCTCCTTGGGATGGCGCATGGCACAAATGTCTGCAAAGCAGGAAATGACCCGGATAGTGTCCGAAACACTTTCTCCTTTGGAAGCGGAAGAAGAGCCGGCATCGGAAAAGCCGATGACGCTTCCGCCTAAGTTCAGCATCGCGGATTCAAAGCTTAAACGGGTTCTGGTGCTTGGCTCATAAAAGCAGGTTGCCAGCTTCTTCCCGGTGCAGGCATGTGCATACTTGTCCATGTTTTTTTCAATGTCGTTTGCTAAATCAAACAAATCGGATAACTCCTCTACGGAGAAATCCAGGGGACTCATTAAGTGTCTCATAACTATAGTTACCTCCAAATGATTTAAATCCGGCAGGCGAAACAGCAAATGGTACGCGTGCCGTAAAAAAGCCGAAGAGACGAAACTCTTCGACTATGTAAATTACTTATAAGATAAAAGGTCAGTGACCGGCTTCCGTTTCGGAGCTACCGGTTCTTCAGCAGGATATCCAATTGGAATAAGAGCAATAAGCTCACGGTCTTCCGGTATTTCCAAAATGGCGGAAGCTTTTGCTTCATCAAAGATTCCTAAAATAACAGAGCCGATTCCCTTTTCATATGCTGCAAGGCAAAAGGTCTGGGAAGCAATACCTGCATCGAACATCTGCCAGCCGCTTCCTTTCGGAGTGGAGAAAGAACCGTCCCTTTCATAGCCGCTTCTGTTTTTAATAACGGTAACAGCAATTAATATCGGAGCAGAAGAGATAATTTTCCCGTTGTTCGGATAAGTATCCGTGCATTCTGTGGCGATTTTTTCTTTTACGTCACCGGAAACGGCAATGTAACGGGTAATCTGTGTATGCTTCCAGCTCGGAGCAAAGGATGCTTCTTCTACGATTTCAGACAATATATCCTCGGTAATCGGTTTGTCGGTAAATTGTCTGATACTTCTGCGTCCCATGATACATTCTTTTGCAGTCATGTTTATCCTCCTTTTGCGCGTGTAATTTGCCTTTATAATGCGTCGGTCTTCTGTCGGCCGACATTACGTTTATCATACCACAAGGGGCACTTTGTTTCAATTATAAGCGCACAAGTTTTTTGCAAAAATTTGTCTAAAATTTTGCTCAAAAAATGTTCTATTTTTTTGTTTATTTCTATCCATGATTCCAGTATAATATACATAGTTGTCATTGAAATCAGAAAATAAAGTAAAAAATGCAGACTGCCGACAGGCGTAGGGAGGATAAGTATATGGAAGAATCAGTAGTATATCAGGAAAGAAAAAGATGGGTGTTTTTCGGATTGCCTTTTACGTTTACCAAATACACGGTAAAGGATGATGTGATTACCATAAACAGCGGATTATTAAAAACTTTTGAAAACGATTGCTATATGTACAAAGTACAGGATGTGGAGCACACGGCGACATTATTTGAAAAAATATTCGGTCTGGGAACCGTTGTCTGTTACACCGGAGATACCACACATCCCAAGCTTTTGTTAGAGCATATTAAGCATTCCAAAGAAGTGAAGAACTATATTTTATCAGTCTCTGAAAAAGCAAGACTGAAGAGACGAACGGTCAATACGCTGGATATTGGAAGCGGAATGATGGAGGACGTAGAAACAGAGGACTTATAATCAGGAAAATTTTTTTCCTATTTTTTCAAAAAGAAGCCCTACACCAAACCAAAATGGAGTATAATCAAGTCGGATTACGCGGGAGACGTTCCATTTAGAACACCCATAATCCCAAGGGCAGGAGCCTCTTTTCCAAAGAAAACGTCCGCTGAAAAATTCAACGGTAAAGATAAGAATGGCATAGGTAAGCCCTCTGATGGCAATATGCCATTTTTTTATGAGCTTAGAAAGAGGAACTAAAAAAGTGCCGCAGCCGTAGATGGGAAACATCCAAAGAGAGGTGTGACCCGTCAGGGTAAGGTCTCTGCGCTTTAAGGCGTGTAAAGCGGTAAAAATAATTTCCATGCACCAGCCAAGGGTGCCAAATAATAAGAAGTTTTTTATAAATGTTTTCATATTCAGAGTATGGACAAGGTTTGAGAATTTTATAACAGGAAAGCAGGAAGGAATATGAATTATAAGCAGGCAATGGAATATATAGAGGAAACAAACAGGTACGGCAGCGTTCCGGGACTTGACAATATCAGAAACCTATGTGAAAAGCTGGGAAATCCCCAAAATAAGCTTAGGTTTGTGCATATTGCGGGAACAAACGGAAAAGGTTCTACATTAGCCTATATTTCCACGGTCTTAAAGGAAGCGGGTTATCGGGTGGGACGGTATATATCGCCTACGATTTTTGAATACAGAGAGCGGATTCAGGTGAATGAACGTATGATTTCCAAGGAAGCGCTATGCCGCCATTTGGAAACGATACAGAAAGCCGTTGCCGAACTTTTGGAGGAAGGAAAGCCTCACCCTACCCCTTTTGAAATAGAAACTGCCATGGCTTTTCTTTATTTTTTTGAGAAAAAATGTGATATTGTGGTTCTGGAAACCGGGCTTGGCGGGACACTGGATGCCACCAATCTGATTACCACTACGGTGGTCAGTGTGATTGCTTCTGTCAGTATGGATCATATGGCATTTCTTGGTGATTCTCTTGCGGAAATTGCCGAAAACAAAGCAGGGATTATTAAGCCCGGAGTACCGGTTGTAACCATGGAACAAAAGGCGGAAGTTATGCAGGTGCTTAAGCGAAAGGCAGAACAACAGGGCAGTTTTCTTCTGACAGCTTCGGCGAGCGAAGCTTCTAAGGTGCGTTATGGGGTAGAAAAGCAGAAGTTTCATTATAAGGAATACAAGGATTTAGAAATCCCCCTTGCGGGTAAATGTCAGATAGCCAATGCCGTCCTTGCAATAGAAACCCTGCGAGTACTTGGGGAAAAAGGTTTTCCGATAAAAGAACAGGCAGTAAGGGAAGGCTTGAAAAAGACGGTTTGGCGAGGCAGGTTTTCGGTGATTGCAAGGAAGCCGCTTTTTATCGCCGACGGCGCACATAATGCGGACGCAGCGGGAAAACTTGCGGATTCCATCCGTTTTTATTTTACAAATAAAAAGATTATCTATATAATGGGAATATTAAAAGATAAAGAATATGAAAAAATCATTGCCGAAACGGCAGGGCTGGCGGAACAGATTATTACGGTTACCACACCGGCCAATCCCCGTGCTCTGCCGGCTTATGAACTGGCAAAGGCGGTAAAGGAGTACCAGCCTAATGTAACAGCTGCGGACAGTTTACAGGAGGCAGTGGAGATGAGTTATCTTTTGGCAGATAAGGACAGTGTGATTATTGCCTTTGGCTCGTTGTCCTATTTGGGTGAAATAATAAAAATCGTTGAAAACAGACATACAATCAGGAGAGATTCTCATGGTAGACAAGAAGAAAATTGAGGAAGCAGTAAAATTATTATTGGAAGGTATCGGAGAAGATGTGAACCGGGAGGGATTAAAGGAAACACCGGCTCGGATAGCCAGAATGTATGAAGAAATTTTTTCCGGAATGGAAGAGTCGGCGAAAGAACATCTGAGCAAAACCTTTTCTGCACAGGGCAGCGAAATGGTGGTGGAAAAGGATATTGTTTTTTATTCCACCTGTGAGCACCATCTGATGCCTTTTTACGGAAAAGCCCATGTGGCATATATTCCGGACGGAAAAGTGGTAGGTTTAAGCAAGCTGGCAAGATGTGTGGAGGTGTATGCGCACCGTCCGCAGATTCAGGAACAGATGACGGCGCAGATAGCGGATGCGGTTATGAACAGTCTTTCTCCCAAGGGTGTTATGGTGATGGTGGAGGCTGAGCATATGTGTATGACGATGAGAGGAATAAAGAAGCCGGGAAGCAAAACCGTAACGATGGCGGTAAGAGGAAGCTTTGAAGAAAATGAAATGCTGCAGCGGCATTTCTTTGAAGCAGTAAGGCGATAAAAAGTGTCATGGAAAGAATAGATAAAATTTTACAACATAAAAAATTTCAAAAGTACGTAAAGAAGAATAAGAAAAAAGAAACGAACCGGATTTTTTGCCATCATGATTTGGTACATTTTTTGGATGTGGCAAGAATCGGCTGGATTCTGAATATGGAAAAGGGGCTGAATCTGGATAAAGAGTTGATTTATGGGGCGGCACTTTTACATGATATTGGCAGACATATACAGTATAAGGACGGTACGCCTCATGAAAAAGCAAGTGCAAAACTGGCGCCGGAAATTTTAAAGGATTGTGGGTTTACGGAGGAAGAGAGTGCATGTATTGTGGAGGCAATCCGCAGGCATCGGGATAAAACCGCTGCAGAGGAAGAGAATTTAAACGGTATTCTTTATCTGGCGGATAAGGCAAGCCGTGCTTGTTTCGCCTGTGAGGCAGAAACGCTTTGTGACCGGAAGACAGGCAAGAAAAATAGGAGCATAAGATATTAAGGCAAAAGGGGAAAAGGAAATTTATGAAAATCGGAAACAAACAATTTGATGTGGAAAACAAAACCTATGTGATGGGAATTCTGAATGTAACGCCGGATTCCTTTTCAGACGGAGGAAAATTTAACCGGATGGATAAAGCACTGAAGCATGTGGAAGAAATGCTTGCGGAGGGGATGGATATTCTGGATATCGGCGGAGAATCCACAAGACCGGGCTATACGCTTTTGTCTGACGAAGAGGAAACGGAAAGAACGGTACCAATCATTGAGGCTGTGAAGAAACGGTTTGATGTGCCGATTTCTCTGGACACGTACAAGGCAAACGTGGCTCGTGCCGGAATAGCGGCAGGTGCGGATTTGATAAATGACATATGGGGATTGCGTTATGAAATGGACCCGGCAAGACAGGCTGACACAGGGTGTGAGTGCGATATGGCAAGAGTGATTGCCGAGTCAGGGCTTCCCTGCTGTCTGATGCACAACCGGAAGGAAGCGGTTTATGAGAATTATATGGAGGACGTAAAAGCTGACCTTCGGGAAACCGTTGCCATTGCAAAAAGAGCAGGGATTGCAGAGGACAACATCATTCTGGATCCCGGCGTGGGCTTCGGAAAGACCTATGAAAATAATCTGGAAATTATTCAATGCCTAGAGCAGTTAAAGGAACTGGGCTATCCGGTGCTTTTAGGCACTTCAAGAAAATCGGTAATCGGACTGACATTGGACTTACCGGCGACAGAACGGGTGGAGGGGACACTGGTCACAACCGTATTTGGTGTTATGAAGGGTTGCGCTTTTGTAAGGGTGCATGATATTAAAGAAAACGTGCGTGCCATTAAGATGGCGGAAGCAATTTTAAACAGTGTAAAATAGAGAGCCTATATCAGCATACGGGATAGGAGAAGGCAGTGCAGAAAGGAAGTCCGTGTATGGATGAAATACGTATTGATAATTTGAAAATATATGCCTATCATGGTGTTTACGCAGAGGAGAATGAGAAGGGGCAGGATTTTTATGTAAACGCGGTGCTTTATACGGACACAAGAAAAGCGGGACAGGAGGATGCACTTGCTCTTTCAACGAATTATGGGGAAGTGTGTCATTTTGTCAATGATTTTCTGAAGGTTCATACATTTCGGCTGATAGAAACAATGGCTGAAAAAACGGCAGAACAGATTTTGCTTCATTTTCCGCTTGTAAAGGAGTTGGATTTGGAAATACGAAAACCGCAGGCACCTATCGGACTTCCTTTTGAATCGGTTTCCGTCAAAATCCACAGAGGCTGGCATAAGGTCTATGTGGCATTAGGTTCCAATATGGGAGATAAGAAGGCTTATATAGAACATGCCATAAATGCAATAAGGAAGCAGGAAAACATAAGAAAGGTGAGGGTTTCTTCGCTGATACAGACAGCGCCTTACGGAGAAGTGCAGGAGCAGGATGATTTCTTAAACGGGGTGGCAGAACTGGAAACCTTGTATACACCGGAAGAGTTGCTTGATTTTCTGCACGGATTGGAGAAGGAAGCAGGAAGAGTGCGGGAAATACATTGGGGGCCGAGAACTCTGGATTTGGATATTCTTTTTTATGATAAAATGATTCTGGATACGGAAAATTTAATCATTCCCCATGCGGATATGCAGAATCGGGAATTTGTTTTAAGGCCCTTAAGTGAGCTGGCACCGCGATTACGGCATCCTTTACTCGGAAAAACGATTGCAGAGCTTCTTTCGGAATTGGGATAAAAAGATTGGAAGAACGAAGAGAAAAAACTTGACATGAAAAAGTAGGAGAGACTAATATTGATAGAAAAAGAAGAAGCTTTGAGTGGGAGGA
This sequence comes from uncultured Lachnospiraceae bacterium, assembly GCA_964449325.1. Taxonomy (GTDB): domain Bacteria; phylum Bacillota; class Clostridia; order Lachnospirales; family Lachnospiraceae; genus RGIG3002. The sequence goes on along the minus strand of CAYUYJ010000028.1, from coordinate 29,414 downwards.
AAAACAGATGATTAAAGAAGCAATTGGTCTTTTAAGCAAAAAAGAAAATCTGACGGAAGAAATGATGGCACAGGTTATGGATGAAATCATGACCAATCAGGCGACAGATGCGCAAAAGGGTGCGTTTTTGATGGCTCTTGCCATGAAAGGTGAAACGATTGAAGAAATCACGGCAGCGGCAAAGGTTATGAGAAAGCACTGTGAACGGTTTTTAAATGATCAGGATGTGTTGGAAATCGTAGGGACGGGCGGTGACGGATCTAACACCTTTAATATTTCCACCATGGCTTCTTTGGTGACATCGGCAGCAGGAATTCCTGTGGCAAAACACGGAAACCGTGCAGCTTCCAGTAAGTGCGGTACGGCAGACTGCTTAGAAGCATTAGGAGTAAAAATTGATTTGGAGCCGGAAAAGAGCGAAGCCTTATTAAAGGACATTCATATATGTTTTTTGTTTGCTCAGAAATATCATACGGCAATGCGTTTTGTAGGACCGGTAAGAAAAGAAATCGGTGTGCGAACTCTTTTTAATATTTTAGGACCGTTAGCCAATCCGGCAGGAGCAAGTATGCAGCTTCTCGGAGTATACAGTGAGGATTTGGTAGAACCGCTTGCAAGAGTATTACATAATCTTGGAGTAAAAAAGGCGATGGTAGTTTACGGAGAGGACAGCATTGATGAAATTTCCTTAAGCGCACCCACAAAGGTTTGCGAGTTTAAAGGAGATGTGTTCCGTAACTATGAAATCACACCGGAACAGTTTGGCTTTGAACGGTGTAAGAAGGAAGAACTGGTAGGCGGTGAGCCGGAAGAAAATGCGAAAATTGCGCTGGATATTTTGAAGGGGGCAAAGGGACCGAAACGGGATGCGGTTTTATTGAATGCCGGTGCGGCAATTCATATTGCTTCCGAGGATTTGACGCTGGAGCAGGGAATTGAAAAGGCAAAAGAAATCTTGGACAGCGGTAAGGCTTTGGAGCAGCTGCAGTTGTTTGTGAAAAAGAGCAACGAATAAAAAGAAAACGTAAACAGGACACAAATGCTCTCAGCGATGAGGGCATTTTTCTTGTATCACATTTCATTTTATATTATAGTAGTAAATATACAAAAACTAAAAAAGGGAGATGGATTTTATGTGGCAAAGAAGTGAATTAAAAACACGTGCGAAGCAGACTATGAATCTGTGTTATTGGCAGGCGGTACTGGCAGCGCTTGTTTTGGGGCTTTCGGGAGGAGGCACCCGTTTTCAGCTGAATTTCAGGGGAAATAAAGATAATTGGGAGAAGATAATTTACGGGTATGACCTTGAGAAGCTGCTTGCCGGATTGGTTATTGTTTTGACCGGTATGGCGATGCTTAGTGTAATTGGGCTTGTTGTATGGATTTTTGTACTTTCACCATTGGAAATCGGTTGTCGTCGTTTCTTTCTGTTCAGCCGTGTACAGAAGACGGAGTTGAATGAACTTGGTTTCGGGTTTACTCATTGCTATAGCAATATTGTAAAAGTACAGTTTTTGAGAAGACTATATACCTTTCTTTGGTCATTACTGTTTGTGATTCCGGGAATTATTAAGGCTTACGAATATCGAATGATACCGTTTCTGCTTGCTGAAAATCCGGAACTTTCCGCAGAGGAAGCATTTCGTATCAGCAGAGAGTTGATGGATGGTGAGAAGTGGAATGCTTTTGTACTGGATTTGTCCTTTTTAGGTTGGATATTTTTATCAATATTTACATGTGGTTTGCTGATTATCTTTTATGTGTCTCCATACAGGGCATATACGGATGCGGAGTTATACATCACACTGCAAAACAATCGGTATAATAGGTATAACAGCCCGGAAGGATATCGTAATATGGGAAATCCTTATGGGGAAAATTCACCCTATGTGGACAACAATCCTGTTTAGAAGGTGACAAAAGGAAAAGTATATGAGGTGACAAGCAGATGGGAATAAAAACGGAAGAAAAGAGCAGAGAGTATGGAACATTTGAGCTAATCAGGCGATTTTCACCGTATTTTAAAAAATATAGAGGTACTTTATATCTGGATTTATTCTGTGCGGCTCTGACAACGGTATGTGAATTGGTATTGCCGTTAATTATGCGGTATATTACCAATGAAGGGCTATACAATCTGGCAAATCTTTCTGTTGCTATGATTGGCAAACTGGGGCTTTTGTATCTGGGATTACGGGTGGTAGATTGTATTGCGAGCTACTATATGGCAGATATGGGGCATGTGATGGGTGCCAGAATTGAAACGGATATGCGCAGGGATGCATACAACCATTTACAGAAGCTTTCCAATACCTATTATAATAACACCAAAGTCGGTCAGATTATGGGGCGTATTACAAACGATTTATTTGATGTAACGGAGTTTGCACACCATTGTCCGGAAGAATTTTTTATTGCAATTATTAAGACCGTGATTTCCTTTGTTATTCTTGCAAGAATCAATTTCCTTTTGACGGTGATTATTTTTATCTTTGTTCCGATTATGATTGGGGTATGCATGACCCTGAATTTCCGTATGCGGGGTGCCTTCCGAAAGCAGCGTAACCAGATAGGGGAGCTGAATGCGCGGATAGAAGACAGTCTGCTTGGGCAGAAGGTAGTAAAGGCATTTACCAATGAGGAAATGGAAAATCGGAAGTTTGAAAGAGATAACGGACAGTTTCTGGATATAAAAAAAGAGACCTACAAGTATATGGCTCTGTTTCAGACAACAGTCAAACTGTTTGACGGAATTATGTATCTGGCGGTGCTTGTGTTCGGCGCATTATTTATGATAAAGGGTCAGATTGCGGCAGGGGATTTAGTGGCATATATGCTGTATGTGACAACTCTGATTGCGACCATCCGCCGGATTATCGAGTTTGCGGAGCAGTTCCAGCGCGGTATCACAGGAATTGAACGTTTTTTGCAAATTGTTGATGCGGATATAGAAATTTTTGATGAACCGGGTGCGAAGGAAATGGGTATCCCCAAAGGGGAAATCCGGTTTGAAAATGTGGATTTTGAATACCCCGATGATAAAAACACGGTACTGCAGGGATTAAATCTGCAGATTCATGCAGGCGAGAAGGTAGCAATTGTAGGTCCCTCCGGTGGCGGAAAGACAACACTCTGTAATCTGATTCCCCGGTTTTATGATGTAACCCACGGGCAGATTACGATTGACGGAGAAAATATAAAGAGTTTTACACTGAAAAGTCTCCGGCAGAATATTGGAATGGTGCAGCAGGATGTGTACCTGTTTTCCGGTACGGTATACGAAAATATTGTTTACGGAAGACCGGATGCCTCCAAAGAAGAGGTGATGGAGGCGGCAAAGCAGGCGGGTGCTCATGATTTTATTATGGAATTGAAAGACGGATACGATACTTATATCGGGGAACGTGGTGTGAAGCTTTCCGGAGGTCAGAAACAGAGAATCAGCATTGCGAGGGTTTTTTTGAAGAATCCTGCGATTATTATTTTGGATGAAGCAACCTCGGCGTTAGATAACGAAAGTGAATTTGCGGTAGCAAAATCTCTGGCAAAGCTGTCGGAGGGAAGAACAACGCTGACCATAGCTCACCGCTTGTCCAGTATCAAGAATTCTGACAGGATTCTGGTGTTGACGGATGAGGGAATCAAAGAAGAAGGAAACCATGAGAAGCTGTTAGAAAAGAAAGGAATATATTATCAGTTTTACATGACTGCCAATGAACTGAAATAGGTACGGAATTTGTAATTCATCGCGCAAGCCTCTTTTTTTCTTGCACTTACTGCCATAATTCGATACAATGTAAATAAGTCAGACAGAGGTTATAAAAAGCCCTTCTGATGTGCTGTTTGAAGCTTTCGAATCCGGATAGGGAGTGGAGGCAGTAGTTTTATTGGAGGTTCCCGATATGTTTAGACGTGGTGTTTGCATAGTGTTGGGCGGAGCCGGGGGAATGGGAAAACAATGTGTTGAAAAATGTGTAAAATGCGGAATAAACGTAGCATTCATGGACATTGACAAGACAGCTGGCAAAAGACTGAAGGCGAAGCTTGATGAAAAGTACGGGGTGGATATTTTCTTCTTTCATGGTGATGCAACGAAGGAAGAAGATAAAGAACTGTTTGAGGGAGCGGCGATTGCGATGTATGGAAGCATTGACTTTCTCTTCAGCAACGTAGCCTCTTTTGTGGTGGATTATAAATCCAGTGCAAGTTAAGAAAAGTAAATAAGAAACAGGGGTTACCTGCTTTAAGGTTACATGGTATAATAAAGATATCATAAACTTTGGGGCAGGTAATTTCTTTTTTGTCTGCTTGAAGGCAGGAGGGTTTGCTTATGAAATTAATGTTTATCGGGGCAGCTCATGAAGTAACCGGAAGCTGTCATTATATTGAGGCATGCGGAAAAAATATTTTGGTCGATTACGGTATGGAGCAGGGAACGAATTACTTTGAAAATGCGGATTTACCGGTGCCGGAAGCACAGATTGATTATGTGCTGTTAACCCATGCACATGTAGACCATTCGGGAATGTTGCCGTTATTGTATGCGAAAGGATTCCGAGGACAGGTTTTTATGACAACGGCTACAGCAGATTTGTGCAGAATCATGCTTCGTGACTGTGCACATATTCAAATGCAGGAGGCAGAATGGAAGAACCGAAAGGCAAAAAGGCATTCCGGCATGGAATCCTATGAGCCAATCTATACAATGGAAGACGCAGACGGAGTTATCCGCCATCTGGTGCCGTGTGATTATGATAAGAAAATACAGCTCTGTGAAGGAGTGGAAGTCCGTTTTACGGATGTAGGACATTTACTGGGTTCTTCCAGTATTGAAGTGTGGCTGACGGAAGAAGGGGTAACGAAAAAGATTGTATTCTCCGGGGATATCGGAAACAAAAACCAGCCATTGATTAAGGATCCTACATTAACTGCCGAGGCAGATTATGTGGTGATGGAATCTACATACGGAGACCGCATGCATGAAGCGGCTCAGCTTGACTATGTGCAGGAACTGGCGGCAGTCATTCAGGAAACCTTTGACAGAGGCGGTAACGTGGTGATTCCCTCTTTTGCCGTAGGGCGTACACAGGAGGTTTTGTATTTCTTAAGGAAAATTAAGGAGGACAGACTGGTCACAGGGCATGACGGATTTCCGGTTTATGTGGACAGTCCGCTTGCGGTAGAAGCAACGGGAATATTTGATAAAAATAAAATGGAGTGCTTTGATGAAGAAGCCATGGCGTTAATCCGAAAAAAAATTAATCCGATTGCAGTACCGGGATTGCGGCTTTCCATTACCAGTGATGAGTCCAAAGCGATTAACTTTGAAGACGGGCCAAAGGTCATTATTTCCGCATCGGGTATGTGTGAGGCAGGACGTATCCGCCATCATTTAAAGCATAATCTGTGGCGTCCCGAATGTACCATCCTTTTTGTTGGGTATCAGGCAGTCGGAACGTTGGGAAGAGCCATTGTTGAAGGGGCTACGGAAGTAAAGCTCTTTGGAGAAACTATTGAAGTACGGGCGCAGATTAGGAAAATTACGGGACTGAGCGGGCATGCCGATAAGGCAGGGCTGATTGAATGGCTGGAAGGTTTTCGGGAGAAGCCGCGCAGAGTTTTCGTAGTGCATGGGGAAGACAGTGTGTGCAAGTCTTTTGTGGAGTGCCTGAATATAGAGCACGGTCAGAAAGCTTATGCACCGTATAGCGGTACTTGCTTTAATCTGCTGACCAATAAACTTGAATACGAAGCAGAGCCGATTGCAATTGTGAAGAAAAAGAGAACGGTTTCCGATGTCTTTGCAAGACTTTTGGCAGCCGGACAGCGTCTTATGGAGGTTATCCGTAAGAATGAGGGCGGAGCCAATAAGGATTTGGCGAAGTTTGCGGATCAGATTAATTCGTTGTGCGACAAGTGGGAATAGCCTATGAGATAAAATGGAGAAGTTGGAGAGGAAAATGACAGGATGAGTTTAGCAGACAAGATTTTTATTGAGATGTGCAAGGATATTCTGAAGAACGGAACAAGTACGGAGGGGGAAAAGGTTCGTCCTCATTGGGAGGACGGAACCCCCGCCTATACCATTAAGAAATTTGGTGTAGTAAACCGTTATGATTTACAGAAGGAGTTTCCGATTCTTACGCTCAGGAAGACAGCATTAAAGAGTGCTACTGACGAGATGCTCTGGATTTGGCAAAAGAAGTCCAATAATATTCATGATTTGCACAGTCATATATGGGATGAGTGGGCAGATGCGGACGGTTCTATCGGCAAGGCTTACGGCTACCAGATGGGGGTAAAGCATCAGTATAAGGAAGGCATGATGGATCAGGTGGACCGGGTGATTTATGATTTGAAAAATAATCCTTTCAGTCGCCGTATTATTACGAATATTTACGTGCATCAGGACTTGGCAGAAATGAATCTGTATCCTTGCGCATACAGCATGACCTTTAATGTAACCCAGAAAAAGGGAGAGGATAAGCTGACGTTAAATGCAGTGTTGAATCAACGTTCTCAGGATGTACTTGCCGCTAATAACTGGAATGTGGTACAGTATGCGGTTTTGGTGCATATGCTGGCACAGGTGTGCGGCATGGTGCCGGGCGAACTGGTACATGTGATTGCGGATGCCCATATTTATGACAGGCATATTCCGATTATCGAGGAACTGATTCAGAGAGAGACCTACGAGGCACCGAAGTTTTGGCTGAATCCCGAGGTAACCGATTTTTATCAGTTTACGCGGGATGACGTGAAGGTGGAAAATTATATAACAGGTCCGCAGATAACCAATATTCCGATTGCAATTTAGTGTGGAGGAAAGGAAAAATATGAATTTAATAGTAGCAGTAGATAATAATTGGGCAATTGGCTGTAAAAACCAATTACTTGTGAGGATTCCGAATGACCATAAAATGTTTCGGCAGATGACAACCGGTAAGGTTGTCGTGTTAGGACGAAAGACCTTAGAAACATTTCCGCAGGGGCTTCCGCTTCCGAACCGAACCAACATTATTTTGTCCAAGTCCAAGGACTATAAAGTGAAGGATGCGATTGTGGTGCATTCTATTGATGAACTTCTGGAAGAACTGCAAAAATATGACAGTGAGGATGTTTTCATTATCGGAGGGGAAAGTATTTACAGACAGATGCTTCCTTACTGCGATACAGCACATATTACAAAAATTGACCATGCTTATGAAGCGGACAGCTACTTCCCGAATCTGGATGAAGAGGATGAGTGGGAAGTGACGGCAGACAGCGAGGAACAGACCTATTTTGATATTGCTTATTCCTTTGTGAAGTATGAACGTAAAAAATAATAGTTACAGTTTGGCGCGGTTTCGGCACGGCTAAAAATTTCTGTTGCAATATGTCTTGTCATGTAGTTTTCAATACTATATAATAAGGGAAGGAAGAAGGGTGTTGATTATGACAATAGATACGGAAGATTTGATTAACAGTATTTTAAAAAGCCTGGAAAGAATTGATTATGTGAAGCCGGACGAGATTCCCAATATTGATTTGTATATGGATCAGGTAACCACGTTCATGGATAAGAAGTTGAAGAATACAACGAGAAATCCCTCGGAAGATAAGATTCTGACGAAAACCATGATTAATAATTATGCCAAGAACGATTTGCTGCCGCCTCCGGTGAAGAAGAAGTATACGAAGGAACATGTTCTTTTACTGATATTCATTTATTATTATAAAGGAATTTTGTCCATCAACGATATTCAGTCTCTTTTAAAGCCGATTACGGAGCGCTATTTCGGAACGGAAGAAGACTTCAATTTAGAGGATATTTATAATGAAGTGTTCAGCATGGAAAACGGACAAGTAGAAGCGCTGAAAAGGGATATTATTAAAAAATATGAAAATGCTCAAAGCACTTTTGAAAAAGCCCCGCAGGAAGAGCAGGAGTTTTTACAGATTTTTTCTTTTATTTGTGAATTAAGCTTTGATGTATATGTAAAGCAGCTTTTGATTCAAAAGCTTATTGACGGTATGAAACAAACGGAAGAGAAACAAAGGAAATAAACGAATGGGCAGAGTGTCCGGGTAGTTACGGAAAAGAGGGTTTGTATGACAGTATATGATTTACGGGATAAAGGATTTGACGTGGACAGTGCAATGAGCCTGTGCGTGGACAGTGAGGATATTTATAAAGAGGTACTGGAAACGGCGTTGGAGGAAGGCTTGGAGAAAATTCCTTTTATTCGGGAATGCGTGGAAAAAAGAGATTTCCAGCGTTATTGTATCGAGGTGCATGGGTTGAAAAATGCGGCAAGGCAGATTGGTGCCATAGAGCTTTCAGAGATGGCATACGAGCAGGAAAAAGCGGCGAAGGAAGAAAATTACGGATTTATTCTGGAGAGCTATGAAAAACTGTTGGCATTTTATCAGGAAACGATGGATGTGTTGAAAAAGCTTTTTGAATAAGGAGCATATAGTTGATTGGAAAATTCGCTATACTAAGGGAAGGACTTGGTATGGCGTTTTTTTGAGTAATAGGAAAATGCGCATATGTAGTGAGAAGCCAAGGGAAACGGTACTGACAGGAGGATAAAAAGAATGGATGAGTTGTCTGCAGAGGAGATTACGCAGGAGGATGGTACGCAGGCTGTTTTTCACACTAAAGATGTATATCGGCATCTCGGTTTTACAAGAGAAACCTTGAGATACTATGAAGAAATCGAATTGATTAGCCGCAAAAGAAGCAGGGACAGTCAATATCGGCAATTTGATTATTTGATATTGAATTACAAAGTATGCTGAAGCAATTGGAGAGGGCGAAGGAATTTTGCCAATATGTGACAGAGAAAGAGAGAGAGTTTTCCATTAGGAAAATGCCTCCGTATTATGTGCCCATAAGATAACAAAAGGCATATGGGTTTCCATATTGCTGCATGCATGGGGAAATACAGTCTTGGGCGGCATGTACAGTTTAACAATGTTATGTAATTTCCCTGATTGGAAAACAATCCTAATCGGTTTGGTGCAGATTGCGGTAGTGGTAAGTATAATGTATTGTTATGAAAAAGGTATTGGTAAACGGTAAGGATGTTATTGAGAAAATATGGCAATAATGGCTAACGGAGTTGACAGGTTTCTTTTGTGTGTTATGATTTTAAAAATGGTAGAGGAAGACCGGTACTGTATGGATATTTCCAATCAGCTTCTTGCTACCCCGTGAGCAGAAGATGAATGAAATCATGGAGCTTATGGAAAAACTGTTAAAATAAGTAAAGGAGCCAGTGCGACATGCATTGCAGAAAGGATAATATAGGTCTGGGCAATGAAAAAAGAAACATACGACATTACAGGAATGACCTGCTCGGCATGTTCCTCCAGAGTGGAAAAATGTGTCAGCGGATTAGCGGGAGTAGAGAAAGCCAGTGTTAATCTTTTAACCAATAGTATGCAGGTAGAATATGAGGAAGAAAAGCTGGATATGGCAGGTATTATCAAAGCAGTAGAAAAGGCAGGTTATGGTGCGGATTTAAGACAAAAGGGAATAGGAAATGCAGACAGCAGCCGTACGGCGGGAAATGGGCAAAAGACGGGCAGTACGGGGGGAACAGGAAAAAATATCGTGCAGCAGGAAGCAGACAGTTTAAAAAAACGTTTTATTGTTTCGCTTGTATTTTTAATTCCGCTCATGTACATTTCCATGCATCATATGCTGTTTGAGTGGTTCGGGCTTCCGGTACCGTTCTTTATGAAGGAATTTTTTCACGGTAATGAAAATGTGATTACCTTCTCCTTCTCACAATTTCTGCTGCTTCTGCCGATTCTGTTTGTAAACCGGAAATATTTTATTGTTGGTTTTAAGACATTATCTCATGGTAGTCCGAATATGGACAGTCTGATTGCGATTGGTTCCGGTGCGGCAGTAGTTTACGGCTGCTTCGTCATTTTCCGGCTGGGAAGGGCACTTGGCATGCAGGATATGGCTGCGGTGGAGCAGTACGGCATGGAAGTTTATTTTGAATCGGCAGGGACGATTTTAACGCTGATTACATTAGGAAAATTTTTGGAAGAAAGAAGCAAAGGAAAGACCGGAGAAGCGCTTAACAAGCTGATGAATCTGGCACCGAAAACGGCGGTGGTTGAGCGGGAAGGAAAGGAAGAAATCATCGGAGTGGAAGAAGTTCGGGAAGGAGATATCGTTGTGGTGCGTTCCGGTGCGGCAGTTCCGGTAGACGGTGTCATTGTATGGGGAAACGCAAGTTTGGACGAGGCGGCAATTACAGGTGAGAGCATTCCGGTGGATAAAGCAGAGGGGGATACTGTAGTCGGTGCCACAATCAATAAGGCAGGTTTTTTCAAATTCCGCGCTACCAGAGTCGGTGACGATACAACGCTTTCTCAGATTATCCGCCTGGTAGAGGAGGCAAGTGCCGGTAAGGCACCTATTGCCAAGATGGCGGATAAAATTGCAGGGGTGTTTGTGCCTGTTGTTATCGGTATTGCGCTTGTTGCAACGATTATATGGCTATTTGTGGGAGCAGGTTTTGAATTTGCGCTTTCTATCGGCATTTCGGTATTAGTTATATCCTGCCCCTGTGCCTTGGGGCTTGCTACTCCGGTGGCAATTATGGTAGGGACCGGAAAAGGGGCAGAAATGGGTATTTTGATTAAGTCAGCAGAAGCATTGGAGACAGCACACAATCTGGATACGATCGTACTGGACAAAACAGGAACCATTACAGAGGGAAGACCCACGGTAACGGATATCCTTGCTTTGGCCGGAACGGAAGAGGAACTGTTGCAGACAGCAGTTTGCTTGGAAAAGCCAAGTGAACATCCTTTGGCGGAGGCAATTGTCCGATACGGAAGGGAAAAGGGAGTAACAGAAACGCAGATACAGAGTTTTTTGACCTTGCCGGGAAAAGGAGTCAGTGGTGTATTAAACGGAGCACAGTATTATGCCGGAAATGAGGCTTTGATGGAGGAAATGCAGATTTCCACCGCTTCCGCAAAGGAAACGTTGTACCGGCTTGCAACGGAGGGAAAAACACCGCTCATTTTCAGCAATGAGAAGGAAGTACTTGGTATCATAGCGGTAGCAGATGTAGTAAAGAAAACAAGCAAAGAAGCCATAGAGAAGTTCCGTAAAATGGGAATTCATGTTATTATGCTGACAGGCGATAATGAAGTGACGGCAAAAGCAGTGCAGCAGCAGCTAAATATTCCGAAAGTCATTGCCGGGGTTCTTCCGGATGAAAAGGAACAGGTCATTGCCAAACTTCAAGAGCAGGGAAATAAGGTAGCCATGGTCGGTGACGGTATCAACGATGCTCCGGCGCTGATGCGTGCGGATGTGGGAATTGCCATCGGTGCCGGAACTGATGTGGCAATGGAAAGTGCGGATATTGTATTGATGAAAAATGATTTACCGGATGTATGCAGTGCCATCCGCTTAAGCAGAAAGGTCATTGCCAATATTAAAGAAAATCTGTTCTGGGCATTTTTCTATAACAGTATCGGTATTCCGTTGGCAGCAGGCGTATTTTATTCATCTTTCGGATTAAAATTAAATCCCATGTTCGGTTCCGCTGCCATGGCATTAAGCAGTGTATGTGTAGTTTCTAATGCACTTAGAATAAAAAGCTTTAAGGAGGACAAACAGATGTTTGGAAAGAAAAAATGCGATGTAGAAATAAAAGTGGAAGGAATGAGTTGCGGACATTGCAGTGCAAGAGTGGAGGAAGCATTGCATGCTTTGGAAGGGGTAAAAGCAGAAGTTGATTTGAAGAAAAAGACAGCTTATGTTACACTGGAAAAAGAAGTTTCCGATGAGGTATTAAAGAGTGCGGTAGAAAATGCAGGCTACAGCGTGACGGAAATAAAAAGATAAAAGTGAGGAACATTATGGCAGAAGTAAAGTTTGCGGAATATTTAAAATCAAACAGGGTGCTTTGTGACGGTGCCTTCGGAACCTATTACGGAGCGGTGACGGGAAAAGAAGAACCTTGCGAGTGGGCAAATCTGGAGAATCCGGAGTTGGTAAAGAAAATTCACAGAGAGTATATACAGGCAGGTGCCCGGTTTATCCGTACCAACACTTTTGCCGCTAACAAAGCTGTTCTTTGCTGTTCGGACAGGCAAGTGAAAGAACTTGTCCGAACAGGCTTTTTACTGGCCAAAGAGGTGGCAGAGGAAGAAAAGGTACCGGTTTTTGTAGGAGCGGACATCGGTCCCATACCTGCCGAAAGTTGCTTTGAGGAAGACACGAAGAGAACTCAATATATGGAAATCTGTCATACCTTTTTAGAGGAAGGGGCTGAAATTTTTATTTTTGAAACTTTCTCTAATCTGGATGAAATATTGGATGTTATCCGGAGCATAAAAAAAGAAAAACCGGAGCTTTTTATTGTGGTACAGTTTTGTGTCAATCAATTTGGATATAGTAACGTAGGCTTAAGTGCCAAGAGGCTTTTGGAAGAAGCAGGAAATGTGGAAGAAATAGATGCGGTTGGTTTCAATTGTGGGGTAGGTCCCGGACATCTGTTCCAAATTTTGGAGAAGCAGAATCTTTCAAACGGCAAGTTTATCACTGCATTTCCCAATGCCGGCTATCCCCAAATGATTCAGAGTCGATTGGTCTTTTTGGATAATGAGGAATATTTTGTACAAAAAGGAAAAGAGATTGCAGAGATGTCCGTGGATATGCTCGGTGGCTGCTGTGGAACAACACCTTCATACATCAGTAAGTTAAGTCGGGAAGTACGGTGGGAGAGGACAAGCCTACGGTGTCCGGAAAAGAAGGCAGAAGAGCCCAAAGTAAGGCAGACCAGAAATTATAGTTTCTTTGGTGAAAAGAAAAAGAAGCTGATTGCCGTTGAACTGGCACCACCTTTGGATGCCAATGATGAGAAAATTATGGATGCGGCAAACCGCTTAAAAAATTGTGCGGTGGATGTGGTCACATTTCCTGATTCTCCTTCCGGGCGTACCAGAGTAGATCCTATTTTGATGGCATCCAAGGTCATGAAGGAAACAGATATGTGTGTTATGCCGCATATCTGCTGCCGGGACAAAAATGCGATTGCCATGCGTTCCCAGCTTTTGGGAGCACAGGTAAACGGAATTCATAATTTCCTGGTGATTACAGGAGATCCGGTTCCGAATCTTGTACGGCAGAGTGTGAAGAGTGTTTTTAACTTTGATTCGGTAGGTTTAATGAAAATTATCAAAGACATGAATGAAGAGATTTTTGCAGAGGAACCGCTTTTCTACGGTGGCGCTATTAACTACAACCGCCGTAATTTAGAAGTAGAGTGTGGGAGGATGCAGAAAAAGGTTCAGGCAGGCGCTTCCTTTTTCTTTACCCAGCCTCTGTTTTGTAAGGAGGATGCAGAGAAGGTCAGGCTGTTAAAGAAGGAAGTGCCACAGGCCAGAATTCTTTGCGGAATTATGCCTTTAATCAGCAGACGTAATGCTGTTTTTATGAAAAATGAGATGGTAGGTATTCATGTACCGGAGGAAATTATTAACCGGTACGGAGAAAATATGACCAGAGAGCAGGGAGAAGAAACCGGAATCACTATTGCAAAAGAAATTATGGCAATGACGGCGGATTTTGCTGACGGCTTCTATTTTTCCCTGCCCTTCAACCGGGTTCATGTATTGGAAAAAATCTTAAAAGAGACTTCGGACTCCCGGTTTATGGATTAGCGGCTTCTTTGGCAAAGGTCGTGTCAACTAAAGCTTCATAGGGAACACGATTAGAAAGCTCCCCTGCTTCTTCCAGAATATTTTGAAGCAGGGTGAAGCTTTCTTCTTCAAATATCAGGTCTTCTTTCCATGTCTGTTGTTCATGATAGCGGGTAATGATGGTAGTTAAAGTATCTAAATCTGTTTCCGGAAATTGCTTGCTGATAGTTTTGGCAATATCAGCAGGAGAAGATTGGTTTACATAATTCATTCCCTTCTGTAGCGCATTCGTAAAATGCTGAATGGTTTCCGGATTTTTTTCTATATAGCTTTTTTTGGCACTGAAAGCGGTATAGGGAACATAGCCGGATTCTTCGCCTAAGGAGGCAACCACATAACCGTCCCCCTTTGCTTCCAAAGCTGTGGCATGGGGTTCAAATTCTATGGTAAAATCTCCCTGTCCGCCGGAAAATGCAGCAGCGGTGGAACCGAAGTCGATACTTTGGTCTATCGTTAAGTCTGATGACGGATTCAGATTGTTTTTCTTTAAAATGTATTCAAACACCATTTCCGGCATACCGCCTGCTCTGCCGCCTAAAACCGTTTTTCCGGCAAGCATGTCAAAGCGGAAGTTCTCTATAGGTTCTCTGGAAACTAAAAAATTACCGGCACGCTGGGTAAGTTGGGCAAAGTTGATGACATAATCTTCGGCGCCCTGATTATAAGTATAAATGGAACTTTCACTTCCCATAAAACCGATATCTGCCTCACCGGACAGTACGCAGGACATTGTCTTGTCGGCACCATAGCCTGTTACCAGTTCCAAAGAAATACCTTCTTCGGCGAAATATCCTTTTTCTATGGCAGCATACATAGGGGCGTAAAAGCAGGAGTGGGCGACTTCGTTCAAAATCACTTTGGTCTGTCTGCCGTCTGCGCCGGGATGGACGGAATCCGTATCCGTACTGCCGCAGGCGGTAAAGAGGAGAGAAAGCAAAAGGACGGTGAAAAGACTTCTTTTTTTCATCTTATGACCTCCCTTGGAATTAATATTATGTTATACCAATATGCGAAAGCGGTTATTTGGGTTACGAAAGAATTTCATTACCAAAGAATTTATGAATTTTTTATCGACAGTGAGTATAAAATTCGGTATAATTAGTTTTAACGTATGAAGTTGTGCGTAAAACATTATGAACAGGTTGCTTTAAAAGCAGAACTTGGAATGTAAGAAAAGTGGAGTGAGATAAAATGGGATTATTTTCAAGAGAATTAGCAAATGTAATAGAATGGAAGGAAGACAAAGAAGGTGTGCTTTTCTGGAAATGGCAGAATCAGGAGATTAAAAAAGGATCTAAACTGATTGTACGTCCGGGACAGGATGCGATTTTTCTTTACAACGGCAGAGTAGAAGGTATTTTTGAGGCGGAAGGACAGTTTGATGTGGAATCAGATATTATTCCTTTTCTGACAACGTTGAAGAGTTTTAAGTTTGGTTTTAATGCACCTCTTCGTGCAGAGGTATTATTTATCAATACAAAGGAAATGATTGTTAAATGGGGAACAAAGAATGCCATTAATTTACAGGCACCGGGACTGCCCGGAGGAATGCCTATCCGTGCATTCGGAACTTTCAGCTGCAAAATTGCGGAGCATGACGTGTTGATTGATAAACTGGCAGGAATTAAACAGATTTATACGGTAGAGGATGTCAAAGAACGAATCATTTCCAACTTAGACCAGCTTCTGATGAGCTGGATTGGCAAAGAAGGCAGGGATATGTTCAACCTGCAAATGGATGCCAGAAATATTTCTCAGGGGATTATGACGGATTTGGATACGGATATGCGCAAGCTTGGAATTGCCATTACCGATTTCAATATCGAAAGCTTTTCTTATCCGGAAGCCGTTAAGAAAATGCAGGAAAAAGCAGCAGCACAGTCCATGGTCGGTGATATAAATAAATATCAGCAGATGGCAATGGCAGATTCCCTTGAAAAGGGCGGCATGGGACACGGCGGCAGTATGGCAGGTGATATGGTTGGCATTCAGATGGGAATGGCGATGGGACAGCAGATGGTGCAACAGATGCAAAATGCTGCAGCAAATATGAACGGAACCAATACTGCAGGAGCACAGCAGCCGGTCAATCCGACGGGTACGGTTCCTAAGTTTTGTCCGAATTGCGGAACTCCCACAGGAGGCAATAAATTCTGTGGAAATTGTGGTGCGAAGCTGGTTTAATATTAAAAGAGAAAAAAAGTGTCGCTGCAGAGCGACACTTTTTTTCGGGAGAAGAGTACAATATTTTTAAATATTGTACTCTTCTCGACGATTGTATTTCTCCAGCACGGTATGAATCTTTTCGGTAGGAGTAAGAACATTTGCCATGGAAATATCATGGTTCATAAAGTCGATGATGGATGCTAAGAATTTGCTCATATCCGCCTTTACAAAATAAGGCTTGCTTTCTACTTCCGGCGGAAGATAGGTTAAGTTTGTGGTAACTACCCGCTCAAACACACCCTGCTCGAAAGCGGCATCAAAAGCTTTTAAGCCGTTGGTAAATAAGCCGAAAGTACAGCAGATAAATACCCGGCTGGCATGCATTTCTTTTAACTGTTTTGCGGTATCTAACATACTTTCTCCCGAGGAAATCATATCATCAATAATGATGACATCCTTTCCTTCCAGAGTATCACCTAAAAATTCATGTGCCACAATCGGATTTTTGCCGTTTACGATAGTTGAGTAATCCCGGCGCTTATAGAACATACCCGTATTGACACCGAGAACGTTTGCAAAATATACGGCACGGTCAAGAGCTCCTTCATCGGGGCTGATAACAACCAGATGGTCTTTGTCGATGACCAGATTTTTTTCCACATTTAAAAGAGAGCGGATAAACTGGTATGGCGGTGTGAAATTGTCAAACCCGCGAAGAGGGGTGGCATTCTGTACACGGGGGTCATGGGCATCAAAGGTAATAAAGTTGGTTACACCCATGGCACTTAATTCTTCCAGTGCATACGCGCAGTCCAGAGATTCCCTGCCGCTTCTTTTATGCTGTCTTCCTTCGTAAAGGAAAGGCATAATGACGTTAATACGGTGTGCTTTTCCGTTGGTAGCGGCAATCACACGCTTCAAATCCTGATAATGGTCATCAGGAGATTTGTGGTTGGTATAACCGTTTACATTATAGGTAAGACTATGATTACATACGTCCAAAAGGATGAATAAATCCTTTCCGCGGACACTTTCATGGAAAACCGCCTTTCCTTCTCCGCTTCCGAAACGCGGACATTCACAGTCTACAAGATAACTGCTTTCAATGTAGCCGTGAAAGGCAGGATCGTTTTTCACTTTTTCATTATTTACATTTTTTCTGTAATCTACTAAATAATTGTTGACGCTGCGTCCAAGCTTGTCCGCAGATTCCATAGCGATAAGCTTTAAGGGTGCCACAGGCATGGCATTTTCTAATTCAAGTAAGTTAGGCATTTTTTCCTCCGTTCAAAAACTAAACTCTGCTTTAATTTTATATCATTATGCTAGTGACACGTCAAGAAATTTCTAGTAAGATATAAGAGGAAAGATTGGAGGAACAGGATGAAACAACGAGGTCATGTCATTAAGGAAGTGATTCCCGGAGGTATAGGGGAAGAACTTGAAATAGAAGCAGGGGATAAGCTGCTTGCAATTAATGGCGAGGAAATTGCAGATATTTTTGATTACCAGTTTCTGGTACAGGATGAATATATAGAAGTATTGATTGAGAAAAAAGATGGCGAAGAGTGGCTTTTGGAAATTGATAAGGAATACGAAGAGGATTTGGGAGTGGAATTTGAAAATGGATTAATGGATGACTATCGTTCCTGCCATAACAAATGTATTTTTTGTTTTATTGACCAGATGCCGAAGGGAATGCGGGATACGCTGTATTTTAAGGATGACGATTCCAGACTCTCTTTTTTGCAGGGAAATTATGTAACATTGACGAATATGTCGGAGAATGATATTGACCGGATTATCAAATATCATTTGTCTCCGATTAATATTTCTTTTCAGACAACGAATCCGGAGCTAAGGTGCAAAATGTTAAACAACCGCTTTGCGGGAGAGGCACTGAAAAAAGTAGACAGGCTTTATGAAGCGGGTATTGTCATGAACGGACAGATTGTGTTATGTAAGGGAGTGAATGACGGTGCAGAGTTAGAGCGAAGCATTTCGGATTTGACCGGGTATCTTCCGAATCTGGAAAGTGTGTCAGTGGTGCCGGTGGGGTTGTCTAAGTATAGAGAAGGGCTGTACCCATTAGAGCCTTTTACAAAGGAAGATGCAAAAGAAGTACTTTCCATTATCCACAAATGGCAGGAAGAGCTGTTTCCAAAGTACGGAAAGCATTTTATCCATGCAAGTGATGAATGGTATATTCTGGCGGAGGAGGAAATGCCGGAGGAGAGCCGTTATGACGGATATCTTCAGCTGGAAAACGGAGTGGGAATGCTACGGCTTTTGCAGGAGGAATTTGCGGATGCGTTGGATACGTTGAAGGAAAAGAAGGAACTGCCGGATGGGGAACACAAAGAAACCATTTCCTTAGTTACCGGAAAGCTGGCCTATCCTTATATCAAAAGAATGGCCGAACAGTTAGAGGCTTTGGTACCGGGGCTTACGGCTCATGTTTATGAGATTCGGAATGATTTCTTTGGGGAAATGATTACCGTATCGGGGCTTTTGACGGGACAGGATATTGTGAAGCAGCTTACCGGAAAAGAATTGGGAGAGAGGCTGCTTCTGCCGCAGAATGTGCTACGAAGCGGCGAGACCGTATTCTTGGATGACCTGACTGTGGAGGACGTGGAAAAGGCTTTACAAGTGCGGATAGATATTGTAAAATCAAGCGGATATGACTTTGTGGAAAGTGTGCTTGGAAAGGCATTGCCTTTCTAGTGGAAATGAGGAAAACATGAGTAAGAAAAAAGGAAAACCGATTGTTGCAGTGGTGGGAAGACCGAATGTGGGAAAGTCCACCCTGTTTAATGTATTGGCAGGTGAAAATATATCAATAGTAAAGGACACGCCGGGTATCACAAGAGACCGTATATATGCGGATATTACTTGGCTGGACAGGGCATTTACCCTGATTGATACAGGGGGAATTGAACCGGACAGCAAGGACATCATTTTATCCCAGATGCGGGCACAGGCGGAAATAGCCATTGAAACCGCGGATGTGATTCTGTTTATGGTGGATGTGAAGCAGGGGCTCGTGGATTCGGATGCCAAGGTAGCCGATATGCTGCGCCGTTCAAGAAAGCCGATAGTGCTTGTGGTTAACAAAGTGGACAACTTTGACAAATATATGGCAGATGTGTATGAATTTTATAATCTTGGTATCGGTGAACCGCATCCGGTTTCCGCAGCGAACCGTCTGGGACTTGGCGATATGTTGGATGAGGTGATTTCTTATTTCCCGGAGGGCAGTACCGAGGAGGAAGAAGATGACAGAACCCGTGTGGCAATTGTAGGGAAGCCAAATGCAGGAAAATCTTCCATAATTAATAAGCTGCTTGGAGAAGACCGTCTGATTGTTTCCGATATTGCGGGAACGACAAGGGATGCAGTGGATACGGAACTTATCCATAACGGTAAGGAATATGTGTTTATCGATACGGCAGGACTTCGAAAGAAGAATAAAATCAAAGAAGAACTGGAACGGTTTATGATTGTGAGAACAGTCAGCGCCGTAGAGCGTGCGGATGTGGTGGTTCTTGTGATTGATGCCACGGAAGGTGTAACGGAGCAGGATGCCAAAATCGCGGGAATTGCGCATGAACGCGGTAAAGCAGTGATTATTGCCGTTAATAAGTGGGATGCCATTGAAAAAGACGACAAAACCATATATAAATTTACAAATAAAGTGCGGGAAACTCTTTCCTATATGCCTTATGCGGAAATGATTTTTATTTCGGCAAAAACAGGACAGAGACTGCCCAAACTGTTTGATTTGATTGATGTGGTAAGTGAAAATCATTCGATGCGTGTAGCAACCGGTGTACTGAACGAAATCATGACAGAAGCGGTGGCATTACAGCAGCCTCCTTCCGATAAGGGAAAACGGTTAAGATTGTATTACATTACACAGGTTTCGGTGAAACCGCCAACCTTTGTAATTTTTGTAAATGATAAAGAATTGATGCATTTTTCTTATACGAGATATATTGAAAACCGTATCAGAGATGCGTTTGGATTTAAAGGAACACCGTTAAAATTTATTATCAGAGAACGTAAGGAGAACAAATAAAGTGGAACGTTTAGCTTGTCTGGCAATCGGATATTGCCTTGGACTTTTTCAAACCTCATATTTTTTAGGAAAAATGAAAGGAATTGATATCAGAGAGTACGGCAGCGGAAATGCCGGAACTACCAATACGTTAAGAACGCTTGGTACAAAGGCGGGGTTAATTGTGCTTGCAGGAGATATTCTGAAAACCATTCTTGCGGTAGTGATTGTGACATTCCTGTTTAAGAACAGCTACCCGGAAACCATTTATCTTTTGAAATTATATGCGGGTGCCGGTGCTATTTTGGGACATAATTTTCCGTTTTATATGAATTTCAAAGGGGGAAAGGGAATTGCTGCAACAGCAGGCTTTATTCTGGCTTTTCATCCTTATTTTATTGTCATGGGTGTGATTTTGTTTTTTGGTGCATTCTTACTGACGCATTATGTTTCGCTGGGGTCACTGCTTGTTTATGCGGGACTGATGATTCAGATGGTAATTTGCGGACAGATGGGACTGTTTGATGGCATGACCCAGGCGAATCTTATCGAAATGTACATAGTGACGGCATTCCTTACAGTGATGGCATATTATAAGCATAGAGCCAATATTGTGCGTCTTGTAAAGGGAGAAGAACGTAAGACTTATTTGAAAAAGAAGCAGGAAAAGGAGTAAAACATGGCAAAGGTAAGCGTAATCGGGGCAGGAAGCTGGGGAACCGCATTGGCACTGTTGCTTTCAAATAACGGAAACGAAGTGACAGTATGGTCCATTTTGGAAAGTGAAATTGAGATGCTGTCAAAGGAGAGAGAGCATAAGGAGAAGCTGCCGGGAGTGAAACTACCGGAAAGTATGATTTTTACCACGGATTTGCAGAAAGCAATCGAGGGGGCGGAGGTGCTTGTACTTGCAGTGCCTTCCCCCTATACCAGAAGTACTGCAAAAAGTATGAAGCCCTATGTGGCAAATGGACAGATTGTGGTCAATGTAGCGAAAGGGGTGGAGGAAGCTACCCTAATGACGTTGTCGGAAGTTATCGAAGAAGAAATTCCGCAGGCAGAGGTTGCCGTATTGTCCGGTCCTTCTCACGCAGAGGAAGTGGGAAGAGGTCTGCCCACTACGATTGTCGTAGGAACCAAAAGAAGGAAAACAGCAGAATATTTACAAAATTTGTTTATGAGTGATGTATTTCGTGTATATACAAGCCCGGATGTGCTTGGTATTGAACTTGGTGGTGCTTTGAAAAATGTGGTGGCACTTGCTGCAGGAATTGCAGACGGCTTAGGATATGGAGACAATACTAAAGCGGCGCTGATTACAAGGGGAATTACAGAAATTGCCCGTCTCGGTGTGGCAATGGGAGCTAAGTTTGAGACGTTCTGTGGGCTGACAGGAATCGGTGATTTGATTGTAACCTGTGCCTCTATGCATTCCAGAAACCGTCGTGCCGGTATTTTAATCGGTAAAGGCTACACGATGGACGAAGCCATGAAGGAAGTAAAGATGGTGGTAGAAGGTGTATATTCAACAAAAGCGGCAGTGGGGCTGGCAAAAAAATATGATATTCAGCTGCCGATTATTGAACAGGTCAATGCTGTATTATTTCAAAATAAACCGGCAGCGGAAGCCGTGAGAGAACTGATGTTGCGGGATAAGAAGATTGAAATTTCACAGGGATGGGAAGACTGAATTTAGGAGACAGGAACAGATGAGTATTTACGATACATTAAATGAACAACAGAAGGAAGGTGTGTTTACCACGGAAGGCCCCGTGCTTTTGTTAGCAGGAGCAGGAAGCGGGAAAACAAGAGTGCTGACACATCGGATTGCTTATCTGATAGAAGAAATGGGTGTGAATCCATGGAATATACTTGCGATTACGTTTACGAACAAGGCAGCAGGTGAAATGCGGGAGCGAGTGGATGATATTGTAGGTTACGGTGCGGAAAGCATCTGGGTTTCTACCTTTCATTCGACCTGTGTACGAATTTTGAGAAGGTATATTGACAGAATTGGATTTGATAATAATTTTACAATATACGATACCGATGATCAGAAAACGGTGATGAAGGATGTTTGCAAGAAATTGCAGATTGATACGAAAATGCTCAAGGAAAGAACACTTCTTTCGGCAATTTCTTCCGCCAAAGACGAATTGATTTCTCCGGTGCAGTATGAGCTGAATGCCATGGGCGACTGGAACAAGAAAAAAATTGCTGAAGTATATAAAGAATATCAGGATGTACTTCGTAAAAACAATGCGGTGGATTTTGATGATTTGATTGTGAAAACCGTAGAGTTGTTTAAGACCTGTCCGGAGGTACTGGATTATTATCAGGAACGGTTCAAATACATTATGGTGGATGAGTATCAGGATACCAATACGGCACAGTTTGAACTGATTCGTCTGTTGGCAGATAAATATAGAAATCTCTGTGTGGTTGGTGATGATGACCAGTCCATTTATAAATTCCGTGGCGCCAATATTCGTAATATTCTGGATTTTGAAAAGGTCTATCCGGAAGCGGAGGTAATCAAACTGGAGCAGAATTACCGTTCCACGCAGAATGTACTGGATGCTGCAAATGCAGTAATTAAAAACAATGTTGGAAGAAAGGATAAAGCCCTTTGGACCAACAAGGGAGAAGGAAACAAAATCCATTTCCGCCAGTTTGATACGGCATACGAAGAAGCGGAATATATTGTGGATGATATTGAAGAGAAAACCGATAAGGGAGAAGCTGCTTTCGGAGATTGTGCGGTACTTTATCGTACCAATGCGCAGGCGCGTATTTTGGAAGAACGATTTATTTTAAAAGGAATTCCTTATGATGTGGTAGGCGGTACAAATTTCTATGCCAGAAGGGAAATTAAGGATGTTCTGGCATATTTAAAGACCATTGATAACGGAAAAGATGATGTGGCGGTAAAGAGGATTATCAATGTACCGAAACGGGGAATCGGGGCAACTACCATTGGCCGGGTACAGGAATATGCGGATGAGAGAAATATCAGCTTTTATGATGCCTTGCGGGAAGCCGGTCAGATTATGACCATAGGAAAAAGTTCGGCAAAGCTGGAGCCTTTTGTAACGATGATTCAGACCTTCCGCAGTAAACTGGAATATTATGGATTGGAAGATTTGATTAAAGATGTACTAGATATCACCGGGTATGTAAAAGATTTGCAGGAATCCGAGGAAGAGGACGCGGAGGATCGAATTGCCAATATTGACGAATTGGTAAGCAAAATCGTGGCATATGAGCGGGAGGCGGAAGAGCCCTCTTTGAGTGAATTTCTGGAGGAAGTGGCACTGGTTGCGGATATTGATAAGGTAGATGAGGATGACAACCGGGTGTTGCTTATGACGTTACATAGCGCTAAGGGCTTGGAATTTCCCCGTGTTTACCTTGCCGGAATGGAGGATGGTATTTTCCCAAGCTATATGACAATCAAGTCAGATGACCCTTCGGAAGTGGAAGAGGAAAGGCGTCTTGCGTATGTGGGAATTACAAGGGCAAAGGAGGATTTGACCTTATCCTGTGCCAAACAGCGGATGATACGTGGCGAAACCCAGTACAATCCGGTAAGCCGGTTTGTCAGGGAGATTCCGGTGCTCCTATTGGATAATACACCGATAGCACAAAAAAAGCAGGAGTGGGATAATTACGAAGAGAATTCCTCTGAGCGGAATCGTTTTAAAGCGAAACCTTTTGGGGGAGTCAATCTGCCGAAAGCGGTAGTAAAGCCGAAAAAGACAGCCGTGGAAAATATGCCTTTTATTGCAAGAGGTCTGGATGGACTGCATAAAGGGACACCGCAGAATGCGGGAATTGATTATGGTGTAGGCGACCGGGTGCAACATATTAAGTATGGTGCCGGAACCGTATTGAATCTGGTTGAGGAACCAAAGGATTACAAAGTAACTGTGGAGTTTGACGGGGCAGGACAGAAAATTATGTATGCGGCGTTCGCTAGGTTGAAGAAAATATAATAAAGCAGGTTTGATGTTTTTTTGAAAATTTGTGAAATAAGCATAGTAAAATGGAACAAAAAGTGGTATATTATTAGTAATATTTAAGACGGAAAGAAAAGTGCAGCGTACCTTACGCAGTGCAGGAATGGAGGCAGGTATGAGTAAAATTGATGAGGTTTTAGACAGAGTAAATGAGGTTCTCGGCAAAAAGGAAGAAGAAAAGAAGAAATGTAATACTGTTTTATGGGTATTTGCTATAGTTGGAGCAATCGCAGCAATTGCAGCAATCGCATACGCTGCATATCGTTACTTCAAACCGGATTATCTGGAAGACTTTGAAGATGATTTCGAAGATGATTTTGAAGACGATTTCTTTGAAGATGATGATGAATTTACCGGAGACGGTGACAGCGAAAGCATTACTTTATAGTAGAAGTGTGCAGAAATAACAACTTGAAAGCCGTTTTTATGTAAACTTAGAAAGAACAGTAAGACGGATGTAAAGGATTTGTAGCGCAGCTACTTTAAGCGTAAAAAGAACAAAAGGTAAGTAAGACGGAAACGGCGGGATGTACTCGTAATTGGTACATCCCGTTTTTACGGTGTTGAATTTACGGAAATTCGGAAGGAGAGCGTATGAAAAAAGGTCAGGTTTATGAAGGAATTGTGGAAAGAGTGGATTTCCCCAATAAAGGCATTGTAAAGACAGAGGAAGGAAGTTGTATCGTGAAAAATTCCCTGCCCGGACAGAAAGTGTCATTTGGTGTAAATAAAGTGCGGAAAGGAAAAGCGGAAGGCAGACTTCTTGAAATATTGGAAAAATCCCCTTTAGAAACGGAAAGTCCCTGTCCTCATTTCGGTATATGCGGCGGATGTACTTACATTTCCTTACCTTATGAAGAACAATTGAAAATCAAAGAGGAACAGGTGAAGAAGCTGTTGGATTCTGTGTTATGTAAACAAGAAAAGAGCTATGTCTTTGAAGGAATTAAAGCAAGTCCAAAGCCCTATGAATACCGTAATAAAATGGAATTTTCTTTTGGAGATGAGGTAAAGGATGGTCCGCTTTCTTTAGGAATGCACAAGCGGGGCAGTTTTTATGATGTAGTGACAGTGTCGCAATGTCAGATTGTAGAAGAGGACTATCGGAAAATTTTACAGGCAACCCTTGCCTTTTTTCAGGAAAGACATACAAAGTTCTATCACAGACTGCGCCATGAAGGATACTTACGTCATCTGCTTGTACGAAGAGCCGTAAAAACGGGAGAAATTCTTGTTGCGCTGGTGACAACGACACAGGAAGAGGTGGATTTGGAACTGTGGAAGCAGGCTTTGCTGGACTTAAAGCTGGATGGAAAAATCGTAGGTATTTTACATACGAAAAATGATTCCGTGGCGGACGTAGTAAAGAGTGATGAAACCGTGATTCTTTACGGACAGGACTTTTTCTATGAGGAACTGCTTGGCTTGAAATTCAAAATTTCCCAGTTCTCCTTTTTCCAGACAAACAGTCTGGGGGCAGAGGTGCTTTATAATACGGCAAGAGACTATATCGGGGAGCTTGGTGACAAGGATAAAGTGGTGTTTGATTTGTATAGCGGAACCGGAACCATTGCCCAACTGATGGCACCCGTGGCAAAAAAAGTGATTGGTGTGGAAATCGTAGAAGAAGCAGTAGAGGCGGCGAAGAAAAATGCGGCATTAAACGGATTATCCAACTGCGAATTTATTGCCGGGGACGTGTTGAAGGTATTGGATGATATTGCGGAGAAGCCGGATATGATTATTCTGGACCCGCCTCGTGATGGCATTCATCCGAAAGCGCTGCCGAAGATTATTGCTTACGGGGTGGAGCGGATTGTGTATATTTCCTGCAAGCCGACCAGTCTGGTGCGGGATTTGGAGGTGTTTTTGGAGAATGGGTATGAAGTGGAGAAGGCAGTGGCGGTGGACCAGTTTCCTTGGACTGCGAATGTGGAGACTGTAGTTCATCTTTCCAAGGGAGAGGACGATAGTAGAAAGGGGAAGGTTGATTTTTCTCTAGAGAATATGGACATATCTGAAATTCAAAGGAAAAGCAACATATGAGCAGATAAAGGCATATGTGTTGGAGCAGACCGGACTTAAGGTTTCTTCGTTGTATATCGCATAGATTAAGAAGTGTGGCATTGATACGGATATTGAGGTGGGAGCAAGTGAAGTGGGAGGACCACCGGATTATGATAGTGTAAAGTGGCATGAACATATGTGGAAAAATGGAAATCTATATGTGCTTATGAAGGATGAAGAAGTTATCGGGGGAGCCCTTTTATTCGCCGACAATAAAGAGAATGATGTTCTGTATGTGGGGAGAATTTTTGTTGATCCATCACAATATAAAAAAGGATTTGGAAAAGAAATGATGAGACAAATTGAAAGGATGGATACTACAAAGCATACGTTCAGACTTGAAACACCGGTCTGGAACAGCAGGACGAATTCTTTTTATCCAAAGTGTGGATACAAGGAAATGTTTCGGGATGAGGAATCCGTATATTATCAGAAAGTGCTGGGATAGGATATGAATAAGGAATGGTCAGAACTAAATAAGCGTATGCAGGAGCAGTTACGGAAGGAACAAACATTTTCTGATGGAATTGAGACTCTCTTGGAACTACGGCAGAAAATAATGAATGAAATTCTGCGTATGAAGCAAGAACATTTGTCAGAAGAGTTTAGCAAGATGCCTTTCCCGAAAGCAAATGGATACCATAGCAAAACGATTGCGTATTCTTTGTGGCACATTTTTCGGATTGAGGATATTGTGGCACATTCGTTAATACAAGGGAATGAAGAGGTTTTCTTCTTAAAGAACTATCAGACGCGGATGAAATCACCGATTATTACCACGGGAAACGAGCTGATTGATCAAGAGATTGTAGATTTTTCAAAAAAACTGGATTTGGAATATCTATATCAATATATAGAGGACGTGAAAGAAAGTACCGAGAACATCTTGAAAAATTTTTCTTTTAAGGATATGAAACGTAAATTTAATGATGAAGATAAGAGTAGGCTTCGTGATTTGCATGTGGTAGGTACACAGGAACAGGCTTGTTGGCTTATAGATTATTGGTGTGGAAAAGATACCAGAGGTCTGATACAAATGCCATTTTCCAGGCATTGGATTATGCATATTGAGGCGTGTTTACGCATTGAAACTAAAATCATGCAGGGAAATAAGAAGCAGGAGAGTTTGATAGATGTATGAAAGAATGTTAAATAAACATGAAGTTCCGACAAGGGAAGCTAGAGTGACAGAAATATGTGACACATTTTAAATTGATGATGCAGAATAATTGATATTATGGTATACTCAGCATTGTGGACTGTAAGAGTTTAACAAATCGTGTTTTTAGAGTGAGGAAGTGATATTATGTTGTGTCACATGATAATTGATTTAAGCGTAGTACTCTGTGCAAGGTCTGGTGATTGGACGATGCTTGCGCAGAGATAAATTAAGAATAATCGTCCACATTGGATTTTGCACTTATAGAAAATATTATTAAGGATATCTATAAGGAGATAAATTCAATGAATAACAATTTTAAAAGATATATCGTATTTTGGCTTAGTCAGGCATTATCACAATTAGGTAGTTCTATGACAAGCTTTGCATTGATTCTGTGGGTATATGCGCAAAAAGGAACTGCAATGACAGTTTCGCTTATGACATTTTTTAATTATATTCCTTACATTATCGTGAGCCTGTTTGCCGGAACTTTTGTAGATAACCATAGCAAGAAAAAAATCATGTTGGTATCGGATAGTATTGCTGCAATCTGTTCTGTAGCCATGTTTTTCTTAAGCATAAGAAACGAACTGCAGATATGGAATATTTATCTGGTAAATTTCATTATTGGTTTTATGAATGCTTTTCAAGGACCTGCATCTGCAGTTGCAATCGGAAAAGTGGTGCCGAAAGAGAAATTGAAACAAGTAAGCGGAATGAATTCTTTTTCCGGTAATCTTGTTGCAGTTCTGTCTCCGGTATTTGCAGCTTCTTTATTTGCATGGGGTGGTCTGAACCTGATTTTGGTAATTGACTTGATGAGTTTTATATTTGCTTTTCTGGTATTGCTTTTAGTACTGAAAATTCCTGAAGATATATCACAGAAGGTTAAAAAGAAGTCTGTATTTATCGGGTGTACTGAAGGATTTCAGTATCTTAAACAAAATAATGCAATTTTTATTATCATTATTACGATGGCATTGTTGAACTTTTTTTCTCGATTAACCTACGAGAATATTTTGTCACCAATGATTCTTTCGAGAAGTGCAAACGATAGCGTCACTCTCGGTATTGTAAATACAGTAATGGGAATCGGAGGAATTGTGGGTGGTATCATAGTTTCTACCGGAAAAGTAAGGGCAAACAGTGCTAAAATGATTTACATATCAGCTTTTGTTTCTTTCCTGCTAGGAGACCTAATGATGGGAATAGGTAGAAATGTGATAGCTTGGTCAATTGCCGGTTTGGCGGCAAGTTTACCGATTCCGTTTATTAATGCAGGACAGATGGTAATCTTATATCAAAATATTCCGGAAGAGATACAGGGAAGAATATTTGCAGTAAGAAATGCGATTCAGTTTAGTAGCATTCCTTTCGGAATTTTGCTTGGCGGATTCTTAGCGGATTATGTGTTTGAACCATTTATGCTTAAGGAAAACGCAGTTACACTGTGTTTACGAATGCTAGTCGGTGAAGGGGCAGGAAGCGGTATGGCAGTAATGTTCTTATGTACCGGAATATTAGGAGCTTTGTTCAGCTTTATTTTCTATCAACGGAAGGATATTCGCAATCTATAGCGTTTACTACTCTCAGTTCGTCTGACTGATTTTTTGTAAGCCAAAATAAAATGTGTAAATGAAGTAAAATATCGGTATATTTAAAATAGAACTTAAACAAAATGATTTAAGATAGGCGAATAATTTGCCGAGTTTGAATAGTAACCACAAGTCTGGGAATCCTTATAAACAGGGCGTTCCCGGACTTTTTCTTTTGTTCTGCTACTATTTTGCTACTAACTGCAACTACTCTGTTTCACATCGTTTTATTTCTTAGATAGCTTTTCTTTGAGGCATCGGGATTACTTTTCCGCATTGCTGAATTACACAAAACAGTTTATGTGGTAACAATACAATATCAGGGACGAAATTTAGAGTGTTTTCAGTCCTTCCTCTGCATTTCAAGCTATGATATAAAAAGCATTTCAAACAGTTCACCATGTCATTGTTATTTTGTGTTATACTATGTTATGAGATTTTCTTTCCCTTGTTTTTTCCCTTACCGGAGTTCGTAAAACCCTATGGGAAGATATAATACAAGGGAACATCTAAGGGAAAACTTACCTGTTACAAACTTAGTGTTTTCAAAGGTTTGTGAGGAATTTGACGAGGTGTAATATATGGAAAAAAGTAATCGAGCTATAAAGTGGTAT
>CAYUYJ010000027.1:0-38531 GCA_964449325.1 uncultured Lachnospiraceae bacterium | reverse complement strand
CACTTTTTTCTATTATTTTTTATAGGTTCAATTTTGAAGGCTGAACTGTTACAAATTTTTCGTAAATTTTGAAAAAAGGTGTTGACAAATCATGCAAAAAAATAGTATACTAGCCAAGTCGGGTTGAGAAATCAACAGACAATACAAATATGGGATCT
The DNA here is from genome assembly GCA_964449325.1 of uncultured Lachnospiraceae bacterium. Classification (GTDB taxonomy): domain Bacteria; phylum Bacillota; class Clostridia; order Lachnospirales; family Lachnospiraceae; genus RGIG3002. The sequence goes on along the minus strand of CAYUYJ010000027.1, from coordinate 38,373 downwards.
TAGCTCAGCTGGGAGAGCATCTGCCTTACAAGCAGAGGGTCACAGGTTCGAGCCCTGTAGGTCCCATATATTATGGCGAGATAGCTCAGTTGGCTAGAGCATACGGTTCATACCCGTAGTGTCGAGGGTTCGAATCCCCCTCTCGCTACTAATAAACCCTTGAAAATGTGGCATTTTCAAGGGTTTTGTTTTTGAAAATGCCGATTCTTAGTATTTTCGCTTTTCCTTGCAAGCACATATATCCATGTAAGCTTCATCATTCACAGGTATCCATTTCTTGCTGTAAAAGAAAGAGCCGTTGCACTGACAGATTATTTATCTCTCGGAGCAAGGGCTCTTTTATTAATTAATTGTTTTTTTGTCGGAAACCCCTAACAAGTAGTCAATAGAACAGTGATAAAAAGATGCCAGCGTAATGAGTACCTGTGTGGGTATATCTCTTTTTCCATTTTCATAATAGCTGTAGGCAGCTTGACTGCAATGCAGTAACTTTGCAATATCTTCTTGCGACAAATCCAAATCTTCGCGCAAATTTTTAATACGTGGATAAATCATACAATCACCTATTTTTATTATCCACATTAAAGAACATAATATTGAAAAATATAACAAAATGTTATAATATATATTGTGGGATATGGGAATGTTTAAACTTCTTACATAAGTGACGGGGGTCATCTTTTTCCATTATGACAATTTGAAAAAAGGGAAAATGTCGTATGTTGATACCTATTACCAGTAAGAAGTGAACGTGAGTACTCAAATGGGTATTTTCCCCGTTTGTAGTATCACATTCAGTGACATCCGCTATGAATGTTATAATTGATTTTGGGTATTCCCCAATTCCCTGATTAGTACAATTTAATTATAGATTTGAGAGGAAATATTTATATGGCTGAATTTATCTATTGCTGTATTTTTGCATGTAAAGTAGTTTTTACACTTTCAATAATTGCGTGTAAAATATTGAAGTATTGTTTTATTTTGATTTATACAATTCTAAAAAAAGAGATTTTATTTATGTGGAATTCTCGAAAGAGTCTCCCTGTATTCTTTTATGTTTTTCAAACAGTTTTTTTATGGGAAGTTTTAGGATTTGCTTTTTATATGAATCATAAGGATTTTCTGTTACGGATGTTTCTTCCCAAAACCATCGAAGAAGGTGTTTTTGAGGGTATTGTTATACCAATGCATGATTTATTGTATGACGTGTATATATCTCCTACTGCAATATGTAGATATAAAATATTCTCGCAGAATGCAATGAGTAATAATTTTGGAACAAAAGTAAGTTTTTTATTTGCCTTTTTGTTAATATTATTTTTATTAGTCATTATATTATATCATGTGATTTTTTTACCGTTTCCGGCTATTTGTGGTGCTGTTGCTCAGGTTATTGTAATCATTCCGCTTGCTTTAGCAGGAAAAAAAATAAATGTTAATATGTCTCAGCTTTTTCGGAGCAGAAAGAGTATGCAAAACAATGAATTTGACAGTGACGGTTGTAAGATTTTAACAGAGGAGGAAAGATTAAGTAATATAGCATTTCTGGAACAAATGAAGCAAATGAATTTTTCGGCCGGACGAGAAAGCTTTGAGTGTAATGGGTGGCCGGATGGAAGAGTAGGAGGTTTAGTTAGGTATTATGCTGATGGAAGAATAGAAGCAATTGAATTGCCTGATGGGAGAAAAGTTAATAGATTTATTGCTAGTGCACATCCTGTAGGATATAGTAATTCGGTTAAAACACAAATAATAAATTCAAATGTAACAGGGGCAGAGGGCATCAGTAATGTACATAAAAGGGAAATTCGTGACGAGTATCAACGTGCTATTGTAAATGCTAGAAAAGCAACAGAAGAACGTATTCAAGCAGGGTATAAAGTATTAAAAGTAAAGGGAAATAATTTGGAATAAGCTAAGGCAATTAAGCGCTGTGAAGAAACGTTGCAAGACTTTGATGAAATGGTTGATGAACTATCACAAACAATCTGGTATTCAAGTGAAGACAGTTCTGTTAGTAATGCATATTTGACTCTGAAAAAGGAAATTGGGAAAGTCCAAAATGCTAACCGAGATATATATGATTTGTTAAAAATATTGGTTGGAAAAACCGGTTAGTAAGATGGATATATGCAGAAAGAAGACTATGTACAAAGAAAATATTGCGATTGGTGGGAGGTAAAGATATGATCAGAAGCGGAATTATAATGTGCAATAATTGCAGTAGAAGAGTCCAAATAACGGAAAACGACATTCCTCGTATTATTGGGATGAATCAATGGGCTAGTTCGGGAGAAAAGTTATATTGCCCGGTATGTGCATTAACATTCTATCAGAGGAGAGGAAATGTTCCACTGGACAATGGTAATAATACTGTAAGGTTGATTTTAAGGGATATGGAGGCTTATAATCATTAATATAGCAATGGAGCATTTGATAAAAAGTTGAATGGAATATAGGTTAGGATGCAGATATTATGTGGATGAAGAAACAACTTATAGAAAAAGATTTTTTTATATTTCTGGATATTGATGGTGTGTTGAATACGTCAAATTCATTTAATACAAAATATGAAATTCGAGAAGAGAATATTAAAAATTTGAAACAACTAACTGATAAACTATCAAAATCTGGTTATTCACCTAAAATAGTTTTGACAAGCACTTGGAGATTAGGGTATGAAAAAGCTTATGAAAAATGCTCTCCGCAGATTCAAAGCCTGATATCCAAGCTTACTACACATAATCTACAGATATTTGATAAAACGCCGATATATAAAGGGAAGACACGTGACATGGAGATATCTCGCTTTATTAAAGGATATCAATTAGAAAAAGCAGATTTTGACTATATTATTTTGGATGATGATGTCTCGGTTTTTGATAAGGATGCATTGGAGAAATTGACCTTTTACAAAGTGAATCAGAATACCGGATTGGCTAGGACAGATATTGATAAGATAGTGAAAATGCTTGCTTGCAGATAAGGAAAAGTTATGAATAACCTATACATATCAGATTTACATTTGGGGCATGTCAATATACTTGGTTATGATAAACGTCCTTTTTCAACAGTGGATGAAATGGACGAGATGCTGATTGCTAATTGGAACAGGTGTGTTAATAAAGATGATCATGTGTATATTTTGGGAGACTTTTGTTATAGAACAAAGAATGCACCGGAATATTATCTGAAAAGATTAAACGGACATAAGCATTTGATTTTAGGAAATCATGATGAAATTATTATGCAACGCCCAGCAGCACAGGAATATTTTGAGTCAATCCATACTATTCTGAAAATTAATGATAAAGGAAACAAGATAGTGCTGTGCCATTATCCGATTGCAGATTGGGATGGATGTTATCATGGAACAATGCATCTTTATGGTCATATCCATGGGCGTGATTTAGAGTGTATGAAATTTCTGAAGACAAGAGGTGAAGCATATAATACTGCCGCATACATCAACTATTATCAGCCTTGTAAACTGGAAGAAATCATTATAAACAATCAAAGATACTTGGAATTTCAGAACAAGAAAAAATAAATAGCGCGCTGTAAGATGAATGTTGGGAATATAGGAGAACTGCCATGATTTATATAACAGGAGACTGCCATAAGGATTTTTCACGATTTACTTTGGAGAATTTTCCGGAACAGGGAAGCATGACAAGAGACGATTATGTTATTATTTGTGGCGATTTTGGCGGAGTGTGGTGGAATCGTTACGATACAGGAGCAGCTGTAGATAAGTTTGATTTAAACTGGCTTCAAGATAAGCCGTTTACCACGTTGTTTGTGGATGGAAATCATGAGAATTTTGATGAATTATATCAGTATCCCGTAAATGAATGGGGCGGTGGCAGAGTTAGGGAACTTCGCCCGAATGTACTTCATCTTATGCGCGGTGAGATATATGAACTTAGCGGAAAGAAGATATTTACTTTTGGCGGTGCTAAGAGCTATGATATCAGGGATGGTATTATCGAATGGGATAAGGAAGGTCAGTGGAAGGAGACTGCAAGACAATGGAAAATAGATGGAAGAATATTTCGAATAAATCATTGGTCTTGGTGGGAACAGGAGTTACCTACACAGGATGAAATAGATAATGCCTATAAAAATCTGGAACAACACAATTATGAAGTTGATTATATTATTACTCATTGCTGTCCTAATATTGTATTGAAAGCTTACTTTGAGAAGAAGGTTCAAAATTTTCCGGGAATACATGCATATGAGGATAAGAATATATTAACAAATTTCTTTGATGACATTAATGCAAAGGTTCAATTTAAGAAGTGGATATTTGGTCATCATCATGATGATATAGGCATTTTGGATAAATATATTATGCTGTATTATCAGATAGTCAGAATTGTGTAGATGGGTTTATGATACAGTAAATAAATTTATGATCAAATAGATGGGAGGGATTTAAGCATTTGGGGTACTGTATAAAAGGGAAACGTTGATTTTGTAACGTTTCCGTTTTTTTGATTTCGGGGTCTCTGTTTTTACATCAGTCTGAAAGGGAGTATAAGCAAAATGTAAACTGCTGATTTACATTTATTCAAAAATTAGCGCTCCTTATATGGTGGTTTTTTGTTTGTAAATATGTCAGAATTAGTGTACGGCAATTAGCTAATGCTACCAATCAGATATTATTAAGGAGAGAAATATTAGGATGAGTTTAGGAAAAAATATTCAATTTTTAAGAAAACAACAGAAAGTCACGCAGGAACGACTGGCAGAAAAAATGTCGGTATCTCGTCAAACCATTTCAAAATGGGAAGCAGATGAAGTGATACCGGAATTAAATAAGCTGATAGATTTATGCGATATGTTCGCGTGTAAGCTGGATACTTTGATTAGGGAAAATCTGACTGCATATGAAGAAATATATTCGGAGATTAAGATTAAGACAGTGAAGCCGTTTCGGATGGGACGATACGTTATGATTACGCCGAATCCGGAAGATGATGTATTGGCATATTTAGATGCGTGGGCACAAAAATCGGGACTTCTGGATGTCAAGCCGGATGCTATGAAAATAGGTTGGGATTTTCCCTATGTTTCTTCAGAATTGCAGAACCGTTTCGGATTGCGGGGGTATGTGGCTGCATATATTTTGCCGGATGGATTTGAACCGTCTTGCCCCGGTGTAGAATATGCAAATCAAATTGAAGCGGACTATGCTGTGATTACCATTTATGATCCTTTTGCAGCAGCTTTTGAACGTATTCCGAATGCATATAAACGTATCTTGGAATATTTACAGGCGAACGGGTTTAAGGAAAAGCCAAAGGATGATGTTTTATCCTGCTTTGAACATGTTTATGAGCAAAACGGCATGACATGTATGGATGTGTACATTCATGTGGATAGTGTTTCTAAGACGGAGGCATTTACTAATTTTTCATAGAGGAACATTTTTTAGAGGAAAACAACGATATACATGGAGAGTATACCTTTGGTAAGATTACCTCATTTTTGGGAATTATGCTTGATATATAAAAGTGTGCATAGTGCAATTGAGTTTATGGTTGGGAACCTTGAATGTTTCGGGTTCCCGTTTTTCACGTTTTTCAATCATAAAAAGATAAAGTTGCAAGGATATACTAAAAATGATACGATGATTTCGGAAATAGTTTTTTGAATTTTGTTAGGAAGGTGATGAGAATGGCTTTATTAGGTGAAAAGGATAATCTTACCTCTGTTGTACAGAATTATTTGCATGAAATAAGAGAAATATTAGGAAACGATTATATTAAAGGTGTTGTGTATGGTTCTTTTGCCAGAGGTGAATATAGTGAAGAGTCTGATATTGATATTGCTATTTTTACCAACCGTAATCCGGAAGATTTATATGTATTGCGAAGTGAAATTGCAGATATAACATTTGAATATGATATGAAGTATGATATTATTTTATCTCCGGTATTTCATAATGTTGCTTTGTTTAATCGAATGCTTGGGGTGATGCCGTATTATCAAAGCATTCAAAAGGAGGGTATTTGTTTTGACTGATGAAATGAAAGAATTACTTGGTTATCGTTTGAATAGGGCAAGAGAAACATTGGAAATAGCGCATGAGTTATATAATCATGATAAGTATAGAGATGCAAATAATAGAAGCTATTATGCGGCATTTTATGCAATGAAAGCTGTATTTACCACAAAAGGGAAAGATCATAAAAAACACAAAACCATTTTGGCAGATTTTAATAAGGAATTTATTGCAACAGAGATATTTCCTAGAAGTATTGGAAAAAAAATCAGTACATTAGCACTTGTCAGAGAACAGAGTGATTATGATGACTTTTTTATTGCTTCAAAGGTAGAATGTGAACAACAAATACAGACGGCAGAGGAACTTATTGACTTGGTTGAAAAGTATTTGAGTAAGAACGGTTATCTGAATATTTGATAGATTTCCTCTTTTAATCCTATACTATTCTGTAAGAAAATCTGTTATACTAAATAGGTCATTCATGTATTTTTTATCAGATAAGCGGATTTTACGCAGAAATGAGGAAACTATGAGAATTGGAATGGGATATGATGTTCATAAATTTGCAGAAAACAGAAAATTGATTATTGGCGGAGTAGAAATCCCTTATGAAAAGGGGCTTCTGGGACACTCTGATGCGGATGTACTTTTGCATGCCGTTATGGATGCTCTGCTTGGCGCGGCAGCTTTGGGAGATATCGGAAAGCATTTTCCGGATACTGATGAAAAATACAAAGGTATTTCTTCTGTCAAGCTGTTAGAGCATGTCGGAGCGCTTTTGGAGGAAAACTGTTTTTTGATTGAGAATATTGATGCCACGATTATTGCACAGGCACCGAAAATGCGTCCTCATATAGATATGATGCGGGAGAATATTGCGAGGACCCTCGGCATTGATATTTCGCAGGTCAATGTAAAAGCGACCACAGAAGAGGGACTTGGGTTTACAGGAAGAGGAGAAGGTATTTCTTCACAGGCAATTTGCATGCTGACCAGTCCGATTAATTTGTATGATGCGGATGTGGCAAGGGAGCGGGGCTGCGAAGGGTGTGCAGGCTGTCCGGTAAAAGAGTGAAAAAGCAAAGATTTTCTTGACAAATCTTCATTTCTTGCATATTCTAAAGAAAGTAGAATAAAGAAAGGCTATGACCGAAAAGAGTAAGTTTTCGGAAGATAAAAGAGAGGAACTGCCATCGGCTGAAAGCAGTTCTGATTGGAAGAAAACCGAAGTGCATTCGTAAGCTGACTGACGGAAATTTTAGTATGTCAGTACGGAGACGTCCGTTACACGTTTTGAGGGAAAGGCATAAGCCTTTTAATAGAGTGGAACCGCGGATAATTTCGTCTCTGACAGAGCACGAAGTATCCGCTTTTTTGCGTAATAAGAAAACATTCGAAGGCAACGACACTTTTTGGTTTGGAGGAAAGCAATGGGATTTATAAAAAATGTCAAAGAAGAAATTGATATTATTCGGGAACGTGACCCTGCAATTCATTCCTCACTTGAAGTTTTTTTGTATCCAAGCTTTAAGGTAATGATGCATTACCGGGTGGCACATAAGCTGTATTTAAAGGGACATTATTTTTTGGCACGGTGGGTTTCCCAGAGAGGAGTACGGAAAACCGGCATTGAAATTCATCCGGGAGCACAAATCGGAAAGGGGCTTTTTATTGATCACGGAAACGGCGTGATTATTGGGGAGACTACCATAATCGGCAATAACGTAACCATGTATCAGGGCGTAACCTTAGGCGGAACAGGAAAAGAACATGGGAAGCGGCATCCCACCATTGAGGATAATGTGATGATAAGTGCAGGGGCAAAAATATTAGGCTCTTTTACTATCGGTGCAAATTCAAAGATTGGTGCCGGAAGTGTGGTGTTAGAAGCGGTACCGCCTAATTCCACGGTGGTTGGTGTGCCGGGAAGAGTGGTAAAGCGAAATAATATGTCTCTGCCCAGAGAGGATATGTGTCAGGTGGATTTGCCGGATCCGGTAAAGGAAGATATTTCCTGTTTGCAGCGTGAAAACAGTGAACTGACAAATCGGGTACTTGAACTGGAGAATTTCATGAAACAGATGCAACGGGAGAAACGTAAAGAAGAGCAAAAATAACGAGATAAACACAGGTAAAATCAAGCAAAACAGTGTGATGAATGGAAAGGAAAATTATGAAAATCTATAATACACTTACAAAGAGCAAAGAAGAATTTATTCCAATTGAAGAAGGAAAGGTAAGGATGTATGTATGCGGACCTACCGTCTACAATTATATTCATATCGGAAATGCAAGACCGATGATTGTATTTGATACGGTAAGACGTTACATGGAGCACAAGGGCTATGAAGTAAACTATGTGTCCAATTTTACGGATGTAGATGATAAAATTATTAAAAAAGCGGTAGAAGAGGGAGTAGATGCGTCGGTAATTTCCGAGCGTTTTATTGCGGAATGCAAAAAGGACATGGAAGGCTTAAATGTACGTCCTGCAACCACACATCCGAAAGCAACCGAGGAAATTGACGGAATGCTTGCCATGATTCAGACCCTGCTTGAAAAAGGGCATGCTTATGTAGGCGCAGACGGTACCGTTTATTTCCGTACCAGAAGCTTCAAGGGATATGGTAAGTTGTCCCATAAGAACATTGATGATTTGCAGGGAGGTAATCGTTCTCTTTTAGTGTCAGGTGAAGACCAGAAGGAAGACCCGTTGGATTTTGTGCTATGGAAGCCGAAAAAAGAAGGAGAACCTTTCTGGGAATCTCCATGGTGCAATGGTCGGCCGGGCTGGCACATTGAATGCTCTGTGATGAGTAAAAAGTATTTGGGCGATGAAATTGATATTCATGCAGGGGGAGAAGATTTGGTATTCCCACACCATGAAAATGAAATTGCCCAGTCCGAGGCAGCCAACGGAAAAAACTTTGCGAAATATTGGATGCATAATGCGTTCTTAAATATTGACAACAAAAAGATGTCCAAATCTGCCGGAAACTTTTTCACCGTACGGGAAATCAGTGAAAAATATGATTTACAGGTTGTGCGGTTCTTTATGCTTTCCGCTCATTACAGAAGCCCGCTTAATTTCAGTGCAGAGCTGATGGCAGCGGCGAAGAACGGCTATGATCGGATTGTAACCAGTGTAGCCAATCTGCAATACCTGATGGAAAAGGCACAAGACCGTGCTTTAAGTGAAGAAGAAAAGGCATTGGTAAAAGAAGCAGAAGGCTTTATTACCAAGTTTGATGAAGCCATGGATGATGATTTTAATACGGCAGATGCCATTGCTGCTATTTTTGAGTTGGTGAAGTTTGCAAATCAGAATGCGGACGGGAATAAATCCAAGCAGTTTTTAAAAGCATTATCCGATGAAATTAAAATGCTTTCCGATATTTGCGGATTGATTGTGGAAAAGAAAGAGGAAATGCTGGATGAGGATATTGAAAAGCTGATTGAAGAAAGACAGAATGCAAGAAAGAATAAAGATTTTAAACGTGCCGATGAAATTCGTGATGAATTGTTGAACAAGGGGATTATTCTTGAGGATACCCGCGAAGGTGTAAAATGGAAGAGAGCGTAAGTTTGTTAAAAAAATTGAAAACGGAATTTGCATGTGAGGATGTGGATATTCGAACCTATTCCCCGCTGACACTGGCATACATGGGAGATGTGGTTTACGAGATTATGATTCGTACCGTGGTAGTAGAGCGCGGAAACCGTGCCGCAGAGCGGTTGCACAAAACTACCGTGAAATATGTGAATGCGGCAACACAGGCGGCAATGATAGAGGTGCTTAAGGAAGAGTTAAGTGATGAAGAAATGGCGGTTTATAGGCGGGGCAGAAATGCAAAATCTTATACTGCCGCAAAAAATGCCTCTATCGGAGATTACCGGAGAGCAACGGGGTTTGAAGCGCTTCTGGGATATTTGTATCTGCAAAATAATATGGAGCGTGCTATTGAACTGGTAAAACGGGCATTGGAAAAGCTGAATCTGGAAATATAAAAAAGAGGAAAAAGTATGGGATATCAGGAATTTACAATTGAAGGAAGAAATGCAGTAATAGAAGCTTTCCGGGCAGGAAAGCCGATTGACAAGTTATTTGTGCTGGACGGCTGTCAGGACGGACCGATTATGACTATCAAGAGAGAAGCCAAAAAACATGACACTATGATAAAGTACGTGGAAAAGGAACGATTAGACCAGATGTCGGAAACCGGAAAGCATCAAGGTGTTATTGCTTTTGCAGCAGCTTACGAATATGCGGAAGTAGAGGATATTTTGCAGGCAGCACGGGAAAAGAACGAACCACCTTTTGTGTTTTTACTGGATAATATTGAAGATCCCCATAATTTGGGAGCGATTATCCGTACCGCTAATCTTGCCGGAGCACATGGTGTGATTATTCCGAAAAACCGCGCCGTAGGTCTGACGGCTACCGTAGCGAGAACCTCTGCCGGGGCATTGAATTATACCCCGGTAGCAAAGGTGACGAATCTGGCAAAGACGATTGAAGAGTTAAAAAAGGAAGGTCTGTGGTTCGTATGTGCGGATATGGATGGGACAAGAATGTATGACTTGGACTTAAAAGGTGCAATCGGACTTGTAATCGGAAACGAAGGCGACGGGGTCAGCCGTCTTGTGAAGGAAAAATGTGATTTTGTCGCTTCCATTCCGATGAATGGAGATATTGATTCTCTGAATGCGTCTGTGGCAGCAGGTGTACTTGCTTATGAAATTGTACGGCAGAGAGGATAGCCGAAAATGAGGAAAGAAGATGGAGTATACAAATATTTCTGACGAAGAACTGATTTTACGGCTGCGTGACGGGGAAAGCAATATTACGGATTTTATAATGGAAAAATATAAAAATCTGGTGCGCAGTAAGGCGAAAACCATGTATATTTTGGGGGCAGATACGGAAGATTTGATACAGGAAGGTATGATTGGATTATTTAAAGCAATCCGTGACTATGACAGCGGCAGGGATGCCAGTTTTTTTACCTTTGCCGACCTTTGTGTTTCAAGACAGATGTATACGGCAGTACAGGCATCCCGGAGGGAGAAACACGTACCGCTGAATACCTATGTTTCTCTATATTCCGCACAGACACCCGGGACGGAAAGAGAGGACGGAGAGGAGGTACAGCTTGTGAATGCGATTGCCTCCCATACGGGCATGAATCCCGAGGAAATGCTGATAGATAAAGAAAATGTGGAGTATTTGGAACGGATTATCGAAAAGGAATTAAGCAGCTTTGAAAAACAGGTGCTGGATTTATATGTAGTAGGCATGAGCTATTCCCAAATTGCCAAGATCTTGGGGAGAGATGAAAAATCAACGGATAATGCGTTGCAGAGAATCAAAATGAAATTAAAAAAATTTATAGACAAGTAGATAATTTTATAAAAATAAAGAAAGAATATTTTATTTGGAGGAGAAAAGCTATGAGACAAAGGATAAGGAAATTTTTAGCACTGTTAGTATTTTTCTGTTTGGTTATGGGAAATGCCGGTATCGTTGAGGCAGCACAGGTATCACAGCCCAAGCTGACAAACTTAACATTTGATATGGATTATTATTACAATACATATCCGGATTTGCAGACACAAATCGGTTATGACTATCAAGGTCTATATAATCATTATATTGATTACGGATTACGAGAAGGCAGATGGGGAAGTGCAGAATTTAATGGTTTAATATACAAAAATAATTATGCAGACTTACAGGCAGTTTTTGGGGATGATTACAAGGCATACTGTACACATTATGAGATGTATGGAAAGACGGAGGGAAGAAATGCTGTGAGTAAGATAAGTACAGCGGGAAGAAAAGCAGGGCAACAGGCTGAAAATGTTATGGGTACTTATTCCACTTCCTATAATCCCGATATTCCCCGAGCAAACAATGTTATATTGGCAGCATCCAGAATAAATGGTGTGGTAATACAGCCGGGCGAGTCTTTTTCCTTTAGTCAGACCATTCTTCCAAGAACAGTGGAAAACGGATATGTGGAAGCGCCGGTAATTGTCGGAGAAGGGTTTGTGCAGGGGATTGGTGGAGGAATCTGTCAAGTATCATCCACTCTATATGCAGCGATGTTAAGTGCAAATTTACCTGCAACAGAACGTCATCCGCATTCGTTAGCAGTTTCTTATATTCCGGTCGGAATGGATGCTACAATTTCAGGAAGTGCCAAGGATTTAAAATTCACTAATATTTTTACTGAACCGATTCAAATTCAGGCATCTGCGGAGAATGGTGTGTTAACAGTTTCTATTTGTAAATAAGGAATAATAAAAAGACCATCGGTTTTGTGCCGGTGGTTTTTGAATAAAAGAAAACAATAAAAAACTTGAAAACCAAGTAAAACAAGGCTTTCAAGTTCGTTCAGAGAAAGCTAGCGACGGGAATCGAACCCGTGACCTCAACACTACCAATGTTGCGCGCTACCGACTGTGCCACGCCAGCTTAGTTGTTTGAAGTGATTCAAATCAACCACGAACCATATTGTAGCATAGGGAAAAAGTGTTTGTCAATCTATTTATGTAAATAATTTGAATAAATTTGAAGGAATAATTCAAACAATTTAAACAATGAAAAACCGAATCAGTTATGATTCGGTTTAGAAGATACAATATCAGCGGCCTGAACGATAATCTGAAGAATTTCCGTATCAGACTGTTCGCCCATCCCTTCTGTGTTCGGAAGAGGTCCGTCAACAGGCACGGATATGTAGTGCGGTTTGATACGGCTTAAGGTGTAAGCAGCAACATCAGCTTTACAACGATCACAGGTGCAGTAGCCAAGCTGCGGTAAAGTATCATTGATTGCACGGAAAACCCGGTCTTCCATAACATTTAAAAGTTTATATTCCATAATAATCCTCCCAATCTGCTTAAGAATTTAATAGAAAAGGTATTTAATCATGATTCGGAGCTTTTCCGATAGCATTTACAGCATGAGTTACCTCTAAAAGGATTTTAGTATCAAATTCAGAACCCATATGATTAGCTCTTGTAAAGAGAGCACCTTTTTCCGTATCAACATATTTGGGTTGAATACGATTTAATACATAAGCAGCAAGGTCTGTTTTGCATTTGCTGCAAACGCAACATTTTAATTCCGGTGCAGCTTTTGTAATAGTGTAAAGCACCTTGTCTTCCATGATATTAACAAGTTTGTATTCCATATGAATAGTCCCCTTTTTCATTTTCTTTATGATATAGCATAGTTTACACTGATACGCTATTATTATATATCGTTTATTTATAAAAATCTACAAAATTATTAAAAAAATGGGAAAAAAACAAAAAATTTTTGTGATAATAGTTAAATTTAAGAAGTTTTTTTTGTATAATGGATAAGGTAATGAACATCCGAGACGGATATGGGTTAAAAATTGCCGTAAAAAGGACAGAGAAATAAAGGAAGGACAAGTATGTTACGGGATAAACAACTGGAGTTGGGAACATTTCTGACGGAAGAAAGGCCGGAGCAGATTATGGCACAAATGAAGCCTTTTCAGCAATTGATGATGCAGTATGAATGTGCCTTACAGGAGGTGGCAACAAAATTAAATGTATTAAATGCGGAATTTTCTTTGGAATATGACAGAAATCCCTTTGAATCCATAAAGACAAGAATTAAGCAGCCAATCAGTATTTGGGAAAAGATGAAGCGGTTGGGAGAAGAGATAACGGTAGAAAATATCGAGAATTGTTTGAATGATGTTGCAGGTATTAGGGTAATCTGCTCTTTCCCGGAGGATATTTATACGATTGCGGAGCTTTTATCCAAGCAGGATGATATTAAAGTTTTAAAACGGAAGGACTATATCAAAAATCCGAAAGAAAACGGCTATCGCAGTCTGCATTTGATTTTGGAAATACCGATTTTCTTATCCAATGAAAAGAAATATATGAAGGTTGAAGTACAGTTTCGCACAATTGCCATGGATTTTTGGGCGAGTGTGGAGCATAAGCTGAAATACAAAAAGAACATTAATAATCCGGAGCAGATTGCAGAGCAGTTGAAGCATTGTGCGGATACGATTGCTGATGTGGATTTCCGAATGCAGGCAATCCGACATGATATTGACAAGGTAACAACGGAGGATGTCGGATGAAAATAGAACTTGTAGGTAATATAAGGAAAAGAAAAAAGCATAAATACAAAGGAAAGGTGGTACAAAAGTATGTATGAAATGAAGGATGAATATTTAACAGGAATTGAACAGATTGATAAAGAGCACCGGAGACTTTTTGGAATAGCGGAGGAACTTTATCAGTTGTCCAAAGAGGAATTTGTGCCGGATAAATATGACAATATCAGAAATCTTTTAGACGAACTTAGGGAGTATACAAAGACGCATTTCAAACATGAGGAAGAGTATATGGAAAGCATCGGCTATAAACGGATGTTTATGCAGAAAGTACAGCATGATACATTCTGTAAGCAGTTGGATGAATGGGAGCTGGAAGATATTGATGAGCATCAGGACGAAACGATTGAAAACATTTTATCGCATGTAACAGACTGGCTGATTAACCATATTTTAGAGCAGGATAAGCAGATCGGAATGTAAGTTTTTTACAGGAGAAAGACGGATACACATGTAAAGCTTATAAAGATTAAGTAAAGATTTATTTAATAAAGATTTAATTGAAAGGATGACACAATGGTGTTATCCTTTATTTTTGTTAAAGTGGAAAAATAAGGAGGAACGAAAATGTTTAAATTGTTCAAATACCTGGGAGAACATATGGCAACTGTTGTTCTGATTGTGTTGCTTTTGATTGCTCAGGCATACTGTGAGCTGTCTTTACCGTCTTATACGTCGGATATCGTGGATGTGGGAATCCAACAGAAAGGGATTGTTCATGCAACGCCGGAAGTGATACGAACAGAAACGATGAAATGGCTTTTGCTTCTGATGGAAGAACCGGAAGCAGATATGGTAAGAGCTTCTTATGAGGAACAGGCAGACGGAACATGCAAACTTACAAAGAAAGCAGCAGAGAATATAGAGGAACTGGATTATGCTTTTCGTGTTCCGATGCTTCTTTTTTCTAAAATGAAGGAGAGTGGTATGCTTACAAAGGAACAGCTTCTTTTGCTGAGAAAGCAGGCAGAGGAAGAAATGCAGGATGTGAGTGATACCATTCTTAATCAGATGGCAGTGCTGGCAGTGCAGAAGGAGTATGAAGCCTGTGGTGTGGATTTGGGAAATTATCAGATGAATTATCTGCTTCGTACCGGTGCAAAAATGTTGGCACTTACGCTTCTGATGGTGGCGGCTTCCATTGCAGTAGGGTTTCTTGCTGCAAGAACATCGGCACAGATTGGCCGGGACTTAAGGGGCAGGGTATTTGACAAAGTTGTTTCCTTTTCCAATAAAGAATTAAACGAATTTTCAACAGCATCTCTGATTACAAGAAGTACCAATGATATTCAGCAGGTACAGATGGTTGCTGTAATGCTTCTCAGGATGGTTATTTATGCACCGATTATCGGTATTGGTGGTGTCTGGAAGGTGGCGAATACCAAAACCGGAATGGAATGGATTATTGCGGTGGCGGTGCTTGTTATTATAGGTGTGGTTGCAGTGTTGATGACGGTTGCTATGCCAAAGTTTAAGAAAATGCAGACTTTGGTGGACCGGATGAATCTTGTTGCCAGAGAGATTTTAACGGGTATACCTGTTATCCGTGCTTTCAGCAGGGAAAGAACCGAGGAAGAACGGTTTGATAAGGCAAATAAGGATTTGATGGGAACCCAGTTGTTTACAAACCGGGTTATGACAACCATGATGCCGACCATGATGTTGATTATGAACGGAATCACGGTAGCCATTGTGTGGTTTGGTGCGAAAGGCGTGGATGCAGGCAACTTACAGGTTGGTGATATGATGGCATTCATTACATATACCATGCAGATTGTCATGGCGTTTTTGATGATAACCATGGTTTCGGTTATGCTTCCGAGAGCCGGTGTAGCAGCGGACCGTATCGATGAGGTGATGAATACAGAACCGGCCATCCATGACAAGGAAAAGGTACTGGACGAACAGATGAAAGAAAAGAAAGGAATTTTAGAGTTTCAGGATGTTTCGTTCCGCTATCCGGGAGCGGATGAAGATGCTTTGGAGCATATCAGTTTTCGCGCAGAACCGGGAAAAACAACGGCAATTATCGGAAGTACCGGTTGTGGGAAATCCACGCTGCTTCAGTTAATTCCACGCTTTTATGATGTGACGGCGGGAAGTGTCAGAATAGACGGCATAGATATCCGGGATATGTCACAGGAAACTTTACGAAGCTTTCTGGGGTATGTGCCGCAGAAAGGGGTACTGTTTTCAGGAACGATTGAGTCAAATCTGAAATATGGCGGAGAACAGATTAGTGATGCAGATATGGAAGAGGCTGCCGAGATTGCACAGGCATTGGAATTTATAGAAAAGAAACCGGAAAAATTTCAGAGTGAAATATCTCAGGGCGGAACGAATGTATCAGGTGGTCAGAAACAGCGACTTTCCATCGCAAGAGCCATTGCGAAAAAACCGAAAATCTTTTTATTTGATGACAGTTTTTCCGCATTGGATTATAAGACAGATGCTCTGCTTCGTCGTCGGCTGAACGAAAAAATAAAGGATGCTACGATTGTGATTGTGGCACAGCGTATCAGTACGATTTTGCATGCCGACCAGATTATTGTGTTGGACGAAGGTAAAATTGCAGGTATCGGCAGTCATGAACAGTTGCTGAAAAACTGTGAAGCATATCAGGAAATTGCAAAATCCCAGCTGTCCGCAACGGAACTGGAAAGAAACGGAGGGCAATAAGGATGGCAGAAGAAAAGATTATGCATACAAGAAGACCGCATCGGGGACCGGGCGGACCGGGAGGCGGAATGATGCCGGGAGAAAAGGCAAAAAATTTTAGTGGTACGATAAAAAAGCTTCTTGCCTATATGGGAAAATATAAAATTGCTCTGGTAGGTGTTCTGATTTTTGCGATTGCGGGAACGACTTTTAATATCATCGGCCCGAAAATTTTAAGTAAAGCCACTACGGAACTGTTTAACGGTCTGGTAGGGAAAATTGCGGGAACAGGTAGTATTGATTTTGAAAAGATAGGGAATATTTTGTTGCTTTTACTGGCGCTGTATGCGGTCAGCTCCGTATTCTCTTTTATTCAGGGCTGGATTATGACAGGAATTTCCCAGAAAATGAGCTATCGGATGAGAAAAGAAATTTCCGAAAAAATCAATCGCATGCCGATGGGGTATTTTGAATCCAAAACAGTGGGAGAGGTGTTATCCAGAATAACGAACGATGTGGATACGCTTGGTATGAGTTTAAACCAAAGTATTACCCAGTTAATTACCTCGGTGACGACGATTATAGGTGTGCTTGTGATGATGCTTTCCATCAGCCCGCTTATGACATTGATTGCGCTTGTTATTTTGCCTGTATCCGGTGGAATGATTGGATTTATCGTAAAGCATTCCCAGAAATATTTCGTGGACCAGCAGAAATATCTTGGTATCATTAACGGAACCGTGGAAGAGGTATACAGCGGACATAATATTGTCAAAGCATTTAACCGGGAAAATGCAGTCAGGGAGGACTTTAATAAGAACAATGCAGTGTTGTATCAGTCTGCATGGAAATCCCAGTTCCTTTCCGGATTAATGCAGCCGATTATGACCTTTGTAGGAAATTTAGGTTATGTGGCAGTGGCCCTCGTGGGAAGTATTCTTACCGTTAACGGAACCATACAGGTAGGGGATATTCAGGCATTTATACAATATGTAAAAAACTTCACACAGCCAATTACCCAGGTGGCTCAGGTTTCCAATATGTTACAGTCCATGGCAGCGGCAGCCGAGCGAGTATTTGAATTCTTAGGAGAAGAAGAGGAAGAACAGACAAAAGAAAATGCGGTACAGTTAAAGGAATTCAAGGGGGAAGTGGAGTTTGAACATGTAATGTTCGGCTACAATCCGGATAAAATTGTCATACATGATTTCTCCTGTCACGTTAAACCGGGACAGATGGTTGCCATTGTGGGACCCACGGGAGCGGGAAAAACGACTATGGTAAAACTGTTGATGCGTTTTTATGATATAAACGGAGGTGCAATTAAGGTAGACGGTCATGATATTAAAGATTTTAACCGTAGCAAGTTGAGAGAATCCTTCGGTATGGTATTGCAGGATACATGGCTGTTCAAGGGAACGATTATGGAAAATATCCGTTACGGGCGATTGGATGCTACGGATGAAGAGGTGATTGCAGCGGCAAAGGCAGCACATGCCCATCACTTTATCAAGACACTGCCGGGTGGTTATCAGATGGAACTTAATGAAGATGCCAGCAATGTGTCGCAGGGACAGAAGCAGCTTTTGACAATTGCCAGAGCCATTCTTGCGGATAACCGGATTATGATTCTGGATGAGGCAACCAGTTCTGTAGATACCAGAACCGAACAGCGGATTCAGAAGGCTATGAATAACCTGATGAAAGGCAGAACCAGCTTTGTCATTGCGCACAGACTCTCCACCATCAGGGATGCCGACGTGATTCTGGCAATGAAGGACGGTGACATTGTAGAACAGGGCAGTCACGAAGAATTATTAGCCCAAAACGGTTTCTATGCCGAATTGTATAATTCACAGTTTGAGTCGTAGCTTTAGCTACGACTCAACGAGGAAAGACGAAGTCTTTTCGAGTCTGCCTAACGAGGAAAGACGAGTTTTTTCTAAGTCTGTTTATTTTTTTCTTTCATGAAGTGTGGTTTTGTGATACAATGTATTAGAAATTCATAAGCCTAGGAAAGGGAGCCATGTATGATGACAGAAACTCATACAGATGCAGTACAACGGGAAGCTCGCAGAAAACGGGTGCAGAGGCTTAAAAAAATAATTGTTGTAACACTGATTACCGCCATTTTACTTCCGACCGTATTATGTATTTTTTTATTCATAAAAACAATGCGGTTGGAAGGTCAGATAAAGGAATTAAAAGAAGTGCTTGCCCTGGAAGGTCAGAAAACACAAGGGGTACAAACGTTAGAAGCGGAAACAGGGAAAGATTCTCTGGTGCAAGAGGAACTTCGGCAGAATGCAAATTCTGCGCAGACTGTTTCGGAAAACGAAGCCAGGGAAGAAGTAAAGATAAGAAATGTTTATCTTACGTTTGATGACGGACCAAGTATATATACCGGAGAAATTTTGGACATTTTGAAAGAATACGATGTGAAAGCCACTTTTTTTGTTACTGGCAAGGAAGGGAAAGATTACAAAGAGTTGTATCAACGGATAGTGGAGGAAGGTCATACTTTAGGAATGCACTCCTACAGTCACAAATATAATGAAATTTATGAATCCAGGGAAAATTTTGCACAGGATTTGACAAAACTTCAGAATTATTTGTATGAGGTAACCGGAGTGGAAAGTAAGCTTTATCGTTTTCCGGGAGGCAGCAGTAATACGGTCAGTCAGGTAGATATGGGGGAACTGATCGATTATCTGAAAGAGCAGGAAATTACTTATTTTGATTGGAATGTGGCATCGGGAGATGCTTCGGGCAAGACGTTAAGTGTAGAACAAATTGTTGACAATTGTACTGAAAATATGGATTATTATAATAATGCTTTTATTTTAATGCATGATTCGAAGGAAAAGCATACAACGGTGGAAGCGTTACCGATTGTTATAGAAAAAATACTTGCACTTGAACATACGCAGATTGTGCCGATAACCGAAGATACGGTTCCGGTTCAGCAAAGGATGAATTAAAAGAATGGAGGAAAAACAATGGGCTTTTTTTCGGAGCTTAAAGAGGATTTATCGCAGGCGGTAAATGAGCTGCTTCCGGATGAAACAGAAAAAACGGAAGAAACAGCAGAAGAAATAACGGAAGAGACAGAAGTACCGCAGGCTGAAGAAGCTTCGGCGATTCCCGGTGATATGAAAAGTCTGGAAGAAATGTTGGAAAATATGGACACAGATGAACTTTTTGCGGGGATCAAAGAGGAAGCAGGAGAAGATTTTTTTGACGAGGAATGTGAACTGCCGGAATTGGAGGAAGGAAGTTATTTTTCACAGACTTTAAAAGCAGCAGTGGAAGAGCAGCTTAACAGTCATGAAGACGATTTACCTTTAGAAGAGGAAGCAGAAAGCGAGTCATTGGAAGACCTCCTTGCAGCGGCTATCGGAAATCTGCCGGAACGAACAGAGGAAAAATTGCCGGCAGAAACAGAACTTGAGACGGCAGAAGCGACAGAAATGAATCCGGAAACAGAGACGGCGGAAGAAGTCGCAGAAGCGGCTTTTGAGATGACAGAGCCGATAGAGCCTGAACCGGTGACGGAGGAGGCACAGACAGCTTCGGAAGAAGTATCGGCAGCAGAAATGTTAGAACTTCTCAAAGAAGACGGCAACTTAAGTACAGAAGATATTTCCATGGTAGTAAATGAAATTGATTCTTTGGATGAAGCTGTACAGGTAATAGAAGAAAATGAAGAGAAAGATGAGGAAGAAGAAAAAATGAATATGGATATATTACCGGAAGACGGCATATTAACAGAAGAAACTGCTTTAGAAAGTAATGAAAATACATTAACAGAAGAAATAGGGGGATTTGGTATGGATTCACAATTAGAAAACAAAACAGCAGTAGATGAGACAGCAGTTATTACAGCAGGAATGACCATTAACGGTGATATGGTTTCAGAAGGTTCCGTAGAGGTTATCGGTAATATTATTGGTAATATTGAAATTCTTGGTAAGTTAAATATTACCGGTTCTATTCAGGGTAATTCCAAAGCAGCAGAAGTATATGCAGAAAATGCAAAAATTACCGGTGAAATTGTAAGTGAAGGTTCTGTAAAAATCGGACAGAGCTCTGTTATTATCGGTAATATCTCCGCTACCAGTGCAGTAATTGCAGGTGCGGTAAAGGGTGACATTGATGTACATGGTCCGGTTATTCTGGATACATCTGCAATTGTTATGGGAAATATTAAGTCCAAATCCGTACAGATTAACAACGGTGCGGTTATCGAAGGTATGTGTTCACAGTGCTATGCAGATGTGAATCCGACTTCTTTCTTTGAGGATTTTAAGAAATCAAAAAATAAATAATAAGTTGAGGCAAGCGGATGAAAAGAATTTTACTTAAACTTAGTGGAGAAGCATTAGCGGGAGAAAAGAAAACCGGTTTTGACGAGGCTACCGTGGTTGGGGTGGCAAAGCAGGTAAAACAGCTTGTGGATGATGGTATTCAGGTTGGTATTGTTATTGGTGGAGGCAATTTCTGGCGTGGGCGTTCCAGCGAGAATATTGACCGGACAAAGGCAGACCAGATTGGGATGCTGGCTACGGTGATGAACTGTATTTATGTGTCAGAGATTTTTCGCTCGGTTGGGATGATGACAAATATCCTTACTCCTTTTGAATGTGGTTCTTTTACCAAGCTTTTTTCTAAGGACAGGGCAAACAAATATTTTGAAAAGGGACAGGTCGTATTTTTTGCAGGTGGTACGGGTCATCCTTATTTTTCTACGGATACCGGTGTGGTGTTGCGTGCTGTGGAGGTAGAGGCTGATGTGATTCTTTTGGCAAAAGCAATTGACGGCGTGTATGATTCTGATCCAAAGGTGAATCCGAATGCGGTAAAATACGATGAAATCACAATTGATGAAGTGGTGGCTAAAAATCTTCAGGTAGTGGATATGACCGCTTCCATTTTGGCAAGAGATAACAAGATGCCGATGTGGGTATTTGGTCTCAATGAAGAAAACAGTATTGTAAACACTGTAAAAGGAAATTTTAAAGGAACAAAGGTTACAGTATAAAATATCTGCTTTGAAAGGAGCTTAATAACTATATGGACGAGAGATTACAGCAGTTTGATGAAAAGATGAAAAAGGCATATGATTATTTAGCAGCCGACTATGCAACGATTCGTGCAGGACGTGCTAATCCTCATGTGCTTGATAAAATTAAAGTCGATTATTACGGAACACCTACACCGATTCAGCAGGTGGGCAATATCAGTGTACCGGAAGCAAGAATGATTCAGATTGCACCTTGGGAAAAGAGTTTAATTCGTGAAATCGAAAAAGCAATCATGGCTTCTGATGTGGGAATTACACCGTCTAATGACGGAAGTGTAATCCGCCTTGTTTTTCCGGAACTTACGGAAGAACGCCGTAAAGATTTAGTGAAGGAAGTAAAGAAAAAAGGTGAAGACAGCAAAGTTGCAATCCGAAATATCAGACGCGAAGGAAATGATGCATTCAAGAAGCTTGCAAAAGAAGAAGTATCCGAAGACGAAATCAAACAGTTAGAGGATAAACTGCAGAAGCTTACAGATAAGTATATTAAAGATATTGATACTTTGGTAGAAGAAAAATCAAAAGAGATTCTTACTGTCTAATCGGAAAACGGCAGTAGGATTTGCGAATGAGGGGCAGGCGGAAAAACGTAAAGTCAACGGCTTGTCCCTTTCACTGCGTATAAAGCGGAGAAAGGAGCGGAGCGGATGAATATCCCGAAGCATGTAGCAATTATTTTAGATGGAAACGGAAGATGGGCAAAAGCAAAAGGAATGCCCAGAAATTACGGTCATGTGCAGGGAGCAAAGACTGTAGAGGTAATCTGCGAAGAAGCCTACAAAATGGGAATACAGTATTTAACCGTATATGCGTTTTCCACAGAAAACTGGAACCGGCCGCAGGACGAGGTGGATGCTTTAATGAAGCTTCTTAGAAATTACATGAAGACTTGTCTGAAAACAGCGGCAAAGAACAATATGTGTGTCCGTGTACTTGGTGATAAAACCAGACTGGATGAGGATATCAGAACAAGGATTGCAGAACTGGAGGAGGCTACGAAAGATAATACCGGTCTGCATTTCCAGATTGCTTTAAATTATGGCGGCAGGGATGAAATTGTACGTGCCATAAAAAAACTGACAGAGGATGTGGAAAACGGCAGCCTGAAGCCGGAGGATATTACGGAAGAGCTTGTTTCCGATACATTGGATACCAAAGGCTTACCGGAGCCGGATTTGCTTATTCGTACGTGTAACGAACAACGGATTTCCAATTTCCTTCTCTGGCAGTTGGCTTATACGGAATTTTACTTTACGCCGGTGGCATGGCCGGATTTCTCCAAAGAAGAATTAGAAAAAGCTATTGAAGCATATAATCATAGGGACAGAAAATACGGTCTTGTAAAAGAATGATAAAGCACGGATAAGATGGAGGTTATTATGTTTAAGACCAGATTACTTAGTGGGATTGTTTTAGTTATCATTGCTTTGGTTACAATATTGACAGGAGATTGGTTACTTCTGGGAGTGCTTGCGGCATTGGCGGTAATTGCATTTATGGAGTTGTCAAAGGCGGCAGGAATCCATACAGAAGGAAAGGCTGTAAACGGGCTTGAAATAATGGGATTTGTATGTATTTTCTGTTATTATCTCATGCTTGCTCTGATGGAGTGTCGGAATGCTGCGGTTTTGACTCCTGTTTTGGCAGCCATTGTCTTTTCCTTTGTCGGATTTATGTTTGTGTATGTATTTTCTTTTCCGAAGTTTAAAGCGAATCAGATGATGACGACATTTTTTTCGTTTGTTTATGCTCCGGTACTGTTGTCTTTTCTTTATCTGACACGGAGTATGGAAACAGGAATATATATTGTCTGGATGATACTAATCAGTTCATGGGGGTGTGATACTTGTGCATATTGTGTGGGTATGTTGATTGGAAAGCATAAGCTTGCTCCGAAACTGAGTCCGAAAAAGTCTGTGGAAGGGGCGATAGGAGGTATTGTCGGTGCTGCTTTGCTGGGGGCACTTTATGGCTATTTTGTAGTAGAAAAAGCTGTTCCGGATCAAAGGATTTCTTTTACTTTGGCAGCAATCGGTGCGGCAGGCGCAGTCGTTTCACAGGTCGGTGATTTGGCAGCATCCGGAATTAAAAGGGATCATGATATCAAGGATTACGGTAAGCTGATTCCGGGGCATGGCGGTATTATGGATCGGTTTGACAGTGTGATTTTTACGGCACCGATGATTTATTTTCTTGCCCTGTTTTTACTTTAGTGTTTTCACATATTAGACAAAAAAAGGAAGTATACTTGTGAGAAAGGCAGGTATTCAATATGAAGCGATTGACAATTCTTGGTTCTACGGGCTCTATCGGAACGCAGACCTTAGAAGTAGTAAAAGCCTATCGGGATGATTTGGAAGTAACGGCTCTGGCGGCAGGCGGAAACGTAGAGCTGATGGAACAGCAGATTCGGGAATTTCATCCGAAAAAAGCTGTGATGTGGAGCGAGGAAGCGGCCAAGAGTCTGCGGGAAAAAACGGCGGATTTGGATGTGGAAATCGGCTGTGGCATGGATGGGCTTTTGGAGATTTCCACGTTACCGGATACGGATATTGTTCTTACCGCAATAGTAGGGATGATTGGAATTCGCCCTACTATTGCAGCAATAGAGCATGGAAAAACCATTGCGCTTGCCAATAAAGAAACACTGGTTACGGCGGGACATATTATTATGCCGCTTGCCCAAAAGCACGGAGTACCGATTTTACCGGTGGATAGTGAGCACAGTGCTATTTTCCAGTCCATGAACGGTGAAAAGAGAAGTCAGGTGAGCAAAATCCTTTTGACTGCTTCGGGAGGACCGTTTCGGGGGAAAACAAAAAAGGAATTGGAAACCATGACCGTAGAAGATGCCTTAAAGCATCCAAACTGGTCTATGGGAAGGAAGATTACGATTGATTCCTCCACGTTGGTAAATAAGGGGCTGGAGGTCATGGAGGCAAAATGGCTTTTTGATGTAGAGTTAGACCGGATACAAGTGGTAGTGCATCCCCAGAGTATCATTCATTCTATGGTGGAATATGTGGATGGCGGGATTATGGCACAGCTTGGTACGCCTGATATGAAGCTGCCGATTCAATATGCGCTATTTTATCCGGATCGAAGACCGATGGATGGAAAACGGGTTGATTTTTATGATTTGGCACAGATTACTTTTGAAAAGCCGGATATGGAAACCTTTACCGGTTTGAAGCTTGCCTTTGAAGCAGCAAAAGCAGGCGGCAGTATGCCGACCGTATACAATGCTGCAAATGAAAAAGCAGTTGCCTTATTTTTGGATAAGAGAATCAGGTTCCTGCAAATACCGGAGATTATTCAGATGTCCATGGAGCATCATAGAAAAGTGGAAAATCCGGATGTGGAACAGATTCTTTTGGCAGAGGCAGAAACTTATGACTATATTATGCAGAGGATGGACTTATAGTGACAACTTTAGTATCGATACTTTTGTTTATTGTAATTTTTAGTGTAATCGTGATATCCCACGAATTCGGGCACTTTATTCTTGCCAAGGCAAACGGAATACGGGTAGTTGAGTTTGCGGTGGGAATGGGACCTACAATTTGTGCATTCCATAAAGGAGAAACCAAATATTCTTTGAAATTGCTGCCTTTTGGCGGTGCCTGTATGTTTGACGGGGAAGACGGATTGAATATGGAGGAAGGAACTGCACCGGAACCGGGGTCCTTTTTGGCAGCAAATGTGTGGTCAAGAATTTCCTGTGTCATTGCAGGTCCGCTGTTTAATTTTCTCCTTGCTTTTATTTTTTCGGTGATTGTAGTAGGCTATTGCGGAACGGATTTGCCGGTTCTGGAGCAGGTGACAGAAGGCGGTGCGGCTGAGGCGGCAGGTTTACAGACAGGAGATATTATAAAAGAGATTAACGGTGAGAACATTCATCTTTATCGGGAGGTTTCCTTAATTTCTATGCTTAATCAGGGGGAAAGTATGGAAATTGTCTATGAAAGAGATGGGGAAAAGCATGAAACTACGTTAAATCCCATTTATGATGAAGCGGCAGGACGGTATTATATGGGGATTTACGGCAGAGGGACTTATATCGAGTGTAAAGGTTTTAAACTGCTTCAGTACAGTGCTTATGAGGTGCAATACTGGATGCGTGCCACCTTCAAAAGTCTTGGTATGATTTTGCATGGAAATGTGAGCAAGGATGATGTATCTGGACCGGTAGGAATTGCACAGGTTGTAGGAGAAACCTATGAGGCGACGAAGGATCACGGAGCATCTACGGTGTTATTTTCCATGATGAATATTGCCATTCTGCTGTCGGTAAACCTTGGGGTATTGAACCTGCTTCCCTTACCGGCTTTGGACGGAGGAAGACTGGTATTTCTGTTTGTGGAAGTGATACGAGGAAAGCCTGTACCGCCGGAGAAGGAAGGAATGGTACACTTTATCGGATTAGTGGTATTTATGGTGCTGATGGTGCTTGTCATGTACAACGATATTATGCGTTTGTTCGGAAGATAAGTTAGAAAACGGTATGAAAATAAAAGAAAAGGAATTGTCTTTGGGGAAATTACAGGCAGTTCCTTTTTTATTTTTGGGGACTGAAAACGATAGTAATTTTGGACTTGCGTTATCGAGAGAAATGTAGTAAAGTGAAGTCACTGAAAAATCTGTAAAGCAAGTTGGAACTTCTTTTTTTCTATCAACATTCTAAAGTATCAAAAGATTCCAAGGGTAAAGGTTTATATCTAAAATAGAATTCTCAGTAAAAACAGTATAACAATAGGAGCAGTAAAACGCAGAAAGGAGTAACGTGAAAACAGCATATTTATGGGAGAAGGGTGAGTGTCCTGTCAATGAGGATTCCCTTGTTTTGCAGGAGGCGGAAACAAGGAACGGAACCGTGCTTCTGGCGGCAGTCTGTGACGGTATCGGCGGACTGAAGGAGGGAGAAACGGCAAGCGGATATATGGCTGAAATGCTTGTTGTCTGGTTTTATAAAGAGTTCATCCCTATGACGGAAAAACAAAAGAGTGACAAGTCGATTTACAAATCGGCAGTAAAGCTGCTTTATGAAGCAGATGAAAAAATAAAAGAATACGGAAGAACAAAAGGAATCTGTTTAGGGACAACCGTGACGGCACTGATTGTGTTGAAAAGAAGGTTTTGGCTTTTTCATATCGGCGACAGCCGCGCCTATAAAATTACGGGAAAAATGAAGGTACTCACAAGGGAGGATGGAGACGGAAAAGTGTTACATCGCTGCATCGGTGCCGGAAAATGGGAAAAGCCCCAGTGGAAACGTGGAAGAATCTTTGGCAGATGTGCATTTTTACTTTGTACAGATGGGTTTTACAAAAAGCTTTCGGAGAAGGAAATGGAGATTGCAGCATCGCCGACATGCAGAGAGGAGACAGTGTTAAAGAAAAGAATGGGAGAAGCAGGCGAGCAGATAAAAAAACGGAGAATGCAGGATAATGTTTCTGCCGTCAGTATTATTCTGTAGGTGTGAGGAAGAAAGGGGAAAGTATGGAAGAACGTTATCTGATGCTGGAGGACATAGGGAATGGTGCCGGCGGAATGGTTTATAAGGCATTTGACAAGCACCTGAACCGTTATGTAGCGGTGAAAAAGACGGATAGGGAGAAGTGTTCTGCTTTTGAAGAGGCGGAGGTATTAAAGAGGCTGAAGCACCCGGCAATTCCGATTATTTATGATGTATTTCAACAGGAAGAGCATATCTGCATGGTGATGGAATATATGACAGGGAAAAATCTGCTTTCTGTTTTGGAAACAGGGGAACCTTTTGACGAGGGGCGTGCGGTGGAAATCGGACTGCGTATAGGGGAGTGTCTGCAATATCTGCATGAGCTTCCGGAAAAAATGATTTACCGTGATTTGAAACCGGCAAATTTGATTCTGGATGTGGGAGATAAAGTGAAGTTGATTGATTTTAACAGCGCGTTTGTCAAAAAAGACGGACAAAGGCAGAAACAGAAGACAGGCACCTTCGGGTACAGCGCACCGGAGCAGTTTGAAAAGGATGGCATTGTGGATGAAAAAAGTGATATTTACGGCTTTGGCACGACGATGTATCACATGCTGACAGGAAAAAATCCTTCCAGGCCACCCTATCGGTTTCAGAAGGTCAGGGAATGCAATCCGCTGATTTCCGAAGGCTTGGAGAAAATTGTGGAAAAATGTATGGAGAAAGAGCGGGCAAAGCGGTATACCAATATGGCTGAGGTGTTGGAAGAATTAAAAACTTATGAAAGTAAGGCAAAGAAAAAACGGCGATGGAGCAGAAAGCAAAAACGGTATATCACAGAGGAGAGAAAAAATATTCTTTTGACGGAAAAATGTGGTGGCGGTTTGTTTGTACTGACAGTTCTTTTATGCGGTCTTCTTTTTCTCATACAGACAAATAACGGGCAGGAAAACAACGTTCTGCCGAAAAGGATTTATGCAAGGAACAGGCAGGAAAATGTAATAGCGGAGCAGGCAGAGGAAAAAGGGATACTGCCGTTAGTTATGTACAATAAGAAAAAAGAAACGATTCTTATCAAAGAGGGTACGTTTTATAAGACGGATACGGATTTTCATATGGCAGTTCCGCATACGCTCTTTGAGGGAGAAAAAGGAGCGGAAATCACAGTAATCTGGAAAGATTTGGAAAGCGGTAGAAGCTTGGAAAAAGTGGTACTTTTAAAATCAAAATAGAAGTACCTTTTTGGAGGGAACAATGATATAATATTTGAATAAGAAAGTCGGAAAGAAACGGGGAAATCAAAATGAATCGTGAACAGACTAAAATCGTACAGATAGGAAATAAAAAAATCGGAGGGGGGAATCCCATTCTGATTCAATCCATGACCAATACAAGAACAGAAGATGTGAAGGCAACCGTAGCACAGATTAAGCGTTTGGAAGCAGCGGGCTGTGATATTATCCGCTCCACCGTACCTACTTTGGAAGCAGCACAGGCAATCAAAGAAATTAAAAAAGAAATCGGCATTCCGCTTGTGGCAGATATTCATTTTGATTATAAAATGGCAATTGCGGCAATCGAAAACGGTGCAGACAAAATCCGTATTAATCCCGGAAATATCGGAAGCCGGGAAAAAGTGGAAGAGGTTGTGCGGGTAGCGAAAGAATATCATGTACCCATCCGTGTAGGGGTAAACAGCGGCTCTCTGGAAAAGAATCTGGTGGAAAAATACGGAGGTGTGACGGCAGAGGGAATTGTAGAAAGTGCTCTTGACAAGGTTAAATTAATAGAGGATATGGGCTACGATAATCTGGTAATCAGTATCAAATCTTCGGATGTGCTGATGTGTGTCAGGGCACATGAAATTCTGGCTGAAAAGACGAATCATCCGTTGCATGTGGGAATTACCGAATCCGGTACGATTATCAGCGGAAATATTAAATCTTCAATCGGACTTGGTCTGATTTTACATCAGGGAATCGGTGATACGATAAGGGTATCCCTGACCGGTGACCCGGTTGAGGAAATCAAATCTGCCAAACTGATTTTACGGACATTAGGACTGCGGAAGGGTGGCGTGGAAATCGTGTCCTGCCCGACCTGCGGCAGAACGAAAATTGATTTAATCGGTCTGGCTAATCAGGTGGAAAATATGGTAGCAGATATTCCTCTTGATATCAAGGTGGCAGTGATGGGGTGTGCGGTAAACGGACCCGGTGAAGCCAAAGAAGCGGATATCGGAATTGCAGGCGGAATCGGGGAAGGTCTGCTTATCAAGAAAGGGGAAATTGTCAAAAAAGTGCCTGAAGAGCAGCTTTTGTCTGCATTACGGGAAGAACTCTTAAACTGGAAACAGGAGTAGGAGTATGGAAAAAAGAAAAATCGCGGGTGAATGACATGGCGAAAAAGTTTTTTGAGGTATTTCCAACCTTAAAGCTGGATAAAAATTTACAGGATTTGTTTGAGCAGGTTTCGGTAGAAAAGGTATCCGCAACAAGACGGAAGGATTTTATCCGGATTTACATATCCTGTGACAGACTGATTCAAAAAGAAAGCATTCTTTTTGTAGAAGAAACAATTAAAAATAAATTATTTCCGAATGCGGATATGACCATCAAGATATATGAAAAATATCAGCTTTCTTCTCAGTATACGCCGGAAAAACTGATGAATACATATCGTGACAGTATTCTGCTTGAACTGCGTGAATATGATCATATTGAATATAATACCTTTAAAAATGCGGCAGTGACTTATCCGGATAATAAAAAGGTGGTTCTGACGGTAGAGGATTCTGTACTTGCCAGAAGCAAGGAAGAGGATTTGACACGGGTTTTGGAAAAGATTTTTAATGAACGGTGCGGTTTTTCCTGCATTTTTATGATGGAATATAAGGAGGCAGAACCGAAAAAAAGGCGGGAAGAGGATGAACTTCTGATTGCCAGACAGGTGGCTGAAATTGCGGCAAGAGTCGGAAAGACCGGAGATTCGGAGGGCGGTGCACAAACGGTCGGACAAGGCGGAACGCAGGATACGGCTGACGGAAAGACGGCAGGAGAAGGAACAAAGCCCCAAAATGCAGAAAAGCAGTCTGCAAAGAGTGCGGAAAAACAGACAGGAAGCGGTTTTGGAGAGAAAGGAAAAGGCAGCTTTGAAAGAAAAGGCGGCTTTAACAGGCAACCTAAGAAATCGGACAACCCGGATGTACTTTACGGCAGGGATTTTGAAGAAGAAGCGATTGCCATGGAAGAAATTCTCGGAGAAATGGGAGAGGTTGTGATCCGTGGCAAAATCCTAAATTTGGATAAACGGGAAATCCGAAACGAGAAAACCATTGTTATTTTTGATATTACGGACTTTACCGATACGATGACGGTAAAGATGTTCACAAGAAATGAACAGCTTGGAGAAATTTTAGAAAACATTAAACCCGGTGCCTTTGTAAAAATCAAAGGGGTGACGGTGATTGATAAATTTGACAATGAGCTGACAATCGGGTCTATTGTGGGCGTGAAAAAAATACCGGATTTTACCACAAGCCGGATGGATAACAGCGCCAGAAAGAGAGTGGAACTTCACTGTCATACAAAAATGAGCGACATGGATGGGGTCTCCGAGGCAAAAGATATCGTAAAACGTGCCTATAAATGGGGACATCCTGCCATTGCCATTACCGACCATGGGGTAGTCCAGTCCTTCCCGGATGCCAACCATGTGTGGGAGGATTTGTGGAAGGCAGAGAAAACAAAGAGAAAAGAAGCAGGAGAAGAGAACCCGGACAAACAGGATTTCTTTAAAGTTATTTATGGTGTAGAGGCTTATCTTGTAGATGATTTAAAGGAGATTGTGACCGGAGGAAGGGGACAGTCTTTGGAGGAAACCTATGTAGTTTTCGATATTGAGACGACAGGCTTTTCTCCTATAAATAACAGGATTATTGAAATTGGTGCGGTTAAGGTAGAAAAGGGGGAGATTACGGACAGGTATTCCACTTTTGTAAACCCTGATGTACCTATTCCTTTTGAAATTGAAAAACTGACCGGAATCAATGATAATATGGTCATTGATTCTCCGATGATAGATGAAATTCTGCCGCAGTTTCTTGCCTTTTGCGAAGGAGCGGTGCTGGTAGCACACAACGCAAATTTTGATATGAGTTTTATAATAGAAAATACGAAACGTCTGAATTTGGAGCGGGAATTTACCTATGTGGATACCTTGGGTATTGCAAGGGTACTGCTTCCGAACCAGAGTAAACATACCTTGGACGCGGTGGCAAAAACCTTGGGAGTATCTTTGGAGAACCATCATCGTGCCGTGGATGATGCAGAGGCAACTGCGGAAATTTTTGTGAAATTTATTCCGATGCTAAAAAGTGAAGGGGTGGAAAATCTAAGTCAGATTAATGCGCTTGGGGCTTCCAGTGTAGAGGCGACCAGCAAGCTGCCTTCGTACCATGCTATTATTTTGGCACAAAATAATACCGGACGGATTAATCTGTACCGGCTTGTTTCGGAGTCCCATCTGACCTATTTTAACCGAAGACCGAAGGTGCCAAAAAGTTTATTTGTAAAATACAGAGAGGGGCTGCTTTTGGGAAGTGCTTGTGAAGCGGGAGAACTTTACCGGGCACTTTTGGACGGAAAATCCGATTCGGAAATTGCAAGGCTGGTGAATTTTTATGATTATCTGGAAATTCAGCCCGTAGGGAACAACCATTTTATGATTGCTTCGGACAAGCATCCGAATATTAATTCGGTAGAGGATATTCAGGCAGTCAATAAAAAAATTGTAGCACTTGGAGAACAGTTTAAGAAGCCTGTTGTAGCAACTTGTGATGTGCATTTTCTGGACCCGGAGGATGAAGTATATCGGCGTATCATTATGGCAGGAAAGGGCTTTAGCGATGCGGATGACCAGGCACCTCTTTATCTTAGAACAACGGAGGAAATGTTAGAGGAGTTTGCATACCTTGGAAGCGATAAGGCAGAAGAGGTCGTGATTACCAATACGAACCTGATTGCCGACACGATTGACTGTATGTCGCCGGTACGTCCCGATAAATGTCCGCCGGTCATTGAAAATTCGGATGAAACTTTGACGAATATTTGTTATAATAAAGCACACGAGATGTATGGAGAAAATCTGCCGGATATCGTGGAAGAACGGTTGAAAAAAGAGTTGCATTCCATTATTACCAATGGATTTGCGGTTATGTATATTATCGCACAGAAGCTGGTATGGAAATCCGTGGAGGATGGGTATCTGGTTGGTTCCCGTGGTTCGGTAGGATCTTCCTTTGTGGCATTTATGGCAGGTATTACAGAAGTAAATGCCTTAAGTCCGCACTATTATTGTCCGAATTGTTATTACAGTGATTTTTATTCGGATGAGGTACGTGCTTATGCCGGAAAGGCGGGCTGTGATATGCCGGATAAGGACTGTCCTGTGTGCGGTAAGCCCTTAAAGAAGGACGGCTTTGATATTCCTTTTGAAACTTTCCTTGGGTTTAAGGGAGATAAAGAGCCGGATATCGACTTGAACTTCTCGGGAGAATATCAGAGTAAGGCACATAAATATACGGAAGTAATTTTCGGCTACGGACAGACCTTCCGTGCAGGAACGATTGCAACACTGGCAGATAAAACAGCATTTGGTTATGTGAAAAATTATTTTGAAGAGCGGGGCAGAAGAAAACGGGTATGTGAGATTAACCGTATTGTAGGCGGATGTACGGGAATTAGAAGAAGTACCGGACAGCATCCGGGAGGTATTGTAGTTCTTCCCTTGGGAGAGGACATTAATTCTTTCACTCCGGTACAGCATCCGGCAAACGATATGACAACGGATACCATTACAACCCATTTTGATTATCACTCCATTGACCACAACCTGTTAAAACTGGATATTCTGGGACACGATGATCCTACCATGATTCGTATGCTGCAGGATTTGACGGGAATCGATCCGGTTAAGATTCCGCTGGATGATCCGCAGGTAATGTCTTTGTTTAAAAATACGGATGCATTGGGAATCAAACCGGAACAGATTGGTGGTTGTCCCCTTGGTGCACTTGGGATTCCGGAGTTCGGAACAGACTTTGTTATTCAGATGCTCATTGATACGAAGCCGTCTTCCTTTTCGGATTTGGTACGTATTTCCGGTCTGTCCCACGGAACAGATGTATGGCTGGGGAATGCCCAAACCTTGATTGAAGAAGGAAAAGCGACTATTTCCACGGCGATTTGTACCCGTGATGATATTATGACCTACTTAATCAATACCGGTGTAGAAAGCAGTCTTTCCTTTACCATTATGGAAAGTGTCCGGAAGGGCAAGGGCTTGAAGCCGGAGTGGGAAGAAGCTATGACGGCGGCAGGAGTGCCGGACTGGTATATCTGGTCCTGTAAAAAGATTAAATACATGTTCCCGAAGGCTCATGCGGCGGCTTACGTTATGATGGCATGGCGTATCGCTTACTGCAAGGTAAACTATCCGCAGGCATATTATGCGGCATATTTCAGTATTCGTGCTTCGGCATTTTCCTATGAGATTATGTGTCAGGGACAGGCGCACCTGGAAAATGTAATGGCAGACTATAAGAGGCGGCAGGATACGTTGTCCAAAAAGGAACAGGATACGCAAAAGGATATGAAAATTGTACAGGAAATGTATGCCAGAGGCTATGAGTTTGTGCCGATTGATATTTTTACTGCACAGTCCAGACTTTTTCAAATTATGGATGACGGAAGGATAATGCCTTCCTTAAACAGTATTGACGGATTGGGGGAAAAGGCAGCAGATGCTATTGTGGAAGCGGCAAAGGACGGCCCATTCTTATCCAAGGATGATTTCAGACAGCGGACTAAAGCTTCCAAGACAGTAATAGAGATGATGGACAGTTTGAATCTCCTCGGTAATCTGCCGGAATCGAATCAAATCAGTCTGTTTGATTTAGTATAAAGAAAGGAGTTTGAGTTATGTTAATTAATATTAAAAAGGTAAACAAAAAAGCGATTATTCCTACGCAGGGAAGCCAGTATGGGGCAGGCTATGATTTATATGCGTGTACAGAGACTATGACGGTTATTCCTCCGCATCAGACTGTGAAGTTACGAACCGGGCTGGCAATTGAACTGCCTCACGGATATTTTGGGGCGGTAGTAGGAAGAAAAGGCTTATCCAACAGACAGGGGTTGCGCGTGTGTCAGGGAATGTCAGTTATTGATGAAGACTATCGGGGCGAAATTGTTGTGGATTTGCATAATGATACCGATATTCCACAGACTATTAATCCAATGGAACGTGTGGCATTGCTGATTGTGATGCCCTATATGCCTTTGGAATTTAATGAAGTAGAGGAACTTTCAAAAACAAAACGGGGAAATGCGGACTAATTGGGGCAAGGTTTGTATATTTTCATAAGATGAAATAAAAAAGTTTCAAAAAAATAAAAAAAAGACTTGCTTTTTTGTGAAAAGTATAATAAGATAGTCAAGGACTTGCGTGAGACAAGTAATGAGGCTCGTTGGTCAAGCGGTTAAGACGCCGCCCTCTCACGGCGGAAACAGGGGTTCGATTCCCCTACGAGCTGTTGACTATTTTAAATGAATAGCCCAACCCTAGAAGTGCTGAAAACCTAGATTTTATATGGTTTGCAGCATTTTTTTTTACATAAAAATAAGGCAGCAGATTATTTACTGCCGCCTACAATATCTATAAATCCTATTAGCTTTAAAATTCCTATTACTAATTTCCAAATCACAATAAAGGGCAAAAACATAAGTGTAAATAGTGCTCTAATCATATTTATTTCTCCATTCAAAATTTTAATGCAAAATTTTTAATTTTAATGTTCCGCTTGTTATTTATTGATACATAATCATCTTAAAAGTGATTTTACGAGGTCGATATATATTTGTCAAGGTGCACGAGAAGAAGGGCGGCGCCTGGTCAAGTTCTTGGACAAGTACAACTTATCCCAAATTAATCTCGCGGATTTAATGCTGTCGCACCTTGCTTTGATTATTGTTGGCTTGGTGAATAATGCAACAAGTGATAAACAAGTGATAAACGTAGGAGAATGTGGCAGAAAAGAAGAAGTTGTGTTATAATAAAAAACAGGGGTAAAATACCTACAATAGATTTTGTCACGGAGGAAAAAGAAATGGAAGATACGACGAAAAAAGCGTTTCGCAACAAAATGATTCTCGGCATGGGAATTTTTGTTCTTGTTATTGCAGTATGGCAAATTATTGTGTTGAAATTGTTGGAAAAAGGTATAATCGGCAGTTTCGTGGCAATGATTTTAATACTTCTCAGCATGTTGGTTGTTTTAGGGCTGATATGCGGAGCGCTGAAGTTTTTGTTTGATAAGATATACCGGATATTCAGCGGTATGGGAAATGTGTCGGGAGATGTGTTAACCGAAAAGGAAAAGAAGCTTTCACAAAGAAATGATGAGATAGGAACAATGGTTCGTTCGGTACAGGGAACGATTTCTTCCTTTGCTCAGGTAGTGGCAGGAATCCGGAAAGCAACGGTTGCATTGGAAGAAGTATCGGAAGACTTTAAATCCATTTTTAATAATATGTCAGATTCTTTAAGACAGACCGGAAGCGAAGTGGAAAATATTGCATCCAATACGGTTTCTCAGGCAGAGCAGACAAATGATATGAAGGAGAAAATTGATGCGATTAGTGCATCTATTGAAAAAATAGCGGGAAATATCGAGAGTCTTGCACAGAGTGCACAGCTTATGCAGGAATATGATTTGTCAGCAGAGAAGATTATGAAGGAACTGGTGGAAATCAGCGAAAAGAGCAGCCATGCAATAGAAAATGTCAGACAGCAGACAGATTTGACGAACCAGTCTGCACAACAGATTCGCACTGCAACAGAAATTATCGCCGGAATTTCCAATCAGACCAATCTGCTTGCTTTGAATGCAAGTATTGAAGCGGCAAGAGCAGGAGAGCAGGGAAAAGGCTTTGCGGTTGTTGCGGAAGAAATTCGTGCACTGGCAGATCAGTCAAGAGAATCTACAGAACAGATTGGAAAAATCGTTTCCGACCTGTTGGCTAATTCAGAAGTGAGTGTGGAAATTACAAAAGAAGTATCGGAAGCATTCTTAAAGCAGAATCAGAAAATTCAGGATACAGAAGCAATTTTCAGCTCTTTGAACAGAGAGATTGCCAAAGTACATGATTCCGTGAAACAGATTAGCGGAGAAGTAGATGAGTTGGATACGCATAAAGAAGTGATTGGAAACGGCATTTCTTCTATGACCGTATCCGCACAGCAGAATGCGGAAAGTGCGGAAATAACAACCGAGAACATGGAAAAATTCCGTGAGATTGTGAAGGAATGTAATGAAGCGACGAACAAGGTTGTTTCGGTTTCCGAAGAATTGGTGGGTTACATTAAAGAGTTTGATGTAGACGCGGTAAAGAAGAAGGCAGGAAGATAAACAGATTATCGGCAATCAGGCAGGGAAAAGGAATAACAGGGAAAATCCATTCATATATTGAAAGGAATTTGTGGAAGCAGTTCTTGAGAGGTATGAAAGGATGTCAGAGATTCTTGCATTATTCCAAAATTCCGTATGGAATTTTTCCCTGCTTTTTTTGTTACTTGGGACTCATATTTATTTTACAATCCGGCTGAAATTTATTCAAAGAAAGATTCCTTACGGAATCAGAAGAAGCCTTTCAGCAGGAGAAGAAGGAAAAGGCGGGATTTCACCCTATGCATCACTGGCAACGGCGCTTGCCGCTACGATTGGAACCGGAAATATTATCGGTATATCCACGGCAATTGCAATAGGCGGACCGGGGGCGGTTTTCTGGTGCTGGATTACCGGTATTTTTGGCATAGCGACAAGCTATGCAGAGTGTTTTTTGTCCGTAAAATACCGTATAAAGAAATCGGACGGCTCCTATATGGGCGGACCGATGTATGTATTGGAAAGAGTGCTTCATAAAAGAAAGGCGGCACTCTTTTTCGCTTTTTTCACCGTTGCTGCATCTTTTGGAATCGGAAGCAGCGTGCAGTCACATGCCATTGGAGCAGCAGTGACCGAAAAGTTGCCTATACCTATCCGGATAGTGGGAATCGCGGCTGCGTTGCTTACAGGAAATATTATGTTAGACGGCAGTAAGAAAATAACCAGAGTCTGTACCTTTTTAGTACCGATGATGAGTTTTTTGTATTTGGGGAGCTGTTTTTTACTTTTGTGTATGAATATTTCTTTTGTACCGAAAGCGATAGCGGTTATCATAAAGTCTGTCTTTTGTTCCGGGTCCGTTGCAGGTGGAATAGTGGGTGGTACAGTGATGACAGGAATTCGGGTGGGAATTTCAAAGGGACTGTTTACCAATGAAGCCGGAATGGGTTCAATTGCCATGTCGGCAGCAGACGCGAAAACCGATTCTGCCGTGGAACAGGGAATGATTTCAATGACAGGTGTTTTCTGGGATACAGTAGTGATGTGTGCCATTACAGGAATTACGATTATAAGTTGTATGCTGAAAAATCCGGCGTGTTTTTTTGGAATCGCAAACGACAGGCTATGTTTTGCTGCGTTTTCATTACTGCCCGGAGGAGAATGGATTTTGACGGTATCGCTTGTTTTATTTGCATTTGCAACCATTATCGGATGGAGTTATTACGGAGAATGCGCGGCTTGTTTCCTGTTCGGAAAAGACAGAATCGGTCTGTATCAGCTTGCGTTTATTTTGATGGTCTATCTGGGAACGGTTTTATCGTTGGAATTGGTATGGAATTTGGCGGATTTGTTCAATTCGCTTATGGCAATTCCTAATATTTGCAGTCTGTTTCTGCTTCGGAAAACAATTATCAGGGATACTGAGGCAGCGAATAGTAGTGAGGA
This sequence comes from uncultured Lachnospiraceae bacterium, assembly GCA_964449325.1. GTDB lineage: Bacteria > Bacillota > Clostridia > Lachnospirales > Lachnospiraceae > RGIG3002. The sequence goes on along the minus strand of CAYUYJ010000027.1, from coordinate 93 downwards.
AAAATAGGAAGATTTATTGTAACTACTGTCAAAATATTGTATAATCCCGTTTTCGACAGTTAAAGAAAAGCAAAGTGGCGCGAACCCTTGATT
>CAYUYJ010000026.1:0-46807 GCA_964449325.1 uncultured Lachnospiraceae bacterium | reverse complement strand
TGAGGGAACTGGACAGAAATACGGTAAAGTATATGATAGAGGAGCAGCAGAAGGAAATCGACCAGCTGACGGAGCAGTTGAGCCGGAAAGACGAGCAGATAGATAAACAGGCAGAGGAGAATGCAAGACTCAAACAGGAACTGGAGCGGCTTCGTAAGGAAAAGTGAGTTTGAAATGTAAGTATCATTAAAAAAACATCAGTGGTCACTTTTGACTGTCCGGGAATTCTTAAATCCATCAACTTTTTTCATTCTATAAGAAATTGCTACCGGAAATTTTAGAAATTACGGGAATATACTTCTATTGTCAAATTATCACAAAAACAGAAAGTTAATTTTTACGAAAAAATACGAAAAAAAGAATCACGGCAGGACTTTTGTCAGTATGGATGATACTTTTATCAGTGCTTACAGGTTTTGTACCGAGTATGACAGTTTATGCGGCAGGAACCACGCTGATTATCCATTACGGCGGAAGAAGTGACAACAGTTATGACGGATGGAATTTGTGGATTTGGGAGGACGGTAAGGATGGACAACAGGTGTCCTTCACCGGAGAAGACTCCTTTGGAAAGGTGGCAGTTTATCAAAGTAATGCAACCCCGTCCAAAATCGGATTTATTGTCCGTCTGAATGAATGGGAGGACAAGGATGTATCGGAAGACCGTTTTGTAACTATGGAAAATGAGGTTATGGAAATTTGGGTGACAAGCGGTGAGGCTGCATTTGCTACAGAAGCACCGGAAGGTGCAGAAAGCTATGATTTTGCAGCAATGGAGGAAGAACGGCTGAATCTGTATGAGAAGGAGGAAGCATTAAAATTAAATGTGCATTACTATAATTTTGCAGAAACCTATGATGCAGATACGGTAGATGCTTATGTATGGACAGGCGATGAAGTGGGTGGTTCTTACCCATATACAAAAACAGATGATTTCGGTGCAGTATTTCAGGTCGGATTACTGCCGGAGGATGGTGTGGCTACAGCGGGCATCCGTATTTACCGGAACGGGGAGTTGGATGCAATCACTGACCGGAGTGTGGATTTGACAAAAGCGGTGGATAATTTGTTGGATGTGTATCTGGTAGAAGGTAATCCGAATATTTGGTACAGTGCGGATGAGGTCAATTACAATCCGGTTGTGGCGGATGCATATTTCGGGGAGACTACAAGTAAACAGATTATTTTTACGCTTTCTCAGCCGATTGATACGGCAGACGAAACGGAAGGAAGCAAGTTTACGGTAAGGGACGAAAACGGTACAACTTATCCGATTGTAAAAGTATGGTCGGAGAAACCCAAGGTGGAAAAAACAGCTTATCTGATTATGAAAGAGCCGCTTGATTTGTCCAAGACATATACAATTGAAAGAGAAGGCTTTGAAGGAATAGAGGTTTCCATGAGAAAGGTTATCGGTTCTAAGTATTTTGATGAGGCATTTGCTTACGACGGAGAGGATTTGGGTGCTGTTTACAGTAAGGAAAGTACCAAATTCCGTGTATGGGCACCGATTGCCACGGAAGTTTCTTTGAACCTTTATGAAGCCGGAGACGGAGACAATTTAATTGAAACCATTCCCATGCAGGCAGATGAAAAAGGCACATGGGTTTATGAAAAACAGGGTGACTTAAATGGTGTCTATTATACCTATTCTGTGAAAAACGCTGATACTGTAAATGAAACCGTGGATTTGTATGCAGGAAGTACCGGTGTCAACGGAAACCGCGGAATGATTTTAGATTTGGATGCAACGGACCCGGAGGACTTTGCCGAAGACAAACGTCCGGATTTTGTAAATGCGACGGATGCGGTTGTTTATGAATTACATATCAGGGATTTATCCTCAGATGCCTCTTCCGGCATTCAGAATGTGGGAAAATTTTTAGGGTTGACGGAAACCGGAACAACGAACAGTGAAGGGCTTGCAACAGGGCTTGACCATATGAAGGATTTAGGGGTTACCCATGTGCAGATTATGCCAAGCTATGACTATGCAACGGTAGATGAAACCAAGTTGGATTCCAATCAGTTTAACTGGGGGTATGATCCGAAAAACTATAATGTGCCGGAAGGCTCTTACAGTACAGACCCATATAATGGAGAAGTGCGGGTAAAAGAAATGAAACAAATGGTACAGACCCTTCATGAGAACGGAATTCGTGTGATTATGGATGTGGTTTATAATCATACCTTTAATGCAGAGGAATCGTGGTTCCAAAAGACAGTACCGGATTATTATTATCGGAAAAACGGGGATAATTATTCCAATGCTTCCGGTTGTGGCAATGAGACTGCTTCCGAGCGTGCCATGATGCGGAAATATATGATAGAATCCGTTGTTTACTGGGCAGAGGAATATCATATTGATGGTTTCCGTTTTGACCTTATGGGGATTCATGATACGGAAACTATGATGGCAATCCGCGCCGCATTGGATGAGGTAGACCCATCAATCATTATATATGGTGAAGGCTGGACAGGTGGAGCGGCAGCAATCGAGTCTTCCCTTCAGGCAACGAAAAATCACACTTACCAGATGGACAGAGTGGGTGCTTTCAGTGATGATATCCGTGACGGCATTAAAGGGAATGTTTTTGATGCTTTGGATAAAGGTTTTGTTAACGGCAAAGAAGGCATGGAAGAAAGTATCAAGTTTAGTGTAGTAGGTGCAACCGAAAATGAACAGGTGGATTTGTCTGCTCATGAAAAGAGCGATAATTTCTGGTCGGGACAGAGTATCAATTATGTTTCCTGTCATGATAATTTAACACTTTGGGATAAATTGGCAATTTCCAATGCGGATGACAGTGAAGAAGAGCGCGTTAAAATGAATAAGCTGGCAAGTGCCATTGTATATACATCGCAGGGTGTTCCTTTTATGCAGGCAGGCGAAGAAATGTTGCGGACGAAGCCGTCTGATGTTTTTGCTACAGGCTTTGATGAAAACAGTTATTGCTCACCGGATTCCACAAACAGCCTGAAATGGGATAATAAGGGCAATGTGATGGATGTATATGAATATTACAAGGGCTTGATTGCTTTCCGTAAGGCACATGGGGCACTGCGTATGACGACAGCCGAGGAGATTCAGAACAACCTGAAATTTGTGGACGGTTTGGATGCTAATGTAGTAGCTTACACGATTGAAAACAGTCCGAACGGTGAAATTGCGGAAGACCTTTTCGTGGTTTATAATGCGAATAAAGAACCGGTAAGTGTTTCCTTGCCGGAAGGTGAGTGGGAGATTTACATAAATGGAGAAAAAGCAGGCTGCGAGAAGCTTGGAACAGCAAAGGGCAGTGTGGAAGTAGAAGGAATTTCCGCAATGGTACTGGCGAAGGGGAGTTCCGGTAATGCGCAGACTGTGGCAGATGTAAAAGAGGATGCGGAAGGAACAGCACAAACTTCCGGTCAGGATACAGAAGGCAAGGGAAGCGGCATTGTAAGTACTGTTCTAATTTGTGCCGGTGTTGTACTTCTGGCAGTTGCAGTAGTGCTTGGAATAAAGAATAAAAAAGGAAAAAAGAAAGATTAATACATGGTTTTTTAGGGGCGGCATAGTCGAAAGGTTATGCCGCCTTTAACATATTGAGTGAAATATGCTATTATGGTGTGTAAAGAAGGGACGGATGGCATTATGTTGAATAAAATTAAGCTGCGCAATGTTGTGGAGCAGGTGCTTCATGTGCAGGGAAATTACCGGGGCGGTATTTTGGAAATGGCAATTGTGTTTGACTGTAATCTGTCGAAGCAAAATATAGCAGAGACGGCAAAGGAGCTTGTGACGGCGCTAAAGCACCAGAGTGAGATTTTTCGGAATGTACGTCTGAATACGATTCAGTGGAGAAGTGACAGGGAACTGGTGAAAGAGGTTACTCCTATGGCATATATCCAGACAGGTACATATTTTGAAGGTTATGAGCAGGTGAAGACAGAAAAAACATTGGAAATTCTGACGGAACAGTTGAAAAAATTTTATGCCCGCTCGAAACTGATTCTTGTCCTGACAGACGGGAAATTTGTGATACGAAGTAAAGAACAGTTAGAGGAGTCATTGAAGCCTTTTCTGGAAAAAAAGCTTGTTTTTGTAAAAATAAGAACGGAATCAGAAGAGGCGGAAATTGTGCGGTGCAGGGAATTTTGAAAAGCATTATGAGAAGCTTATCTAATTTTGAATTGTAAATCATAGTGGAGCATGGTAAAATTTGTATTGATTCTTTGTGCATTTCATCTTTATATAGATGCATTTTGTCAGAAATGTCTGAAAAAAATGAAAAATATGTTATATGTAAATAGAAAGATGCAACCAAAGAAGAGTTGGGAAATCTGTTTTGCATTGTGGAGAACAATGGTATGAGGGCGGAACAAATGGTAACATTATCTAAAGGAACTGTATTGGAAGATACATATGAAATAGTAGAAGAGATTGGTGCCGGAGGCGGTGGAGTTGTATTTAAAGCAAGACATCTCCGATTACAGACCGATGTGGTGGTAAAGAAAATCAAGGATGAAGTCAGGGGAAAGGTAAAGTCTCGTCAGGAAGCGGACATATTGAAAAACCTGAAACATCCGTATTTACCGAGAGTCTATGACTTTATTGAAACGGACGATGCAGTCTATACAGTGATGGATTTTATCCATGGCGAAAATCTGGAAGAAGCGGTAAAACGTCATGGAAAATATGAACAGAAGCAGGTGCGGAAATGGGCAGAACAGCTTGGTGAGGCATTGGCTTACTTACATAGCCAAACCCCGCCGATTATTCACAGTGATATTAAACCGGCAAATATTATGCTGACAGAGGAGGGAAATATCTGTCTGATTGATTTCAATATTTCACTTGCTATGGGCAGTGTGATGGAATCAGCAGTTGGTATCAGTGCAGGATTTTCTCCTCCGGAACAGTATCGGGATCCCGCTTTATATGCAAAACTTACACATAATTACACATTGCAGAAATCGTTACAGGCAACAACAGGTAAAGAAGTTGACAAAACGGAAATTCTGAATGAGGATGATAAGACGGAAATTCTCCGTTCGGTTGATGAAAGTGATAAAACAGAGATTTTGCAGCAGGAAGAAAAAAATACAGGCAATATGTCCGGTATGCCCTTGTACACGCAGTTTATCGGAAAAGGAATTGATGCCAGATCAGATATTTACAGTCTTGGTATTACCCTTTGGTTTTTACTGACAGGTGCACTTCCGTCAGTTGACTTTGAGAAGAGGATTCCGATTGCTGAAACCAATGCGATTGTTAGCGAAGGTTTCGCGGTTATTTTGGATAAAATGATGGAACTGTCACCGGAAAAACGTTATCAGAACGGCAGTGAATATTTGAAAGCAATACGGAATTGCTATAAACTGGATCACCGATATATCGCCATGCATAAAAAAAGGGTTGGAATGCAGATAGCAGCACTTATCTGTCTGGTATCAGGTATATTGATTGCTTTTGCCGGGCTTTATAGGATTCGTATGGAAAAAAATGCTTCTTATTATGATATGATTCAGAATGCGGAAGAAATGATGAATCTGTGTCAGTATGAAGCCGCAGGTGAACTGTTGGAGGAAGCAAAGCAAAGCAACGAAAACCGGATTGAAGCATATGAAAGGGAAGTGTATTTACTCTATTTATGCGGAAATTATGAAGAATGTATTGAAGCGGGAGAATGTTATATCAATACAGTTCCTTTTCTGTTAACTACAGAGGCGGACAAGGAGCTGTTTGGTAATATTTACTATATAGTTGGAAATGCATATTTTGAAACAAAAGATTATCCAAATGCAAAGTATTTATTTGAAAATGCGTTGGAGTATAATAAAGGAAACGGATTATACTATAGGGACTATGCAATTACGCTGGCCAAAATGGGACAGATAGAAGAAGCGGAAGAGCAGTTAGCGGACGGAATTGAACTTGGAATCGCGCAGGATTCTGTCTATATGGCACAGGGTGAAATTGCTCATGTGAAAGGGCAGTACGAGGATGCTACAGAATATTTGACTCAGACGATTGCGAGCACATCAGATATGCAGATGAAGAAGAGAGCAATCCTGCTTTGTGTGGATGTCTATAAGACAATTGGAAATGATACGGTGAATCAGGAAATCGCACTGCTGGAGCAGCACATAAGCCAATTTGAGGGCAATGGAAATTTGGTAATGACAGAATATCTGGCAGATGCCTATGCGAGAAAGGCACAGATAGATGAAACAAAGGCAGAAGAATGCTATCAGAAAGCGCTCAATCTTTTTCAGACGATATATGACAGTGGTTATGTGACTTACCGGTTACAACAGAATATGGCGATTTTGTATGAGAATATGAAGCAGTTTGAGGAAGCGGAAAAACTTCTTTTGACAATGGCAGAGGAGTATCCGGAACGCTATGAAGTATATAAACGTCTTGCGTATCTGGAAGCTGATAAACAACAAATGAAAGAAAATATAGACCGGGATTACAAGCAGATGCTTGTATACTATGAGAAGGCAAAAGAAAAATATTCCGAAGAGGAATCGGATATGGAGATGGATATGTTGGATAATATGATGCAGGAATTAAAGGATGGGGGATGGTTCTAAAAGGTGAAATAAGTAAAAACAGGAGGAATGGTATCCATGAGTGGAATAATTATTTTGGGTATAGGAATTGGAATGATAGCTCTGGCGGCTATTCTGTTCGTAGTGAGCATTGTATATCGTAAAACAGCCGGTAAACGGATGAAGCAGGAGCTGAAAAAGGAATATGAATAATTGATAAAAAGAAATTTACAGACTGATAAATGAAAAAATGAAAGGTGGAGAAAACAAATGAGTGAGGAAATCAAACAGGAACAGCAAGAAGAGAGACAAGAAGTAAAACAAGAAACAGTACAAGAAACGATACCGGAACAAGCGGTAACGAAAGAAACAGCCGGGGAAGAAATAGCCCAAGCGGAAGGAAACGGGAAGAAGAAACTGGGAAAAAAACAGTGGGGAATTATTGGTGCAGTGGCAGCAGTAGTGCTTGCCCTTGCCATTGGTCTTGGAATTTACAATGCACCGGTCAATCGTCTGAACAGACAGTTGTCACTTGGTAACAAATATTTGGAAGAGCAGAAGTATGAAGAAGCGGCCCTGGCATTTGAACAGGCAATAGCCATTGATGACAGATGTATGCAGGCTTATGCCGGAGGCATCGAAGCTTACCTGAATACGGGTGACACGGAAAACCTGGAAAAAATGTATGAAAAAGCAATGGGTGTCATCGGAGAACTGGATGAGGAATTCCTTACGGAAAATATGGATGCTGTAGTAGACATCTATCTGTATGCGGATGAGGTATACGGTAATACGGAAAAGGCAGCGCAGATTCTGGAAGAAGCAATGGAAATAACCGGTCAGAATCCGGAAATAGAAGAAGAACTTGTGAACGTATATCTTGAACTGGCAGAAAAATATACCGGGGATGGCGCTCATGAGAAGGCTTTGGAATGCTATGACAGACTGCTGGAACTGGCAGGGGAAAACGAGCAGGTACTGACGGGTCTTGAGAGTTGTCTCAAACAGTACATAGATGTATTAATGGAAGAAAAACGATATGATGAAATAAGAAAGTTAGCGGAAAAATACGGGAATGTGGTAAAGAACATTGACTTTGAGGCAATACTTGCCCGGATTGCAGAACTGGAACGGATAGAGGCAGAAAACCGTGCATTCATGCAGAAAGTGTACGAATTGATGGAAGCAAAAGATTATGAATCAATGCATGGGGTAGACGGTTCGGAAGAAGCAACAGCATTTGTGGAGCGAATGACCGGAGACTTTTACAGTTACATTCCGGAAGATAGTGAGAGCAGGAACGGAATAGGTGCAGGAGTCTACAAGTTTGGAGAAGGTGGTTATTATTTCTTCTATGGTCAGTATGAAGATGGAAAAAGAGCAGGAAACGGAGTATCCTTCTGTAATAGTACGAAAGGTGGATATGAAGTATTTACCGGCGAATGGAAGGAGGATGCTCCGAATGGTCAGGGAGAAATAGTTACCTCATATGATACATTTGCCACTAGCGGCGGAGCGTTTTCAGCGACATTACGTGGTAATTTTGTGAATGGGTTATGCGATGGAGATATAGAAAGAATCATTACGTCAGGGGGACAAGAGTTTGATGTGTCTTTTTCGGCAGATAACGGAGTTCCGGTAGAAGATAAAACAGAAGAATTTTACGAAATGCGCCCATGGGCAGATGAAATTCCTGATAATGCTTATGTTTATGCGTATGATATAAAGGGAGACCGGTATGTTTGGTCATGGGTAGAAACGGATGAAACAATTGGTGTTGTCGGATATGAAGATTAAGCAGCAGATCTATGGAAAAAATTATGAATGGTGTTGTAGAATTTATTAATCAAAATCAAAAATCGCTCATAACAGTTGGAATTCTGATAGTCGTTTTTTTAATCATCTGTTTTTTTAAACAGATGATTAAAAAAAGCCAAAAGAGAAAAGAAATCAAGAGGGCGGCAGAAGACCGGGTGCGAGACGAAAATTTAAACAGTATCATATTAAACAATCATGGCAATGCCAAAGATAACCGGGAGATATATAAGCCCTATGATGTAGATTACAGCAACGGGGAGCAGGGAAACGTTAATAAAAACAGATCCGGGTCGGTCATGGACTCCCAACAGATTATGATACAGCTGATAGAAAAAACGGAACTGTCTACGCGAAAATTTCTGTTAAATCCTGCAAAAAAAATAAAAATCGGCAGTGATTTGCAAAATAATGACATTTCTGTTCTGGCAGAAGGAATATCCCCGCATCAATGCGAAATATTTGCGGTGGGGAATAAGGTTTATATCAGAAATACAGGGGACAAATACAAGACAATTATCAGAAGAAAGAAAGAGCAGGCTTTTGTAGACGATAAAGGCATCCGTTTACTTTCTAATGATATTATTATACTTGGAAAAGTTACATATGACGTTACAATAGCAAACTAAAGAATCTTATGGGGTGATGATATGAGTATTGTTCTTTCTATACATAGTCCAAAAGCGTTTAAAGAATTTTTGCTTCCGGCCGTTAATAATACGGATTATTCTATTATTTTGAGTAATGACATTTTTGTGCTGGATAAGGATGTAGAATTAAATATGGAAGTAATTGAGAACTGCTGGCACTTTTTACCTTCAGAACAGTATCGGATTGAAGATGCGGTTACAAAAGAATCATATTTTGGTACAGATTTAAAAGATAAGGATTTATTATCTGTTATTTTAGCCGGTGGCGAACATATTTCCATCATGGTGGATGAAACGGACAGCTCGTTCAATGTCTTTGAAAAATTTGATTTGCAGCAGATTGATGAAATAACGGTTGGTAAAAATGAGAACAGTGTTATCCGGTATGATACAAGAAATCTTGTATCCAGAGAGCATGCTGTCATTCGCAGAAATGGGGCACAGTATGTTTTAGAGGATAAGAGTGCTAACGGTGTTTTTGTTAACTCAATCAGAATGGTAGGAAACAGACAACTGGAATTCGGAGATTATATTAATATTTTTGGATTACGTATTGTTTTCCTTGACAATATCATTGCTGTTAATACACAGGCAGAGAACGTAATTGTAGATGAAGGAAGATTAAAAAAATATGTGCAAAAGCCTTATGAAAAGGGAATAGAAACAGGCAGAAATGCAGGGAAAAAGGCTGTATATCATCGCTCGCCAAGACAAATTTATAAGATAGATAATGATGTTATTGAGATAGAGGCACCACCACAGCCTAAGACAATGAATAAGAAATCTATAGGTATGCTGATAGGACCGTCTATGACAATGGCATTGCCAATGCTTCTTGGCTGTGGGTTGTCTATCTATAGCACAAGAGTCAGCGGTAGCTCCGGCAGTGCCTTTATGTATACCGGTCTGATAACAGCGGTTTCTTCGGCATTGATAGGTGTGATGTGGGCTCTTTTGAATTTAAATGCTGAAAAAAAACGGATAAGAGAAGAAGAGCTGCATCGGTTTGAAGCATATGGAGAATATTTGATTAAATGTTCCAACCGGATTAAAGAAAAATATGAAAAAAATGCAAATAGTTTAAATACTATGTATTTGCCGGCTGAGGTGTGCTGTACCTATGATGAAAACAATGCGTTACTTTGGAATCGCAATGTAAATCATCAGGATTTCTTATGTCAGCGGTTAGGAACCGGTGATATGCCGTTCCAGATAAAAATAGATATACCGAAAGAACGGTTTACGTTAATTAATGATTCTTTGGCAGAAAAACCGGCAATGATTCAGCAAAGCTTTCGTGAATTGCATAATGTTCCACTGTGTGTGGATTTGGCAAAGCATAGAATGATTGGTATTGTAGGCGGAGCGAAAAAGCGTGGGGCATTGGATGTTATGCACAATCTGGTAGCACAGATTGCCGTATCGAACTGTTACACAGATGTGAAAATGGCATTTTTATATGATGAAGGTGAAGATGAAGCAGATAACTGGCAATACTTGAAGTGGCTTCCGCATGTATGGTCGGAAGACAAGAAAACCAGATTCGTGGCCACAGGTAAAGTGGAAGCCGGAGATGTTCTCTACGAAATAACAAAAACACTCAGAACGAGAGAGGAAAACAGAAGTGCCTCCTCGGGATTTGAAAAAGGAAAGTTACCACTTCCGCAATATATTCTTTTTGTGTCGAATCCGGAGCTATTGGAAGGAGAATTGATTACAAAATACATAACAGATGAAAAAAATATTGATTTAACAACTGTTTTTTTGGTGGATAATTATGAAAATCTTCCCAATGTCTGTGATTTCATCATACAGAATGATGAGCAGTTCAGAGGTATGTACGGTATTGACACGGATATGGGAGAAAGAGTAGAGATTAATTTTGATTGTATCTCAGACAGTCAGCTTGAAAAACTTGCAAGAACGCTTGCGGATATTGAAGTCAATGAAACCGAAACAGGAGGCGACATTCCGAATGCGCTTACCTTCTTTGAGATGTATGGTATTGACCGGCTGGATGAGCTAAATGTACTTGATAAATGGAGAAAGAACCGCACTTATGACAGTATGAAAGCAGTGATAGGTCAAAAAGCGGGAGGCAGTTCATGGTATTTGGACGTTCATGAGAAATATCATGGACCGCATGGGCTGATAGCAGGTACAACAGGCTCCGGTAAGAGTGAAACGCTTCAGACCTATATTCTGTCATTGGCATTAAACTTCAGTCCGGATGATGTAGGCTTCTTTATTATTGATTATAAGGGCGGTGGTATGGCCAATTTGTTTGACGGACTGCCACATATGATTGGGCAAATTTCCAACTTGTCAGGAAATCAGGTAAAGCGTGCAATGGTTTCCATCAAAAGTGAGAATAAGAGAAGACAAAGGATTTTTAATGAGCATGGCGTAAACAATATTAACCTATACACCCGGTTATACAAGAATAATGAAGCATCTGTTCCGGTTCCGCATATGTTTATTATTATTGATGAGTTTGCAGAATTAAAAAGAGAAGAACCGGATTTTATGCGGGAGTTAATCAGTGTTGCACAGGTTGGACGAAGTCTTGGGGTTCATTTGATTCTGGCTACACAGAAGCCAAGTGGTACCGTTGATGATAATATCTGGAGTAACTCAAAATTTAGGTTATGTCTTAGGGTACAGGACAGACAGGACAGTAATGACATGCTTCACAGACCGGATGCGGCCTATATTACACAGGCAGGAAGATGTTATATGCAGGTTGGTAACGATGAATTGTTTGAATTGTTCCAGTCAGGCTTTAGTGGTGCAGCATATGATGAAGAAAATGGAAATGTGAAGTCTGATATTGCACAAATGGTGTCCACGACAGGAAAAGCAGCATTAATTGGCAACCGTATGAAGTTAAAACAGAAAGAAACTGTGAAGAGAAAATGGATTAGTCAGCTTTGCGCAGTGATAAGACAGCTTCCCATGCCACAGAATAGCGATATGGAAAGTGTACTGAATGACCCTGTTTTATCGGGACAGTATATTCACAGCATTTTTGAACAATTAGAGGCAGAGAAGATAGAATATGCGTATAGTGAATATAATGCACAGAGAATCAGGGATTTGCTCACAGCTGACACGGCAGTAAGTAAAAACAGAGAAGAAATGGCGGCTGATTCGGATGCAGAAGCAATTATAGCTTATGCAGAGCAGCATCGGCTGAAACTTCCGGAAAGAAAACAAAAGACACAGTTGGATGCAGTAGTGGAATATCTGGCGCGGATTGCAGAGGAAAATGGTTATATACATAATCTGCAATTATGGCTTCCGGTATTGCCTGAGAAGATTTATCTGGAACAATTATCAGGATATTTGAAGGAGGAATATTTTGATGGTAAAAATTGGAACAATTATCAGCGGGAGTGGAATATTGAAGTTCCGGTTGGTATGTATGATGATCCGGTAAATCAGGCACAAGGCACTTTGACAATTAATTTATCACAGAACGGACATCATGCTGTGATAGGAACGGTAGTTAGTGGAAAGAGTACTTTTTTACAGACCTTTGTATATGCGCTGGTAAATAAATATACTCCGCAGGAAGTCAATATTTACGCGATAGACTTTAGTGCCAAGATGTTATCTGCGTTTGAAAATATGCCACATGTCGGGGGTGTGATTTTTGAAAACGAAGATGATAAACTGGCGAAATTTTTTACCATGTTAAGCAGTGTATTGGAGGAAAGAAAGAAACTGTTTAAGGGTGGTAACTATAGTCAGTATGTTCGTGCAAACGGAGTCACTTTACCATCGATTGTTTTGGTAATAGATAATTATTCTAATTTTAAAACAAAGACCAATAACGTTTATGAAGATATTATTTTACAGTTGTCAAAAGATGGTGTTGGATATGGTATTTTTTTAGTAGTTACAGCAGGTGGCTTTAGTTCTTTGGAAATTCCGACTAAAATCGGAGATAATTTACGAACCGTAATCTGTCTGGAAATGAGTGATAAGTTTCAATATGCGGATGCTTTACGCACGATGCATATAGATACCATTCCGGAAACGAATATAAAAGGACGCGGACTTGCCAGAGTGGGAGAAGAACTACTGGAGTTTCAAGCAGCACTGGCACTTGAAAGTGAAGATGATTTCAAGAGAATGGAATCAATTGAGCAATTGGGTCAACAGATGAAGAGTGCATGGAACGGTAAAATTGCGAAACCGATTCCTGAGATTCCGGAAAATCCGAATTGGTCTGAATTCGCAGAATTAGAGGATGTGGCAAAGATGGCACAGGATGACCGTCACCTGCCGATTGGATATAATTCTAAAAATGCAGCGATATATGGCATTAATCTTAGCAGGACATATTGTTATCTGATTGCCGGTAAGTCAAGAAGCGGAAAGACCAATTTGCTGAAAGTAATTTTGAATGCGGCTAAAATGCGCAAGGGTGACATCACAATCATTGATTTTGCAGGTGAATTTACCTATATGGCAGAAAAATTAGGGCTTTCTGTTATAGATACGGATGAAAAGCTTTATACATATTTTACGGAGTTATTGCCTGAGTTCAAAGAAAGAAATCAGAGGAAGAAGCAAAATATTCAAAGCGGAATGTCTGATGAAGAGATTTATTTGGATATGCAGCAATATAAGGCGAAGTTTATACTGATTGCCAATCTTGCCGACTTCATTACACATGTAAATCATCCGAAAGATACGCAGGAAATGAGACCATTTGTTGAAAATCTTCTTGATAAGGGAAGTCTGCACAATGTTTATTGGATGGCTTGTTATAATTATGAGGATGTATCCAAAGTGGCAGGACTTAAGATGTATGAATATTTTCTTCGTTATAAAACAGGTATTCATTTTGGTGGGAATGTAGCCGGACAGCGTATTATGAATTTTGATTATGTTCCTTATGCAGAACAGACCAAGTCTCTAAAACCGGGAATTGGTATGCTTCCGCTCAATGATGAAGAGGATGTACGAAAAGTTGTTGTTCCGTTAGTAAAGGGGTAAGCACATGATATCCATGGTAACGTATGACGGTTATAGAAAAGAATTGGAAGAAATAAAAAGAATAGCAAAAGAACTGGCAGCCAGAATGAGTGAAGAACAATGGAGTATGGAACAATTTACTTCTTTACAGAATCTACGTCAATATATAGAAGAAAAGCCATTGATGGATATGCTTTTGTATGATGTGACAAAAAAAGAAGCTTTGGAGTATTTGCAACAAATCCGAAATAATTACCAAATGGCACCGATTATGATTCTTGCAGACATAGAAACCTCGCCAATGGAATATATGAGACCGGGAATTCGGGCAAGTTCATTGTTACTTCGGCCATGGACAGGCAATCAGGCGAAAGATGTATTACAGGAATTCATCAGAGAATATCTTAGAATGATTGCGCGGGAAAAAAAAGGAGGAACTGCTTCTTATGTCATAGACTCGAAAGAAGGAAGGCTAAGTATACCATATGAGCAGATTTATTTTTTTGAGGCAAGAGAAAAGAAGATTTATGTATGTGCCGGTAAAGAAGAGTTCGGGTTTTATCATACGATAGATAAGCTGGTAGAAGAATTACCGGAACAGTTTATCCGCTGTCACAGAGGATTTATTGTTAATACGGAAAAAATTCGAAAAATTATGTTATCACAAAATATGATTTATCTTGCAGATGGGTTTGAGGTGCCGCTTTCCAGAAGTTATAAAGCTGTTTTGAAAGGGTTTGGAAAATGACGGAACAGATTAATAAAGCTTTTTTTATAAAAAAAACAGAATTAGAAATTCTGTTTGCTATAAAAGGAACAAAAGAATTATTTGGTTTTCAACTGGGAACACAAGGGAAAATGGAACAGGGACAATTGAATCAGCAGCTTTTTGAAATGACCAGGAAAGAAATTGTTTATGCGGAAAAAAACAAGATTCTTATAAATCCGGAGATAGAATTGTTGGTAAAACAGATTATTGATGCAGAAAAAATGCTGGTTCTGTCCGAGAAAGCGGAGGAATATCCGGAATGGTGCATATATGTTGGCAAGGAGGCAGTCAGTATTCAGTTATGTGGACAAAATGATGATATTGTCAGACTGGAAAAAATTATGTTAGCTGATTTGCCAAATTGGATTGTAAGCGCAGGTTTTCGGATGGAACAAATATTGAAAGACAGCACTCTGTATCAGCAGGAACAGATAGAATGTCAGGAACTTGAAGAACTCGCAGAAAACTCTTTTAAAAAAGAAAAAAATGAAATTTTAGTTCAGAATGGTGTAAGTGCCTGTTTATTAATGTTTTCAATGATAACCCAAAAAAAAGAACAGCAGATTTTATTATGCAGTAAAGGTATGAAAGACTATATTACAGTAAGTAACGGAGTTGTAGATGATATTTACGCATATTCTGAAAGAAAGTTACTCTATGTAATAAGTGAGTGTATAGGAGGAAAGTAATGATATTAGTAGATATTTACGTTCCGTCTGTAGATAATACGTATGATTTTCAGTTGGATGAGAATGCATATATTTATGCAATTATAGAAGAAATCGGAGAATTGATCGGACAGAAGGAACGGAGTCAGATTGTGGGAAATATAGAGAATTTGATACTTTGCGTGAAAAAGGACAGAAAAATTTTGCCGAAGGATTCTACATTGGCGGCTTGTGGTATACAGACCGGAAATAGTCTGATATTGGTATAAATGGTTATTCGTACTAACAAATATGTTGTTTGTCAAAAAAACGTTTATGTGATTGTTGTTATGGTACAATGTGATTACAACAAAGGAGAGAGAAAATGTTTGCTATTAATACCGGTCAGGCTATAGAGGAATGTGGTAATCTGGAAAGTCAGGTTTCGGATTTGTTTGAACAGATTATGGAACTGGAACAAGTAGTCAGAAATCTGAATACTCTTTCCAGCATGGAAGAACCTATTGCAAAGCTGAGAAATCAGTTGGGGTGTATGAACGAAGAACATTGCATACTGAGACAGATGATGCAGGGATTGAACAAAATTTCTCTATATTATATGAAATGTGAAAACAGAATATGTGATAACGGAGAACAAAGTACAATACGTTATGCAAGGCAGAAAATCGGAGTGAATGATTTTTCTTCCATAGCGAACTTATTGGAAAAAATTTCTTTGGGATAAGGAGGTAGCATGGTTAGTCAGGAAATAGCAGTAAATACATCAACATTGGCAGGTGACATTAATGAGCTTCGGACGGCATTAGGCAATGCGAGAAAGCAACTGGAGGACATGTTTACACAGGTAACGGAACTGGATGCTATGTGGGACGGTCCGGCAAATGAAGAGTTTAAAAAGCAGTTTGGTGTTGATTATGAAAATTCAAAGAGCCTTTGTGAAACAGTGGATTCTTTGATTTCATGTATGGAGTATGCAAAGGAACAGTATAATCTTTGCGAAAATGAAGTAGGGAATATTGTAGCTTCAATTAGTATATAGCAGGAGGGAAAGATGGCAATTATAGGTGATGTACATATTAAAGTATCTACAGATGTATTGAATGCGAAAGCCCAGACGGTATCAAAAAGCATTAGCAATATGGCAAATTGCTTTGAAGAAATGGAAAGAATTGTTAATCGAACCGGTTATTATTGGATTGGTGAGGCTGGAGAAATGCATCGGAAGCTTTATCAGGAACAGAAAAATAACATTGAAGAGATGTTAAAACGTTTAAGAGAACATCCAAAGGATTTGATGGTGATATCACAAAATTATCAGGTGGCTGATGCACAGGCTGTGGAAATAGCCAGCATTCTGACCGGGGATGTAATTGAATAGTAAGGAGAAGTTATGGCAACAAGACAAAGTATAGAATTTGATTTTAAACAGGCATTGGCTCAAGCTGACAGGATTGATTCGATTGCGGATAACCTTAGTAATCTTTCGGGGAAACGCTTTGGAGCAACTATGCAGAATCTGGCAGCAAATTGGAAAGGAAACAATGCTTCCGGTTATTTAAGTAAAGGAGCCAAATTACAGGGAAAAATGAATGTTACAGTTAATGAACTTCGTAATACAGCATCAGATATCAGAAAAATTGCAAAGTCGCTATATGACGCAGAGATGGCAGCACTTGAAATTGCCTCACGGCGTGAATATTAATAAAATTTAGGAGGGAAAAAACATGGCAGCTTTTCAGGTAACAGCAAGTGAATTAAGAGCAAAGGCAGGAGAACTCAGAGAAATGAACGCACAGTTCAAGACACAGGTGGGCAATCTGGAGACCCAGGAGCAGGCATTAGGGAGCATGTGGGAAGGAAGCGCAAAAGAAGCATTCCGTACAGCATTCAATAATGACAAAATGCAGATGGATAATTTCTACAATCTGATTGAACAGTACTGTGTAACATTAGAAAATATTGCATCAAAGTATGAACTTGCAGAATCAAAGAATGTTTCTACTGCAGCCACAAGAAATTATTAATCTAAATTGAATAGGGAAATGAATACAGGAAAAGGAGATAAAAGTTATGGAAGGAATTTTAAAAGTAGATCCCCAGAAATTAATCAGTACGGCAGATGAATTTAATACAACAGGAAACCAGGTGCGGACATTAACGGAACAGATGGTAACGGTTGTTGACAGTTTAAAATCTTCCTGGGAAGGTGAAGCTGCTAATACATTCAGTACAAAATTCCATCAGTTAGAAGATGATATGGAAAGAATGCACAAAATGATTGAAGAACATGTAAAAGATTTGAATGAAATGGCACAGCAGTATATTACAGCAGAAAATGAAAATATGGACTTAGGGAACAGTCTTCAGGGAGACATTATTTCCTAAGAAGCAGATAAAGTATACGCCTGTGCTATATGCGGGCGTATATCCTGTTTGTGAGGAGGGCAGGTATGGCACAATTTTCCGTAAAGACTAACCGGGCCAGAATACAGGCAGATGATGAACAGAAGCTCATGCGGGAACTGGCGAATTTGGAAGATTCTGTCCGGAGTATAGGTAATAATTTAGGATTTAAGATAGCTTCAAAAGCGAATATACGTGCTCGGCTGAATCAGGCAGCGAATCAGATAGATGCACATCAGAAAAGTATGGGTCAGATGCATTCGGCTTTGGTAAGTGTATTGGATCGCTATAATAATACAGAACAAAAAATACTGGGTGATTCTAATTTGAAAAATACGCAGAACCGGAATGCAGCAGAGAGTGAATATGTTAATGGAGATGCAGAATACAATTCATCGCATAGTGAAAAGAAGAATGGGAATCAGACTGAACATGGCGGAAAGGGTAGGAGCCGTTTGAGAGATGATGACCCTTCGGCATGGAATAAAATGAAAAATATTTGGGATGAGTTTGCAGATTCAGCTGCAGATAATTTCAAAGGGGATTTTAGAAATGCAATTATAGAGGGTAGTGGAAATACAGTTGTTCGTGCGGGTGGAATAATAAATACTGTGACTGCAATCGGGCGGAATAATGGCTCAAACGGATTCGTAATAGTAAATCCCAATGTTTTACCTACAACATCCAAAATGATTAGTGTGGGCAACAAAATTGTAACAGGTGCAAAGATTGGATTGCCGATTATTGGTGGTTTGGTAGATTATGCAACTTTGGTAAATGATGGTGAGAGTCATGTTAATGCCGGTGTAAAAGCAGTAGCACATGTCGGAATTGGTTTAGCAGGGGGAAAAGCCGGTGCGGCAATTGGAGCGGCAGTAGGTTCGGTAATTCCCGGTGCAGGAACAGTAGTAGGTGCGGCAGTGGGGTTTGTTGCAGGAGTTGCAATTACAACAGTAGGAAATCTGGTATTTGATCATGTCTACGATAAGTACTTATCTGAACATGTGGAGAATGCAGCTGAGAAAGTTTCAGAAACAGTGAAAGAAGCCGGTAATAAAGTTAAGAATATAGCTGAGGATATTGGTGGTGCTTTTGTAGATGGTTGGAATAAGTTGGGAACAGTTTTTGGATAAAATTTTTTAAAACCGTTATGACGGTAGATTGAGAGGGAACATGGAAAAAATATTACCAATTGGGTCGGTTGTGCGATTAAAACACGGAGAGCAAAAAATAATGATAACTTGTCGTGCACCACTTTACAATAATGATGGAACAATAGGATATTTTGATTATTCTGCGTGTTTATATCCAACAGGGCAGGCTGATCAGCGTTCATTTTTCTTCAATGAAGAAGATATTGAAGAAATCTGTTTTGAAGGATATCGGGATGAAGATGAAGAAAAGTTTTGCGAATTATTTGAGAGTTTAATTTCGCAGATAGAGTATCCTAAGTTGCATTTGCAATTTGAGGAGTAATCCAACCAATGAAGAAAGACATTGAGTACATAATTCAGGTTCTGTTTTATTCATTTATTTTATTTTCGATTTCCTTTTGTATAGTTTGTATTTTCTTATTTCAAGGTTTACTTAAGGGAATTTGCCTTGGAATTGGAGGCGGAGTACTATTTTCGCTGGGAATGACCTTATTTTCGGTTTATTTGACAAAGTGGGTAAAAAATCAAAGAGATGAACTTGCAGGAGCGGGCATAGTCCTGTTTGACGGAGCAGCAAACCATTTGAACAGTGGCAAGGCTGTAGGGGGATGGATTTTTTTAACACAGGATAGTTTTTTGTATAAGGCACATAAATTCAATGGCAACGTGTATAAATATAAAGTTCTGTATTCAGATATACAGGAGGTCATGAAGAGTAACTCTTTACGTACCATATGTATAAGGCTAAAAAGTGGTGAAACAGAATCTTTTATTGTAAATAAGCGTCATATATGGATAAAAATAATAAATCAATATATTGAAAATCAGAAAACAGGTCATTCAATCGGAAAAGCAGACTGTTCGTCAGAAATCGAACCATAAACGTATTATGATGTTATTATATTTATATACAAAATAAAAAACAAATTAGGAGGGAAAAAACATGGCAGCTTTTCAGGTAACAGCAAGTGAATTAAGAGCAAAGGCAGGAGAACTCAGAGAAATGAACGCACAGTTCAAGACACAGGTGGGCAATCTGGAGACCCAGGAGCAGGCATTAGGGAGCATGTGGGAAGGAAGCGCAAAAGAAGCATTCCGTACAGCATTCAATAATGACAAAATGCAGATGGATAATTTCTACAATCTGATTGAACAGTACTGTGTAACATTAGAAAATATTGCATCAAAGTATGAACTTGCAGAATCAAAGAATGTTTCTACTGCAGCCACAAGAAATTATTAATCTAAATTGAATAGGGAAATGAATACAGGAAAAGGAGATAAAAGTTATGGAAGGAATTTTAAAAGTAGATCCCCAGAAATTAATCAGTACGGCAGATGAATTTAATACAACAGGAAACCAGGTGCGGACATTAACGGAACAGATGGTAACGGTTGTTGACAGTTTAAAATCTTCCTGGGAAGGTGAAGCTGCTAATACATTCAGTACAAAATTCCATCAGTTAGAAGATGATATGGAAAGAATGCACAAAATGATTGAAGAACATGTAAAAGATTTGAATGAAATGGCACAGCAGTATATTACAGCAGAAAATGAAAATATGGACTTAGGGAACAGTCTTCAGGGAGACATTATTTCCTAAGAAGCAGATAAAGTATACGCCTGTGCTATATGCGGGCGTATATCCTGTTTGTGAGGAGGGCAGGTATGGCACAATTTTCCGTAAAGACTAACCGGGCCAGAATACAGGCAGATGATGAACAGAAGCTCATGCGGGAACTGGCGAATTTGGAAGATTCTGTCCGGAGTATAGGTAATAATTTAGGATTTAAGATAGCTTCAAAAGCGAATATACGTGCTCGGCTGAATCAGGCAGCGAATCAGATAGATGCACATCAAAGCAGTATGAGTCAGATGCATTCGGCGTTGGAAAGCATATTGGATAATTATGACAAAACGGAACAAAAAATTCTTGGTGATTCAAAGCTAAAAGGAATGCAGAAGAAAGACGCAACAGGGAATGATGACAGTTGGGGCAGTCTGGAAGAAAGTATAATTGAAAAATATATTAAGCCATTACTTACAGATATTGATGGCGGTGAATACAGGGAGTACATACTAAAGCGTCTTGAAAGTATTAAAGAATTTATTGAAAAAACATATAATGGGGATTTTTCGCAATTAGGTGCATTATTGACACTTCCGGATATCTTGAAGGGAGATATTGATGCATTTAATAAATTTGTCGATAATATAAAGGATACGATTGTAGAGAAAACCGGTTTTGAAGCAGGCAAGAAGGTGGAAGGAGCTCTTTATGAGGCAGAACTGAGTTGTGAAAATGGCAGTTTGGGAGTATCTGTTTCGGCTTATGAAGCTTATGCAAGCGCAGAAGGTGGTTTATTCACTAAGGATGATGATGGAAATCTTGTATTGAATCCTCATATTGATGCTAAAATGGGAGCCAGTTATACAATTCTCTCCGCAGTTGGAGAGTATGCAGTCGGAAATGATATGTTGGGTGCCGGTGTAAGTGGTAACGTGACGGTGGGACAGGTATCAGGCCAGGCAGAGCTTTCAGCCGGCATATTAGATGAAAATGGTTCTTTTAATCCACATGCGAAATTGGATGCAAGTGCAGAAGCAATTTTAGTAGATGCACGTGCACAAGCCGGTGCTACGGTTCTTGGAACCAAGGCAGAGGTGGAAGGAAGTGTGAACATTGGAGTCGGAGCACATGCTTCCGTCGAAGTGGGGGATGGTAAGATTGTATGTGATATAGGTGCATCACTTGGAATCGGAGCCAGTGTAAAGTTTAGTATTGACTATGGTGGGACGGTGGATGCTGTGAAAAAGGGTTGCAAAAGTGTGCTTGATAAAATTATTCCGTGGAAGTAGTGAATGAGTTGGTGAACATAATAAGTGAAATAAAATTGGAGGAGAAATTATATGTTTACAGGAGTATTACCGATTGGTTCGGTTGTCTTATTGAAAAACAGTACCAAGAAATTGATGATTATTGGCTTTGCACAGGTGTCTGCAGATGACCCGAACAGAGTATATGATTACGTGGGGTGTGTATTTCCGGAAGGCTTTTTAGGACCGGATCAAACATTTTTATTTGATTCCCATCAGATTGAAAAGATATATGCTGTAGGGTATCAGGATGAGGAGCAGATGGCATTTAAGACCAAAGTTGATGCAGCGTTAATGAATTTAAGAGAAAAAGAGAAAACACAGGATGAAAAAAATAATGAATAAAATTATTAATTTTTTGGGAAGTATTATACTTGGTTTTATGTTCTTCGGGATGACTGTTTTTGCATCGGAAAATGTTGCAATTGTAGAAAATTTCACCGGTGAGGACTATATTTCGATTTACATTAAGGGTATGGAAGAAGAAATACAGGATGTAAGCGTACAAATCGGTACTACCGTTGCGAAAGATGTAACTGCGGAAAAAATCCGGAGTCTGGACATTCCATTGCAAACCCTTGTTATGATTGATAATTCATTATCAATCAGTGATTCTGACAGAGAAAAAATTGCAGTATTTATTCAGGATTTAATTTCGGACAGATTAAATAATGAGGAAATTGCAATAGCAACCTTTAGTGAAGACATTACCTATCTTACAGACTACACCAGTGACTATGGCACATTGAAAAAGGCAGCAGAAAGTATTGAGTATCAGGATCAGGAAACCTACCTGACAGATGTTTTATATGAATTATTATCTACGGACTATATTCAGAGACAGGAGAATATATATCGTAGAATTATTGTGGTTTCAGATGGTGTTGATAACAAATCTCTCGGTTATACAAAAGATGAATTGTATACATTGATAAAAGATAATCCTCTTCCTATTTATACGATTGGATGTGTGAATGGGAAAAATAATGAGCAAATGGAGAATATGTTTGCGCTGTCAAGAATGACCTCTGCAGCTTCCTTTGTATTGGATGATATTGAAAATACTTTAGATATTACTGCCATTATGAAACAGGATTGTGAAATAGTTAAACTGACTATTATTCCAACACCGGAAGCGATGGATGGAAGTAAAAAGGCAGTAAAGGTTTCCTTTTCTAATGCCGCAGTACAGAATGGTTTGTCAGCAGATATTCTGATGCCGCAGAAGCAACTGGAAGTTATGGCAGAAATTCCGGCGGAGTCAGTAGTGGAAGAAACTGAAGAGACCGTGGAAGAAACAGTAGAAGCAGAAATTGAGGATAATATATTAAAAAAGACAAACGTGTTTATTTTTGCAGGTGTCGCTTTAGCAGTTATCATAATTGTAATAATTATTTTGATTTGTGTTTTTTCACGAAAGAAAAAGAAAGTGACATTTGAATCAATTGATGAAGGCGTATTGCGGGAATTAGAGAAAAATATTTCAGAGCCTGAGGCGAAAACAGAATTGATACACACGCCATCTTCCAATGATGATGGACAAACTTATATGATATGGGAAAATAAAGCAACGTATCAAGTGGTGCTGACAGATGTTAATTCTCCGATGAAATCATTTCAGATACCATTAAGTCAATCTGTTGTAATAGGCAGGAAGCAAGAGCAATGTGATATTGCTTTGGATTATGAAAAATCAGTTTCATCAAAACATTGTCAGATAAATGTTCGTGATGGTAAATTCTATATTCGTGACTTGCAGTCAGCAAACGGAACCTATGTTAATGAGAGTAAAGTATTGACAGAAACAGAGATTGTTTCCGGAAATGTGATTAGAATGGGCAGACTGAAGATGCGTTTTGAAATTCGGTAAGATGGAAGAGGTATTATGAAGATAGATTATGTAGGAATATGTGATAAAGGAAGCAATCGGGAAGAAAATCAGGACGCGATTGCCATGTTCTCTACAGAAGAAATCGGAGTGTTTGTAGTGGCGGATGGTATGGGCGGACATACCAATGGTGAAAAGGCAAGTCAGACTATCGTTCGTGAGATTTCGGATTGGTGGCAGCATTTTTCAGAAATGAAGTATGAGTATGATTTTCAGAAAATGCTGCTGTCTATAGAGCAAACAATGGAAAATGCGAACAGATTGATTTATCAGAATTACAATAAAGGAGAAATCTGTGGTTCCACAGCAGTAATACTTTTTGTATATAAAGGAAAATATGGAGTTATTTATGCGGGGGACAGCAGATGTTATATATACCAAAACAGGCAGATGAAGCAGATTACCCTGGATGAAGTGTGGGAGAATCAGACGGGATTGAGTAATGATGAACGGAATGACATACATCATCCTAATAGAGGAAAACTGGTTAATGCAGTGGGAATTAAGCCGAGTATACAATGCAGAGTGCAAACGGACCAAATAACCTCAGAGGCAGTATTTTTAGTGTGTAGTGATGGACTATACAAAATGTGCCAGGACAGGTATATTAAAAAATGTCTGAAAAGATGTAATGAGCATCAAAAAATGAGAATTATGTCAGAGAAACTTTTGGCTAAGACTTATCAAAATGGAGCAAGAGATAATATATCATTTTTAATAGTCAGATTAGAGTAACCTGTATTTTGACGGAGTAAAGTCTATGCTTCATCAAAGTACGCGATGATTGACATAGTAATAAATTGTAGGTACAATAAAGAAAAAATTTATGAGGTGGGAAGAATGGCTAATTTAAAAGAATCTTTAACCAAGGGAATTACAGCAATTAATATCAAAACGAATGCTTTTATGGAAGAATCAAAATGCAAAACGTATATTTCAACAATTGAGCACGAGATTAAAGATTTAAAATTTGCGATTGGTGAGAAAGTTTATGAAAATTGGTGTAAGAACGAAGATGTAATGGAAAATCTTGAGGAAATGCTTCTGAAAATACAAGCAAAATATCAGGAAATTGATACTCAGAAAGAGCGTATGGTGCAGTTATCACAAGAAGAGAAGCAGATACTCGGGACAGCAAATACACAACCGACAAATACACAGCCGGCAGAGGAGGCAGGGGTTGTTTATTGTAGTCAGTGTGGAGCAGTGAATGCAGCGAATTATAAATTCTGTAGCAAGTGCGGTGTATCACTTAAATAACTAAAGAAAAAAGTATAAGAGGAGCCTAAAGATGGATAAATATGATCCGATGACAGGAGAGTTGTTAAACAACGACACAGAAGAAAAGAAGATAACAGGTTATAATCCGATGACGGGTGAACCTATATTTGAAGAGACAAATGTGAATAGTGAAGAAATAAAAATACAGGAACCGGTAATGAATTTTGACCCAATGACCGGTGAACCTATGGTGCAAAAGAAGAAAAATAAGAAATGGCTTATGATTTTAGGCGGGGGAGCAGTTATTGCAATTCTCGTTTTTACAATTTTTAAAAGCGGTCTGTTCTTAAGCAAGGCGGATAAAGTTTTAGTAGCAATGGCAAATACAATGAGGGAACAGTCGCATTTTGTTAAAGAACTTCAAGGAATACGTATTCTTTTGGATGACAGTTATTCAGTGAAAGTAGAGGCAGATGCAGAAAATACATCTGTAGATGTGCAGTATGCCACAAAAGCTTCTGAAAAACAACTTTCAGGAAGTATAAAGAATGGGTATATGCCTGAAGTAGAGTTTTTGGCAGGTCTTACATCTTCACAAGTGAAAGTACAGATTCCGGATATGTCGGATAATGTATTTGTATATAACTACAAGAATGAGAAAGACGGATACATTACAGATTTGCTTAGAGAAGACGAAATAGAAGCTATTGATTCTCTTTGTGAGTCATTATATTCACAAAAAGAACAGAATGATATGGGGAAGAGTATTGTTGGGATTATTTCAAAAGAATACCATTCACTTAAATTTGAGAAAGTAAAAAATGAAGAATTTGAAATAGACGGAAAAGCAAGAAAATGTAAAGGGTATATGACAACTGTTACAGAAGATAATTTTGTAAACATTGTGGACGAAATAGAAGATCTTGTTGAAAAGAAATATGCTGATGCACTTTATAGGATTGATGTAGAGGACATTTTTGACGATGTGCGTGAAGAATTTGAAGATATGCCTGATATAGAGGTTATATTCTATATTTATAAAAATAAAATTGCGTGCATTAGTTTGGAAGCTGAAGATGAAGAAATTCAGATACTATTTAAGAGTAGTAAAGGGGGAATGCATCAAATTGAAGTAACATCCGATTATGGAACGGAATTTGAATTAAAAAGTTCAGTGAAAGGTTCAAAAGAAACATATCAGTTTATTGCGTATGGTTCAAAAATTGTTTCTTTAAAATATGATTATAAATCAGGTGATTTTAATCTGGAAATGAGAAGATACGGCACTATAGGTGTAGAAGGAAATTTACAATCTAATTCCAAAGAAATGAAGATTGTTATTGATGAGGTTGAAGTTAATGGAGAGGATCAGAAAATCTCATGCGATGTTTCTGTAAAAAAAGGTGCATCCATGCAAAAATTTGATGGTGAAGAATTTGACTTGGGTGATGCTTCGGAAAGTGATTATAGAGATTTACAGCGGGATATTTCTTCTTATTTGTATTAGTTTGTAACAAAACAGAGTGGTGCAAGCAAATTGCTTGTTGAAGTGGTAAGAGTGACTGCAGTAGATTATATTTTACTGCAGTCACAAGTTTTTCATAAAGCTGGGAGAATTAATACTTTGAGAGGATTACTATGAAAAGATGTTATGGTTGTTTTCACTTGATAAATAATGATGTAGGTATCTGTCCATATTGTGGTTTCGCATTGGATAAGTATAAAAAACAAAAATGGATATTGGCAACCGGAACTTTATTAAATGGCAAGTATTTAATTGGAAGGACACTTGGTGAAGGTGGCTTTGGCATTACGTATCTTGCTTGGGATACCAACATGGAAACTAAAGTGGCCATTAAAGAATATTATCCGGGGAATCTGGTTTCAAGGGATGTTACCTCGAATAGTGGAAACACGCTTACTACAACTTCCAGCAAAGGAATGGATGATTTTGAAGATGGCCTGAAAAGATATGTTAAAGAAGCAGCAATTCTTGCAAAATTTTTTGAGTTACCCGGAATTGTTACAGTAAAGGATTTCTTTTATGAAAATGGAACGGCATATATTGTCATGGAGTTTATCGATGGTGTTTCTATGAAGAAATATCTGGAACAAAAAGGAGGAAAACTTTCGACAAATGAAACGTTAAGGCTGATACAACCGGTAATCAGTTCATTGGCTATTATACATAGGAGCAAGTTGCTTCACCGTGATATAAGTCCGGATAATATTATGATTGAAAAAAACGGAAGAGTAAAACTGATTGATTTTGGGGCAGCCAGATATTTTGATGGTGATGGTGATAAAAGCATGACTGTAGTATTGAAGCATGGTTATGCTCCGATTGAACAGTATTCGAGAAAAGGTGAGCAAGGGGTTTGGACAGATATTTATGGCTTATGTGCAGTATTGTATCGTATGCTTACAGGAGTCGTTCCGGAAGAATCTATTGAAAGAGTAAGTAAGGATAACTTAAAGCCGATAAAAAAACTGGCGAAAAAAACCCCAAAACATATAGCTAAGACAATTGAAAAGGGTCTGTCAGTGTTGCCGGAGAACAGGCAACAGAGTATGGAAGAATTATATCGTGAGCTTTATATTACCAAAAAAGGGCTTTTGTCCAAAAAAGCAGAAAAATTGTATCGGATTTTTAAAGGATTTCTCCTAATTTTGATTGTTCTTTTAATTATTGCCGTTGGATTAGGAATTGTTTATCAGAAAAACAGAGATAAATTTGAAGAATTTGTGACTAGGGTAGAAATGGTGTTTGGTGAGGACACAGAAGGTGTTGAAAGTAGTAGTGCTTTGTTTGAAGGTGAAGAGAAGATAACGGAAACAACAAAAAGAAAAGAACAAACAGAAGAGCAGACAGAAGGGCAGACAGAAGAGCAGATTACGAATACAGTCCGGTCAGAAGAAAGTGCGATAGAGAAAGTTGAAGCTAAAGAGCAGGAAATGAAAGAAACGCAGACGGATGCCCGGGTAGAACATGGTATTCTTGTGGCAAGAGAGGGAATTTTGGATGGATATGGAGAGGCGCTTACTGTTGGTAATATATTAGATTTATATTCAGAAATACCCGGAAGCTGGGATGGATTTGTAGATGAGAATGGGCAAGTCTATATCTATTACTTAGGAAGTAAAAACGGAAAAAGCTTTGCTATAGAATTTCAGGTATTTTCTAATGATACATTTAAAGTTACAGGAGCTGCACAGGATGGTGAGCCGATTACTACGTATTCTGATTTTTTTCAGCAGATATTAAGTGAGGTCGGAGCATAAAACAGACGGAGGATAAAGATGTTTTGTAGCAAATGTGGAAAAGAAATTAAAGATGAAAGCAAGTTTTGTTGTCATTGTGGAGCGAAAATAGTAGAGCAATGGAGCGAGGAACAAGCGCAGGCAGAGAAAACAACGGATGAGAAAAAGACAGATAGTCAGAATAAAAATCAAAAGAAGTTTATGATTATAGGAATTGTTTCTCTATCTTTTTTACTGGTTGTTGTGATGATAATCGGATTCTACATAAAAAAGGGGTTGGATACAGGACAAAGAGCTGCTTACGAGAAAGAAAATGAAGAGAACGAAACAGAGGAGGCAAAGGAGGAAGAAAAGACTACTGATACTCTTCCGAAAACGGAAGCTGCAGAAGAAGAAAAGTATACATTATTGGTCTGTGTGCCGGCAGAATATATGTCATTAAGAAGTACTCCCGGACTTGGGGATGATGTTATTGAAGAACTTGAGGCAGGAACCTATTTGAAATGGTATGGGGAAAGTGTTACTGTTGATGAAACAGAGTTTTATAAAGTAGTTGTCAGAGACAGCGGACAAGAAGGTTATGTGTCTGCCAGATTTTGTGTGAAGGTTGAGTATGAGCCGGATGAGAGCGTGCTGACTTTAGTTGAAACAGACTCGGTGATGTATACATATGACATGATGGTTGAAGATATTGAAACATTATGCAATACATATCCGGATAGGTTATCTTACAATATTATTGGGACAAGTTGTGATGGAAGAAATATTTATGAAGTAATCTTGGGTAATCCGAATGCAGAGAATCATATTATGATGCAGGCAGCCATTCATGGACGTGAATATATGACAGCACAGCTTGCCATGAAATTGTTAGAGTATTATTCTTATTATTATGAATCAGCTGAATTTGACAGAATTCCTTATCAAGAACTTTTTAACAAAACGGCAATTCATATTGTCCCTATGTCAAATCCGGATGGTGTTACAATCAGCCAGCTGGGGATAAAGGCATTGAATAATTCTTATTATGCTGATTTAGTGTATGAGTGTTATGAAAGAGATTGGTGGGCTTTTGTTTATGAAGAAGATACTAATGGTGATATGAATTGGAGTGATCATTATCTTGAAGAGGGTTTTAAGCGGGAAGATTGCGAAAACAGTAGAGAAATTACTTTCGAAGAATATCAGACTATTTGGAAGGCAAATGCTGCCGGTGTTGATTTAAACAATAATTTTGATGCAGGTTGGGAAGAGATAGAGCTAAAAGAAGCACCTGCTTATGGAAGCTTCAAGGGATATTGGCCGGTATCGGAGCCGGAAAGTGCGGCATTGGTTGAACTGGCATATAAATATGATTATCGCTGTTTTATAAGTTACCATGCCCGTGGTCAGTTGATTTATTATGATGTAGTGGGCAATTCAACGGAAAATGCAGAGGCATCTGCGAATTTTGCCAATCTTTTGGATGGTTGGATTAAGTATAAGACGGTGAATACAAGTAAAGGATATAATGTTAATTTAGGTGGTTTTGGAGACTGGGTTCAATTATCACTCAATAAACCCAGTGTTACTATTGAAAACGGAAAGACCCCTTGCCCGCTTGGCATTCAGGAATTTTCGGCAATATGGCTCAGACATAGGGAATCGTGGGCAATGTTAGCACAACAGTTTTATAATTAATTTTTATGAGGAGGAAAAGAGATGTTTTGTAAAAAATGTGGAACACCATTGGAAAAAGGAAGCATATTTTGTCCGAATTGCGGAAGTAAAGTTGAGTCCGTGGAAGAGGATGAAGCAATAATTTTGGAGGAGACAACAGAGGAAGAAGATAAGACAGTAATTTTGGAAGAGACAACAGAGGAAGAAGATAAGACAGTAATTTTGGAGGAGACAACAGAGGAAGAAGACAGAACAGTAATTTTAGAGGAGACAGTAGAGAAAGTAGCAGTTTCACAAGAAAAGCAAGAAGAAGTTAGTGATAAGACTGCAAACTTAGTTGAACCGGTTAGTGTTGGTGAAATACAAAAGATTAAATACTGTCATAACTGCGGGATAGCCAATGCGGAAAATGATACATTCTGTTATTCTTGCGGAACACCGTTAGATGGGACAAATGAAAAAAAGCGTGATGGAAAATTTAATATAAAGAAAGCTGTGAAGGGCATTGCCGCGTTGGCGGGAATTGCAGTAGTGGTGATTTGTGCTTTTTTGTTTGTCGGCAGAGTAGGAAAGAAAAGTACATTAATATTTTTAAGTAATAATGAAATCATGGGAGTAAAAGGAAAAGAAAGTTATGTAATTGGGGAAGAGGCATATGAGTCAAAAAGTAATGCATATGGTCCGTACTCGTCATGGTACAATCTTGTTCAGCTCTCAAAGGATGGAAGATATATCTATTATCCTCAAAATTATAGTAATGGTAGCTTTGATTTGTATTATAAAAAGTTGGGAAAAGAGGATGCGGAAGAAACCAAAATCTGTTCCGAAATTAGCACCTTCGAGGTGTTAAAAAATGGGAAAGTCATCTATCAGGAGCAAGGAAATTCAAATAGATTATACATAACTGATCTAAAAGACAAGAAGAAAATAGCCAGTGATGTAGAATGGTTTATGGTATCAGAGGATGAAAAATATGTTTTCTGGTATACTTCCGGCGATGAAGATAAAATGTATGTTTGTGACATTGCTTTGAAAAACGACAAAATAAAACTGGATACAAATGTAACGGAGGTCGTTTATATTTCTGATGATTTTCAGCAGATTGTATATAGGAAAGATGATGATTTGTATAATCTGAGTAAGTTCAAGAATAAGCAAAGAATTGATTCAGATGTGGATAATTGTTTTGTATCCAAAAAAGGGGATAACACAGAAGTTTATTATTTGAAAGATGAAGGGGAAGAAACTTATAGTTACATGGAAATAGTCAATGATGATTTGGCAGAACAGGATGCTGCAATAACCGAACCCAATATTACTGATTATCAACATGTGGAAACAAAGCAAAGTTTTTGGGGACCGAGAGAGGAAACGGTTACGGAAGATGCTTATTATATTGAATTAGAAAAATACATGCAGAAAGTGGAAAGAGATAATATACGGGAGAGTTGGAAAAATCATGGTTATACTGTGAATTATAAGACGATTTTCCATTATGTACCGGGTGAAGAGGATAGTCAGAAGCTAACGGAAGATGCAATTGGAATATATTCGAATTATTGGAATAGTTCTGCTTTTTTATATAGGACTTTACAGGAGGAAGACATTGAAAAATTTGCTTTTTCAAAATTGATGGAAATGGAAATTTATGAGGCAGAGGAAACTTTGGAAGAAGCATATAGTGATGCTGCCATATTTTATGTTGTAAGTGGAGAAAAAGAGGCAGAAATACAAATAGACTTCAAGGAATACGGAAATCAAACAGAAATGTTAGGCACAAGCAAAGATGGAGAAGAGTGTTATTTTAGCATTCACCGGTCTGATACGAGTGAAACAACATTATTTAAAACAAGTCTTGGTAAGATGGATGGTGTGGCAGTACTTGTGACAGAAGAACTTGATGAAGTTGAACTTATAACAGATAAAGGGTTATACTATATGACTGAGGTGGAGGATGGTGTTGGAACATTATATCTGAATGATGAAGAAATTGCTTCGGATGTACAGATAAATTCTATTAGAAGCATGAAAAGCGGAGAAGGTGTCCTTTACTTAACAGATGCAGATGATAGAAATAATATGGGAACATTGCATATGTATTGTAATCAGAAAAGCGTAGAAATTGGAGATGATGTTACAGGATATTGTTCTGATGAAGAAGGAAATGTTGCTTTTCTTGTTGATTATAATTTCGATAAGAACAGAGGAGATTTGATGGAGTATAAAAACGGAAAAGTTACTTCTATAGAAGATGATGTTACATGCATTTTATACTATTAATACAGATGATTAAATCAGAAGAGGAAAAAATATGTTTTGTGTTAAATGTGGAAATGAGTTAAAGGATGGAACAAAATTTTGTACAAAATGTGGTGCACCGGTTTCAAAGCCGGTGTCATCGCCTTCAAATCAGGAAATACCGACTGAAAAAAAGGTGATGCCGCCTACGATGCCGATAGATGACAATACGGCAAATGCCGTTTCCTTGGAGCCGGAAAAAAAGAAAGGAAATGCAGGCTTAAAAATATTTAGTATTATTGCATTACTGCTTGTTGTTTTTGGGTTGATTTTTGCATGCATGTATCTGTTTGTATTTTCAGGTGATGATAAATCAGAAAAAAGCTTTGAAGGACAATTAAAAAAAGCAGAAGAAATGATGGATAAAGAAAAATATGAAGAAGCGATAGGTTATTATAAAGCAATACTGGAAGATGCCCCGGAAGAGGTGGAAGTATATAAGGGTCTTGCAGAAGCCTATATGGCTCAAAATAAAATAGATGAGGCCATTAAGGTGTTGGAAACAGGATATGATGTGACGAAATCAGATGATTTGCAGGAACTTATAGAAAAATTCCGTAAGAAAAAAGATGAACAGAATGGAAATCAGGAACAGGGTGGAGACACTACAACAGAAACTTCTGTAGAAGAGACAGTAGAGTCCTACGCAGGAGAAAAAAAGGATGTCAACATTGAAGTCAGACAGGTTGATAATTCGAATTTTCCGGAAATTACGATGTATGTCAGTGTTACAGATGTAAATGGTGAGACGGTAAAAGAACTTGAGGGAACAGATTTTGATATTCAAGAAATTGATGCTAATGGTAATGTGATTGATGCCACGATTGGTGACGTATATCAAGTATTAAATCAGGATAAAATTAGTGTGAATCTGGTACTTGATTCCAGTGGAAGTATGGATTCTTCAAACAAAATGCAACAGGCCAAAAATGCAGCAAACGCATTAATCGATCAGATGGAGTTAGAAAAAGGAGATCAGGTAGAGATTATTTCCTTTGATGATTTTGTTTATCTTGAGCAGGATTTTTCAAGTCAAAGTGAACTTTTGAAAGAAGCTATTAATGGAATTAATACAAAGGGAAGTACTGCTCTATATGATGGTTTATATGCCGGTTTATTCCAGACATATTATGAAGACGGAGCAAAGTGTGTTATCGGTTTTACGGATGGTATGGAAAATGCCAGCAGTTATACTTTTGATGATGTAGTTTCAATGGCTCAAAATACAGGAATTCCCGTATTTATTATCGGAATAGGTGAGGAATATGATGCTGTGGCATTGCAGAATCTTGCCAGCCAGTGTTCAGGGAAATATTATTCTGCAAATGTAAATGATTTAGAAACAATATTGGAAGATATCTATATAAGTATTTATCATGAGCAGCAGGATTATTATGTGGTAAAGTATACAACCACTAATTTGGATAATCCAACGCAATTTAGAGATGTTGTATTGGAAACCTCAGATACCACAGAGTTTAGAGGTTCTTATAGAAAGTCATATGTACCGCAAACAGACATTACAGGTGCATTTTCGGCTGCATACATGAATCTTGATTACATATTGGATTTCTCAAGTCAGAGGAGCGTGACGGAAGCTGATCTTGCGGGGCTTGGACTGGCAGAACTTAGAATAGCCAGAAATGAGATATTTGCGAGACATGGACGTCAATTCAAGGATAGTATGCTGAATCAATGGTTTTATTCAAAAGTCTGGTACTTAAATATTCCGGCGAAATTTTCACCGACAGATTTTGATGCAATGAATCCAAGTCCGCTTAGCCGATTGGAAATAGATAATGCAAACTTCATAAAAGAGTATGAGAATAATATTATGAGTAATCAGGACATATATCCCAATGCAGGAAGTGTGTTGTTATCAGATTATGACCTTGCGCTCAGTAAGGCTGTTTTGAAAAATGCCTTGAATCAGGTAAATACCTATCCTTCTACTAGTATTTTGGAAGAAAATAAGCGTTTAATACAAGAAGCAATTCATAAGGAGGAGGTACAATATTAATTGTATACAAGAACCATGAAGAAAAAGTTTTGTGTTGCAGTTGCCATTTCTGTGATGTTACTGTTTAGTGGATGCGCTAAAAAATCAGATTCGACAGAGAAAATAGATGATCTCATGGAGACACTTGACAGTATGGAAGAAATATCTGTTGAGGAAGAGTTAATACAACCGAAGGATAGTGGGGCAGAGGAAGGTTTGGAAACGGAAAGTGAGATAGTCCCACGGGAGGAAGAATCAGAAACGCAAGAAGCTGATACGATTAAAGTAGTAGCAGAAAATGTAAACGTGAGAGATTATCCGGGAACAGGAGAAGAGTCAAACGTCATCGGGAAGGCTTCCGCAGGGGAGACTTTCCCGATGGTAGCAGAACGGGATGGCTGGTACGAGATTGTTTTCGAGGACAATAAGGCTTTTGTCAAGTCGGAATATGTAGAAGTTGTTGAGACAGAAATTGCTCAAAATGCAGAGAATGAAACTGACAAAAAAAGAAAGAAGGAGAATGAAACTGTCAGAAGAGAAGAAAAGCTGATTGTTATTGATGCAGGTCATCAGGCAAAAGGAAATTCAGATAAAGAACCAATCGGTCCGGGGGCTACGGAAATGAAAGCAAAAGTAGCTTCCGGAACGCAGGGAAATGCCAGTGGATTAAAAGAGTATGAACTGGATTTGATGGTTTCGCTTAAGTTACAGAAAATATTGGAGGACAGAGGTTATCAGGTTATTATGGTTCGGACTACAAATGACGTAGATATCAGCAATAGCGAAAGGGCTAACATTGCGAATGATGCAAATGCTGATGCGTTTATCAGAATTCATGCAAACGGATCTGAAAGTAGTGAAGCAAATGGCATGATGACGATATGTCCTACAGCAGAGAATGTTTATTGTTCTTTTATTTATGAAGAATCTAAATTATTATCAGAAGCTGTTCTGGATGCAATGGTGGCGGAAACGGGTGCAAACAGAGAAAGAGTTTGGGAAACAGATACCATGAGTGGAATAAACTGGTGCAAAGTTCCTGTTACTATCGTAGAAATGGGCTATATGACAAATAAAGAAGAGGATTTAAAAATGGCGGAGGATGATTATCAGGAAAAGATTGCAATAGGAATTGCTAATGGAATTGATACTTACTTTGTTGAGTTAGAGGGAAGGTAACCATGATTTGCAATAAATGTGGAAAAGAAATACGAGATGATGCTATTTTTTGTACTTCGTGTGGAAGCGAAGTACAAAAGCAGCAGGTAAATTCAAAGAAAAGAGGAAAATCTTTTTTTATTGTTTTATGCATTTTGGTGTTAGTGTTATGTGCCGGTATTATTGCTTTATTGGATGTTATGAGACAGAACAATGCTGAAAACATAGAAATTACAGGAAGTATGAAAGAAAAGAGAAAAGAGGATAACTCGACAGAACATATCCAAGAACTGGAGAAAGCATCAGAAAGTATAGCGGAAACACAAGTGGTGACAGAAGAGTTGGATTTAAAGGAAAGTACTGAGGAAAAAGATACACAGAGTGAGATATTAAATCCGTTGCCGGAAAACTTTGATGTAGAAAAAGAAGTAGAGTATATCCGCAAGTTGTATTATGAAACACAGGAAAATGTAGATAATTTTTTGCAGAATGAGATTGACGGTATTACCTATTACTTGGATAAGGAAGAGCTGGTTAAAGCAATAGTAAAGAGTGGTGTCGGAAATTCGCCTTATACTAGAAATTATTATTATGAAGAAGGTAAAATTTATTTTGCATTTATTTTTAACGGAACCGAAGAATATCGTTTTTATTTTAAAGATAACTGTTTAATACGGTATATTGATTCTACAAAGACAGTTTATGATTATGGCATTGCAGAGATGGAAATATTTGATGAAATGTGTAGTGATATACTAATAGAGGCATATGATTTAGGTATGTATGGGACAAATTAATGAACGAAGAAAGTAAAAAGAGAATTATTTAGAAAACATTGCAAAAATTGTATATCGTTACAAAACTTTTAGAAAATTTCAGGATAATAATTGACATCACTACGCTACTGTGCTATAGTAACAACAATTGAAGAAGAAAAATCAATGAGCAAAGAGAGTACCGTTTGATGGAACATTGCAGAGAGTCTGCGGTTGGTGTAAGCAGATATGGAACGCTTTCGGGAATGGGTTTGTGAGATGCAGGGTGAACAGCACTTAGACTTAGTAGCTTTAGCCGTTTCCTCAACGTTAAAAGAGGAGGATATCGAAGAGATTCCGTATCCGAAAGAGTCAAGATGATTGGTGGCGGGCATTTTCCGATTAGGGAGGTGCTCTTTTTTATGTAGTGAGAAGCCAAGGAGAATTTGTATTGCAAATTCTCTTAGAAGCCGGCAGATGTGGCAGAGTCACCAAAGCACTTGAGAAACAGGGTGGCACCGCGTGAAATACGTCCCTAGTAAGGCGTATTTTTGCGGTGCATTTTTTATGTAATAGGAAAATGCCATATGCAGTGAGAAGCTAAGGAGAATTTGCAGGGCAAATTCTCTTAGAAGTGTCGCTGCAGAGCGACACTTTGTTATGAAAAGAAAGAAGGAGTTGTATGATGAAGAGAAAATTACACGCTTATAAGAAAACAGTCAGCATTGTGAATGAAACAGCGATTTCCATGTTTGAAGGAATCGGTGCAGGGAAAAAAGGCTTTCTGCTGGAAAGCTACGACAAAAATTATGACAGATATTCTTTCTTCGGAATCGAACCGGAGGAAATCATTACTTCCAGAGGAAACAGCCTTGTGATTAAGAGAAAAGACGGAAGCGAAGAAGTACAGGAAGGAAATCCGCTGGAGCTTTTGAAGGAGTATTACAGCAGTTTTGAAGTGAGTAAAGATGACGGTGAGCTTTCCATGATTGGTGGTTTTGTCGGAAGTCTTGGTTATGATTTTATCCGCTACAGTGAAGAACTGCCGGATGACAACCCGGATGAAATAGGTATTGAAACGGTACAGTTGATGCTGCCGACAGAATTTATCACCATTGACCATATGGCAGAAACATTGACGGCGGTTGTATTGGAAGAAGAAAGTGAAGAAGGAAGAAAACGGGGAGAAGAAAAAGCGGAGCAGTTAGTGAAGCTTGTTCGTGAGAGCAGTCAAAAGGAGCGACCCAAAACTGCTTTCGTACATGATGGAAAAATCATAAATAAAACAGATACGTTAGAAGAATATAGTGAGAAAGTTGATAAAATTAAAGAATATATCAGAGAAGGGCATATTTTCCAGACCGTTTTATCACAACGCTGGACGATTGAGACCGGGCACGACGGACTGACTCTTTACAAGGAACTGCGGGAGTTGAATCCGTCTCCGTACCTGTATTATTTTAATTTCGGAGATTTTGAAATTATCGGTTCTTCCCCGGAAATGCTTGTAAAGCAGACCGACAATAAGGTATTTACCTGTCCCATTGCAGGAACGAGAAAACGTGGTAGGGATGCCGAGGAAGATCAGCTTTTAAAAGATGATTTGTTACGGGATGAAAAGGAACGGGCAGAGCATGTGATGTTAGTGGATTTGGCAAGAAACGATATGGGAAGAATTGCTGAGTTTGGAACGGTGAAGGTAACACAGTTTATGCAGGTACAGAATTATTCTCACGTTATGCACATTGTATCTTTGGTAGAAGGCAAGAAAAAAGGAGAGAGGCATCCCCTTGATTTGGTAGCATCTTTCCTTCCGGCAGGTACACTTAGCGGAGCACCGAAAATTCGTGCTATGGAAATTATTGATGAACTGGAAACGGTACGAAGAGGCTTGTACGGTGGTGCAACAGGGTATCTTGGATTTAACGGAAACATGGATTTTTGTATTACCATTCGTACCATGATTAAAAAAGGAAACAAAGTATACTTGCAGGCAGGAGCCGGAATTGTTGCGGATTCCATTGGAAAAAACGAATATCAGGAGTGCTGCAATAAGGTAATGGCACTGGCAAAAACTTTGGTAGAGGAGGAAAATTTATGATTTTACTGATTGATAATTACGATTCGTTTACTTATAATCTGTATCAGTACATCGGTACTTTTACAAATGATATTCAGGTCGTGAGAAACGATAAAATTACGATTGAAGAAATCGAGGAAATGAATCCTGACAGAATCGTACTTTCTCCGGGACCGAAAGCACCCAAGGATGCGGGTATCTGTATGGAAGTGGTAAAGCATTTTTTGGATAAAAAACCGATTCTCGGTATTTGTCTCGGACACCAGTGTATCGGTGAGGCTCTTGGCGGAACGGTATCCTATGCGAAAGCAATTTTTCATGGAAAACAGAGTAAAATCGAGCACGACGGCACGGGGATTTTTTACGGAATTGATTCGCCCATAAAGGTGGCAAGATATCATTCATTGGCAGTACAGGAAAGCGATTTGCCGGAATGCCTGAAGGTGATTGCCAAAACCGAGGATGGCGAGATTATGGCAATGCGTCATAAAGAATATCCGGTTATCGGCTTACAGTTCCATCCCGAATCTATTTACACGGAGCATGGAAAGCGGCTGATTGAGAATTTTGTGAATGGTATGGTGTAAGGATATTTTCAGGAAAAGGTTATGAAAAAGGAGCAGTATATATGATTTTGGATGAGATAGTAGAGGCGAAGAAAAAGCAGCTTGTCTTAGATAAAGAGCAGATTTCCGAGGAAGAAATGAAAGCACTTGCAGGCGCGTGTGAACGGGAGAGTATCAGCTTTTATGAGGCACTAAAGAAGCCGGGACTTTCCATCATCGGGGAATTCAAAAAAGCATCTCCCAGTCACGGGAAAATGGACAATAAAATTGAGCTGACCGATCGGATTGACCAGTATAACGAAGCGGTAGATGCGATTTCCTGTCTTACCGAAGAAAAGTTTTTCTTAGGCGGAAAAGAATATTTTAAACAGATTCGGGAAATTACATCGCTTCCCATGATTCGGAAGGACTTTATTATTGACCCCTATCAGATTTTTGAAGCGAAGGTCATCGGAGCGGATTGCATTTTACTGATTGCGGCGATTTTAACAGACCGGGAATTGAAGCTGTTTTATGATTTGGCATATGCGTTGGGAATGGATGTGCTGGTAGAGGTACATGACGAAACGGAAATGATGCGTGCGGTGGGACTGGATGCCAAAATTATCGGTGTGAACAACCGAAATCTGAAAGACTTTACTATTGATTTAAATACCACAAAAAGACTTGCCGAAATGGTGCCGGAGGAAACAATACTTGTCTCGGAAAGCGGAGTAAGTAAGGACGAAGACGTGGCATTTTTGAAGGAAGTTGGTGTGGATGCACTGTTAATCGGAACGGTCTTTATGGAAGCTGAGGAACCGCTTGCGTTGGCGAAGAAGTGGAAGGCATAAATAAGAAAAAAGCCGGAAAAGAGAGTGGGCTGAGCAGATAAAGCGGACAGATAAAGGAGGAATGCTCTTGGCGGTAAAGGTAAAGATATGCGGACTGACGAAGGAACAGGAAGTAAAAATGCTTGCAGAGAATCACGCAGACTTTGGCGGTATTGTTTTGTTTTTTGAAAAAAGTAAGCGAAACTGCTCCATCACAACAGCAGAAAATCTTGTGCGGCTTTTGAAACAGACAGGTATTAAGAGTGTTGCCGTGATGGTGAGTCCGACCCTTTCCCAAACGAAACAAATCGAAGGTCTGGGTTTTGACTACTTGCAGATTCACGGCGAACTAAAACCGGAAGTGCTTCAGCAGACAAAACTTCCGATTATTCGGGCATTTAATCTGACAAATATGGCAGAAAGAGAAGTCTTGCAGGAAAATGAACGGATTGTCGGCTGGCTTCTGGATGCGGCAGTACCGGGAGAGGGAAAGACCTTTGACTGGCAACTTTTAAAGGACTGGAAGAGGGATGAAAGGCTGTTCTTTTTAGCAGGCGGATTACATGCCGGAAATGTACGGGAGGCAATCGAAGCCGTACAACCGGATGTGGTGGATGTTTCCAGCGGTGTGGAGTTTGGAAGTGAGGAAGAAATGGAACGAAACGGTTGCAGGAAGGATGCAGAAAAGGTGCAGGAATTTATCAGGCAGGTAAGGTGCTGTCAGAAACGAAAAGCAGATAGGAAGGAGAAAAGCAGCATGAATGCAGCAAATAAGAATGAAAGAGCATATTATGGAGAATTCGGAGGACAATACGTTTCCGAATCCCTGATGAATACGTTAGAGGAACTGGATAAGGCATTTGAAGAGGCGATTCACGATAAAGCTTTTATGGAGGAATACCATTATTATTTAGAGGAGTATGTGGGCAGAGAGACACCTCTTTATTTTGCCGAACGTCTTTCCGAAAAATACGGAACAAAAATTTACTTAAAACGGGAAGATTTGAATCATACAGGTGCTCATAAAATCAACAACGTTATCGGACAGATTTTACTGGCAAAGCGCATGGGAAAAACAAAGGTGATTGCAGAAACCGGAGCAGGCCAGCACGGCGTGGCAACGGCAACGGGAGCAGCACTCTTTGGTATGGAATGTAAGGTTTATATGGGGGAAGAGGACATTGAGAGACAGCATTTGAATGTTATGCGAATGGAAATGCTGGGAGCAAAGGTTGTCAGTGTTACGACCGGAAGCAAGACATTAAAGGATGCTACAAACGAAGCAATCCGTACATGGGCAAAAGAGGCAGAGGATACGTTTTATGTTATCGGTTCTGCGGTAGGTCCTTATCCGTATCCGAAGATGGTAAAGGAGTTTCAGCGGGTTATCAGTCTGGAGGCAAAAAAACAGTTTTTGGAAAAGGAAAACAGATTGCCTGACGTGGTGATGGCCTGTGTAGGCGGCGGTTCTAATTCCATCGGCATGTTTGCGGAGTTTATTGATGAGCCGGAGGTGGAGTTGATTGGTGTGGAAGCGGCAGGACTTGGTATTGAAACTGGCAAGCATGCTTCTGCAATGGCACTGGGCCGTCCGGGAACCCTGCATGGCATGAAATCCTATCTGCTGCAGGATGAGGACGGTAATGTACAGATTGCTCATTCCATTTCTGCAGGTCTGGATTATCCGGGTGTGGGACCGGAGCATGCTTATTTAAAGAAAAGCGGCAGAGTCAAATATGTTTCCATTACGGATAAAGAGGCAATGGATGCGCTGGCAGAGCTTTGTAAACTGGAGGGAATCATTCCGGCAATCGAAAGCGCTCATGCTCTTGCCTATGCTTTTAAGAGAGCGGAAACGATGACGAAGGAGCAGGCAATTGTGCTTTGCCTTTCCGGCAGAGGCGACAAGGATGCCCATACAATTGAAGCTTATTTTAGCGGAAAAGGTTATTTGAATTAGGAAGAAAGGTGGCAGACAGACATGAATCGTATTGAAGAAAAAATGCAGAAATTGCAGGAAGACGGAAAAAAAGCATTTATTTTATATATGACAGCAGGACTTCCGGATATGGAAGGGTGTAAAAAACTGATTTTTTCCCTGGAAAAGGCAGGGTGTGATGTATTGGAGCTGGGAATCCCTTTTTCTGACCCGGCGGCAGACGGGCCGGTGATTCAGGCAGCTTCCTATAAATCCATTCAGCAGGGAACGAACCTGAAAAAGGTATTTGAACTGATGGAAGAAGTGAGAAAAGAAGGCTGTAAGATGCCCATTGTGTTCATGATGTATTTTAATACTGCGTTGTATTACGGCTTGGAGGCTTTTGCAGACAAGTGTAAAGAGACAGGCGTGGATGGGCTGATTATTCCCGATTTACCTTATGAAGAGCAGGAACAGTTGCAGGAGATTCTTAATAAGGATGCAGGGTATCCGATTCTGGTTCAGCTTGTAGCACCGGTTTCCGCACAAAGAATTCCGATGATTTTGGAAAAAGCAAGGGGCTTTGTTTACTGTGTATCCTCTATGGGTGTTACAGGTCAGAATGCGGATTTCCATAAAAATGTAGTGGAATATTTAAAGGACGTTAAGAAAAACAGTAAAATTCCGGTAATGATGGGCTTTGGAATCCGAACTGCAAAGGATGTAGAGCCGATGAAGGATATTATCGACGGCTGTATTGTGGGAAGTCATTTTATTCAGTTAATGGAGGAGAGTGGCTATAGCACGCAAAAGGCGGAAGAATATTGTCGTATATTTAAGGCGGAATTAAACGGTTAGAGTGATAGAAAAGTGGGATTGATGTTTGATATTTGAATACATAGAGGGATTGACGTGTATTGTCCTGCCATGGTACAATCCAACTAAAGCATAACGATTCAAGTATATTAATCCTAATACTGTTTCCAGCTTGGAAAGGCATATAAACAGTATTTCTTCAAAGACTGACAGCAGGTCTCCTGAGAGAAACCTGACTTCTTAAATAACAGAAAATTTCTGGAATCCATGCTTTATATTCACATTTTTACAATTACAGAGCGGGAGGAAAGAAAGATAGGCAGGCAACCTATAACCCTAATTTACCCCTTAGAGATTTGCTTTATGTGGCAGATTTATTGCAGGTTTATGCAAAGGATAAGACCCTTTACAGTTCCAGACTGCTTCAGGTACCAACACCGCGCTTTGTAGTATTTTACAATGGAGTGGAAAAAAGGCCTGAACACATGGAGTTAAGACTGTCGGATGCGTATCAGGTGCCGATTTCCAAGCCGGAGTTGGAGTTGACGGTACAGGTGTTAAATATCAATCCGGGGATGAATGAGAAACTGAAAGCAAAATGCCCGGTATTAAAGGAATATGTGATTTATGTGGAAACAATACGAAACAATGCCAAAATCATGCCGTTAACGGAAGCGGTGGAACAGGCAGTGGATGATTGTATCAGAAGCAACGTGTTAAGAGAGTTTCTGCGAAAGCAGAGAGCGGAGGTTGTGAAGATGAGCATTTACGAATATGATGAAGAGAGGGAAATGAGACTGATACGGGAAGACGAGAGAGAACTTGGAATTGAAATCGGCCGGAAGAAGAAAGAGAAAATGCTATCAAAGCGGTTGTTGCCCTCTGCAAAGAATTTGGTACTACAAGGGAGCAGGCAATAAAAAAGGTGATGGAAAAATGCAAATTGGAGAAGCGGATTGCAGAAGAAAAAGTAGAAATATATTGGGGTGAACGAGTTTGTAAGGAATGATATATGGACAAAATAGATAAAAAAAGCTATAATAAGACCATACTTTAGTACAAAATGTCAAAAGGCAGAGGTGTGTATGGCTGGGAATGTAAAATCTATTGATCAGAGAATAAAGGATAATATTAAAAATTATGGTTTGGAAAATTTACTTTTGCCCGACTATTTGGAAGCAAAGCTGAAAAACCTTTCCGAACTTACCGGAGCCGGTTTTTTGGTCACAGACAGACACGGAGAAAGAAAAGTCTGTGTAGGAGATTTTGGTGATTTTACACCGGATGTGGTGGCAGAGCCGGGAGAAAAGCTGCGGGTAGTTAATCGCACGGTAGGGCACGTATATGTGAATTATGATAAAGTACCTAAGGAGCGGCTGGAGGTTGTAAAGGAAGCAGTCAGACAGGATTTGTTTTTGATTGCTGCTTTTGCCGAGGAACTTTATTTACATAAAGAGTATGCTTTTTATGCGGATGAGTTAGAAGAACGGTTTGATAAAGAAAAGTATCAGACAAGACAGGTAGAAAAAGAAGACCTTCTGACCGGAGTGTTTAATCAAGTTTATTTTGCGAACAGAATGCGTGTAATAGACCGTTCTGAGGTGGCACCCGTTGCATTGATTTACGGTAATATCAATGACTGGAAATATGCGGACGAACATTTCGGAGAGATGGAAAGTGACAGACTGATTTCCACGGTTGCCATGATGTTAAAGGAAGAGGCAAAACCGGAGTATATTATCGGCAGATGCGACGGGGATGTTTTTGAAATTCTTATTACTATGCCGGAGGACGGTGAAGCGGAGGATTACTGTAAGCGTGTACAGGAGCGTTGTATGGAATTTGAGGATCCGTTGTTAACGCCATCCATTGCTTTCGGTATTGTATATAAGGAAAATGTAGAAGAATCCTTAAGTGCACTGGTTTCCGATGCGGAATATGCTATGCTGGAAAATAAACTGGAAATGAAAGGAATGCCCGGTTATAAGGAGCGCCTTTGTAAAACAGTGAAATAAAGAGAAAAACGGAATAATGGTTAAACGGGCTGTTTCACAGGATACTGGAACAGCCCGTTTTGCAGTAATTATATAGGTAATTATAATAGAAATCTAAAAAAAATATTAAATTGCCAAATATGGAAGAAAATGAGAAAACAAGAGAAAAAACGAGAAAAAGTGAGAAAACATGAGAAAATAAATGCGCGAGGTTTGAGGATGCGTTTGCAAACCTCTGCATATAAATCTAATATATGATTATCGTTTAGCACTCGACTTGAATGAGTGCTAACAAATTGCAAAAAAAGACATTTATATATAAGGAGGCAATCAATATGAAATTAGTACCTTTAGGTGACAGAGTTGTATTGAAACAGTTAGTGGCAGAAGAAACCACAAAATCAGGAATTGTCCTTCCGGGACAGAACAAAGAGAAACCCCAGCAGGCAGAAGTAATTGCAGTAGGACCGGGTGGAGTGATTGACGGCAAGGAAGTAAAGATGGAAGTAAAAGTTGGTGACAACGTAATTTATTCCAAATACGCAGGAACAGAAGTAAAGATTGAGGAAGAAGAATACATTAT
Organism: uncultured Lachnospiraceae bacterium; assembly: GCA_964449325.1. Classification (GTDB taxonomy): domain Bacteria; phylum Bacillota; class Clostridia; order Lachnospirales; family Lachnospiraceae; genus RGIG3002. Next base: position 1,933 of record CAYUYJ010000026.1, on the reverse strand, counting down.
TGTAAAACAGAGTGATATTTTAGCAATCTTAAATTAGTCAAAAAATAATTGGAGGAATGGAATCATGGCAAAAGAAATTAAATACGGCGCAGAAGCCCGTGCAGCATTAGAAGCAGGTGTGAATCAGCTTGCAGATACCGTAAGAGTAACCTTAGGACCGAAAGGAAGAAACGTAGTTTTAGATAAATCTTTTGGTGCTCCGCTTATTACAAACGATGGTGTTACCATTGCAAAAGAAATCGAACTGGAAGATGCTTTTGAAAACATGGGTGCACAGCTTGTGAAAGAAGTTGCTACCAAGACAAATGACGTAGCAGGTGATGGTACAACAACCGCAACCGTACTTGCACAGGCAATGGTTAATGCAGGTATGAAGAACCTGGCAGCAGGTGCAAACCCGATTATTTTAAGAAAGGGTATGAAAAAAGCAACTGACTGCGCAGTAGAAGCGATTGCAAAAATGAGCTCCAAAGTAAACGGAAAAGAGCATATCGCAAGAGTAGCAGCAATTTCCGCAGGAGATGAAGAAGTAGGTCAGTTAGTAGCGGATGCTATGGAAAAGGTTTCCGGTGACGGTGTTATCACGATTGAAGAATCCAAGACCATGCTGACAGAGCTTGATTTAGTAGAAGGTATGCAGTTTGACCGTGGATATATTTCCGCATATATGGCAACGGATATGGATAAGATGGAAGCAACCCTTGACAATCCGTATATCTTAATCACAGATAAGAAAATTTCCAACATTCAGGAGATTTTACCGCTGTTAGAGCAGATTGTACAGTCCGGTGCAAAACTGTTAATTATTGCAGAAGATGTAGAAGGCGAAGCATTAACAACCTTAATCGTAAATAAACTTCGTGGTACTTTCAATGTAGTAGCTGTTAAGGCTCCGGGATACGGTGACAGAAGAAAAGCTATGCTGGAGGATATCGCAATCCTTACAGGCGGTCAGGTTATCAGCTCTGAGCTTGGCTTAGAATTAAAGGATGCAACCTTAGACCAGTTAGGACGTGCAAAATCCGTCAAAGTACAGAAAGAGAATACAGTTATCGTTGACGGTGAAGGCGATAAAGATGCGATTAACGCAAGAATTGCACAGATTAAAAATCAGGTGGAAGAAACAACCTCCGATTTTGATAAAGAAAAATTACAGGAAAGACTTGCCAAACTTGCAGGTGGCGTAGCAGTTATCCGTGTAGGTGCTGCAACAGAAACCGAAATGAAGGAAGCAAAGCTTCGTTTGGAGGATGCTCTTGCAGCAACCAGAGCAGCCGTAGAGGAAGGAATTATTTCCGGTGGTGGTTCCGCATACATCCATGCATCCAAAGAAGTTGCAAAGCTTGCTGATACTCTGGAAGGTGATGAGAAGACAGGTGCAAGCATCGTATTGAAAGCTTTGGAAGCACCGTTGTTCCACATTGCTGCAAATGCAGGTCTGGAAGGCAGCGTTATCATCAACAAAGTAAGAGAATCCGAAGCAGGTGTGGGATTTGATGCTTTGAAGGAAGAATATGTAGATATGGTGAAAGCAGGAATCCTTGATCCCGCTAAGGTTACAAGAAGTGCATTACAGAACGCAACCAGCGTAGCTTCTACCTTATTAACAACTGAATCCGTAGTAGCAAACATCAAAGAAGAAGCTCCCGCTATGCCGGCAGGAAACCCGGGAATGGGAATGATGTAGGCGTATAAAGAGCGATGCGACAAAAGAAGGAAGGGTCCAAGTCTTAAGTTTACTTAAAGACTTGGACCCTTCCTTCTTTTGACATACCGCTGTAAGCGGTAGTCCCCGGATTTCTTAAGTTAAATTTCCTATAATCGAGATTTAATATAAGAAATCCGGGGGCTAGGCATCGTGGATTTCCGTGTTTTCATGTTAGTGTATAATTTTAGTTGGCAAAAATATTGGGAAGAAGTAAAATACCTCTTC
>CAYUYJ010000025.1:0-46876 GCA_964449325.1 uncultured Lachnospiraceae bacterium | reverse complement strand
AAACCAAAAATTCCTTGAAAAATAAGGAAAAAATACTTGACTATATAGGGAGGTGATATTATAATGCCATAGACTTATACAAATAATGCAAAAATGAATACACATAATGCAATTTATCCCATATTGAAACCACGATAACCTGTATCTTCTGAAATCATGGTCTTACTTCTCATCCACAACTTGAAAGATATAAAATTTCAAATAATACGATTCCTCCGCCGCCCAAAGTATCGGATGGTCAGGAGCCTGCGTGCCGAAATCCACCTGCCGTAGACGTTTGTGAGCCCCTTTTGCCGCTTCGCGAATCGTCTTTGCAAACAGCTCCGGATCCATAAAATGAGAGCAGGAACAGGTTGCAAGGAAACCACCGTCTTTTACAAGCTTCATCCCCCGCAGATTGATTTCGCGGTAGCCTTTCACCGCATTTTTAATGGAATTGCGGGACTTAGTGAATGCCGGAGGATCCAGAATCACCACATCAAAACGCTCACCTTCTGTTTCCAACTTCGGAAGTAACTCAAACACATCCGCACACTCAAATTTTACCCTATCGGAAAGTCCGTTCAACGCAGCATTTTCACGTGCCTGCTCCACAGCAAGCTCAGAAGCATCTACACCTAATACAGATTCTGCTCCTGCAATGCCTGCATTCAAAGCAAAAGAACCGGTATGGGTAAAACAATCCAATACCCTTTTCCCTCTACTAATCCGATGAATGGCAGCACGGTTATTTTTCTGGTCTAAGAAAAATCCTGTCTTCTGTCCGTCTTCTACATCTACCATATATTTTACGCCGTTTTCCGTAATTTCCACCTTAGTATCAAAGGGTTCACCAATAAAGCCTTTAAACCGTTCCATGCCCTCATTCAGGCGCACCTTTGCATCACTTCTCTCATAAATTCCCCGAATGGAAATACCATCCTCTGCGAGTATTTTTTTCAGTGCGTCCAAAATAATCGGTTTTAATTTATCAATACCAAGCGCCAGCGATTCCACCACCAGTACATCAGAAAATTTGTCAATCACAATACCCGGCAGGAAATCCGCCTCTCCGAAAATCACGCGGCAGCATCCGGTATCTACGGTCTGTTTTCGATATTCCCAAGCATTTCTTACACGACGTTCCAAAAATTCTTCCGTAACTTGATTTTCTTTTCTTCTGGAAAGAATACGAATGGTAATTTTGGAATTGGTATTAATAAACCCATACCCCAAAAAATAACCGTCAAAATCATGAACCGAAATAATGTCTCCATTCTCAAAGGAGCCTAAAACAGACTCAATTTCATTATCATAGACCCACATTCCGCCGCTTTTTAAAGTACGTCCTTCTCCTTTTTTCAAAGTTACGATTGTTTGTATTTTATTATTTATCATTTTTCTCCATCCTGTCTTTCCTGTATATGTTATTTTATTCTGTCTTGTACTGTACTTTCTTTTTCTTATATCATTCTTGTCCGTAATTCAAACAATATTTATATTATAGCATACTGCAACATGCTATAAAATTCCTTTTACACATAAAATATTTTCTTGAAATAATTTTCCATCAAAAAAACAGGTAACTCTCACCTGCTTTTTTGTATCACCCTATATATTTTGCAAAACCTCTCGCACTGCACCCTTTCCCAAAATCATTTCTTTAAAATACTCACATACCTTCTCTGCCAGTCCCACTTCATACAGATTCACTCCAAAAATATCCGAATTTTCCAAAATGGGTCTGATTTTCTCTTCCGGCTTTTCTGTATCCGCTTCTTTTTGTATTTCTTCTATCCGAATTTCCTCAACGTAAGGACGAAGCGTCTCCAATAATGGATCGGGACTCAGAGTAAACTCTTTTCCATCATCATCCACACCCATCAGATACCGCAACCACCCCGCAAAAACAAGCGGAATCAGATGCAAATCCTCAACCTTTTTTTCCTTGTCTGCCACATAGGCTTTTATTGTTTCTCCAAACCGGATTGCAAGCTTTTTAGAGGTATCCGTTGCAATTCGCTGAGGAGTGTCAGGCAAAAACGGATTCGGCAGACGAACCTTAAGTACGGTGTCCAAAAAATCTTTCGGGCTTAAGATTTCCGGATTTACTACTACCGGAAGCCCCTCCGTATACCCGATTCCCTCCACCAGACGTTTCAAATCCTCGTCCTGCATCTCCTCGGAAATCCGTTCATATCCCAATAGGCAGCCAAACACCGCAAGTGCCGTATGAAGCGGATTTAAACAGGTACATACCTTCATTTTTTCCACTCTGTCCACAGTTTCACGATTTGTAAATAAAAACCCGCATTTTTCCAGTTGCGGTCGGCCGTTCGGAAACACATCTTCAATAACAAGATACTCACACTCTTCGGCATTTACAAAAGGCGCCGCATAGGTATTTTTTGCTGTAACTACCGGACCGGATTGTTCTACTCCGTCATCTTTCAAAATTTTTTCTATGGCAGCATCCGGTCTTGGTGTAATTTTATCAATCATTGTCCAAGGAAAACTCACCTTGTCTTTTGATTGAATATAATTTACAAATCCACTCTTTACCAATCTCTTCTCCTGCCATTCTTCTGCAAAGAAATTCATGACATTAGACAGAATATCTCCATTGTGGGAGCAGTTATCCATGCTTACCATGGCAATCGGTTTTTCCCCCGCAAGATAGCGGGTATATAAAAGAGCAGCTACCTTTCCCAAATAGCTTTTGGGCCTCTCCGGTCCCTTTTTTAAATCCTCCAGTACAGAGGGCAGAATCTCACCTTTCCCGTTTACAAGGCTGTAGCCTTTTTCCGTAATCGTAAAACTTGCCATCTGCAAAGAATCCTTTTGAAAAATTTCCTTTAAACGGTTAAATTCCTTATCATTATCGGAGTCCAAAATACAAGATTCTACAATGCTTCCGACCACTGTTTTTTCCACACTTCCATCTGCTTTTAAAGTCACCAGAATCGTGTAGTCATCATGCGGTCTGTTCAGCTTTTCAATAATTTCGTAATCAAAACCTTCTGCCACAATAAGCCCTTTATCAAGCTCGTCTTCATTCAACAGTTTCTGTACCGCATTTGCCTGAAACGCACGGAAAATGTTACCTGCACCGAAATGAATCCAAAACGGATTTTCCTTCGTTGCCGCTGCTACTCTTCTGCGGTCAAATCGGGGAAGTTCATAGCCCTTTTCCTCCCACTGTTCCCGCTTTGCCAATCCGGTTTCATTTAATTCCATCTTATTTTGCCCCTTTCACAATTGCTTCCCAAAGTCCGTTCAGATAAGTTGCTCCGAGTGCTCTGTCATATAACCCGTAACCCGGCATCGCCACTTCATCCCAAATCATTCTTCCGTGGTCCGGACGTATCGGTCCTTCAAAACCGATATCATGCAACGCTTTCATAATCTCATACATATCAAAACTTCCGTCAGCAGACAAATGCGCCGCTTCCTCAAAATTAGTGGGCGAAATAAATTTCAGATTACGAACATGGGCAAAATGGATTCTTCCTTTCAGGGAACGTATCATATCCGGCAAATCATTTTCTAAATTAGTACCGTAAGATCCGGAACAGAAGGTCACACCATTATGCGGATTATCTACCATGCTCATCATTCTCAGAATATTCTTTTTGTTGGTAATAATTCTCGGCAGACCGAATACGCTCCAAGCCGGATCATCCGGGTGTATCGCCATGTTAATATCATATTTGTCACACACAGGCATAATTTTTTCAAGAAAATACTTTAAATTCGCAAACAGTTTTTCCTCATCCACATCCTGATACATGGCAAACAATTCTTTTATATGCTCCATCCGCTCCGGCTCCCATCCGGGCATGACCGCACCGTTTGTATCACCTGCAATGGATTCAAACATCTTTTCCGGGTTGAGCGCATCTACTGCTTCCTGTGTATAAGCAAGAACCGTAGATCCGTCTTCTCTCACCCTCGCAAGCTCGGTTCTTGTCCAGTCAAAAACAGGCATAAAATTATAACACACAAGATGAATGCCTTCCTGCCCCAAATGTTCCAAGGTTTTGATATAATTTTCAATATATTCTTCCCGTTTTGGTGTTCCTACCTTAATTGCCTCGTGGATATTCACACTCTCAATACCGGCAATATGAAGACCTGCTGCCTCTACCTCTTCCTTTAATGCACGGATACGTTCTCTTTCCCACACCTCTCCCGGTTTCGTATCATATAATGTGGTAATTACACCGGTCACTCCCGGAATCTGCCGTATCTGCTTCAACGTCACCGTGTCAAATTTTGAACCGTACCATCTGAATGTCATTTCCATTTTTATTCCATTCCTTTCACATATCCAAATCCCAAAATTGTAAAGGATTTCTCTTCGTCGCCTTCTGCCATCTGGATTCTTACTATATGTTCTTTTACAACATCTTCCATAAACAGAATGACCGGATTACAATGTACCCAACCGTTGATGTGCGGATCCGCCGTCAATATTTTTTTATCATCCACAAAAACATCCGCTTTTCCAACTGACAAATCTCCGGCATCTTTAAATATAAGAACTAATGCCTTACATTGTATTTTTATCTCAAAATATGGCTGTTTTGATTCTTTTGCCCCCCGATACATCCAATTATACGGAAATTCCGGTGTAACAGATAAATCTGCATCCATTTCCACACATTGCAATTCTTTGTCAGTTTCTTCAAAACAGCCACAGGAAATTTCCGCAATGGAATTCCGGCTGCGGTCTAAGAGTTCTACCGCTTCAAACGTATTGCCAATCACAGGTTTCTGTTCCAAAAGCTGCTCTGTCACATCTTCCGAAATATTTCCATCCGCATCCTTTAAAATTTTTTCAGCCTGCTTAAAGAAGTATGTTAAGCAATCTGCCATAATCGTATGTCCCACATTGGACGGATGAAAAATGTCATAGAAAAACTGGTTCTTTGAAAGAACCCGTCCTTCACCGATTTTCAGCTTAAACTGAGGGGTAACCGCATCCATGATGCTTACCATTGGCAAGTCATAACGTTCCCCAACAGGTGATAACCGTTCCTGAAGATTCCAGTCATTTGCAAACACGGAAAACAACAGTACGACAGCCGGATGATTGGGAAGTTGTAATACTTTTCTTACGAGACTCTCATAGCAGTCTCCTTTTGTTTCATCACCTTCATCATTTACTGCAAATTCCACAATGACAATATCCGGCTCTACACTTCCGTCCCGCAGTACATCCCTATCAAAACGAAGCATGCCAAGTTCGGACGGTGTACCCCCGACCCCGGCTTTAACAAACTTCACATTGTCTCCTATTCCAAAATTTTCGGCAAATGCGCGGTAGGATTTATAAGCATAACATTCCGTATGAATCGGAGTAGCTCCTGCACCTTGCGTAATAGAACCGCCAATGTAGGCAACCGTTACTTCTTCTCCCTGTTTCGCTTTCTTTATCGCTCTTTCTACTCTTGCCGTATTGCCCTTACGCATAAGTGACCTTTCAATCATGTTAGCATAATCTGTCGAAGTAAAATCAATATCCGCTTCTTCGGCTGCTTCCGGTGCAGTATATCCGTCATTTAAAAACAACCGGACATTCACATTTCCGGAAATTCCCGGCTTTTCAAACTCAAAACGAATCTGCCCCGGCTCTTTGTCATCTTCCGACCATTCCACTTCATCCAATTTGATTCTTGTCTCCGCACCATCTCCATTCAATGTGCTTACAATATTCGTACCGCCGCCGTAAGGATTTTCTTTTCCATACATTTGAAATACAAAATCTACTTTTTCCTTTGGATTTTCCGTTTCCACACTGACACCTATACTATGCACCAGCTTACGAAATCCTTCGGTTGTTTTTAACAGGTCTAATATCTCCTCATCCGTAATATTTCCGGAAATCTGGGCACTGTTAATCAGCCTGCCGCCATCTTCATAAAGAAACTGCACCCCTCTTCCGTCCGGCTGCTCCAAGCCGAATACTTCCTTTTCTCTCATGATGTAAAAATATGCTCTCTTTTTCTCAGGGTCTTTTGGTGCTGTTGGTCCTATCATTTTCTACCTCCGGTTATTCTTTTATTTTTCCTATTCTGTCACACCATCCTATATTACATTTGAAATGCGATGATGTTATCTGTGTTACACAAGTCTGTTTCATCTATAAATAAAATTTGAAAAAGACACCTTCCCGCCAATTTCTTTTGTCGCAAATATAAAAAGTCCAAAACGGCAACCCGTAAAATGGTCCAGCTTAAAATACAACTTTTTCGGAATGCCGATTTGTTTCCATCCATGCCCGTCATCAAAATAAAAATATGCTTCATCCTTCATTTTTTCAAAATCCGCTTCTACCTTAAAACGGACTTTTGCCCCCTCTATCCGGACACATTCTCTTTCCATTCCTTTTTCACAGTCCTTTTCCATTCCCTGCAATGAATTATTATCGGCAGGTCTTTCTGCCATAACCACATAATAGCTGCCATTCCGTTTTGTCAGTGCCACCAATCCATAACACCCTTGAAATGCACTGATTCCCGCATAATCACCTTCCATAAGCATGGAACCGTCTACGGTAATCTCTCCACTGCATTTTGGAAACAACATTCTCTGTGTAAATACATTTTTTGCTTGTGTAACATTTGCACACAACTTTCCTGTTGTTATCTCCAGACATCCCTTTTTGCAATCATTTATCACTACACTTAAATCCGGTTCATGGTTACATTGCCAACAGCTTTTAAGTCCAAACGAATCGTATGCTTCCTGCACTGTTTCTCTATCAAAAGCTGTATTTACAACTGTTCTTCGTATTCTGAAATCATCGCTGTCCACCAATGGACGATATGTATAATCTTTCCGTGTACTGCATATTTCAAATTCCTCAGGTATTTTTCCATGTTCACCAAATACGGGATAATCTCCTTCCCAACTGACAGGCAACAATACAGGAATTCTTCCCACTGCTCCATGATCCTGAAACAGAATCGCATACCACCTGCCATCCGGAGTATCAACAATCCCCCCTTGAGCAACACCTTGATTGCAATAACCCCTGTCATCATTCAGCACATCACCGCCTCTGAATTCACTCTCTAAAGAGTCTGAAACAAAGCAGGCTTCTACACGTTTCCACTCATTTCTCAGCGAATGAATAAAAAACAGATAGTATTTCCCATTGATTTTATAGAAATGTGTTCCCTCGTATCCCAGACCCGGATGTCCTTCATCACTTACAACAATTCTGTCAAGTCCATCTTCCTTGGGGCCACTCAAATCTTGCGTTAACTCAAGCAGACGGATATGCTTATTACCGGACACAATAAAAACTCTGTCATCATCATCGAATAACAAAGAACAATCATGATAAAATCCGTCTATCATCTGTTTCTTCCACGGTCCGTGAATATCAGGTGCTTGATACAAATATGTTTTCCCTGTATCATTTGCGACAAAACACACATAAAAAATACCTTTATGATAGCGCAGACTTGCAGCCCACATTCCTTTTCCGTAAACATTTTCATCTCCGGACAGTCTCTGTCCCGGAGTACTGTCCAACTTGTCATACACATAAGCCGCATGCTCCCAATGCATCAAATCATAGGAACGCAAAATCTCACATCCCGGCATGAAATGCATGGTTGTACTCGCCATATAATAGGTATCTCCTACGCGTATTACATCCGGGTCAGGATAATCCAATTTCATAATTGGGTTAATATTTTTACCATTCACTATTTCAAATCCTTTCACTTCTGCTGTTCATAACGGATGGTTGACTGATGACCAATTCCTATCTCAATGTAAAGGATAAAAGACTTGCATTCCCATCCCCTTTATAAGTAAGATAAATTGCCTGTTTTCCGTCCGGAATTCTGACAGAAGTACTATACTCTTCCCATACGTTGGAATTCTGTATCTTAATTCGTCCCAATACTTCGCCATCCCACTTCGTTTTGATTTCAAAAAATCCATTTGCATATCCTCGAGTTTTAATAGCGATTTCCGTAACATTCTTACAATTAAAATACTTAAATCCGGCAGTTGCGGAATTTTGCATATTACTGATAAATCCCGGCTCTTCATCTCCGTCACGCCCATCCTGCATCACTTTCGGGAATCGGTCACCACCTAAATAAACAGACGGTGTATCTGTAAAGAGGTTGCAGGCAAGATACGCTCCATACTCTCCGACACCCTCTAATGGCGCTCCGTTCAATCCGCATGAAGTCATTTCTACCTGTGGAATTTCTCCGGTCGACAAAATTTCAATTTTTTCCGCACATCCCTGTCTGCTGTACCATGTTCCATTGGTATGGCGATGATAAAAAATATACCATTCCTCTCCTATCTGTACGATGCTTCCATGGTTATTTGCACCATATGCCATCGGCTGTTCTGCCGGTTTATAGGTATCAATGTGCAGATCACAATTGCTGACTATAACACCGCCATAGGTAAATCCCTTCGTTGGCTCTGTACTGACTGCATAACATAATTCGTGCATAACAACAGAAGAATAAATAAAATAATACTTCTCGCCAACCTTACGTATGGATGATGCTTCAAAAAATTCATGTCCTTCAAAGCTCGAACCTTTGCCATACTCACAGCCTGGTACGACAAATACAGGTTCTTCTATGATTGTCAGCATATCCGCCCCTAAAACAGTTGCCATTGCACCGCTTCTGGATTTATCGCCCCTGCCGCAAAACCCGGTATAGAGATAGGTCTTCTCACCCTCTGTCAGTACACCCGGATCGAACTGCGGCTCGTCACCCGCACGTTCCCCCAAACGTGTACCGTCTTCATAATGAACATAGCCGTAAAACTCAAACTTCCCTGCGGGTGTATCACATACTGCCACAGAAACCACACAGACATGATCCAGTACATAATATAAATAATATCTTCCGTCCGGTCCTCTTGTAATATCCGGTGCATAAAGGCACATTTTCCCATCCTTATTTAATGGATCTGCGGTTTTCGGATAAATCACTCCTTCATAACGCCAGTCAGCCAAATTATCCACCGGAGCTGACCAGCATACATAATCTCCCATGCAGAATACATAGCCGTTGTAATAATCATGAGAACCATAAATATATACTCTGTCACCAAATACATAAGGTTCACCGTCCGGAATATATTCCCATGACGGCAGATATGGATTAAACGCTTGTTTTTTCATTTTCTGTCTTCCTCACTTATACATTCTATTTCTCTTTAAAAACTACCTGCAAAAACTCCACCACACTTCGCCGCCAGAAGTTCCAGTCATGTCTCCCTTCTGCAAAAAACTCCATGACGGGTACACCATGCTCCTTTACTTCCTTTACATTCTCTATCGTCTGCGCATAGAAGTCTTCCTGTTTTCCACAGGACACAAAAAGCAGCTTTATTTTTTCCACAAAAGTGTCTTTATGATGCAAAAGAGGTCGATAATCTTCTTCCTCATCAAAAATAACTAAGCCACCGCTAAAAATGCCGACCCATGCAAATAAATCTGTATGATGAAGTGCTATTTTCTGTGACTGTATACCTCCCATAGAAAGCCCCGCCACAGCACGATGTTCCTTATCCGGTACAGTTCTGTAACGGTTGTCTATATAAGGAATACAATCCTCTGTCAGTTCTTCCTCGAATGAACCGACAGCAGGATGGCTTGTGCCATCCTTACGGAAAGCATATCCCGTGTTCATAACAATTATCATTTCCTGCATTTTTCCGTCTGCAATCAAACCGTCTGCAATATTCGCGATTTTTCCCTGCCGCATCCATCCAATTTCATTTTCGCCGCCACCATGCTGTAAATACAGTACCGGATATCGTTTTTCTCCAACCGGATTGTACCCCGCCGGTGTATATACATAACAAAGCTTTTCTCTCCCTGTCTGCGAAGATGTATAGTAATTTATGTGAATTTGTCCGTGAGGAACATTTTTCAATTCATGAAAATGAAATTCCGGTTCCGGTACTTCCAGATAATTAATCGTCTGAAAACATCCATAGCCAATCGGAGCCTGTTCATTTAACACTCTTGTTCCGTTCATCTCAAAAGTAACATAGTGAAATCCCGGTTCGGGATTTTGCATTTTTCCGCTCCAATAGCCTTCCTTTTTCGGATTTCTTTGCAATTCCATTTTTCCGCAGTCAAAAACATTCACTTCTACTTTTTCCGCTTCCGGTGCAAACATGGATATTTCAACACTCCGATTATCCGTATGAACAAATCCCGGTTGAATGTCTACATAGCGTCCGGCAGGATTTCCGTTCTCATCTACGTCAAAACAAACCTGTTTATATACCGGGTCAAAAAATAGCATCTGCTCTTCCAAGGTCTGTTTTTTCAACTGCGATTCCTTAGCAGGCAGCATTCCTGCCGAAAGACTCACAGCGTTCAAGTTATCGTCCTCTGCTCCGCAATCCCATGAAAATAATTCCGGTACAAAATCTGCTAAACTTTTTCTCCAGACAAGCCATTCATGGTATCCCTCATAATCCTTGGTAATACAGTTTATCCCAGCCTTCTCAAAACACTCACAATACTTCTTCTGCCCTGCTAAAATTTCTTTCTCCTCACTTCCGCAGGATAAAAACACAAGCTGCATTTTTTGTTTCGTTTCTTTTACTATTGTATTTAACGGCTCCATGTTCACACCCGAAAATACACCAAGCGCAGAAAACAGCTCCGGATGCTTTGCTGCCGCAAGTGCGGACTGCGCTGAGCCGAGTGAAAGACCTGCCACTGCTCTGCTGCTTCGTCCCCGCATTATACGAAAGTGTTTTTCCATGTACGGAATAATATCCTTTACAAGTTCTCCGTCAAAATCACCGGGATAAAATACAGGATCTTCCCCCGGAACAAAGGCATAATCACAAGTCATTACAATAATCATTTCTTTGCACTTACCCTCTGCAATCAGGTTATCCATGATAAAGTTCATTTTTCCCTGCCATACCCAACCTGTTTCATTTTCCCCGACCCCATGCAAAAGATAAAGTACCGGATATTTTTTCTCAGCATTTTCCTGCTTTTCATAACCGGGAGGTGTATAAACATAATTTTCTTTCATATGACCATTGATACCGGACACATATTTAACAATACTGACTGTTCCGTGCGGAACCTGCTTCAGAAAATAAAAATCCACATTCTTTTCCGGCACTTCAAACGTATTAATAGCAGAAAAACAGCCATAGGAAACTCCTGCTTTGGGATTCCATATTCTCACATCATCCACATACCAGTGGTAATAATGCATCCCAAAGTGAAATTTCTTTTTACCCGAAAATCTCCCCTGACCATCCGGTGTCAATTTAAAACGCCCTGTCCCTGCAAATCCGCCAAGACAGCCGATTTCTACTTTTTTTGCATTGGGAGCATACAGATAAAATTCTACCTCTCCGTCCTTTCCGACCGTTACACTCTGACGCTCATCTTTATATACAACTTGAAGCTTCTTTTCCTCTTCGGACACCATAATTACTTCTGCCGTTTTATGCAGCGGGTCAAAAAAATCCGGATGTAATGTTAATGCCTGATTACAAGTTTCATACATTAAATTCCACTCCTTCCTTAAACTTTTCAATCACATATGATCTATATATGACTCATTTAGATATCCTCTTGACCATCCAACTTTCTTTCCTTGTAACAAGTATTTCTTCATTTTACGTTGGAGCGATGTATTTTCCGGCAATTGATCTGAAATATCATGATAACCGGGAAAAACCCAGTCCATTACTCCCATACTGTCATAATCCGTATTTTCTACAATAAAAAATTTCTGAAAACCTAAAATATTGGATTTATCATCCAGTAAGTCCTTCAGCACAGGAGACAGGAGCCACGACTCACAATAAACCTTTGTCTCCTCCCATTCCGGAAAAAAGCACTTTCTAAAATCAAAAAAATTCTGTAATGATTCCAAAACCTTTTTCTGCTGTAAATCCGCATCCGATGGGATATGTACAAAAATTACGTTTACATCTGCCTTAACAAATTCGTACTCCAGGCATCCAACGCGGAATTCCTCTAATGCAAGCTGCCTTGGAAACCACCATGCCCATACAAATTTATATTGACCGTATACTCGATAATGCTCCTCCAGAAAACGAGTGCAAAACTTCATAGTGTCAATAAATATATTTGTCGGGATTTTTCTCTTTTCATATTCTGCAAAAGAATCACATGCCAAATTCAGCATTTCCCACAGTATTTTGATTCCATCCGGGTCATCACCGATTATTTTTTGCAGACCTTTTATGCCTTCATCCCATTGCTTACGATTTAGCAGCATTTCTTTTAATTTGTCCTCGAGAATGATTTTTCTGGCTGCACCATACATCTCCAGCTTTTTCTTAACTTCATTCGGAATTTCTATTAATTGATATATTTGTTCCAATTTCATAGCTTCGCTCCTGCCTTTCTCTCCATCAATATCCGCTGGTATAAAAAGCTCCCAATAATAAGCCTAACCTTCTGCAGGCAGACTCATCATCGGGAGCTTAATAGTTCTATTTGCCTAGCCTTCTCTCAGACTTACTTCTACCGGTTTTGTACCTGTAAGTTCTACGCTTCGCTCATCCGGCTGTGAAAATCCAACATAAAAACGATAATTCTTCCCACCCGGAATACGCTCTCCTTCTTCATTTACTACCAAAAACGCTGATTGCGGTATTTCCAGTGTAACCTCTTTTTCCTCTCCATGTCTTAAAGCTACGCGGGTAAATGCGCAAAGAGACGGATTTAAAGTATCAAATACGGAATCTTCTTTTTTTACATATATCTGCAATACCTCTTCCGTATCAAAGCTTCCCTCATTTTTCAGCTTTGCTTTAATACCGTACCGGCTGTCATTCGTAAGTCTGCTATCCAACTCTGTAATCTCTGCATCAAGTACTTTGGCTTTTCCGTATGTCAAGCCGTAGCCGAAGGGATACTGTGCCTTCTTTTCCATATAACGGTAGGTTCTGCCCTTCATGGAATAATCCGTAAATTCCGGCAACTCCTCCAGTGTTTCATAGAATGTAACCGGCAGCTTTCCGGACGGGGAAACTTCACCGAACAATACTTCTGCTACTGCACTTCCACCCTGTCCACCCGGATACCATACCTGTAATATTGCCGGAAAATGCTCAGCTGCATAGCTCAAATCAATATCACTTCCCGCCATCATGCAAAGAACAACCGGTGTATTTGTCTCTGCCAGTGCTTCCATTAAAAGTTGCTGGGATTTTGGAAGCTTCAAATCTGTTTTATCTCCGGAAGCATAACTGTTTCCGGTATCGCCCTCTTCACCTTCCAATGTCTCATCCAGTCCCAGACAAAGCACGACGACATCACTGTTTTTAGCTACGATTTTTGCTTCTGCCAGTCTGTCATTCTCCCATGCAAGTGCTTCCGTTTTATCTCGGAACAATTCACAACCAATGGAAGTTAGTACTCTTACCTCATCCCCAAGATAACGCATAAGACCTTCCTGCACAGTTACAAAATCCGATGGAGTGCCATGGTAATTTCCATTTAAAGATGCTCTGCTGTTCGCATTCGGCCCGATAATTCCAATAGTTTTTATCTTCTCCTTTTTCAACGGTAAAATACCGTCATTTTTCAACAATACAAAGCTTTCTGTCGCTGCCTTTTTGGACAGCTCCATATGTTCCTTACACTCTACCTTATCATAAGAAATTGCATCAAACTCACTACCATCAAATAAACCAAGCAGATAACGAGTCGTATACAGTCGAACAGCTGCCTCTGTAATCGTCTCCTCGGTTACAAGTCCATCCTCTAAAGCTCCCAGCAAATGTAAATATGTCACACCGCAATTCAAATCGCAGCCTGCATTAATCGCCATTGCCGCAGATTCTCTCGGCGTAGAAGTCACCATATGATGCTCATGGAAATCCTTAATTGCCCAACAGTCGGAAACAAAGTGTCCTTCAAAGCCCCATTTTCCCCGGAGAATATCCTGAATCAGTGTCTTACTGCCGCAACAGGGTTCTCCATTCGTACGATTGTAAGCACCCATTACCGCTTCTACACCGGCTTCTTTTACCAGTGCTTCAAAAGCCGGCAGATAAGTTTCCTCCATGTCCTTCTTTGAAGCTTCCGCATTAAATTCATGGCGCAGTGCCTCCGGACCGGAATGTACTGCATAATGTTTCGCACAAGCGGCTGCCTTCATAGTATCTCCATTTCCTTGTAATCCCTTTACATAAGAGACACCCATCCGGCTTGTCAAATAAGGATCTTCCCCGTAGGTTTCATGCCCTCTTCCCCATCTGGGATCACGGAAAATATTTACATTAGGTGCCCAGAAGGTAAGTCCTTTGTAAATATCACGATCATCTAACGAGGCATACGCATTGTACTTCGCCCGACCTTCTGTTGCAACCACATCTCCGATTTGCTCTACCAATTCTGTATCAAAGGTCGCCGCTATACCAATTGCCTGCGGAAAAACGGTTGCCTGACCGGCTCTTGCCACCCCATGCAACGCTTCATTCCACCAATTATATGCCGGAATTCCAAGCCGCTTTATCGCCGGTGCATCATAACGAAGCTGGCTTGCCCGTTCTTCCAACGTCATTTTCCCAACAAGCTCTTCTGCCTTTTTTCTTGCTTCTTTTCTGTCCATAAAACATTCTCCTCTGAATTTATTTATTGTGCCGCTTTCACACGACGTTCCAATTCCTGTTGCATTTCTTCAAAAAACAATTCCGGATGACAGGCCTCATATTTGTCCATATACTCCTTCCACATTCCTTCAAAATCATCGGTCATAATAACCCGGGGCAAATATTCCTGTTTTACCTCTCCCATTGCTTTCCATGATTTTCCGGCCGGTGTTTCGTCTGTCAGCATATCCGAATGAGAATACATAGGATACCAGGCACCGGGCTGTTCATTTGTCCCTAACATATCCACATAGCTTTTACAATTATATGCTTCAAAACATTCCTTCACATCCTGCGGCAAATCTGCAAAAAATACTCCGGGCTGATATTCGGGCAAATAAGCATTGATACCATCCTCACTGATTCCCTCCGGCCTTGGAAAATAAGGATACATACAAAAATGCTCTGCTTTATATTTTGTTTTTTTCCTATTTATCCGTTGCTCTTCAGTCTCATAAAAAACACCATTCTCATCCACTTCATAATCTATACCTTCTTGCCCCCAAAAGCGCAACCTCATTACTTCTTCCCCTAAAAGGTCATTCATGAACTGCATGGCACCTTCCACATCTTCACAATCCACGGTAATTGAAATTCCACCGGCAATATTAAATTCATTTCCGCGTTTTACATGCCATTGATTATGTATTCCTTCCTCTATCGTAATCGGTAACGGAACATAATTACACCCTTCTCCTGCCATACGTTCCAAAGAACTACCAATGTCATAATAAAACTGCCACCATTGATCTACCATGCCCAAAACTCTGCCGGAAGCAAGTTTATCCAAATACTCATCATAAGTCTGCGTAAAGGATTCCGCATCAATTATTCCTGCATGAAATTCCCGATTCAGTATTTGAAAGTACTTTTTCGCCGTCTTTGTTACATTATAATCAAGTACCGTTAATGTATCCGTATCTACCATACAACTTCCGTCGTTCGGATAACCTTCCAAAAACTGAGGGGGATTTTCCAAACAAAAATAGCGCCAGTCATCACACAGTATCGTAAAAGGAATATTGGGTTCACCGTTTTCCATGCAGGGATGTGCTACCATATATGCCTCAATTAGCGCAAAATATTGTTCTACTGTAGTAATCTTTGGATAATCTGCCCATTTTAAAACTCTTGTCTGTATCCAAAAAGCCTCACCCTCATGTATAACCTCCGAAGCATTCTCCTTTACCACACCAAATTGAGGAATCCAATAAATATGTCCATCCTTTTGACGAAATCTTTCCCATTCTTCCTCTGTCATATAATTTTGGATATTGGGATAATCCTCCCAATATTCGTCTATCGGAATCAATGCACCTGCCTCGTAAAGCATAACGTCTCCGGAAATAAAATCAGGATATTCTCCGTTTACAATATAGGAAGCAATAGCCTCGTCTGCAGTCTGCCCAACCAACCAGATTTCCTGACATTTTGCTCCGGTAATTTCTGCTATCGCCTTCATCATATCATTATTCATATTGCATGGTGCTCCCGGTACATTAAAAAAAGCAGTAAATTCCTTAATTTTAATGCTATCGTCTTTTTTTCTCCACAACAAAATTCCCACAGCACAAACGGCAGTTATTAGCAAAAACACACACAAAGTCTTACTTTTCTTCATTATTGCACCTCTCTCCTTTATCACAATTATAAGAGGTACAATTTATTTGTTCAACTGCTTTCCGTCCTACTGTGGGACTCTCGAATCTACTCTTCTATATCTTCACAGGAAAAATATACAAAATCTGCATAATTTTCTGTTTTTTCACCATTTGCGGAAGCATACATTCCAATGGTACATCCTGTAAAACCACCTGCTTCTTCCGTACTTAACTTTCGCATGTCTATATGTGATGCCACCAAACTCCACTCTTCTTTTGTCCGGCAATAAAAATCAGCGTACAAGCCATGAGAAATCAGGCGAAGTTCCAGTATTCCTTCTAATATCTGCTGTTTTGCAAGTACTGTTTCTTTTCCTTTGAAGCAGGAAATCAGAGTAATATTGGGAGTTTTATCGTGATATCTCTTCACCAACCGGATATGATTACTCTCATCACATACGATTGCAATTCCTGCTTCTTCTGCCTTATTCTCAGATTGGAAATCCACAACCGTATCCACACAAAAATGATACCTTTTTTGCCTTGTACATACATAAGCAGGAGTATCTTTATCTGTCAGTTTATAAGGAGAAGTAAATAGGCGCAATGCTCCGTTACGCTCCTTAAGAGAATATACTCCTGTTCCTGCACCTCTTAATGTAAGGAAAGAAACAGGCAGATTATCTCTGTAAAAATGCCATGAACATTCTTCTGCCATCATGTACTGCGGTTTGTCCTGCAGTTCCACCTTCTCTTCCAATTTTCCGATTCCCTTGTTAATCACCGGCCAGTCATTTTCCCACTCTACCTTTGCAAGAAATGTGTCTCTTCCTGTATTTCCATACCCTTCTACTCTTCTGGTTGCGAGCATTACTATGTACCAGTTTCCCTTACCATCATCCACCAAGTCACCATGTCCTGCCATAACTACCGGATACATGGCTCCAAGGTGCCTGTGAGAGAAAATAGGATTGCAAGGACTTCCCTCATATTTACCAAAAATGGATTTACTTCTTGCTGTACAAACAGCATGTTCCATTCCGGTTCCACCTTCAGCATGCACTAAATAATAGTAATTACCCTTCTTATAAAGATGTGGTCCTTCCGGCCAAATACCATGATGCATTGCACCTTTCCATATTTTATGACTTTCGCCGGTAAGCTTCATAGTATTCAAATCTAATTTCTGTACCCAGATTTCCCAATCACCATTATATCGCACACCCTTTTGATTCGGTCTGGTTCCTATATAATAGCAGGTTCCATCTGTATCAAAGAAGAGACTCGGGTCAATACCCTGTGCTTCCGGTCCAAGAAAATATGGTTCTGACCACGGTCCTTCCGGACGGTCTGCTGTTACTACAAAATTTCCTCCGGCAGAAATATTTGTAGTAATCATATAATATTTTCCTTCATGATATCGTATGGTAGGAGCAAAAATACCTTCTGAATGTCCACATCCCTTTAAGGGTAGTTGTGATTCTCTGTCTAATACACTTCCAATTTGCTCCCAATGTGCCAAATCCCGGCTGTGATAAATCGGCACACCCGGGAAATAGGCAAAACTGGATGTCACGAGATAATAGTCCTCTCCTACCCGACAAATAGATGGATCCGGACGAAAACCGGGTAAAATCGGATTTTTTGCATAATACATAATCTCATACTCCTTTTATTCTTTACATAAATACTAATATATTCTGTAATTTCCACTCAAAGCTAAGAAAGCAAAGAAATACAAACAATTGTCATAATATCTTCTGTCCCCCGTGCGAAGTGGT
Source organism: uncultured Lachnospiraceae bacterium (assembly GCA_964449325.1). GTDB lineage: Bacteria > Bacillota > Clostridia > Lachnospirales > Lachnospiraceae > RGIG3002. The sequence goes on along the minus strand of CAYUYJ010000025.1, from coordinate 28,842 downwards.
GTATCCCAAAATTTCTTTACACAGCTAAGAGCATTTTCTCCACCCGCTGCAAGAGAGGCCTGTGCATTTGTAGCAATAATTCCTACCGGATGTAATGCCTTTTCTTCCAAAACAGTTCCATCCAACTCATAAATTCTGTCTGTCTCCTCTTCCTTTATCGTCTCACAGAAGAATTTTTGAAGTTTTTCTGCAACCTGTTTTTCCCATTCATCAGCTCCAAACCACTCAAAATCTAAGCCAATGTTAGCAATTGTCCGATATGCATCACTATAGTACCAGTCATGACGTCCACCCCATATTTCTTTTCCTTCTGTATAAGGTGTTCCATCATACTCAGCATATTCCGCACATAACCCGGTAACAGGATGGCAGGCCTTTTTCAAATATTCTCTACTTGCTTTTGCTGCTTCTAAAAAGAATTTCTGATCCTCTTCATAAGCCCACCTGCCAAACAATTCATAGAAATGGGGCAAGTGATAAGATGGATCCGAAAAATCAACTTCTGTAATAAAACGAATCAACTTAAGATTCGGATCCCACATGGCTCTTCCCAGTGTTCCATTTTCACCTTTATGAACCATTGTGTGAAGTAATTCTTTTGCTTCTCTGCTGTAGTTAAAGATTCCTTCCCCATCACCCCATCTGTGAGAAGCAAAAAACAATGCCATTGCGTAAAATTCTTCACCATCAGGTGCCGGTCCATAGGCATTCTTAGTACCATCTACCTGACAAGACCATGCAAAATACCCTTTGTTAACACCTTCGTCCATATACATATAGGTTCTGGACCACTTCCATAACCGGTCAAATTCTTCTTTTTTATCCATCTGAACACACATCATCATCCCATAAGACATGCCCTCTGTACGAGCATCATGATTTCCTGTGTCTTCCATATACCCCATATCATCTTTCGTGGGATGATAAATGCGTTCCTCTTCTGTCCCATAGAAAAGTGTCTGAAAAATATCGTTTTTCCGTTGTTCAATCTCTTCAACACTATACCCTGCTTCTGCAAAAACATTTCTATACTTCTTGGTAAAAAAAGCGCCTTCTCTCATCACGTTTTCCTTTCACCCAATACGCTATATTCTTTATTCTTTAACACCGCCTAAAGTCATACCTGTAACAAAGTATTTCTGAAGGAATGGGTAAAGACATATAATCGGAAGCATTGTTATAATGGTTGCTGCCGCTCTAACGGAAGTAGGTGTAACTGCACCTGCCGAGTTCTTCATGGATTCCACGGAAGCACTCTGGTTTGTAACAGATGACAAAAGCTTCATAAGCTCGTACTGTAAAGTTGTTAATTTACTATTCATACGATTATAGAGCATCGCATCAAACCAGGAGTTCCACTGTCCTACTGCAACGAACAAGGCTACAGTTGCATATACCGGCTTACACAATGGAGAGATAATTTTCGTAAAGATAGTCATATATCCCGCACCATCCAACTGTGCCGACTCCTCAAGGCTATCCGGAATACCATTCATAAAGGTTCGAATAACAAGCATATTAAATGCACTGAACATTCCGGGAATAACATATACATAGAAGCTATTTGTCAATCCTAAATTTTTGTATAAAAGGAAGGTTGGAATCAAACCACCGTTAACATACATTGTAATTACCCAGAAAAGAGATAACTGACGTCTGAAAATAAATCTCTTTCTACTAACAATAAATGCCAACAATGCATTTGCTGCCAATGCTAAAACTGTTCCGATTACCGTTCGTGCTACCGTAACATAAGCACCTGTAATCAGATTATCCTTTTGAAGTACTGTGCTGTAATTCTTCCATGTAAATTTTCTAGGTATTAAATAGATACCACCACGCAATGCATCTGTACCATCATTAAAAGAAATTGCCAGAGTATTTAGTACCGGATACAATGTAATAACTACAAATGATATCATAAAAATCGTATTGCATACTACAAACACTTTATCTGCAATCGATGTTTTTTTCTTTTTCTGTTTTATGTTTTTCATTCTATAACCATACTCCTTTTAAAGTCTGTATACTTAGAACTTAGAATAACCGTTCCTCACCATTTCGTTTTGCAATTTGGTTAGCAATAACAATTAAAATAATACTTACCAGACTCTTGAAAATACCTGCTGCCGTACCAATTGAATAATCGGCCTGACTGATACCCCATTTCAAAACGTAAATATCAATTGTCTGAGAAACACTCTGTACCAGTCCATTTCCTAACAAGTACTGAATTTCAAAACCGGCATTTAGAACATTTCCTACATTCATTAACAACAGAATAGTGATAGTAGGTCTAATTCCGGGTAAGGTTACATATTTGATTTTTGCCCATCTGCCTGCACCATCAATTGATGCTGCTTCATATAAGGATGGATCAATTGCCGTAATGGCTGCTAAATAAATAATGGCATTCCAACCTGTTTCTTTCCATACATTGGCAAATGCTACAATTGGCCAGAACCAGTTTGGATGAGCAAAGAAGTTAAATGGCTGTGATATAATATTAAATTTTAATAATAACTCATTTACGATTCCGCTTCCGGATAACGCATCATGCAAAATACCGGTAACAATAATCCATGAAAGGAAGTGCGGTAAGTAAGAAATTGTCTGTACTGTTTTCTTACCACCTTTTGACTTAATTTCGTTTAATAAAATAGCAAAAACAATTGCTGTAATAAATGTTGCAACAAGGTTAATAACACCCATTGCTAACGTATTTCGAATAACCTTTAAGAACGATGCATCTGAAAACAACTGCTGAAACTTAGCAAATCCTACAAAAGTGGAGTGAAGCAGTCCATCCTTTGGTTTATAATTTTGAAATGCCATTAACCATCCGGTTAATGGATAATAGCAGAACACAATACCATAGACTACAATAAAAAAAGACCAAATTAAAAGAACCTTCTGCCTTTTTACTTCTTTCCAGCTGATTTTTGTTTTCATTTGTGATTCATAATTATTTGTTTTTTTCTTTTTCGAAATAGACATGCGTAAACTCACTCCTATTTTAAAACACAGGCAGATGAAGGATCCCTGCACCTGCCTGTCTTCAGTTTCACTAAACCTTAATTATATTTCGCTGCTTCTTCCATTCTGCGATCCAGTTCTGCCTGCATCTCATCTAAGAACGCCTGCGGATTACAAGCTTCATATGCCTGCATATATTCTTCCCATGCTGCTTCATAGTCATCTGCCATACAAACTTTAGGTAAGTATTCATGTTTGATGTCTGCAATCTTTGTCCAAGCCATACCACCTTCTGTGCTTGTATTCAATGAGTTAGAGAATGACCACATCGGATACCAGGGTCCCGGTGCCTCACTTGTTCCAAGCATATCTACATATGTTTTTGCACCATAAGCTTCAAAACATTTCTTTACGCCGTCACTTAAACCATCAAAGAACTCATTTGCCTGACCATCAGGTTTATTTGCATTGATACCATCATCACTAGTACCGCTGTACTGCGGGAAATAGCTGTATGTACATAAGTGAGAAGCCTTGTAAGCTGTATCTGCAGCCTGAAGTCTCTGTTCTTCAGAACGAGTAAATTCACCATTGTCTGCTACAGAATAATCTACACCTTCTACACCCCAGAAACGTAAATCATGAAGTTCCTGTGTTAAAAGGTCATCCATGAATTTCATAGCTGCTTCAACATCATCACAGCTTGTTGTGATAGCAATACCACTGGAAACGTTTAATACTGCACCGGAGTTATGCCACTGGTTCTTAATACCTTCTTCAATTGTGATTGGTAACGGAACATAGTTGCAACCTTTTGCATCAAGACCCTGAGATTTTAATGCATCGTTTACTTTGTATGCAAAATCCCACCACTGGTCAATCATACCAAGAACACGTCCTGTAGAAAGTTTTGCAATATATTCATCATATGTCTGCGTAAAGGATTCCGGATCTACAATTCCTTTTTTGTACTCTTCATTTAACTTCTGGAAATAACGTTTTGCCGTAGGTGTTGTATTGTAGTCAATAACTTTTAATTCGTTAGGATCTACAATTACAGAACCATCGTTCGGATATCCATCCAGGAACTGAGGAGCATTTTCCAAACAGAAGTAACGCCAGTCTTCACAAAGAATTGTGTAAGGAATATTTGCTGTTCCATCCTCCATGGTCGGGTTTGCTTCGTTATAAGATTCAATTAAATCAAAATACTGATCCATTGTATGTACTTCCGGATAACCGGCCCACTCTAAAACTCTTGTCTGAATCCAGAAAGCTTCATCGTTATGTGTACAAACTTTTTCAGCACCTTTTACTGTACCGAACTGAGGAATGAAATAAATATGTCCGTCTTCCTGACGAAGTTTATCCCAATCCTGCTCAGAGAATAGAGCCTTAACGTTTGGATATTTGTCAATATAATCATCTAATGCAACCAAAGCACCTGCTTCAATCAACTGTGGTGTACCACTTCCGCCTTCAATGAAATCCGGATATTCGCCACCGGCAATCAATGTACCGATTGCTTCTTTGTCGGTCTGTCCTGTTAACCAGGTTTCTTTTACTTTAACCCCGGTTTTTTCAGCGATAATCTGCTGAATTTCATTGTCATCATTAATTTCTGAACCTGCTGTTGCAAAGAATGCGGTGAATTCTTTGATATCTCCGCTTTCTGCACCCCCTGTTGCTTCTGTGCTTGTTTGTGCACCGTTAGAATCGGTTGTTTCTGCACTTTTGCTTCCGCATCCGGCAAAAACGCTTACTGCCAATGTGGCTGTGAGTAATAATGATACTAACTTTTTCGCTTTCACAATACATCCTCCCTTTTCTTTAATGAATGTGCATCCGATTGATTTCGGATGAGTTATTTGATAATTTAATTTTACCTTTTTAATGTTTATTAACAACCGGAGAAAGAATATAAAAAGGCGGGGCAAATTATAGATTTAAAACTATAATTTACCCCGTCTTTTTATATTCTCTGATTTATTTTCCCACCTGCTTACGGAACTTTGCAGGCGTACAGCCCTTTGCCGCAATAAACCGGTTAATGAAATAATCTAAATCTTTGTAACCCACATCCTGCGCTATCTGATAGATTTTATCATCTGTCCGAAGAAGCCTTGCTGCCGCCTGTTCAATACGATAATTATTCAGATAATCTTTAAACGACTGTCCGTACTTTTTCCGGAAAAGCTGTCCCAGATAAGCACTGTTTACAAAATATTTCTGGGACAGTTCACGCAGAGTAAGATTCTGTGCGTAGTTATCCCGAACTTCTCTCTCAATTTCCGCCAAAACACCACGGGACACATTTTTCCGAAGCTGTGCAAGATACTCTGCATACTCACAGGCAAATCGCGCCAGATGCACATTACTTCCTCGCATAATCCCCTCTTCAAAAGCACTTTCACTAATGTAATGCAGAATTTCTTCCTGATTCACACAATCATCCTGCTCCGTGGCAAGATGGATTAACTGAAACAACAGATAATTGATATTCAGATTAACCGTATCTCCTACCACGCCCATCTGTTTCATTTCCTCATAAAGCTGTTCAACGCTACCCCGAATCTGTGCCTTGTTATTCTGCTCGATGGAAGCGATCAATGCATCCAGACTCTGTTTACAGAGCACGATACCGCCTTGATTTATCTGCACTTCCTCTTCATAATAATAAATATCCTTTTTCACCCGAAAAGCTTCCAGAGAATTTAATACACATGCCGCACTATAAGATTTAGCCACCGCAGAAATATCATTGACCTTCTTTCCGGCAAGCATACGAACCGGATGCTGTAATACAGTCTCCAGATTCTTTCGGAAATTCTGTAAATATTCCTCTTCGCTGCATTCTTCCTTTGCCGCCATATAGTCACAATACAAAAAGCCGATATCATAGCTTTTTTCATCCTGTGAAACATCAAAAATACAGTGTACATCATCTTCTTTTAAATAGTCCATGCAGGCCTGATAAAGCCTTCTCTGCAACTGTCTGAGTTCTCCGTCTTCCTGCTCTTCTGCCTCTTTTAAATCATAAAATTCGATATCAATATAACGGATTCCTTCCGACAGATGCATGTGATTTTTGACGTATTCCAGATTCAGCCTGTCATATTTTCCAAATAACAGCGCCAATACATTCCTTGCAAGATATGCCCGCTCCAGTATTTTCTGATTCTGCTCGTCAATTTTGGTATTTTCCGACATCCTTGCCACTTTTCTTAAAATAGTGGTCAACTCTTCCTTTTCAACGGGTTTTAATACATAATCCATACATTTATGACGGATTGCCTGTTGCGCATAGGTAAAATCGCTGTAACCGCTCAAAATAACAAAATAGGCATCGGATATCTGCTCCTTTCGTATCGTTTCTAACAGCTCCAATCCTGTCATAACCGGCATTTTTATATCTGCAATAATTAAATCCACCTTATTTTTCTTCAGATATTCCAATGCCTCTTTTCCATCGGCGGCCATTGCCACTATTTCATAGCCTTCCTTCTGCCAGTCAATCAGGACCGACAATCCCTGTACAATAAACGGCTCATCATCCACCAGCAAAACCTTAAGCATACATTTTCCCCCTTTTTATACTTCCAAAAGTTTTTCATAAGGAAGCCGAATCTGAATCATAGTTCCTATCCCTTTTTCGCTTTCAATAGAAAACTGTGCCGCATCCTCCGTCACCATTTTCAGTCGCAGACAGGCATTCAACATTCCTACCCGTCCTTTTTCCCGCAGCTTTTCAATACTTGCATTCCGCATTTTTTCCTGAATATCTAAAAGCATTTCCTCACTCATTCCGTCGCCGGTATCCTCTACCTCAATGCAAAGGTCTTCTTTTTCCTTGAAAATCCTTACAAAAATCCACCCCGGTGCGGTTTTGCTTTCAATACCGTGAACGCAGGCATTTTCCACAAAAGTAACAATCGTCAGCTTCGGAATCCGCACCTTCGCACACTCAGGCTCCACATCCAGTTCATAAGAAAGTCTGTCACCGAAACGATATTTCTGCAAACCAAGATAGGCTTCCACAAACTCCATTTCTTTTTTTATTTCCACTCTATCGGTGCCCCAATCCACATTCTGTCGTTCCATAACCGCCAGCTTTTCCACCATATCCGCAGTTTCATATTCTTGCTTTAGCACGCTGTGCATTCGGATACTTTCCAACGCATTAAAAAGAAAATGGGGATTAATCTGGCTGTGCAATGCCAATAGCTCAGCATTCTGTCTTGCAATATCAATTTCCTGTTCCCGAAGCTTGTCCTTGTATACCGTCTGAATCAATTCATTTGTCCTTGCAGCCATACGGTTATAATTCTGCATCAGACTTCCGATTTCATCTTTTCCGCGTACCTGTGGTATTTCCATCAGATAATCTTTGTCTACACTCTCAAAAACCTGACTTAGTTCCCTTATTCTAACCGTAATAGAGCGGTCAATCTGTCTCATTAAGAACCACGGTAAAATAATATTTACCATCAGTAACAGCACTAACAAGGGAAAATTATCCTTAATCTGTGAGGTAATGCTGCTGGGCTTTTTCAAAACGTAAATTTGTAATTCCTCTCCATAAAGTGTAATATCTTTTCGATATCCTATTTTTTTTTGCTGCGTGAAATCTTCAAACGCCTGCCCCAGACTGCTGTGTCCTTCGTTGGACAGCATTATTTTTCCGTCTCTGCAAATATAGACCGGCATTTCATAATTCATCCGTTCCAAACTTCTTACTATGTTACTGTAATCAATTTCAATCTTCAAAACTTTTTCACATGGACTGTTTGTGAAAAAATTCATCTTTCGCAAAAGTATAATTTTTCTTTTCGAATCTACCATCGGACTTTTCCAATCATCATAAAAAAACAAAAATTGAGTATCCTGTCCGCTTTCCTGCAAATACTGATACCATTTCGTTTCCCGTATCGAAGAAATCTTAGCAAACTCGCCACCATTTACAATTGTTTCATTATCCGCATACATGGTTATCTTTGTATTGTCCAACCCCATACTGCTCTCAAAAAGAGTGTCCTTCATAAACTTATGATACTCTACTACATAGTCCAACGCCGTTTCATATTCCGTGTTCAAAAACGCTTCAATATACTTGTTCATATAAATACTTTTTGCGGTTGCCACCGAATGCTCTACCGCACTTGACAGAGTATACTGTACCGCACTTGCCACGTTTTCCATCTCATGCTGCTTCTCTTCCTGTTCGGAATGGATTACGTTATATAAAATTACACCATCCGTCACAATCAGCGGAATCAGAACGCAGAAAATATACAGCACCTGCAGTTTTTTCTTGAGCTTGTAATCATTCATCCAGTTTTCCAGCTTTTCCCGTAATCTCCGCATTCTGATTCCCTTACTTTCCTTCTTTATTACTTCATCATACCACAATTAAGTTATCTTTTCCATGTTTGCGCAGGTCCCATCCACAGCTTCGGAAGGTTCTTTTCCTCACGACATAATACCAGTTTTTCCAATACCGATATCCCATCATGGAATTTTACTGCTATCTCATTTATACCTTCTTTTAAGAAAATCTCCGTTTCCACCCTATGTATCTGGGAAACAACACCTTTCGCCCATACGGTACAGTCCGGCTCTCCTGCCCGGTAATTCTCCGGTAAAACAGCAAGCTTTCTCCAGTCCTCATTTTGTATTTTATTTCTTACAGACAAATAGAGTCTCTGTTTCGGACTAATCGGATTAGACGGCGCCAGATACAGCAAAAGTCGATAGCTTCCTTCCGTGGCACAAACGGAATATACTGCCTCATGTATCTCTTTTTCCTCAAACTGTGCTGTAAAGGGAACTGCTTTTACCCCACTTTTGCACAAGCCAAAGTCCTCCAGCACGATTAATCCTTCTGCTTCCGTAAATTGTTCTGCCAACAAGGAAATTCTACCGTCATATTCAAAATATGTCCGGGCCGGAATTTCCCGGGAAACAAGCTGTAAATTATTTTTACATCCATGTACATGCAGTTCCACAACCGTATCTTCGTCCGTAATCCGTACCGTGCATATCTCTTCCTTTATGGGAAGTTCCTCTCTCTTACACCGTAAACGCAGAAGCTCCTGCTCCTCTACTTCCGTAGAAGTCATCTCAACCGTCAGCCAACTGCAGCTTTCCGTCTCAATCCGACAGGAAAAGCTGCCTTCACCATCATTGGCAATTTCTATCCACACATCCTGTCTTCCTTCATACAGGAAATCCACAATTTCCATGCTGTCCGGTTTCCCGTAGTTTTTCCGCAAAACTGTTTCCCCATCTGCCCGTGACACAACCATTCGCGGACGGGTAAACGGAGTTATATAGGTTCTTTGCGGATAGCGACAGCCGTCCTCATTCCATTTGGTAAAACCGATATGACTTCCCGTCCACATTCCATACCATTTTCCGTTATTCCTGCTGCCTGCTTCTTCTATCAGCCTTTTGTCCGTCTCAATACATACCTGCACTTTATCCGCATAAGTATTTGCTATTTTCTTTCCCTGTCTTGCAAAATGAGCATTCTTTCCCGCATAAATCTGCATCCGAATCAGGTTAAATCCCATACAAAGCTGGTCATAAATCATACTGTAGAAGCCACTTTTTGCCTCTTCCGGCAGATTCTTTTCCAGTTCACACAATTCTTTTTCCAAGTCCTGTATTTCTTCTAAGACCGTATCAGCCTCCCTCTCATAAGCAGGATGATATGTATCACTGTTTAACGCTTCCGGGCGGCATCTTCCTATCAGCTGTATACCATTTGTCAGTACATGCTCCATTTGGGTAATTTGTGCCTCTGTAGCAAAATCCCCAAACTGTTGTCCCAGCCACTGCCTTGTAAAAATCCTTGTTGTATTCGGAGCCGCACTTCCCCATGTATCATAGTCATAAGCCAACGTCAGAAAATAAGATAAGGGAAACTCATTTCCTTTTAAGTCACCCACATTTACCATCCACACATCCCGGATTCCCTGCTCAAAAGCTATGGTCATCTGTTCCCAGATTGCGGTAAGCGGTGTGCTGTTAATCCACTCATAAGAAACAGGCGACCCATGATAATCCAGATGATAATACATACCATAACTGCCTTTATGCGACATATCTTTTTCCGGCAGATACCGCATGTGTCCGAAATTATCCTCACAGAACATCAGAATTACGTCCTGCAGTCCTTCCCAGTCTTTTAGTCCTTCCACCTCGGCAGAACCGTAATAATACTGTTCCACTTCTTTATAGATGGCTAAAAGCAGTGGAGCCTCTTTTTCATTTCGCTTTCCGTAAATTTGTATCAATTTTTTCTGTTCCGTAATAATATCCTTTAAAACGTCAATGTTTTCTTTCAAAGACTGCGGGCCCTCCATGATACTGTCCCGCTCCCCCCGCATTCCGATAGTAATGATATTTTCGTATTTTCCGCTTCGTTTGAGCCCATACTCCCAATATTTCAGCAGCCCTTCCTTATTCGTCACATAATTCCATTCATTTCCATACAGACTGTTTTCACCACGATAAATATCCCATTCCTCTCCTGCTCTAAGGCAAGGTTCATGATGAGAATTTCCCATAATAACACCATACATATCCGCAAGGCGTGCACTTTCCTCTCCCGGTCCGTCCAAAGCAAAGGAGGAAGTCCACATGGCAGGCCATAAATAATTGCCCTTTAACCGAAGCAAAAGTTCAAATACTTTATCATACATTTTGGCATTAAAACCACCATATTGTTTAAATGTCCATGTTCCGAAACAGGGCCACTCGTCATTGATGAAAAACCCACGGTAACGCACAGAAGGCTCCTTTGATACCATTTCCACGGATGCCCCTAAATCCATACTCTTTTTCTTTTTAGGAACCACATCTCCCCAAAAGGTAAGAGGACTGATTCCCATCAGTTCCGATAAATGAAACATACCGTAAATGGTGCCTCGCTTGTCACTTCCGTATATAATAAGAGCACGCTTGCAATGCTGACCAAGACCCGTACCGGAAAACTGTTCTTCTCCTTCCAACAGACGAATTCCGTAAACCTCGTTTTTTCCTTTTACGGCTTCTATATCCACTTTACCTGCCTGCGCCAGTTCCTCCAGAAGTAAACTTTTTCCTATCTGTGCAAACAAGACAATCGCTTCGCCTGTTTTACTATATTCAGATGTAATAACCGGTTTTCTGCCGGCTACCGCTTCCATATCGCCGGCTACCTTTTCGGCAATTGCCCAAATCCCTGCATCACTGTTTTTTTCTACGAAAAACGTAACCATCTTTTCTTCATCGAATAACCGCATTTTTCCTCCATTTCCCTTATCGGGTTTCGTCACCTATTTTACTATTTTATTTTATTTTTTTGGAAAACAACAGAAAACAGAGAAACTAAAGAAAAAGCGGGGACAAATTATGGTTTGTCCCCGCTTTCATTCAGGTATGTATTTTTAATGGGATTAGTCCCCGAAAACAGCACGATAATCTGCCTGGAATTTAGCAATACCCTGATCGGTTAACGGATGCTTCGTCATCTGCTCGATTACATTATACGGTACTGTTGCGATATGCGCACCTGCCAATGCACAGTCTGTTACGTGAATCGGATTACGAACAGAAGCTGCAATAATTTCTGTTTTGTAACCATAAATATCAAAAATCTCTGCAATCGTACGAATTAAGTCAATACCGGGCTGACTGATGTCATCCAGTCTGCCAAGGAACGGTGATACATAGGTTGCTCCGGCTTCTGCTGCAAGAAGTGCCTGATTAGCGGAGAAAATTAACGTCACATTTGTTTTGATTCCCTCCTTGCTCAGTACTTTAACTGCTTTTAATCCTTCTATTGTCATCGGAATCTTAACAACCATATTGGGATGAATCGCTGCAATTTCACGACCTTCTTTAATCATTCCTTCCGCATCCACGGTAGTTGCTTTTACTTCGCCACTGATAGGTCCGTCTACGATGGAGGTAATTTCTTTAATCACTTCATTAAAATCTCTTCCTTCTTTCGCAATCAAAGACGGATTCGTAGTTACTCCGCAGATAACCCCCATATCATTTGCTTTCCGAATGTCCTCTACATTTGCTGTGTCAATAAAAAATTTCATTGCGCTTTCTCCTTCTCTTTTTGATATAAGACCTGTTTGTCCTATCGGTATGTGGTCATGTATTTCCCTAAGACGCACATGCTGTGCTCGTGCACATTTTTTATTTATCATATACCTAACACGGAAAATGTTCAATAGGTTTTTATTTTTTTCCTAAACTTTCGTATTCTAATGAACACGGGCACAGTGTTTGACTTTTATCAAACGGTATGTTTTAATATTTTCAGAGTAAATTTAAGAAGGAGTTTTTCATGGCTACCATCAAAGAAATTGCAGAACTGGCGGGCGTTTCCCGCGGCACTGTTGACCGGGTACTGAATCACCGCGGACAAGTCAATCCCGAAAAGGAAAAGAAAATACTGGAAATTGCTGAGCTGCTTCATTATCAGCCGAATAAAGCAGGTGTGGCACTTGCCGCACAAAAGAAGAAATATGTTATCGGCGTACTGCTTTTTGGCGAAGATAATCCTTTTTTTGATGATGTGATGGAAGGACTCCGTTTAAAAGCACAGGAGCTTTCTATTTACGGATGTACCATTTTGGAGAAACATATTTCCTTCGATTTGCAGGCACAGCTTCAGGCAATGGACGAGCTTGCAGCTGCCGGAATCAATGGGCTGATTCTCTCTCCCTACAATGATGAACAGGTACAGAATAAAATCGATGCATTTTGGGATAGTGGTATTCCATGCGTTACGGTCAATACGGACATTCCCGCCTCCAAAAGAATTGCTTATGTAGGCAGTGATTACTATAAATACGGCCGGATTGCCGCAGGACTTTTAAAGCTGATGACTTCCGGAAAGATAAAGGTAGGCATTATCACCGGTGCTCACAATGTTTTATGTCACGAAGAACGTATCAGTGGCTTTTCCGACTATTTTGAAAAACAACATTCCCAAGTGAAAATTGTCAGTATTATGGAAAATCATGATGATGATTACAAGAGCTATGAGGCCGTTTCCCTTATGCTGAAACAACACCCGGACTTAAATGCCCTCTATTTTACAGCGGCAGGGGTTTACGGCGGGTGTCGCGCTATTTTAAATACAGCACTTGCAACCCCGCCAAAGGTAATCACCTTTGATGCCGTTTCTTCTACAAAAGAAATGCTTCAAAAAGGTGTTATTGATGCTACCATCTGTCAGAATCCGACGGAACAGGGGGCTTGTTCGTTTGCCCTTTTAACCGAATACTTACTTACGGGAAACCTGCCAAAGCAGACCTGTATTTACATGGAACCGGATATCAAAATTAAAGAAAGCTTTTAAACCGATTGACTATTCTACCAGAATATCCTCCGTATACGCTCTTAAAATCTCACCAACGCTCCAAGCCTGTCCATAACATCCTCTGGAAATATGCGGCTCATCACCGTCAAAAATCTCCGCAATGGTGCCGATTCCGCCATCCATCAAATGATCCTCAAACGGTGCAATCAACTTTCGTGCTGTTTGTCTTGCTTCTTTCGTCCTTCCGTTTACTTTTACATACGCGCTGATAAAACCGCCAAGGGGGAATGCCCAGACTGTGCCCTGATGATAAGCGGCATCTCTGTCATGCAGTTCTCCGAAATAGATACCCTTGTACTCTTTATCCGTATAGGATAAAGAACGAAGTCCGTAGCTTGTATACAAATGAGTCATCACCACATCCACTACCCGCTTTTCTTTCTCTGCGGGCAGACAGGTGAACGGCAGGGAAACTGCCCAAATCTGATTCGGACGTATCTGCGCATTGTCGCTGATACTGCCATCTTTCATGGATTCCTCATCCACCACATCGTACAGACAACCTGTTCTCTCATTCCAGAAACGTCTGTTAAAAGAAGCTTTCACCTTCTTGGCAAGCTCCCCATATCCCTTTTCATCTTTTCCGAATTTTACGGCAAGCTGCTCCATAACTTTCAGGGCATTATACCAGAGCGCATTGATTTCTACAGGCTTTCCGTGACGTGGTGTTACAACCCATTCGTCTACGCGCACATCCATCCACGTTACCTGATCAAAGCCGCCCCCGGCATGAATCAGATAATCCTTGTCCATATAAATGGAGAAATCCGTTCCCTTTTTATAGCTTTCTACAATGACCTCTAAAGTTGGATAAATTTCTTTTTCAATAAATTCGTAATCTTCACTGCTACCGGTGTATTCCAGATATTTATATACCGAATAAAAATACCAAAGGGATGCATCTACAGTATTGTAAAGCGGATCCAGACCCTCATCCGGAAACATATTCGGCACAAGTCCGTGGTGAACATAACGGGCAAAGGTTTTCAAAATACCTCTGGCATCTTCAAACCGCTTTGTGCAAAGTGTCAGTCCCTGTAAAGCAATCATCGTGTCTCTTCCCCAGTCCGTAAACCACGGGAGTCCGGCAAGAATGGTTTTCAAGCCGGTAGACTGTCTGTCCACAATGAACTGATCCGCCGCCTGTACAAGCGCATCCGCAAAATCATCCTTCCATGCCGCCTGCTCAATCAGTCCGCGGATTCGTTTCCGATTTGCTTCTACCGTTGCAAAGGCATCCTTGCAAAAATTTTCTTCTATGGTGCAGACAAAAGAAAGCTTCTTTGTCTCGTAAGGCTTACAGGATACCTTGATTTCATAAGGTGTAAAATTATTGTCCAGAGAAGACATACCTGTATCAATCTCCGTTTGTAGCTCCATATCTTTATCGTACTTCTCGCTACGTCCCACAAAGGTTCCTTCGCCTGCAAAAAAGGTAATCGTAACATTCTTATCCGTGTTTCTCGGCTTTAACAGCAGACAATTTTCTTTTTGCTCTACATCAAAGTTTAAATCTTCTGTCTCACTTCCGTTATTGTGGTCACGGAAATTAAATAATGGGACAAAAGTCATTTCCATTTCCTGCATGCCGTTTTGGATTTCATAGCCCACTGCGATTGTATTTTTCCCATACTCAAAACTGATAGTTTTTGTAATCAGGGTGCCTCCGATTTCATAAATAAAGTTCGGCAGCTCGTCATAAATAAAGCGTTGTAAATGCTTCTGTCCTTCTTCGTAAATACCGCCCTTCCGCTGGGTTGCTGCAAGCTCGTAGATGGTATTTCCGATTTGCAGACTTTCATTTATTTTGGATAAAATCATATATCGCTCCGTAGGGGCATGCAGACTGGCAATCAGTAAACCATGATGCTTTCTTGTATGCGCACCAATGATAGAACTTCCTGCATAACCGCCAATACCGTTTGTCGTTACCCATTCTCTTTCGATGCCTGCCCGAAAGGTCTTGTAATATCCTTTTCCGAAATGTTTTGCCTTCAATTCGCTTTCCTCCTGTCCTTTCATGATTGCTTCAAGTCGATAGATTATCGCTTCCATGCCTTCAGCTTTTCTTTTTTCTTGCCGTCTACCTGTTTGGATTCAATGATTTTCTGTATTGCCTTGTTGTAGGTAAATGTATCCAGTTTACAGCTTTTCAAAAAATTTTCGGTTTTTTTCGTATTTAAAACATAACACATAGAGACTGCCCATGCAACTGCCATTTTCACATAATAGGCAGGATGTGTAATCTCCTCCAGAACCTCAAACACCCGGTCAAGATATTCCTCATTCATATAATAAAAAATATACATAACTACCGCAAAACGAATTCCGTATTCTTCCCCGCTTTTCACATGCTTCTGTAGAAAATCCCATGTTTCCTGCGGATATTCGGCGGCAAATTTCATAGTCGCACAAACACTGTCACAGACCGACCAGTTATCAATCTTCGGAATAAATCTGTCCAGATAAAAAAAACGTTCTTCCAATGTAAGCGGTGCATAGCCGATTAACATTCCCTGAAACATAATTTCCTCAAAAAACTCCTCTCCATTCTTTTGCGGTTCCCACATTCCGAAATTTTCCGTCAGGTATCCCCGCCAATCCCGTTTCTTTATCGTCTGCTTTGCCAACTTCCTAAGAAGCGGCAGTCTGACACCCGCAATCCGCTCCGTTCCCGGCAGAAGTTTCGAGGAAAACTGCTGATAAGAGGGCTCCACCAAGGATAGTATTTCCTCTTTGATTTCCTTACATATATACGCTTTTTCAGTATTGTCACCTACATATAATACACTCATTATTACTTCCTCTTTCTATTTTATTTCCAATTAAAAAACGCAATAATGCAAGGAACATTTTGTCCCTTGCATCACCACTACTCATTAAGCAATTTGTCAATTGCCTCCGCAATCTGTTCATAAACCGGCGGCTTTAGAAAATAACCTGCCAGGTTTAAATCCATCACATCAAGAACATGCTCTTTGTCTGAAACACCTGTCAAAAAGATAACCGGAACATCCTTTAGCTTTTCTTCTGCACGTATCATCTGAAGCATCATTTTCCCGTCACAAATCGGCATATCATAATCCAAAATAACCAAATCCGGTTTGTTTTTCCCCATAATAGTCATTGCCTGTGTGGCAGAAACCGCTAATGATATCTTATAGGTTTCCTGAAACATCATTTTCATACTACGGAGCAGTTCCGCATTGTCATCTACCATGAGAATATGCTTTCTTTTATCCTTTTTTCTCTCGTATTCCTTAACAATTGTTTTCATATCCAGACATAATTTTTGACAGACAGTGCTCATAACAATTGCATTATCCACCGGTCGTATCAGATTCTGAAACTGGTCATCCTCATAATAAGCTTTAAAAATTGCTTTATCCTTTTCCGTTCCAATAGTAACTACAGGAACCTCTCTGTACTTCTCATACAATTCATTCATAAAACCACAATGTATTTCATATAGACCTACTAAATTAATAATTACCAGATCCGGATTGTAAACCTGCAACATTCCCTTGGCAATTTCTATATTATCTGAACACAATTGTACTTGAAAATAACGTAAAAAATAGGCATTCAAATCCTTCGTAATTTCATTAAACTTCCCGAACATTAATATTCGTTTCATCTTGTCTCCTTTAGTTCAATACCTGAATCATATTGCCCGCAAATTGCTGTGCCTCCTCATATTTCAGATTCAATACTAACTGATTCAGCCTTTCCATTTGTTCCTTCAGACTATCCTCATAAGAATATCCATTCATCTGCTCTATTATAGCATCTGCGCTGTCAATGTCCAACTCTTCAAGTGCATTTTTCAGCATTTCCAATTCGGCAAGCAATTCGAACCTGCTTTTTATTTGTTTCTTTTCTTTTTCTTCCGGCACCAGAATTTGAAGTCTTTCCTTATATTTCTTTAACTCATCTGTAAAAACAGGAGTAACTGTCTTTATCTTTTCCACTTCTCCTGCTTCTGCAGCATATTCCAGTATTCGTGCCACTCCCGATAAAGGTATAGCTCCCATCATCGCTGCTGTACTTTTCATGGAATGTACCTTTGTCTGATAATTCTTTAACCCTTCCGTCATTTCAAGATTTTGAGAAAGCGCTGTTAATTCCCCCACCTCATCGTCAATCTTGTTATAATAATTTTGTACAAAGGATTTTAACATTTCTGTATTCGGAAAATGTCTTTTTGCATATTCCCAATCCATTCCGTCTATATAGGGCAGTTCTTCCGTCACAGGTTCTTCTGCCGCTGTTTTTTGCTCCGTTCCTTCTAAAATAAGTTCCTTTGGCAATTTTTTGTATAATATTCTCTCCAATTTGTTCGGTGCAATCGGTTTTGGAAGAAAACCGTCAAATCCTGCCTCTCTGAACATATCCTTAGCTCCGGTTGTTGCATTTGCGGAAAAAGCAATTACCGGTGTATCTTTACACAGATTAACCTCCATTGTCTGCATTTTTTGCAAGGTTTCTATTCCATCCATATGTACCATCATATGATCTAGAAAGATCAAATCAAAGTGCTCTTCCTGCACCATTTTCAGACATGCTTCCCCACTGTCTGCCGTCTTAACCTGTACACCCGTTTCCTTCAGAAGCAAACTAAATACTTTCCGGTTTACCTCGTTATCATCAACAACCAAAATTCTGGCATCGGGTGCATACAAGCTTGCTTTATAGCTTTGCACTTTTCCCTTGTCTTTTATTTTATCGACAAAATTTCCTATTTCTTTTGCATCAATAACCATTTGTTCCAAAGAAAAAGAAAATGCTGAACCTTTTCCGTATTCACTTTGTATCTCCAGCCTACTTCCCATCTTCTCAAGAAGCTGTTTGGTAATAGAAAGACCGAGTCCGATACCTTCGATACTCCGATGCTTCACCTCATCTATTCTCTCAAACGTCTCAAAAAGCTTTGAAATATTTTCCGGTTTGATTCCGACTCCTGTATCCTTTACCTCAAAATCCAATACAACGATATCCCCATGTACTCTCCCGCTAACCGATAAAATAACCTCCCCTTTTTCCGTATACTTTATTGCATTTGTCAGAAGGTTCATTAATATTTGCCGAATTCTCACATCATCACCCATCAATAAAGATGGTAAATCCGGTGCAGCCTGTATACTTAACTTCAACCCTTTCTCTTCTGCTTTGCCTATTACCACATGATACAAATCCGTAAGTAAATTTCCTAATTCATATTCTACGGGATAAATCTCCATTTTTCCCGATTCGATTTTCGTCAAATCCAGAATATCATTAATAATGTCAAGCAAGGTCTGTGCCGCAGATTTTATATTACCCGCGTACTCACGTATATTGCGCTCCTTACTTTCCCGTAAAATCATTTCATTCATTCCGATAACACCATTTATCGGTGTTCTGATTTCATGAGATACACTTGCAAGAAATATACTTTTTGCTTTGCTTGACTGCTCTGCAGTATGTGCCAGCTCCTCTATCTGCTTCATATTCCTGCGAATCTGCCTGATGCCTCTCATTGCAATATTAGAAAGTACCATACATCCTACCATACTGCAGACCACATTAACCGAAGTATTGAATACACGTAAAAAGCTCCTGACCCCGACTTCCTCTAAAAATACCGCATAGACATGATTGCTCCAGATAATATCCTGCTCCATAAAATAAAACAAAATCGCAATAAAACAATTGATAAGCGGATGAAATTTCTTCCTATTGTCATTCTCTCCGGTTTCCAATATATAATAAGTGAGATAAGTGAAGGGAATGGTCGCAAGACAATACATATCAAACAGATACCCTTGTCCCACCGCATATGCCATAAGGAAGGAAAATAAGAACACCTCTCCACAAATAACATAATATGCCTGGGCAATCCGTTTTTTTCTTAATAACCACAAACAGACCAAATAAATCAAAATACTGAATATATTTATTACCATAAGCGGGTATACCTGATTATATAAGAATATCAGAAGTAAAATAATATGAATTCCACTTAACACTACACAAAAAACCATGAATAAAACCGAATAAATCAAATTATCCCGCTCAAAGTCCTTTAATCTTTTTTTAATCTTATCTAAAACCTTCATCTTTTTCCCCATTTCCCTGCTTTTCCCGTATCCTCTACCGGGTACATACGAAAAAAATTCCACTATTATTTTACATTACACATAGCAGAAACGCAATAATAGCTCAATTCATAGATTTTGGTAATGGCCAAAACACTTAAGAAATGGCACATTAAAAGCAGAAGTGGCGGAACCATTCTCGCCACTTCTCTAAATTGAAAACTTCTTTACTTCTTCCTGTTTACGCCGGATGCTATAAATCTGTTCCGCTTATTTTAAAACATTTAGCCTTCAAATCAGCATTCAATTCCACCCAGTTTTCATCGTATGTCCAACGAATCCGGATATTCGCCATATCATTTGATATTTCTATGATTGCATCTTGCTGAAAGGCCTTATGATTTCTCCTAAGCTTCAATAATTCAATCTGCTTTTGCACAACAGGTAGCTTGAGATTTTCAACAGTCTCTGTAAATGTAAGGTTACTTCTGTTAATCTCTTTGTGCCCTCCCGGACCTGCTTTCGCAACAGCTTCATAATCATTCTTTTTAGCAAATAAGTCAAGATACCATACCTGTGGAACACCAGGCATGAATATCTGAAGTGCTCTGGCTAAAAGCAAACTATCATCATCTTCTCCCAACGCACTGTAATATGTGGCATTTACCTGATAATACATATTTTTTTGCCCATGAAGGTTCTTTACATATCCACCACGTCCTACAATGGTATTTATCAATTCTTCTATTCTTTTGTCTGAAAGCAGACCCTTTAAATCAAGAAGTGGAATACCATCATGACACCCAAGCATATTCACTGTCCGTATTTTTTTATTTACAATTTCTGTTGCCCATTTAACCAAAGTTTCTCCACCTCCGGATTCGATTGCATCAATAATCAAACCGGGGAGAAAAAAATCATACACCATATAATTCTTCCGAGCAAGAGTTTCATATATTTTTTCGCTATAGCTTGCATGAATCTCCGGAAGTAATGTTACACCATACTTATCAGCCAATATCTGAACCTTTTCCAAAAGCTCCCATGTTCCGGGATCATTTAGAAAGTTCTTTTCTCCCGGTTCCTTTGGAGCATATGCAAAAGCATCCAGTCTCACAATCTTTGCCCCATAATTTGCAAGGGTTCTCATTGTTTCGTCATAATACACCCAGACCAATGGAGACTTAATGTTTAAATCCATTTGTCCAAGATATCGTCTGTTTGATTCGAGGTATTCCACAATTATTTCTTTATAAACTTCGTATTTTCCAAATTCAATTTCTTTTGCACATTTATTTTCGCTTAATGTCCTGTTTACAAGTTCACTTATTTTTTGGGCGGTCAAATACTGTATATCATCAAACAACTCCATAATATCAGAAGGGGATATCACAGGATATGTGATTTCCTGATAAAACGTATTCCAATAAGGCACTTCTGTACCATCAGGCATACGAACCATTAAAATCGGCAGACCGGGTTTTCGGAAAAACATCTTCTCCAAATACATTTCCTCGGGCTTAATATAGCCCTCCTTTGTCATCGTTCCTTTACCATCCCAGAATTTATTCCAGTTAATGAAGAAATTACTGTATTGTGATTCTTGTCCGTTTTTCAGAATATCTTGAAATTGGCTGGAAAGAACAGAAAGGTGATTTAATATAAAATCCAGTTTTAGACTAATATTCTGTTTCTTTAATTCTTCAATAGCCGTGACGGAAGCTATTTCTTTATTAATTCCATAATCAATAACCGAAAAGCCTCTGTCTAAATCCGTGTTAAAAACACTTGGTAAAATATAAAATCCATCAAATACATTCAAAAGCTCATCTTTGGATAACAGTTCAACCATAAACTGAAGATTCCCACCGATGCTGTCCGGATAAGCATTCAACATTGGTCCATTTAAATTGTTCACTTTATTTTTCATGATTTTACCGCCTCTGTATTTTTAAAAATTCCTCGTACGATACAATTCTTCCTTCTTTCAGGAAAATAATCTTTGCTTTGTCTGCCTGTCCATATAAAATATTCTGCTCTATGGAAAGAACCTGCATAATGAACGGGCTGTCAGAATTCTTATCTCTGTTTCGTTGTTTCCGATACTCTAATGTCTCTGCCGGAGTACTGTTTAAATATATGGGAATATCAATGTCTTCCAAATATCTGCTATTGCCGTGAGTCCACTCAATGAGCAGAATGCTGATATCCGAAAAATCTACCTGTTCATACCAAAGTTCACTTTCTTCCCGCCCCATTTTCTTTAGCCAGATTTTGGAGGCTCCATCTTTAAATGCCTTGATAATCTGGTTTATTACTTCAAATTCCTGCTCCTCCGGTCCACCAAGATACTTTTCCAACCTCTTTTTTCCTGCCGTAAGATAAGTTTCCAGCCATGGGTACTTATAAATGAGCTGCTCATTGGCATCCTGATCCATAAGCTGAAGCTTTTTTAATATTTTAAATCTCTCTAAGGTGTATTCATCATTTTCGATAAGACCACATAGCCCGGCCTGCCTGAAAAGGCTAAGTCTCTCTGCATCATTATATTTTGGAAGCCTGCGAGGATAGTTGTCTCCTGACAAGCTATAAACAAGAATTCCTGCTTGTCTGAAATATTCTCTTAGCAATGCTGCCATTCCTGTTTTTCCTACACCTGCACCCCCATACACCGAGATAACAATTCTGCTGTATGGACTTTCTCCGACATATTCCGGAATTATCTCTTTTAATTTTTGAAACACCGTTCTTGCACATTCTACCTGTGCAGGATGAATACTTGTCTTAGCTTCCGGAACATCTCCGAGGGGAAGTTTATCCAAATATTTTATTTCCCCCGGAATACATTCATTCAACCTTTTTACTATATCCGTATTATTTTTTACAATTCTTTCATAGTTTTTATTCATGACACTTCTCACCTTTGTTCGGAAATTACAAACTACTTCGCTATAAATTCCATTTGATAGGCCTGATACTCTCCCATAGCCACTGGAACATTGATTCCTGCTTCCATTAAAGTCCGTCCGGAATATTCTTTTTCGGACTGCTGTTCTCTATATATTTTTTCAGGGTCTAATCCGCGAAGTTTTACATAGGTTACATCCGGATTTCCATAAACTTCAGTTAATACAACATTGAATAACACTCTCTTTTTGTCTTCCGATACAAACTGCCAAGCTGTAACTTCATCCTCAAAAGGATTAGATAATCTGTAGTAATCACCTGTCTGTATCAAATCTGCATATTTTTTAAAACGCATAACCTGAGTCTTGATTTCTTCTTTCTCTTCATCATTTAACTTCTTCGGATTAAGCTCATAACCAAATGTTCCGGACATTGCAACTACACTGCGTGTATTCATATTGGTTATTCTTCCTGTTTGATGATTCGGCACATCCGATACATGGGAGCCCATAGCAGAAACCGGATAAAAGAACGATGTTCCATATTGGATTTTAAGGCGATTCACTGCATCTGTGTTATCGCTGCACCAAATCTGAGGTGTATAGTAAAGCATACCTGCATCAAATCTTCCGCCACCACCACTGCAACCTTCTATTAAAAGATCCGGGTAACGTGAAATCATTTTTTCAAGGAAATCATATACCCCTAAAACATAATCATATGTCACATTTCCCTGCGGTTTGTCCGATGAAAAAACATCCGTCATACTCCTGTTCATATCCCATTTCACATATTCAATATTACCCTGATCCAATACATCACATATCATATCAAAGATATGCTCTCTTACTTCCTTTCTTGAAAAATCTAGGATCAACTGATTACGTCCATGAACCGGACTTCTCCTCGGAATCTTAATTGTCCAATCCGGATGCTCCCTGTATAAATCACTATCCTCCGAAATCATTTCCGGCTCAATCCAGATACCAAATTTTACACCTACAGAATTGACCTTCTCAATCAGTTCTCCTAACGTACATCCAAGCTTGCTTTCATTAACAGTCCAATCTCCAAGTCCACTGTTATCATCATCTCTTTTGCCAAACCATCCATCATCCATAACAACCATGTCAATCCCAAGCTCTGCTGCATCCTTGGCAAGCTCGAAAATTGTATTTCCATCAAAGTCAAAGTATGCTGCTTCCCAGCTATTAATCAGAACCGGACGAATTCTATTCTGATATTTTCCCCGACAAATATGATTGCGAATACATTTATGATATCTGTTAGAAATCCCTGAAAATCCCTGATCTGAAAAGGTCAATATCGTCTCCGGAACCGTAAAAGATTTTCCCGGCTCAAGCATATAGTGGAACAAATCACTCTGTAATCCCATCATTGTTCTGGTAAGTCCAAACTGATCCTTTTCTGCTTCAAACATAAAATTTCCACTGTATACAAATACCATTCCATAGCAATTTCCCATAGTCTCATTCGCATCTTTTTCCGCAATCACTACTGCCGGATTATACTGATGGCTGGATGTTCCTCTTCTGCTTCCAATTACTGTATTACCGTATCCGATTCTACTTCTTTGAAAATTTCTTTCCAGGTTATGTTTACCGTGAAAACTAATGAGATCATACTGTCCGTAAAGAAAGTCAAGGTTTGCTGAACTTATCTTTTCAAGTGTAATGCTACCCTTTCCATAATTTGTAATAATTGCGCTTCGTGTAATAATATCTTCTTTTTCCAAAACACCGTAAAGCAATTTAACCCGAACATTACTTACTGTATCCTCAAGTGTAACCTCCAACGTCTGCGCATCTTCTTTGGCATAAACTGATGGGAGTCCTTCTAATGCATACTTTTCATCTGTAATATGATGATTAACATATCTTAAACTGCAACATTCCGATCCATCACTATTTTTCAGGTTAAGCGCCGTGCTTCTAAAATCT
The DNA here is from genome assembly GCA_964449325.1 of uncultured Lachnospiraceae bacterium. GTDB lineage: Bacteria > Bacillota > Clostridia > Lachnospirales > Lachnospiraceae > RGIG3002. The sequence goes on along the minus strand of CAYUYJ010000025.1, from coordinate 4,534 downwards.
CCAGTTCCAAGTGTTGGATATTCCTGCGGAAGTACATCTAAAGAATAAGTTCTATCCTCTTTTGCTTCGGCAGGATTACCGGAAAAACCTCTATCAAGATACTGCAGAAGATACTCCGTATCCCCGCTTATTCTCTTGCCATAATACAGATGCAGCAATACACCATATTTATCAATCATCATCTGATACGTTGAATGAATCGTGTCTATTGTAATTATTTTTCTGTCTTCCTGATAAGAAATTGCCATATTTTCTATCCTTTCCTTTCATCCGTATATCTCTTATTTCACTGCTCCATTCACAACTCCGTTTAGAATCTGTTTCTGACAAATCAGATAGAAAATCAGTATCGGAAGTAATGATAATAAATAGGAAGCAAATGCAAGATTATAGTTTGTTCCAAACTGCGATTGGAAATTCAACTGTGCAAGCGGAAGTGTATTAACACTGGAGCCGGCCATAATGACAAGCGGCGTCATTACATCATTCCAAACTGCAAGTGCTGTTAATACTGCAACAGTTGCATGCATCGGTCTCATAATTGGAAAAATAATCTTCCAATAAGTTCTCCATGTAGAAGCACCATCTACACGGGCAGCTTCTTCCAAAGCCATAGGAATATTTACCAGATATCCCGAATATAAAAGAATATTCATTGGCATATAAAAAACAACATATAAAAGAATTACACCAAACCAATTTGCCAGTCCCATATTCGCCGTCTGTTTTGCCAGAGGCATCATCAAAATTGCAAACGGAACAAACATTCCGCTGACAATGAATAAATATACAAAATTATAGAACTTACTATGTGACTTATTCCTGCCAAGCGCATATCCCATCAGGGAATGAATCAGAATCGACAATACAACTGTAATGAGCGTAATTAACAAACTATATCCCAAGGACCGCCAAAAATCGGTTACTATCATCGCTTCACGGAAGTTGTCGAGATTCCATGATTTGGGTAGAGACAAAATACCGCTAATAGTATTTGTCATTTCAGAAGGTTTCTTAAATGCAATAACAACTATCATATACAATGGAAATATAATTGTTGATAATCCGAGTATCAGAAATAACATTACCGGCCAGTTCGTACATGATTTCTTTTTTATCATAACTGTTCCTCCTTCTTACTTGAAATTTTCATCTGAATAACAGAAATCGTTACAATCACAATGAAAAAAATCACTGCATTGGCACTTTGAAATCCAAATTGTCCTCCTGCCATACCATTATTATAAATCAAATAGGATATTGATTCTGTACTTTGCGCCGGACCACCCTTTGTTAATGCCATAATCTGGTCAAACACCATCAAAAAATTCTTAATGCATAATACCATATTGATAGAAAAGAACGGAATAATTAAAGGAAAGGTTAAGTGCTTGAATTTCTTCCAACCGGTTGCACCATCCAAATCCCCTGCTTCATATACATCCTCCGGTACTGTTTGAAGTCCTGAAATATAAATAATAGTGTTCATTGCAATTGCCTGCCATGAACAAACAATCACAATTCCAATCCACGCTGTGCCTGCATCGGAAAGAATACTTCTGCTTAAGCCTTCTGCCCCAAGCATCTGAAAAAATGCCGGCATCAAATAAGTGAAGAAATAATTAAAAATATAACCGACAACCAATGCTCCGAGAACATTTGGCAAGAAATATGCGCCTCTGAAAAAGCTTTTTGCACGAATCTTGCTGTTTAATGCCAATGCAAGAATAAGACTGATTACATTTACAACAATCGTAGTAACGATTGACAGCTTAATGGTAAACAAGTATGACTTTCCGACTCTTGCATCCGAAAATAAATCTATATAATTCCGTAATCCTACAAAATCATAACTTCCAAATCCTCTGGAATTTGTAAAACTATAAATGGCTCCCTGAATCAATGGCACTGTATTAAAACAGATGAATAGTGCAAGGATTGGAATCGTAATTAATAAAAACGTTCGCTTTCTCTCATTTTTCATAACCCTTCTCCTTTTCGTTACTCTTCGTTTCCATGTTCTTTTTCATATTGTTGGACCATTATAATAATATCTCGATTATACCTTTGCCAGTTTGAATCGAAGGTTGCTAAAAATTTGTCTTTATCCTGTTCAATAAGAAATGTCTGAAGCAATGCATCTACTGCCATTTCTGACGGATAATAATGATCCTGAAAATCTGTCATGTTCCCATCCGCAATATATTCCGACATTCCATCTAACATAGGAGAAAGCTTGAATTCTCCCTCTTTGCAAGGAATTGCATTTTGATTATCTATGTATGCCTGAAGATTCTCATCTTCTAAAAGGAAATCCAACACCACATATGCTGCCTCTTTATTTTTACAATCAGCTGTCACACAAAACTGAAGATCAATACCGGAATTCAAAGTATTTCCCTCTGAATTATCACTTGCCGGCATAACAAACGAATCAATATTTAATTCAGGATTTACTGATAATATCTGCGGTACTGCATAGCTTCCAATCGGATACATTACAGACTCTCCTCTTGCAAAGGCTGTACACGCATCATTATAGCCGTAAGCAAACGGGTCATCCGGCCCATACGGAAGAAGCATAAGATATTTTTCAGCCAATTCTGCATACGCCTTTGTAAAAGTGGTTTCCCCTCTATTTACCTGTTTTGCTGTATCAGGATCTGCCAAATCCACTGCCATAGAATTCCACGGAGCAAGGCAGGTCCAGGTATCTTTAAACCCAAAGTAAAACGGTAGTTCACCGGCAGCTTTAATCTGCTCACATAATTCCATTAATTCACTCCAGTTTGTTGGAATTTCCCAACCATACTTTTCAAACATGTCTCTGTTATATAAAATGCCTGCTGCATTTGCCACATAAGGTACAGCATAGATTCCTTCGGTTGGAACAAGCTCCAAAGCTTCATCCGTCTCCAAATACGCCGGAATAATATTGGACAGACCCTCATAATCTGATACATCTGCTAAAATCTCTGCATCTACATAATAAGAGTAGTTAATATCTCCCCCAATCCCGATAATATCCGGATAGTCTTCACGAATAAATCTCGTTCTAAGAATCGTAGAGGCATCATTTGGAGAATGAATCGTCAAATGAATGTTGTCATGCGAAGTATTAAAGGCTTCCTCTACCATTTCAAAATAACCTGCTGCTTCCGGTTTATACTGTACGAGTTCAATTTCAGTAACGGATGTATCCTTCCCACTTTGGCATCCCGAAAGAGAAAATACCATTGTCAAAATACAGCCAGCCACCACCAAGTTTTTTGTCATTTTTCCTTTCATAAAATTTCCCTCTCTTTCTTTGATATTCATATTATATCATCCAATATGCTATTAATAAATAGCGGCTTTCCGCGTTTTATATATCATAATGCTATTTTCATTTTATATATTGAAATTCATCTAGCATTTTGATATATTTTGTATATACAAGCAAATAATGAATGCATTTTTGATTATAAGGAGTCTTATGAGCGAGGTAATTTTTTCTGTATTTCCAAGTGAAAATTTTATCGATATGGGTCTATATCAATTCGGTTGGGAACAGTGTGATCCCTCCCATTCTTTTGGTCCTGCATCAAGGAATCATTTTCTTTTCCACTATGTTATCTCCGGAACAGGAACCTTGTTTGCAATGAATTCCAAAAAGGAATCTATTTCCTATTCTGTAAAAAGTGGACAGGGATTTATGATTTTTCCAAATCAAATTTGTACCTATATTGCAGATGAAAATATTCCCTGGGAATACGCATGGATTGAATTTGATGGACTTCGCGCAAAAGAAACGGTAGCATTGGCCGGATTAAATATGAATCAGCCCATATATAAAGCCAAAATAAAGGAATTGGCACAGACTATGAAGGATGAAATGCTTTATATTGTGAATCATAAAGATGCATCTCCTTTTCATTTAATTGGGCATTTGTATCTGTTTTTTGATGCCCTGGTTCGTTCTTCCAATTCAACTCAAATTAACAAAGGAAATAGTCTGAAGGACTTTTATATCAAAGAAGCAATTTCATTTATTGAGCAAAATTTTCAGAATGAAATCACTGTGGAGGATATAGCAAATTCGTGCGGCTTGAACCGGAGTTATTTTGGAAAAATATTTCACGAAAATATAGGAAAAACACCTCAGGATTTTTTAATTACTTATCGTATGCTAAAGGCAACCGAATTGCTAAAATTAACTTCTTTGTCTATTGCAGATATAGGAAATGCAGTTGGCTATTCCAACCAACTTCACTTTTCAAGAGCATTTAAAAACGTATATGGTATTTCGCCAAGACAATGGCGAAACAAAAACTAACCATAAATTTTGTATCTTTTATTCTCATATTTTTATATTTTCACAATTAAGTGATATATATTTTTATATTTTCACAATTAAGTGATTGACAAGTTCCTCATTTTATTGTATTATCGTTTATGGTCGTTTCAGATACCGCATAACATATCGATGCGTGGCTCAGCTTGGTAGAGCGCTGCGTTCGGGACGCAGAGGTCGCAGGTTCAAATCCTGTCGCAT
>CAYUYJ010000024.1:0-47224 GCA_964449325.1 uncultured Lachnospiraceae bacterium | reverse complement strand
AACAAGTAGGCTCCAATCTTTACATTTGAGTGGTAAAATATCTGGAAGTTAAGAAAGAACTAAAGAAACATAAGCAACCCTTATAGCAAGCATAAATAATATTCATTTTACTTATGTATTAATATCGTGTATAATCATAAAGTAAAAGACAGGAGAAAACAGGTTTTTTACAGCCTGTTTTTTTCTTGGACAAAAGGTTGTTTAGTCGCAAGAGGCGGCGGAATGAGAGGATGAATATGGTTAAAGCAGTAGTAGGTGCAAACTGGGGCGATGAAGGAAAAGGTAAAATTACCGATATGCTTGCAAAGGAAGCGGACATCATTGTACGTTTTCAAGGCGGTGCCAACGCAGGTCATACAATTGTAAACGATTATGGTAAATTTGCATTACATACTTTGCCGTCGGGAGTATTTTACAGCCATACCACCAGCATTATCGGTAATGGTGTTGCATTAAATATTCCGGTACTATTTAATGAAATTAAATCTATTACGGACAGAAATGTGCCGATGCCGAAAATTCTTGTTTCGGACAGAGCACAGATGGTAATGCCTTATCATATTCTGTTTGACCAGTATGAGGAGGAAAGACTGGGAGGGAAATCCTTCGGTTCCACCAAGTCCGGTATTGCGCCGTTTTATTCTGATAAATATGCAAAAATCGGTTTTCAGGTAAGTGAGCTTTTCGATGAAGAGTTATTGAAAGAAAAGGTGGTACGTATTTGTGAAATGAAAAACGTTCTGTTAGAGCATTTATATCACAAACCGCTTATTAACCCGGATGAACTTCTGGAAACTTTGCATGAATATAAAAAGATGGTAGAGCCTTATGTATGTGATGTGGCTTCTTTCCTTGATAAAGCGATAAAAGAGGGAAAAACGATTCTGTTGGAGGGTCAGCTTGGTACATTAAAGGATCCGGATCACGGAATTTATCCGATGGTAACCTCTTCTTCTACTTTAGCAGCTTACGGTGCTATCGGAGCAGGAATTCCGCCTTATGAAATCAAGCAGATTGTGACGGTCTGTAAAGCATATTCTTCTGCAGTGGGAGCAGGTGCTTTCGTATCTGAAATTTTCGGAGATGAAGCAGATGAGTTAAGACGCCGCGGAGGAGACGGAGGTGAATTCGGGGCAACCACGGGACGTCCGCGTCGTATGGGATGGTTTGACTGTGTGGCTTCCAAATACGGATGCCGTCTGCAGGGAACTACTGATGTAGCATTTACGGTACTGGATGTACTTGGCTATCTGGATGAGATTCCGGTTTGTGTAGGCTATGAGATTGACGGTGAAGTAACCACCGATTTCCCGGTAACGGCGAAGTTAGAGAAAGCAAAACCGGTATTGAAGACATTACCGGGATGGAAAACTGACATTCGTGGTATTAAAAAATATGAAGACCTTCCTGAAAACTGCCGTAAATATGTAGAATTTATTGAGGAGCAGATTGGTTATCCGATTACTATGGTATCCAACGGACCGGGAAGAAATGATATTATTTATCGTAAGAAATAAGATATGATAACGAATTTAGAGTATTATAAAGTATTTTATTATGTAGCGAAAACAGGCAGCTTTACCATTGCGGCAAAGGAACTTTCTGTTTCACAGTCGGCAGTGAGCCAGTCAGTGAAACAGTTGGAGTATCAGTTGAACACTACGTTGTTTCGGCGGATAGCCAAGGGAGTAACTTTGACCAAGGAGGGAGAGCTGCTGTTCTCCTATGTGGCAAAAGGGTACGAGCAGATAGAAGCGGGAGAAAAGAAGTTAGCACAGATGTTGAATCTGGAAGTGGGAGAAATCCGAATCGGGGCAAGTGATATGACCCTCCGTTTTTATCTGCTTCCTTTTTTGGAAAAATTTCATGAGCAGTTTCCGAAAATTAAAGTTACGGTGACAAACGGGCCCACGCCGGAGACTATCCGTCTTCTGAAGGAAGGAAAAATTGATTTCGGCGTAGTCAGTACGCCTCTTACAAAAAGCGAAGGAATGGAAATTACACAGGTAAAGGAAATAAGCGATACCTTTGTGGCAGGAAGAAAATTTATTCCTTACAAAAACAGAATGCTGGATTTTAAGGATTTGGAAAAGCTTCCGCTTATTTTTTTGGAGGGTACAACCAGTACACGGACTTACATGGACAGCTTTTTAAAGGAAAACGGAGTTACGGTAAATCCGGAATTTGAACTGGCAACCAGTGATATGATTGTACAGTTTGCCTTACGGAGTTTAGGGGTCGGCTGCGTGGTCAGGGAATTTGCGAAAGAGCAGTTAGAGGCAGGAAAGCTGTTTGAACTGCGATTTAATAAAATGATACCGAAAAGACATTTTTGCGTTGTAACCGATAAAAGAAGCAGCTTGTCTGCAGCTGCAATGGAACTTTTGCGCATCTTGGAAGAGTAATCCGGAAAGAGTATTTTTAGAAAAAAGGGGCAGACTACATACCAAAAAGGAAAAAGAGGTATGTACATGGAATCCATATGGAGTAAAGAAGTAGAAATCCCAAGAAGGGAGCCGTTAGACGGAAATCTTTTTACAGAGGCAGCAGTAATCGGAGCGGGTATGACCGGTATTCTGACTGCCTATTTTTTACAGGAAATAGGTTTTCATGTGGTAGTTCTGGAGGCAGATCGGATTGGCAGCGGACAGACGAAAAATACAACGGCAAAGATTACAAGCCAGCATGGACTGATTTATGATGGGCTTATAAAAAAGCTTGGGGAAAGAAAAGCAGAGCTTTATGCAAAGGCAAATGAAGAAGCGATTACGGAGTATGAAAAGCTGATTGAAAAGCATCAAATAGAATGTCATTTTGAAAAACTCCCTTCTTATCTGTATTCTACGGAAAAAGAAGAGTGCCTGAAACGGGAGGCAGAAGCAGCGGCAAAGCTGGGAATAAAGGCAACGTTTACGAAAGAAACAAAGCTGCCTTTTTCTGTATGCGGAGCCGTGCGCTTTGAAGAACAGGCACAATTTCATCCACTCGAATTTATCAAAGAAATCTCCAAAGACTTAATGATATATGAACAGACAAAGGTACTGAAGGTAAAGAAAAACAGGATTATGACCAACCGGGGGACTGTACGGGCGGATCATATTGTGTTTGCCACACATTATCCGATTTTGAATGTACCGGGTTTTTACTTTTTAAGGCAGCATCAGGACAGAAGCTATGTGGTGGCATTAGAAAAAGCGGAGCCGCTTGACGGGATGTATTACAGTATAGATGAGGATGGCTTGTCCCTTAGAAGTGAAGGGAATGTATTGCTTCTGGGCGGCGGTGCTCATCGGACGGGAAAAGCAAAGGAAGCGGCGAAATATAGCCCGGACAGTAAAATAGCAGCGAAATGGTCGGCGCAGGACTGTGTCACCCATGACGGACTTCCGTTTGTCGGCAGATATTCCCTTTTCCGGCCGGACTGGTATGTGGCAACAGGCTATAAAAAATGGGGCATGACAACATCCATGATAGCTGCAAGGATTTTGTGTGACAGCATTTGCGGCATGGAAAATCCGTATGCTTTGTTGTTTACGCCGAAGCGGTTTTCCTTTTATGGATTTTCTGCGCTGATAAAGGATATCGGGGAGAGCGTAATCGGTCTTTCTAAAGGTGCTTTTCATCTGCCGATGGTGGGAGAAGAAAGTCTTGGAAGAGGAGAAGGAGGCATTGTAAGGATAGGGATGAGAAGATATGCCTGCTACCGTGATAAGGAAGGCAGACTTCATAAGATTTCCGCAAGGTGTCCGCATATGGGATGTGAGCTTGCATGGAATCCGGAAGAATTAAGCTGGGACTGTCCCTGTCACGGGTCACGGTTTGATTGTGATGGGAAGCTTTTGGATAATCCGGCACAGGTGGATAAGGAAAGGAAAACAGGAGGATAGCAAACCTCCTGTTTTAAGAAAAAATTACGTATATTTCAAGGTTTTGTAAACTGTCACCCCGATTTCCAATAAAGAAATAAGGCAGATAAAAGCGAAGATGAGGTTAGTAAAGAAATTAGTTCCCCAATAGAATAGAATATCTCCGTTAGCGAATCTCACCCCAAATGCAGTTTGCAACTGTTTCGTAAAATCAGGATTCCAAAAGGGAAGAACCTTTAATAAAACAGCGGCTCCCACTATTTGTACAGCATCGCAGATAATCTTGCTGAACATCACGACCTTGCAGTGATAGCCCATAACCAGTCTGATAATTTCATCTACAAGTCCGGCAAAGAGGCAGAGAAGAAAAATCGGAAGAATGCGGTTCCATTCTGCCAGATTGAAAACGCAGGCAACACTGTTTAGCTTTTGACCGTCATAGTGGAAGGCACCGAACAACTGTGGCGCAAATAATAAAATAGCAGCAAAGGCACTGATAAAAATAATACCTGCTACACTGTCTCCACGTTTGATAAGGGCGCGTTTGTCCGGTACGGGCGGCAGGGAAAGAGGAGTCCATGTTTTGACTGTGTCGGCGTTTTTAGAAAGTTCATCTACAGACCAGTCTTTTTTTGTTTTCAGGTTTACTTTTACCTTCTGCCATTCCAGTATGGCAAAAACAATCGTAACAATTCCCACAACGCTATAGATACCGTTGATTGCAGTTGTAAATAATTCCGTAAAGAACTTGGTAAACAGCTCTGTCCAGTTTTCGACTCCGATTATTGCGTTGACAGAAGCGGAAAGAATGGCGGAAATACCGATTCCGATAAGAGCAAGCTTAAGTACCCAAATATAGTTGTCGTAGTATTCCGGGCCAATCAGATAGTTTGACGTATCCCTGTAACGTTTTGCAAATTCGGCAGGGTCTCCCAGTTTTTTTAGAACTTCTTCCACAGAAATCCCTTCCTCAGCACACATATCCTCAATCAGTGACTGTAACTCCAAACGGATTTCTTCTCTTGTCTCCGGAGGAACCCGTTTGATTACTTCATAAATATAACGTTCTGTCATTTCTTTTTCATTCATGTTCTTTCCCTCCTAATAAGTCATTCATTCCCGCAGACAATGTGTTCCATTGCGCTACAAGCTCTTCAAAAATTTGATCCCCAAATAATGTTCTTTTATAGTATTTGCGAGGTTTTGCCTCTGCGGTATCCCATTCACTGCATAACAGCCCCTGTTTCTCTAATCTGCGTAAAAGCGGGTAGAGCGTATTGGCATCGATGGGAACCCCTTTTTCTTCCAAAATCTGCACAAGCGCATAGCCGTACCGTGATTCCCCTAACTGGCTTAGGACACAGAGAATTAAAGTGCCACGGCGCAGTTCTGACAGCAGGCTTTCCAGTAAGTCCTTTTCCAAATAGTTTCCTCCTTCCGATATTGTTAAATATATTATAGTGTGCAATACACAGTATTGTCAATAGTAAAATATAAAAATATATTTCTTGACTTTTAAGAAAAAAATTTGATAAACTAACAAAGTCGAGTAGCGAAAAGCGTAAATCCAGATTGGATTTGCGCTTTTTTTTGTGGAAAGGCGAATAGCCCGCACGAACAGAAAGGATGAGGAAAATGAAAAAAGAAGCTTCGATGAACAGGATGGGAAGGGAACGGGTAGATAAGCTGATGTTGTCCATGAGCATTCCCATGATTTTATCCATGATGCTGCAGGCAGTCTATAATATTGTGGACAGTGCCTTTGTGGCAAACATGAAAGGAAACGGAGAGGCAGCATTGAATGCACTGACACTTGCTTTTCCGGTGCAGATGTTAATGGTTGCAATCGGTATCGGAACCGGCGTGGGAACAAATGCACTGCTTGCCAAAAGTCTGGGACAGGGTGATAAGGAAAAAGCAAGCAGAACAGCCGGAAATGCCATCACGCTGGCAGGGATTATTTATGTTGTCTTTTTGCTTTTCGGTTTGTTTGGTGTAAAGACATATATCACAACGCAGACGACAAATGAATTGATTGCAGGGATGGCAGTGGATTATTTGACTATCTGCTGTGTGATATCTTTTGGAATTGTGTTCTTTTCTATTTTTGAAAAGCTTTTACAGGCAACAGGGCGTTCCAAGTATTCTACCATCGCCCAGGTAGTCGGTGCCGTAACCAACATGATTTTGGACCCGGTTTTTATTTATGGTTGGCTTGGTGTGCCGGAATGCGGTGTAAAAGGTGCAGCCTATGCTACGGTCATTGGGCAGATTGTGTCCATGCTGTTAGGATTGTTATTCCATGTAAAATATAATAAAGAAATTACCAATTCACTTAAGTATTTGAAACTGAAAGGAAGACTGGTAAAAGAAATTTATGCAATCGGTCTGCCGGCAATTATTGCTCAGGCGTTGATGTCCTTTATGACCTATGGACTCAATGTGATTTTGGGAGGTATTTCGGAAACAGCGGTAACGGCCTACGGACTGTATTATAAGATTCAGCAGTTTATCCTGTTTGCGGCATTCGGACTTCGTGATGCGATTACGCCTATTGTATCATTCAATCAGGGAATGCACAGCAAAGAGCGTGTTAAAGCAGGAATAAAATACGGGATGCTGTATACACTTGTGATTATGTTTATCGGACTGGTGGTGATAGAAATATTTGCTAAGCCGTTAGCCTCCCTCTTCGGACTTTCGGGGGAAACGGAAAAACTTTGTATCAGTGCCATGCGCGTTATTTCTCTAAGCTTTTTGTTTGCCGGTGCCAATATTGCTTTTCAGGGAATTTTTCAGGCATTGGACAGTGGTTTGGAATCCTTGGTGCTTTCTGTGTGCAGACAGTTTCTTTTTGTACTACCGGTGGCATATGGAATGGCACAGATAGTAAAGAGGCATTCATTGGATGAAATCTCTTTAGTCTGGCTGACTTTCCTTTTTGCAGAGGGAGTAACGGTTTTGATTGCCTGCTGTTTCATGAAGAAAATTAAGAAAAATAAAATTGAAGTACTTTAAGACAGGGTTGTCGGAAAAATTCATTGAACAGTCAGGAGAATACGCACCTTCCAAAAACAGGTTTGCTTATGCTTTTACCGGAAGAAATAAGGAAGGTGCATCGCTGGGCGATTATATGTATGCGGTACAAAGGGAAATTATTTTGGATATTGCAGAGCAGGGTCCCTGTGTCATTATAGGCAGATGCGCAGACTATATTTTAAGGGATAGAAGCGATTGCATGAATGTGTTTATCTGCGGTAAAACGAAAGAAAAATGCGAAAGAATTAAGAGACTGTATCAGGTGACGGAAGCAGAAGCGGAAAAACTCCTTCGGGATACCGATAAAAAGCGCAGTCTGCATTACAACTATTATACGGAAAGGGAGTGGGGAAAGGCAGGAAATTATGCTCTTTGCTTAAACAGTAGTGATATCGGCTATGAAGGGTGCATGGACATCATAGAGCATTTGATAAAAGCAGACAAAGAAGAAAAAGCATAAAAGGAAACATTGACTTTATCATTTCTATTGATTACTATAAGCATAGTGAAACTTTATGTGAAAATACAGTTTGCTTAATAACGGATGCCCGCGTTGGAAATCGTAGAAATATACCATTGCGGCAGAATGAGAGGAACTATGATTAAAACAGTAATTTTTGATATCGGAAACGTGCTTACCGGGTTTCATTGGAAAGAATATTATGACCGTTTTCCCTACAGTGAAGAAGTGAAAAAAAGAATCGGAAAAGCTACCGTGCAAAGTGACGTATGGAAAGAATACGACAAAGGCTTAATGAGCGATGAGGAAATCATCGAGGCATTTGTGAAAAATGACCCGGGAATCGAAAAAGAAATCCGGGAATCGCTTGCTGACATTTCCGGTATGCTGGTACGCTTTGACTATGCTATTCCGTGGATAAAAGCCTTAAAGGAAAACGGTTATCAGGTTCTGGTACTTTCCAACTTCTCCCACAAGGCTGTGGTGGATTGTGCCGATGCATTGGATTTTCTGCCCTATACGGACGGTGGCATTCTTTCCTATAAAGACCATTTTATCAAACCCCAGCCGGAGATTTACGCACTTTTGCTTGAACGTTATCATCTGGTGCCGGAGGAGTGCGTGTTTATGGATGATTTGGAGGAAAATGTCAAGGGTGCCGCAGATGCCGGAATTCAGACGATTTTGTTTCGGAGTGAAACGCAGGCGAAAGAGGAACTGCGCGGGATGGGCGTGAAGTTTTAGTTTTTGTCGGGGGAGGAAGTTTTTTCCTCTCCTGTCTGCATAATATCCAAATCAGCCATCGTAGGTTTCTGCTTTACTTTTCCATACAGCCAAATATAAATCCAGCAGAGAATCGGAAGAAATACCGTTGCAAGAAGACACGCTTGAAACAGTTCCCCGGATTTTGTGGAATCAAGCAGTGCAACGATTGCGGATACAATATAAGAAAGAATAATTAGCACGACACAAGCCAGTGCCGCAATTTGTTTCGGAGTTTTCTTTTTCATTAAAATATTCCTTTCTGCTTTTTCTGTAAGTAAGTCTAGCATATAACGATGTTTTTTGCTACCAATTTTAACAGGAAATCATATATAATGTTAAATATGATTGGTAGAGCAACGGTTATGTGTATGCTATAATTTTGTTAAAAATTGATGCAAAGGTGGGAAAAATATGAGAAAATACTACATAGACAATATCAGGTGGCTTACGGTAGTCATTGTTGTTATTTATCATGTGATTTATATTTATAACGGAGTCATAACAGACGGGGTGATTGGGCCGTTTAAAGAAGTACAGTATCAAGATGCTTTTCAATATGCTGTATATCCGTGGTTTATGGTTCTTCTGTTTGTCATATCAGGAATGAGTGCAAGATATTCTCTTGAAAAGAAGACGGATAAAGAGTTTGTAAAGTCCAGAACCGTTAAGCTGTTAGTACCGTCAACACTCGGTCTTTTTGCTTTTCAATGGATAATGGGATATTACAACATGGCAATCAGTAATGCATTTGACAGTATGCTTGGCTCCATGCCGGATACGGTGCCGTCGGCAGTAAAAGGGATCAGCACCTATCTGAGTATGGTTCTGTCCGGAACCGGAGTGCTGTGGTTTTTACAGGTGCTTTGGATAATTTCGGTACTGCTCATAATTGTAAGAAAACTTGAAAAAGACAGGTTATATCATCTGATGGATAAAGTATCCGGTCTGTCGGCTGTTGTGTTACTTCTTTTATTGGGAATCGTTGTACTGGGAGCAGCACAGATTTTGAATACGCCGGTGGTGCCTGTTTATCGGTTTGGAATATACGGGGTAAGCTTTCTGATTGGTTATTTTGTGTTATCTCATGATAAAATTATAGAAGAACTTAGTAAGTATGCAATCCCCTTTCTAGTTGCAGCAACTGGTCTGGCAGTAGGATATATCTACTGTTATTTCGGAGAAAATTATGCGGTTGCACCGCTTAGAGATAATGTGTTTTCCGTTTCCTATGCATGGATTGCAACTCTTGCAATGCTTGCAGCCATGAAAAAATGGGGAAATAGGACGAATTCGTTTTGCAATTGGATGGCAAAGAAAAGTTGGGGATTATATGTATTCCATTATTTATCTTTGGCGGCGACAGCATATTATTTAAATCTTTATGCCAAGGAGGTTCCGGCGGTTATTTGTTATATCATTGTGACGATAATGGCATTTGGCGGGGCTTTTGTATTGTATGAATTGATTTCAAGAGTTCCCGTCTTACGATGGCTTGTGCTTGGAATTCAGAAAAAAGAGAGGTAGTTTATGTTTCGGGACAATCTGATTTTTCTTAGAAAAATGAATAAATTATCCCAGGAGGAGCTTGCCGGGAAACTGGATATTTCCAGACAGACCCTGTCAAAATGGGAGACCGGTGAAGCATTGCCCGATATTGAAAGATGTAAGTGTCTGGCAAATATTTTCGGGGTTACCATAGACGATTTGGTAAATTATGATAAGGAAGCCGATGGTTTACCAATACCACCAAAAGGGAAGCATATTTTTGGAATGGTAAAAGTTGGTGATAAGGGACAGATTGTTATTCCCGCAAAAGCCAGAAAAATATTTGATATTAATCCGGATGATCAGCTTATTATTCTTGGTGATGAGGACGCAGGGCTTGCGATGCTGAAGGAAAAAGATTTTATGGATATGGTAAAAAGTTTTAGAGAGGAAGGATAGCTTAGATAACTGTTTCTTCTCATGAAAGATTTCCGTAGAAATTCCGCAGAAGATTCTCTGAAAATAAATACACAAAACCGGGAAAATGTGATATGGTAAAAAGAGATAAAAAGGTTACGGAAAGTGTTACAAAAAGAGAGGGTTAGCGGCATGCGGGAAATATGTCTGGATGGAGATTGGAAATTAAAAATCCTTGGGGAAAATGTATACGGAATCAGCGAAGAAGAAATTCCGGCGAAGGTTCCGGGCAGTGTATACGGAACGTTAATGGAGGAAAAAAGAATACCGGATTTGTATTACCGGGACAATGAATTAAAAGCGACAAAGCTGATGGAAAACGATTTTGTATACAGCAGAAGTTTTTGCCTGTCGGAACAGGATTTGGCAAGTGATGTTTTGCTTCTTCGGTTTGAGGGGATTGATACGTTAGCAGATGTTTACGTTAACGGAGAGTTGGCGGGAAGTGCCTATAATATGCACCGTATATGGGAATTTGATTTGGAAGGGCTGGCAAGAAGCGGGGAAAACAGCCTGCGGATTGTGTTGCATTCGCCGATTCGTTACATTAAAGAAGAAAATGAAAAGGTATATACCGGTGGTTCCGGTGATGCTATGGAGGGATTCCCTCATCTTAGAAAAGCGCACTGTATGTTCGGCTGGGATTGGGGACCGAGACTTCCTGATGCCGGAATTTTCAGAAGCGTGAAGATTCTTGCGGCAGATACGGCACGAATTGAACAGGTCTACATCAGCCAGTTTCATGAAGAAAAGAAAGTGACATTGGATTTTGATACTACCGTTGAGTTATTTGATGAAAAAGATGACACAAGTGTCAGTATTAAAGTATATGCACCGAATGGAACGGAATATGTGCAAAATGAAAAAGAGCAGATTGAAATTGAAAATCCGAAGCTTTGGTGGCCGAACGGTTACGGAGAACAGCCTTTATATAAGGTGGAAGTCTTATTAAAAAACAAAGACGGGGTGCTTTTAGACAGCTGGGTACGGCGTATCGGACTTCGCACGGTAACGGTAAATACGGAGGAAGACGACTGGGGAAGATGTTTTGCCCATGAAATTAACGGAGTGAAAATCTTTGCCATGGGTGCGGACTATATACCGGAGGACAATATTTTTTCCAGAATTTCCGAAGCACGGACAAGGCAGTTATTGGAAGACTGCGTGGCTGCCCATCATAATTCCATCCGGGTATGGGGCGGCGGATATTACCCGGATGATTATTTCTTTGATATTTGTGACGAGCTCGGGCTTTTGGTATGGCAGGATTTTATGTATGCCTGTGCAAGTTATGAACTGGATGATGAATTTGAAGCCAATGTCAGACAGGAAACCATAGATAATGTAAGAAGAATCAGACATCATGCTTGTTTGGGACTTTGGTGCGGCAACAATGAAATGGAAACCCAGACCTTAGACAAGGCATGGAAACCCTCTGTAAAGCAGAAATACGATTACATTAAGCTGTTTGAATATATTATTCCGCAGATTTTAAAGGAGGAAGATCCGAATACCTTTTACTGGCCTTCCTCTCCTTCTTCGGGCGGTAATTTTGATAATCCGTGGGATGAAAATGCCGGAGATACTCACTATTGGGATGTGTGGCATGGGGACAAGCCTTTTACCGAATACCGGAAATTCCGGTTCCGTTATTTGTCGGAGTTTGGCTTTCAATCTTTCCCTTGTTTGAAAACGATAGAGAGTTTTACCGAGCCGGAGGATAGAAACATTTTTTCCAGAGTGATGGAGATGCACCAGAGAAACCGTGCAGCAAACGGAAAGATTTTAAATTATTTGTCTGCAACCTATCTTTATCCGAAGGATTTTGACCATCTGCTTTATGCGTCCCAGCTTTTGCAGGCTGATGCAATTCGGTACGGTGTGGAGCATTTTCGCCGTTACAGAGGCAGATGTATGGGTGCTGTGGTGTGGCAGCTTAATGATATCTGGCCTGTGGCATCATGGTCGAGTATTGATTATTTCGGAAGATGGAAAGCGTTACATTATGCGGAAAAACGGTTCTTTGCGCCGATTATGATTTCCTGTGAGGAAGTGGGTGAGTTAAGCGAACATCCTTCCTGTGTGATGGAGAAACAGGAATTTGAAAAGTCTATCCGGGTGCATGTGGCAAATGAAACGATGGAGGATATAAACGGAGAAGTGCGGATTTTCTTAAGGGATGCGGAAAGTGTTGTGCTTTGGCAGGTACGGCATCGTATTCAGGTCAGGGCACTTTCCGGACTTTGGATTGGAAAAGAAGAATTCCCTGATTGCGATATTTTTAATAACTATGTAAGTTATGAATTCTGGCAGAAGGGGAAAATTGTATCCGAAGGAAGCTGTCTGTTTACGCCGCCAAAGCATTTTCATTTTAAGAATCCAAGGCTTTCTTACAGACAGGAGGGAGACACTTTGGTTATCCGGGCACAAAATTATGCAAAAAGTGTGGAAATTCAAGGCGTTGACGGAGATGTTCTGTTTGAAGATAATTATTTTGACATGAACGAGGGAGAAAAGAGAGTCCGTATTCTGAAAGGCAATGCGTCGGCTTACAGGCTTCGAAGTGTGTATGATATAGCGAATTAAGAGGAGGGCTGTTGCAGATTGGAGGTGCAACAGCCCTTTTTCGGGGAGGATTGTATTACTTGTCTTGTGTAGTTGTCAAAGGGGGGGTTCCAATGACTAATATCATTATGTACAGTTTTCACAGAGTTTATACGCAAAAAAGTGGACGAATTTATTTTTTTGAGCTATACTATAGCAAGTAGCCGTTTTAAGATAAAACGAAATTAAGATTAAAGGTGGTATTATACGATGGCATTATTAGAACAGTGGAGAAGCAAAGCATATGATGAGACAGCAAACAAAAACGAGCTGCAGAAACTTTGGACAGCCTATTTTCAGGAAGAAAGAGATATTTATGCCGAGCTTTTAAAAAATCCCGATGAAGTGGTAGAAGGAACCGTAAAGGAACTGGCTGAGAAATATGGAGTTTCCCTTATGACAATGGTAGGCTTTCTGGATGGTATCAATGACAGTCTTGTAAACCAGAATCCGATTGAAGAAATGGAAGAGGACACCAAAGTAAACTTAGGCTTTGACAAAGAGCTTCTCTATAAAAACATGGTGGGAGCAGGAGCTGACTGGTTATATGAATTAGAGGAATGGAACAATATTTTTGACGAAGCAAAGAGAAAAGAACTTTACAGAGAACAGAAATCCTCTACGACGATTGTAAAAGGCGATAAAATATATCCGAATGATCCGTGCCCTTGCGGAAGCGGTAAGAAGTACAAAAAATGCTGCGGTAAAAATAAATAAGATGCAGAAGTAAGAAACAAAAGCATAGAATATGCTATGGGCAGTGTCCGTAGAAAATAAGAAACAGACAGAAGAAAAGAAGCAAAGACTTTTCTTTTGTCTGTTTTGTGTAATAGAAGAGAGGAAGAAGCAGGATGTTGGATGAATTTTCCAGAACGAGGCTTCTGATTGGAGAAGAAGCATTAGAAAAGTTGAAAGGTGCCTGTGTGGCGGTGTTCGGTATCGGCGGTGTTGGCGGTTATGTGGTGGAAGCGCTGGCGAGAAGCGGCGTAGGGCGCTTTGATTTAATTGATGACGATAAGGTCTGTCTGACGAATTTAAACCGGCAGCTTATTGCCACGAGGGAAACCGTTGGAAAATACAAAACAGATGTGATGAAAGAACGGATTTTGTCTATCAATCCTAAGGCCAAAGTGGAAATTCACCGGTGTTTTTATCTGCCGGAAACAGCAGACGAATTTGATTTTTCAAGTTATGATTATGTGGTGGATGCGGTAGATACGGTGACGGCAAAGATTGATATTATTATGCAGGCACAGGCAGTCGGTGTACCTGTTATCAGTTGTATGGGGGCCGGAAATAAAATGGATCCGACCAAGTTTGAGGTAACGGATATTTATAAGACAACCATGTGTCCGCTGGCAAAGGTGATGCGTCGGGAGTTAAAAAAACGGGGTGTAAAAAAGCTGAAGGTGGTCTATTCTACGGAAAAGGCAATCAAACCGAAGGAGGATGCATCTGAAGGGTGCCGCAGTAACTGTATTTGTCCGCCGGGAGCACAGCATAAATGCACTGAAAGGCGTGCAATTCCGGGAAGTATTGCCTTTGTACCGTCGGTGGCGGGATTAATTGCCGCCGGGGAAGTGGTGAAGGATTTAATCGGCTTTAGAAAAATTTGAAAAAAGTTCTTTACAGATTTGAAAAGTTGGAATATGATAAGTGCATAGAAAATTTTAATGAAAACACGTTGACGAGAAGAGTACGATAGGGAAGATAGCAGAGAGAAGCGCCTGTTTTGACAGTGCTGAAAGCGCTTTTACCGGAACTATCCGAAAACTAACTCCGAGTGGCCCCAATCCGGTCCGGTGATTCCGTTATCATCTTTATGAGAGGTCTTGGTAAGACGTAAACCCGATGCAGCATGATAGTTGAAATTTGGGAAGCGCACAGGGCAAGCAGGGTGGAACCGCGAAACTTATTCGTCCCTTACATAGCTGGAAACAGTTGTGTAAGGGACTTTTTTGCGCTTATTCAAACGAGCAACGAGAAGTTGAAATGCGGTGCACGTTTCCACCGACCACAGGGGAAAGAAAAGAAAGGAAAAAAGAAGATGAAAGTAACATTGAAAGACGGCTCCTGTAAAGAGTACAGCGAAGCCAGAAGTGTCATTGACATTGCAGCAGATATCAGCGAAGGACTTGCAAGAGCAGCTGCAGCAGCAGAGGTAAACGGTAAGGTAGTGGATTTAAGAACCGTCATTGATACGGACTGTGAACTGAATATATTGACCGCAAATGATGAGGAAGGTCTTAGAACCGTGCGCCATACTACATCCCATGTACTGGCAGAAGCAGTAAAACGGGTTTTCCCGGATGCGAAGCTTGCTATCGGACCAAGTATCGATACCGGTTTTTACTATGACTTTGAGCACGAACCGTTTTCCAGAGAGGACTTGGATAAGCTGGAAGCAGAAATGAAAAAAATCATCAAGGAAGGAGCAAAACTGGAGAAGTTCACCCTTCCGAGAGAAGAAGCCATTAAGTTTATGGAAGAGAAAAACGAGCCCTATAAAGTGGAATTAATTCGTGATTTACCGGAGGATGCGGAGATTTCCTTCTATAAGCAGGGTGAGTTTACAGACCTTTGCGCCGGTCCCCACCTGATGAGTACAAAAGGAATTAAGGCATTTAAGTTAATCAGCTCTTCCATGGCATACTGGAGAGGCGATTCCAATAAAGCACAGCTTCAGCGTATTTACGGAACTGCATTCAACAAAAAAGAAGAACTTGCTGCATACTTAGAGCATCTGGAGGATATTAAAAAACGTGACCATAACAGACTCGGTCGTGAAATGGAGCTTTTTACAACCGTAGATGTTATCGGTCAGGGACTTCCGTTACTGTTGCCGAAGGGTGCCAAAATGGTACAGACCATGCAGCGGTGGATTGAAGATTTGGAAGACAATGAGTGGGGCTATGTGAGAACCAAAACTCCTCTTATGGCAAAGAGCGATTTGTATAAGATTTCAGGACATTGGGATCACTATACGGATGGTATGTTTATTTTGGGTGATGAAGAGAAGGATAAGGAAGTATTTGCACTTCGTCCGATGACATGTCCGTTTCAGTATTACTGCTATAAAAACACCCAGCACTCCTACCGTGATTTACCGATTCGTTACGGTGAGACTTCCACACTTTTCAGAAATGAGGATTCCGGAGAAATGCACGGACTTACCCGTGTGCGTCAGTTTACTATTTCCGAAGGACATCTGATTGTGCGCCCGGATCAAATGGTGGAAGAGTTTAAAAACTGCCTTGCACTGGCAAAACATTGTCTGACAACATTAGGTGTGGAAGAGGACGTAACTTATCATCTTTCCAAATGGGATCCGGACAATCGGGAAAAATACATTGGTGAGCCGGAAGTATGGGAAGAAACAGAGCAACATATCCGTGATATTCTCACAGAGTTAAATATTCCGTTTACGGAAGATGTGGGAGAGGCAGCATTCTATGGGCCAAAGGTGGATATTAATACGAAAAATGTATATGGCAAAGAAGATACCATGATTACTATCCAGTGGGATGCTCTTTTGGCAGAGCAGTTTGATATGTATTATATTGACCAGAACGGTGACAAGATTCGTCCGTATATCATCCACAGAACTTCTATGGGATGTTACGAAAGAACACTGGCATGGCTCATTGAAAAATATGCAGGCAAGTTCCCTACATGGCTGTGCCCGGAGCAGGTACGTGTACTTCCGATTTCCGAAAAATATGCGGACTATGCGGCAAAGGTAGAAAAAGAACTTAAGAAAAACGGCATCCTTGTCACAACTGACAACCGTTCCGAGAAAATCGGTTACAAGATTCGTGAGACAAGACTTGCAAAAGTACCTTATATGCTCGTTGTGGGACAGAAGGAAGAGGAAGATAATCTGGTTTCCGTTAGAAGTCGTTTCGCGGGAGATGAAGGACAGAAAACATTAGACGAATTTATCGACCAGATTACAAAAGAAATCCGTACCAAGGAAATCCGTAAGGAAGAAGTTGTCGAGGAAAAATAAAACAGAGAATAAGGGGCATACTAAACAGAAGATGCAAAACGAAAGAGGGCAAGAGAATTGTCCTCTTTTTATGTACAAAAAAGCAATGTAACAATTTATCGAAAAGTGTTACATTGCTTCTGACAATATATTTCATCAGCAGAGCATGCGGAGTTTGTAAGAAGCCGGAACAGGCAGCAATAGCATGGTGTATGGATAGTTTTGCATTCCTGATGGGAATACTTCATGGTCAAAAATTTCGTTTTACTCTTGCACGTGAGACAAAGCAATGATATACTTAACCTATCAATCAGAAAGCATTCGCTTTCTTGTTATTCAAATTAGAGTATTGATGAGTTCGGTACTCTTGGTAATTCGGCAGTTCTGCCGTTAGATTTCCAATTATTTACCAAATGAAAAGGAGAATTTTGCTTATGGAAAATGCATTTTTGACAGAAGAAGAGGTGTTACGGCAGATTCGTGCCTCGAAGGAATTGGAACAAAATTATTATAATCTGCCACAAGATTTCCGACAGCGTTTTTTAGATTTTTGTACCGGAGTAAAAGGGCTTCCGCTTACCTACGACCCGATTTTCAAGAGGATTTTTGACCCGGAGACAAGACCGGACAGGATGTCGGCTTTCTTGAGTGCGATTTTAGGAGAGAAGGTGAAAGTCCAAAAGGTTTTGGTGAATGAAGGAACCAGAATTTTAGAGGAAAGCAGTCTTTTGATTATGGACATTGTAGTGGAACTGGAGAATGGTTCCATAGCCAACGTGGAAATTCAGAAGGTTGCCTACCGTTTTCCCGGAGAGCGGGCAGCATGCTATTCATCAGACTTAATTATGAGACAGTATTCCAGAGTGAAGAGAGAGAAGAAAAAGGAATTTTCTTATCATCATATGAAGCCTGTATATACAATAGTTCTGTTGGAAAAGAGCAGTGCTGATTTCGGGAAAATAAAAGATACATATATACATCGTTCCAAACAGTGTTTTGATAGTGGACTGTCGTTGGAACTTTTACAACAGTATGTGTTTGTAACGCTTGACAGATTTCGCGAAATCAAGCAAAATGAAGTAACAGAAGAATTAGATGCCTGGCTTCATTTACTGGCTTCGGAAGAACCGGAAATTGTTTATACAATCATAGAAAAATATCCGAAGTTTCAGGAGATTTATGAAGAGATTGCAGCGTTCAGACAGGATATAGGAGGTGTGTTGTCAATGTTTTCGGAAGCGTTGAAGATTATGGATCAGAATATGGTTCGCTATATGATTGATGAACTGCAGGATGAACTGGATAGTACAAATAAGGAGTTAGCAGATAAGGAAAAAGAACTGTCGGATAGATGGAAGGAACTGGAAAATGTAAACCGAGAACTTAAGGATAGCTGGAAGGAACTGGAAGACAAGGAGAAGGAACTGGAGAATGTAAATAAAGAGCTGTCAGATAGTCAGAAGGAACTGGAAAATAGTCAGAAGGAACTGGAAAATAGTCAAAAGGAACTGGAAAAAAGTCAAAAGAAACTGGAAAGTAGCCAAATAGAATTAGAAAATAGTCAGAAGGAACTGGCAGAAAAAGAGAGGCGGATAAAGGAGCTGGAGCGAAAGCTTGCGATGCAGAACAGTAACTGATAATTAAAAAGGTAAATGACGGGAGGAAACTTTCTTCCTGTCATTTTTTTACTTCTTTTTTACATTTTTTACTAGTAATTCCGCACAAGCTAAGCTATAATAAATTTGATATGTAAACGCTTACATATGCCAACAGACGGCAGAAAAGGAGGAATTATGAAAGTTAAATTTTCACTTTCAGGTAAGATGCTGATGATTAATACAGCGATAGCACTTGTGTCAGTACTTTTGATTGCTGTATTGAGCTACAGTTATACATCCAATGTCATGACACAGAAGGTTGGTGTATTGACAACGGCGATTAATGATCAGATGCGGTTAGGTATTGACAATTATTTTGACGATATTGAAGAAGTAGGTGCTCTTGTATTTGCAAATGAGGAAAACTATGCGTATGATAATACGTCAAGCAGTGCGGGAAAGTATGACAGTATTCAGATTAAGGATGAAATTAAAGAGAATCTTCTGAGTATTAGTCTGATGCATAATTTCGGTGATTTTGGTATTGTTTATGCGGATAATTCTGTTATTGGTAAAACGGCATCCAATACAAAGGATTTATTTACACAAGATTCATTATATGAAAATGTAAGTGCTTTCATTACCGACGAGACCACACAGGACGGGTGGTTTACCGGTATGGATGGCAATTTTAAGAAACTTTATTATGTAAAGAGGGTTAATGATAATGCAGTGCTTTTGACTTCTCTTTATACTTCGGAGTTGGAAAATGTATTATCGAATTCCAACCAGTTAAATGATATGGTACTTTGTCTTGTTGATGAGAATAATACGGTAATATATTCTAATATAGAAGAAAAAGTTGGTACATTACTTTCGGAAAATGTGATTACCAGAACAGCCGGAAAAAATAAGGGAACCTTTATTTGTGACGGAGAGTTGATGTCTTTTACGGTGTGTAATGACAACTGGAAGTTGTTCAGCAGTATGGAAACGGGAACAATTCTGAAAGAAATGAATCAGATTAAGCTTTTTACGGCTTTTGTTGCAGCAGTTTGTATTCTGTTAGCTGCCACACTTGCAATTATTTCAGCAAGGAGCATTGTAAAACCGATTCGTGCTCTTGTAGACAATATGAAGCGGGTAGAAGAAGGGGATTTGAGCATTCAGATTCAGACAAAGGCAAAGGATGAGGTAGGGGTACTGACACATAGCTTTAATGGCATGATAGATAAAATCAGCCGGCTGATTAAAGAAGTAGACGGCATTGCAGAAATGGTTGCCGGTGAATCCGAAGAAATCAAGGATATTGCAGAAAAAACGCAGGATATATCGGAGGGTGTATCACAGGCGGTAGATGATATTGCGGTTGGTGCGGTAAAACAGCTGGAGGAGACAAAGCAGACGTTTGATTCTCTGGAAGCACTTGCCGGAAGCATTAACAGGACGATTGAATATGTAGATGATATGGCAGTGGAATCAGAAAGAACAAAGAAAATCGGGGAGGAATCCATCCATAATGTAGAGGAGCTTCACAGGACTACCCGGTCTTCAGACGAAACACTGCACAATGTAGGTGAGACGGTTTCTAATCTGGTCGGAGAAATTAAACAGGTCAAATCCATTTTAGAGTTGATTCGTGAAATCAGTGAAGAGACAAATCTGCTTGCCTTAAATGCTTCTATTGAAGCAGCCAGAGCCGGGGAAGCGGGCAGGGGGTTTGCCGTAGTTGCCAATCAGGTACAGAAGTTGGCTGATCAGACCAATGAGGCTACTGCGCAGGTCGATGAAGTGATTAACCGTATTTACAATTACGGGCATGAGACAGAGAAAGTAATTAAAGAATCCGAGAAGGTATTTGCCGAGCAGAAGGAAATTGTATCTGCTTCCAGTGATTCTTTTAAAAACATTTTGGTTGCGACGGGTAGTATTACAGAGAAAATAAATGATATTAAAGAGATTACGGAAACGATGAAGGAACTGAAGGATGTTTCTTTACAAGCTACGAATTCCATTCTGGAGGCAGCAGAGACTTCTTCAGCAAATGCAGAAGAGGTTTTGAGTACATCGGATGAAGAACATGCGGCTACGGAAAAACTGTTTGAAAAGTCCAACCAGCTTGGAGAAGCAGTGGAAAATTTACAGAAATCCTTGTCACGGTTCAAGGTTGATTAGTGGAGGAAAATGTATGAAAAAGAAAATATTGGCAGTTTTGGTCTGTATGACAATGCTTCTTTCCATGACAGGCTGCGGAAGGGATGAAATTACACTTGCAGAAGAGGAAGATATCGTAGAGATTAGCTTTTCATGGTGGGGAACGGATCCAAGACATGATTATACAATGGAGGCTGTGAAAAAGTTTGAAGAAATGCATCCGAATATTCAGGTACATATGGAATACAGTGAATGGACCGGTTATGATAGAAAAAATGCAGTCGTGATGGCATCCAATACGGAGGCGGATGTGATGCAGATAAATTTTTCATGGTTAAATAAGTATTCACCGGACGGAAGCAGGTACTATGATTTAGAGAGCTTAAGTGATCTGGATTTGGCAACCTTTAGTTCGGACATATTGGATTACGGACGTTCCAATGGGGTATTAAATGCATTACCGATTGCCTTAAATTCAAAGGTATTTTTATATAATGAGGAATTGTATGAGTCGTTTGGGCTTTCTGTGCCTGAAACTTGGGATGATTTTTACAAGGCGGCACAGAAAATGAGTGTCAAGGGCATATATCCTTTGGATTTGGATTCTACGGCAGCTTTTATGACCAGTGTGGCATATGTGGAACAGTCTACGGGGAAACCCTTTTTTGACAGTAACAATAAATTGAATTTCGGACAGGAAGAAGTACGTACCATGTTGGAATTTTATCTGGGTCTTGTGGAAAATAAGGTTGTGGAATACATGGGAGAACGCAATGATTCCTCTTATAAAGAAGGAATTTATGCGGGAACGGTTCAGTGGATTACCAATGCGGAAAAATATCAGAAAAATCTTTTCGAAGGGTTGGAACAGACTACGGTCATAGGGAAGGTTCCGATGCTTTCCGGGGCAACGACTACAGGATGGTATGCAAAACCGGCTTCCATGTATGTCATAAGCAGCAACACAAAGCATCCGAAAGAAGCGGCAATGCTATTGGATTATCTGGTTAATAGTGAAGAAATGGCAGTCCTTCAAGGAATGGAAAAGGGAGTGCCGGTAAGTACAAGTGCTAAGAGTGCATTAGAAACTGCCGGTATGATGACAGGTATTCAGACAGAGGCGCAGACTGTAATTGACAACACACAGACGAAAATTATGAGTCCGAATTATGAGGACAGTGGTTTGCAGACTGCTTTTAAAGATGCTTTGGACAGTATTTTGTATAATAACGCAGATGTAGAGACAGAGGCAGTTAAGGCTTATGCGGCAATGAAGAATGCTTTAAAATAATGAAGTTAATTAATAAAAATTTTCAAGAAGAGGCATAAAACAGAAACAGCAGCAAATACTAAATTGGAAACCGTGAATGCTTTCATTTTTGGTGAAAGCTTTAATCTAAAAGGAGGAAAGATTAGTATGGCTGCATTGAAATGTTCCGTAACAAACTGTGGATACAACAGTGAAAATTATTGTTGCCGGGGAGATATTACTGTCGGCGGTAAGAGTGCCTGTACCTGTGATGAAACTTGTTGTGAAAGTTTTCGTGACAGACAGAAAGATTCCTATATGAACGCAATGGACCGTCCCTGTAAAACAATCAGTATTGATTGTGAAGCAAGCAACTGTGTGTATAATAAGGATTTGAGATGTCATGCAGAACATGTAGACATTCGGGGTTGCGGTGCCGATGGCTGCAGAGAAACTTTATGCGCAACATTTAAAGAAAAATAAGTAGAATCCCCTTTTAAGAATGGCTGAAAAGCTGTGACTTGAAAGGGGATTTATGTTATACTTAATCATAGTGTATTGACATGTCAGGTGCAGAAGGTGTAAACATTAAAAAGATACTATAGAGAAAAGAAGGAGAGTTCTAAGATGAATCTGGAAGTATTAAAAAACTGTGGAACGGTAAAGCAATATCGGAATGGTGAGTTTATTTGTAAGGAAAATGAGATGGGAAACACAGCATTTCTGTTATTACAGGGCAGAGTGAATATTATGCTGTTTTCTTTTGAAGATGAACCGAAAGAAGTGGCAGTTCTATCGCCCGGTGTTATTTTTGGAGAAATGTCTCTCTTAGAGGATAAACCACGGAATGCTTCAGCAGTGGCAGGTCACAATGAGACACTGGTACTGGAAATTGATAAGTCAAATTTTTTAAATATTATTAAAGCAGATTCGGACATCGCTTTCAATCTTCTACGTACCTTATTGGTAAGAATGGAAAAAAGTATGAAGGAACTCAGCCAAAGGGATGCAGCCTATGTGAGAGAAATCAGTCGAGATAACCGATATTTACAAATACAGAAGCTTACAAAGGAGCAGTTTCAGGAAATTGTAGGCAGAGACTCGGAATACGCACAGCAATTACTGAAATTTTTAAGCCATACTTTGGCAGGTATCGATACGAAGATGTAAGAGACGGAATATGAGATAATTAATATGAAATATATTAGGTAGGAAAAGGTAGGGAAAAATAAAAAATAGCCCTTGACATTCATTGCGTAGGGTGGTATTCTATATGAGCGTGTGAATGAAAGACACATGGAACAAACAAGCAGAGTATCCACTCTCACCCTATGGCGATTGGGCTTATAGGCGTTCATAGTTCTTATACCGGTAATATTTTGTTTGGTGATAGAGTTATGCAGGTGGATAGTTATGCTATCCACTTTTTTAATGAAATAGGAAAGTGCGCGAGCCAAGTGGTGGTTATGGAAGTGTTGCCGCCGGGCGGCACTTTTATGTTGGTATTTTGTGATACTTGGTATCAAGGATACGATTTTCTTATGGAGGTGCAAGGCAATTAGCGATTTAATGATTAACGAACAGATTAGAGACAAGGAAGTACGAGTAGTCGGAGAGGACGGAGAGCAGTTAGGGATTATGTCCTCGAGAGATGCCATGAAGTTAGCAGAGGAAGCAGGGCTTGATTTGGTGAAAATCGCGCCGAACGCAAAACCGCCTGTATGTAAAATCGTGGATTACGGTAAGTTCAAATATGAGCAAACCCGAAAAGAGAAGGAAGCAAAGAAGAAACAGAAAGTTATTGAAATCAAAGAAATTCGTCTTTCACCGAATATTGATACCAATGACTTGAATACCAAAATGAATGCGGCAAGAAAATTCCTTTCCAAGGGGGACAAAGTAAAAGTAACACTTCGTTTCCGTGGACGTGAAATGGCGCATATGGC
The DNA here is from genome assembly GCA_964449325.1 of uncultured Lachnospiraceae bacterium. Classification (GTDB taxonomy): domain Bacteria; phylum Bacillota; class Clostridia; order Lachnospirales; family Lachnospiraceae; genus RGIG3002. The sequence continues at coordinate 23,593 of CAYUYJ010000024.1, read as the reverse complement.
AAACAGCAAGCATATTTTAGATGATTTTGCAACCGAGCTTGCAGATATTGCTGTTGTTGAGAAAGCACCTAAGGTAGAAGGTCGCAGTATGACGATGTTTTTAACTGAAAAGCGTTAGTTCGTACAGTTAAAATAGATTTTTTGAGAGAAGAATTAGGAGGAACCAGATATGCCAAAAATGAAGACAAGCAGAGCAGCTGCAAAACGTTTTAAAGCAACAGGAACAGGTAAATTAAAGAGAAGTAAAGCTTACAAAAGCCATATCTTAACCAAGAAAACAACTAAGAGAAAGAGAAATCTTAGAAAACCGGCTATTACGGATGCAACAAATGTTAAGAATATGAAGAAGATTTTACCATACTTATAATTGGTTAAGAAGGAGGAAATGAAACAATGGCAAGAATTAAAGGCGGAATGAACGCAAAAAAGAAACATAACAGAGTATTAAAGCTTGCAAAAGGTTACAGAGGAGCAAGATCAAAACAGTATAGAGTAGCAAAACAGTCCGTAATGAGAGCTTTGACTTCTTCTTATGCAGGAAGAAAAGAAAGAAAACGTCAGTTCAGACAGTTATGGATTGCACGTATCAATGCCGCAGCAAGATTAAACGGATTATCCTACAGCAAATTTATGTATGGATTAAAGTTAGCAGGTGTTGACATGAACAGAAAAATGTTGGCAGAAATGGCTGTTAATGATGCAGAAGGATTTGCTTCTTTGGCAGAACTTGCAAAATCTAAGATTGCTTAATCTTTTTGAACTAAAAAAGTGCCGCCGCCGGGCGGCACTTTTCTAAGTAATAGGAAAATGCGCGAGCCAAGTGGTGGAAGTTAAGGAGAATGCGAAGCATTCTCTTGGAAGTGCCGCCGCCGGGCGGCACTTTTTTAAAAATAATGAATAAGATAAAAAATAATGGGAACTCTATATAAAGAAGCAGCAAGAAGAAAAAAGTTATTGACTTTTCTTTCTCACGTTACTATAATAAATTTTGTTAAGAATAATCCTTGATAGCTCAATGGTAGAGCACACGGCTGTTAACCGTGGTGTTGTAGGTTCGAGCCCTACTCAGGGAGTGAGAAACCTGTGAACGTTTTGTTTACAGGTTTTTTCTTGCGTGACAGGAAGTGGTTTGTTACAATAAAGACATTATAAAAAAACATCGGGAAAGTTCCGGTGGTGAGAAAAGAGGCAAAACAGCATGAGTAATATATTAAAAGATTTGGAGCCAAAGGAAGTATTTTTTTATTTTGAGAAGATATGTAACATTCCTCACGGTTCAGGAAATGTGGATAAAATCAGTAATTATCTTGTGGATTTTGCGAAAGAAAGGAACCTTAAATATTATCAGGATGCCTTAAAAAATGTGATTATCATAAAAGAAGCTACGGCAGGATACGAAGCAGAAGAACCGGTGATTATTCAGGGACATATGGATATGGTTGCAGTGAAAAAGCCGGATTGTACCATAGATATGAAGACAGAGCCGTTAAGACTTGCCATTGACGGAGATAATGTTTATGCCGAAGGTACCAGTCTTGGCGGGGATGATGGGATTGCAGTTGCCTATGCACTTGCACTTCTGGATTCCGATTCAATAGCACATCCGAGGTTGGAGGTTGTCATTACCGTGGATGAGGAAACCGGAATGGATGGAGCAAGAGGTATTGATTTATCTATGTTAAAGGGGCATCGGCTTTTGAATCTGGATTCTGAGGAAGAAGGATTTTTTCTCACAAGCTGTGCAGGTGGGGCAAGGGTAAATTGTTGCCTTCCTCTTACCCGTACCTTACGAAAGGGAACTCTTTATGAGGTGACGCTGACAGGACTTCAGGGCGGGCATTCCGGTTGTGAAATTGATAAAGAGCGGGGAAATTCCAATGTACTGTTTGGAAGAATGCTTGCAGAGTGCAGAAAAGAAGACTTCAGTCCGGTAAGGATTCATGGCGGACTGGCGGATAATGCCATACCGAGAGAGACGGTAGCGGAGATTCTTGTATGGGAAGAGGAGAAGTTTGAACAGGCAGTCCGTGACTTTGAAGGAAGAATAAAAAAGGAACTGGAAAGTAAGGAACCTGATATCCGTGTACTTCTGAAAAAGGGAGGACAGACGGAAAAAGAGGTACTTTCGGAGGAGTCCGTGCAGGCAGTAATCCGCTTACTGGTAGCTTTGCCAAACGGGATACAGGCAATGAGTCTGGATGTAAAAGGTTTGGTGGAAACTTCTTTAAATATGGGAATTGTAAGTACCACAGACAAAGAATTACAGATTGAATTTTCTGTACGGAGTTCTATTGAGAGTGCCAAGGAAGCCTTGATTGACAAGGTTAAGGTGATTGCCGGGCTCTGTGGTGCAAACACAAGGGTCAGCGGTGCATATCCGGGCTGGGCATACAGAAAGGATTCACCGCTTCGTGATAAGATGGTAAGGGTTTATCGGGAAATGTATGGAAAAGAGCCGGTTATTCAGGCGATTCATGCGGGATTGGAATGTGGGCTATTAGCCGAAAAAATTGCGGATTTAGATTGTGTTTCTTTAGGCCCGGATATGAAGAATATCCATACAACGGAAGAAACCTTGAGTATTTCCTCTACAAAAAGAGTGTGGGATTTTTGTCTGGAAGTATTGAAACAAAAGGGCTAAGGAGGATAGGTAATGAATCTGGATAAACAGAATATGAGGAATATTCGTCTGCTTATTTTATTCAGCGCAGTGGTATGTTTGGTTGTTCTTAATATCAAGGATGTTTACAGTGTACTGCTTTTTGTGCTTGGGATTGTGACTCCGTTTTTATGGGGCGGGGCAGTTGCCTTTGTCATGAATATTCCGCTGAATGGGATAGAAAAGGGGCTTTTGAAAAACTGGCAGGGAAAATATGCGGACAGATTTAAACGTCCGATAAGCATTGTGCTTTCTTTTGTACTTGTAATCTGTGTGATTAATTTTGTGATTATGACAGTCGTACCGCAGCTTGGAAAAACAATTATAGAGTTGGGAAATAAAATGCCGGCATTTTTTCAAAATGCAATGGTTGAACTGGAGAAACTTTTTGCTGCTAATCCGCAGATTATGGAGTATCTGGAGCAGTTGGATTTCAACACGTTTGATTGGAATAAAGTGCTGCAAAGCGCCGTTGATTTTTTGAAAAACGGAATGGGCAGTATGCTGACCTCCACGGTATCGATGGCAAGCAGCATTATTAACAGCGTAGTAAATTTATTTATCTCTCTGATTTTTTCGATTTATGTATTATCTCAGAAGGAGAAGCTGGGAAATCAGGGAGAACGGATTTTAAGGGCGTATTTGCCGCAAAAGCTCTACAAGAAGACATTGTATGTATTGCAGCTTCTGAATGGCAATTTCAGCAGCTTTATTTCGGGACAGTGTCTGGAAGCGGTAATATTGGGAACCATGTTCGTGATAACACTTAGTATCTTCCGAATTCCGTATGCTGTATTAATCGGCGTATTGATTGCATTTACGGCTCTGATACCCATTGTGGGAGCATTTATCGGCTGTGTGGTAGGTGCATTTCTGATTTTAGTCGATTCACCTATGAAAGCGTTGATTTTTGTCATTATCTTTTTAATTTTACAGCAGGTAGAGGGTAATCTGATTTACCCTCATGTGGTTGGAAACTCTGTAGGTCTTCCTTCTATGTGGGTATTGGTAGCAGTGACTTTGGGAGCAAGTCTGATGGGCGTTATGGGAATGCTGTTGTTTATTCCTCTTGTTTCTACGGCATATACATTACTTCGGGAGAATGTGAATGCAAGGAATGCAAAAAAAGAATCACTTCCTTAATCCGTATCATACTGAAATAAAATAGAGAAATGAAAAACACCAAATTGTGGCACTTTGCATAAATTGCAAATACGCTTTTTGGTGTTTTTTGTATATTGTGCAGATGAAATACTATGTGGTAAAATATAGGAAACTAAAATTTGAAAAATAGTTTCCAATAACGATAGGGGTGCGAAAAAATGGGAAGATAGAAAAGAGCGAAATGAGAAGTACAGGAAATATAAAAAAGTGTTGGAGGCGTGAATGAAAAAACAGGAGACAGAACAGACAGAAGCATTGAAACAAAAAATCGTGGAAGCGGCAATTGGTGAATTTAATAAAAAAGGGCTGAAATTTACAATGGACGATGTGTCCAAAAGTCTGTCCATGAGTAAGAAAACGTTGTATACCGTGTTTGAAGACAAGGAAGCAATGTTTTTTGAGATGGTGGATACATGTTTTGATGCCATTAAGGAAAGTGAACGTGCTGTTTTGGCGGATGAAAATCTTGATATTGTAGAGAAGATAAGGCGGATTATGATTGTACTGCCGGACAGATATGCCGGTCTGGATTTTCGTCAGATTTATTCTCTGAAAGAAAAGTATCCGAAGATTTACCAAAAACTGGAGGAACGTCTGGAAAGTGACTGGGAACCTACCATTCAATTGCTGGAACAGGCGATGGAGGAAGGGAAAATTAAAAAGGTGTCTGTTCCGGTGCTGAAAACGATGGTAGAAGGAAGCATTGAGCTGTTTCTTGGCAGGGATGTATTAATACAAAATAGCATGGAATACAAAGAAGCACTGGATAAAATGATGGACATTATTATGGACGGCATTACTATATAACCGGAGGAATGAAAAAGGCAGAAGAGAAGCATAGGGAACGGAAGAAAAGCAGAAAAATGAATTAGGAATGGGAAGTGAAATCATGAATGTTTGGGAACAGAATAGAATCTATATCAACCGTGACTGGAATTTCAGAGGTGAAACCGTAGATATTCCGCATACGTTTATACAGACTCCGCTCCATTATTTTGATGAAAGCTGTTATCAGATGGAGGGAAGTTATTGTAAGAGGCTGATACCAAGGGAGGAATGGAGAGGCAAGCAGGTTTTGCTTACCGTTGATGGTGCTGCTCACAGCGCAGAGGTTATTTTTAACGGGCAATTGCTGGGAAGGCATCAAAACGGTTACACTGCTTTTACGGTAAATTTGACCGCGGCTATGAAATTCGGAGAAGAAAATGAACTGGAGATTAAGGTAAACAGCAGTGAGAAGCAAAATATCCCTCCTTTCGGTAAAGTTATTGATTATATGACCTACGGCGGTATTTATCGGGAGATTTATCTTACGGTAAAGGAGACACAGTATATAGAAGATTTGTTTGTCTGCAACGAAAAGGCAGAAGGAAGCCGGGCGGAATTTGTGACACAGTTAAGTCTGAAAAACTGCGAAGGTAAACAGGTGGAAGTTCGTTTTTCGCTTTATGAAACGGGAGAAAATAAAGAGAAACCAGGCAGAAAAATCAAGGATTTGAAAAGTATAACAGGGACAGGGGAAAACGGCATTTTAAAGGTAAGTCAGCAGGTGGAACAGATACAGCTTTGGAGTGTGGAACAGCCTACACTTTACTATGTTTTGGCAGAGCTTTATCTGGAAGGAGAAAAAAAGGATGAAAAAATCGTAAGGACGGGCTTTCGCACTACCGTATTTAAAGAGGATGGCTTTTATTTAAACGGAAAGAAAACGAAACTGAGAGGTTTAAACCGCCACCAGAGTTATCCTTATTTTGGTTATGCGATGCCCAAGAGAGCGCAGTGGGCAGATGCGGACATTTTGAAAAAGGAGCTTGCCGTCAATGCGGTAAGGACTTCTCATTATCCTCAGTCCCATGCTTTTTTGGAACGATGTGATGAAATCGGACTGCTTGTATTTACGGAAATACCCGGGTGGCAGCATATCGGGGATGAAGCATGGAAAGAGCAGGCTTGTGAAAATGTAAAAGAAATGGTACTGCAGTATCGTAACCATCCATCCGTTTTTCTGTGGGGAGTGCGGATTAATGAGTCTGTGGATGATGATGCATTTTATGAAAAGACCAATGCCATCGCTCATGAACTGGATTCGTCCAGAGCTACCGGTGGAGTACGCTTTTTACAGAAGAGTCATTTGCTGGAGGATGTATATACTTACAATGATTTTTTACATAACGGATTAAATAAGGGCGCAGATACAAAGAAAAAGGTAACGTCGGATATGCGGAAAGCCTATTTGGTTTCAGAGTTTAACGGACATATGTATCCGACGAAGAGCTTTGACAGTGAGGAACACAGAGTAGAACATGCACTGCGGCATGCAAGGGTTTTAAACGAAATATACAAGCAAAAGGATATAGCAGGGGGCTTCGGTTGGTGCATGTCTGATTACAACACGCACAAAGATTTCGGAAGCGGAGACAGAATTTGTTATCATGGTGTGCTTGACATGTTCCGTAACAAAAAACTTGCCGCTTTTGTTTATGCCAGTCAGGGAGAGGAAAATCCGGTTTTTGAGATTTCTTCCTCTATGGATATCGGAGAACACCCGGCATGCAATCTTGGTGAAGTTTATGCCTTTACCAATGCGGACAGTGTGAAGGTATACAAAAATGATGAGTTTATCCGGGAATTTTTCCCGGATAGGGAACAGTTCGGAGCGTTGCCGCATCCTCCGATTCGAATCGATGATTTTATCGGGGAACTGATGGAAAAGAAGGAGGGGTACAGTAAAAAGAAATCGGATGCAATCAAAGAAGTTCTGCTTGCCATACAAAAATACGGACAGAACAGTCTGCCGGCTCTGTACTATCTGAAAATGGTAAAGCTGATGATAACGGAGCACATGACGGTTGCATTGGGGTATGATCTTTACAGTAAATATGTAGCTAACTGGGGGGATAAAGTAACAACTTACCGGTTTGAAGCAATGAAAGACGGAAAAGTAGTAGGAGAAATCCGAAAGACGCCATGTACGGAGACAAAATTAGAACTATGTGCCGATACGTTTTTACTGGAAGAAGAGGAAACATATGATTTAGCTTCCGTTCGTATGATAATGCGGGATGAAAACGGTAATGTGCTTCCCTTTTATCAGGAACCGGTTCGGCTAAAAACGGAGGGGGTTGTTGAACTCATGGGACCGGATATAATCAGCCTAAAAGGCGGAATGGGCGGCACTTATGTAAAGACGAAGGGACAAAGCGGCGAAGGAAAGCTGACGGTGACAGCGGACGGAAAAGAATATGAGATATGTTTTCAGGTGAAGAAAAGGGAGGAATGATACAATGAAACTAAAAATAAAAGAGAAGGTATCCTTTGGATTGGGAGCGGTAGGAAAGGATATGGTATATAGTATTGTATCCGGCTATCTGCTTTATTATTACAATACAGTACTTGGAATCAGTGCCACCTTTGTAGGAATTTTATTTATGGCAGCGAGAGTGTTTGATGCTTTTAACGATCCGATGATGGGGGTATTGGTAGAAAAGACGAATACGAAAATGGGGAAATTTCGTCCGTGGCTTTTAATCGGAACGATATCCAATGCGGTGGTTCTGGTATTGATGTATGCGGTGCCAAACGGATTAAAGGGCACCGGACTTTTGGTATATGCGTCCGTGGCCTATATTTTGTGGGGTGTTACCTATACCATTATGGACATTCCATATTGGTCCATGATTCCGGCAATTACAGAGAGCGGAAAGGACAGGGAAAACATCAGTGTTATCGGAAGAAGCTGTGCAGGCTTAGGAAATGCAGTACCTACGGTGCTGACGATGATTGTAGTACCGGTTTTGGGCGGCGGAAGTGAAAGAAAAGGTTTTGCTGTTTTTGCATTGATTATTGCAGCTGTCTTTTTGATTACGATTTTTATTCTGGTTGCCAATGTAAAGGAAAAAGTGCGGGTCAACAATAAAACCGTAACCGTGAAGGAAATGTTTGGTTCACTTTTAAAAAATGATCAGGCAATGGTGGTGGTAGTGGCAATTATTATGTTTAATGCTTCACTATATTTAACACAGCAGCTTGCCGTATATTTTTTCAAATATGATATCGGAAATGCGGAATTATACGGTTTGTTTGGGATGGTTGGCGGTGCGGTGCAGATTGCATCCATGATGCTTTTGCCGGTTTTCAGGAAGAAATTTGAAACGAAGACGATTTTAAAGGGGGCAATCAGCATTACCATTGTGGGCTATATCTATATGTTTATTTTAGGAAGTCTGCATATGAACTATATTCCGTTACTTTGTTCTGCTGCGGCAGTTATTTTCTTCGGCTTCGGTCTTGCTACCGTACTGACCACTATTTTCCTTGCGGATACGGTAGATTACGGTGAGTGGAAAAACGGACAGAGAAATGAAAGTGTGACATTTTCGTTGCAGACCTTTGTGGTGAAGTTAGCCTCTGCGGTTTCCGCATTTATTGCCGGTGTGGGACTGGATATCATTAAGCTGGATACGAAAGCAGTCACACAAAGTGCTTCGACCATTACCGGGTTACGGATTTTGATGCTGGCATTCCCGATGGTGGGATTACTTCTTTCTATTATCTTTTTCAGCCGTAAGTACAAATTGGATGAAAAAACGCTGGAAAGAATAACGGATGACTTAAAGAAAAAGAAAGGAACGATATAGCATGATACGTCAGAAGCAGAATTTTTTCCTGTTGGAAACGGAGAATACAACCTATGCCTTTCATATTTTGGAAAGCGGTCAGGCAGAGCATTTATATTATGGTAAAAGGCTGCTTCTGCCCTCTTTAGAGGAGGAAGGAGCAGAGGAACTCTGGGAAAATGCTTTACGGGCAATGCAGGAAAAACAGGAGCATCCGGCAGGAAACAGTATTGCTTATTCCAAGGATTTTCCAACGCTGATGTTGGAGGACTTATGTCTGGAGTTTTCTTCACTGGGAAAAGGAGATATACGGGAACCCTTCGTAGAACTGCAATTTGCGGACGGCAGCTCCACCTGTGACTTTCTTTTTGAAAAAGCGGAGATTATGAAGGAAAAAAGAAGGATGGAGAATCTGCCCTCCTCCTATGATGAAACCGGAAAAGCGATGACCTTGAAACTGTGCTTTAAAGAACGGGTAAAGGATGTGGAGCTACAGCTTTTTTACAGTGTTTTTCCACAGTGCGACGGGATTGTAAAAAGTGCAAAACTGGTGAATCACAGTAAAGAGACGGTGGAGGTCAGGAGGCTTTTAAGCGGACAGTTGGATTTCGACAAAAGGGATTTTGTTTTCAGTGATTTTACCGGACATTGGGCTAAGGAAATGAACCGAAATGACCATAAAATCAGTGCAGGAAAGCATATTAATGCCGTACTTGCAGGAACTTCTTCCAACCGCGCCAATCCCTTTGTAATGCTAAGCAGAGAGCAGACAGGAGAAGAAAGCGGACTTTGCATCGGATGCAATCTGCTTTACAGCGGAAATCATTATGAGGCAATGGAAGTCAGCGGTCACGGAAAAAGCAGATTTGTACAGGGAATGAATCCACACGGCTTTTCCTGGAAGCTGAAGCCGGGAGAAAGCTTTGAAAGTCCGGAGGCAGTGACAGTTTTGTCAGAAGAAGGCTTTCAGGGGATGAGTTTACGGATGCATGCCTTTGTCAGAGAGCATATAGTCCGTGGGGAATGGAAGAGGAAGGCTCGCCCGGTGCTGGTAAACAGTTGGGAGGCGGCGTATTTTGACATTAACGAGGCGAAGCTTTTGAAATTAGCCAAAAAGAGCAAGGAAGCGGGGGCAGAGCTGTTTGTTATGGATGACGGCTGGTTCGGAAAAAGGGATAATGACACCGGCTCTCTGGGAGACTGGTATGCAGATAAGCGCAAATTGCCAAACGGAGTGAAGGGGCTTGCAGAAAAAATCAATGACATGGGGTTACTATTTGGTATCTGGGTGGAGCCGGAAATGGTGAATGAAGACAGTGACTGCTATAGGAAACATCCGGAATATGCAGTACAGATACCGGGTAGGGAAAATTCCCTTGGAAGAAATCAGATGCTTTTGGATTTAACAAAAGAAGAAGTACAGGATTTTATAATCGGACAGATGGAACAGGTTTTTGAAAGCGGGAATATTTCCTATGTGAAATGGGATATGAACCGGATTGTTTCGGATGCTTATTCCACTTCCCTTTCTGCAAAAAGACAGGGAGAATTTTTTCATCGATATATGCTTGGGTTGTATCGGGTAATGGGAGTGCTGACAGAAAAGTTCCCGCATATATTATTTGAGGGTTGTGCATCGGGTGGTGGCAGATTTGATTTGGGGATTCTTTGCTATTTCCCGCAGATATGGGCAAGTGACAATACGGATGCCTGCAGCCGTATGAAGATTCAGAACGGTTACAGCTATGGCTATCCCCTCTCCGTATTAGGTGCGCATGTTTCCAATTGTCCGAATCATCAGACCTTACGCGTTACACCGTTGGAAACACGATTTCATGTGGCAGAGTTTGGATTGCTGGGAATGGAGTGGAATCTGTGCGAGATGAAAAAAGAGGAGTGGGAGGAAACGAAAGAACAGATAGCACAGTACAAAAGATGGAGAGAGGTTTTCCAGTTCGGCGAGTTTTATCGTCTGGAAGAGAAAAAGCACATGGTAGTGTCACCGGATAAGAAAAAGGCGGTGCTATTGATATATCAGGACTTAGCACAGGCAAATTCGGTTTACGAGAGAATTTATACAAAAGGACTGTTGGAGGATACGGTTTATCATGTATATAACCGGAAAAGAAAGTATAATATCAAAGCCTTTGGGGATTTGGTAAATACAGTGGCACCTATTCATATTAAACAGGACTCTTTGCTGCATAATGGTTTGGCAAAGCTTATAAAAATGGACGGAGAGGAGGAAGACTATAAGCTGAGCGGCAGTGTATTGAATCAGGCCGGAATTAAGTTGAAACAGGCGTTTGGGGCAACCGGCTATAATGAAAACACAAGGTTTTATCCGGACTTTGCGACACGAATGTATTTCATGGAAGCAGTAGAAAAATAAATTCTAATATATTCTGAAAATAAAGAATGGTGTTAAGAAATTGTTGATATAATTGACTTTGAAGGCATAAAGTTATAATATAAATATATGATTAAATACTAATAATTTGACAGAACAATCGGATAAGTGGGGATGCCTATGAAACACATTTTAATTATTGACGACAGTCGTACCAGTATGTCAAGAACAGTGGATGCTTTAAAGGGCTCTTATCGGCTTTACACGGCAAACAGCGGAAAAGAAGGATTAAAGTTTTTGCGGAAAAAGAAAGTAGACCTGATTCTGCTTGACTATGTTATGCCTGAAATGGATGGTATGGAGGTTCTGAAATTATTAAAGGCAGACCCTGTATTAAAGACTATTCCGGTTATTTTCCTGACATCGAATCAGGATATTGAATTGGAATCGAGCTGTCTGGAGTGCGGAGCCGCTGATTTTATCGGAAAACCGTTTGCGATTAAAACTTTGATTGGAAGGGTAGTACGCATACTGGAACTGGAAGATTACCGTGTTGATCTGGAGAAAAAAGTACTGGAAAAGACCGAAGAGGTCAAAGAAATCCAGCGAAATGTGATTGCTAATCTGGCAAATGTGATTGAATGCAGGAACAGCGATTTGGGACAGCATGTAAAACGAACCGGTGCCTATGTGGAACTGGTGGCGAAGGGGCTTCAAAGAAAAGGAATCTATACGGATATCCTAACGGATGATTATATTGATAGACTGGCACATGCAGCGGCATTACATGATATTGGGAAAATTGCAATACCGGATAACATTTTAAACAAACCGGGAAGGCTTACGAAGGAAGAATTTGAAATTATTAAGCTGCATACTACAGTAGGAGCCTCTTTGGCAAGAGAGAGCTTAAAGGGAGTAGAGTCCGAGGAGTATATAAAGATTGCGGAACAGATTGCGATGTATCATCATGAAAAATGGGACGGCACCGGCTATCCAAAGCAACTGGAGGGAGAAGAGATTCCGCTTTGTGCACGGATTATGGCAGTTGCGGATGTGTTTGACGCACTGATTTCCCGAAGATGCTATAAAGAAGCGTATACACTGGATGAGGCATTTGGCATTATCAAGGATTCCAAGGAAAAACACTTTGATCCAAAGCTGGTGGATGTATTTTTTGAAGAACGCGCGGCAGTGGTGAGTATTACAAAGCAGTTTAGCGATTATGAGGAAAATGTAGGATAAAAAAGGTCAAAAAAGTGTGGTAGTAAAATGGGAATGGTTCATATATAATCATTCCCATCTTTTATTTGTACAACAGGTGAATGATAGAAAGGAAGAAAACATATATGATGGAGCTTTTTTATGAAAGGGCAGCAGATGAATATGAAAAGACTCTGCCTATCGGAAACGGCAGTCTTGGGGCAATGATATTCGGTGGATGCAGGCAGGAAAGGCTGGCATTAAATGAGGAATCCTTATGGTCCGGCTATCCTCATGACAAAAATCGTGCCAATGCCTGCCAATATTTAGAAAAAGTGCGGGAACTGGTCTTTGCGGAAAGGTATACGGAAGCGGAAAAAGAAGTACAGAAGCATATGCTGGCGGAGTACAATGAATCGTACTTACCATTGGGAGAATTACAGTTTACTTTTTCCCATGGGGAGCAGGTGGAAAATTATCGTAGAAGTCTGAATTTGGAAGAAGCTACGGCAAAGGTCAGTTATGAAGCGGAGGGCGTAGCTTACCATAGAGAATATTTTGCTTCTTATCCGGCACGACTGATAGGGATAAAACTACAGGCAGCAAAAAAGGTAATGGATGTGGAAATCCTGTTTACTTCCAAACTGGTGTGCCGGGCGAACGGTGCAAAGGATGGTATTTTGATTAGCGGACAGTGTCCGGAGCATATGGATCCGAATTATATCCGCGGTGCAGAGGCGGTTATACAGGGAAACAGAGGAATGCGCTTCCAAGGGAAGGTGACGGTACGGGAATGTGACGGTGAATTTTCGGTTTCGGAGGATGGGATTTTAAAGGTGACAGGGGCTTCTATGCTGGTACTTACGTTGGAAGTGGAAAATATAGATCGCATAGACCGTAAAAATAGAACAGGAAAAAGCAAAGAAATGGATACGGCAGTATTTTCCTATGAAGTAGTGAAGCAGGAGCATATACAAGACTATCAGAGACTTTTTAAACGGGTGGAACTGTATCTGGGAGAGCAGCGACAGGTGCCTACGGATAAACGTCTGGCGGATTTGAAAGACGGCAGGGAAGATAACGGATTGTTTGCACTCTATTTTCAATATGGAAGATATTTGCTGATTGCATCCTCAAGGGAGGGCAGTCTTCCGGCAAATTTACAGGGTATCTGGAGTTGGGAATATCAGGCACCATGGAGCAGTAACTTTACCACCAATATCAATACAGAAATGAATTACTGGCCGGCAGAAAGCTGTAATCTGAAGGAATGTCTGTTTCCGCTTTTTGATTATGCCGAACGACTTTGCGAAAACGGAAAGAAAACGGCACAAACTCATTATGGATGTCGGGGGTTTGTGCATCATCATAACGGTGATTACTGGGCAAGCACCAATCCGGCAGGTGTCGGCTTCGGAGAAGACGGGGGACGGGATTACAGTGTAACGTGGTCTATGTGGCCTATGGGCGGTGCATGGATGTGCAGTGAATTTTTTAAATACTATGAATATCAAAAGGATGAAGAATTTTTACGAAACAGGGTCTATCCGATTTTACGGGAAGCTGCATTATTCCTTGTTGACTGGCTTGTGGAAAAAGATGGAAATTACGTGACCTGTCCTTCTACCTCGCCGGAAAATCGTTTTAAAACGGCAGAGGGGGATAGCTGTGTTACTATGGCATGTGCCATGGATTTGGAACTGATTCGGGAAGTTTTTGAGAGTTTTCAAAAGACCTGCATGATATTGGGTATTTCCGATAATCTTCTTGGAGAAATAAAAGAACGGTTAGAAAAGCTGACACCGTTTCAAATCGGCTCTAAGGGACAGCTTTTGGAATGGAATAAAGAATTTGAGGAAACGGAGCCGGGACACAGGCATATTTCCCATCTGTACGGACTTTTTCCGTCGGAATTATTTGCAGGAGATGAAAAACTGACTGAAGCCTGTAAAAAATCTCTGGAAATCCGTCTGGAAAACGGTGGCGGCTACACCGGCTGGAGTTGTGCATGGATTATCAATATGTTTGCGATTTTGAAGGATGGAGAAAAAGCATTTGAGTATTTAAGAACGTTGCTGACCAAGTCCACCTATGATAATCTTTGGGATGCCCATCCGCCTTTCCAGATTGACGGAAATTTCGGCGGCACGGCGGCAATAGCCAATATGCTTGTACAGGACAGAAACGGAGAAGTTACGTTGCTTCCGGCATTGCCGAAGCAGTTTAAGGAAGGATATGTGAAGGGACTTTGCCTGAAAGGGAAAAAAGCGGTGGATATTTACTGGAAGGACGGGAACGTAACGGAATCAAGGATTTATGAGAGGGAGTAGGCCTATAATCAGAGCCTGAACAGGGAGAGAAAAAGCAGTTATTTCAAAACATGAAATAACTGCTTTTAATCGGAGTGACGTGACTTGAACACGCGGCCTCTACTTCCCTAAAGTAGCGCTCTACCACCTGAGCCACACCCCGGTTTGTGATTGCGTTTCTTGGCGAACCACAAGGAATAATTTACTATAATTATTATGGGCTGTCAAGTCATTATTTAAAAATCACGAATAATCTTTTGGCAGGGTTGCATCAGGAGGACGGAACAACGAAAATATTTTTAAATATGAGCAGAAAAAACGGAAAACCGGAACTGATAAGTCTATTACAGTACATGAAGGAAACAAGGCTGTAGAATGTATTGCAGAGGAACAGGAGAAGAATCAGGAAATTGTGGAGAAAATCTGTGCAATAGCCGCTTCTTATTGAGTAAGAATATTTCGTTTGCCATCATTTGTCATCTCTACAATAGGTATATTGCAAGATGCTGAAATTTATTCCCGATTCCATTTTTATGTAGTTTGACGTAACATAAGAAAGGTGCTAGAATTTACTGGTCTTTCAGGAAAGGTAAAAATATTGGATGTCACGGAAGCTTTTTATTAGGTGCAGAAAGTAGGAAAAGTTGAAAACAAATGTTAAAACAAACGTAAAATTCAAAAAGAATGAAAGAAATATATCTAATGTGGAAAAGAGAAAAGACAGCCGTTGTCCGGTGTCGGGAAAGTGCGGAGGCTGCCAGTTTATCGATATTCCTTATGCAAAGCAATTGGAAAAGAAGAAAAAAGAGACGGCAGAGCTGTTGAAGCCTTTCTGTAAACTGGAGGTTATACACGGGATGAAAGAGCCGGAGCATTACCGGAATAAGGTTTCGGCGGTTTTTACCCATGACAGAAAGGGAAATCCATTGTCCGGTGTTTATGAAGAAGGGACACATTATGTGATTCCGATTGAATCGTGCTTTTTGGAGGATAAAAAGGCGGATGAGATTATCGGAACGATTCGTGGTATGTTAAAATCCTTTAAAATTAAAGTGTATGATGAGGATACCGGTTATGGGCTTCTGCGTCATGTACTTGTACGTATCGGAAAGACGAGCGGACAGATTATGGTGGTATTAGTGGCTGCTTCACCGATTTTTCCGTCTAAAAATAATTTTGTGAAAGCACTTTTGAAGGCACATCCTGAAATTTCCACGATTGTTCTAAATGTGAACGACCGAAGAACCAGTATGGTACTTGGGGAAAAGGAGCATGTGCTTTATGGAAAAGGTTATATTGAGGATACACTTTGTGGGAAGACATTTTCCATTTCTCCGAAATCTTTTTATCAGATTAACCCGGTGCAGACCGAGGTACTGTATGGAAAAGCAATTGAATTTGCTCACCTTACCGGAAGGGAAACAGTGATTGATGCCTATTGCGGAATCGGAACTATCGGCTTGATTGCGGCGGATAAGGCAAAAAAGGTTATCGGTGTGGAATTGAATCGGGATGCAGTGCGGGATGCCATACAGAATGCCCGTAAAAACCGGATAAAGAATGTGGATTTTTATCAGAAGGATGCGGGTGAATTTATGGTGCAGCTTGCCTCGCAGGATGTGCATGTAGATGTGGTGTTTATGGATCCGCCCCGTGCCGGCAGTGATGAGGCCTTTTTATCTTCGGTAGTCAGATTAAAACCGGACAGGGTGGTATATGTATCCTGTAATCCGGAAACGCTTGCGAGGGATTTGAAATATCTGACAAAGAAAGGGTATTTTGTGGAAAGGGCAGAAGGAGTGGATATGTTTCCTTATACAAATCATGTGGAGACAATAGTTGCACTACATCGGACCGATATGTAAAAATCCTTGATTTTAGGCACTTTGAGAGGTTTTTTAGGTTTGACCAGAGTGACCGAAAAACATACAAAAAAGCAATTTCCGACGGAGTAAATGTGTCGGTTGTATTGGATAGCGTGTGTGGAAACACATCAAAGTCAAAATAATATCATCATCATTCAACTAAATAAAAGTAGCGTGAGAGACCGTTCATTTTCAAGAAAATTGAAAGTGAGCGGTCTTTCTTTTGGTTAAAGGAGTTAGGTTTCGTGAGTAACGATTATATGCGTTGATGAAAGGAGCGATTGTATCCATCCTTTGTAAAAGATACTTTAGATGTCATAAGAGAAGAATATGAAGAAATTTTTGGAAAGGATGAGGGCATAAATCAGTTTACTGTTACCGGGGTACAAAAATTTGCTATTGTACAAATGATTTTGGCAGGTATGAATCAATCTGTAATTAAAGAATTTACAGGGCAAGGCGATGATATACTTGAGGATTGCCAAAGACAAGTAAATGTAGAAAAGAAAATAGATATTAACAGGCACATCAACTTTACAATGAGAGGTATTGAAACTTACGATATCGTATAAAAATAGAGGTTTGTCCTGTGTTTTGGGCGAACCTCTATTTTGCTATATTTGTAATGAATGTGGAGTTCACGCATGAAGCTCCACCGGCTACGGGCATCGCAAGTTTCCGTAGCGCAACCATATTAAATATACAGTATGTGATATGGCGTGTCAATGCGATTTTTTGTACGAAGTTGCAAGTTTTACTATCATACATGTAATTTATTTCTTGTATCTCATAATTTTCTCCCAGTTTTCAGGAAACCCCATTTCCTTTAGCAATTGCATACGGGTAAGATGTGGGCACTGTTTAAGTACCATGTTGATAAGCTTAGTTAAGCTGGATTTGAATATTTTAAAATCCTCGGCACTAATGAGATAGCGTAAGGCAATAACAACTGCAAATAAGTCTTGTTTCCCGTAGAGATAGTTTCCGTTTTTCTGTGAAATTTGCAGTTTTTTATGCAACAGGGTGTTTGGAATTGTTTCATGAATTCGGAATGAAAACAGTCTTTCACCATGGGCGCATACGTTTCTGCAGCGTGCAAGCACAGTTATGAACTGGTGTAATTCACGTTCTGTAATATGCTCAAATTTTTGGCTGATTTTGTATTGTACATCATTTGTTATGTATTGGAACATTTTAGAAACTTGTCCAAAGGTAAACGCGTTCATAGCAACCCACAAAGGAACATTTCCGTAGGTGTTTGCGTGATGAGAAATATATGTATATTGGCTTGGTAATGCAATTGCCTTTTGCATGGAGTGAACCAAGCGATTAATTTGTGCATAATTCTTTTTAGTCAGTGTATAGTTGTTAATGTCCAAATATTCTGTATCATTTTCTCCGTATTTTTCGCAGAAATGGTACGACAGCAGTGACTTTATATGTCTTTCTACATGAAGAATATACTTCATAAAGAGAGACCGTAATTCTTCGTCAAAGTAGTAGAAGGCAACAATTTCATCAAAGGTTACTCCATATATATACTTTTGTGATGGAGTATGCTTAAACAACTCCTTATATCCCCCGATAAGGGAATAATAGCTTAATTTTTCCAATGTAAGTTTGGCAGCATCGGTATCTGGAATAATAAGATCTTTTTCCTGCTGTAGCTTATTCAATTGTTGTTCATAAGTGAAAAATATTTTTGCCATACATATCCCTTCTCTATGATTTGTGGTATAAAAAAAGTGGAGCCCACGCATGGAACTCCACCGGCCACGCGCCTCGCAAGCAACGCAGCACAACCACTAAAGATAATATACCATCGAAAGCAAAAGCTGTCAAATGGATTTTTAGTGGTGGTAGTAGTTTATGCATCATAAATCCATATTATTCTGATTGCGAAGAATATAGATATCGAGTAATAACTGCTTACAAAGCTATTTTATTATAAGGTGTTCATTAACTTTACATGGGGCACTAATACACATAATAGCTGTTAGAGGGTCAATATTGTTTTCTGTTGCTATAATATGAGCATCTACCATGACGGATATTTCCCATGCGTTGTCAGCTTCACATGCCGGAATTCTTCTACGACGGATATTATCATATTCTTGAAATGTCTTTTTTATGTTTAAACAAACATTTGCTGATAGAGAATTAAATTGCCGGAGAGCTTCGCTGTAATTAATTAAACTTTTTGCAAGAAGATTGGAAACATTTATCCATTTTTCACAATCACTTTTTGATATTATTTTGTATTTCATTTTAAATTCTCCCAAAAATTTTTGACATATTCGAACTGTAATTTGTTAGTTGCAGCTAATGAAGGAAGCAGATTATTGATTGTGTCGCACTCATTTTCATTAAAATAGTAAAATATACAATTATCTAAATTTGCATTATTGATGGTTTCAAATATATGAAAATCATTCCATGGCGACAATCCTAAAATCGTGAGTTCTCCAGTTATTGATTGTAGTTTGTCAAAATGATAATTATCTGAAAAAGTTAATTCGGGGTGCTTAGCTTTAAGTTGAATCGAATACCCTAAATTAGCTGTGATTTTATTACTGTCATTAGTCCAATTATCAATTTCTCTTCGCAGATTTTCATCAGAAAGGTATGCATTAGCCATTTTCTCAATTACAGAATTAGCATTAGAGTATTGTTTTATCTGAAATTCTTTGTATTCGCCGCAATGAGTGGTTAAGGCATTAGAATAAAGATAAAAATAATTTTCATCAATTTCATATTCTTTTATCGGAGCATCCGGTAATTGATTTCTAAATGAATCTGGGTTATATACATCGCTTTTAACATCAAATTGACCATGAATGTGAAATATATCTCTATTAATAGCGTTTTCAATATTTGAATCATAATTTGTTGTAAAAATATTATCAAAGGAAGCCAGAAAATCATTAAATTTAGTAGGATAATTCAAGTATAGTTTGTTTAAATGTCCATCGTTATATATCGCATATAAATATGCAACTCGCATACCCTCACGAGAATAAAACTGGTCAGGATTTTGGATGTTATATTTATGGCATGCTAGATCATGGATTAAATAATAATCTTCAAATCCAATATCAGTGATACGAAGCGTAGAAATTTGTTTGCTATATCTATCTTTGAATGATTGCAAAGATTTTCTTTCAGCAGAACAATTGGGAGATGAATCATACTCTCCATTAATTATTTTGCGAGCTTCTAAATATAGTTGACCAATTATGTTTTTTAATAAATATGGGAAGTTAACAATAATATGTGACGGAAAGTCATCTCTATCACAGTTTTTTAATATTCGCAAAACTATTTGTTGCGTAGTGTAATTTGTGTTATCAAACTGAATATTAATTCCATTCCCAACTAAAAGATTTCTCATTGCTTTTAAACTCCTTTTCTGTTATTAAGAAACTTATCCCTATACTCTATTGCCTTCTCAGGCTTCTTCCACCGTGCATACAGATTATTCAAATACCTATAAGCAGTTTTCATATAGTCATTATCCGTACCCACAACATTACCAATAATACTTTCTGCCGCAAGCAAGTTAATCTCAGCCGATTCCGGCTTTCCTTCCATCATATCAATGATGCCTTTACTCAGTTTACAGATACCATAATCTAGAGAGGTATCTGACAGATGCTCCAGCACTAATGATTCATACTGTTCCAATACAATCTTGGCATTGTCCACATCCTTTGCCAGCAACAGCATATTGATAAGGTTCATCATCTGTTGCAGGGAATCATGGGATTCAGTTAGTCCCAAGTGTGTATATTCCATACGGATATCAAAGGCTGTACGGAGTGCATTGGCTGCCTCATTTCCACGCTTCATCAGCAGATAAGTGTTGGAAAGGTTGTTGTACAGATTGGATAGCAGGTTTGCAGTTCGCGTATCTGCATCTTTAGTATGAAGCTTTTCCATGATGTTGATTGCCTTTTCACGCTTCTTAACTGCATTTCCGTAATCTTTTTTTAACAGAAAACACTCTGCCTTATAATCCAGTAGCAATGCCCTGTCACATGGAGATTCCAGTTTGTATTCTTCCATAAGGTAGCTGATTTTATCAGTTAGTTTCGGCAGGTAATCCGATACAAGGTATTTGTCCAGATATGGGAACATATCCTGTAAAAACAGTAAGAAATATGCACCATCATCTACTATAATGCGCTCTGATACACTGATAAGGGAAGCAATGATATTTTCTGGCCTGCGAAGTTCCAAGCCATGTGCCAGGCAGACAAGGCGGAGGCTATTAAGCAGAGTCCGGCAGGCAGTCACAGTTGGTAGGGTTTCAATAGCAATCACTTCCTGTAACAGTGGATGCAGGCTGATTTTCTTGTTATCTGTATCTTCGTTGATAAATCCGTATTTGATAAGGTGGTTTACATCCGCAAGGTTATCAAGTCTCATCCAGTTCTTGAAGCTATTCTTTAATATGCCGGCAACCGGTAGCAGAGACAGATTGCGAAGAATGTCCAATTGCTGATTGGACAATTTGCCAAGTTGTAGGAGCCTTCGTAAATGCTCGATCATCAGTCCGTCAGTGAAATCGCCATCCTTATATAGTTCCACATCTTCCCCGGAGGAGATATTCAGTCCACAGGTTCTCAGTTCAGCAAGCAGTTCTTCCGGTTCCATGCCGCTGGCTGTCAGGGATAATGCAGACAAGCATACAGTAAGGGTATGACAGCCCACTGTCTGGATAATGTCCTTTACCACATCTTCTGAATCCTTTGCAGAAGGGCAATGCTTATAAAACAGTTCTACAAGCTCTGTATCTGCGTCCATTTCAGAAACTTTTACCGTCTCAAACTGAGAGATATTGCACCGGCTGGTGACCAGTATCTTACAATTCAATTTTATAAACTCTTTGAAGAAAGCATCCTCTTTTGGCAGAACATTGAAGTTATCAATGATAATGAGACTGTCAGAGTGGAGCTTTTTTAAAAGTTTCATATGCTTGTCAAGGAGCATATCTTCGTTCATATCTGCGGTATCATCGCTAATTTCCATCTGAGCAACACATTTCTTTAAATCGCCATCGTAAAATAAGTGGATGATGTTGGTGTATTTCTTTTCATTCTTTTTGGCATAGGTCTTTGCCAGTTCACTTTTACCCATACCGGCAGTGCCGGTGATAAATACAAGATTGTTTTCCTGCAAAGCTTTGCTAACGGCCTTTAATTCTTCTTTTCTTCCGAGAAAATAGCGGTTTACAGAAGGAAGCTTGTTACTCAGCAGAATATTCGATAAATCAGGAGATAACAGGGTGTGTCTGCTGTCATGGTCATTTAATATGGCATAACGGACAAGAGTGGTAATAAACTCGGCATCATCTGTTATCCGGGCAAATTCATCCGCCTTTTTTGTACCAATTACATCTACACTGTCCATAACCAATTCTAAAAGCAGTTTTCTTGTGGCAGTCACATTGATAAGGTTTGGAATTACATCTTCCTGAATATTATTCTGAATGCCGTCAAATCCACAATTGTCATAAAAACACAATATTTCCTTGGGTATCGGGCGTTCTCCGGTACACCATCTGCTGTAGGTAATATTTTTCTCAAAATCCTCTTTTTCAAATAACTCCATGTTGCACAGGCAGTCGTAGAAGATATCTTCAATCATCTGGTACTGTGCATAAGTTTTCTTTTTATTTTCCAATAACACTCCGATTACGTTGGAGAAGGTAATGCGGTTCTGCAATTCATCACTTCCTATCTTTTTTGTCAACTTCCGGTCAACTTTCCGTCAATGATAATCCAAGACAAAATTTCGTATCATTAACCCATGAAAACGTAGCCACCAGGAGCCATGAGAGAAATGGTTTGGCTACAAGAAGATTATAACATAAAAAGAACAAATGTTCTACCAAATCTTTTTGTATTTTGAACCTTGATAAACAATCCGGAAACGGATTCATGAGCTGTATCTTATGCCAACAGACCTTGCGAGGAGAACTGGGAAGTCAGGAGGAGCGAGGGAAGACACTTCCGTCAAGGATGGGAAAGGAACTCGAGCAGGAGTAGCCCACAGGCAAATTGCTAAAGGTCAGCTGTAACGCTGACGGCATAGGATACGAATGGAAGCCAAAAGAACTTTATCTTATCAGCAATTCGTGTATTATCACAGCATTTATGCAGAAAGAAGGTGATAAGTCAGATTATTAGGAAAGAGGGGTGTTAGCTTATGACGAAGGAGCTGGAGTTGAGTAAGAAGCTTGCGGTGTTGGGATGGATTTTTCGTAAGGGACTGATTACGGAAGATGAGTACAACAGAACAAGAATTCATATTATGGGCGAATATGATGTTATCAGTTTTATGACTGCATAATCCGCACATTCGTTAACATTTTCATTATGATTTATAGTGTAGGCAGTAGCAGATATTTTGTTGCTGCCTACTTAACGTATACAGACAGATTTTTGAAAGGAGTTTTTGCATGGAAGAAAGACAGGTAGAAGTAATTAAGAAAGTTGAAGGCCCTGTTATTAGGGACCGTAGACTGGTGGGGAAGCCACTTACCATCACAAGAAAACGAGTGGCGGCATATGTGCGTGTCAGTACAAATGCAGAGGAGCAGTTGCAGAGTTTTAAGTCTCAGAAGGAGTATTATCAGGACAAAATTTCTGCAAATAAGGAGTGGGCGCTTGTAGGTATTTATGCGGACGAGGGCATTACGGGAACAAAGACCACCAAGAGAGATGAGTTTTTGCGCATGATTGATGACTGTATGAACGGTCTGGTGGATATTGTCATTACCAAGTCGGTATCCAGATTTTCGAGAAATCTTGTGGATGTGCTTTCTTATACAAGAATGTTGAAGGCAAAGGGAGTGACAGTCATATTTGAGAAAGAAAACATTGACACTTCCACCATGGAGAGTGAAATGCAGTTATCACTACTATCCGCACTGGCGCAAAATGAGGTGGAATCTCTGTCACAGAATGTTTCCCTGGGCGTTCAGATGAAGATGTCCAGAGGGGAGCTGATGGGGTTCAATGGTTGTCTTGGCTATGATTATCACCCGGAAGATAAAAGCATAACCATCAATGAAAAAGAGGCTGAGACAGTCCGTATGTTTTTTGATTTGTATGTGCAGGGATATGGTGCTTATACGATTGCGAAGGAGCTTGAAAAAATTAAGAGAAAGTACGGGCATGAATAGAAAAGAATTTTGTGAGTACTTTGAAATTCCTTATATGACGGAAACAGATTGGGAATTAGGAAATAGAAGGGTTCCGCAGTATCTTTTGCGATTGATGGCATATAAGGTTGAAATGGAGAGGTTGTCTGATAAAAGAAATAAGGATGACAAGGGCGATGAACTAACCAATAGATAATGTATTGGTAATTGTGCAACAGCCTGTTGCACAATTTGTAGGAGGATGAGTGTACAGATGGCA
>CAYUYJ010000023.1:0-49134 GCA_964449325.1 uncultured Lachnospiraceae bacterium | reverse complement strand
TACTGTTACTATCTCGAATTATTTCGGTTGCTATTTGGGGCATTTACTTATATTCTTATTTTATAGTAGATAGGATGGAATTTTGTACCAATCAATATACAAATAAGCTTATAGGAGGAATGCCCAAAATGAATACTATCCCTTATCAATACCGCAATCTGCCGATTCCGGGCGGCGGTTATGTAACCGGATTTCTTTTTCACCCCAAAACGGAAGGTATTTTATATGCACGAACCGATATCGGCGGCACTTACCGCTATGACACGAAGAAAAAACGGTGGTGCAGCCTGATTTCCCATGTGACTATGGAGGATTTAAGTGAGACCTTTCCCATTTCCCTCGCCTTGGATGAAAACAAACCGGGCCGACTCTTTATTGCCTGTGGCGAAAACAAACCGGGGAAAGGCGTACTGGCTATTTCCGAGGACTATGGTGAAAACTTCCGCTATGAGAAAATTCCGGTTCTGATTCACGGAAATTTAAACGGCAGAGGAACCGGAGAACGGCTTATCGTTGATTCCAACGATTCCGATACTTTATATTTTGCCAGCCAGCAGGAAGGGCTTTTTGTTACTCATAATCTGGGAAAAGATTGGAAAAAGCTGACTGCGCTTCCCGAAGATTACCTGACCTTCATCGGACAAATTGGCCATGCTCTGCTTGTAGGAAGCGCCGGCGTCACTACGAAGAAAGGCGATTCCATGCGCGGACACAGCCTGTATGTCAGTTATGACAAGGGAGTCACTTTTCAATCCGTTGTCACACCCGCAAGCAGCGAAATAAAAGACTGTAAAATGAACGGTTTAGTAGCACAGCGTTTCTGTACGGACGAAAAATATTTATATGTTACCTTCGCTTCCACAGGACGGCGTTCTTATGTGATAGAAAACGGCTACAGTTGCGATTCCGGCGATACCATTGACGGACATATTGTCCGTTTCACTTTGGAAGCAGACGGCACAATAGGCAGTATGGAAGATATTACTCCCGGCAGTTTTTCCGTGGTTTCCGGTATCGGACAGGAGGACATTGCCCGAGGACAGATTTTAGATTACGGATTTTCCGGTATTTCCACCAATTCTACCGTTCCCGGCATGGTGCTTGCCACAACCATTGTCAAGGATGACGGAGACAGCATTTTCCTCTCTATGGACTACGGCACAAGCTGGAAACAGATTTTGTATGATTTAGAGGAAGGCGACCTTCATTTCCGCGCACCATACATGCGCCCGGAATGCAACGGCGGGCATTCCATTCTGCACTGGCTCAGTGATATTAAGATCAATCCCTTCGATGCCAATGAGGCGTGGTTTAATTCCGGTACAGGCATTTTCCGGGTGGACGGCTTGCTGACGGAGCACCCTGTCTTTACGGATTGGTGTGACGGTGTAGAAGAAACGGTGCACTTAAATGTTTATTCTCTCCCGAAAGGGAAAACAAAGGTTTTGGATATTTTAGGCGATTTAGGCGGATTTGCTTTTGAAGATTTGGACACCCCCTGCGACAATTCCTTCTCAGATGAAAACAATAACCGCTATATTACCTGTATCAATGCCGATTTTTCCGACGCACACCCGGAGCAGATTATCGTTACGCCCCGTGGCAACTGGACAGGAAAAACAAAGGGCGGCCTGATTTTATCAAAGGATCAGGGAAAAACCTTTGAACGGCTGCCTATGCCCTTCGGATTGTCTGAAGAAATTGACGAAGCTCTGCATTTTATTGAGCAGCCCAACGTCAACTCCGGCTGGGTGGCAATGTCACCGGATTGCAAACATATTGTCTGGTCCATTGCCGATATGATTTACCTTCCGGTAAGCCGGATGGTTGTCAGTGAAGACGGCGGAAAATCCTTTTTGTGCTGCTCGGTGTATGATAAAAACGGTACCAAAAAAGAAGCGGGCAATGTAAAGGTTTATGCCGACCGCATGAACAGTGAATTATTTTACGGTTTTGGAGAGCATTCGGATTTTTACATCAGTAAGGACGGCGGAAAGTCCTTCCGGGAACACCCTCTCCCCGAAAACTTCCCGAAAGCAGATTTCGGCATGATTGACTGTGCAAACAAAACCGAGGTACGCGGCGAAACCGGAAAAAGCGGTGTATTCTATATTGCTTTGGGCGAAGGTGGTCTTTGGAAACTTTGTTACAATACCCAAACAGATCTTGTAGAAACAAAGCGTCTCAGCAAGGAAGGTGACACCGTATTCCGTGTAGGGCTTGGCATCGGCTCGGCGGACGGAGATTATTACCATGATGAAAAAGCAATTTACTGTAATGCGCGGATAGACGGCATTTACGGATTTTACCGTTCTCTGGATGAAGGAAAAAGCTTTGACAGAATCAACACGGAAAAGCAGATGTACGGCGAAATTAACAGCATCGACGGCGACTGTCGTGAATTCGGGCGCTTTTACCTTGCTACCGGTTCCAACGGAGTTCTTTACGGAGAACCAATCAACAAGGACGAAAAATAACAGGAGGAAACAACATGCATATTTATGAAGAACAGAACCGATTAATCATTGCCGACGGCAAATCACAGGTCTGGATTGAACCCTGGGGACCTAATTCTCTCCGTATACGGATGACGGGAGAACCAAAAATGGATGAGAACGACTGGGCTTTAACAGAGAAAGTACCGGAAGTAAAAGCCGATATTTCTTTTGAGGAAATTGATGTCACAGATCCTTGGTACAAGAGCGAGGAATTTGCCAAATATCATCAGACAGCGAAACAGGCAAAGCTGGTAAACGGAAAAATTACAGCAAAGGTGTCTCATGAAGGATGGATTAGTTTTTACAACCAAAAGGGGGAACTTTTAACGGAAGAATACTGGCGCAACCGAAACCGCATCAACCGTTACTGCGTACCGCTCCGAATAGATGCAAGAGAATTAAAACCGATACAGGGCACAACGGATTTTGAACTGACCGCACGGTTTGAAGCATTTGATGACGAAAAAATCTTTGGCATGGGACAATATCAGGAAAAGAACCTGAACAAAAAAGGAGCCTGTCTGGAGCTGGCTCACCGCAACAGTCAGGCAAGCGTGCCTTTCATGGTTTCCAACCGCGGTTATGGCTTCCTATGGAACAATCCGGCAATCGGAACGGCAACCTTCGGCACCAATAAAACCGAATGGCATGCAAAAAGTACAAAGAAGCTGGATTATTTCATCACAGCAGGTGATACCCCCGCCCAAATCGAGGAACAGTATTCTCTTGCCACCGGAAGAACACCGATGATGCCGGAATATGGTCTTGGCTACTGGCAGTGCAAGCTCCGTTACCGGAACCAGGAGGAAATTCTCGCCGTAGCAAGGGAACACAAAAAACGCGGTCTTCCTATGGATGCGATTGTCATTGATTTCTTCCACTGGACCATGCAGGGCGATTTTAAGTTTGAACCCAGAGATTGGCCGGACCCCGAAGCTATGGTTAAAGAATTAAAGGAGCTGGGCATTGAAACCGTGGTTTCCGTATGGCCAACGGTGGATGAACGAAGTGAAAATTTCGGTAAAATGAATGATGCCGGCTTTTTGGTATCAGCAGACCGCGGCAATTCCAATCATATGACATGGATGGGAAATACCATCTTTTATGATGCAACCCATCCGGGCGCACAAAAATTTGTATGGGAACGCTGTAAAGAAAATTATTATAAAAAAGGTATCCGGTGCTTCTGGCTGGACGAGGCAGAACCGGAATACGGCCCCTATGATTTTGATAACTACCGCTACTATGCCGGTCCCGCACTGCAATGCACCAACACCTATCCGGTAGGCTATGCAAAGGGTTTTTATGAAGGTCTGAAAGCAGAAGGAGAAACGGATATATTAAGCCTTGTCCGTTGTGCCTGGGCGGGCAGTCAGAAATATGCCGCATTAACATGGTCCGGGGACATTTACTCCTCCTTCCGTTCCATGCGGGAACAATTACAGGCAGGCTTAAATATGGGTATGGCAGGAATCCCTTGGTGGACCTCCGATATCGGCGGATTTCTGGGTGGCGATATTTCCGATAAAGGCTTTCAGGAGCTTTTGGTTCGTTGGTTTGAATGGGGTGCATTTTGCCCGGTATTCCGTATGCATGGAGAGCGTTCTCCGTGGTATGAAAGAGAACAGGAATTCATTAACGGTGTACGTCAGCTGACAAGCGGACAGGACAACGAAGTCTGGAGCTTCGGTGAACAAAATTATAATATTTTGTCCAAATATCTGTTTATCCGCGAAAAACTCCGCCCCTATATCAGAGAGTGCATGAAAGCCGCAAGCGAAACCGGAGCCCCTGTTATGCGTCCGCTGTTCTTTGATTTCCCGGAGGACAAAACCTGTTGGGAGGTTGAGGATTCCTATATGTTCGGTCCCGACCTGCTGGTTTCTCCGGTCATGGAAGCCGGTGCTGAAACAAGGGATATTTATTTACCGGAAGGCTGCCGTTGGGTAGATGCTTATACGAAAAAGACCTATAAAGGCGGACAACATGTGATGGTATCCGCTCCCCTTGATATTATTCCGGTTATGATGCGTGAAGGAAAAGAATACGATATATATTAATCTGTTTATATTGTGAAGAAAAGACAGCAAAGGAACCTTCTTTCGATTTCCATTGCTGTCTTTTTTCATTTTCATCCCTTCCGTTCCTTCCGATACTGCTTTGGTGTCATGCCATGTTTTTCTTTAAATGCCTTAATAAAATGACTGCAATCCGCGAACCCTGTTTCCTGACTGATATAGCTCAAGTCCTGATTTGTAAAAAGCAGTAAATCCTCTGCTTTACACAACCGGACAAATTCAATATACTTCTTGCAGGACTGTCCGTACAATTCCCGAAAACACTTTGCAAAAAAGGAATAACTCATATTACAAAGCCTTGCCAGTTCTTCTACCTTTAGCGTTTCCTGAATATGCCCGTCAATATATTCCGTAATAAAATAAATATTCTCCTCTTCAGACTCCGGAGAAAACGCCTTATCCGTATCAAACCCGTTTTCACGCCAGCGCCTGAGAACATAGGTCAAAAGACTGCTGATATAAGACTTCATCATAACCTGATAGCCATAATCCTGACGTTCCATTTCCATACATCCATTCTCAAAAATATGCTCCAGCCTTCCCGCTTCCGTCTCCTTTGCCCGAAAGCAAAGTACCGCATTTTTATTGCCCTTTGCACTCCGAAACAGGGTGGAAAAATGAATGCCTGCTCCTACCGTTCCCATTTCTCCGGCAACGGGATTCAGACTTCCCACATCAAACTTCATCACATAATATTTTAACGTCATACTGGCTACCGCATAAATAGAATGTACCTGATAGGGTAAAAACAGTACCATATCACCCGGCTCTGTTACAAACGTTTCGTCATCACAATTCATAATCGCCGTCCCTTCTATCATATATATAATTTCCATAAAATAATGCCAATGGGACTCTATTGGGAAATTATGAACAGCCGTATCAAAAACAAAACACTCGAATGGTGCCTGCAATTTGTCTGTATATTCAAATAAAGAATTCATACGCCCACCCTTACCATGAAAATAGGTTTTTACAATTTTTATACTACTTTATTATATCTGCTTATCCGGCAAAATGCTATAGTAATTTGGCAATATAGAAACCCGATAAATGCAACCAACAGTTTACAGTCCTATTTTTGAAAGGAGAGCATTATGACAACATTACCATATATCTGCGGCATCACCTTTGCCCCCTTCGTTCCGGCAGGACGATTTTCACAGGAACGTGCCAGACAAAGCTTAAAAACCATGAAGGAAAATACAAATGCCAATTTCGTTATTCTTGTGCCAAACGGCTTACAGGATACCCCACAATCGGAAGAGATTTGTTATACTTCCGAGGCAACCATGACCGATGATGAACTGAAGGGCATGATTGCTTACGCCCAGTCTCTCGGACTCCGGGTTGCCCTAAAGCCTACCGCTAACTGTAAAAACGGTACATGGCGGGCTCACATCAATTTCTTTGATGAGGACGTCCCCTGCGAGCCAAAATGGGGAAACTGGTTTCAGTCATACATGGATTTTCAAAGCCACTATGCCCGCATCTCACAGGAAACCGGCTGTGAAATGCACATCGCAGGCTGTGAAATGGTAATGACCGAGCACCGGGAAGCCGAATGGCGGCAGACGATTGCAGAAATCCGCAAAGAATTTAAAGGGCTTGTTTCTTACAATACCGACAAATATCAGGAGCACAACGTGAAATGGTGGGACTGTGTGGATGTTATCTCCTCCAGCGGTTACTACCCGATAAATGACTGGGAAAGGCAGCTTGACCGAGTGGAAACCGTAGTAAACAAATTCCAAAAGCCGTTCTTCTTTGCCGAAGCGGGCTGTATGTCTGTGGCAGGCTCCCCAAATGTACCGAACGACTGGACCGTCCGCGGGGATATTGATTTAGACGGGCAGGCAGACTGGTACCGGACTATGTTTCGTGCCTGCGAGAAGCGAAGCTGGGTAGGCGGTTTTGCTTTCTGGTCATGGACAGACAGACTTTATACCTCAAGTCAGGCTTCCAAGCGGGGCGATTACGAGCTTTTCGGAAAACCGGCTGAAAAAGTTATCCGTGAATACTATCAGAAATTAACATTAAAACAATAACATACATCGAGGTTACTACCATGAAAGATAAATATGAACAGGCTATTGAACAGGCACAACCCAGCAATAATTACACCGAGCTTTTCCGGCGCAATAAAAACCACAGCTTAAAGACTTTGCTTCTTTTGTACAAAGGACACTATATAGAGTTATTCTGGTCCATTGTGTTTTTTATCTGCAAGCATTCTCCTGTTTGGATTCTGCCTATTGCTACCTCTAACATTATTAACGCCGCCACTTCACCGACTGAACATACTACCTTTACCATCTGGGCGAATGTCATCTTTATGTCTGTGATGGTACTGCAAAATGTGTTAACAAACTACATTCATACATGGCTCTATGCCAAAACAATCCGCAACGTGGAAAAAGATTTACGAAGTGCACTGGTGCGCAAGCTCCAGCAACTTTCTATTTCCTATCACAAGGAAATGGAATCCGGACGTCTACAATCCAAAATTATGCGTGATGTAGAGCAGGTTGAAACTCTTTCCTCCCAGATTTTTGTTTCCATGCTCTCTATTATTTTGAATGTAGTGGTTGCTTTGGGCGTTGTCATTGTCAAGGATATCACCGTATTTCTGTTTTTTGGCGCCACAGTTCCGTTAGCAGTGCTGATTATGGTATTTTTCAAAGGAAAAATCAAGCGCTATAATTCGGAATTCCGTCATGAAATGGAGGAAACCTCCGTGCAGGTCATGGAAATGGTGGAAATGATTCCCGTTACAAGAGCGCATGCTTTGGAAAAAGAAGAAACCACAAAAATGCAGACACAGCTGCAGCATGTGGCACAGAAGGGCTTGCAGCTTGATATGGTGCAGACCTATTTTTCCTCTATCAGTTGGGTCACCTTTCAGGTATTTCAGGTTATCTGTCTCGGTTTTACGGGATATTTAGCTTCCAAGGGCAAAATCTCCGTAGGAGATGTTGTCTTATATCAGACTTACTTTTCTTCGATTGTCAGTAACGTTTCGGGTATTATCAGCCTGATTCCGATTGTAGCAAAAGGGCTGGAGTCGGTGAATTCCATCGGTGACGTGCTGACTGCCGAAGATATTGAAGATAATCACAAGAAGAAAAAAGTAAAAGATGTACGCGGTGAAATCGAATTCCGTGATGTTACCTTTGCCTACGAAGACGAAGAAAAACCGGTACTCTCTCACCTGAATTTCCGCATTAAGCCGGGCGAAACGATTGCTTTTGTAGGTCCCTCCGGTGCGGGAAAATCTACCATTTTGAATATGGTAATCGGCTTTTCCAAGGCCAATGCCGGAGAAGTATTGATTGACGGTAATGATATTACCACTCTGAACCTGAACAGCTATCGGAAACACATTGCCGTAGTGCCGCAGACGTCCATTTTGTTTTCCGGCACCATCCGTGAAAATATCACCTACGGTTTAAGCAATATTTCCGAAGAAGATTTACAGAAGGTTCTCGTTTCTTCTAATTTAAAGGAACTGATTGACAGCCTTCCAAACGGTCTGGAAACCAGAATTCAGGAACATGGCGGCAACCTTTCGGGTGGACAGCGACAACGTATTTCCATTGCAAGGGCATTTGTCCGTAATCCGAAAATCTTGATTCTGGATGAGGCTACCTCCGCACTGGATACGATTTCCGAAAAACAGATTCAGGAGGCTACCCGCAATCTCGCCAAAGACCGTACCACCCTGATTGTTGCACACAGGCTTTCCACCATCCGGGATGCCGACCGGATTGCGGTTATTGAAAACGGCGGTGTATCGGAAATCGGCACCTATGAAGAACTGATGGAAAAGAAAGGAAGCTTTTACAAAATGCGGGAAATGCAGATGTAAAAACATCTGCATTTTCACCTATTCCTCCATAAAATCCAACAGCTCCGTCTCCGTTTCCATCATCCTCTCCAACAGACTTTCCTGATTTTTCTCTTCCTCGTCAAGCTGATTTTGTAATTCCATCAGTTTTTCATAATCTGATGAAAGCTCCGGATTCATAAGCTGCATCTTCAGTTCCGCCGATTTTTCCTCACTCTCTGCAAGCTGTTTTTCATACTTCTCAAGCTGTTTCGTGAGTCGGGATTTTATTTTGCCGGGATTATAGTAGGTCTTTTTGTCAAACACATCCTGTAAGGTAGGCTCCTTCAAGTCCTTCCCGCCATTTGTACTCTGTTTGTTTCCGGCTGTACCGCCACTTCTATTCGTGCCTTCCCGTCTGCTCTTCTCCTCCAGATATTCCTCATAAGTGCCCTGATACTGCCGCACTCCTTTCTCTCCGAATTCCAAAATTCCGGTTGCCGTCTGTTTAATAAAATACCGGTCATGAGACACAAAAAGCACCGTTCCCGGAAATGCCTTCAGCATCTGTTCCAACGCTTCTTTTCCAATCATATCCATATGATTGGTAGGCTCATCCAGAATCAGCAGATTGG
The DNA here is from genome assembly GCA_964449325.1 of uncultured Lachnospiraceae bacterium. GTDB lineage: Bacteria > Bacillota > Clostridia > Lachnospirales > Lachnospiraceae > RGIG3002. Next base: position 40,097 of record CAYUYJ010000023.1, on the reverse strand, counting down.
GCTTTGTCTGAAACATTTTGCATAATGCAAGCCGCACCTTTTCGCCCCCGGAAAGCTGTCCCATTTTCTTTTCTACTTCCTCCTGTGAAAAAAGGAAACTGCCTAATGCACTTCTCACTTCTTCCCTAAGCAGCTTCGGATATTCCTCCCAAAAGTTTTCCAATACAGTCTGTTCCGGGTCGGCATCATTTACTACGGCTCTCTGCTGGTCAAAATAGCCCCACTCTACATTGGTTCCTATCGTAAAACTTCCGCCTAAAGGTTCCAGTATTCCCACCAGAGTTTTTAGCAGCGTAGATTTTCCTTTTCCGTTTTCACCCAAAATGGCAAGCCGTTCTCCCTTTTGCAAGGAAAATGAAACCCGGCTAAGTTCCTGCTCATATCCGATTACCAGATTTTTTGCCGTCAAAACCTCCGTATAGCTTTCGATTCGTGGCGTGAACAGTGCATGAAAGGTCTTCGTGTCAAACCGTCTCGGCTTTTCGATTTTCACCATATGCTCGATTGCCATCCGTTTTGACCTTGTTGCCGCGACCTTGGTCGGTGTATTTTTCCACTTTTCAATCCATTCTGTCAGACGTTTGATTTCCTTCTGCTGCGCTTCATAATCCTTTTCCTGCTTCTGCATATCCTCTTCCTTGCGTTTCACAAACGCTGAATAATTACCGGGATAACGCTTGATTTTATGGTATTCAATTTCGTAAGTCACGTCGATAATCCTGTCCAGAAACATCCGGTCATGAGATACAATTATGACAGCCTTGTCATATTTTTTCAAATAATCCTCCAGCCATTCAATGGTGGGTAAATCCAGGTGGTTAGTCGGCTCATCCAAAAGCATGATATCCGGTCTGCTAAGGAGCAGCTTGATAAAAGCTACCTTTGTCTGCTGCCCACCGGAAAAACTGCCGATAGGACGTTTCAAATCCTCCAGTGAGAATCCAAACTGCTGAAACATGATTTCCATATCCTGTTTCCACGTATAGCCCCGAAGCGCTTCCATTTTCTTTTGCAGATTATCATATTCATACAAAAGCTCCCGGCTCTCTCCTTCGTGAAGCGCTTCTTCTATCTCTTTCATTCTGGCTTCACAGGCAAAAATCGGTGCAAAAGTTTTCTTAATTTCTTCCTCTACCGTAATCTCCCCATCCGTGAAACTAATCTGGCGAAGAAAGCCAATCTGTTGCTTTCCCGCCATCATAATTCCACACTCTTCGTCACTGTCTAAGTTATTCATCTGAATATCTCCCGCAATCAACTTAAGCAGTGTAGTTTTTCCGCAACCGTTTCGACCGACAATTGCAATTTTCTCCTTATCGTGAACCTCAAAATTCACATCCTCTAATATCGTATCCGCGCCGTATTGCACCAACGCGTGTCTAATCTGATACCTCATGTTAAGTCCCCCATTCCGAAGCGTCACACTGACGCCTCCGAAAATATTTCATAGAAAATCGGTTCAAAGCCTGATGCAAACGCCACTCTCTGTGACTTAATATGACTTTCCACTGTGGAATAAAAAGGGATAATTCCCTGTTCCAACAGCCGCTCCTTTAAAAGTGAAGTCACATATGTACCAACACCTTTTCCGCGACCTTCCGGTGTCACATTGACTCCTATCTGCCACATTCTTTCCGCATCTTTTGTGGCACCCGCCATACCGAGAATCGTCTCTCTTTCTACCGCACATACTGCCAGCATATCCGGCGTTTCCTCATCAAACAATAAGGCTTCGTCAAAGCGGTCATCCTCCCGAAAGACTTCAATTTCTTCTTTTTCATACCATTTTACATCAAATCTTTTCGGTGTCATTGTCTGTTTTTGAGCCGGTATATAATAATGATGAGCATCCACAAGGTTCTGTCCGTATTCTCTTAATTTTTGATGGATTCTTATCAGGCTCATCGGCTCCGACAGCCATGTTCCTTTCCTATCTGCGAATGCTTCTCTGCACCAGTCCAAAATCCGTTCATCTGCCATGACAAGCAGTTTTTCTTTATAAACCGCAATCTTTAACATACAATCCTCATCCGCTACCGGTCTTGCTCCCGGATTCTTCTTCATCGGGCGGAATATATTTTCCCCGCTTTGCACTTCCCCGATGCTGCAATCATAATCCAGTGCAAGCTGTTCTTCTAATATTTCTTTATAGTTGTTTTTCATATTTATAGTCTCCTTATCGTTCACAAAAAAAATCGTGGTATTGTAAAATACCACGATAAAAGCACATAGAAAATATGCAGTTTTCCTTTTCTATTACTGTCGGTTTTTATGCGAGGTAATCACATACGCTATAAAGTTTAATTTTGTAATTTTATTACTTAACATCTTGTATTACCTCCTTTCCTTCGTTTCACATCTGCAACATACAAACTCAAAATGCGGATATTGGAATCCACATCTCTTGGCATATCATATACCATTTATTGGATTGTTGTCAACTTCTTCTTTTAAAAACCACGTTGCAATCATCCTCTGCGCCTTCTTCCTGACTCCGTTGTCTTTCCTGCACCTCGTATTTCCTCAAGCTCGCCAAAATAGAATTTCTCCTTTACCCCACTTGTAAAGCTGTAAATTTCCTGTAAAAATCGATCCCCGTACTTCTCATATTTATTCTCACCTACACCACTTACACAAAGCATTTCCTCCTTTTCAAACGGCAGCTTTACACACATATCCACCAATGTCTTATCCGAAAAGATAATATAGGGCGGAACACTTTCCTCCTTGGCAATTTCCGTCCGCAAGCTTCGTAAACACTCAAACAACTCCAAGCCTCTGGAATTGAGAATATCTGACTTTCTTTTCCCCGAAGCACTTTGTTTACCCGACATCCTGTTTTCCTGAACTGCTTTTTTCTTCGTCTCTTTCCATATTACTCTTCGGCTGCCGGTCTCAATCTCTTCCGCCTTTTCCGTCACCTTTAAAAGAGCATACTTATCCTTTGTCGTGCATAAATACCCTTCTACCAACATTTGATTGATTATCTCTTTAATGCCCGCCTCCGTCATTTCTTTCAAACTACCGTAAGAAGTATACTTGGACACCGCATATTCCCGCAGCTTAGCACGGTTATCCCCCAAAAGAGTTCCGGCAACCACATTGATTCCGTAACGTCCGTGCATTTCCTTCACACAGGAAATAATTTTTCCTGCTTCTGCCGTCATATCCTTTTCTTCAAACTCCTGTCTGCAATTAGAACAATTTCCACACTCGCCTTTTCCAAACTCCCCAAAATAATGCAGAATATATTCCCGCAGACAATTTTTCGTCAGGCAGTAATAATGCATGGTACGAAGCCGTTCCTCGTCCCGCTCTCTGATAGAAACCAATTCTTCCTCCGTAAATTCCGAATTCTGCTCCTTGCTCTCCAGCAAAAATTTATTAATCATCACATCCTGTGCCGAATAAAGCAAAATGCACTTCGCATTTTCTCCGTCACGTCCCGCACGCCCTGCCTCCTGATAATAATTTTCCAGACTCTGAGGCATATTGTAATGAATCACATAACGGACATTCGACTTATCAATTCCCATTCCGAACGCATTGGTTGCCACCATCACCGGACAGGTGTCGTAAATAAAATTCTCCTGATTCTGTTTCCGTTCCTCATTGGAAAGCCCGGCATGATACTTCGTTACGGCAATGTCCACAGCTAACAGTTTCTCATAAAGTGTATCTGCATTTTTCCTTGTTGCACAATAAATCACACCGCTTTCCCCTTTATGTTCCTTCACATAATTCAGCACAAAATCATCCTTTTTGCGCGGTGTTTCCACTGCAAAATAGAGATTTTTTCTGTCAAATCCGGTTACCAAGGTAGAAGGATTATGTAAACCAAGCACACACACAATATCCTCTTTTACTTTTTCCGTTGCAGTAGCGGTAAACGCACTGACAATGGGACGCTTTGGAAGCGCCTTGATAAACTGTACAATCTTTAAATAACTGGGGCGAAAATCCTGTCCCCACTGGGAAATACAATGCGCCTCATCCACCGTTAACATGGAGATTTCCGTCTGTTTCGCAAATTCCATAAATTCATACGTTTCCAGTCTTTCCGGCGCAACATAGATAATTTTATACTGTCCTCCTGCCGCAAGCCTTAGAGCCTTTCCGATTTGATTTTCCGTTAGGGAACTGTTAATGTATGCGGCATGAATACCTGCCTGATTCAAAGACTGTACCTGATCCTTCATAAGTGAAATGAGCGGAGAAATGACAATCGTAACGCCGGAAAGAAGCAGTGCCGGCACCTGATAACAGATAGATTTTCCCGCTCCGGTGGGCATAATTCCCAGCACATCTTTCCCCATAAGAATGGCATCTATTAAGGTTTCCTGCCCCTCCCGGAAGCTGTCGTATCCGAAATATTTCTTTAATGTCTCATATTTATTCATTCTTTTCCTTTCCATGCATATCACAAAGCCCTATTCACATCATTTCAATACATTTTCGGTTTCATGCCGAATTTTTCTATCAGCGCATCCTGCAATACCTTCGATACATTAATCCCTTCTTTTTCAGCCGCCAGATTCAGCCAGTTTGGAAGGGTTACATTTCGTCTTACCATCTTATTGTCTACCTTTCTTCGATAAACACCAAAATCTATGTCCACCAAAGACACAAAGCTTTCCCCTTCTTTTGCAAAAACGCCTTTGCTTACATCAATTTCTTTCATTTCAGACGATAACGGCAGAGGACTGCCTGCATCCTCAATGCATATCCCCTTTAGCCCGATTGCATCCCTTGCCATTTCTATCGCATCCGTCATATTTTTCCCCTCTGTTAAGATTTCCATATCAGGAACTTCAATCAAAATACCATCATTTGTCTGTGTAAAAATAACAGGATATATACCTTTCATCATTTTCCTTCTTCCCATTTTTTTAATATTGACCTCGCCAACTTTTCATTTATCTCCTTATGACGCGGTATCTATCACTTCATACACATTTCCTCTTCTATAAATATCATGATTTCCACCGCTTCTTTCAAACATAAATCCTATACTTTCCAGCCTTTTTATTAAATCTCGCCTTTTCATCTTCTTACTAAGTACATAATACACATTTTTTACACACTCGTCAATGTCCTTAAAATGTGTTTCCTCCCTTCTTCCAACTTTACTCCAATGCCAACCTCTGCTCTGTTTACGAATCTTCTCCCGATATGGGAAATCGATTACGGCTTCTCTAACCGTCTTACATTGATTTTAATACACGAAATCGTATGCTTCTTCTCTGTCAGAAACTCACAATCCAAGAAAGAAATTAGAACTGATTTCTTTTCATAAACACATTATAAAGAGAAGTCCTCCCCTTTGCAAGGAAAACTTCTCTCTATTTAACCTAAACTCTGTTTATCCCTTTTCATCCACAAAGTCCCGGCTCCTTAATTCCCGGAACTCTTATATGCCCGCAAACTCACCCGCCAGAATCCATACGCCAGCAAATACAAGACCACTCCCACCGGCAGCGTAATATACATAAAAATTTCCGGATACTGTGCCATGTCCGGCTTTCTTAACAAAAACTGCGCCGGAAAATAATTAACAAACGCAAACGGTACCACGTAAATCATCCCCAATTGAATTGCCTTATGAAAAATGCTTATCGGATATCCCGCAAATTTTCTCATGTTCCAATAAAAGATTTCTCTTAAGTTCCCTGCTTCCAGCAGATAAATATTCATCGTTGCAAAGAAAAGAAAAATCGCCCCCTGAATCAACACTCCGCCGATAATGGCAAGCACATAGTACAAAATAGTATAGGCATTCCAGACAATTCCCACCTTTCCGGCACAAATCACAAACAATGTAATACCCAGACCCCCGTGCCCGATTGCCGCAAACCAATCTGCATTCACAAAAATAATCTGAAACAGCACTCCCCGGGGGCGTAAAATGAACCGGTCAAAATTTCCGCTTCGCACCGTTTCTCCGAAGTCCCGAAGCCCCGTAAAAAACAAAATCAAAATCCCATAGGTCACAAATAAAAGACTGAAAAGAAACAGCATTTCATATAGATTCCAACCATTTAACGTATCAAATTTCAGCAGTGTAAAATAAATCACGATAATTCCCGTAGCCTCCCGAAGAAATACCGCCAAAGACTTTAAAACCGCATCCACCTTATACTGAAACCATGACTTCATAATCGTCTTCGTATACATCCCTATTAGAAATAATGTATCATTCTTCATCCTTCTTCTCCTCATATCCCTTTTTGTGCTTAGCCTCCCTGAACAACCAGTTTTTTCTGCCCTTTTTTCCAAAGCAGATTCCCCAGCAGATAAATCAGCACAATCCACACCATCTGTACACCGCACTTCTGCGCGATCTGCACATAGGTAAGCTGTCCCAGATAAATCTGCACCGGCGTAAAATAAATGGACGAAAAAGGGGTAAGTTTCAGCACACTGCTCATCCACTCCGGCATAAACCAAAGCGGAATCATAGAGCCCGAAAGTACATTAATAAACACATTTTTAATCGTCACAAGACTCCATATATTTATCAGCCAGAATGCCGTCATCTGCGCCGCAAAGCTAATCGTCCATAGAACACCATATCCAAGCAGTGCACTAAGTAAGAAGAAAAAGAACATAGCACCGCTCGCCGGAGCCTGAATTCCAATCGTCACCACTGCAACTAACAACGCCGGAACAAAGTGGAACAGCAGATTAAATACTGCATTTCCGGCATTTTCTGCAAGCATTCTTCCCTTGAAGCTGACCGGACGTAGCAGTTCATTGGAAATACTTCCATCCCCGATTTTTGAGGGCAAAAAATAATCATCCACATAAAATACCGCACCAAGTCCCATAGATAAAATGAAATTTGTAGTCACCATAGACATCGTAATTCCATCCACTTCCGCCCTGCCGCCGTACAACGCCTTATAAATCCCCCAAAAGATGAAAATCTGCAGACAGGTATTAAAAATACTCATCCAATGGTTAAACCGATAAGCACTTCTTCCAAGAAAACTTTTCTTTGCAAATGCAAAATATGGTTTCCACATTTTCCCTTTCACGCTCCCTCCCCATATATTTTTCGTATGATACTCTCAATCTCCGGTTCCGAAATATACAAATCCTTTACATCATAATTTGCCAGAAGAACATTCATCAGTTCCTGAATCTGCACCTTTTTATTTTCAAATTCAAACCGCATTTTTCTGCCGTTTCCATCCTCAAGCCGTCTTATTTCCACATCCTTCATCGGCGCAATTTCACATGCCTCCTGAAATTCCACATCCAACTGTCTTGTCGTTCCGTAGGTTTCCCGCACACCGGACAGGCTTCCGTCATAGACCTTGGAACCCTTGTCAATAATAATCAGCCGCTTACAGGTTTTTTCAATATCCTGCATATCATGGGTAGTAAACAGCATGGAAACCTGGTCTTCTGCATTCAGTTCCCGGATAAACTCCCGGATTTTTTCTTTTCCGACCACATCTACGCCAATCGTCGGTTCATCAAAGAAGACAATTTTCGGCGAATGCAAAAGTGCTGCTACAATATCTGCCCGCATACGCTGTCCCAGCGAAAGCTGCCGCACCGGCTGATTTAAAAAGCCACCCATATCCAGCATTTCCGTAAAGCGGTTCAGATTTTTCCGATACAATTCATCCGGTACCCGATATATTGCTTTTAACAGTTCAAAACTGTCGATGACCGGCAAATCCCACTGTAGTTGGGATTTCTGCCCGAACACCACGCCGATGCTTCCCACATAATCCTTTCTCTGCTTATAAGGAACGAATCCGTTTACTTTAATTTCTCCGCTGTCCGGATACAAAATTCCCGAAAGCATTTTGATGGTAGTGGATTTCCCTGCTCCGTTTGGACCGATAAATCCGACCATTTCCCCCTGCTCTATGGAAAAACTGATATCCTTAACTGCCTGTTTTTTCTCGAATTTAGGTACAAACAAATTGGCTACCATCCCCGGCACTCCGCTCGCCCGTTTGCTCACCTTAAAGGTTTTACTGACATTTTTCACTTCAATAAATCCACTCATTTTCTTTCCTTCTCTTTCCGCTCTTCTCCTCCGGCAAGTCTCGCCACAATTTCTTCCAGCTTAGGTTTGCGTATACTAACTTCCGCTACGACATTTTTCTTTAAAAGAAACTGCAAGATCTCCGCTGCCGTAATAGTATCCGACCGATAAACAAGCCGCAGTATCTCCCCGTCAAAGCTGTATTCTTGAAGTGGCAAATCTTCCAGATCCGGCATACCGCCCGCTACCTTTAACGTCATTTCATCCTGCGGCAGAAAAGTCCGTCTCAACGTCTCTTCCTCTCCATAAAAAAGCAGCTTTCCTTCATGCAGAAACAGAATCCTGTCACATAATCTGGAAATCTCCGTCATATCATGAGATGTTAAAAGTATCGTCATTGTGTCCTCTTTTTTTCGTTCTTCCAATATTTTTTGAAATTCCTGCTTCGCATTTTCATCCAGTCCGCTTGCGGGTTCGTCCAAAAGTAGCAGTCCCGGCCTGTGAAGCAGCGCCGCTCCCAGCTCTGCACGTCTGCGCTGTCCCAATGACAGATTCTTTACCATTTCCTTCTCAAAGCTTTTGAATCTGAGCCTTTCGGAAAGTTCTGTGTAATCTTTCCAAAAAACCTCTTCTCTCAGGTCATACATCGACCGAAGCATTTCAAAATTCTCATAAACCGTATCTTCTTTTTGCAGAAACGGTTTATCCGTAAAAAGAACACTGCAGTCCCTGCCAATCTTTCGTCTGTCTGCAACCGGATTCTTCCGCATTGTAAAGACCTTTCCCGCCTCCGGTTCAAGCAGTCCGCATGCCAGTTTTAAAAAGGTGGTTTTCCCTGCACCGGACACACCGATTAATCCTACCGACTTTCCTTGCGGAATATGAACGGTAATATCCGAAAGAACAAATTTACTTACCGAATCAAAGCTAATCATTTTTTATTTCCTTTCTATTCAAAAATATCCCCTGCAACTGCCGATTGCAAGGGATTGGGATAAACAACGGCTATCGTGGGATAAACGCCCCCACACAAAAGAAACCGTCCTCTTCATAAAAATCGCACATACCACCATATTTTTCTACTATCTCTTTTATCTGCAGAACACCTATTCCATGACTTTCGTGTTGCTCCTTATCTGTTATAAGTCCGGGATTTTTCTGCAATACTGAGACCGCAATTCTGTTTTTTACTACAATTGTTTCATAACCCCGTCTTGCCGCAACCGTCACCTGCATTTCCCGCATTCCTTCCTCTTCCTTTCGGGAAGCCTCCAACGCATTATCCAGCATGTTGGAAAGCAATGACGAAAAATCAAGGCTCTGCATTTTTTCAAAAGCAAGATTCTCAATCTGTGCTTTCACGATAATTCCTGCTGCCCGTGCCGATTCCAATTTCTCATTCAGAATATGATTTAACAAAGAATTTCCGGTCTCGATATAGCTGTGTACCCGGTTTAACTTGTCAAGAATTTCAGACGTATAAACCTTTGCCGCCTCCATATCTGCACTGTTTAGGAAGGATGCAATCACCATCAGATGATTTTTCATATCATGCTTTAAACGTCTTACCTGTTCATGTAATCCACGAATCTGCGCTTCCTGTGCCCGAATCTGTTCCGCCTCCGATTTTAAACCGGACAATTCATAGGAAAGTTCCTCTTTTTCAGCAAATACTTCCATATATTTTTCCTGCAACAAAGCATACTCTTTTTTCAAACTTCCGTGTCCGTTCATCTTCGCATATACTCCATCAGTTTCTTTTTTGCTGTCTCCGCATAATTCCTTCCAATCGGCACCCTCGCTCCCGTCACCAGCTCCGCTTCCTCTGCTCCCAGAATTTTTACTGCCTCCTGATTTACCAGAAACCCCCGATGCAGTCTGATAAATCCCTGCCCGGACAACGCATTTTCCACAGCGGTCACAGTATCCCGAAGACGATATTCTTCTATCCTCGTAAACAGCTTTAAATAGTTTCCGTCGCTCTCAAAATACAGTATCTCCGACAGCTTTATCCGTACCGTTTCACTCCCGGTTTTAAAGATAAAATTCCGTTCCTTTCCGGTTGTCTCCCGTTCACAGTCCTGCAAAAGCTGCTGAATTTCCCTGTCAAAATGATTTTTCCGAATAAAACCGAAGGGATGGTACTGCATACTGTCATACACCAGTTCATCATGGCTTGTGACAAAAACAAGCAGCGGCTTCTTTTCCCTGCCCGACAGCCTGTCTGCAATCTCCAAGCCACTTATTTCCGGCATGTCAATATCCAGAAACAGCAAGTCACAAGTTTCTGTTTGCAGACTGTCCAACAGCTGTTTTCCGTTTACAAACCGGCTAACCGTACAGCCCGCCTGCAATGCTTCTATTTTCTTAGCCATATCCTCTAAAATTCTGGGTTCGTCATCACAAATGTATATATTCATTATCACTCCTCAAAAGTGGTATGCTTCACCACGATTCAACCAACCATTAAATCAGGAAAATTGAAATTTCTTTCAACCTTCCTATAAATAATATATATATGCTTTTTATTATATCTCTATAGCGATATATATACAATAACAGTATGTATGGGGTTGACAAACATTTAAATATATGTTTAAATATTCTCATACATTTAAATGATTGTTTAAACATTCATATGTAGGAGGACTGATAATGGAAAAACACAGTTTACCACATAATCATGGACAAAACGAGGAAAAAGTTCTTGAGAAATTACCAACTATGGAAGAATGCAGGATGGTAGCAGAAATATTTAAACAAATTAGTGATGGTACCAGATTGCGAATTTTATGGTTATTATGCCACTGTGAAGAATGTGTAAGTAATATTGCCGCGGCAATGGAAATGAGTGATCCTGCTGTTTCCCATCATCTTAAAACTTTAAAAAATACAGGATTAATCGTTAGCAGACGAGATGGAAAAGAGATATATTATAAGCTTGCTGATACACAAGTGGCAGAATATATACATCAAATCTGTGAAGAGATTTTTCAGATGAAATGTCCATTAAAATAGGAGGTACAAATGGTATATCAGATAATAGCAATATTAATTCTAACAACATTTTATGCATTTTATTTTGCAAAACTTATAATTCAAAAAAGGCAATTTATCAAAACAAACCAGATGGGAATTGGCAATAAACCTAAAAAAGTATTGTTAATTGAACGAATTATGAGCTTTGCAACAGTACTGACAGTCATCATTGGTGTAGGCAGCATATTTCTGACAAAACAATTTCTTGTAACAGAACTTAGAATTATGGGAATTGTTATAGGTGTTATAGGTGTGATTTTCTTTGCACTGGCAACGATTACAATGAAAACCAGCTGGCGGGTGGGAATTCCGGAGGAAAAAACAACGCTGATTACAGATGGTATCTACCAATGGAGTAGAAATCCTGCATTTGTCGGATTTGATTTATTATATCTTTCAATATGCCTTATGTTTTTTAATGTTCCGTTAGTTCTTGTTTCTGTCTGGGCAGCTGTGATGTTACATCTTCAGATATTACAAGAGGAAAAACATATGTATCATATGTTTGGGGATGAATATGAGACATATAAGAAACATACTCTAAGATATTTTGGAAAAAGGTAAGTGATTTATTGAAAGGACGGAATATGTTAAAAATGAATTTATTCTATAGAATAATTGCTAATGTTTATGATTTAGTAGATATAGTTTATTTTAGAAATTATGAAAAAAGTCCAAGAAAAGCAGTCCTTGAAGCACTATCTGATAATGAGAAAATTCTTGATCTATGTACCGGTACTGCAACAAATGCCATAGGTATCGCTAAGGTTAAAACAAATGTGCAGATTATTGGTGTCGATTTATCAGACAGTATGCTTAAAGTGGCTAAAAATAAAATTAAGAATGTCGGCTTGGAAAATATCAAATTATATCGGATGGATGCAACCCGGTTAAAATTCAAGGATAATTGTTTTGATAAAATACTACTATCTCTTGTATTGCATGAACTGGACGAAGAACTTGCCGGCAAAGTAATTACGGAGGCAAAAAGGGTGTTGAAAGATGATGGAGAAATCATTATTACCGAATGGGAAACAAGCCGGCAATTTTTGAAAAGATTATTGTTTATGCCACTTCATTTTTTAGAACCTAAATCATATCATAAGTTTATTAAAAAAGACTTATACTCCTATTTTGAAAATTATGGATTAAAAATCCGTAAGATTGAGCATTGTGATTATACAAAAGTGGTAACCTTGAAAAAAATCTGTACACGATTTTAAGTTCTGCAAATGCGGAGCGGTTGCTGCAAATGGTGAACATGACTACTTAAGACAGTACGGTAATATAAAGGAAACGCAGACGATTAGGATTTTTTCTCCATCGTCTGCGCCCTCTTCATTCTACTCTACATATACCGCGGTTCCGCTTGCTGTTACCATAAGCATCCCGTTATCAGCTCCAAGAACCTCATAGTCTATATCTACTCCTACAACGGCATTTGCTCCAAGTTCTGCAGCTCGTTGCTCCATCTCTGCCAGTGCATTTTGACGTGCTGCAATTAATTCTTCTTCATAACTTCCTGAGCGACCTCCAAAGAAATTGCTAAAAGATGCGGCTATGTCCTTCACAAAATTTACTCCGGAAACTACCTCTCCAAATACAATTCCTTTGTACTCTACAATTCTTCTGCCTTCTACAGCCGGTGTTGTTGTTACTATCATTTTAAAATCCTCCTATCCTGGTATTATCACATGGCTTCCCGCTTTAAATAACATAATTCCAACCGGAATCAAAATCAGTGTACAGCAGCATGCAAGTCCGATTGCCCATAAAGTAATCCCGATTGGGAAAAGAATAAACATCCACAGACAAGCTTTAAGTACTGCTCCTGTAAGTTTAAATGCGATACCAAATAAACCCGTTAATAAAAACAAACATATAATAAATGTAATCATCTTATCCTACCCTTCCGGCATTATCAATGCTGCTATAAAATATGCAACTACTCCCGTCCCTGCACAAAGCACCAATAATAACCAAAGCAATCTTACAATCGTCGGATCCACATTTAAGTATTCTGCGATTCCTCCACATACTCCACAAAGTTTTTTATCATAGCTTTTTGTCAATCGTTTCATTTTTATCCTCCTTCATGCATATCGCAAGCATTGCTTGCGATACTGCTACCAATAAGTAGTTTGGAAGTTTACTTCCAAACTTATTTCCTCTCTTCTATCATTTTATGAATCGGTTTCCCATGGAAGCTTGAAATATTTTCCAAGCAAAGTCTCTTACTGAACTCTCTTTGATTTTCCATTTTCTCAACAAGCCTGCACATTCTCATTCTTTCCTGTACATTCATATCCCACCTCCATTTGCTTAAGCTTTCGTTTGCCGGTTCTTTATGAACTAAGTATATCTTACATCTACTATTAAAAAAAGGATTATTTGTGAGACATAGCCCCCTCTATTTCGCCCCAAATAATAAAAAAACAATTCTTTTCTACTATTTTCTTTCTTAACACAAAAAAAATATGTATAATAAAGGGACATAATATAAACTATCAGGGGGAATCATAATGGGACGAAAATCCACAAAAGAGAACAAGAATATATACCAAACAAGCCGTGAAACTGCAGGACTTACCAGAGAAGCTGCAGCCGAACAGCTTGAATTTATATCCTCAGATCGTATTGAAAAGATTGAAAATGAACGCTCCTATCCGCATCCGGACGAAATTTTAGCAATGGCTGATTGCTATAAGAATCCTTCTTTATGTAACTACTACTGCTCCCACGAGTGTCCGATTGGTCAAGAATATGTTCCGGAGGTTGCTGTAAAGGACTTATCCGTGATTACCTTAGAAATGCTTTCTACACTAAATACTCTTTCAAAGGAAAAAGACCGGCTTATTGACATTGCTGCGGACGGTAAAATTTCAGATGATGAAATCCCTGATTTTATTAAAATCAAAGAAAATCTTGAAAATATGTCTCTCTCCATAGACTCCTTAAAGTTATGGGTGGAAAATACCATCGCCTCCGGAGAAATTGATAAAGACCTGCTTAACAAGTAACCGCCACCACTTGGCTCATGCATTTTCCTATTACAAAAATGACTGTACACTACCCGATTGATAATGTGCAGTCTTTTCTTTTGAGTACCATTCCTACATAATAAAAAAATTTTTTTATAATTTTGTAACGAATCACAATCTACCCCGTCTAACCAATGTAACAGGAGGGAGGTGACTATGTCCATGGACTTTGAAAAACTATATAACACCTACTACATGGAAGTTTATTCCTATGTCATGACACTTCTGAAAAACACCCACCAGGCAGAAGAAATCACACAGGAAGTCTTCTTCAAAGCATTGAAATCCAAAGCATCCTACCAAGGAAACTCCAGTGAATTTACCTGGCTCTGTGCCATAGCAAAAAATGCATGCATGGATATATTCCGAAAGGGAAACAAAACAACCGAGCTTACCGAAGACCTTTCGTCAGACACAAACATAGAACAGCTGCTCACCGACGAAACTCTGACATTGCAAATTCATCAGGTCTTACATAACATGGAAGAGCCCTACAAGGAAGTATTCCAGCTTCGGATATTCGGCGAGTTATCTTTTCAGAAAATTGGACATATATTCGGGAAAACAGAAAACTGGGCGCGTGTCACATATCACCGTGCCCGCTTAAAAATTCAAGAAAGGATGAGTGATTATGAATAATACAGAAAAAAAATATAATTGCGAAGTTATACAGGATTTATTACCGCTCTATCAGGACAATATTTGCAGTGACGCCAGCAAAGCCGCAGTGGAAGAACATTTAAACGAATGTTCCTCCTGTAAGACAATTCTGGAAAAATTAAAAAACACTTATTTGGACGACCGTCTGACACAGGAAAAAACCAGCGTACTGGAGGCCCATTACAAACAGGAAAAGCGCCGTACCTTTACAATCGGTGTATGTGTTGCCGGCATACTTATGATTCCGGTCATTGTATGCTTAATCTGTAATCTTGCTATCGGGCACGCACTGGACTGGTTCTTTATTGTTCTTGCTTCCCTGCTTCTGGTGGCATCCCTTTCGGTTGTGCCCTTGATTGCTCCTGCAAAACAGGCAGGCTTATGGACCATTGGCAGCTTTGTAGGTTCTCTCCTTTTACTGCTTGGAGTGATTTGTATTTATGCACACGGACATTGGTTTTTCCTTGCCGCTGTCCCCACCCTGTTCGGGCTATCGGTATTACTGATGCCTTATGTAATTTACCACATTCCGCTGCCGGAACCTCTTTCCCATCAAAAAGGTCTTCTGGTTATGCTTTGGGATACGATTTGGCTTTATGCCATTATTTTCATCTGCGGAATTTACTCCGCTGCTGCCGACTACTGGCGCATTTCTTTACAGATTACCAGCTTTTGTGTTCTTCTCCCCTGGGCATTGTTTGCCGTTATCCGTTACATAAAGGTACACCCTTTTACAAGAGCCGGAATCTGCTCCATCATCGCCGGAATTTTCTGTGCGGTAATCAATGACGTAATTTATCTGATTATCGGAGAAGATACTCATCCATGTCACTTGTCTGATGTAAACTTTTCCGATTGGAGCTACCCTTCCGGACAGGCAAACACCTTTGTTATCATTTTTGTTACACTGATAATTATCGGCTTTATTCTGATTGGTAGCGGAATCCGTCTTAAGAAAAATAAAACGACACAGGACCGATAACTTTTTAAGGAGCGCAACCTTTAAAATGTATTTATAGGAATTAAGCAATCCCAAAAAACTTTTAAAGGTTGCTTTTTACCGGCAAACAAAAAAACTTAAGGGTAAAAAATATGAAAACCATAATAAACAACTATACCATTGATACCACGCAACTTGAAATATTGTTAAATGTAATACCGGAAGAAACAACGGAAACATTATCAATCTTTTACGAAGAAAACATGAAAGCGTTAGAGGAAAATAATTCCGCTGTTCTCGGGGTACTTGTTTCAATCGGCTTTATCCTTGCTATGATAGCAGGATTTATTAAAACTGTATCGGTTCCACCTCCTCCGAAAGCGGCTTCATTTCATATTCCGGCAGATTGTCTAACAACTCCTCCAGGCAAATCCCCGTATTGTACACCACATCATGTGCCAGCATAATAACCCTTTTCCGTCCCAATGTGGTTTCCACCCCGTTCCGAATCAGTTGTTCCGGCTCTGCCTTTGACACCGCATCTTCCAGACTTGCATTCCAGTCATAGTAAATATATCCCCGGTCTGTCATTTCCTTAATAATTGCCTCGCTTACCTTTTTGTTATGAGTGTTGATGCTGCCGCCGGGAAAGCGAAAAATTTTCACATCCACTCCGGTTACTTCATATACCGTCTGACGTGCCGCTTCAAAATCCTGCACATAGCTGTCCACACTTTCATAAATCGTCTCATAGTCATGGTTATCACAATGAATACCTATAGTATGTCCCTCTGCCACAATCCGCTTTGCCATTTCCGGATGGTTCCGTACATTTTCTCCTACCAGGAAGAAGGTTGCTTTAATATCCCGCTCCTTCAACACATCCAAAACCCTTCCGGTATTCTCCTCAGAAGGGCCGTCATCAAAGGTCAGATACATTGTTTTGGGATAAAAATAATATTCAATGCCCTGTACAATTCCGTTGGCTATCTGCTCCTGATATTCTGCCGTAACAAGTTTTCCCCGCTCTTCTGCATTGGATAAAAATCCTGTTTCTATCAGACAGGCAGGCATCTTTGTACTTCCTGTCACATGAAAATCCGCATCTCCTCGCGTTTCCCGTTCCTCTGCCTCCGTAATTTTCACTGTCTGCTGCCCGACAAGCTGCGCCAGTCTTTTGCTGTCCCGCGTTTCATCCTCACCGTCATACCACACTTCGATTCCTCTGACACAGACATCCTCCGAAGCATTCTGATGGATACTGACGTAAATATCCGCCTGATAATCATTGGCAAGCTTCACCCGCTCTTCCTTTGTTATGTAAGTGTCATCTTCTCTTGCCATAATGACCTGATATCCCCGCTCCGCCAGTTTGTCCTGTACCAAATTCGCAATGGCAAGATTCACTGTTTTCTCCTGTACACCTTCTCTGGCACAGCCTTCGTCCGCTCCACCGTGCCCGGCATCCACAAAAACAACCGGTACGCGCTCTTCTTCTACCAGAAGTTCGGGAATCAACACATAATCTGATACCGTGTTATCCGAAACCGTATTACCGGATACTGTATCCCCCGGTGTACCGGTTCCTGTCTGTCCGCCCATATTTTTCAACGGTGTCGGCTCTACCACAACCTTTTCCGCCACAGTAAACATATCTGTTGCAAATATCCCATCCGTCAAAAGAAAGGATGAAACAATAATCACTGCAAGAAGTAATACTTCAAAACTGCTTTTCAGCGCTTTTATTCTCCTTTTTCTTCTGTGATACCGGCGGCAATATTGTCTGAAATAGGAATCTTCTTTGTACATATTTTGATGCTCCTCTCCTGTATATAAACGGGTTTTCTATCACAAAAAAACTCTTGTGTAATCTGTTGAATTAAGATTACACAAGAGCTGCATCAAAAAATCATCATTTTTGTATCAAAGTACCATCATTTTTGCATCATTTTTGCATCATTTTGAAATTTTCAAAAATAACTCGTTGATTCCCTCATAAAAACCTACCGTTACAATCGTTCTGTTATCACCCATTCCCGGAAAAACATACTTTTTAAAATAAGGTGTTGTTTCCAACAACGGATTGTCCGATTCATAGACCTCCGGGCTGCTAAGTCCCATATAGTTACTCCATTCCTCCACAACCTTATCCGCATCAATATCTTCCCATAAAAGCGGGGTTCTCACATAAAACTCATATATTTTTCCGTCATCTGCATCAATATACGCATCAATCAGCCGGTTTTCCTTATTGGCATTTTTCTGACTGTCCGACAGACTCATTTTCCAAACAGCCACGTTATTTCTCGGCTCCAGTACATCAATCGCCGAATACAACGTCGCATCATATGAGATTGCATCAACCTCCTTCACTTCCTTTGGCAGTATGCCTGCTTCCTTCAGAAACTCCAATCCGCTGTTGCAGGTTTCATAAATCTGTTCATCTGTAATTTCCTGCCCGGAAGGTCCTCTGTAATTTACAACAAACGCATAAGAGCCTTCCAGTTCCTGATAATCCAATCCGGTATTGTCTATATGCGTCATGGCATTCTGTTCGCTTTCGGGCAATGTCTGACTGCTTAAGCACATCGAAAGAATATACAGCTTTTCATTGGCATTCAGTTTATAGCGATAGCCCTCTCCTGCCTCTTCCACAGCTTCGCCATGTATCTCATCCAACACCCCTTTGTCTTTATATCTTGCCAAAGCCTCCGGTCCCCAAACGGAAAGCACCATTGCCAGTACCGCAAACAAAAGGAATGCTACAATCTTTACTTTGTTTTTTACTTCGATATTCTTGTTTTTCACTCCTTTGCCTCCTTCGGAAGAACGAAGCTGAAACAGGAGCCCTTTCCTGCTTCACTCTTTATCTCTAATTCACTGTGATGGATTTTTAATATTTCCTCACAAAGCGCAAGCCCCAATCCTGCCCCGTTTTTACTTCTTGCACGGGATTTATCCACCATATAAAAGGCCTTCGTAATTTTATGCTGCTCTTCTTCGGGTATTCCGATTCCGTAATCTCTGATTGCAAACCGATACCCATTCTCCAAATCATATCCGTTTATTTCAATAACACTGCCCGGCTCTGAAGCTTTGCATGCATTATCAATCAAATTGACCAGTACCGTCTTAATCAGGTTCACTTCTGCCATAATGGTACCTCTTTCATACTGAAAATGAAATTCCATCTCCCTGCGGTCTGCAAACATCTCTTCCAAATACTCAAACATCTTTTCCGCAGAAACCTCCTGAAGCTCCGCTTCCCTTTTTTTCGCAACAATAATATCCAGAAGACGGAACGACATAGCCTCCAGTCTCTTCCCTTCGGTATATATGTAATTTGCAGACATAATGCTCTTTTCCTCATCCAGCTTATGGGAACGAAGCATGTCCGCATATCCGATAATTGCCGTAAGCGGTGTCTTTAACTCATGGGCAAAAGCACCCATAAATTCTTCCTTTGCCTCAATCTCTTCTTCCAGCTTTTCAATATTTTCTTCCAGCGCATTTGCCATATTGTTAAAATCAAGTGTCAACTGTCCCAGTTCATCCCTGCTGACCTGCTTTGCCCGATACGAATAATCTCCTTCCGCCATCCGTTTTGTTGCTCTGGTCAGTTGCCGGATAGGCTTTGTCAGAAGCGACGAAATAAAAAGCATAATCATCGTACCGATAAGCAACATGATAAGCGTTACTTTCCGGTATAAGGAAAATCCAAGTGCTCTCTCCGTAAATACCTCTGAAACATCCTTCATCGTTTCCAGATAGAGAATCCGGTCAAGAGCATTCACCGTAACACCGGTATGAACATAATATTTCTCGCCGTTTTTGATTATCCGATAAGATTTTGTATTTTCATCCGTCTGTGCAAGCAACTCATTATCTGCCTCAAAACCGTCACCGGCATACAGCACATTTTTTTCTTCATCCGAAATCCGAAGCAGACGATGGCTGCTTTGCCCGCCCCTTTCCAGATTAGAAGCAATTTCCTCCACAGTGCTGTCCGGCAGCACACTGTACTTCGCAGGTACATTCAAAGCTGCCGTTTCAAAAGCAAAGCTTAGAATACTGCTCTCGTCCAATGCCTGTTCCACATCTCTTTCCAACGATGTTTCAAATACATAATTCACGAGATAAAATCCGCTGAAACCCAACGCCAGTGCCATAACAATCATGGTCCATAAAAGTAATTTTAATGAAAATTTCAATTTGATACCTCCAGACGGTAGCCGACCTTGTACACCGCTACCAGACTGTGCTCCCATCCCAGTTTCCTTCTTAACCGCTGCACATGCAAATCCAGTGTCCGGCTGTCCCCAAAATATTCTTCTTCCCAGACCTTCTCATACAGCGTTTCACGGAATAGTGCTACATTTTTATTTTTCATAAACAGTACCAATAACCCGAATTCCTTATTCGTCAATTCCACCGGTCTTCCCGCTTTTGTTACCCTATGGGCTTCCACGTCCACCGTTACGTCTCCGGCCGTTAATTTCTGCTCGGTCTTATTATACCGCCGAAGCACTGCTTCCACTCTTGCTACCAGTTCCACTACATCAAAGGGCTTCACCAGATAATCATCCGCACCAAGCTTCAGCCCTTTTACTCTGTCCTTTACCTCATGCTTTGCCGTAATAAATATCACGGGAACGCCGAGCGGACGAATATATTCCATGATGTCGTATCCGTCTGCCCCCGGCAGCATGATATCCAGTAAAATCAAATCAAAGTTCTCTTTCTCAATCAGTTCAATCGCTTCCAGCCCGTCCTGCACTGAAGTGCAATGATACCCCGCCGAAGACAGATTTAAGTCAATCAAATCACAGATTGGTTTTTCGTCATCTACAATCAATATTCTAATCATTGTTCCGAACTCCACCCCCAATAAGCCCGCGCTTTCTCTACAAGCGTTTCCATAGTCTCTTCATCACTGCACCGGTACTCTTGTTTTATCTCCTTATCTGCCGAAAAACCACCGGTTCTCTGATAATAAATCGAGTAATCACTCTCTACTACAAGCTGCCCTGCCTCGCCTTCATAGCTGTAACGTGCCAGTACTACGATATCCTTCAGCCCATCCCCGTCAATGTCCCGACAGTTGATTCCTTTCAACGCATACAGGTTATCATAATCCCCCATAGGCTGCAGTCCGGATACAATATTTCCCTGTTCATTCACAAGATAAATCATAAACACATCATAATCGGAAATCCGATAGGTACCCGGTACAACAAGCAGCCGCCCTAATTTTCCGAAAGTCCTCGAATAATATTGTTCTGAAATAATCTCCAAACCATTCTTTTGCAGCTCGTCCAGCGTTGTCGCCGTATACATAAATTCCGTGGAATATCCGTCCCTTACAAATGCCGTAATAAATTCCACACTCCGATTCATTCCAAACCGGTTAATTTTATCCGAAATCCGATAATCGCGATAAAAGCCCGTCTGCTCTTTGCTCTGAAACAGTACATCTCCCACCTTATAGGATTTCCCCGCATAGGAGCCGGTTTCGTTGACACAGGAGGTAATCAATACGATGTCCATCAGTTCATCTTTGTTTAAATCCTGAAAGGATATCGCTGCAATTCCCTTATTCGGCTGCTTCATCTGCCCTAAAATACGATTGTTTGTCTCTAACTGGTCTGTCTTATATAAAACTGTGCCGTTCCCGTCCACCAGAAATAAGGCAAGGCGATTGTATGTTTTATCAAATGCGGGAATCACGGAAACCTCTCCGTAACCACGCATTTCAATCGGGAAAATCTGGTCTTCTACAATTTCAAAACTGTTGGCAGCAATGTCCGACTGCCTTTCTATTGACTCCAAACGGTTGCGATATTCGGTGTAAAGAGCAAGGACATTCTCTTCTTCCGCTGCTTTTATCGGCATGGTGTTGCAGAAGAATGCCATAACCAAACACATTGTCACTATATATTTTAAGCGTTTCACTCTTCCACCTCCGTCCCTTCCGATTCTTTCTGTTACTCAATAGCAAAGTTATTATAAAAAATCCGTCATACCAAGTTCATTTCTTCCCTTAGTATAACGAATTCCTTATGAAAATACAACGTCCGTACCACGAAACCAAAAGCAATCTTATCCTAATCTTATCCGTTCATGCAATGAGACAGTTTAAAAAAAATTATATGTTTTACTCCTTATCCTCTATAACAATTTCTTCCCCTTCCACATACTTTCTTTCCATCTTGTGCCGCAGTTTCCGGTTTTCAACCGAATCAAACACAATGGAAAAATCATAGTCCTCCGGGTAAAGCCTTTCTGCTGCCACATGAAGTTTTACTCTTTTGTGGTTAATCCATATTTTCTTATCCGGCATCTGTACCCGCAGTATTCCTTTATCGTTTACCGGCTGACAGACAATTCCGATTTTTCTGTCCGGATACACCATAACGCTGTCTCCTATTTGAAATGCCCGTTTCTTCTCCCACCCATCGTTCTTTTGCTTTGAGGGCTTTTGTCTCTGTATTTTTGTACCTGTCTCTTTTTGCAGAATATTTTTTGCGCTTTGTCTCTTTAATTCTTGTGACACGCCGGTTCCGTATGCTGCTTTTGCCGCTGTTTCCAACATATACTCCGGCATCCCGAGTTTTCCGGCAATATACAATGCACAGCTTTCTCCTGCCTCACCGATGACCATCTGATAAAGCGGTTTTAAGCTTTCCTTATCAAAGGTCATCCTTGCATTTACAATGGCCTCTTCTTTTTCCGCATACAGCTTGACCTCCGGATAATGGGTGGTTACCAAAAACAGCGCACCGCTTTTCTTTAATTCTTCCAGAATGGCAATGGCAATTCCCATACCCTCCGCCGGGTCGGTACCGGAGCCGAGTTCATCCATAATTACAAGGCTGTCACGGTTCACTTTTCTTAAAATATCCAGCACATTTTTAATATGTGCCGAAAAGGTAGACAGATTTTCGGCAAGATTCTGACCGTCTCCGATGTCACAGAGGAAATTACTGTTCATACAGATATTGGCTTCCCTGCAAGCCACATGCAGGCCGCATTGTGCCATCATACAGTTCAATGCTACGGTCTTGATTGCCACCGTTTTTCCGCCTGTATTCGGACCGGTAATGACAATACCCTGCACGCCATCTCCGATGGCAAATTCTAAAGGAACACAAACTGTCTTATCCATAAGCGGATGTCTGCCTTCTTTCAACACGATTTTCCGTTCCGTATTCATCTGCGGTTCTGTGCCGTCATATTCCAGACTGAGTTTTCCTTTGGAAAATAGAAAGTCCAGTTTCTCCATCATGCTGATATTCTGTCGCATGGCTTCGGCTTCCTCCGCTATCATACCTGTAAGAGTATAAAGAATCCGCCGTTCCTCGTTTTCTTCGTCAATACGAAGAAGTTGTATCTCCTCCTGCAATTTTGCTACAGCCACAGGCTCTATAAACAAGGTATTTCCTGTAGAAGATTTATCAATTACACTACCCGGAATTTTAAATTTGTACTCTTTTTTGACCGGAATACAAAGTCTTCCGTTTCGGAATGTACTGAAACTGTCGGACATACATTCTTTGTTGGAACGCATCACAGAATCTGCTTTCTCCTTCATTTTATCTTCTGTCCTTGTGATTTCACTGCGCAAGGTTTTCAGCAACTTGGAAGCACCATCGTCTACCCTGCCGTTTCGTATCTGCATACGGATTTCCTCACGTACCTCCGGTAAGCAGTCCAAATTTTCCTCATAATAAGCCATAGAAATTTCATATTGCTTGCCTCGTTCCAGATATTCCTTTAACCGCATGACGGCAACCAGTGCTTTTTCCGTTTCCTCCAACCGGTCCGGACTTAAACAGTCGCCTTTTTCTGCCGCTGCAATATTTTCTGTAATCCCTTCCAAAGAAACCAATGGCGGATTGCCGATTTTCTCAATAAGCAGTTTTGCTTCCGTAGTTTCCCGCAGTTTCGTTTTCAATTCCCGTTCCGACATACAAGGTGCTGTCTTTTCTATTTCCTCTTTTGCACTGTCTGTCATTGCCAATGTTTTCCACATTTCTTTTATTTTATCAAATTCTAAAATTTTATCTGTTTCCATTTCTACATCCTTTTCAAATGATTTCTGAATTTTTTTGTTTTCATCCATAAATAAATCCGCAAAATAAAACCATGCATATCTGCCCTTAATACAAAATACACATGGTTTCTATTACCTAAAAAAGTGTGAGCACTTTCCTATTACATAAAAACAGCATGACCATACAGCCATGCTTTTCTTCTTAAAATACATATTTGATTATACACGGATTATCATACTTCATCCGATTCCTATAAACATGTATGCAGAGCATTTTGTAAGGCAGAATCCGTCAGCATTTTCCTTCCCTATTTCCGTTTCTGCTGACGAACGGACAGACTACGAGCGTGAACCCTTGTCTTTCCGGCAAATATTTATTTTGCGTTTTTCTCCACTAACACACTGCTTAACATACATTACCTCGTTTCTTGTTCGATAGGGCTATCATATAACACTGTCTTAAAAATGTCAACCCTCACTCCACAATTTTATACAGCCTCACTCCACAATTTTATACAGCCTCAAAGGTTCCGCAAATCCGCCCGAAACTTTTCCCTTCGCCTTTACTCACATTCCGTTATGTTCTCCGGCTTTTTCCAATGCATTTTCTACCGCTTTTTGTATCACCTTACCGGAGTTTGTTGCACCGCTGACCGCATCTACCGGAAAAGTCTGCTGCTCTACGATGGCATTCACTACACTCTCTGCCGCACTTCCACGTTCATTCCTATGCTCCAGCAACAAAATATCCTGCATCTTTCCGTCCTTTAAAGTCACCTTTACCTTCGCATAAATATACCCTGCATCAAATTCTCCTATGTACTCTCCGTCAGCCATCCGGGACGTATCAACACTTTGAAGTTCAATGCTTTCCATTTTTTTCTGATAACTCCCAAAATCCGCGAAGTAAATTGCCATATGACCCAACACACAGACAAGCATGAACGCTGCCATAATCCGATGTACACGCAGCCACCTTTTCCCATTCTTTTTCATTACATGGCAAAGCACAATTAACAAAATCCCAAGAAGAAGCATAACGCTTCCTGTCATGGTCACTCCTACCGCTCTGGTTCTTAATACGGGAAGCACCAACACAAAATGTGCGATACCGCTCAGAAGAAATCCTGCCGAAAGAAGCTTATGCAATTTCATAAGCATTGCATTCCCTTTTTGAAATCCCAGCTTTCTTGTAACTGCCTTCGCTATCATTCCCACAAAACAAACCAAACACACATAGCCCAATATCATTCCCATCTTAACGCCTCCTTACAGCATCCAGTAAAGTGCCGAATCCATATTGCAAAAATTCATCCCGGCTCATTTGCATTCGTTTGGAAATATATGCTTCTTTTTCGTAAGCAAAGGGAATCAGATTTCCTATGGATGCCCAAAGAGTAAAGGCTGCCGGAAGGATAGAAAGGTCCTCCCTTAAAACTTTCTCTTTGATACCTTTCTGAAACAAAGAAAGTATCCTATCGTTGATTTCTTCCCCTACATCATAAATCTGTCGTAAAATATCCTGTTCTGCCAAGTCCTTTTCCGTAGTGCTGATTTTTCCCATAATGCTCGCAAAATACAATGGATACTGTTCATAAAAAGTTACAAGACCGTCACACAACCGCTGATAGCAGCTCACAAACTCTGTATGCACCAATGCTTCCCCTACAAGCTCTTTTAAGCTGCACATATGCTCATAGATAATATAATAATAGATTTCTTCTTTACTTCTAAAATAGACATAAATCGTTGATTTACTGTAGTCGGCGGTTTTGGCAATATCATCCATGGTTGTCTGTGCGATACCTTTTTGCGCAAACAGTTTTTCCGCTGTTTCTACAATGTTTTCTCTATGAAATTGAGCCAGTTTTTCTTTTTTCTCCGGTTTCATATCCACACTCCTCTCCTAACTCTTCTTACACATCCTCAATTATTTTGTACTCTAGTTTCACTTATCATACTATTAGTTCGATTTATTGTCAATAAAAATTATCCCGTTAGAGCGCGCCCATGCGCGCAAAAAAATGCCTGCCAAAGACATCTTTCATCTCTGACAGGCTACAACTACATTCTGTTAATTATACGTTTTTTCCATATTGCATATTAACTCAATGCCGGCATAAATTTAGCAAACAAATACAAACCTTCCTCTCCCGCCGTTACTTCATGCTTTACTCCGGCAGGCATAACGGAAATTGTTCCCGGCTCATACAACAACCATCCTTCCCCATTTCGACATTTACCATTTCCTGCAATGACTTCATGAGTTTCCAGTTGCGTCTCATGAATATGCTCCCCGATTTTACATCCCGGAGCAATCCTTACCAAATGATAACTAAATGCTCCTTCCGTCTCCTTTGCGGTTATTAAAGCCTTCAATTCTACTCCCTCGAAGGCGGGATGCTTTACCCACGGAATCGCAGAGAATGAAGTCTCTCCTTCCGGCTTTGCAAACTTTCCTTTTTCAAATAATGTAAATGTGTCCATCGCTTTTATCTCCTTATCTCAAAGCTTCTGCTTTGTTTATAAAGAAATCATAGCGTACCTATTGTCTGACCTCTTGTAAAAAATTGCTCTTTTTACTCAATCTCAATTCTGGAATTTTTATATTCCGCAGGGGAAATTCCCACAATTTTATTAAAACATTTATTCAAATGACTCTGATCGTAAAATCCCGCCTCCGCTGAAACCCATGCTATGGATTTTCCACTATTCAGCAAATGTTGCGCTTTCCTTACCCTATTCTGTATCTGAAATTGATGAGGTGTCATTCCAACCTTGGATTTAAACTTTCTGATAAGATAATAACTGCTCATGTACACTGCTTTTCCCATATTTTTGACAGGCAATTTCCCGTCAGCACAAACTATGATCTTCTGTGTGAGATCTGCCATTTCCGCATCCGGTTCAGACTGCCCTTTTTCATGAAGCCTGTACACTTCCTTTACAGCCTCTAAAATTTTCCCCTCCCGCACAGGATTTATCTCAAAATCCACCGTTCGCAGTTTCTCCAGAAATTCCTTCAAAATCTCTTCTGCCTTCGTCATAGAATACTTTTCCACAAAAGGAATCCCTATGCAAAGCGAAAGAATCCGCGTATCCAGGTACTGATATACTGCATGCGGTGCATAAGGCACAGCCAGAAATGCTTCTCCTTCACAATACACTTTCTCCTGTCCTTCCTGCCATACCTTTGCCTTTCCCGCAAGCAAAAAAGAAATCACATAATGCCCCACGTGATTATGGGTATCAAAATATTTTTCCATATGCTCCGAGAGCACTGCCTCCAACAGACATTCTTTTCGCTGAAAATATCTCATACCCTCTCCTTTCCGGAATTTTTTACTCCCTTACTTCCCGTTTCTTTAACACCGGCATTCGGATAATCTTCACTACCAAAGGAATAACCATAACAAACCACACAAGCGGTTCTGACACAATGACACCCGCATATCCAAACCACGGAACAAGCGTTGCCGCAATTATCATTTTTCCAACCATTTCCAAAGAGCTGGATACTAACGGCGTAATCCTTTCACCAAGTCCCTGCATGGCATTGCGCAGTATACAAATGACTGCCGGCACATAATAAAATAGCGTATCAAATTTCAGATAATTGGTCGCATTCAGAAGCACCGCTTGATTCCTGCTTCCTGTCACCAGAAAAACAAGCTGCTCCCCGATAGTATAGCTTGCTACCATTGCCAGCGTACACCAGATACATGTATACACAACTGCCAGCCGAATTCCTTTTTTGATTCGGTCGATTTCACCCGCCCCCAGATTCTGACCACAGAAGGTTGCCATCGTCTGACCAAATACCGTGAACATGATCATAAAAATTTCCGAAATTTTTCTTGCCGCAGTATGTGCCACAATAATGTCCTGCCCCAACTTGTTAATTGCAGTCTGCAAGGTAAGCGAGCCAATGTTGACCAAAGAACTCATAAATCCCATCGACAGACCGGAGCTTAACATATTCTTTATCATCATGTCATCTAAAATCCGAAAATCTTCCCGTCTGATTCGCAGAATTTCATATTTTTTGAACATATAAATACCACAGATAACTACCGCAATCACCTGTGCCAGTACTGTTGCTGCCGCTGCTCCCCGAACTCCTGTCTTCAGAACCATAATAAAAAAGAGGTCGCCCCCGATATTCAAAAGCACCGATACCGCCAAAATCATTAACGGCGTCACCGTATCCCCCAGTGCACGCAATGTTGCCGCAAACACATCATACAAAAGCGTCACAATCAGCCCCGCGATAATAATAAAAATATAGTCTCTTGCAATACCGGACAAATCCTCGGGTATGTTCAAAAACCGCAGAATCGGATTCAAAAATAACAGTCCTGCTGCCGTCAGAACAACTGCCACAAGGATTCCTAACTTTAAAGATGCGGCAAAGGATTTTTTCACATTTTTTTCATCTCTTGCACCGAATCGTTGCGCCGTAATAATTGCAAACCCGTTGCAAAGTCCCATCAAAAAACCCACAATCAGATTACTTAACGTCGTCGTTGCCCCTACTGCTGCCAGTGCATCTTCGCCAAGACACGAGCCTACAATACGGGTATCTACCAGACTATAGGTAAGCTGCAACAGATTTCCTAAGAAAATCGGCAGGGCAAATGACAAAATCAATGTGGATGGTTTACCTTTGGTTAAATCTTTCATTCTTGAGTGTTCCTTCTACATAAAATTTCTCATGCTGATTGTATCACAATTTCACGATAACTAACAGACAATCCATTCCAAAGTGTCGCCGCCGGGCGACACTTCTAAGAAAAGCCGCAAGACAGGTATCACCTGCCCCGCAGCTTCTCTTTCTTTTTTTGCTGTTTCAGTTCAAATTGCCGCTTCTTTTCTGCTTCTTTCTGTTCTCTGCTCACAATCTTCCGCTCCGTTTTGAACTGCTCCTGTTGTAATTTCAACGCCTGCTGAGCTTTCGTACCGACTCCGCTGTTTTGCAGCTGCCTGTGTACTTCTCTCTGAATCCGTTTCGGATTTTTCCCCGCTTCTTTTACAACAGTTGCCACAGCCGGACTGTAACGTAACCGACTATAATTTTTCAGGATAAAAGCTTTAATTTCATAGTCCTTCGGCTCTGCCCCGAAGGTTACTTTACAGACCTCCAGACTGCCGTCAACTATCCGCTCAAAAATGCCAACCCAAAACGGCTCCTCAAAAAATACAGTCAATGTTTCCGATACTTTTGCTGATTTCGTCAACTTGTCCATGACAAATCCCTCCTTTTATGCGCTGCATTATGCACCGCGACTTGTAATAAACAAAGAACGGACGACCCAAGGAGGGAGGGTTACTTGTACCTTTCAACCATCGGTTTGTAAAGTACGACGGGACTACCAACCCGCCTGCATTAAAATATGCGTTGTGTTTTTATCTTTGCTTTTTTATGATAGCATGAACCTGCTTAAAGTTCCATTAGAAGTTTTTTCGCTTCTTCCGCATATCCTCTGATTCTCTCGTCAAATCTTCTGGCATAGCTATAGGAATATGAAATAAAATATTTACTCCAAAAGTGAATTGCGGTAGGATTTAATGTTTCAAAATCCACGCCCATGTTTTTTATACCTTCCCTTTTGAAAATATTACAAACATGAGAAAGTAATGCTTCCGCCATTCCGCTTCCCCGAAATTCTTCTTTAAAAAAGGCTCCGCAGATATTAACCATCTTTTCATCCTCGGTAATAAAATTCTCACCCTCATCATCTACCGAAATAAATCCGGCAATCTCCCCCTGTACCTTTGCTACGAATACTCGCATCTTTTTATCAAACCAATCCTCATATCCGCCTAAATCTGTGGGAAAAAGAATTGGTGCCTTACTCATATGAAGAATTAATCCGTTTCTGAGTGGAGTAATTTTTTTGAAATCCTTCGGACTTAACTCCTCAAATTGTACTTCTTCCTTATTTTTCTCAGAAAAATCTCCCTTCGCAATATCCCGGATTGCATCGCTGCATCGGATGCCGAACCCATTCAGGACAAACGACCTTCCCACTTCCTCATCATGAGCATATCTGCTGACAGCACAACTGAATATTCCATCCTGCGCCAGTTCTTCCGCCACTGCTGAAAATAGTATCGATGCCAGTTTTTCTCTTTTTATGTCAGATACTTCTTCTGCAAATGCGCTTCCTCCCAATGGAGAAAAAACACCCTTTTCTTTCCCGAGAAATCCATCCCAAGGTCCGGCAAATGCAAGAAATCCGACTATTTTTCCCTGATATAGCGCAACCTTTCCATAGGGCTGTCCGCTCAACCATGCGAGAAGTCCGGTAAGTCTTTCCCTGTTGTTTTCTGTGGGCAGGATAGGACACTTCCTTTTTTCTGCTTCAAATTCTTTCAGCGCCAATTCTACTGCATCTTTTACAAATTTTTCACCAAATTTCTCAAATACTATTCTATCCCTTTTCATCTCTTCTGCTTTCCTTTCCTGCTTTTCGCCCACTCATTTTCACTTTGCAATTTTCGATACAACTCCCACCTTTTCTCACTTAATTCCCCTGATTTTATAGCCTGTCTGATGGCGCATCCCGGTTCCGTTTTATGGGTACAGTTTCCAAACCTGCATTGTTTCACTAATTCTGCAACGTCCGAAAAAGTATTTTCCAGACCTTCATCAATATCACAAACACCGATTTCACGCATTCCCGGCGTATCAATAATGGTTACTCCATTTTCCAATGTAAACAGATGCCTGTGTGTGGTGGTATGCCTTCCGCGTCCATCTGCTTCTCTGATTTCACTGACTTTCATAATCTTTTTTCCGGCTATGACATTGAGCATTGTCGACTTGCCAACACCGGAAGAACCAATGAATGCTATGGTATTTCCTGCTTTTAAATAGGGTTTCAGACTATCCATTCCCTCCCCCTTCAAAGCACTGACAGATACCACCATAGCAGCATCCGAAATTTTCTTTACTTTCTCTTTGAGCTCTTCCACATTTTCACATAAATCTGTCTTACTCAAAACGACTACCGGCTTTCCTCCTCCTTGTAACACAATGGATATGTATCTGGCAATCCGATTTATATTAAAATTTTGATTTACCGATACTACTATGAATACATAATCAAAATTTGCTACAATTGCCTGCTCCTTTAGCATTTTGACATAGCCCTCGGCATGTCCCGAACGGTCCGGTCTTGTCAAATAGCTTTTTCTTTCATGAATCCTCTCTATCAGTGAATCACCACTTGAATTCCATAAAATATCCACATAATCACCAACAACAGGAACCTCTTTTTGCTCCTTATAAAAATTACCTTTCAAGCGCCCGCCAAACTCGCCTTTTTCTCCGACAAGTATATAGCGCTCCCTCTGCACTTCTGACACTCTCGCAGTCATCCTTATTTTTTCATTACTTTTCTGTTCCAATATCTTCCTCCGCTTCAAACTGTGTACAATATGTTACCATTAGTCTGAGCATTTCCCGGCAGTTTCCGTACCCGTAAACTACGGCTTTTATGTATTTATTATTTAATTTTAATTGGGTATTAACTAAAAAGAAGCCGTAGCAAAATCAGCCACGGCTTAATCATTTCAATAGATATGATTATTTAAAAGCTACCGAGGTAATCTTGCTCATATTTTTTTGTAATCCGTTTTTATTTTCAAAATATGCCATACACGTTACCTCACTTTCTTTTAGATTTTTATTATTGTTCATGAACATGCTTATGGTAGCATGCTTTCTCAATGAAAGTCAAGAAAAATTTTCACTTTATAAATTTCCTGAAATTTCCGCTAAATTTCTTTATAAAATTCAAAATTTATAAAGTCATTTTCCGTCTTCACTCGACCAATTTCAAAATTTCCTCAATTTCCTTCCCTCTGCAATACTTATTATACTCCGCAACATCTTTCGATACCTTGCTCCTCAATTCCTTCATCCGCTCATCTCCTTCAATCGCGGCACGCTCTTTTCCTTCGATTCCTAATTCCTTCCGTACTTCATCCAACGTAAAGGTTCTGCCCTCTTCAACCTCCCGCACTGCATCCTCCAGCCTTGCCTTTTCTTTCTCCAGTCCTTCTTGCGCATATCCAAAGAAGGATGCCTCAAACAGAAAGTCAGCCACCACCTCATATATATGCTCCTGCGTAAACTTTGAATCTGCCACAAGATATCCGAGTATTTCTTCCTGCTTTATGAATTCATAAGCATAACTTGCACACTCTTCCTTCTGCTCCCTCATCTCATCCAGACAACTCATATGAAATGCAATATTATTAAATTCCGTAGAATAGCATTTTGAAGCATATAAAACTCCGACTTTTCCATCTTTCGGAGCTTTCACTTTCAACCTGCGGAGTCTGCTTAAGTATTTTTTCAGTTTATCTTTACGACGTTCCCGAATTTCCAAAATGGACAAATTAACTCTTGTCGGGATACTTTCATAAGCTATTGGGAACATACGAAAATACTCCTCAATGATTTTATCCTCTTCCAGACGCTTGATGTATTCCTGAATTGTTTTCATAATCAAACACCTCCACATGAAAACGCCGGTCAAACATCCTGCGGACTCTTGCTGTTCCAAAGCTTATCATTGTTTCTGACATGCGTTTTCCAACTGCCTTCTGTTTCAATTCTGTTTCTGCTTGTAAATAAATTCTAGCAGTTTCCGATTCACATGTCATTCAAGTCATACTTGAAAATCCTTACGCAACGGTTCGTTCCTTCCATTTCAGATAATAAATCCCTAACCGCATTCCGAATCTCCTTCTTCTCATAACGTCTTTATCCGCTCCAACAGGTTTTCTGCTGCCGCAAATCAAGTCATCCATTGGCACCTGAAATAATTCACTTAAGGCATACAAATTGTCCACACTCGGAATTGTGGTTCCGTTTAACCAAAGGTAAATTCCCTGTACACTTGCAAGCGACAAATAATCTTTTATATCCTTCACGCTAAGCGAATGTTGCTCCATCAACTGACGGATCCGTTTCCCTGTTTGTACTTTGTCAATAACAGGATATCCGGATTTCTTTTCCCTTCTAAATTCTTCAAAATAATACATCGTTACCTCCATACCTCTGCAGTCATGCTGTTTGCTGTCAATTACCGTCCCTTTTCCGGCTGTCAAAATAGACAAACGAATCAATCGCATCCAATATATCTTCAAAATCTTCTCTCGGAGCAAGTTCCAGATATTTGCGAAAAAGTTCTGTTTCCTGTTCCCGGAACCGTCCGTAAAAAATATCATACAGATTATGTCCGCGCATATATATTTTAAACTCCTCAAAATGCTCTTTCAGCTCAGAAACAGAACCGATTTCCTTCCCTAATACCTCTGTAAGATGCTGCCCGCTGACAAGCCGGTGCAGATACTGCTCCCACTTGGAAAACAAAGTTTCCCAAAATTCTTCTTCACTTGCCACTACCCCAAGCTGTGCCATAATCTTCGGATTTAAAAAATAATTTTCTAAAGAATAATATTTCAAAATCAATACATTCTGCCTGTCCACTCTCGGCAGCTTGTCAATATCCTGACGATTCTGTTCGCTATAATAACGGCAAAGTTGCCCCGCAAGTTCCTCCGGATTTTTACCGTCTCCGTCACGAATCATCAGAAACTGATCCCGCAGATAGAGTTGATTCATATATTTTAAGTTGGCATAGGTTTTAATATTGGTACAGCTGTTGGTTGTAATGATGGAAATACGGGACAAGCCCCCATTCTTATCATGCACCTCCGGATAATATTTTTCCAAAAGAAGCGGAAATCTTGTTTTATCCTGTTTTCCTTCCACAATAAAAACAAAATCCACATTCAGAAAATCATTGGCACTATACCCCAGGTCATCCAGAATATCATCGATATCCGCATTCTGTCTTGCAGTCGAATACCCGTCTTCATCCAAAACAATCTGGCAAATCTGCCCTTTCGTAAAATTCACCACCATGTTCGGTGAATGTGTCGTAAAAATCACTTGATTTTTCTTGGAAAGACGATAAAGAATTTTGCTTGCCGTCTTTTGCAGGGACGGGTGAAGAAACAGCTCGGGATATTCCACAATAATAATGCTGGGAATTCTTTTTTCATCCTCGATATAGGTTTCCAGAAGTGAAAGCATATAAATACTTTTCATACCGTTTCCAAGCTGCTCAACGGGACTTAAATGCTTCAGTTCTTCATGCCATGCATTTACTTCCACTCCGAACATTTTGTCCATATTACAGGACAAGGTATAAAGTATTTCCTCAACGCCCCCGTTTTTACGGTAATTTTCATTTACTTTCTGTGAAAATTCACTGAGATTCAGCTGATACATTTTGTATTCCAAAAGCCTTGCCGTTTCATACAACTGCAATTCCTCCGGTTTTTTCCGGTTAATCAGACCAATGCAGCTAAAACATTGATTACAGGTCTTCGCCGTATCAAACATACACGTGTTGGAGCGTAACCGAATCAATTCTTCCGATTTTTGAAACATCAGCAAATCTTCCTGAAATGAGGCCAGATTTCGATTTGTGTCGATAAAATAAAGCTTTGGTAAAATTTCAGGAATGTAACGGTTATTTTTATGACTTCCGTCCTCATATCGTATTTTCCCGTTCTGATTTATCATGCAACAGAAAGTCAGCCTCCCGTCAACAAAGGACGGAAGTTTTTCCTCAAAATCATGTTTCCATGATTCATATCTTTTGAAAGGACTGACAATGCCGTGAGTATGCAACTGATGCAGATCCTCCTGTGTAATTTTAAGAACCATTGTAATTTCGATATTCTGCTTTTTTTCATTAAAGTCGGTTTCCTTTGCAGTATAATTTCCTGTCACTGCTCGAATTGCATCCAGAACAACGGTCTTTCCTGTATTATTTTTTCCAACTAAAATCAGGGAACTTTCGATGTCATGAATCTCCAGTTCCCGGATTGATTTAAAATTTTTAATATGTAAGGACTTAATCTGCATACATCCCATCACCTTTACATCGGTTTGTTTTCTTTATTTTATCATATGTTTTGCAGATACTCTATAAATTATTTCATATGGATAGACCCTAAATCCGATGCTATTTGTCCGCTACGTGTATATCGGAGTGAAGCATGCCGGACTCTTTTTTGACCAAACACAATGTTGCCAGCACATAAAAAGCAGCAAGATATACAACGATATCAAGCACATCTCCCTGATAGAAGCCCATCGTAAAATTCGTACAAAAATGGATTCCCACAGGTAACAGAATATTTTTGTTCTTCTCATAGCAGATGCCCATCATAACTGCAGCAAAGACAATAAAAGTCATAAAGCAAAGAATATACTGCACTAACCGGATTCCTGTATAGCCTGACGTAAGAAACCATAGAGGTGCGTGCCAGCAGCCCCATATAACTCCTACCAGAACTGATCCTTTTATAATACCATATCTACGGGTCAGAATAGGATGCAAATATCCCCTCCAGCCTGCTTCTTCTCCTGTAGCACCGGTGATGATACTATTCAACAGGTTCCATACTATGGCACCTCCTGACAGCGAAAGACTCTCAGCTATATTTTTCCCACCCGTTACACATAGCAGGCTTGCCGCAAAAATAAGCACCTGTACAGCCATCACAGCCAGCAAAAGCTTTATGTTCAATTTTGTCCGGAATAAATTTCTAATATATTCCTTCCTTGTGATCCCCTGATAAAGCTTGGGAAACAATAAAAATAGGACAAATGTCGGTGTCCATGAACATGGTATGACAGCCACCTTGCCCACGATGGGATTCTTGCTCACAAGCATTATCACCCCTGCCGTAAGAATTGACAGCAAAAACACAATATACGTTACTGTAACATACAAAACCACATTTTTTTTCTTCATTTTCTTATCCTCCTGTCTGAACAAAAGGATAAACCTTAGTATTGTCCCAAGGTCAATACTATTTTCAAATAATTACCGGGCACCCAATGTCATTCTTCCCGGCAAACAGGAATGTAAACTCCCAGATAAGACATTGCCTCTCCCAAAGGATACGTCATTACTAACGGCATTACATATACCACGTCCTGATGCCGATAATGATTTTGTTGCAGCCACAGCTCACTTTTATGAGCTACTTGCTGCATAATATCGGGACCCCCTATTTTTTCTTCAACAATCGTATACAGGCACTGCTTATATACCGGCATTCCCCGATTCGGCAATGCATTCTTATCTGCCTCATGAAGCAGCTCAACAATCAGCATTTTATTACTTTTTATCTCTGTATCTAAAAAAGTAATTTCACGTATCATACTCTTCATAATAGGAGTCTGTTTTCTTTTCCTGTCATGTAGCTTTGTATATTCCGAAAACGCCTTGGAATCTGCCAATTCTCCCAATATCTTAAAGGGAGGCAGGGGGTGAAGGGAAAACTGATTCAGATGCTTTTGTATATGTTCACAGCAATCGATTCCCTCCTGCAACTCCTGATAGATGTCTTGCAGCTCCTGCATTTTCTTCCAAACCTCTTGAGACTTTTTTTGTAATATAGCCGATAAATTTTCTATCTCACCCTGCTCTCGAATCTGCTTGATTTCCTTCATTCCCAAATCCATGGAACGATAATACTCTATAGACAAAATCTGTACGATATCTTCATCCGAAAACTCTCTATAAGAATTGTGCTCCGACTTTTTAGGATTTAATATTCCCTTCTCCTCATAATACCGTAATCTGTCTTTTGATATCCCTGTTATCTTTTCTACTTCACCTATATTATACACGGCATCCCTCACCTCCCCCAAAAGCGTATTTCTGTCGTATTCTCTGATATATTCCATGTCCCTTTTTATCCTGCATTATATTATAATTTTACTTTTTTTATTATTCTGTTTCTTAATTCTTCTAAGGAATGCATTTCACCCGGAACACCAATGTTATCCCGAATTATATTTACTCCGAAATCATGAATTAACAAGCCATACAACAGTTGTTCCGTCAAAATACTTTTATTCTGTTTTCCGATAAAACCATTTAAATAGTCGGAATCAAATTTAAACCCATCACATATGATTCCTGCTATTTCCAGTTCGATAGGCGCAAGCATTGCATCTGCGAAATCAATAATACATATTTCTTTATTTGCACGGATGATAATGTTATCCGGATTTAAATCACCGTGTACATAAACCTCTGTTTTCTTTTCATGGTTTTTCAAATATTCTTTTCTTTCCCTTTGGAAGCTCAGAGGAAATGCTTTCCATCTGTCTTCTGCTGATTTACCAAACAAAACATGGTTATTAAACTTTTCGCCGGGAATGTCCATTTTGTCAACGATATCCCGTAAATCACATCCTATTCTGAAACGTTCCTCACCTGATAATTTACCTGATAGTTCCGTCAGAGACTCTCCCTCAATGTACTCCAGGATCAGATATCGAAATATATATTTATCGTTGATTACACCATCGGCGAACAATTTTGGGGCTGCAATATGCAATTGATTTGCACGCATAATGCCAAATTTTTCTGTAACAAAATCACTTTCTCCACCAATTCCCGCTTCCTTCGGCGCAAAGATTTTCACTACATATTTTCCTACGCGAAACACTGCATTGGAACCCGGTGTGCAATTATCAATGCCGGAGTAAAGGAAACCATGTTTCCTAAATATATACTCCACAAGTGGTTCAAAAATATTTCTATCTTGAAACAGCTTGCCCCAATCTTCTAAACTGTCTATGTTATGTATAAAAAACATTTCTTTATCCTCACATGAATTTTACAACTATCTGTTTATTTTTTATACTTGTTTTATTAAGAACATTTCCATAGGTTGTTCAAACTCCGGAATATCCAATACTAAACAACCACAATCTTTATACCCAATTTTCCGATAAAAATGTTGGGCCGCCTCATCCACCTGTGTAGATGTCATCACAACCTTGTAGCCTTTTTCTTTCATCTCTTTTTCCCAAAACAGATTCCAACGGAATACACCTGCCAAATTATCACCTTCCCAAATGACATAAGCCATCCCGTTATCTGCTTTGCAATAAAACTCTTCCTCTGATATATGTTTGTCCAAGGCAAACCAACATTCCTTATCTTTCCGTTCCGCTCTTCTTATTTCTAACATGAATCATACCTCCTTGTTATTTTTATTTAATTAATCATATCACAGAAGCCAGCTTTTTCCTCTATCGAAAACTCTTTTTATCATTCTCGATAACAACGTACCGGTAGCCAGCGACACTACGAATGGAAAAAGCCACAGTCCGAAAACTGCGGCTTTTCATTATACATGTTCAAATTGTTTTAGTATTCTATACACAGAACTTTTCGATAAATACCTTTCCTCCGAAATCCTATCAACGTTTTTTCCGGCTCGGTATTCTTCATATATTTTCCGGCACAAAAACCAACCGCCTTATTGTTACAGTCACGCTCTATAGTCGTTTTAGCATTAGAAATTCTTCTTCCTTCTCAGCAATTACCTCAAATCCAAGTTTCAGATACATCTTGTATGCGTAATTTACTTTCTGAACCGATAGCGACGCCTTTTCATACCCATTTTCTCTAAGAATGGACAGCATCCTTTTCATTAGTTCTGTTCCAATTCCCATACCCCGATATTCTTTGTACATAGCTATTGCAAAAGAAGGAGTTTTATTATCAATATGTCCATAATCATCCATTATACGAGTCCAGACAGCTCCGACAATCTTGTTATTCACTTCCGCAACAAGACAGGAATCATCCTTTTTTCCCCATTCTGAAATATATAGCTGCAGCTGGGGTTGTTCTATAATATTCTTTGGCGGTGCTTCCACCCCCTCCGGGATATAAATTGCTTCATATAAAAAATCTGCGAGTATTCCCTGCTCGTCTTCTCTTAATTCTCTTATACAATACTTCATTTCTTACCTCTGAATTTGCGTTACTACATCTTGTTATGTTATTTCCCGTCCTGTTCTGATAAAATATCCTTCCTGCAGCGCCGCAAGTGTTGCTATGCAGCAGACCACAGCAGCACTGTACTTTAGTTCCACAAAAGCCAATGTCAGCGGTAACAAAAATAGCAATAATCCCGTGACTTTATTCATAACAGTATGCTCTACCACAAACCTTTTCTTACAAACAAATCCCGATACCATATTGATGATTTTAATGGCAGCTATAACCGCAATCCATACCCACAGCCACCCCGGTATCTGCAGAGTCGGCAACAGCTTAACCAAGCATACCGCTACAAATATAAAATCTGCAACAGAGTCTAATCTTGCTCCAAACTCGCTGACAGAATTTGTTTTTCTGGCAATGGTTCCATCAATCATATCCGTAAATCCACAGACCAAGTACAGAATATAAAACCACGATGAAAATGCCGGAAAGAATAACAATACTATGCTGCATAAAATGCGACAGCCCGTAACTATGTTTGCCATATGTTCTCTCCCCCTCCGTTGCATTACTCATTCCGAGTTTTCTCACACAACTCCAGTATTCTCGAATCACCATTGGGATTATACTCAAACGTTACATAATCCCCAATAACCGGAAACTGCTTCGTAAATTCTGCAATTCATATGCCATAAATGCATCAAAATTGTTACCATTTTCATCTGTAATTCCATACTTATCACAAGTAACAAATCCATGCTTTGGATAATACTCCGGTTCTCCAAATATACATATTCCTAAATAGCCCGCTTCCTTTGCCAACTTAAGTGTTTCCCGCAAAAGCAAACCACCTACACCCAACGACTGCGCTGTAGGCTCAACCGCCAATGGCCCAAATGTTATGACTTCATGCACTGTGTCTCCATCATATATAAATGCCTTTGAATACATGATAGCACCTACAATTTTACCATCTAACTCGGCTACTCTGCTTATATCCGGTAAGTATTCTTTTGCTGTTCTTAGTTTATGTACCAGTAAATGTTCATTACATCCGGGACCGTGAATGTTCCAAAATGCTCTCATTGTCATTAGTTCTGTTTCTTTGTAATCTTCTTTACGCTCTTCTCTAATTATTATGTTGTTCATCACTTTCTCCAATCAAAATTATTTTTTGTTTTGTTTGTTAAGTATGAACCTCGCTTGAAAAAGTGCCGCCACCCGGCTCGCGCACTTTCCTATTACAAAAAAAGACCGTAGCCAAAGCCACGGTTTAGATAACATACATAGAATGTCTTACATATTTTTATCAACCGAGGTAATCATACAATATTCAATTAAAATCTCTTTTCTATTCATCTCCATTGCAGGTACCTCCTTTTTCGATTTCTGATTAATTCTTAGTCAGTATATTACCTTAGTCTGAATTTGTCAACAATTTTAGGAACCAGCCAGCACCAAAAGGTAAATTGATTTTCTAGCCTGCCATTTTGAGGATGTTCATTCT
>CAYUYJ010000022.1:0-49429 GCA_964449325.1 uncultured Lachnospiraceae bacterium | reverse complement strand
CCGCCTGCTTTATGTCCGAAGCATATTCCAATATTTTCGAATCGGTGCTTTCTCTCAAAATCATTTCATCCATGCCCAGCACCGCATTGATCGGTGTTCGGATTTCATGGCTCATATTAGCCAGAAAATCTGACTTTGCACGATTCGCCTTCTGTGCAATCTCCTTTGCCTTTTCTGCTTCTTCTTTCGCCTTTTCTGCATCTCTGGCTTTTTCCAGTTCACTAATCACAATCGTATTCTGTATAATATAATGAAATCCTATACATACAACTAATATAACAAAAACAGATGAGATTCCTGTTACTACCATAAGAATATCATTATCTGCATACAATAAATTTATTATTGCTATAATATCAGTATAAACTAATGAAAAAGCTGGTAAAATAATAAATGCTCTTCTTCCAATTTTATTATCAACATGTGTAATCTTAGAAACCGGAACAATCAAAAAATGATAGAACATATATCCCAGAGCCAGGATTAATATACTTTCTCCCAGAATCTGAACAGTATCCCCGATTGTTGCATTTTTTGCATTCATTGGTGGTAATGATGAAGGAATGTATGTAATTATACTAACCATAAAATACACAAATATAGCAATTTCTTTATTGACAGGTTTAAAATACAAAACATACAGATATGCTGCTAATAGAATGAATGCAATCTCGCAAAATGTTGATAAAATTATTCCCTCAACAGATAATTCACTAATATGGAAACTATCCACCAAAAACATAGAAAGAGCAGCGGAATATTCATACACTAACATGGGCATCAATAATACACATACTACTACATTACAAATATTTTTCTTAAGGCTTGTTTTTTTCCAAAAACATTTTTTCGTTACAATCGGAAATAATGCACAGTAAAATATAATTCCTGTAATCCAAAGCAACATTGCAAATTGAAAAAGCAAATTATCCATACTAATCCCCATTTCTGAGCGATTTATCGCGAAGAGGCGACGAGAATCTCAAATTCTCGTCTGCCATCAAAGCTATTTGCTTTCGCTCAGAAACAAATAGCCGTGCGAAAAATAAGCTATCGAGCTTATTTTTCACACTACCACCTTCCATATCTTTTTATCTTGTATAACAGCACCAAATTTCTTCTATAATAATATACTTTAAAAATATTGTAAATCGGAAAAAATGAACAGGTTATATTTTTTAGTGAACGGGATATAAATTGCCGTTTTTAAGATATAAATTCAAGATATGCTTCTTGTCATCCTACCCAAATGTCATTATAATGGTGCTTTAGGAGAAGATAAGAACGAGGTGAACACTATGGCAAAGCCATTTATCAAAGAAGCGGATCTGATTCGCATGACCATGGAGAATGTCCGCAGCTTTTATAACGAAACGCCTCGGCACCATCAACAGCATCAACACCGAAAAGGAGAAGCTGTCCTTTCGCGGACGGGACGGTATGTACCATTCCACATATTTCGTATTTTCCAAATTTCTTGTTAAATTCATATAAAACCAAATTATCCACGCCCGAATCAAACAATAACAGTTTCCAATTTCTTTTTAAAAATATCTAACTCGTAACATTTTTCAATGACATTTTCACTATTTAATATCTCACTAATAAGTTTCCACATATATTTCTCTCCTATTCTATTTTAGATATTTGTATCCTTGTTTCTCTTCTAGAATCATCATCTGATGTATTGCTATCTTATTCAGTTTTATTAATCTTTCTTTTTGAGGTACTTTATCCTCTATCAGCACCGCATTAATATTTTCCATATTTGATAAACAAATCAACTCATTAATAGACGCATAATCCCTGATATTACCTTTTAAATCAGGGTTATTCTCTCTCCATTGTTTTGCCGTCATGCCAAACAATGCAACATTTAATACAAGCTGACGTCTGTACTGTAACGAATGAGGGATATACATACATCAAAGCCAATCAAATAGGGGTGTACAGTGCATCATAACTATAGCAAAAAGAAAAGACGGGCAGCGACAAATGTCAAAGTCCGTCTTTTCCATATATTTTTTTGATTATTTTTCAATAACTTAATTAAAACTAACACCTAAAATCAAGCAAATCAGCCTTATTCATTCATCTTCGCCAGCTTCGCCGCCTGATCCGCTGCAATACAAGCATCAATAATCTCCTGAATATCCCCATTCATAATCTTATCCAGCTTATATAACGTCAGATTAATCCGGTGATCCGTCACGCGTCCCTGTGGGAAGTTATAAGTACGAATCTTCTCCGACCGGTCTCCCGTACCAATCTGGCTTCTACGCATTTCTGCTTCTGCGTCATGACGCTGCTGCTGTTCAATATCGTATAATTTTGCTTTCAACAATGCAAACGCTTTTGCCTTGTTCTGAATCTGGGACTTTTCTGTCTGACTGTAAACTACGATACCTGTCGGATAGTGAGTTAAACGTACCGCAGAGTCGGTCGTATTGACACACTGACCGCCGTTACCGGAAGCACGCATAACGTCAATACGAATATCCTTTTCATCGATAACGATATCAATATCCTCATCTACCTCCGGCATAACTGCCACACTGATAGTAGAAGTGTGAATACGTCCGCCGGACTCGGTTTCCGGTACACGCTGTACACGGTGGACACCACTTTCGTATTTCATCTTTGAATAAGCACCCTGTCCGGTAATCATGAAGTTTACTTCTTTCATACCACCAATGCCGATTTCATCTGCGTTAAGAAGCTCAACTTTCCAACGCTGACCTTCCGCATAGTGTACATACATACGATAAATTTCTGCTGCAAAAAGTGCAGCTTCATCACCACCTGCACCTGCACGGATTTCCACGATAACATTTTTGTCATCGTTAGGATCTTTGGGAAGTAAAAGAATTTTTAATTCGGTTTCCAATTCTTCCACACGTTTTTTTGCATCGGCAAGTTCTTCCTTCAGCATTTCTTTCATATCTGCATCAGATTCTTCTTCCAGCATCATTAAGCTGTCTTCAATATCCTGTTTGCATTTTTTATATTCTTTATAGGCATTCACAATCGGAGTCAAATCGCTCTGTTCCTTCATCAGCTTGCGAAAACGCTCCTGATTGTTGGCTACATTCGGCTCACCCAGTTCGCTCA
The DNA here is from genome assembly GCA_964449325.1 of uncultured Lachnospiraceae bacterium. Classification (GTDB taxonomy): domain Bacteria; phylum Bacillota; class Clostridia; order Lachnospirales; family Lachnospiraceae; genus RGIG3002. Next base: position 46,318 of record CAYUYJ010000022.1, on the reverse strand, counting down.
TAAGCTCTTCAAAACGAATTAATAAGTCTTCCAGTTTATCAAACATTTCTATCCTCTTTCCTGCCGGTTTTCCGGCTTCTATTATCTTTCTATCAAAAAACATCCATGCTAAGGCAGATACATCCCATATACCACTCTGTTAAGTCCTGCAAAATCCTGTACGACCTGCATTTCCTTATACCCTGCCTTTTCCATAATTTCCGTCACATCTTCCGCCTGTTCGCAGCCGATTTCAAAAAATAACTGTCCGCCGCGGTTTAAGTGTTCTCCTGCCTGCCGCACAATTTCCCGGTAAAAGTACAATCCGTCCTTTCTCCCATCCAGTGCCTGCATCGGCTCATAGGAACGTACCTCTTCCATCAGAGTAGGAATGACATCCGAAGGAATATACGGCGGATTAGAAACAAGAATATCAAATTTCCCTTCCACCTTCTCAAACAGATTGCTTTGTAAAAATGTAGCTTCCAACTCCAATCGTTTGGAGTTTTCTGTTGCTACTGCAAGTGCTTTTTCGGAAATATCCACGCCGATTCCCGAACAATCATTGGAATATTTTAAGAGACTTAGCAAAATGCAGCCCGATCCGGTACACATATCCAGAATCGACATACCATCATGAAGATTACGCAGCACTTCTTCCACCAAAATTTCGGTATCCTGTCTCGGTATGAGCACATCCTCATTCACTTTAAAGGGAAGTCCCATGAATTCCTGTTCTCCTGTAATATGCTGCAGCGGAATCCGCCCGGCTCTTTTTTCTATATAGTTTTCATATAAACGCTGTTCTTTTTCGGAAACAACTCTGTCTCCATGAACAAGAAGCGTATTTCTATCCGTGCCGCATACCCATTCCAGTAAAAGTCTTGCATCCAGTGACGCTTCTGCAATTTCTGCCTCTTTCAGACGTTGTTGTCCCCACTCATACAATTTTTTATATTCCATATCTTTTACCACAAAGTTCTTATTCTCTGCTGTCGTTTCCGACTAAGTTTCACTTTCCCGTGCTCTGACAATTCATCCTGCTATTTTTCCGTCTACGGCTCCTCATCTTCTACAGGCTCATCCACCAACCAGGAATCGTCTACCTCATAACCGAAGGTTTCGTGCAAATATTCTTTCCAGTCAAATACTGCTTCCACTGCCTTGATTGCCACCTCTGCCATGCTTTCATCCGGCTCCTTTGTTGTCAATCTCTGCAAAAGCATACCCGGTGCTGATAAAATACGCACAAAAATGTTATTGCTTCTTCCCGCTAATCGTATAATTTCATAAGAAATTCCCGCAATAACCGGAATCAATAAAATACGAATAATAACTCTGTATACAGGATTCTGTACTCGGATAAAGAAAAATAAAATGATACTGACAAACATAACAAAGAACAAAAAGCTGGTTCCGCAACGCTTGTGCAGTCTGGAGCTCCTCATCACATTCCTTACCGTAAGGGGACGTCCTTTTTCAATGCAGTTAATGCATTTGTGCTCCGCCCCGTGGTACTGGTACACCCTTCGGATATCCTTCATTGCTGAAATTCCTACCACATATAATAGGAAAATTACAATGCGGATAACCCCTTCAATAATTGCCATCAAAGAAGCATTTCTCACATAATCCTGCAAAAAAGAAGCCAGAAAATAAGGAAGCACAATAAAAATTGCCACTGCCAACACAATAGAAAATACGGTGGTAATTCCCATCAGAATTTTCTCTGCTCTTCCACCGAACAGCTTATCCAAAAGCTTGTCTGTCTTCGTTTCCTCTGCATCTTCTTCCTCATAAAAGGAAGCGGAATAATTCAGGGTTTTTGTTCCTAACATAAGGGAATCTATAAAATTAAAAATACCGCGCAGGAAAGGCACATTTGTAATCTTGCTTCCATGCATTACTCCGTGGTATACATCAACTTCTACTTCAATCTCACCGTCAGGCTTACGAACCGCTACTGCGTACTGGTCTTTGTTTTTCATCATAATTCCTTCTAAGACCGCCTGACCTCCGATACCCGAATATCGGTTGCACTTATCTTTCCTCATTGTGACCTCCGAATTTCAACGTAATAAAAATGCCGCCCGGCGGCGGCATTTTCAAGAGAATGCTTCGCATTCTCCCTAACCGCCACCACTTGACTCGCACACTTTCCTATTACATAGAAAAGTGTCGCTGCCTGCGAACATTTTTTTATTATGAAAAAATAAGGTTGAGATGTAACACCTCAACCCTACTCAAAATCTTATTTGCTTGCCACACCGTATTTCTTGTTGAACTTGTCAATACGTCCGTCAGCTCTTGCACTCTTCTGCTGACCTGTGTAGAATGAATGACATTTAGAGCAAACTTCCACATGGATTTCAGGTTTTGTAGAACCTGTTACGAATGTGTTACCGCAGTTGCATGTTACAGTTGCCTGATAATACTCAGGATGGATTCCTTCTCTCATGATTTCACCTCTCTATATCAATATCTGTTATGTTCTCATCCGCTTGCTGTCACTTCACAGACAGCTTACTCATTGTAGCATAGCTTTTCATTCTGTGCAAGTGTTTCTTTTAAATAAAGCGCATTTTTTTCACCATTTGCACAAACTCGCTGTTATTTCTTGTTCTTGCAAACATATCCAGAATCTTGTCCACCGCTTCTTCCGGTTTCAAGCCGTTTAATGCCTTACGCATAATATTGATAGCTTCCAGTTCTTCCGGATTCAGGAGTAAATCATCTCTTCGTGTACTGGATTTCGGAATATCAATAGCAGGGAATACTCTCTTTTCAGACAATTTACGGTCAAGTACCATTTCCATGTTACCGGTTCCCTTAAATTCCTCGTACACTACATCATCCATCTTACTTCCGGTCTCTACCAGTGCTGTTGCAAGCACAGTCAGACTTCCGCCTTCGCGCATATTTCTTGCCGCACCGAAGAATCGTTTCGGCATATGTAATGCCGCCGGGTCAAGACCACCGGATAAGGTTCTTCCGCTTGGCGGAACAGTCAGGTTGTATGCTCGGGTCAGTCTGGTGATACTGTCCAGCAAAATCATGACGTCTTTTTTATGCTCAACCAAACGTTTTGCCCGCTCGATTACCATTTCCGCTACTCGTTTATGATGCTCCGGAAGCTCATCAAAGGTAGAATAGATAACCTCAACGTTTGGACCTTCGATTGCTTCCTTAATATCCGTTACTTCCTCCGGACGTTCATCAATTAACAATATAATCAGATGCATTTCCGGATTATTCTTGGTAACCGATTTGGCTACTTCCTTAAGAAGTGTTGTCTTACCTGCTTTCGGCGGAGATACAATCATACCTCTTTGTCCTTTACCTACCGGACTTAATAAGTCCATAATACGCATGGATACCGAAGAACCTTGTGTTGCCAGACGAAGACGTTCATCCGGAAAAATCGGTGTCATATCTTCAAAATTATACCGTTTCATCGCAGTTTCCGGCGGGAAACCGTTAATTTTCTTCAAATACAGTAACGCACTGAATTTTTCGCTCTGCGTTTTGATTCGTGTATTTCCTTCAATAATATCACCGGTTTTTAAGTTAAAACGACGAATCTGGCTTGGTGCCACATAAACATCATTTTCACCGGGAAGGTAATTTTCACAACGGATAAATCCATAGCCGTCAGGCATTACCTCCAAAATACCGTTGGCAGTAATGCCACTGTCAAGCTCTGCCGGATATTTTTCCAGTTTGTTATCCTTTCCGTCTGCCCCTTCCGTAGCAGCACTTTCTTCTGTGCTCCTTGCCGGTCTGGATGTTGCAGCCGTTTTCTGCGTAACTGTCTGTTCTTCCGTTCCGCTCTGTACAGCATTTTTTTGTTCTTCTGCCGTTCCCTGTTCCTCTGCATTTTTTTCGGTTTTCTCCGCCCTGTCCTTTTCATCCTGCAGGAGCATTGCTTCAACTACTTCCGCCTTTTTCATTGTGGATGTTCCTTTAATCCCCCTCGCCTTTGCGAGTTCTTTCAAATTTGCCAGTGCCAGAGATTCATACTTTTCTCTCATACATTCCTCCATATATTGCATTTCCCAAAACAACTTTTTTGTTGTTACAGTTATTTACTTTTCGGTTCTTATATTGGGATTTATTTGTGATATGCATAAAGATACATTTGCAATTCAACTACTACTTTAGCTATTATACAATATTTTTTTCAGAAAGAAAAGTATTTATTTTTGCTTCTTTTTATAATAAAACCCACCGACCAGACTAACAAAGACAATTACCAGTACAATCAGGGTCAAATTGGAATACATATCCATCGTAGCGGCTACCTTTTCCCAATTCTCCCCTACGATGCTTCCTATAATGACAAGTACCGTATTCCACACCAGCGAACCGGCTGTAGTATAAAGCAAAAAAGGAAGCATTGCCATCCCACTCATTCCTGCCGGAATCGAAATCAGACTTCTGACAATAGGTACAAAACGGCAGAAAAAGACCGCCCCGCTTCCCCGTTTTTCAAACCATTTTTCCGCACTTTCAATATCTTCTGCCTTCAGCCTCAGTATTTTTCCGATGCGTCCTTTCACGATTTTCATCAAACGCTCCTTATTAAATATGTTTCCCACACCATACAATACCATTGCCCCGATCAGAGAACCCAGTGTCGAGAATAAAATAACACCCGCTACTTTTAGTGATGTATACGTTGTCATAAATCCTCCAAAGGTCAGAATAACCTCCGAAGGGATGGGCGGAAAAATATTTTCCACCGCAATCAAAAGTAAAATCCCCCAATATCCAAACCGATCCATCAAAGCTATAATCATTTCCTGCATAAATTCCCTTTCCACATTTCCTTTTCATAAATATATTGTTTCCGGCAGCCGTTCATGCGTCCCTTTCGTGATTCTCTTCACTTTTACACTTTAACCCTGCCTTCCACATTGTATCATGTCTTTTTCCGTGGAAAATATTTCGCAACAATCTTTGATGGAATCTTAACGGCAAACCCACTCAAACAAAAGTAACATTACTGCAAAAAAAAGATTCCTTTTTGTAAAGCAGAAAAAATAGGCCCCTTTATTGCTTCCTTCCGATGCAGCATAAAACTTATAGGAAATCAGACTTGCCAGAGAAGCTATCAACGTTCCCAATCCACCGATATTTACTCCCTTAAGCAATTCCGCATAATTTTTCGTAAAACCGGAAAGCAAAACTGCCGCCGGGACATTGCTGATTATCTGGCTGCACAAAAAAGCGGTCAAAAGTTCCTTTCCTTGCAACAGTCCTTCCAACATTTCCTGCACATATGTGATTCTCCCCATGTTTCCGATGAAAACAAAAAAACTGACAAAGGTAAGCAAAAGACAATAATCCACCTTTTTCAAAACTTCCCTTTGAAAAACCGCAATTCCCGCCAACGTTATGCAAAACAACACCTGATAAGGCAGTATCCGCAATACGCACAAAAGACTGAGGATAAACAGCACTCCGTCTAAACCGAGCAGAAAGCTTCCTCCTTTTTTCATATTCCGGCTGTCTCTCTTTTCTTCCGGTAACTGCACCGGCTCTTTTTTCCGCACCATACAACACACCAAAAGCATCACCAGAGAAACGGCTGACAGTGGGAACATCAGACCCAAAAACTCTATGAATCCCATTTCCGATACGGTATACAAATACAGATTCTGCGGATTTCCCACCGGCGTCAGCATACTTCCCAAATTGGCTGCGATTGTCTGCAAAACAATAATCGGAATCATGTGCTCTTTCTTTCCCGCCATGTTTAAAAGCAAAATGGTAAACGGCACAAAAGTAATCAGCGCCACGTCGTTGGTAATGAACATTGCAGAAAAAAAGCACAGAAATACAAGGACAAGACTAAGTCCCCTTGTATCCGATATTTTTGCCAAAAGCTTTCCTGCCAGAGTCTCGAAAATACCGAGCTGTTTAAAACCCTCCATCACTGCCATCAGACAAAATAACAGGACAAGCACCCGCATATCCAAATAGCCGAAATATTCTTTATCCGGCTTCACAAAAAAGCAGGACAGCACCGCAAGGGCAAGTGCTGCCATCAAAACAATTTCCTGTTTCAAAAAATTACTTATCCGTTTCAAAATGTACCTCTTTTTTCTTATTTCAGCATTTTTAAAACCTTATCAATATCTTCCTTCTTACCGATAACCATTAAATGCTCTTCTTTTGTAAATACATGTTCTGCCTTTGGCAGCATCGTAGTGACATCCGCTTTTTTAATCCCTAAAATGCTGACATTGTATCTTGCCCGGAAGTTGACTTCCTTGATGGACTTTCCTACCCATTCTCCCGCAATCGGGATTTCAAAAATGGAATATTCTTCATTCACTTCAATATAATCGTATACATGGTTTGCGCTATGCAGTACCGCAAGCCTCTCTGCCAAATCCCGGTCCGGGAATGCCACCTCATCCGCTCCGTTTCTTAACAGGAATTTCGCCTGAATTTCCCTTGTTGCCTTACTGACTACATATTTGGCGCCGCACTCCTTTAACAGACTCGTAATCTCCAGACTGCTCTGAAAATTCGTGCCAATACAAACATAACAGATGTCAAAATTGCTAACCCCAATACTTTTCAGCACTTCTACGTTTGTACAGTCTGCAATCTTAGCATTTGTTACAATAGGAAGCACATCCTCCAATACCTCCTCCTTTAAATCTACTACCATAACTTCATTTTTCAGTTCCACCATTTTATGACAAAGATGATGACCGAATCTTCCTAATCCAATAATCAATATCGATTTCATCGCATATTTCCTCCCATTTATCCTATCATAACCTTTTCCGCAGGAAGCTGTACCGGAGGTACCTTTCTCTTTTCCATAAAAGATAACGCAAAGGACATACTTCCGATTCTTCCACAGTACATCAGCAAAATAATAATGATTCTCGGTATGGTCTCCAACTGTCTTGTAATTCCGGTCGTCATTCCCACTGTTCCGATTGCAGAAAATACTTCAAACATAATATCTTCCATCGGAAGTGCCTGCAGAGAACTGATAACAAGCGCTGCCGTCATTGCCATCACCAGACTGACAATCGTTACGATACTGGCTTTCCGGATGGAATCCTCTTCCAGTCTGCGGTTAAATACGTTGCTTCCGCGTTCCCCCCGCAGGTTTGACCAGACATACACAAACAGTACCATCAACGTAACCGTTTTTATACCACCTGCCGTAGAACCGGGACTTCCTCCCACAAACATAAGCAGAATCGTTGTCAGCTTAGATGCTGATGTTAATGCCCCGGTATCAATCGTATTATAGCCTGCGGTTCTAGCCGTAACCGAACTGAAAAAAGAAGTCAGAATCGTATCCTTTACACCCATTTCCGCCATCAGATTGTCTTTTTCAAACAAATAAAACAGAAGTGTTCCTCCAAGTAAAAGCCCAATTGTACAACTGATTGCAAGTTTAGAATGCAAGGTATATTTTTTTATCTCCAATCGGTGCATCCTTACATCATTCCAGACACTAAAGCCGATTCCTCCGACAATGATTAATGCGGAAACCACCACATTGATGAGAATATCCCCTTTGTACCCTACAAGAGAAGCATATTCTCCATACCGCTCTCCCATCAGGTCAAAGCCGGCATTACAAAACGCACTGATGGAGTGGAAAATCGAATAGTAAATCCCCTTAGGGATTCCAAATTCCGGAATAAACCGAAATGCCAGCAGTACCGCTCCGATTCCTTCAATCAAGGCCGTTCCGATAAGCGCTGTTTTTGCCATTTTTACTACACCGCCTACCTGATTCATGTTCATACTCTCCTGCAAAAGTCCTCTTGTGCTTAACGAAATTTTGCGCTTCATAAACATGAACAGCAAAACACCCATTGTCATAAAACCAAGACCGCCGATTTGTATCATAATCAAAATAATAATCTGCCCTATCACAGACCAGTAGGTACAAGTATCTACCACAACCAGACCGGTCACGCAGGTTGCACTGGTTGCCGTAAACAGCGCGGTCAGAAAATCCGTTGCCTCTCCTGTTTTGGAAGAAAACGGAAGCATCAGTAAAAGAGTTCCCAGAACCAATACAAGAAGATATCCAAATGCAATAGTCTGTATCCGTGACATCCTCTTTCGTTTAATTTTTAGCCTGCTCATTTTATGTCCTTTCTTCTACCTTTTTTCCAGACGGAATAAAACCGCTCCGTGTGCGGGAATTTCCGCCCGGATGCTTTCTGTTGTCTCTGAAAGTATTCTGCCGCTCCATAGCTCTTCTCCCGAAACGATTTCCTCTGCCTCAATCTTTTCTAATGCTACTGCAAGTTCCCTGCTCTCTTCTTCGAAATTGAACAGAGCAAGATACGTCACTTTCTCCTCCGTGCCATAACTAAACCACACCGCATGGTTTTCATCTCGTTCTATCTGCTTTGCTCCATAGCTTTCCTTCAATAAACGAAGAACCTTGTCATTCGTAATCAACTTCTTTGTCCATTCATCCAGCTTCGTCAATTCGCAGCCAAGCATCAACGGTGACCGGAAAATACACCAGAGGGTCATCATCGTCATCTGCTCGTCCTTCGTAAAATTCGTATACCACTCATGACCAAAGCCCTTTCCAAGCCATCCAAGAGGCAGCATATCACAATCCGGAAAGCAGCCCTTCGACACATGCTTCTGCCAAAGTTCACAGCGTTCAAACATTTGCAGAAGCAGTTCCCATTTGTCCCAGAAATCATCGGTAATCCGCCACATATTAGCATAGGTTTCATAATGCCATGCCTGTTCAATCAGCGCCGGACCCGGTGAAAGACTTAACACAATGGGACGTCCGGTTTTCATAATCGCCTTATGCAGCATCTCAATCTCCTCTTTTGCCGAATAAGGATTATCGGGATACATATTGGTATTGCAAATATCATCGCACTTTACATAATCAACACCCCACTCGGCATACAACGCAAAAAGAGAATCATAATATTCCTGTGCCCCTTTTTTGGAAGCATCCACGCCATACATATCCGGATTCCACCTGCTAATGGAATAGGGATTAGCAATCCGGTCCGCGGTGACATCCGTTCCCAAAATTTTCGTATGCCTGTGGGCTGCATTTCTCGGAATTCCACGCATAATATGGATACCAAACTTCAGCCCGAGATTATGCACATATTCTGCCAAAGGCGCAAAACCTTTTCCACCTGCTGCCGAGGGAAAACGTACCGGATCGGGAAGCAGTCTGGAATACTCATCCATCTCCACTTCTTCAAAAGGAATATACTGCCACTCCTCTCTCCTGCTTCCGGCATTGTGAGCGTACCATTCTATATCCACCACAATATATTCCCAACCATGCTGCTTTAAATGTGCCGCCATATAATCGGCATTGGCTTTTATATCCCGTTCCGTAACGGTTGTATCGTAATAATCATAACTGTTCCACCCCATCGGCGGTGTCAGCGCAAATTCATTTTTCCCCATAGTTATTTCCTTTCCACTCTTCGATTACACTTTCCATTAACTTCTCTATTTTATCACAGTACCATCCCGGTGCAAAGTATCTCTTATTTCTTTCTTTTCCATTTTTGTTTCGGAAAATTTTCCTGAAAATTTTCCGAAAAAAGCTGTTGACAAATCTTCAAAAACTCTATACAATACTATTTGCGTGCAGGAATGGCGGAATTGGCAGACGCGCACGGTTCAGGTCCGTGTGATAGCAATATCATGAGGGTTCAAGTCCCTTTTCCTGCAGGAGTTAAAAAATCCAGTATCTATCGGGAACGCCGATAAATACTGGATTTTTTCATTATATTGATTTATAATGTATTAGCCTATTTTATAGAAAAATGCAACACGGATTTTCTTCTATATTATATGTAGTTTTCCCCACATCTTACTTCCAACAACACCATTGATGAAATTACTAACCGGCAACAGGTATCCAACTAATAAAAAGCACCTTCAGAAGAATATCATTTCTTCCGTTGGTGCTTCTCTTGCCTTATGCTATTTAATTCTAAATTGCTCTGCTTCCTTATCTGTGAGAGGTCTACCAAGTTCCTTGACAAGTTCAAGCATTTTTCGATAGTCAAATATTTTACCATCTGAATGCTCTGTTAATCTACTATCTTTTGCATAACGCTCTAAATCAATTACTTTTCCATAATTCGTTTTTGCCATTGTCAACATCCTCATCACCTACTTTCTGATATATTTATCTAATAGTATTTGCGCTGCATCCTCGAATATTACCATTCTCCTAGGCATAATTTCTACAGCATTTAATTCTCGTTTATAATGCTCAACCAAATCAGACTTTGATGTAAATGCAACTACACCATCACAACCAGCTTCTAAACTGCATTGACAGGCTATTGCAAATAAGTGCCCACCCACACCTATATACTTTCCATCATGCCCAAAATTATGAGGAGCAGATTCAACTATATCAACATCCGCAACTCCACCATCAATCTTTAATGAAATTCTGCCTTGCACGGTATCATCATCTTCTACAAACAGTTCATAAACAGTATATCCATTTTTCTGTGTTGTACTCCAATTAAACTTCCAACCAGAATACTCTTTCTTTTTTATTTCAGTTATACGTTCCGTGTATTCTGTATCTACTACATTGCCCGATTCTCTTTCAACAAGACAATCTGTAAGTTTATCAATAAGTATATCTACCTGCATTTTTCCCCTTCTTTTCTATCTATATTCTATCATATTTCTTAAGGATATACCACTGAAAAAAGTTTTATTCCTCATTTTCCATAGGAATGCTATTGGATTTTCCATATCGTTGGAAGTCAATGCTAAAACATAAAAACCGCCCGGTGCTACCAACACCGGAGCGGCAAACGAAACATTCAAGGCTTTTTATCATTCCTCCATCCAAACCTTCATTTCATTCAGTCCCCTGTTATCCCACATAAAATAGGGTATTGCCGTCAGCATACATTCTTTTTCCTCCGGTCTGTCAAAGCTGTACAAATCATTGCTTCCGCTCAAAACCTTTCCCTGCACGGTCAGTACCGGAATTTTGCCGAGTACCGGCATGGTTTTCCATTCTTCCGTAATGGCACAGTCTCTGTCCATCCGAAGCTTATCCAGACTGTTGCCGTTATCGACACCCTCAAAGCAATATACAAGGGGACCTCTTTGCAAAGCGACCTTGCCGGCATCCGCGCTGATATTTAAGTTTGCAAACACCTTTCTCGGTGTCATATCCGGTCTTAAAACTATTTCATCTCCTGCTTCCGGCGTCTTTGCAAGATACGCATAGCCATCCTTAACGTTCAGTTCCTCTTCTTTCCCGTTTACAAAAAGCTGTGTTTTTTTACTCCATGAGGGAATGCGGATTGCCAACTTCTCCACGCAGCCTTCTCCCCTCGTCATTTTGGAATTTCCGACTTCTTCTATCCGATAGGTCACTTCGCCCTCATAAGGATACGCCGTTGTTACTTTAACCCGAAGATTCCCTGCCTCAGAAGTATATGTACCACCTATAAACAGATGGGAATACAAAATTCCGTTCTCCTCCTGCCAAGCGTAATCGGAAAGAGAAAGCAGAAGTCTTGCCACATTAGGCGGGCAGCATGCACAGCCAAACCATGTGGGGCGGTCGGGAAGCGTATGCTTATGAGTAACAATTTCCCCGGAATATCCCGGTTTTACCTGTAACGGATTTACATAGAAAAACTTTTTACCGTCTAAGGACATTCCCGCAAGTACACAGTTGTACAAAGCTTTTTCCATCGCATCAGCATAGTTTCCCTTTTTCTCCATCATAAGCATTCTTTTCGCAAAAAATATCAAGGCAACTGACGCACAGGTTTCCGCATATGCGGTATCATTTGGCAAATCATAGTCCTTCGTAAAGGCTTCTCCCAATACCGTTGCGCCTATTCCACCGGTCAGATACATCTGCTTCTGCGTAATATTATTCCACAAAGTCCTACATGCCTGTTTCAAGGCTTCGTCTGCCTCTTCTCTTGCCACATCTGCCATACCACAGTAAAGATAAACAGCCCTCACCGCGTGTCCCACAGCTTCGGTCTGCTCCGTAACCGGCTTATGTGCCTGATGATAGGCCTTATTCACCGGCTCCTTGCTCCACACACACCAATCCCGTTTTTTCCATTCTTCTTCAAAATAATTCGGCTCTGTCCCTCTTTCTCTTACAAAAAAGGCGGCCATTTTCTTATATTTTTCTTCTCCCGTCACCTCATAAAGCCGCATTAACGCCAGTTCTGCCTCCGGATGTCCGGGATAACCTCGTTTCTTTCCTTCCCCAAATATGCTGCAAATATGGTCTGCATTTTTCTTCATAATGTTCAAAAGAGTTTCTTTTCCGGTAGCCTTAAAATGAGCTACGGCCGCCTCCATCATATGTCCTGCACAATAGAGTTCATGCGCTTCACATAGATTTTGCCATTTATGTTCCGGTTCCTTCACCGTAAAATAAGTATCCAGATACCCGTCCGGCTCCTGCGCTCTTCCGATTAACGCAATCAGCTCATCCAATTCCTTATCCAATGCCGCATCATACTTCACCTGCAACGAATAGGATGCTGCTTCTATCCATTTTGCCACGTCACTGTCCTGAAACACCATGCCATAAAATTCACCCTTGGTATCACCTGCGGCAATTTTGAAATTTTCAATGGCATGACTCTTCTCCACACCCTCAATTTCATCTCCCAAAATCTTTTTCTGGTAGGGAATCACCACTTCTCTGATTAATTTCTGATAGCTTGCAAAAAAACCATCTTCCATTTCAAATGAAAATCCCATAATCTGTTCTCCTTTTTCTGTTTTTTCCTATACCCTTTTAAGCCTATATGAGTATCAAAAAGTAATATCTCTTGTTTTTTCATAATAATAGTATCATAATATAGCTAACTGATAGAATATTATTTTGTAACATATGAGGTGTGAAAAGGTAAGATGCTTATTTTATCAAAGGAAGCGGAACTGCATTTTGAATTTTGTGGATTTTTTGAAGCCCCCTCTCCGGACTGGGTACACTTAAGCCGGGAATTGCGGGAATATGAATTGATGATTGTAACGGAAGGAACACTTTATATTTCCTCGGAAGATGCCTCCCCTGTCAGGGACTCTGCCGGTTTTACGACTTCTTCCGCAAAAATTACAGAACATGTTGTCCCTGCCGGGCACTATCTGTTAATGCCGCCCACTCCTCATCAGTTTGGCTCCCGTCCTTCTTTCTGCAAATTCTACTGGTTTCATTTTGAACACCAGCGGACAGAAAGCGGTTTTTCACTGCCTCTTCTGGGGATTTGTCCAAATACGGAACGCTTACTGCCCTTTATTTCCAATTTACAGGAAGCAGACCGCATCTACCATAATGAAGCGCTGAATGCCTCACTTCTCCGTGCCCTGTTGCTTGAACTGTATCTGCAGCAGCCCTCTTCCGTTTCGGAAGCGGAAAAGGAAAATCGCTACGCCAGACTATGTGAGGACATCCGTAATTACATTGAATGGAACTATTTTTCCAATATTAAGGTCAGCGATATTGCTGCCTATTTCGGCTATCACGAAAAGTATTTAAGCACTTTATTTCATAAACAAACCGGAACCGGCTTGAAAGAATATATGTTAAAGGTAAAAATGAAATATGCCTGTCAGGCACTTGCCCTGACAGACATATCCATTACACAACTGGCTTTAAATTTAAGCTTTAGTGATGCCCACAACTTCTCCAATGCGTTCCGCAAGGTCACAGGATGTTCGCCTACTGCCTATCGGATACAACATCGGGGAAATGAGCCAACATAATATATATCCTCTTATCTCTGTACACGACCTGAGCCGTCTCCGCCTGCTAACTTCGTTACTTCATCCACAGACACCTGATTGAAGTCACCTTCAATGCTGTGTTTCAGACAGCTTGCAGCAACCGCAAATTCAATGGTCTGCTGAGGAGCGTAATCCTGAAGGCTTGCGTAAATCAATCCGCCGCCGAAGGAGTCTCCACCGCCTACACGGTCAACAATATGCATCTTGTACTGTTTGCTGAAATAATATTCTCCGCCTTCGTAAAGCATTGCTGCCCAAAGGTTATCATTTGCGGAAAGAGAAGTTCTTAAAGTAATTGCTACTTTCTTAAATCCGAATCTGTCAGCTAACTGTTTTGCAACATCCTTGTAACCTTCGTGATTTACTTCCCCTTTGGTTACATCCGTATTTGCTGCTTTGATACCGAACACATCGGAAGCATCCTCTTCGTTTGCGATACATACATCTACATATTTGCAAAGCTCGCCCATAACCTGACCGGCTTTTTCTTTACTCCAGAGTTTATTTCTGTAGTTTAAGTCACAGCTTACTGTGATTCCTTTTTCTTTTGCTTTCTTACATGCTTCCATACAGATTGCAGCAACATTCTCTCCAAGTGCCGGTGTGATACCTGTAAAGTGGAACCAGTCTACACCGTCAAAAATCTTATCCCAGTCAAAATCTGCTGTTGTAGCAGTTGCGATGGAGGAACCTGCACGGTCATAAATAACCTTAGAAGGTCTCTGAGAAGCACCCTTCTCCAAAAAGTAAATTCCTACTCTGTCACCACCACGTACAATATCGCTTGTGTCTACACCGAATCTTCTTAATGAGTTGATTCCTGCCTGACCGATTTCATGCTTCGGAAGCTTGGTTACAAATTTTGCATCCAATCCGTAATTTGCCAAAGATACAGCAACGTTTGCTTCACCGCCGCCGTAGGTTGCTCCGTAGTTTTCTGCCTGTACAAAACGATAATATCCTTCCGGCGCAAGTCTTAACATAATTTCACCAAATGTAACTACTTTTTTACTCATTTTCTTATCATCCTTTCAAATTTATTTCTGTACTAAATGTACGGCAAAGCCGCCAAATTCACCTTTGAAGTAAATTGCCTTTGTATTACCCTTATCATCAGTCTTCCTTGTTTCTTCATCAAACGCAAAGCCCTGTAACTGTAAATGATAAATGGCTCTTTCGATGTAGTTTGTACCTATTGCAATATGTCCGTTTGCTCCAAGATACGGTGTTTTCATAACTTCTACTGCGCTGCCTGCAAAAATAGAGCTGTTTCCGACCTTCTTGGTGAAGCCGAACATCTTTTCAAATGCGGTTGCAGTCGCATCTGCTTCCCCTTCGTTTGCAGCGTTGATACCGATGTGTTTTAATTCAAAGCCAAGCATTTTGGAAACTGCTTCTCTTGTAAGAGCTTCGATTTCATCAAATTTTCCTGCTGCAACCAAATCCTTCTTAACCATCCAGCTTCCGCCGCAGGCTACGATTTTGTTGAAATCAAGGTAACTCTTTAAGTTATCTGCATTGATTCCGCCGGTAGGCATGAATTTCATTTTTGTATAAGGTCCGCACATTGCCTTAATCATGTTGATTCCGCCTGCCTGCTCTGCCGGGAAGAATTTTACCACATCCAGACCGTTTTCGATGGCGATTTCCACATCAGAGGGGTTTGTTGTTCCCGGTACAATCGGAATATTTTTGCTCACACAATACTGCACTACTTTCGGATTAAGTCCCGGGCTTACGATAAATTTTGCACCGGCATTTACCGCACGGTCAACCTGTTCCGTGGTGAGAACTGTACCTGCACCGACTAACATATTCGGAAATTCCTTTGCCATAATGCGGATGGATTCTTCTGCTGCTTCGGTTCTGAAAGTTACCTCAGCACAAGGAAGTCCGCCTTTGCAAAGTGCTTCTGCCAGGGGTTTTGCATCCTTTACATCATCCAGTGCGATAACCGGAACAATACCAATTTTACTGATTTCTTCTATTACCTTATTCATTTCTACCTCTTTCCTGCCTGTTGCAGTTTCCCTGCACTCCGGCACTACATCCATGAATTTTTCGTTTCGCTTCTTTAATAAGCTTGCCCAAAGAAAATGGTTTTAAGCAAGAATCTCTTTTACGCACTCTGCCATTTTGTCACACTTGCAGTTTGCAAAGAAATACTCTTTAAATTTTTCACCGGAAAGAGCTCCCTTTACCAGTTCTCTGTCCAGATTTTTCAAAATAGTTACCATATCCTGGTGCGTAACTTTCTTCACTTCATCCAGAATTTTTTTGTTTCGCTGTTCCGGTACGACTCTTTCCTTCGGATAACCCTGTCCGCTTCCGAAACCGAACAGTTTCTCAAAAATGTATTCCAGATTCAGTTCTGCACCCCAACCAAAGCCTTTTGCAAAAGGAAGTGCCACTGCATTTCCGTCATTAATCTGTGCAAACATAAAAGCATCGGAAGGATCCACTACATGACCGCAAAGCACACCCGGAAACGCATTGCATGCAAGCATGGCGCCTTCCCCGGTTCCGCATCCGGTAATTACATAATCCGCTGCACCGGAATTTAACAATACGGCTGCTAAAATACCGTTCTGTACATAAGTAAGCTGATGTTCATCCTCTGCGCTGTACATTCCGTAATTAAATACTTCGTGTCCCATCGGCTCTACTACTTTTTTCAGGGTGGCACAAATCAACTCATTTTTGGCTGCCTGACTGTTTTCATTAATTAATGCTATTTTCATTTTCTGTTTATGCTCCTTTTAACGCAAAGCATGGAAAGTGTGATT
The DNA here is from genome assembly GCA_964449325.1 of uncultured Lachnospiraceae bacterium. Lineage (GTDB taxonomy): Bacteria > Bacillota > Clostridia > Lachnospirales > Lachnospiraceae > RGIG3002. The sequence goes on along the minus strand of CAYUYJ010000022.1, from coordinate 29,759 downwards.
TTCACACCTTCCATTGTGCCCTTTCGCACGCTTTGCTTTTCCTTTTTTATAAATACCGGTTTCTTAGCTCGGCTGTTTTCCGATGTAAGCAGCGATACCGCCGTCTACATAGAGGATTAATCCGTTTACGAAATCAGAAGCTTCGGAAGCAAGGAATACTGCCGGTCCCTGTAAGTCTTCAGGATTTCCCCAACGTGCTGCCGGTGTCTTGGAAATAATAAACTGGTCAAACGGATGTCTGCTTCCGTCCGGCTGAATCTCACGAAGAGGAGCCGTCTGGGGAGTTGCAATATATCCGGGTCCGATACCGTTACACTGAATGTTATACTCGCCGTATTCGGAAGCGATATTCTTTGTAAGCATTTTCAGACCACCCTTTGCAGCAGCATATGCAGATACGGTTTCACGTCCGAATTCACTCATCATGGAGCAGATGTTGATAATCTTTCCGCCGCCCTTTTTAATCATGGAAGGGATAACTGCTTTGGAAACGATAAACGGTGCATTTAAGTCCACATCTATAACCTGACGGAAATCTTTTGCTTCCATTTCAATCATCGGAATACGTTTGATGATTCCGGCATTGTTTACTAAAATGTCGATTACGCCAACTTCTTTTTCAATCTGTGCTACCATAGCCTGTACCTGCTCCTCGTTGGTAACATCACATACATAACCGTGTGCTTCGATTCCTTTTTCTTTGTAAGCAGCAACACCCTTATCAACCAGTTCCTGCTTAATATCATTGAAAACAATTGTAGCACCTGCTTCTGCGTATGCAGATGCAATCGCAAATCCGATTCCGTAAGAAGCACCTGTTACTAAAGCTACTTTTCCCTGTAAAGAAAATTTCTGTTCAAATCCCATGTTTTCCTCCATTCTGCCGCTTTTCGCGGCCTGCATCATTTTCCTGTTTCATTATTTTGTTATATTGATTTCACTACATCCAATATTTTTGTCCGCCGATCCGGCTGCCTGTCCTATCTGATATCCTGATTAGCAACGCCATCCATGTCATCGAAATCCTGATTCTCTCCAACCATACCCCAGATAAAGGTGTAGGCTCTGGAACCGCATCCGGAGTGAATGGACCAGCTCGGCGAAATGACTGCCTCTTCATTTCTCATGACAATATGTCTTGTTTCGTCCGGTTCGCCCATGTAATGCATGACGAATGCATCTTCCGGCATTTCAAAATAGAGATAAACCTCCATTCGTCTGTCATGTGTGTGACAGGGCATAGTATTCCATACGCTTCCCGGCTCCAACTTTGTCATTCCCATGACAAGCTGACAGCTTTCCACCTGTCCCGGAAGGATGTATTTGCAGATAACTCTGTGGTTAGCATCTTCCAAAGAACCAAGCTCTACTTTATTCTCATCCTTTACGATGACAACACCCTCTTCCGGCGTTCCTTCCGGTTTAATTAAAACGGTCGGATAAGAAGTATGTGCCGGTGCGGAATTGATATAAAATTTCGCCGGATTTTCAGGATTTTCGCTTTCAAAAACAATGTCCTTTGCACCCATTCCTATGTACATACCCTGCTTAAAAGCTACCTTATATTTCTTTCCGTCAATGGTAATGCATCCGTCTCCGCCGATATTGATAACGCCCATTTCCCTTCTCTGTAAGAAGTATTCAGCACGAAGCTCATCGCCTGCCGTCAGTTTAATCGGCTCTGTGGGTACGGCCGCCCCTGTAATGATTCTGTCGATGTGACTGTATACCAGTTTGATTTCCCCGGGAACAAATAAATTCTGAATCAGAAATTCTTCCCGCAGTCTCTCCGTTGTATAGTGCTTCACATCTTTTGGTGATACCGCTGTTCTAAGTTCCACTTATAACCCTTCCTTTCCCTGCCATGAAAGCAGTTACATTTCTGACTTAAGCTTATTATACATAATTAAATTATCTAAGTCCTTTCAAATATAAATCAAAATATTGCAAATTTTGAACACATTCGATATAATAAATGAAACAAGAGCGAATTCCGGCAGAAAGGTGGATTATTATGGAAGAGTTAAGCAGTTGTAAAAAGGCAATGGAACAGTGTATTACGAGCAAAACCTTCTCCGTTGCACATTTGTATAAAGAAGAAAAGGCAATGGACATGCACATCCATGACTGCTATGAACTGTATTACTCTATTTCCGGCGGAAAACAGTTTTTAATCGACAATAAATTTTACAGCATCAACCCCGGCGACTTATTTTTAATTAACCAGTATGAAAGCCACTATCTGACACAGATTGACAAAATGGTCCACGAACGTATCGTACTTTCCATTCATCCTGACTACGTCAAACAGCTTTCCACTGCCGAGACAAATCTGGATGACTGCTTTTCCAACCACGGGCCATCCTTTCAGCACAAGCTTTCTTTAAATAAAGAACAGCAGAAACGTTTTCTTTACTTTATCAATAAAATGACAAATGCCTCCGGCTTTGCTCACGATATTATTGAGCGTTCGGCCTTTATGGAACTGATGGTTATGATTAATACGCTTGTCCAGTCACAGGTTTGCGGCGTTGAAACCTCAGCCGACCTGATTGGCAGCTACAAATATAATCATCAGGTGGACGATATTTTAAATTATATTAATTTGAATATTGCTTCTCCCATTACCATTGAACAGCTTGCCTCGAAATTTTACTTAAGCGAATCTTACATATGCCGTATTTTTAAATCTGCTACCGGGACAACCATAAACAAATATATCACTGCCCGCAGAATCAGCATTGCAAAATCTCTGCTCAATGACGGAGTCAGTGTTACGGAAGCCTACGAACGCAGCGGTTTCTCCGACTACAGCAACTTTTTTAAGGCATTTACAAAAGCTGTGGGCATATCTCCGAAGAAATATGCCCAGTGCAGTATTTCCTAAACGCTTCTGTATTAGCAGTAAACAGCTTTTCTCGGAAACATATATTTGCGTTCAAATTCATCAATCGGAATCGGTCTGTCGTGCAGGTATCCCTGCACCAGATTGCATCCGCATGCCGCTACCATCTGTTCTTCTTCTCTTGTTTCCACACCCTCACAGATGACCTCCAGTCCAATCCGTTTGAAAATATCTATCATACCGGATATAATCTCGATTCCTTTTCTTGTATTGATACTATTCTGTACAAATCCACGGTCAAATTTTACAATGTCAATAGGAAGAATTCCTACGGTATTCAAAGAACTGTAACCTGCTCCAAAGTCATCCATACTAACCTTATAGCCATCCTTTTGTATATTGCCTATTTTCCCTGTAATGTAATTTAAATCATCCAGAAATACCGTTTCCGTCACTTCATATTCTATGTATTTTTTCGGTATTCTGTAATCACTTATCTTCTCCTGAATTCCCTGCCATTTTTCTTCATTTGTTAAATCCAGACGGGATAAATTAATGCTGACCGGAATAGGTTCAAGCTGTCGTTCCAGCCATGAATTAACCAGCCGGTAAACCTGCTCTGTCACATAACCGTCCAAATCCGAAATCATACCTGCTCGTTCCAGCACCGGAATAAAGAGGTTAGGGGAAAGAATCTGCCCGTTATTATCCACAAGCCGCACCAATGCTTCCGCTCCTACCAGTTCCTGTGTATCAATAGTAAATTTGGGCTGTAAATATATCAGTATCCTGTTTTCTTCCATAGCTTTTTCAAATACCGGAATAATACGACGTTCCATGCCCTTTTGATCCGCCAACTCTTCATCATAAAAAGCAATGGTTTCCACATAGCTGTCACTGATGCTCTTTCTAGCCATCTCTGCTTTATCTACAAGCTCGGATATGGAACGAAAACCTTTTTCCGCCCTGCATGCACCGGCATTAATATGTACTTTGCACATCGGATAAAGCCGCTCCATCTCTTCCGCAAACTGTTTATGCTTATTTAAAAACCTATCCAGCAGCACCACATTGGAATCACCGTTTCCGGCAGTCAGAACAAGAAACCTGTCCGCATGCATACGGGAAGCAAGTCTGGAATTTATATTTCTAAAATGAAAAAATTCAGCCAGATGTTGTAACAGCTTATCTCCCATTTCATAGCCATACACATCATTAATATATTTAAAATTGCTGATATTCATAGAGATTAAAACATAGTCTCTTTCTTCTTTCTCCAGGATTTTAACTGTCTCTTCCTTAAAATCATCATAAAACAATAAATTAGTAAGTTTGTCTGTCTTCATCTTTACCCTCTCCTCATACCGCAGTCGATATCTGCGATATAATATTACTTAATTATTCTCCCCATTTTTACGAAAAGTGACCACTTCTGATTACTTTTGTCTATTTGTTAAATAATACCACATTTTTTATTATAAATAAACAAATATTTTAATTTTTCACCTCTGTTTTTCTTCTTTTTTCACAAAATATTTACATTTTTCTTTCTATTTTCTTTTTCCCATTTCCATATTATAATATTGAAAACAGGCGGTTACGGCTTTACTTCAACCTGCCCTAAACAAATTTCAGAGAGGACTCTTTTGTATGGAAAAATATCTTTCTTATATTCTGGACGAAACTAAAAAAATTCTTGCTATTGACAGTCCGTCAGGCTATACCAAAAACGTAGCGAACTATGTGATGGATGCTTACCGTGCACTCGGCTATGATCCGGTTCTTACGGTAAAAGGCGGTATTCTCGTAGATTTAGGCGGAAAAGAACCTAATAACGGACTGCTTCTGGAAGCCCACATTGACACATTGGGCGCCATGGTTACGGAAATAAAAGCAAACGGAAGATTAAGCATTTCCCCTATAGGCGGCATGAATGCCAATAATGCAGAGGCGGAAAACTGCCGCATTATCACCCGCTTTAACGGCACATATGAGGGAACGCTGCAGCTTTGTAATGCTTCCGTCCATGTGAATGGTGAATATGATGATACGAAACGACTTTTTAAAGAAATGGAAGTCGTGTTGGATGAATTCGTTTCCTCTAAGGAAGAAACAGAAGAACTGGGTATTATGGCCGGGGACATTGTATGTTTCGACCCCCGTACCGTCATTACCTCCAAGGGCTTTATCAAGAGCCGTTTTCTGGATGACAAACTAAGTGTAGGCATTCTTCTTGGTTATGCCAAATATTTAAAAGAAGAAAAACTTACTCCAACACGACATATTTACCAGCATATCACCGTCTATGAAGAAGTAGGACACGGCGGTGCTTCTTCCGTTCCCGAAGGGGTCACGGAAGTGCTGTCGGTTGACATGGGCTGCATAGGCGAAGGATTAAGCTGCAATGAACGACAGGTTTCCATCTGTGCCAAGGACAGTCGCGGGCCCTATAATTATGATGTGGTAACAGGACTCATTGCAGCCGCCAAAGAGCTTTCCTTGGATTATGCCGTGGATGTATACCCTTACTACGGTTCGGATGCGGATGTTGCCTTAACGGCAGGCTATGATGTAAGGCATGGTCTGATTGGAGCCGGTGTGTATGCTTCCCACGGATATGAACGCAGCCATATTGACGGTGTGAAGAATACCTTTTTGCTTCTTACCGGATATATCAAATCCTAATTTACAAAATCCCCTTTTGTATCATTTTCTATCCCGCTGCATAGGATAAAATGATAAACAAAAGGGGATTTTCTATGTCTCTTCTTGCAACCAAACGCATTGCCATTATCGGCAGGGAAAAACAAACGCTAAATTACAGAAGGGCTCTCGATTCTTTTCATGTGAACCATGAGGTCACACTGTCGATAGGAAAGCCGGCAGAATTTGATGCCCTGCTTTTGCCCGGTGGCGGTGACATTGACCCGTATCTGTTAAACGAACCAAACAAAGGCTCCCGAAATATTGACACGGAGCTGGACATCATCCAGTTTCAGGCACTGGACTTATTTGTAAAAAATAAAAAGCCGGTACTTGGTATCTGTAAAGGCTTTCAATTAATCGACCTTTACTTTGGTGCCAAACTGATTCAGGATTTACCTGCTCCCTCCATTCATCCGGTAACAAAACAGAACGAGGATGCCTGTCACGAAGTACAAAACACATACCTTGCACTCCCTCCCTATATCTCTCTGCTTCACAAGTATTCCCTAAATACGTTTCCGCCTTTTCCTCACAAAATGACGGTAAACAGCGCCCACCATCAGGGAATCTGCAAAAACGGAAAACAACTTCTCCCGTTTCAGACCGCACCGGACGGCATCACAGAAGCATTTTTGCATAAAACTCTTCCGATCCTTGCCTTCCAGTGGCACCCGGAAAGAATGCTTTTCTCCGGAAATCCGATTTACGAAGAGACCGGACGGCTTGCCTTTGCACTCTTTTTAGACTTCTTTTTTTCCTGAAGTTTCAGTTTGTTTTCTTCTGCCTTTTCCTGAAATTTCAGTTTATTCTCTTCCGCTTTTTCCGAAAGCTTCAAAAGCTCCGTCTCCGCTTTATACTGAATTTCCCGCTTTGCACGTTCTGATGCCATCTCGAACAGGGAGCGGATAATCTTTTTCACAGCCTCTTTCGTAGGTTCATCCACTTCCTTTATGGCAGCAAGCACACCGTTCATGCTTTTCCTTAAATCTGCCGTAAAATCAATCAGATTGTCTGCCTCGGAAGCTTCGATGACCGTAAACAGAGTATCCACAAAAGCATGGATTTGTTCCTCATCCATAGACAAAATCCATTCATTCAACGTACGGTCCATAAATTTTCGTCCGGAATAAATATCCTCTACATAAAGGAAATGGTCATCCTCTACCCGCCACGTATACGGATTATGCTGCATCAATCCGAAGGTTTTGCTTTCCACAACCTGATAATTTTCATGGCTTTCCAAAAGCATCCCCACTAACGAAGAATGCGGCAGGATTTTCACAATCCTGTCTGCGATTCGGCTGTATCCGCATTTCTGTAAAATTTCAGGGCGAAATCCCGGTCCGTCATGACTGTATATGCGCAAAATTCTGTCCTGAATCTTCTTATCACAGTTCATTGCCGCATAAACTGCCAGATTTCCGCCTTTGGAGTGTCCGCCTGTATACATTCTTCCTTCTAACTGTCTGCCCACGAAATCCAAATAATCCACACTGCTAAGCTGTCCCTGCACCGGGTCGGAAAACGCAAGGTTAAAATCCTCCTTCCATCCTACAATGGTTTCATCCGTCCCCCGAAAAGCAACATAAAAACTGTCATCCGAAAGTGCAAAGGTGACGGCAGAAAACTGGGTTTCCTTTTCCGTATCAATTTCGTTTACATAATAATTCAACCGCAGTGTTCCAAAACGTTTTCCTGACAAAATTCCTTCCATCAGCGCCCTGTTATCCTTTTCGTATCTCTCATCTGCAAAAAGATTTCCTTCATTCTCCCGCTGTACCAGTTCCTCCAGACTAAGAAAAGGCTTCTTCTCTCCCGTTCCCGGTACCAAACCATCAAATTTCAGATACGAAAACTGACAGAGTACCAGACTGTCCACATCATTAAATGGTTTTTCCAAAAGGGAAACATCCCCGTATTTTTCCAGATAATCAATGATGGTTTCCATTTTATCGTTCCTCGTTATCTTTCTTTATCATAATATTCCAATAAAAGCTCCACGACCCTGCTGTAACTCACCATCCCGTCCGATACCCCATTTAAGTTCAGATTGGTCTCCACAATGGTCTGGGAAGCCTTGCTGACCGTTGCCGTGCTGATAACCGCCTTTTTTTCTACCTCTTCCCATGCTTCCGGTGTCAGAAACACCTTGTCCTTTCTGACCTGCGATGAAATACGCACTTGTGTTTTATAAAGTGCCTTATTTTCTTCTATTGCCTCATAATAATCATTATCCACATAGTAAAGCACACTTAAATAACCGCTGTACTGAAAAAAAACATCTTCCGAACCGATGCAGGCAAGATAGGCAATAAAATTTGCCTCATCCTCCTGAATAAAGCCCTTCACATGGGAAAGCTCATGGCACATGGTAGCCGGCATATTGGTCACATACATTTTCGTATTGTAATTGGCTTCCATGGAAAAAGGGAAGTAATATCCCATCATTTTCTGCTGGCTGAAAAAGCCGGAAAAAGTAAAACCCTTTGGTGTCGGATAATACCCTGCAAGCTGGGGATACTGCTCTCCCAACCGCTTCATTTCCTGCAAGGCCTGTTCCCCCATATCCCCACCATAAATTACATTTCCATGCTCGTCCCGCTCCACCAGTTTACTAAGCCGGTTGCACTCGCTTACAACCCGGTTGCGAAGTTCTGTCAATTCACTGAGCCGGTACTGTTTATCCAGAGTCGTCTCCAAATATTTTTCCGAAAAACTGCTGCCATGATACAAAATAAAACAATTGGAAGTCATAAGTACCCCAACACATGTAAAAATTACTAAAACAGCAAAACTATATCTCCGCATCCATTTCGGAATTTTCTTCCCGCGCTTTTTTTGCAGCAGATATACTATTTTACAAATTCCGGCGAAGATTCCGACCAAAAGCTGTATCACCAGAAATACCACTGCCAGAATCAGCATAATCTCACCAACAGAAAAAGAAAACTGACCGGTAATCCTTGCGTAAGCCCCTGAGAGAACAGGGAACAGGTGCATCACATACCAGTCACAGAAAGACGTGCTGTTCCACGCCAACACATTTGCCATAATAACGATAATCCATATACTTCCAATTATCCAGTATTTTTTCATTGCTTACCCTCGATGTCTTTTCTTTTCGGATAAAATAATTTTATCGCATTTTGTTGAAAATATCTACAATTTGTGTTAATTTTTACATATAATTATTCATATTTTACAAATACGTGTAAAGGAGGAACAGTTATGTCGAATAACAGCCGCCAAAATACAATGGGAATTGCAAGAAAATTAATTCTTATTATTTTACCGCTGATGGCACTTGCCATTATTATTATGATGTCCGTCAACTATGCAACCACAAAAAAAACACTGATTGCCAATGCGGAGCAAATCTTACAAAAAGAAACAACCGCCAATGTAAATACCATTGAGACTTTTGCAGAAAGTACTCTTTCTTCCTTAAACCGGGTTTATGATGTGATGAAAACTGTCCCCTTTGCTTCAGAGGAGGATAAAATCGCCTATCTTACCACAACCTGCGAAATGCAGCCGGAAATCCCTCAGGGAGTCTACATGGGCAACAATACCAACTATTGGCTTGATTCTGCATGGACTCCTCCCGAAGACTATCAGGTTGCAGAACAAAGCTGGTACCAGGAAGGTCTTACCCACTCTTCCTTTGCCTTCGGACTACCTTATGTGGATGCAAGCACTTCCGAATATATTGTCAGCGCTACCGCTCTTTTATCCTCTGAAGACGGTGTGGATACAGTCATTGCGGCAGACGTGGAACTGGCAGCACTTTCCAAATCCATTGCTTCCATCCGGGTTATGGACAGCGGCTATTGTTTTCTTGTGGATACAGCCACTTCCGCCATTCTTGCTCACAGAGACAAAAACTTAATCGGAACCGTCATTTCAAAAGACAGCGAAAACCTTATCTTAAGTACCGCTGCTTCCATGGCAGACGTAACGGATTATTCCATGAAACGGATTTCCAATTCCGGCAGTAACTATATGATTGCCGTAGAGCCCGTGGAAAATACCGACTGGATACTGGTTTCCTGTATTGATGAAAAATCTGTTTTGTCAGGATTATCCAGACTGCAATTTTTCTATATAGGATTAAGCCTTTTGGTCATTCTTCTGACTGCTGTTATTATTTCACAAATTATCCGTATCATGATTGCGCCTGTGAAAACCTTGACGGATACGATTAATACGATTACCGACGGTGATTTTTCCGTAGACATTAAAGTAAAAGGAAATGATGAAATTTCGGTCATGAGTGCCGCTTTGAAAGATTTCGTGGAAATCATGCGGGAGGTTATCGGGGATATCAGCACGGTCTGCGATGAGCTGAATGAGCAGGCTGCCGTAAGCAAAGAAGTAGCCTCCACTCTTTCCGAAACCGCGGCCACACAATCCGAAACAATGGGTGATATGGCAATGACCATTGAACAGCTGACTTCTCTGCTTCCTGATGACCAGACGGAAATCGGCGAAGAGCTTCTCGCCTCCATGCAGACCTTTTCCGATGCCTCCCTTGAACTGTCTCAGGAAAGTGCAGATGTATCGGGCTGCGCGGATATTTTGTCAGAATCGGCGTTTACCCTTGCAGAACATATGCGGAAGTTTAAAATTTAAACTTCCGCATCCACTCTTTACATATTTATGCAGTTTCTTCCGCAAAATTACCTGTATACAACTGATAATATTTTCCTTTTTCTGCAAGCAATTGTTCGTGATTTCCACGCTCGATGATTCTCCCCTGCTCCAGTACCATAATACAGTCTGCATTACTGATGGTAGAAAGTCTGTGGGCAATGACAAATGTGGTTCTGCCGTGCATCAGTCTGTCCATTCCCTGCTGTACCAGTGTTTCTGTTCTCGTATCTATGGAAGAGGTCGCCTCATCCAAAATCAATACCGGCGGATCTGCTACCGCTGCTCTTGCGATAGAAAGGAGCTGTCGCTGTCCCTGACTTAAATTACTTCCATCCCCGGTAAGCACCGTATGATAGCCATCCGGAAGTCTCTTAATAAAGCTGTGGGCATTGGCAAGCTTCGCTGCTTCAACACATTCCTCATCCGTAGCATCCAACCTGCCGTAACGGATATTATCCATGACCGTTCCCGTAAACAAATGGGTATCCTGTAATACCATTCCGAGAGAACGACGTAAGTCTCTTTTTTTGATTTTATTGATATTGATACCGTCATAACGAATTTTTCCGTCCTGGATGTCGTAAAAACGGTTCAACAGATTGGTAATCGTTGTCTTTCCTGCTCCGGTGCTTCCTACAAAAGCAATTTTCTGTCCCTGCTTTGCAAACAGCTTCACGTTATGCAGTACCACCTTTTCTTCCGTATATCCGAAATCCACATCATCCAGCACCACATCACCCTGTAATCTCGTATACGTTACCGTACCCTCTGCTTTATGCGGATGCTTCCAAGCCCATACTCCGGTTCGTTCCTTTGTTTCCTCCAAAGTGCCGTCCGGCAGTTCTCTGGCATTCACCAGTTCCACATAGCCTTCATCTGCTTCCGGTTCTTCATCCATCAGCCGGAATACTCTCTCCGCTCCTGCCATCGCCATGACAATTGCATTTAACTGCTGACTAAGCTGGGTAATCGGCTGAGTAAAGCTCTTGTTCAGACTTAGAAAGGATACCAGCGCACCTAAAGAAAGAGAGCTGATACCGCTTAATGCAAGCAACGCACCTATGACTGCGCAAAGAACATAACTGATATTGCCGATATTGCCGTTCACAGGCATCATAATATTGGCAAATTTGTTGGCATTGTCCGCACTGACGCGTAACTTGTCGTTTTTCTTTTTGAAGTCCTCAATACTCTTTTCCTCGTGACAGAACACTTTTACTACCTTTTGTCCGCCAATCATTTCTTCAATGAACCCATTGACCTCTCCTAAGTCCCTTTGCTGTTCCCCGAAATATTTGCCGGACATTCCGCCGATTTTTGATGTGGTAAACAGCATCACCGCTACCATAATCAAAGAAAGAACAGTCAGCGGAAAATTCATGGTTATCATTCCAAAAAATACACTGACAATGGACACAAAGGAATTGATGGTCTGGGGAATACTCTGGCTGATTAACTGTCTGAGTGTATCCACATCATTCGTATAGACCGACATAATATCACCGTGTGCATGGGTATCAAAATACTTAATCGGAAGCGTTTCCATATGCACAAACAAATCATCCCGCAGCCTCTTCATGGTTCCCTGTCCCACATTTACCATAATCCGGTTGTAGATATAGGAACACAAAATTCCGATTCCGAAAATACCCGCCATTTGAAGCAGTGCACCTGCCAGTGCCGAAAAATCCCTGCTGCCGCTTTTGGCCATAGGCAGAATATAATCATCAATCAACGTCTGCATAAACGTCAGTCCCTTTAAATTCGCAATTGCCGAAATAACAATACAAATCACTACCACAGCAAAGGAAAACTTATAATTTTCCAACATATATTTCAAAACCCGGGGAAGCATTTTCGCCGAGCCTTTTTTCTTACCTTTTCCGTTCATCAAAGCACCTCCCGTTTCCTTTTTCTCAATCTGCCTGTTCATCAAAATCACCGCTTCCTTTACTTTGTGCTTCGTAAATTTCCCGATAAATTTCATTAGATTTAAGCAGATTTTCATGGGTGTCAAAAGCATCCACCGCACCATCCTCCAATACCAGAATCCGGTCCGCATCCTGCACACTGGAAATACGCTGTGCAATAATTAACTTCGTTACACCCGGAATCTTTTCGGCAAACATTTTTCGGATTTTGGCATCTGTTGCCGTATCTACCGCACTGGTAGAATCATCCAGAATCAATACCTTCGGATTTTTTAGCAAAGCCCTTGCAATGCAAAGCCTCTGCTTTTGACCACCGGATACATTGCTTCCTCCCTGCTCAATATAGGTATCATACCGCTTTGGAAATTTTTCCACAAATTCGTCGGCACATGCCTGTCTGCATGCCTCGATGCATTGTTCCTCTGTGGCTGCTTCGTTACCCCAGCGCAGATTTTCCAGAATCGTACCGGAAAATAATACATTTTTCTGCAATACTACTGCAACCTGATTACGCAGCACCTCCATATCATATTCGCGGACATCTATACCGCCTACACAGACAGAGCCCTTCTGTACATCGTAAAGACGACTGACTAAATTGACAAAGCTGGATTTTCCGCAGCCGGTTCCTCCGATAATACCGATGGTCTCCCCGGATTTAATATGCAAATCAATATCCTTTAAGGTACTTTCCTCAGCTCCATCCCGATAAGAAAAGTACACATGATGAAAATCAATATCCCCGTTTGCCACTTCCATAACCGGATTTTCTTTGTTGGAAATAAGAGGTTTTTCCTCTAAAACCTCTACAATACGTCTTCCGCTTGCCATACTCATACTAAGCATGACAAAAATCATGGAAAGCATCATTAATGACATCAGAATGCTCATGACATACGAAAACATCGAGGTCAATTCACCTGTTGTCATCCGGCTGTCCACAACAAATTTTGCCCCAAACCATGACAGGGAAATGATACAGCCATACACGGTCAGCATCATCACCGGACCGTTAAAGGCAAGGATTGTTTCCGCTTTTACGAGCATTTTGTAAACTGCCTCTGATGCCTTCGCAAATTTCTTATTTTCGTATTCTTCTCTCACATAAGCTTTTACTACGCGGATTGCAGATACATTCTCCTGTACACTCGCATTCAGTTCATCATACTTTCTGAATGCCTGACCAAAAAGCTTAAAGGTAGATGTCATAATAAAAATAAGCACGATTGCAAGAAAAATAATCGCCACCACGAATACCCAGCTCAAATCCGGCTGAATAATAAAACACATCACCATACTGCTAATCAGCATAAACGGAGCCCTTACCGCAATTCTGAGTACCATCTGATAAGCATTCTGTACGTTGGTAACGTCCGTTGTCATTCTCGTAATCAGTCCCGCCGTACTGTACTTATCTATGTTTCCAAAAGAGAACCGTTGTATATTTTCATACATGCTTTCCCGCAGATTGCAGGCAAGCCCGGAAGAGGCCCTTGCCCCATACTTTCCTCCCAGTACGCCGAAGCAAAGACTTAACATTGCCATCACAATCATGACGCCGCCGTACAGGTAAACCGCTTTCATGTTCCCCCCTTCAATTCCCTTGTCAATAATCAATGCCGTAATAAAAGGCAGTAACACCTCCATCACTACTTCCAATGCCATGAACAGTGGCGTAAGAAGTGATGCGGCTTTGTACTGCTTTACCTGACCCAATATTGTTTTAATCATAAGCCACCTCTTTTTCTATTTCTTCCTTTTTCCTATCCCATTATATAGCATTCCCACTTGAAAGCATATTAAAAAAACGTTATCATTAATAAATAACGTTTATGAATATTTTTAAATAAATTTTAGAATAGAAAGGGAAAACAATGAATTCTTCACAGCTCAATTGTTTTATTGCTGTTGCAGACAGCTTAAGCTTTGCCCGCGCCGCGGAAAAACTACACATCACCCAGCCTGCCGTCACCCATCAGATTACTTCTTTGGAAAATGAATTGGAGGTGAAGCTTTTTAAGCGTACCACAAGAACGGTAGAATTGACAAGAGAAGGATTTCTGTTTATTGCTGATGCAAAGAGTATCCTAAACACGATTTCCATTGCAAAGGAGCGTTTTGCCACACAGGAAAAAGAGGAACTTTCCCCTTTTCATATCGGTTGCCGGCAGGGAGACCTTCACTATCTGCCACATTTATTAAAAGAGATGGCAAAAAAGTATCCCAATATCCAGCCCTTTTTAAAGTCTATCCCTTTTCCGGCACTGATGAATCTTCTGCAGACCGAATCCATTGATGTCTTATTCGGACCGCAGGACCTCTATAACACAAAAAGTGTCTGCAAATTCCGTGAGCTTGTGAAGGCACCGATTTCCTGTGTACTGCCAAAGAATCATCCGCTTGCCGAAAAACAGTATATTACACCGGATGATGTGAAGAACCAGCATATTGCCATTTTAGATACTCACAATACGCCTTCCCCCATGCTGACACAGCAGACCAATTTTTTTAAAGAACGGGTTCCTTCGCATGTATACCGCTGTGAAACCATGGAGGATATTCTGGTCCTTTTAAAAGCCGGCATGGCTATCAGCTTTATGCCGGATATTGTCCCTCTTCGAGAGGAAGACCTTGCCTATGTACCCGTACAGGATGCTGTTTGCGTTTCCTACGGAATTTACTATAAGACCTTACAGCAAAAACCGATGGTACGGGATTTTATAAAGATTGCAGAGGCGTATTTTCATGAGTAGCCCGCATATTTTCCGTATCCGTCCGAAGGGATTATTTTTTCATCAAATACAGTTCTTCCTCTTACTATGGTTCTGATTACCTTTCCGGTAAACTCTGCTCCCAGATAAGGAGATATTTTACTTTTTGTATAAATATCTTCCTCCCGGAAAGTCCACTTTCTATCCACATCCACAATCATAAAATCCGCATCCGCACCGGGCATAATCACACCTTTCTTTCCGTATACGCCGAACCTTCTTGCAGGATTTGCCGATACCATCCGGGTTACATCTGTCAGGGAAAGCCCCCGCTTATTTACTCCTTCGGTAAGCAGTACATGAACAATATTCTGAATACCTGCCACGCCTCCCCATGCTTTCCAAATGTTCTCCCTGCCTTTTTCCTTTTCTTCTATCGAACAGGGCGAATGGTCGGAGGTAATCATATCGACCTTTCCTTCCAGCACCTTCTGCCAAAGTCCTTCCTTGCAGGAAGCCTCTCTGATTGGCGGTGCACATTTTAAAAGTGGTCCCTGCTCCAAAAAATCCTCCAGCGTAAACCACAAATAGTGCGCACAAAGCTCTGCAGTCACCAAAACCCCTCTGCTTTTTGCCTGTGCAATTTTATCAAACGCCTCCGGTACCGACACATGGCAGAGATGTCCGTTTCCTTTCGTTTGTTCTGTCCAAAAAAGGAATCGGCTGACCGCTTCCAATTCCTGTACCGGTGGTCTTGCCTCCACCCAGGAAAGAGCATCACATCTACCGTTTTCCTGCATTTTCTTTCCATAGTATGCGGTGACTGCATCATTTTCCTCATGAACGCCGACAAACATATCCGTACCTGCACTACGCTTTAGTCCTTCATACAAAATAGCATCATTGGCTGTTGTGAACTCCACACCGCTGTTACTCATGAATGCCTTATATCCTACAATGCCCTTTTTGTGCATTCCTTCTATCTCGGACAGATTGTCATTCTCCAAACCACCCCAAAACAGATAATCAATGTTTGCTTTTTCTTCTGCCTGTTTTAATTTTTCATCAAATGCTGCTGCATCCGTCAATGCCGGAATACTGTTAATCGGCATATCTGCTACACAAGTTGTTCCTCCAAAAGCTGCAGCCTGCGTACCGCAGCGCCAATCCTCCCAATGGCTCCTGCCGGGATCATTCAGATGTACATGAGCATCCAGCGCGCCGGACATAACATATTTTCCGGTGGCATCAATGATTTCCGCCGCCACTGCATCTTCATCCTCCTGCTGCATTAACGCTGCAATCTTACCGTCCTTTATTCCGATACTTCCGGTGAAAATGAAGTTTTCTGTAACAATATGGCCGTTTTTTATGATGCTGTCATATTTCATGTTATCCTTTGCCTTCCTTCTGTTATATACTCTTTCTTCCCTTGCAGGTAAACCGCTCAATCCATTTAAAAATATAAGACAGGGAAATTGTCAACACCAGATAAATAACTGCTACAATCACAAGAGGCATAAAAGGTCTGTATGTATTACCCCGGATAATGTCTGCCGCATACATCAGGTCTGCCAGCCCCATAATCGATACCTGTGAAGACTGCTTCACCATACTGACAAATTCATTGCCGAGCGTAGGAAGTACATTTCGCAATGCCTGAGGTAAAATAATCAGTTTCATAATATTTCCATTGCTAAACCCTAACGCCTGCGCTGCTTCCTTCTGCCCACTGTCTACCGATTCAATACCGCCTCTCACGATTTCACAAATATAGGCTGTACTATTGATTGCCAGTGCCAGAATACCTGCAAAAAGTCTATCAAAAGTCACTCCTCCGATTTCCATATTCGGAAAGCTGATACCAATCATGGGAAGACCATAGTAAACCATAGAAATCTGAACAAGAACAGGAGTCCCACGAACCACCTCTACATAAAGATTGGCCAGCCATCTGGCCGGAGCAAAACGGCTTCTTTTCAACAATGCCATAAGAATTCCGCATATTAATCCCAAAAGGCTTGCCAGCAGGGAAACAACAATGGTAACCTTTGTTCCCAGAATCAAGTAATATTTATAATTCACAATCATTTTGCAAATAGCTGCCATATGTATCATCCTTTCCCACATCCAAAGATACTTTTACGATTCTATCCATCTTATTTCATTACCGGACCAGCGGTTTAGTCCCGTAGACTGCCTATAGCATTTCCTATACACTTCATCTACATAGGGGAATAGCTTATCCGCCCATTCTTTTGTTTTTCCGTATTCCTTTCTGAATTCCTCCATCATGCCATTCAGTTCCCTTAATAATCCCTTTTCATCTACCGTAAGAATCTCCTTATCCTTTACTACTGTTTTTCCGTCAATCATCACTCTTACAATAGAACTTCCGTTTTCACAGTAGACTAAATGCTTAATCAAATCATTTCTGGGAGTAAAGGCAGGTGTATTCATATCCAGGAAAACCAAATCAGCCCGTTTATTTTCTGCTATAATCCCTACATGATCATCTCTTCTTGTACTCCTTGCCCCGCCATAGGTTGCCGCCGTAAATACATCCTCTGCTTCAGGCCATTTGGAATAGTCCGGTGTGGTCACCTTATGCAATAATCCGCAAAGCTTCATTGCTTCAAAAATGCTCTGATTATCATTGCTGCTCATACCATCCGAACCAAGGGCAAGATTAATACCCGCCGCTTTTATTTTTGCATAAGGCATAATACCGCTTCCCAGCTTCAGATTGCTTGCCGGATTATGTACGACAGTAGCTCCCGCCTTGGCAATCAACTCAATATCTTTATCTGTCAGCCACACAGAATGAACAATGGTTGTCCTGTCGGAAAGTACGCCAATCTGTTCCATATGTTCAATCAGCGAACTGTTGTAAAACTCCCTGCCCGTTACCTGCTGCATTTTGGTTTCCAGCACATGGGTATGTATCGGAAGATTATATTTTTCCCCCAGCTTATTCATGCCGATAAAGAACTCATCCGTACAGCGCTGCGGAGCCACCGGCGCCAATACTACATTGGTCATTCCTCCCGGATTATGCCACTTTGCTATCATCTGCTCCAGCAAAGCATACAATTCTTCCTTATCTGCCGCCGGCGGATACGCCTCTTTTATATCTTCCGGAAGCATTTGTGCAATATATGGCAGCTTGTCTTTCCACTGCTTATCACATAAATTCGTAGTTACGCTGGCACGCATTCCGATATCTCTGTAAGCCTCCATGACCGCATCTGTTCCTTCCAGTGTTGCCTTGGGGTATTCGGACACATCATCCTGAACCAGTGTCACGCCATGCTTAACCATTTCTATGGCTCCGAGCATGGTTCTTAAATAAATCAACCGTTTGGAAAAAGGCCCATACATCAACGTAGGATATGTATAAAGCATCCAAAGCTCCAGGGGCAAATTGTCAAACTGTGCTTTAAAAAGGTTTTCATCGGAATGTAAATGTGCGTTTACAAGTCCGGGGATAATAAGCTGTTCCCTTGCATCTATCACTTCGTCTGCCGCCATCGATAGATTTTTTCCGATAGCGATAATCGTGTTGTCTTCTATATAAATATCTGTTTGCTCTGCCGTATGCTCTTTACCGAGCAATACCGTTCCACCCTTAATTAATGTTTTCATAAGTTAATCCCTTGCTTTCCTAATATTTTATCCATCTTTTATTTATAAAACTGCTCCAGACACCTGCACATTTTTCCTTCAATCCGAAGTTTCTGAGTGCTTTTAAAACAGATTGTTCCTTAACTCTGTTTCTTTTGCACATTTGTCGTAAATTAACTTCAAATATGGTTCCAATTCCTTGTTATCCCTTAGTGTTTTTTCAAATTTCTCTCTGAATTCTCCATAACATATCTGAATTTTCTTAATAATCTCTTTTTCATCTACCGTAGTAATTTTTTTGTTGTCATATATAACTTTTCCGTTACTGAACACTTTTTCTACCGACTCTCCGTTTTCACAATAGACCAGATGATTTTCTATCCTGTTTTCCGGCACAAAAGCAGTACTCTTCTTATCAAGCACTACCATATCGGCCAAATTGCCCAGCCCTATGGAACCAATCTGTTCTTCCCGCCTTAAGCTCTTTGCCGCATTTTTATATACCATCTGCAACAGTTCTTCACTATCCAGCCATTCCTCGTAATCCGGTGTCGTTATTTTCTGTAAAAGTCCTGCATATTTCAATGCTTCATACATATTCTGACCGTCATTGCTACTCATACCGTCTGTTCCCAGCACCACGTTCACACCGGCCTTTTTCATCCTGATTAAAGGCATGATACCGCTTCCCAGTTTTAAGTTACTTACCGGATTGCTGATTAAAGTAACACCATTGTCTGCCAGCAATTTCATATCTTCCTCATCCATCCATACACCGTGGATGACAGAAAGACGATCTGTAAGGAACCCAATGTGGGCTGCATGTTTTACAATGGATTCACCGTAAAACGATTCTCCTGTACAATACTGAATTCTGGATTCCAGTATATGCGTATGCATCGGGAGGTCATACTTCTTAGCAAGAAGCAATGCCTGCATCAGATATTCATCCGTACATCTTTGCGGTGCCGAAGTGGATACCACGACCTTATGCCCGGCTTTTCCGTTCCACTTGACAATTATTTTCTCATATAAATCCAAATTCCGCTCCGGCTTTGGATTCCCATCAACCTTTTTTTGCAGTTCCTTCGGCAAATACTCTCTGGTAAACGGAATTTTATCACAATATTTCCGATTTCCCATATTAAGTCCGATATTTGCCTTTATTCCGATATCTCTATATGCCCTAAAAACAGCATCATATCCTTCTTCCGTTCCTTTCGGACACTCCGAAACATCATCCTGTACACAGGTCACACCGCACTTGACCATCTCCAGTGCACCGAGCATCGTCCTCAAATAAATCAGATCCTCAGAGAAGGGACCGTATGAAAGCGGCGGACAGCTATACAGCATCCAAATTTCCAACGGCATATTGTCAAACAGGCCTTTAAAGAAATTTTCATCTGAATGCAGATGGGCATTAATCATACCCGGAATCAGCAGTTTACCGGAACAGTCAATGACCTCTTTGCCATCTGTAGAAATATCCGGTGCAATCCCTGCTATTCTTTCTCCGTCTATCAGCACATCCTGCCCTTTTAAATATTCGCCTTTCTTTCTCATTGTCAGTATATCTGCATTTTTCAATACTAACATACGGTTCCTTCTCCTATCTTTCTGTTTATTTATTCAGCATTTGCTTTGTTCATTTCAGCGGCCTGTTTGCTGTAGGTTGCCAACCACTCATCCATTTTTCCATTCTCTATGCACTCATCAATAATTGCATTTACCAACTCAAGCAAGTCATCATTTCCTTTATTTACAGCAATTGCTTTAATGCTGTTATAAGAATCATCGCTTGCTTCGCTCCATGTCAGGTTATCATAAGCATCTACATACTGCTGGCCTACCGTTTTTTCCATGCAGACACCCGCTACATTATCTGCCTGCAATTCCAACATGGAACTTGGAATTTTGTCCAAAGATAACAAGGTTGCTCCCGGCAGACACTCCTGTACGAAACGTTCTTCACTGGAACCGATATTTGCTGCTACTGTGCTTCCTGCAAAATCTTCACAGGTTTTATATTTATCTGCATTTTCCGTTTTAATGACAATACCTTCTTCACAAGTCATATATGCTTTAGAAAAATCAACCGTTTCTCTCTGCTCATCACTGGGCGTTACACCATCAATTACCACATCCAGTTTATCTGTTGCCAATGCAGAAATAACTGCATTGAAAATCATTGGCTCCAGCTTCAGTTCCACACCAAGTCTATCTGCCAATATCTGTGCAATTTCTATATCAATTCCTACCGGTTCAGGATTTCCGGTAGTCACATCCACAAAAGAATACGGTGCATAGGATGCATCACATCCGACTACCAATACTCCTTTTTCCTGAATTTCCTTTATTTTATCACCTACCGTATAATCCGTTCCTGCTGTCTCTTCAGCTGTTGCTGTTGTCTCTTCTGTCTCTGTGGAAGTTTCTTCTGCTGCCGTTGTCTCTTCCACTGCAGTACTTGTTGCCTCTGCTTTTTCCGTTGTAGCGGAACCGCATGCTGTCATTGAAAATACCATGCTACCGATTAATAATAATGCCAAAAATTTCTTCATACCATTTTCCTCCATTTTTCATTACGCCTAAAATTATCAGTTTATTTAAGTAAGCTTACCGGCACATACATACAAAAAAGAGCAAAGTGACTTCCACTCTGCTCCTTTGCATTTATGTTAATCGCATTATATATTCTTTTCCTTTACAATTCAATATGCTTAATGCACAAAATCATACTTTCAATTTATGCTTCAAGCACATTTGCTTTTTTTTTTAATTGTGTATAATTAAGTTAAAATGGAGGTGAATTTATGGAAAATTTATTGACTGTAAAAAACTTATCCAAAACATTCAACGGTGATTTGGAAGTTCTAAAGGATGTAAACCTTTCTATAAAAGAAGGTGAAGTCGTAACTATTATCGGTCCTTCCGGTTCCGGCAAAAGCACTTTTTTACGCTGTCTGAACCTGCTCGAGCAGCCCACTCATGTAACCGAAATGACTTATAACGGAAAAAATATTATGTCTTCCGATATAAATGTAAGAGAACTGCGCGAAGAAGTAGGCATGGTATTTCAGAAATTTAATCTTTTTCCTCATTATACAGTATTGGAAAATATTATGCTTGCTCCCATCAAGAATTTAAAGATGTCTAAAAAGGAAGCAAAGGAACAAGCTCTTCATTATCTGGAAGAAGTCGGATTGTCCGAAAAAGCAGATTCCTATCCGGTTTCCCTTTCCGGCGGACAACAACAGAGGGTTGCCATTGCCAGAGCACTTGCCATGCACCCGAAAATGCTTTTGTTTGACGAACCCACTTCTGCTCTCGACCCACAGATTGTAGGAGATGTATTGGAGGTTATGAAAGCTCTTGCCGGGAAAGGTATGACCATGATTGTAGTTACTCATGAAATGACCTTTGCAAGACAAGTTTCCGACCGCGTTATTTTCATGGACGGCGGCTATATTGTAGAAGAAGGTACCCCGGAAGAAATCTTTACCCATCCGAAAAATCCCCGGACACAGACCTTTCTGGCACGTACGTTAAACCACTGAATCCGAAGGGAGTGTGATACTACATGTCCACAACAATGAATTGGCTTGCTACACAGAATATTATGCCCGATTTCAAATGGCTTGCAGGACGTGGAGGCAAAAATAATATCATTACCGGCGTGAATATCATGGACAATCCGGACACAATTCGTTTTCTTTCCGGAGGAGAACTGATTCTTTCCACCGGATACTTTCTAAAGAATGATGATAAACTGCGCAGTAATTTTATTCACGATTTGGCAGACAAAAAATGTGCCGGTTTGGGAATCGCCTTAAAACGCTATATGAATGAACTTCCGCTCTCTATGGTAGAGGAGGCAGAACGTTTGAATTTTCCTATTATCAGTGTGCCTTTTGAACTGAATTTTGCTGATGTCAGTATGATGGTATACAGGGAAATTCTTAAAGAAGAAATCTCCGATACAGAGACTGTTTACGAAATGTACCGCAAGCTCAACGAAATTATCATCCATGAGCATTCCTTGCGTGATACTATGAATGCCATTCAGGAGCTTACCGGATGTCCCGTCATTCTTTCCAATAATCGACTGGAATTTTTGGAATGTTCCAACCTTTCCGGTGAGACTGAAGAACATATGGAAAACCAATTGCTTTTCAGTCAGGAAGAAACGGAAAACATTTTGAATGACTATGACAAAAAGCATTTTCAGGTAACAACCAAATCAGGGCGAGTTATCTTTCCGATTCAGGACAAAGCAAAACTGCTCGGATTTCTGCTGTTTCTTGAGCGTACGGAGGATTTTACCACAAGTACCTATAATTTTATTTTCAGTATTCTGTCCCTGCTTGCCATCGAACTGGTCAACAATACCTTAAAACAGCAAAGCAACTTACAGAAACAAAATAATTTCATACGCAATATCCTTTCCGGAAGTCTGTCGGAATTTGATATGATTTCACAGTGCAACTTATACGGATTTGACTATTCTTCGCCCCGTATCTGCGCTGTCATCCATCCCGAAATCGGGTTTGATAAACAATTTGAGGAACGGACTGCCATCCGGGAAAAGTTTGATTTTCTCATCAGAGGTCAAATTTCTCTCTCAAACCAGACTATATATAAATTTAGTTACGACAGAAACATTATCCTTTTTTTCCTGTTTGCCCCTTCTTCCGTAAAGAATGCCGACAACATGATTGAAAATTTCTTTCGTAAACTGACAGAAAAACTGGACATGCAGAATCTCACCTATAATATAGGATTAAGTGAATGTCTGCATGATGTGGGTACAATACAATCTTCCTTTTTAGAAGCCATGGATGCTTTACAAATAGGCAAAAAAATACATACAGATACCCATGTATTCTATTATACAAAGGATATCTTATATCACATTTTGTCCAGTTCCATGTCCATTCCTCATTTGAAAGATTTTTATCTGAATACATTGCAGCCTTTGCTGGAATTCGATAAGAGAAATAATACCTCTCTTTTCGATACCCTTTATATGTATTTCAAATGCGGTTTCAGCATCACCGAAACTGCAAAGGCTCTGTATATTCACAGAAATACCATGGCATCCAGACTGGAAAAGATTAAGGAACTGCTACCCTGTAACATCAACAATTTCAATGAATCCGTTACTCTTTTACTCAGCTTCCATGCCTATGAATTAATACAGCATGAAAATAAACCAACCTAAGGAGGAAACTATTATGGAAAAATATGTAGTCACAATTACAAGACAATTCGGAAGTCTCGGACGACCTATTGCCCGCGAACTTGCCGATTCTCTCGGCATCGAATATTATGACAGGGATATTGTAGAGGAAGTATCACAAAAAATGAACCTTCCCGTCTCCACAATAAGTGAATCGGAAGAAAAAGCAAAGTCCCTGTTTTTCAACATGAAATACCCTCTGGGTACAGCCACCACACCAACTCAGGATAAAATCTTTTCTGTACAAAGAGAAATCATCCTGAATCTGGCAGAAAAAGAATCCTGTATCATCGTAGGGCGTTGCTCCGATTACATACTGGAAGGCATGAAAAACCATATCAGTATCTTCATTTATGCCCCTTATGATGCACGTATAGACAACTGTATCAATCGCCTTCACCTGACAAAACAGGAAGCCGAAAAAATGATTGCTTCTGTAGACAGAGCAAGAAACTCCTATCATCTACGCTATGCCCACTATCTTCCTTATGATGTAAACCACAAGGATTTGTTGATTAACAGCAGTTTACTGGGTGTAGAGGGAACCGCACAATATCTGGCTGATTTGATTCAAAAAAGATTTTAGCAGGCTTTGTCTGCTAAAATCTTTCTTTCGTTTACGCCCGGCTTAACAATCGCCCGCATATTTTAAAATTTCAAATTTTCTTTTCCCGATATTTTGTTTTTCCAACCGTTTCCACTTGCTGCTGTTAATTTTTTGTCTTTTATCCATGCAAACGGCGAGAATTGTATCTTCGCAGGCAATCCCTGCCAATTGTTCAAGCATTTTATCAACAGATAAGCTTTCTTCCTCCTTCCATGTAACCAGATTACCGTACGGTACATCTGTAATGATGATATCCGGTTGTATTTGCGGTAATTCTTTTGTACAATCCGCAACAAAAATATCCGCTGCAATCTCCCGTTTTAATGCTTCCTTTAATTTTTTACCGCTTTCCAGTGCTTTCTTATGAGATTCTTTTTGATACTGTTTATATAAACTTTCAATTTCCGCCATCCGTTTTTCTAAGCCTTCATAAGAAAGTAAGGAAGTATTTTTTTTGGCACACAAAACCATTTCTTCCTCTACATCACTGCCATATAGCTTTCCTATTGCATCCGGGTGAAAAAATCCCAACACGGTCAGGGAGTATCCGCCCCCGCAACAAGGGTCATACACTGTCAGATTTTCTTTTTTTCCAATGTAGCTTTCGCATCTTCCAAAGATTTCATTTAACAGGCGTACAGGGAAATTGGGAATTCCTTTTCCGCCATACAGCACATGTCCACTGGCATAATCCTCATAATTTTTATTTTCACAATATATATATTCCAAGATGAGTTCACTACTCCTTATTCAGGCATGATAACATCCAAAGCCTTACATCCTCTGCTACTTCTTCTACGCTTTTTCCTTCTGTATCTATCGTTTCAAAAGGCATATCTCCAATGCTTTTATGGGTCAGAAAATACTGATTATAATCCACAGAACTTTGAATCCAATTCGGGTCTGTAATGCCCCTTCCTTTTTCCATTCTTTCACGAACATCTTTTTCAGAAGAAACAAGCGCCATAACATATACTTTTTCAAAAAAACGCCTGTGATATGTATTGTTTATTTTGTCAATATTTCCTGCCATAGTCCACAATATCGGATAACCATATTGGGAAATATTTTTTGTAAGACTTTCCATCTCCTCAATCTGAGCATAGTAATCCGCTTCCGTTTCATGAGGCATGATATTGTAAAACATATCAGCATCCAGCACTATAAAATCTTTGCATTCTCTCTGCAGTACTCCCGCTGTCGTCGTTTTACCTATTCCACTGCAACCGGTCAATATAAAAAGCGGTAATTTTTGAAATTTCCAGGTGGTTCCACATTTGGGACATAGGATTGTATTTCCGTTTACTTCCTTATCCCAATTATGATTTCTGCACGTAGGGCATATTGCTATCATCTTTTTTCCTCCAAAATGTAATCTGAAACAGAAAACCTATTATTAACTTCTTACTATTTTACCATTATACATAATAGCATACAACATCATTCAGATGTAAGTTCCTCCAAATCACAGGGCCCGGCTGATGCCAAGCCCTGTTTCTGTCTGTGTTCTGCCTCGCTTCTCTATTTCCCTACGCAACGCATAAGCTTCCTGCAAGCATTTCTGCATTTGCATCCGATGCCCTGCTTCATCACTCTGAAAATCCCCCACATACCGGACTCCACATCCCATTTTAAGCTTCCGGAGCGGTAAAGATAATCGCCCGGACAGCAGGCACCATCTTTTAATTCCATATTAAACGTATTGCCGATACTGACAGCTCCCTGTATGGGAATGACGCGTGAATAAGGATCTTCCGGCTGTTCCTTCCACTCGTTTCCGTGAATCAAAAAGCTCACATTGCGAGGCTTATCTGCGGGCATCATTGTCCGAAAGATTACTCTTTCTCCTGTGTATGCGGTAAAAACGGGCGTCGCCGGGTCGCCGTGCACTCTGCTGCTGAATATTTTGGAAATACTGTTATTCTTTCTTAATCGGTTGGCAAAGCGCTCCGAACGGTAATTATAACCTTTTTCGCCCGTATCCTCTGCATCCGGTGCTTCTCCCTCCTCCCCGACGGTTGTCTTTACCAGATTTCCGTTTTTATCAATCATACGGATTCCGTTTTGAATCATCACAACACATTCTCTGAAATTCGTGACTCCGGGGGCTGTGATGACTGCCTCTTCTTCATGCAATGCCTTTGCCGCAGAATCATTTTGATACCACTTTGCTCCCGGCGGCTCAATGATGACTGCACCAAACAGCCCATGATATCTGTGATTTCGTATATCCCCAAAGGATTGAAGAATACACGCACCATATTCCCGGTCTGCATACCACAGATATTTCTTACTTTCTCCCGGTCCGACTGTCTGTTCCCGATTATTATAGCCTACATTTATTCCCGAATCGCACACCGGATTATAATGCAGAAACTGGGGATTTAAGGATACTCTCATAGACGGTTTATGAGGCATATCCAGCGGTACTTTGGGATAATCAAAATAAGGTACGGGTTTTTCTGCATCAAACAGATTATGCAGTGTCACCTCTATCCACTCCCCTGCATTGGCTCTTAAAATCAAAGGCTTCGGCTCATAATTTCCTTTGATTGCCTTCTCTGCTTCCTTAAGCGGCACAAACAAAAGACCGTTAGGATCATGGTCGCCATGCCGGTTATAGTCAATTCTCCTTTGAATCGCAGCTACTTCATATTTACGAATAACCGCATTTTTTCCCGGACATGGAGGAAGGGGCAGAATCTTTTCTTTACATAAGGGCTTCAAACATTTTTTGTGATGATTGTATACCCTGATAATGCCCCACAAACCAAGCCATACATCATCGCTTCCACCGAAATAATAGAGATAATCCCCCGGTCCGTACTGCTTCGTAATATGAATATTAAACGCCTCTGATATGCCTATGGTCTGAGCCGCCACATGAGGAGAAGCCGGATCTGCAATTTCCTTCTGCCAGTTCATTCCGGTAAGATTAAAAGCATGCTGCTCTTCATGGGCTCCATCCAACAGACGGATTATGATTTCATCACCGGGATAGGTTTCCAGAATCGGTGTTGCCGGGTCACCATGCACAAGAGAACTGAAAATATATGCAGGGTCACTGTGATCCCCAAGCCGTTCCCGCATAGGCTCACATCGATAATTGATTCCCATTACCCCCGGATCATCATGGGAACCGGGCACTTCAGGCGGATTTAGCGGTTTTCCGTCCTTATCGAACAATAAGGCGAAATCATGCACAAACAAAGCAAATTCCCTGAAAGAAGTTCCGTCCCTTCTCTTTATGACCGCTTTTGTACCATAATTGATTTTCTCACCGGTACATATATCATGGAACGTTGCTCCCGCTTCCTCTACCAGAAGCGCCCCGAATACACCATGCTGCTGATGGGAGTTTGCAAACAGGTGGTCATGGAAAAATACGGTTCTAAGCTCTGTATTCAGGAAAAATCTTTCAATCAATGTTTCATATTTTCTTGCACCGGCAATGTTGTTCCAGCCGTTTGCGGCTCCGTCCGAAACAATGGTGTCAAATTTGACCAGATGAATGTGATACCCCACGATATCCGTTTTCGTTTCCATCTGGAAGGCACTTTCATTAAGAAATTCCGGCAGCAGATTGGTCAGCCTCACTTCGATACAATCACCTGCATTTGCACGGATTACAAGAGGCTCTGCACAAAGCGTACCATTTTCTATTTTTTCAAGATAAGCATCCAGCCCGCCGTGCTTTTCCAGTTCCTCTTTCATCACAAAGAATCTTCCCTGGGGGTCATGCCAGCCATACCGGTTATAGGTAACCTTTGCCTGCACCACGGCGATTTCAAATACCTTTACTTTATCTTCTTTTTCGCAGTCAGTGCAACTTCCGTCAGTATGACAGGGACAGGTATCACAATATAATGCTCCCGGCTCAAAGTTTTTTACAAAATTAGCTCTCTCTAACTCCGAAGGCTCCCTTGTTATACTTCCGTCAGGATTCAGCACTCCCAAAGGCGGCTGTAGCGGCGGCTCTCCAAATTCTCCTTCGATAAACCGGGGATATCCGGGATGCATCCTATCCTTTTTGGGCGGTCGTATACGGTCCTTTAACGGCATAAGAGGCGGTATCACTGTTCCGTCCGGCAAAGTTCCCGTTCCGTCCTCCAGTCGGTCGTGTATCCGCCAGAGCGTCCACATTCCTTCATGAAAATGAGGGTAAAGATGACAGTGAAAAATCACATCTCCGATTGTTCGGTTCAGACTTCCTGCTCCGTGCAGAATATCCAGTGTATAGCATTCCTGGGGGCTGATGGATATAGAATCGATAATTGTAGAATTGGGATTGTTACCCTCTAACCGCCACTGGTGGTTATGAAGATGAAATACATGTGTCTCCTTTACCCCTCCATGAATCAGACGAATTTTGGAAGGGTCACCCACATAGGCTCTCAAAATCGGTGGTGCCGGATCCCCGTATACCCAGGAACTCATGGAAATATCTTCTCCGGTATCACTATGCTCTTCCGTAAGAGGCGGACGGTTTCTCATCGGCTCCGAGCGGTAGCTGATGGCAGTGGTGGAAGAAGGCAGTCCCGTATGCGGATCTAACGGCTGATTGCCATCTTTATCCTTGATTTCCAACTCATCATGAAAGAAAACAGCATATTCCCGAAACGCCGGTCGGACAGGATGGTAAATGTCGGCAAACAATCCGCTCTCTACCTCTTTGCCCGTTTCCGGGTCAAGCCAGAAAGACTCTGCCTCTTCCACAATGATTGCCCCGAACAATCCGTGTACATTGGTTCCTTCCTCACTGCTTCTTGTATCCCCCATATCCTGAAAAGAATAGACTCCTTCTTTGTCAGCATACCACGTATAGCATATCTGGTTTTCAGTAGTGGAATCTCTGTTGAAACCGACACCGGCTCCGTCCGAGGTCTGCACATCATATCGCAATCCCTGCACATGGATGGACAGTGCACGATTCAGGGAATGGGTAAATCGTATTTTAATTTTATCTCCCACGTTGGCCCGGATTACCAAAGGCACTACCTCTTTTGCCGGCTGCGGCGGAGTCATCCGGAAATTCTTCCATGCAGCTTTCCGAATTCGTTCCGCATCCTTTTTTAATACGAATAAAAGTCCATTCGGGTCATGATCTCCGTATTTGTTATAAACAATCGGAATTTCCATTGCTTCAATTTCATAAAAACGGCATTTCTGCGCATGAGGGTAATTCCATAATTCCATTTTTATACCCCCGTTCCATACTCTTTTGCATTATTTTCCATTTGTTTTCATACCTTTATATTTTAGTATTCTATTTAATATATGCAAAACAAAAGAGTTTGGAAACTTATTCCTATTTTACATACTGCACCACATAATCCCTTGCAGCAAAATAAACCAGTTCTTTTCCGTCCGGAAATACCTTAATACTCCTAGATTATTCACGGCACAGCCGTGAAAGTGTCTGAAAGTCACATAGTTACTG
>CAYUYJ010000021.1:0-52095 GCA_964449325.1 uncultured Lachnospiraceae bacterium | reverse complement strand
GATTCATGGCACAGTTATCAGTTCAGATACTGTTCCGTGAATAATTCAGGATAATTTAAAAAAATTGACAAAATTTAGCAGATTTTTTACAACATCTTTTGACCATAAGCACATTTAATTATATAATGGAGGTTAGGAAAGAATCAGAAAGTAAAAAATAAGTTGAATGAAATAAATACGAATGCTGAAGGAATATCTGTAAGTGTTTTGTTTTGGGGAAAGGGAAGACGATAAAATATGGAAATGACATTAACACAAATAACAGTTATGGCTGAATTGCTTGTAATATATATCGGAGTTTTTTTGGCGGAAAGATATGTATTTCTGGAACCGGGATTGGAACCGAAGAAGCAAAGGCTGTTTTATCTGATTAGTCTGATGGTGGTTATGAATGCCGGTTATCATAAGAACGAAGTTCTGGCAACAGCTTTAGTTTTTGTGGCGGGAGGATTGAATATTGCCCTTGCAAGAAAAGAGCATCGCGTGCGGGGCGCATTTTTGGTCATTCCTATTGTGGGAATAGTCAATGGACTGGTTATTCCGGTTCTGGTAATGCCTGTTGTCCTGCTTGGAGTGTCCGATACTGTGAAACTGGTATACAGTTTTTTTGTATTTGTCTTTATTCTTTTCCTGTTTTCATTATTCTGCATAGGCGGCAGACAATGGCGTAAAGAATTTCAGACAGAAATGGTGCATCGGCATTTAAATACATGGGAACGGGTTTTGCTGTCTTTGGTCGGTATTTTAATGATGCTATTTTCCAATATAAGTACACTGAGTCAACCGATTGCAAACATCCGTAATAATGAAGTGTTAGGTCAGTTTATATTTAATATATGTCTTTTGGGAATTACGGCATTTGTTCTGACCCTGACCATTATTATCCTGATTATGCAGGGAAATAAGCGTGCCTATTATCATGAAAAAGCGTTGGCGGCGCAGAAAGCGGAAAGGGAAAAAGAAAAGGCGGAGGAAGCCAATGAGGCAAAATCGGCATTTTTATCCAATATGTCCCATGAAATCCGGACTCCGATGAATGCAATTGTGGGGATGACGGATATCCTTCTTAGGGAAAAACATTCCGAGAAGACACGAGAATATCTGCTTAATATTAAAAATTCCGGTGCTGCTCTTCTGACGATTATTAATGATATTCTGGATTTTTCCAAGATAGAATCCGGCAAAATGGAAATCGTGGAGCAGGAGTATGAGCCGATGTCCATGTTCCACGATTTGTCCATGATGTTTCTGAATCGGATTGGGGAGAAAAAAGTAGAACTTTTATACGATATTGATAAAGCCATACCGAGAAAATTGTATGGTGACGGACAGAGGCTTCGCCAGATTATTATTAACCTGATGAATAATGCCATTAAGTTCACGGAAAGCGGGTTTGTTAAACTTTCCGTAAAAGTAAATGCTTTAAACGGGGAAAACATGGAACTGACCTTTTCCATTGAGGACAGCGGACAAGGAATTAAGGAAGAGGACGTTGGAAAATTGTTTGGTGCTTTCCAGCAGGTGGATACGAAAAAGAATCATCAGAAAGAAGGTACCGGACTTGGACTTGCCATTTCCAGACAGCTTGTGGAACTGATGCATGGCAGTATTGGCGTAAGGAGCAAATACGGAGAGGGTAGTACTTTTTATTTTACACTTCCGCAGAAAGTCATAGACGCAAGGCCTGCTGCAAGACTGAAAGAAGAACCGGGACGACAGAGCGTTGTTGGTATAAAAATTGCAAATGAAGCCGTGAAGAACCAATTGAAGAAGCTGGCGGTTTCCTACCGGGTGGAGAGTATTGACTTTGATGAAATGCAGGTTGGAAATGTGGATTTTCTTATTACGGATGGTAGTAAGGAAATATCCGAAGAAGAACGAAAGAGACTGGATGAAAAGGGTGGAGTACTGTGTATATTGCAGAATCCCATGCTGGAGAATCTTTCAAACAGGAATGCAACAATCCTGAACAAACCGGTTTACAGTCTGAATTTCTGTCAACTGCTAAATCATGAAGAACTGCAATTCCAAAGCGCGGTGGAAGAGGAACTGCATTTCATTGCACCGGAGGCAAAAATACTGATAGTTGATGATAATGAGATGAATTTGAAAGTGGCGCAAGGACTTCTGGAGCCGTTTCAGATGCAGATTGATACTGCTGTAAACGGAAAAGAAGCAATACAAAAGATACAGAAAAAACAATACAATATTGTTTTTATGGATCATATGATGCCTGTCATGGATGGAATTGAAGCAACCAGAGAAATACGAAAAATGGAGGGAGAGATTTATCAAAATCTGCCGATTGTGGCATTGTCTGCTAACGCTACGGCAGAAGCAAAAGAGATGTTCCTACGGGAAAAGATGGATGATTTCATCGCTAAGCCAATTAAATTAAAAGAAATCGGTAAATGCATTTTGAAGTGGTTGCCGGAAGAACTGGTAAAAGAGGCAGAGGAAGCAGAAACAACGCAGGAGAAAGAGGAAATTCCGGTTATTGAAGGACTGGATGTGGCGGAAGGAATCAGAAATTGTGGCTCCTTAAAGCTCTTTGTGGAACTGCTGGGAGACTTTTACAAGCTGATTGAACCCAAAAGTACCAAGCTGGAAAAATGTCTTGCAGACGGTATGCTTCGTGATTATACAATAGAAGTGCATGCCTTGAAAAATACGGCAAGAATGATAGGAGCCATGAAATTGTCCGAGCTGTTTTATCAAATGGAACAGTTGGGTAATGCCGGTGAGCAGGAAGAAATTGTAAAGCGTACACCTGAGGTTCTGGAATTATACAGAAGCTATAAAGAGGTTTTGGCAGAATACGGAAAAGCAGCGCAGGAGAATAAGAAACGGGTCCCGACGGAGACTGTACGGCAGACCCTGATGCGTCTGCATGATGCCATGGACTGCTTTGATTTGGACGAGGCAGATGGTGCAATGAAGGAATTGGAGACGTATATGCTTCCGGCTGACATGCAACCTATGGAAGAACAGTTACAGGCCTATGTGGCAGATGTGGCAATGGAAGAAGTTCTCAGACTGACAGAAGCCATGTGTGAAAAACTGGAGAACGAGGACACCGGTGCGGATACCCTTATTATGATTGTGGATGATGATGAAATAAACAGCAAGGCGGTTACAAGCATGCTGCAGGAGGAGTACACCGTCATTGCTGCAAAATCAGGAAGGGAAGCCTTTGAACTCTTAAAAGAGCAGACACCTGATTTAATCCTTTTGGATGTACATATGCCTGAAATGGATGGACATGATGTTCTTCATGCCTTAAAGGAAAATGCGGATTATGCAGATATTCCAGTTGTTTTTCTTACTTCGGACGAGGATGAGCATACAGAGGTGCAGGGCTTTAGTGAGGGTGCCATAGATTTTATCAGAAAACCTTTCCGGAAATCTGTAGCACTTCAGAGAATTCGCAGAATTTTAGAGCTCTCCTATTTACAGCAAAATCTGAAGGAAGAGGTAGAGAAGCAGACGGATGTGGCAGAAAAGCGTAGAGAGAGCGTGGAGCGAATGTCTTTACAGATGGTACAGGCGCTTGCCAACACGATTGATGCCAAAGATTCCTACACAAACGGTCATTCTACCAGAGTTGCCAAGTATGCCGTCATGATTGCAAAGCGGATGGGCTATTCCGGTGATAAATTGGAACAACTCCAGTATGCGGCACTGCTGCATGATATCGGAAAGATAGGAATACCGAATGAAATCATTAATAAACCGACAAAACTGACGGATGAAGAGTATGAAGTCATTAAAACCCATCCGGTAATCGGAGGCAATATTTTAAATGAAATATCAGAAATACCGGATATTGCAATAGGTGCAAGATGGCATCATGAACGGTATGACGGAAAGGGGTATCCGGATAAGCTGAAAGAAACGGAAATTCCTGAAATAGCAAGAATCATAGGCGTTGCAGACGCTTATGATGCCATGACATCAAAAAGAAGTTACAGAGATGTGTTGCCGCAGGAGGTCGTCTGCGGAGAAATTGAAAAAGGAAAAGGAAGTCAGTTTGATGCGCAGATAGCTGAAATTATGTTGGAACTGATGAAAGAAGATACTGACTATCAATTACATGAATGGTAAGGGAGGAGAGAGAAATGTTTCAGTTAAACAATTTTTTAAACAACCAAAATATGAAGGTTGTTGACCGGAAAGGACCGTTTCGTGTCTTTGAACATGAGAAGGATTTGAGTGTGCATCCGGCAAGCGCGGTTACAGCGTATTTTGCATCCGAGATGAATGTGAGAAAACGTCAGGTGTTTGTAGAACTGCAAAATGGCGGTTGTATCACACAGGCGGGGGCTATGCAATGGATGCTTGGCGACGTAAGTATGGAAAGCGGCGTGAAAGGGGTAGGCAATTTCCTTGGGAAAATGGTAAGCTCTGCCGTTACAAACGAAAGTGCGGTAAAACCGGTTTATCGTGGAAACGGTGTTATGATGTTAGAACCTACTTATAAACATATCCTGTTAATGGATGTGTCCGAATGGGGCAGTGTGGTATTGGATGACGGGCTGTTTTTGGCGTGTGAGGAAACTTTGCAACAGAAGGTTGTGGCAAGAAGCAATCTGTCTTCTGCTGTTTTGGGCAAGGAAGGTTTGTTCAATTTATCTCTTGCAGGAAACGGAATTGCTGTACTGGAAAGTCCGGTACCGGCGGAAGAACTGATTGAATTTAATTTGGAAAATGATGTAGTAAAAATTGATGGAAATATGGCAATTGCATGGTCCGGTTCCTTGGAGTTTACCGTGGAAAAATCCGGTAAGAGCCTGCTTGGCTCCGCAGTGTCGGGAGAAGGTCTTGTAAATGTTTATCGGGGAACCGGTAAAATATTAATGGCACCGACAGCCTAAGAGAAAGGGAAGGGAGCAAACATGGTAAACAGCGGTATTGTAAAAAATAAAAATTTAAAAGAAATTGCCACTATGGGAAATTTCCATGTGCTGGAGCATGAAAAGGATTTGAGTGTATCCGCTTCTTCCGCAGTAGATTA
The DNA here is from genome assembly GCA_964449325.1 of uncultured Lachnospiraceae bacterium. Classification (GTDB taxonomy): domain Bacteria; phylum Bacillota; class Clostridia; order Lachnospirales; family Lachnospiraceae; genus RGIG3002. The sequence goes on along the minus strand of CAYUYJ010000021.1, from coordinate 47,081 downwards.
TTATTTCGCGTCTAAAATGAATGTGCGTAAAAGACAGCTTTTGCTTGATTTTGACAACAGCGGCTACATAGTACAGGCAGGCGCGATGCAGTGGATGAGCGGTGATATCAATACAAACTCCAATGTAAAAGGCGTAGGTGATTTCTTAGGTAAAATGGTAAGCTCTGCAGTCACGAATGAAAGCGCAGTGAAGCCGATTTATCAGGGAAGCGGAAGAATGATGTTAGAGCCGACCTATCGTTACATTATTTTAGTAGATGTGTCACAGTGGGGAAGTATTGTGCTGGATGACGGCTTATTCCTTGCCTGTGAAAGTAGCCTGACACAGAAGACCGTGGCAAGAAAAAATCTGTCCTCCGCAGTACTGGGTGGGGAAGGACTGTTTAACCTGTCTTTAGCAGGAAACGGAATTGCCGCATTGGAAAGCTATGTGCCATACGAGGAGTTAATAGAAGTTGTATTGGACAATGATGTGATGAAAATTGACGGAAATATGGCAATTGCATGGTCCGGTTCTTTGGACTTTACGGTAGAAAAATCCGGTAAGAGCCTGCTTGGTTCCGCAGTATCAGGAGAAGGACTGGTAAATGTATATCGCGGAAGCGGAAGAATTTTACTGGCACCTACGGCAGCAGACTTTAAAGCCAATCCGGCAGACTCAAACAGTGCCACGGGAGAAAGTAAGAGCAAGACCGGTTCCACCGGAACAGCGGCAAAAGCCGGAAAGGCATTAGGTGCGCTGTCGGATGTACTGGATATTTTTGGATAAATATAGTGGATAAGTGTGGAAAAACAGTGGGAAGGCAGCGCGTACGCGTTGCCTTTTTTTGAAAATCTGAAAAAACATCTAAAGTAAATGATAAAAAATCCGATATTGTTTATAGTAAAGCTTTGAATGAAAGAAAAAGTACAGGGAAGGAGGAGTCATATATGCGTATAGAAGCATACACCCAGGTACAACAGATATATAAAGCAAGCACTACAAAGGCAGGCACTGCCAAGAAGAGCAAAGCGGCATCCGACCAGTTGGAACTGTCCACAATGGGCAGGGATTACAGAGTTGCGAAGCAGGCTGTAGCAACTGCTCCCGATGTGCGTGAAGAATTAATTGCTCCTCTGAAAAAGAGTGTGAACTCCGGTACATATCAGGTAAGCAATGAAGCGTTTGCTGATAAATTATTGGAGAAAATTGCAGTGAGCTATGAAGAAATGAGGTAATCCTTTTGGCAAGCTTAATGGAGAATTTAATCACTGTTCTGGAGGCAGAGGCTTCGGAATACGAGATTTTGGTAGGATTATCAACAAAGAAAACGCCGGTTATCATAAAAGGCGATTTACCTGCTTTACAGCAGATCACGGATGAAGAACAAATCGTTGTAGGAAGAATCCAACACTTGGAAAAACAAAGAGAAGAAGTTATTGGAGATATCGCCAACGTAATTAACAAGGATGTTAACGATTTAAAACTGGTTAATTTAATTGAAATGCTGCAGGAAAGACCGGAGGAAAGCGGAAAGCTTGCCAAGGTCCATGATGAGCTGAAGGATGTTGTACACCGCATGGAGCGGGTCAATGACCAGAATAGGGAGCTTATCAAAAATGCGCTGGAAATGGTAGAATTTGATATGAATGTCATTCAGTCCATGAAGGCGGCACCTGAAACTGCCAATTATAACAGAGGCGCTTATTCGGCAGGAAATGTGATGGGCGTAAACGAAGGCAGATTCGATGCGAAGCAGTAAGAAAAATGAGGTGATATTATGCCATTAATGGGAAGCTTATATGTCGGTTCTTCCGGCTTAAGAACAAGTCAGAATGCACTGAATACAACAGCACATAACATGTCAAACCTTGATACCGCAGGATATACAAGACAGCAGATCCTGCTTGGTACAAGGGAGTATACGACATTGTCTGTAAACCCCAATTCTGTTGCCAACAAACAGATTGGTCTTGGGGTATATTATTCCAGAGTAAGACAGGTGAGGGATGATTTCCTCGATAAAACATATAGAAGAGAATCGGGCAGAAGTGCCTTTTATGAGGTTTCCTGTGAGACTTTGGAGGAGGTTGAAACACTGCTTGGTGAGTTGGAAGGAGTATCTTTCCAGCAGGCATATGAAGATTTGTGGGGGTCTGTACAGGAACTGGCAAAGGATCCCGGAAATGCGATTACACAGGGAATGCTGGTACAGTATGCATCGGTTTTTCTGACCCGGGCGACCAGCGTGTATGAAGGACTGGAAAAGTATCAGAACAACCTGAATACACAGATTGGTCAGACAGTAGAAAAGATAAATGACTACGGAAAGCAACTGGTAGAATTGAATCAGCAGATTCAGAAAATTGAGGCAGGCGGTGTAGAAAAGGCAAATGATTTAAGAGATACAAGAAATGCTTTGCTGGACGAACTTGCTACTTATGCGGACATTACCTACAAAGAACTGCCGGATACCACAGTGAGTGTGCGGATTGAAGGAAATGATTTCGTAAAGCGAGACGGTTATTATGAAATCGGTCTGGATGTGGATGAGTCAACCGGATTTTATACACCTTTCTGGATTGTGAATGCAAAAGCATCCTATGATGCAGACGGAAACAAAGTGTATGATATTAAAGGTGCGGAACTGTTTGATTTAACAAAAACCATTTCCAAGAGCAACAATACAGATATCGGCAAACTGAAAAGCATGTTACTTGCCCGTGGTGATCATCATGCCACTTACGAGGATTTGCAGGATGAAGAATACTATAATGAAAACATTTCCCAGTCAATACTAATGAATATTGAAGCGGAATTTGACCAGTTGATTCATCATGTGACTACCAAGATGAATGAAGTATTGAACGAAAGCGCAGATGCACTTGGAAGGGCAGAAGGCGACAGGGAAAATCCATGGAACTTGTTTTTGGAAATTGCAGAGGACGGAGGAAAATTCAGTGTCGGAAACATTCAGGTTAATCCGGAACTGTTACAGGAACCGAGTTTGTTAAATTTCCGTAAGAAGGACAAGGAAATTGATCAGGAAAAGGCGGATGCGTTAAAGGCGGTATTTACGGCAGAAGAATATACGCTTAACCCAAATGTAAAAAAACACGTTTCCCTGGAAGAGTATTATGAAGATTTAGTTGCGCAGGTAGCGAATACCGGCTATGTAAACAGAGGGGATTACGAAAATCAGGAAGTGGCAGTGGAAGCTGCTGATGCTGCAAGAGAGCAGATAGTAGGCGTATCCTCGGACGAAGAATTAACGAATATGATTATGTATCAGAATGCTTATAATGCATCCAGTCGATATATTAATGTAATTGATGAGATGTTAGAGCATATTATTAACACATTGGCAATGTAGGAGGTGAGAGAGAATGCCGTCACAATTTTTTGGATTATATATTGCATCATCAGGGCTTCGCGCGGCGAATGCAGCATTGAATACAACGGGAAACAATATTTCCAACGCAGATACGGAAGGCTATAGCCGCCAGACTGTAGTACAGCAGGCATATGAAGCTCTCCGCACCTTTACAACCTATGGCTGTGCAGGCGCCGGTGTTGATACGATTGCTATTGAAAGAATCAGGGATGAATTTTACGATACAAAATATTGGAATAATCAGTCATTGGTCGGTGAATATGATGTAAAGCAGGAATATTATTCCCAAATTGAGGCATATTTTACGGATGACAGTACCACGGACGGATTTAAGAAGATTTATGATAATATGTTAAATGCTCTTGCAGAGGTGAAGAAGACACCGGATTTGACAACTACAAAGGCACAGTTGGTAGGTTTTGCGGACAGTCTTTGCGAGTATTTTAATAACCTTGCGGGAAATTTGGAAGATTTACAGAGAAGTCTGAATCAGGAAGTGAAAGTAAAGGCAGATGAAATTAATTCCATTGCTGCGGAAATTGCTACCGTGAACAAGCAGATTAATGTGGTAGAACTTTCCACGGGAGGAACCGCAAATGAACTGCGGGACAGAAGAACGTTATTAGTGGACCGGTTATCGGAAATTGTGGATGTGGAAGCTACGGAGATCGAAGTCGTGGATAACAATAATCCGGACAGAAAAACCGGAGCAACAAGATATGTAGTGAAAATCGGCGGTAATCAGCTGCTTGTAAACGGAAGTGATTATAACACGTTGCTTTGTGAGGCAAGGCAGGATGAAGAAAAGGTGAACCAGTCAGATGTTTCGGGGCTGTATGAGCTTTCGTGGTCGAACGGACAGAAATTTAATCTTGGTAAAAATTCCAAGGGCGCATTAAAAGGACTGTTAGATTTAAGAGACGGAAATAACGAGGAATACTTTAACGGTGAAATCGTTGATGTTACCGGTGATAAAGTAAAAGTAAAAGTAACGGCGGATTATCTGACTGATTTGAATAAGACGAACCTTTCCGAAAAGGGTACGGCAGTATTGGGAAATCAGTTGTTCTATTACAGCAGTTGGACATATTCCAAGGAATATAATGCGGCTACGGGAGAAATCTCTTATTATTATGAATTTGATATTGATGAAAACCTGAGTGATACGGCACCTTACAGCTCTTTAATCGGAAAAGAGGCGACAACAGGGAAATCTGTGGATTATCAGGGGATTCCTTATTATATGTCACAAATGAATGAGTGGATCAGAAGTTTTTCACAGGCATTTAACAGCCTTCTGTGCAGCGGATACGGAAGCAAAGGCAGTCAGGGATGCAATCTTTTTACCGGTGACCATGATACGAGTTCTACGGAGCAGTACAATTTCCCGGATGGTACAGGCGGTACACCGAACAGCCGGTATGATTTGTGGAATGACGGCTCTGTAGGCTGTAATGACGACAGTTATTACAAATTGACGGCAAAGAATTTTAATGTTTTGAAAGCGGTAGAAAGTAATGCAGACCTGTTGGCAACCAAAAAGGATTCCGCTGACGGTGTGGGAACCTCCGACTTGATTGATGATATAGTAAAAATGCTTGGTGACAAGGATAGGATGAGTTTTAGAAATTGTACGGCAGGGGATTTCCTGACCTGTATTCTTTCCGATATTTCCTTAAATGCCAATGCAGCGAATACTTTTTATGAGAATTATACGAATATTTCCAATACCATTGATAACCAGAGACTTTCCATATCCGGCGTGGATACGGATGAAGAAGCTATGAATCTGGTGCAGTTCCAGAACAGTTACAATCTGGCATCCAAAATGATACAGACAATGACGGAGATATATGACAGATTGATTTTGCAGACCGGAGTCTGATGTAAAAAGCAAAGGATAGTATAGGAGACGTATATGAGAATAACAAATAAAATTATGCAGAACAATTCCTTATCCAACATCAATACAAACAAGGTGTCGCAGGATAAGCTGAATACCATGATGTCTACACAGAAGAAAATCACGAGACCTTCCGATGATCCGGTTATTGCTATCCGTGCACTGCGGTTAAGAAGCAGCGTGTCGCAGATTACACAGTACTATGAAAAGAACGTACCGGATGCAAAAAGCTGGCTGGAGGTTACAGAGGATGCGTTAAAGAACGTGACCGAAGTATTAACCGATATGATTAAGCAGGTGACAAAAGGTTCTTCGGAACAGCTGAAGACGGAAGATAGAGAGGTCATTATCGAACAGATGAAAGCACTTCGGGATGAACTCTATGCAACCGGTGATGCGGATTATGCGGGACGATATATTTTTACCGGTTACCGAACCGATACAACGTTGAGTTTTACAGAGGCTGAAACTAAGAAGTATACCATAACAGAGCAGTTGGATGCTTCGGCAATTGATGAGATTACCCATATAAATACCAAAATTGATCATTCCAAGTATAATCTTACTGAGATTAATGACAGTAACTATAATACCACGGAATATAAAGATGCCACGGAGCAGAACTCGGTAAATTCCACGAATGTCCATCGAATCCGGCTTGCATATAATAATTGTACGGGTGAGGCGCCTGTTATTAAGTATACGGATTCTACCGGTGCAGCAAAGGAATACAGTCTTGCAGCTAATAATATGGTTGTAAAGCATTCTTATGATACTATTGACCCTTATGAAAATATTCCGAATGATACTGTTGTATTCCTTGCAGATACCGGTGAACTATTACTGGGAGAAAACGTGTATAATGAACTGGTAAACACCAAGGATGATATCGCGACTTCTGACAAAGATGAAAGCGAAATCCGCATTACTTATTCTAAATCCGATTGGAAAAAGAATGAACTCAGACCGGAGCACTATTTCTATTGCGTAGATGAGGATGGCATTGAATATAATCCGAATTATCTGAGAGAAGGCTATTCCAGACAGAGCATGGAATATGATGTAGGTTTCAACCAAACCATTCAGATTAATACCACTGCGGATGAATGTTATACTCATGATATCGGCAGGGAGGTAGATGATTTGGTGGCAACCATGCAGCAGATTGTCGACATGGAAAAAGCAATCGGGCGTATTGAAACTACAATGAAAAATCTTTCCGAGTCAGATGCAGATTACGACAGCAAAAAGGCAACCCTGCAGGCACAGTTGGATGCGGCAAACAAGGCATATACCTTAATAAAAGAAAAGGTAGAGACGGAATTCTCCGCGGGAATTACTTTTATGCAGGAGTCTTTGAATCAGACCAATCTTGCTCTGACGAATTGCGGTACCAGAGGGGCAAAGCTGGAGCTGATTGAAAGCCGCCTGATGTCACAGCAGACAACCTTTGAAACTTTGCAGTCCAACAACGAGGATGCGGATATCACAGAGGTTGCCATAAAGTTGAACAGTGCGGAGTTGACTTATCAGGCATCCTTGATGGCAACCGGTAAGATAATGCAGACATCACTTTTGAATTTTATTTAAGAACCATAAATCAAACATATATCCGTATCGGGCAGCCGCCTCATACGGATATATTTACAAGTAGCCATCCGAACATGGCAGAATTACTTTCATAAGACAAGTTTGAAGAAGAAAGGTATGGGGTAAACTATGCGTATCAAGACAAGAGTATTTGGAGAAGTAGAGATTGAAGATTCTAAAATTATTACATTTGAAAACGGTATTGTTGGCTTTCCGGACATGAAGCGGTTTGCGTTGGTTCATGATGAAGAAAAAGGTGTGGATGCCGGAATCCGCTACCTACAGTCTATGGAAGAGCCGGAGTTTGCCATGCCGGTCATGGATCCTCTTCGTGTAGTGCCGGATTATAACCCTGAAATCGAAGATGAACTGCTAAATCCGCTCGGAGATATTAATCCGGATAATCTGCTTGTTCTCGTAACAGTAAGTGTTCCGAAAGAGATTACAAAAATCAGTATTAATTTACAGGCTCCGATTATTATCAATGCAGAGGAAAGAAAAGCGGCACAAATTATTGTGGAAGGCAGTGAATATAAAATAAAGTATCCGATTTATGAGATTTTGCAGCAAAAAAAGCACAGCGCGGAAGGGGAAGAAAAATAATATGTTAGCTTTATCGAGGAAAAAGAATGAAGCCATTGTGGTTAATAATAATGTAGAAATTACCATACTTGACATTAAAGGTGACCAGGTGAAACTCGGAATTACCGCACCAAGAGAAGTGCCGGTATACCGGAAAGAGGTCTATGTACAGATACAGGAATCCAACAAGGAAGCCATGACTGTGGAAAATATGGAAGAATTGCAGAATCTGCTTGGATAAGTGTAAACAAAAATGCCCAAACATCCGATAAATGTATTAAAGCCGAATTAGGCGCAGGGAGTTAAGAGTTTCACACGGAGGTGGAGAAGATGGGAATTGAAGTAATCAGTCAGATGAGGAATGTGCAGATGAATGCTGCACCGCAGACTACAAAAGCTGTTGACAACACGGAGGTTGCAGCCGCAAAGCAGGACAAATCAAATGCATCAGCAGAGACGGAAACAGGAAAAACATCGGTTAATAATGGAGAAACAAAAGATAATGAAAATCCGGGCATTGAAAATAGCCAGCAGATGACACCGTCAGAAAGGGTTTCTAACGAACAGCTTAAGAAAGCAATCGAGGAGTTTAATAAAAGAGTAGGCAACTCGGAAGCTATTTTCGGTGTCCATGAGGACACACAGAGAGTAACCATTAAGATTGTGGATAAGGATACGAAAGAAGTATTGAAAGAACTGCCACCGGAAAAAACACTGGATATGATAGCCAAGGTGTGGGAGATGGCAGGAATTCTCATTGATGAGAAGCGATAGGAGGAAGATACATGACGATTAGAATTACGGGTATGAATTCCGGATTAGATACGGAAGCGATTATTCAGGAACTTGTAAGTGCAAAATCATATAAAAAGACAAAGCTGGAAAAAGCACAGACAAAGCTGGAATGGAAGCAGGAAGCATGGAAGACGCTGAATACTAAAATTCATTCGTTCTATACACAGACGCTTAGTGATTTCCGGTTTGAAAGTTCCTTTTTGAAGAAAATAACTACTTGCAGCAACAGTAGTGCAGTGAAGGTTACAACCGGTGCAACTGCTCCTTATGCAACACAGACAATCAGTGTAAATGAACTGGCAACAAATGCCTATATGACAGGTGGAAGAATCGGCGATCCGAATGCCAATTATTACTATTATGGTAATGCGCCGCTGTCTACTTTTGGTATCACCGGTGATACCTCTATCGAACTTACTGTTGGCGGAGAAACAAAGACCATTGAATTGACGGCAGATACTACGTTGGATGAGGTCGCAGCCAAAATCAGCGAAACGGGTCTGAATGCAAACTTTGATGTAAAGAACAGACGATTCTATATTAGTTCTAATACAAGCGGAGAAGCAGGAGACTTCTCATTTGGTGGAGATGTGGCAGCATTAAAGGCCTTGGGACTTTCTAATGATGCAGGGCTTCCCGATGAAGCCAGGGCGAAGAAGGTTGACGGAAAGGATGCGGAAATTGTTTTGAATGGTGTAACTTACCATTCCAGTGACAATGTATTTGAAATCAATGGGCTGACCATTACGGCACAGGAAAAAACAACTACCCAGGCAACCATTTCTACCAAAACGGATACCGATGGTATTTATGATATGGTTAAGAATTTCATAACCAAGTATAATGAATTAATCAATGAAATGGATAAGCTTTACAATGCTGATTCTTCCAAGGGGTACGAGCCTTTGTCGGATGATGAAAAAGAGGAAATGTCTGAGTCCGAAATCGAAAAGTGGGAAACCAAAATTAAAGATTCCTTATTAAGAAAGGACTCTACCTTAAGTAGCGTGGCAAGTGCCATGAAGGAAGTAATGGCACAGGGCGTTACGATGAAGGATGGCTCTAAATTGTATCTGTTCGATTTCGGCATTGAAACATTAGGATATTTTAATGCGGCGGATAATGAAAAGAATGCTTATCACATTCATGGAAATAAAGACGATGCCAGCACAGCGAATGAAGAAGACAAGTTGTCTGCGGCTATTGCAACCGACCCGGAAGCAGTAACAGCATTCTTTACCGGATTAGCAAAGAACTTATATGGCACATTGACTGAGAAAATGGCAAAGGTTCCGGATGTAAGCAGTGCCTTCACCGTATATAACGATTTATCCATGAAGAAGGAATATGATGATTATACGGAAAAAATTACGGCACAGCAAAAGAAGGTCGATGCCTATATGGATAAGTATTATGCGAAGTTCTCGGCTATGGAAACCGCACTGGCAAAGATGCAGTCAAATTCCAACGCAGTTACACAATTATTAGGAATGTAGGAGGCTACATAGATGGCATTGCAGAATCCATACGCACAATACAATAACAGCAAAATATTAACAGCATCACCGGCAGAACTTACTCTTATGCTTTATGAAGGAGCTATTAAATTTTGTAATATAGCTATCATTGGTATTGAGCAGGGAGACATACAGAAGGCGCATGATAACATTGTCAAAGTACAGAGGATAGTGGATGAGTTCCGTGCCACACTGGATATGAAATATCCGGTAGCACAGGATTTTGACAGAGTTTATGTGTATCTCCAGAAACGGCTGATTGATGCAAATTTAAAAAAAGATAAAGAGATTATGGAAGAGATAGTTTCCCATCTTAGAAGTATGCGTGACACATGGAAAGAGGTTATGCAGAAAGCACCACATAAGTAGGAAAATGGCGGTTTGTGATATCACGGACCGCCAAATTTGGTTTAAAAAGCGAAAAACGAAGGAGTGATTACTAAATGTCAGAACAGTATATTGATATTTTGGAGGAGAGTCTCAAAAAGAAAAGTCTTGTGTTGGATGAGATTATAAAAAAGAACGAAGAACAGAAAAAAATACTGGAAGCAGAAGAGTTTAATGCAGAAGAATTCGACCAAAATACGGAAGAAAAGGGAGAGCTAATCGAAAGGCTGGAACTTCTGGACAGTGGCTTTGAGAAGGTTTTTTCCCGTGTGAAGGAAGAACTGACAGGCAATAAAGAAAAATATGCGGAGCAGATTAAGCGGTTGCAGGATTTGATACGACAAATAACGGAAAAAAGTGTATTCATTCAGACAAATGAAGAACGAAACCGAAAGATTGTAGAGCAGAAATTTAAAAAAGAACGTGAAAAAATCCAGCTTGGCAAAAATAAAATGAATGTGGCAAAACAATATTATAATAATATGAATAAGTTAAACAGTGTACCGCCGCAGTTTATGGATAATAAAAAATAAAAAGGGGTTATTTTTGGAGGAAAATAATACGATAAATAAAATAGTGTTAATGAAAATTGCCAGGGATGGGTAAGGTTAAAATTCAGGGAGGAAATGAACTATGATGGTTGTTGCACACAACCTGCTAGCGTTAAATTCGGAAAGACAATTAAATATTAGAGGAAAGAGTAAAGCAAAATCTACAGAAAAATTGTCTTCCGGTTATAAGATTAATCGTGCGGCAGATGATGCCGCGGGTCTTGCCATTTCAGAAAAAATGAGAAGGCAGATTCGGGGACTGACACAGGCTTCGGCAAATGCACAGGATGGTATTTCTATGGTACAGACCGCGGAAGGTGCCATGGAGGAAATCCATGCCATGCTGCAGAGAAGCAATGAACTGGCTGTGAAGGCAGCAAACGGTACGTTGTCCGATTCGGATCGCAGTATGGTAGATGCGGAAGTTCAACAGCTGAAAAAAGCGATTGATGAGACAGCCGGTTATACAGTCTTTAACGAGATTGAACTTTTTCCGTCTCATGGTGCGCTTCCTGCATTGTCACTTGGCAATGAGGTGTATCATTACGAGTTGTCTTACAGATTATCGGATGGAGCAATTTTTGTCGGAAGTGACAGAGCCGGAATGAATGGATCCGGTAGGGCAGGAGACAATATTTACAGCGGAAGTGTACTGGCAGATAAAATTGCCAATGAATTTCTGCCAAATGCAGTCAAACAGATTTTTGATGCATTTCCGTCGCTGAAAACAGCTACCGGAAGTGATACTATTGATATGGCATTAGATTTGTCTTTTTTGGATGGTCCCGGAAATACACTCGCTTATGCGCAATACTCATTTGGTTCAAGTGGCAGACCGATGAGTATGCTGTTAAAGGTAGATTCTGATGATTTTAACGATGCGGATGCAAGCGGAACCGGGTCAAGTGCGGAAGAACTGGAATCCACATTGGCACATGAACTGATGCATACTGTTATGCAGTACAATATGACGGATGGTATGAGCGGAAGGACAGGTGATGCGTATCCTACATGGTTTGTTGAAGGAACAGCTCAGCTTGCGGGCGGCGGTTTTCCTACCGGATGGAATGGTTATCTGAAAAGTGTGGCAAATCATTTGGCCGGTGCAACTGACAACACTTTGGATAGTAATATAGCGGATTATTTGGATGATTATACCGTGGCGGGACGACCATATGGACATGGCTACCTTGCAGCAGCATATGTTGGTTATCTTGCAAATGGCGGTGGTGATGTAACGGCGGCTAATATTGCGGCAGGCATGAATAAAGTATTTACGGATTTGATAAATGGGACAAGCTTTTCCGCAGCACTTGCCAACCATACCGGAGGTTTAACGGAGAGCGGTATAGAGAGCCTGTTTGCAACGGGTGACACCAATTTAGTAGAATTTGTCAGGAAACTTTCTTATGCATCAAGGGACGGAGCCGGCTCGGTTATTGCCGGTTCGCTTGGTACCGGAGGAACCGGTATACTGGGAAATACGGCGTCTATCCAACAGTTCCGCATTGATCCGGCACAGGTGAATGTGGATCCCTCCTTAATTACATATTCTGTAAATGGCACGGATGTAAGCTTTCAGGTAGGAGCGGAGTCGGGTACCGGCATAACACTTAAATTGTACCGGATGGACGCAGAGGCACTCGGCTTGGGAAATACCAATACGAAAACGATAGAGGATGCTGAATATGCAATTACCACGATAAAGAAGGCGATTGAGAATGTGAGTCGGGTCAGAAGTTATTATGGTGCAGTGCAGAACCGCTTGGAACACACGATTGCCAATTTGGATAATATTGTAGAAAACACCACTGCTGCAGAGTCAGCAATAAGGGACGCAGATATGGCAGAGCTTATGGTAGAATATTCCAATCAGAATATTTTGGCTCAGGCAGGACAGGCAATGCTGTCACAAGCAAATCAGCAGCAGGATATAATTTTAGGATTGCTTGGATAATGGAAATGCACCTTAAGTAGTATAAACAGAGGAAATTGTTATGGGACTGATTAGAAAAATAAGCTGCCCGACCTGTGGGAAAAGCTGGGAGATAAAAACCGGCTGCGGATTGCAACACAGCAGACTTGAGGTGATAGCCGATTTATATAAGACAGATATGGCACAGACGATAAAACAAATTGCAGCGGATAATCCTTTTCCGAGATTTCATTTTGAGTATCGGGTTGCGCACTGTGTACAATGTCAGAGTATAGTAAGTGTTCCGGTGCTTGAAGTGAAGCCGGACGGGGAGCTTTTTATCGGTGTATGCCCGGAGTGTGAAGGTGAGAGTGTTCTGATACATGATGTGCAGACATCGACCTGTCCCATGTGTCATAGTAAAGGGCTGAAATGTAAAGAAACCGGACATTGGGATTGAAAAAAAGAAAGAAAAGGTTGCTATTGTTGAAAATGTGACAGGTATAGCAAAATAATACAAAAAAAATTAAAAAATTATTTTTGGGGTATAAAGTATCTGGAATTCTTTCCGATATAATATACAAGTAAAACAAATTACTTACAACAAACAGTAATCTTTTTGGAAGAAGCGTACGGTCGGAAGAAAGGGTTACTCATATCAAAAGCAGCAGGGAAGCTGCTTCATATTCAAGGAGGAATAAGTTATGGTAGTACAGCACAATCTTACAGCTATGAACTCTAACAGAATGTTAGGCGTTACAACAAAAACTCAGGCTAAATCAACAGAAAAGTTATCTTCCGGTTACAAAATTAACCGTGCAGCAGATGATGCAGCAGGATTATCCATTTCCGAAAAAATGAGACGTCAGATCAGAGGTCTTACACAGGCTTCCGCAAACGCTCAGGATGGTATCTCTTGTGTACAGACAGCAGAAGGTGCTTTAAACGAAGTACATGATATGTTACAGCGTATCAATGAACTGGCTGTTAAAGGTGAAAACGGAACATTAACATCTGCAGACCGTTCTTATATTCAGTCTGAAGTTAAACAGTTGATGAGTGAAATTGACCGTGTTCAGTCTACAACTACATTCAATGAGAAAAACTTACTGAATGGTGAATTCCAGAATATTGGTCTTCAGGTTGGTGCAGAATCCGGACAGCACATCGCAGTTACAATCAGCAACATGAGCGTTAACCAGTTAATGGCTAAAGCATTTGTTGACGGAACAACATTCTCTGTTGATCACTTAGAGCATGATACAAGTGCTACAGTTACAGGTACAGATGCTAGCTATAATTATCAGACAGGATTTAAGGCAAATACTTTATCTGCTAATATGCTGAGCAAATTCTATGCATTTAATAGTGATACACTTGATGTTACGGATCCGTTAGCTGGTGGTATCGTATATGATAATTCTGTTACACAGGCTTCCTTAAGTGCAGTATCTACATATGCTGTAACTCAGAGCCAGTTATGCTCAGTAGCACCTACAGCAGCAGACTTCGCAGCATTGAACGCATTTGCTAAATCTGCTATCAAGACAGTTTCTCAGCAGAGATCTGACCTTGGTGCTATCCAGAATCGTCTTGAGCACACAATTAACAACTTGGATAACGTTGTTGAGAACACCACAAGCGCTGAATCTGCTATCCGTGATACAGATATGGCTACAGAGATGGTTAAATACTCTAACAACAACATCCTTACTCAGGCTGGTCAGGCAATGCTTGCACAGGCAAATCAGAGCAATCAGGGTGTATTATCCTTACTTGGCTAATAGAGTGTAAAACCTTAAGATTGGCTAATCAAGCTATGAAAAAGGCTGTCGCATCAGTTATCTGGTGCGGCAGCCTTCTTTGCAATGGCCTATTTGCCCAATTTGCGAAGTCGTTCCAACGCAGGAGAAAAGTTCCCGCATTTTTTGAAGAGTTTAATGGCAGTTTCTGTTTCTCCCAACAGTTCATTTATGTGTCCCATATTATAATATGCTAGATAGGTATTGATTCCTTCAGCAGAGGTGGTCTCAAAAGTGGTTGCTTTAAAAAATTCTGTAAGCGCTTCTAATAACATACCGTTTGCAAGGTAAATATTTCCCATCAAGAAGACAAATTCAGCAGAGTAAGAAAAAAGATTATAAATATTTTTAAAATTTAATGCCTCCTTATATTCTTTCAAATCAAGCAGGCATAAACCATACTGCTGAATTAACGCAAGTGCATATTCAGATTGATAATCGAAGTTAAGGGATATTGCTTTGACAAAACACTCTCTCGCTTTTGACGGCTCCTTTATGGAGCGGTATTCACGCCCAAGCTGAAAATAGAGATAAGCATTATCAGGCTCCTTTTTTAGTGCTTCTAAAAGAAGGGTTCTGTTTCGCTCACTTTTTTTTGCCAATTCTTCTTCGGTTCCATCATATCCGTAATGCTCTACCGTAAGGGGAAGATTGTAATAGGAATATTCCTGTTCCGGTCGGAGAGGAACAACCTGCTCGTGGATAGAGGATTCGAAATGAAAAAGAGTGCGATTAAAAAGGCGTGGAATATAATCTACTTCTCTGCTTTCCAGTCCCTTCATTTTAAAATGTTCATGAATCGTAAGCTTCCCAACAGAAGAAGGGCTTTGCTCTATAAGGGCTTGGAGCTGCGGATAGTCAAGTCGGGATATATATTCGTCACAGTCTAAAACAAGAATCCAGTCATTGGTGGCACAGGAAATAGAGTAATTTCTTGCCTTGCTGAAATCATTAACCCATGTAAAGTGAAAAACATGAACAGGATATTTTTGAGCAATTTCTAAAGTACTGTCAGAAGACCCGGTATCTACAAGGATAATTTCGTATGGGTAACCTTCAAAATGTTTCTGTATAGCAGAGAGAAAGTTTTCCATATGTTTTTCTTCATTTTTGGCAATTACACAAATAGATATTGGAATCATTTCATTTCATTTCCTTTCGTAAGAGCATTTAGGCGTGCAAGAGCAGGTGGATAGTTACCACATTTTTGGTAGAGTTGTATGGCGGCGTCCGGTTCTCCTAAACGTTCATTGATACAGCCCATGTTATAGGTGGGAATGTAGGTGTTTTCGCCCGCTGTCTGAGCAAATTCAAAGGTAGTTGCTTTCAAAAATTCTGCCATTGCCTTGAGTAATAAATTATTTTCCATATAGATAATCCCCATCAGATTGACAAATTCAGCGGAATGAGCAAAGGTATCATAAATATTTTCAAATTGCAGGGCATCTTTTGAACGACCTGCTTTTATTAAAGAGTGTCCATAGCTGATTACCATTAGATTTACATATTCTGCTTGTGGATCTACATCAAATTCCAGCCCTTTTTCATAATAGAAGCATGCTTTTTCATAATCATGTATGGCGGCAAAGGATTGTCCGAGTTGAAAATAAACATAGGGACTGGGAGGATAATCCTCTAAACATTTGAATAAGATTTCAAGATTCCGGTCTGCTTTTTGGCGTGTTTCTATAGCATTACCGGCATAGCCGTAATGAATTGCCGATACCGGAATTGGCAGACGTTCAATGTCATCACTGCCATCTAAAGGACGGATTTGTTCGTGTATGGGTGCCATGTAGCAGAAATTCCTTCGATTAAAGAAGCGTTCCACCTGTTCAAGAAAGTAGTCTTGCGGATTATTAACATCGTGCAAATCCTTACGTGTGATGGTTCCTGTGGAATGGGGATGCTGTTCCATAAAGGTTTGTAAAACTTCAAAATTCAAATCGGTCACATATTCATCGCAGTCCAATACCAGAATCCAGTTGTGAGAAGCTTTTTGAATAGAAAAGTTTCGTGCGGCACTAAAATCCTTAATCCATTCAAAATATAAAACTCTATTTGTATATTTTTTCGCAATTTCTACGGTTTTGTCCGTAGAACCGGTATCTACAATTACTAATTCGTAAGGATATCCTTCAAAATGATTTTTTATGGAGGAAAGAAAATTCTCCATATGTTTTTCTTCATTTTTTGCGATTACACAAATTGAAATCGGTATCATCGTTCTTATCCTTTCTTCAATGATTTTAAGCGTGTAAGGGCGGGGGGATAGTCACCACATTTGTTGTAAAGTGCAACAGCGGCTTCTTTTTCGCCCAGTAATTCGTTAATGTACCCCATGTTATAATATGCCATAAAGGTATTCAAACCATGGGTCTTCGGGTTTTCGTATGTAGTAAGTTTGAGAAATTCCGTTAATGCCTGAAGATACATTCTGTTTTCATAGTAAATATTAGCTACAAAGTAGACATATTCTGCGGAATAGGAATAGATATCATAGAGCTCAATAAATTCCAAAGTTTTTTGGGGTTGATTCAATTCCATAAGGCAGTATCCGTATTTGATAATCATATCCAGAACATAAGGTAACTGCGGATCCGTCTGCAGCGATAAGCCTAATTCAAAATATTCGCATGCTTTATCAAGCTGTTTTATGGTTCTATAGGAGGTTCCCAGTTGGAAACAAAGGTAGGCGTTATCCGGTTGCTTTTTTAGTGCTTCTAAAAGAAGACTAATATTTCTATCAGCTTTCTGCTCCATTTCTTCCGGAGTCCCGCTGTAACCATAGTGTTCTACGGTAAGACCAATGTTGACATATCTTCTGTCAAGTGAAGGTTGGATTGGCATTACCTGTTCATGAATAATCGATTCAAAATGAAAAAAATTACGGTTAAAAAAGCGCGCCAGTGAATCTGTTTGAATATTTTCCTGTTTTGATACCGACATGGTACAGTGACTACAGCAAAGAATATTGCCTATACACTTTGGATGTTCTTCTATCATGGCTTGTAAGGAAGCGAAATCCAGTTCCGTGACATATTCGTCGCAGTCCAATACCAGGATCCAATTATGGGAAGCCTTTTGTATGGAATAGTTTCTTGCAGCGCTGAAATCATTAGTCCATTCAAAATAAGAAACATTATTTGTGTATTTTCGGGCAATTTCTACGGTTTTATCGGTAGAACCGGTATCCACAATTACTATTTCATATGGATATCCGTTAAAATGCTTTTGGATGGAAGAAAGAAAGTTTTCCATATGCTTTTCTTCATTTTTGGAAATTACACAAATTGAAATTGGTATCATGAAATCTGTTATCCTTTCTTAAGTTCTTTTAATCTATCCAGTGCCGGCTGAAAGCTTCCGCACTTCTTATAATACAAAACGGCAGTGTCCACGTCCCCCAGTACTTCATTGATACACCCCATGTTATAGGTGGGGATAAAACTGTTTGCGCCTTCCGTCTTAGCGGTTTCAAAGGTAGTAGCTTTTAAGAATTCGCCCATTGCCTGTACGAGAAGTCCGTTGCGTAAATAAATCAATCCCATCAGACATACAAAATCCGCAGAAAAAGAAAATTCCTCGTAAATATTCTGAAATTGGAGAGCTTCCTCCAGACGTCCTAAGTGCAGAAGGGCGTAACCGTAGCCGATTACCATCATTTGTACATATTCTACCTGGGGGTCTACATCATATTCCAATCCCCTGCCGTAGTAGTAGCAGGCTTTTTCATCATCCCGCATCATATTGTAGGATTGCCCTATCTGAAAATAAAGGTATGGATCGTCAGGGTTATCCTTCAGCATCTTTAAAAGCAGTTCGTTATTTCGTTCAGCTTTTTTGCACAATTCCTCAAAGGTGCCGTTATAGCCGCAATGGTCAACGATGAGCGGAATGGCAACCCTTGTGAAACTGTCACCTCGGATGGGACGTACCTGTTCGTGAATAATTGCTTCATAGTGAAACAGTCTGCGGTCAAAAAAACGCTCTACGTCATCGGTATAGATACTATCTGTGCCATTCATTTCGTAGTGATTTTTTCTGGAAAGCATACCAACCGCGTCGGGATACTGTTCCATCATTAACTGAAAGCCTTTTGGATTCAAATCTACGATATATTCGTCACAATCTAACACCAGAATCCAATCGTTGGAAGCACATTGCAGGGAATAATTTCTGGCAGCACTGAAATCGTTTATCCACTCAAAATGATAGATTTTATCGGTATATTTTCTTGCAATTTCCACCGTTTTATCTGTGGAACCGGTGTCTGTAATCACAAGTTCATAAGGATAATTTTTAAAATGTTTCTTTATGGAGGAAAGAAAAGTTTCCATGTGTTTTTCTTCGTTTTTCGCGATTACACATATTGAAATCGGTGTCATATATTATAGTCCTTCCTGTGAATTAATAACAAAGCGATTTACACATTTATCGGTTGAAAAATAAGTAAATATTACACTAAAAATACGATAGGATTTCGTCAATTCTGTGGTGATACGTGTGACTACTTGAAACTTTATGTAAACCATTTGCTGCAATCGCGCTGCGTTCGTCTTCATGCATCAGATAATAGTCAATTTTAGCTAATAAATCGTCCTTGTTCTCGAAGTATACAAAATCCTCGTCCGGGACAAAATCATCTAAGAAGTCAGCCTGAAAATTCGTGAGCAAAAATCCACCTGCACCGAAAATATCGAAGGCACGGAGCGGAATACCGCTTTTGATGCTACGGAGGCTGATATTTAAGTTGATTTTGGTACTTTTGAAAACGTAAGGTGCCATATCATAATAATCTACCGGACCGTGATTGATACAGCCGGGAAGCTGCAGGGTACGGTCGGGAGTATACAAATCATAAGAATATTTCCTGCCGATGGCACTTAATAACTCGGAACGTTCTGTTGCCGTAATTTTACGGTTGATGACATACTGGGCATAGAGATATTCCACACTTTCCACACTGGTCGGGTCGGGCTGCATAGGCAATACTCGCATTAAATCTTCGATGATTTCCGGAGTCAGTAGTTCCTGAATGAAATTATAGCCGTAGACCTTTTTTTGCGCAGCCATAATGCCTTCCAGATAGCCCCGCGTATGCGGAGTGATTCCTTCAAGCCTTTCGTAAAATTGGTGCTTTTCTGTATAAAGAGAACCCACAAAAGCAATGTCTGTCTCATTTTTCCATGGAGACTTTCCGAACGTGGAAAAATCATTCATTTTTGAAAGTCTGTCCGTGTTGGCTGCAAGAGGCAGATAATGCACGGTCTGTATGCCGGCAGAGTGAAACTCCAGATACAGTTCTTTATCAAAGACAAAAACATAATTGCCGGGATAAATAATCGTATAGGAATAAAGCATGACAAAAGGATTGTCATACACCCATGCTACATAGCGCATGTCTGCCTTTTTACAAGCTAATGAGACGATAGGAAAATAATTAAAGGAAAAAACAAAGTCAGGAGAATATGTGCGAATCTCAGAAACCAGTTCGTTTTCCATTTCTTCGTCATGATGCAGTTCTTTGTTAGAAAAAGGAATGGGTTTGACCTCGTGTCCCATTTCCTTGAAGGCGGTAATGATATCTTCATTACCAAAGCTTTTCCAGCTTAACATTAATATTTTCATTGTTTGGTTTTCCGTTCTTTTTTAGTAATTCTATTTTAGCATTATACGATGGGAAAAGGAAGTTTTTTGTATTTGTGAAGAGAAAAAATACCAAACGGTTAAAATTTTGTCGTATACAGCCGATAATATATACAGTGATAGTCAGGAAAGAATAATGTTTGATTGAACCGATGGGATTCGGGGATTTTTGCAGGGAAGCGAGGGAGTTATGAATATAGGACTGATATTAGCGGGCGGTGTAGACCCAAGATTTCAAATGTCAATTCCAAAGCAGTTTGTAATCGTGGAGAACCGTCCGATTATTGTATATACGTTACAGGTATTTCAAAACCATCCGGAAATTGATAAGGTGATTGTGTCCTGCCTACATGGATGGAAAGAAATGGTGCAGGCTTATGCGAAGCAGTTCGATATTACAAAGCTGGTACAAATTGTTGATGGTGGGGCGGATGCACAGGAGTCTATCCGTAAAGGAACGGAATGGTTAAAGGAGCATTGCAAACCGGATGATTTGGTAGTTGTGCATGATGCAATCCGACCACTTGTAACCGATGATTTGATTACGGATAGTATTCGCAACTGTAGGGAATATGGAATGGGTGTTGCTGCAGTACGTTCTATGGATACCATTATGCTGACTGAGGATGGAACGACGGGGCAGAAATATATTTTCCGTGACAGCATACGGAGAATTCAGACACCGCAAACCTATCGTCTGGACTATCTGGATACAATGCACAAAAAGGCATTAGAGCAAGGAATCAGCCGTTGTGTAGATAATAACAGTATTTTGACACAGCTTGGAGAGACGATTCATTTCTCCAAAGGTTCGGATTTGAATATAAAGATTAATACGATAGAGGACGTGGAGATGTTTAAAGCACTCTATCATATGAATAAATAAAAATAAAAAAGGATTGTTTATATGAACATAGCACTTATTCTTGCCGGCGGAAGTGGCAAACGAACAGAACAGGATGTACCGAAGCAGTTTATGAATGTGTACGATAAGCCTATTATTATTTATACTTTAGAAGCTTTTCAGAAGCATCCGGATATTGATGGCATTATTGTCTCCTGCTTGGAAGGATGGGAGGAAATCCTACGTGCTTATGCAAGAGAGTACGGAATTGATAAATTAAAGTGGGTAGTCAGTGGTGGTGAAAACGGACAGGCTTCTGCGAGAAAAGCCTTGCTGGCTTTGCAGGAGGATTGCGGAAAAGATGATGTGGTTGTGATTCATGATGCAGTTCGTCCGATGGTAAGCGGTGATGTAATATCGGATTGTATTGTAACCTGTAAAAGATGCGGAAACGGGTTGTCGGCAATCCGCTGTCAGGAAACGATTGTACAGACGAATGATGGGATTAGTGGAAACGTGAATATACACAGGGATGATATTATGCGTGTGCAGACACCGCAGGCGTACTTTTACGGGAAAGCGTTGTGGGCACATACTACCGCATTGGAGAGAGGTATTACAAATGCAGTGTATACAAATACGTTGATGCTGGATTTGGGAGAGCGAGTATATTTCTCCAAGGGGTCTTCTAAAAATATTAAGATAACTACGATTGAAGATGTGGAGATTTTTAAGGCATTGTATGTGACAGAGAAGGAAAGCTGGATGAAGTAAGAGAATTATAAAAAATATGCTTCAAAAGGGAATGTCTGATGAGGAGATTTGTAATCTTATTGAATGTGAGCAGGAATTGATAGATGCGGTAAAGAAGGAAATGAGATGACCCATAATATGGTAAGGTTAGTAATTATCCCCAAGAGGTAAACTTTTGCTGTTTTTTGTCGATATATTATATAGTATTTTGATACGTTTGAAATAATTCTCCGGTTTTGAGAGAAATAGCCGGAGCATATGAATAGAACCGCATGGATGCCGGGAAATTTTGCAGGGAAGCATACTAACCGAGAAGGAAATTTTGATGCCTCTGTGAATACAGAGGCATTTTTTTTGCAGAAGGGGCAGAAAGCGATGAGAAAAGCGCAAAAGAAACAAATACAGGAAATCATGGAAAGCCTGAATGAAGTGCATCGTGAGATTCAAAAGCTATTAAAACAAAAAGAATATGCTACAGCCCAGTCGGTTTTGGCTGATTGCCAGCAGTGTGCAATCGAAATGGGAAATGTCATAGAAGAATCAGAAGGAGAAGAATGTCCCTCGGTAAAGGCAATAGAAGTTTATTGTGAAAAGATTTTTCACTTCTATAATCTGATTGAGGAAACGAACAGTTTAGGGGAGCCGGAGCAGGATACGCAGGAAAATAGAAAAAGGATTGATGAAGTAAGAAAGGACTTACAACAACAGTTGGTACAAGTATCTGAAGAAATCGAAAAAATAGCAGTGCGAAAAGAAATTGTTTTCTTCCCCTATAAAGCATCCATGTGGGATTCCCTTGAAAGTGTATATCTGGCTGCCAAAGAGGATGAAACCTGCGATGTTTATTGTGTACCGATACCTTATTTTGATAAAAATACGGATGGCAGTTTCAGACAGATGCATTATGAAGGAAATGAATATCCGGCTAATATTGAAGTAATTGATTGGCAAAGCTACAACTTTGAAGAAAGACGACCGGATGTGATTTATATTCACAATCCATATGATAGTTGGAATTTTATCACTAGTGTACATCCAAGGTTTTATGCAGAGAATTTAAAAAAATACACAGAAGAATTAGTATATATTCCGTATTTCGTATTGGATGAAATCGAGCCGGATGACCAGGAACAAATTAATGAAATAAGTCATTTCTGTTTCGCACCGGGAACGATATTTGCTGATAAGGTTATTGTACAATCAGAGAAAATGCGTCAGATTTATATTAATGAATTCCAAAAAGCAGCTAAGGTGAGAAATCTCTCGGTTGATAGGAAAGCACTTGAGGAGAAATTTCTGGGATTGGGTTCGCCGAAATTTGATAAAGTGCTGAACACGAAAAAGGAGGATTTGGAAATTCCAACGGAGTGGCTAAAAGTAATCGAAAAACCAGATGGCAGTTTAAAGGAGATTGTTTTCTATAATACAAGTATCGCAGCTTTGTTGAAAAATGATGAAAAAATGCTGGAAAAAATGAGAGATGTATTCGAACTATTTAAGAAAAGCCAAGATGAAATAGCACTGCTTTGGAGACCACATCCACTGATTAAGATGACAATCGTCTCTATGAGACCCAAGCTGTGGAAGGATTATGAAGAAATTGTTACAAAATATAAAGAAGAAGGATGGGGAATTTATGATGATACAGTCGATATGGACAGGGCGGTTGTGCTGAGTGATGTGTATTATGGGGATTTAAGCAGCGTAGTACAGGTATACCGGAAAACAGGAAAAAAAGTACTTATTCAGAGGGTAGATTCAAAAAATGACTTGAAACTGGTAAAGAAAACGGAAAATATTACATCATGTTTTTTACCTTCCATCAATTATACTGCAAGGCAGAAAGATAATTTATATTTTATGGCGGGAGATTGTAATGGTTTGTTTTCCATAGATTTGCAGACCGGTAAAGCAAAGTTTGTCAGTTCCATGGAAAATGAAAAAAAGGAAGGAAATTTTCTGGGAAATACTTTTTCCAATGAAAAATACATTGTTATTTGCCCCTTTAATTTTGGAAAAATACATATTTGGGACACAGAAATGGAAAGAGAGCTGGTTATCAGAGATGAGTTTAACAGGGGAAAGCCACATGCCTTTTTGCCAAGGATGACAATTTTTGGTGAGAAAATGTTCCTTATTCCATCGTATGGAGACAATGGTTATGTATTGGATATAGATACCTGTACTGTCACAAGGGAAGTAAATATCAGAAATGAATATCAGAGAATACTTGGGAAAAACTACAAAATTCTTACAAAAGACAGAGGATATTTATACAAAAATTGTATTTATTTTTCCACTTTTGAAGACAATTGTATATGCGAGTATACAACAGAAGAAAATAGTATTCTTTTTCATAGGGTAAGCGTGGATACATCCATTCTTCTTTCTGTAGGATATCAGGGAAATCTATACCTCTTGGGAAAAGACGGTGTGGTATACGTGTGGGATATAGAGTTAAAAGAAGTGAAAAGACAGTGTGTTATCAATCCTGTTGGAAATAGAGATATCAATTTTCTTCAGGATAAAGCAGTTGTAGGGGATAACATATACTTTATGTCGCCTGGTAATACATGGGGAATTAAATATTCTACAAGTCGTAATCAGGCAGAAGTAAACAATTATGAAAAGATGTTTCAAATAAATACTAAAGAGAATGAGGAATATCATTTCTCTTCTCAGGATGAGGCGGGAAATATGTATTTCATTTCCAATCAGTATAATCTGGCAATTGTAAATGCAACCGACCAGAAGGCTTCAGTTTTACCACTACAATTTGACTACAGACAATTGAAAAAATTCTGGTTTGAAGATAAGGAAAGTGTTGATTTACACAATAGTGTAGGTTATAGGATTGTAGAATACCTGAGTTAGAAGAAAAACAATAGAGGAGCAATGTAAAGGTGAGACTGGAATTTGAATACCAAGGAAAGGATTTATATGAACTTGCAAAAGAGATATTTCCTATTTACAGGAGTATTACAGGTGAGGGTGTTAGAGAAACATTGCGACATATAAAAGAAATAGTTCCTGATATGGAGATTTTTGAAGTGGCAAGCGGAACCAGAGTATATGATTGGACGGTGCCGAAAGAATGGAATATTACAGAAGCATATATTGAAAATGAAAGCGGAGAAAAGATAATTGACTTTAAAGAAAATAATCTTCATGTAGTGGGTTATTCTTATCCGATTGATAAATGGGTTTCCAAAGAAGAATTGAAACAATATATATATACACAACCGGATCAGCCGGATGTAATCCCCTATATCACCAGTTATTATTCTCCAAGAAGTGGATTTTGTATGTCTGAGAATATGTGGAAAAGTTTACCGGAAGAAAACTATCACATGTATATCGCAAGTAGTTTCAAAGAGGGAAGTATGACTTATGGAGAAATTGTCATTCCGGGTGCAACCACTGAGGAAATATGCTTTTCCACCAATATATGCCATCCTGGTCTGGGAAGTAATGAAGTGTCAGGCCCCTGTGTTATGACTTATCTGGCAAAATGGTTATTAAACCAGCAAGATAGGAGATACACCTACAGACTTTTATTTATTCCGGAAACAATAGGCTCCATTACTTATATTAGTAGGCATTTGGATGAAATGAAAAAGAACATCAAAGCCGGATTTGTTATTACATGTGTGGGAGATGATTTGGAATATTCTTATGTGGAATCGAGAAATGGTGGAACATTAGCCGACAGAACCCTTGAACAGGTATTAAGGGCTTACGCGCCTGCATATAAGAAATATTCTTTTTTAAAAAGAGGTTCTGATGAGAGACAGTACTGCTCTCCGGGGGTTGACTTACCATTTGTTGTATTTTGCAGAAGTAAATTTCACGAATATAAAGAATACCATACTTCAGCAGACAATCTATCCTTTATTTCACCGGCAGGTATGGGAAATGCGTTGGAAGTTTTAAAGCGTGTAGTGCTTACATTAGAGTATGATCACTATTACCGAACTACGGTTCCGTGCGAGCCACAACTTGGAAAAAGAGGTTTGTATCCGACGGTTAGTCAAAAAGGAACATACCAGAACAGTGCACGTGCTATGCAAAACTTTTTAGCTTATGCAGATGGAAAAATGGATCTTATTGAGTTATGTAATAGGATAAACGAACCAATAGAAGAATTGGTAAAATTGATAGATAAATTATTAGAAGAAGGGTTAGTGGAAATAATTGACTGATCATCTGAAAAAAGGAGTATAGCTTATGAGAATACTCGTAGTAATTCCGGTTAGAGGAAATTCAAAAGGAATACCACGCAAAAATGCCAGATTGATGAATGGTATACCTTTAATGGTTTATAGCATAAAAAACGCAACAGCATTAAAGGATTTCTATGATGTGGATGTTATTGTGGATACAGAAGATCTTGAGCTTGCAGAAATAGCAGAGCAAAATGGAGTGGAAACGGTTATGCGACCAGACCGGTTATCGGGAGATGATGTTACTCTTGACCCGGTAATCTTCCATGCAGTAACCGAGGCTGAAAAAAATCACAATGTAAAATATGACATTGTGATTACCATGCAGGCAACATCACCAACATTAAAGGAAGAGACCATAAAGGAAGCACTTAAAACGTTTATTGCTTCAGAATACGATACGATGATAAGTGCAGTCAATGATGCACATTTGTCCTGGGGGTATGCTGATGGAAAATATGTGCCACAATACAGCCAAAGAGTAAACAGACAATATCTTCCAAAATCTTTGAAGGAAACAGGCGGTTTTCTGATTACAAGAAGAGAATGCGTTTCAGAAAAGGGCAGAATTGGAGAAAAGGTTACTGTTTGTGAAATTTCTTCCAAAGAAGCGGTTGATATAGATAATGAGTATGATTGGAACGTATGTGAAAGCATACTGAAATCGAAAAAAATAATCTTAAGGGCAGATGGTGAGGAAGAGCTGGGAATGGGACACATATACAGATGTTTGTCGCTGGCATACCATTTGACAGGAAATGAAGTTCTATTTGTAACGAAAAGAGGATTTAATTTAGGAATAGAAAAATTAAAAGATTCGTATTTTCCTACAAAGATTATAGATAAAGATGAAGATTTGCTTAATGTAGTTGATGAGTTCGGACCGGATATTGTGGTAAATGATATCTTAAATACAGAGAAAGAATATATGGAGGCACTAAAGAAAAAAGTGCCAAGAGTAATAAACTTTGAAGACAGGGGAAGAGGCTCAAAATATGCAGACTGCGTTATTAATGCGTTGTTTGCAGATAAGTATAATGAAAATGTTTATAATGGATTTGAATATTTCTTTATCAGAGATGAATTTTTAACGGCTGTTCCAAAACCATTTTCAGAGAAAGTAAAGAATATTGTCGTACTGTTTGGTGGATCAGATCCCAGCGATTTGACAAGAAAAATATATGGTATATTCCAAAAAATATCCGAAAAACATCCGGATATCAATTTCCATATCATAACCGGCTTCGGTTATCGCTACAAGAATGAAGTGAAGACCGATGAAGGACATCATATTTATATGCATAATGATGTGAAAAGGGTAAGCAAATACCTTGCCCAGGCTGATCTGGCAGTTACTGCACAGGGAAGAACCATGTATGAATTAGCTTGCATGGGAGTTCCTTCCGTCGCATTGGCGCAGAATGCAAGGGAGTTAGATCATTTGTTTGCTAATATTTCTAATGGCTTTATAAGTCTTGGATTAGGAAAGCAACAGGATGATGAGACAATTCAGTCTACGATTGAGTGGCTGATTAATACGCCTTATGTGAGAAAACAGATGCGAGAGCTTCTTATGGAAAAGGATTTTACCAAGGGGCAGGAGAGAGTTATTAAGTTGATTTTAGGAGAAAATAATGAGAACACTTTTTGAAGCAGTCAGGCAACAAGGATACATAATCATAGCAGAAATAGGTGTGAATTATTATGATATTGCGGCAAAAGAAAATATATCAAATCTGGATGCCGCAAAGTTAATGTGCAAAAAAGCAAAAGAAGCCGGTGCGGATGCTGTAAAGTTTCAAACCTATAAGGCAGAAAAGATAGCTTCGAAATATTCACCGTCCTATTGGGATACAACAGAAGAGAGTACGTCCTCACAATTTGAATTATTTAAGAAGTTTGATTCTTTTGGAAAAGAGGAATACACCCTTCTTTCAGAATATTGCAGGGAAATTGGGGTGACTTTCATGTCAACACCTTTTGATTATGAAGCAGCGGATTATTTAGATGAATTGATGGATTATTACAAGATTTCCTCTTCTGATATAACCAATTTACCATTTATTCAGCATATGTGCGAAAAAGGGAAGCCGATTATCCTGTCAACAGGAGCTTCTGACGAAGAGGAAATCGACAAAGCGGTTAATGCCATTAGAGAAAATGGCAATGAGCTTGTACTGCTGCATTGTGTGTTAGAATACCCAACCCCGGAAGAAGATGCAAATTTAGGTAAGATTTTAGCTTTAAAGAAAAAATATCCGGATATCTTAATTGGCTATTCTGACCATACTAAGCCGAATTTTGACTACGCCGTTCTAAAAACGGCCTTTGCCTTGGGAGCAAAAGTGATAGAAAAGCATTTTACATTGGATAAGTCGTTGCCCGGAAATGACCATTATCATGCAATGGACGATACTGACTTAAAAAATATCAGAGCGGCATTGGATTTTCAAAAGAAAATAATAGGCTGTGAATCTCTGGAATACGGAAAGAATGAAAATGCAGCAAGAGAAAATGCAAGAAGATCGATTGTCCTTGTTAAAAATAAGAATAAGGGTGAAACAATAGAAACATCAGATATAGCATTCAAAAGACCGGGGATTGGCATATCACCGGAAAAGGTGGAACAGGTAATCGGAAAGCAGTTGAAAATGGATTTGGTTGAAGATACCATATTACAATGGGAAAACTTAATTTAGTAACAATACAGAGGTGAGTGTATGCAGAATATACCAATAAATAAAGGCAATTATTACATGGAGACGGAAGAAAGGGAACAGCTCTTTGAAACCTATCGTGGCGAAGGCTGGGAAAAGGAATATAAGGCATATAGAGAATCCTGGACGAAATATGCCAAGGAACAGTTTGTTGCAAAATGGCCTCTTCTTGTAGATATAGAAACATCATCCGTATGTAATCTGAAATGTCCTATGTGCTATACCATTACAGAGGAATTTAAAGAAAAGGTTCATGCAAAATTAATGGATGAAGAGTTGTTTTATAAAATCATTGATGAAATCGGAGGCAATGTACCTGCTATCCGGTTAAGTCTTAGAGGAGAACCAACACTGCATCCGCACTTGATAGAATTCATTAAGTATGCGAAGCAAAAGGGAATTAAAGAGGTTTCCTTTTTATCAAACGGAAGCAGATTTACGGATGAATTTATCCGTAATCTGATAGAGGCAGGTGTGGATTGGATTACCGTGTCGATTGATGGAACAGGTGAGCAGTATAACAGTATAAGAAAGCCTTTGCAGTTTGAAGAAACTTTTCAGAAAATAAAAAGATTCAGTGAAATCAAGAAAGAAATGGGAGTACACAGACCTGTTATTAAAATTCAGGGAATTTGGCCTGCCCTTAAGCATAATGTAGAAGAATACTACAATATGTTTGAACCAATTACGGATTCCATTGCATTTAATCCCTTAATTGATTATTTGGACAATGATGAAAATATTGTGTATGATGATACTTTTTCATGTCCTCAATTATATCAGCGTATTATTATTGCAGCAGATGGACAAGTACTTATGTGCTCCAATGATGAAGAAAATATGAATGTAATTGGAGATGCGAACATAGAAAGTGTTTATGATATATGGCATGGTGAAAAATTGCAGGAAATGAGAGAAAAACACAAAACTCCTTGCGGTTTTAAAGACATTCCTGTATGTAGAAAGTGTTATTTACCACGAAAGACGGAAGATAATGAAGAGGCCTATGTGAATGGAAGGAAAATTATCATTCAGAACTATGTGGGAAGGTCACAGAATATAGGGGAATAAGGATGACTTTTTGAGAGAGTAGAGGAAGAGTATGGAAGACAAGATTAAGAGTATTTTATGTGAGATTAATGATGAAATTGTTACTTATGATGGTGACGATTTATTAGAAGAAAAAATTATCGATTCCTTTGATGTGATGGAGATTGTTGCAGCATTGGAGGACGAATTTGAGATAGAAATTGACCCGGATTATATCGTAACAGAGAATTTTAAAAATATGCAGTCAATTATTGATATGATGAAGAAGTGCTTGGAGGCATAAGGGTATGATTAACAACGTTACAGTTTGGTTAGACAAAACAGCAGAGAAATTTCCGGACAATGTGGCTTTTGCCGATGAAAATAAGAAAGTGACCTTCAAAGAATTAAGGAATGAAGCAATATTATTGGCTGGGGAAATCGTTGAGAGAAAGCTTTTCAAAAAGCCAATTGCTGTCATGATAGAAAAGTCGGTAGATACCTTAATAGCCTTTATGGCGGTAGCATACAGCGGAAATTTTTATACGGTTATTGATTTAAGCATGCCGGATAGCAGAAAACAGAAAATACTGGAAATTTTCCAGCCGGAACTGATTATCACGGTTCATAGCTGTGATACTACTATAAAAAATTTAGGTGTGGAGAATGAAAAGGTAATTTACGCAGATGAATCGGAAAAATCGGGGATGGACGAGATAGCTGTATTGCAACAAAGGGAAAAGTGTATTGATACAGATGTTTTATATACACTGTTTACATCCGGTTCTACAGGGACTCCTAAGGGGGTTACGATTTGTCACCGTTCTGTAGTGGATTAT
Organism: uncultured Lachnospiraceae bacterium; assembly: GCA_964449325.1. Classification (GTDB taxonomy): domain Bacteria; phylum Bacillota; class Clostridia; order Lachnospirales; family Lachnospiraceae; genus RGIG3002. The sequence goes on along the minus strand of CAYUYJ010000021.1, from coordinate 16,611 downwards.
ACCGATTGGGTAGAGGAGACATTTTCTATTACGGAAAAGGATTCCTTTGGAAATCAGGCACCGTTTTACTTTGATAATTCCATACTGGATATTTATACATCCATCAAAACCGGGGCCAGGTTGGAAATCATTCCATCTTCCCTGTTTTCACAGCCGGTACTTTTACTGAATTATTTGGTGGAAAAAAAGATTAGTGTTATATTCTGGGTTCCGTCTGCACTTGTTGTTGTGGCAAATTTGCATGCACTGAAAAAAGTTGATTTGACACAAACTGTAAAAAAAGTGTTGTTTTGTGGAGAAGTAATGCCGAATAAGCAGCTTAATGAATGGAGAAAGTATCTGCCGGATGCCTTATACGCAAATTTATATGGGCCAACTGAGATTACCGATGTGTGCACCTATTATATTGTGGATAGAGAGTTTGAAGACAATGAACCATTACCAATAGGAAAGCCATTAAAGAACACAGATATTCTTGTTCTAAACGAAAAGAACCAGCCGGTAGAGCAGGGAGAGATTGGAGAATTGTGTGTGCGGGGAACGTCACTGGCATTAGGATATTATAACAATCCGGAAAAAACAAACGAGGTCTTTGTGCAAAATCCTTTAAATTCTTCCTACGTAGAGATGATTTATAGAACCGGTGATTTGGTTCACTATAATGAATATGGTGAAATCATGTATGATTCCAGAAAAGATTTCCAAATTAAACATATGGGGCATCGAATTGAATTAGGAGAAATTGAGACAGCGGTGTATGGCGTAGAAAAGATTGAGAGATGTTGCTGTGTTTACGATAATCATAGAAAGAAAATAGTTCTTTTCTATGAGGGAGAAGCAGAAAAGAAAGAGATAGAAGAATATCTGCTTTCTGCAGTACCAAACTACATGGTGCCCGGTAAAATGATTCGGGTAGAAAATATGCCGTTAAATATGAATGGAAAGATTAATCGAAAAGAATTAGAAGGGATGTTATAGGACGAATGAATTTTGATGATGATATTATTGGACAAAAGGGGAAAAACTGGAAAGTATCAGATTTGTATAATGCACTTTTAGAGTTGGGAATACAAAAGGGTGATGTTGTTTGCGTGCATTCACAAATTTTCAGTTTCGGCAGAATACTGATGGAGAAGGACAAATTTCTGGATACCATTGTAGAAGTATTTCAGGAATTGATAGGAACGGAAGGAACCTTGATTATGCCCACTTTTTCCTATAGCTTCTGTGAAAAAGAAGATTATGAGAATAAAATATCAGAATCAAAGGTAGGACTATTAACAGAACATTTTAGAAAGACAGAAAATGTGAAAAGAACCAATCATCCCATCTTTTCCTTTGCCATCTGGGGAAAGCAGAGAGAGGAATTGCTTGATGTTGGACCGGATGCTTTTGGATTTGATAGTGTATATGGCAAGATGATACATAGTCATGGAAAGATTGTTATGTTTGGTGCAAATAAGGGATACACCTTTTATTATCTTGCCGAAGAACATGTAAACGTAAGACATAGATATTTCAAAAATTTCAGTGGACATATTATTGATGAGCAGGGAAGAAAGAAAGAAACGACCGTTCCCTATTTTGTAAGAGACCTTTCTTTCAAAAGTGATTTGGATGAGGAAAAGTTGGCCCCGTTCTTATTGGAAAATGATTTACAAAAACAGGTATCGTTTGGAAAAGGAACGATAGGTGTGTTTTCCTGCAAACCTACTTATGAGAGACTTGTGAAAGAACTGGAAAAAGATGAGAGGAGATTTATATAATTGGAACGAGATACAAATGTAAAGCAGAATGATTTTGTGGATTCGCAAATTATAATGAATTTTTTTCGGATGTTGAACGAAGAAAATATTCAATATGTTATTCGTAACAATTTAGGAAATGAAATCCCCAATCATCTGAGAAAGTCGAAGGATATAGATTTGCTTATCCATGAGGATGATTATTCCAGATTCGAAGAAAAGATGTTTGAACTTGGTTGTAGGAAAGAAGAAAAGGCTGACAATCGTTTCCTGTATGGTTTAAAGGGAGATATCATGTGGTATATGCCTGATTATATGGAAACGTTTCGGGTACATGTATTTAGCAAGTTAAGCTGCAAAGCGTTATTACCATTTTGGATACCACTGGACAAAAAGATTCAGAAGAGAATATGGGAAGAAAAAATCTGGGATAAGGAAAATGAATGGTGGATAGTGGACAACGAAACCAGATTTGTTTATCTGTTGGTACGTTGTATCTTTGATAAAAAGCAGTTTATGGATGTTTATATTGAAGACATAAAGAAGTATAAAGAAATCATTGATATGGATCTTACAAAAGAATTATTATCGACAGTCTTTTTTAAATATACAAACAGATTATTATTTATGATTGACAATAATAAATTTGAGGACATTATCGAGGATTATATTTCTTACAGTGAATATTAGGAGTGACTACAATGGGAGAAATAATCAAGAAGGTTGGAGAAGTAAATATTAAATCGCTTACTTTTGATGTAGAGCTAAATGAGCCCCTGGATGAAATAGTTGGCGGAAATGTGCATATTCAGACTAAGGATATGAGAATGCAACTGCCACAGGTAGAATTTTACAAAATGGTAGCAACGATAAAAAAGGCGGAAAAGGAGCTCAAGTCTTATAAAAAATTTAAAGGAGATAGGTAGATGAGTAATCCTGGAGTGAAGGTTCTTGCAAATACAAAAATAAATGGAATGACATTTTGCATTGAAGACAATATTGGAGAAGCAATGCATATTCACTGGGGAAATATCAGATTAGATTTGACAATAAAGGAGTTTTTGGAGCTTTCTGATAAAATCGGTCAATGTATGAATGAAATGGTTGACCGAAATGACTTTGATGTAAATGCATGGGAACCGGACAAATTATATGAGAATGCAAAGTACTTAATCCATGATGACATTGCGGCAGAAGAAAAAACAGTGGAAGAATTTGCAAACCGACAGAAAGAAATATTGAAAGACCAGTTAAAAAACTGTATAGGAAAAGGGCTTCCTGACTATTTGAAAGGGAAGAACGTCGTAATAAAAGGAGCCGGAAAGCATACGGAAGAATTGCTGAAACTATGGGGAAATCAAGTAAAGATATGTGGAATTTTGGCAAACGATGGAAAAAGCAGGGGAGAAATTCCGGCGGTAACTTTAGATAATTTAGATTCTGTGCAGGCAGAAACTATTGTTATTTCGTCCTACAGATATAGAAAAGAAATGTATGAGGATTTGAGACACATTGAAGGAAAATATGAAATAGTTGATATATACAAATATTTAGAATTTAGAAATATACATATCAATAAGGAATTCTTTGAATTTATATAGGAGCACTTATTTATGAATGTAGAAGTTGTTGATTTGCATGATATAATAGTTTTACAGGAAAAGGAATTACATTTCTCTATTTTAGAGAAATGTTTTTCCAGTTATAGCGATATGGCAAAATGCAAAAACACAATATTGGTAGTAAATGAAGAAAATGCATTTGCAGGGGTCATTACTTTAGGTGATTATAGAAAGAATTTGCAGAACGAAAAAGTAGTCGTAAATTCTGGTTGTAAGAAGATTGTGTCAGAGAATCGGGAAGAAGCCATGGCGCAGGCATTTTTACTAAAACAGCAGTATGATTTTTTGAAGCTATTGCCTGTTGTGGATAGTGAAAACAAACTATGTTATGCAATCAGCATGGAAGATATTGAGAATAATACAAAAAATATACGTGATTTCTGCTATTGGATGGAAAGAAACAGCAAAGCACTTGACAGAGTATTTAAGCAGGAAGAGCCCATATGCGTTTGCGGTACCAATCCTTTTGAAGTATTGCATGTAGCCGGATTATGTAAAAGATATTGGAAAAGTGGCATTAGTGTCATGGTTTTAGGGGACGAGGATTACGTCATTCGAAATGAGGAAGTGTTAGATGGAATTTCATTGGCACAAGAAGAGGAGTTAGCAAAGTATACACAAATTATTACGATTGATGTAGAGTTATACGGATTAGATGGTAAGTCTGTTGTTCAATTGAATCAGCTGATGTCAGAGGAACTTTTGAAACCGCACAGTAAAGCAGAGGATATAAGAGAACAATGCTGGCTCCACATAGGTGACTTACTTACTCCCTGTAATGGGAAAATCACGGGAGTACAGTTTTTTATCATTTCCAGAGTTTTGGATGTTGAGAGACGAAGAGAGAATTTACCCTTTTACTGGCAGAATCGGTTCAATGAGTATTTCTGGCCGCAAATGACTAGGCAGGAAGAAGAGAACATGGAAGCAAAATTTGATTTGCTAATTCATTCGTTAAATAGAAGAGGTTTTAACCCAAACGTGAATGCAGTATCCATAACGGATTGCCCGGTAGGGCTAAATGACGGGGCTCATAGAACAGCCTGGCATATTGTATATGCTCCTGACTCTTATGTACCATGTTATTTGGGAAATAGAAGTCTTTCAACGGCATTTTGGCCACTGGATGGAGAAAAATTATTTATAGAAGCCGGTCTTCCCAAAGAAGAATTGGAGATTTTACAGAGTCGATATAGGAAAATGATTGAAAATGATGAAATCAGGACAAGCCTTACCGGATATGTAAAGGTTGCTGATTTTGATTTCTTTGCTTCCATAATGAGGACATACGGAGAGATTGTTTCTATGACTAGAATAGAAAAAGATAGCGAAGAGTTTATTGTATTTCGTGTAAAATTATTTAAGCAGTGGATTTATTATAAGAACAAAAAAATGAGATCCAAATATGTGGAAGCAGTAAGAAGAAGAATGCGGATGATGTGTGGAGACGGTTGGGGAAGAATGGCAGATACGGTAACGACCAGTATTGAATTGGAAAATAGTATAGAGGGAGAAACTTTAGCAAAACTTGAATTTATATGTACATTATAGTGGGACTATTCATATTAGAGAAAAAACAAAAGGGTGGTAGTAAATCGTGTATATTGAAGAATGTGTAGAGATAGTGCAAAATCAGATACAGGAAGTGAAAAGTATAGTAGTTTGGGGAGCAACTGAAACGGCAGCGAAACTGTTTCAGTATGCTGAACATTTAGTAAATACAGTGAAATATATTGTTGATAGTAATAAAGCCGGAAGTAATTTTTTTGGGAGAAAAGTGTCTCTGCCAAGTGAGTTGAACTGGAAGAAAGTGGATTGTGTCATTATAGCTTCCTTCTATTATGCAGATGAGATAACAAGAGAACTCAAAGAAAAGTATGAATATACGAATAAAATTATATTGGTAAATCAGGGGCAAATAACAAGACCGTTGAATATGTATATTTCACAATATGATACATTTGTACCCCAAGAGTATAAGGCTAAAATAGAAGAAAACATAAAGTATAAGGATATACATAAAAATCAAAGACTATTTGTTTTATGTAATGGACCTAGCGTCAAAAAAATGAAGTTGGAAAAATTACAGAACGAAATTTCAATTGCAGTTTCTAACTTTTATTTGCATCCAGAATATGATGTGATTTCTCCAACGTATTATTGTACCCCTCAATTTACCTATACAGATGTTTTTACAAAAGAAGTAGCGAAGAACTGGTTAACAGAAATTTGCAATAAGACAGGCAATGTTCAATATTTTTTCAATACAACAGAAAAGAAACTGATTGAAGAAAATAATATATTTGAGAATAAGAAAGTCAATTATGTGCATTTTGGTAAATACTTGGATGGATACGATGAGGTTGATTTGACAAAAGCAATTTTACCAGTACAGTCTGTACCGATTATGTGTTTACAAATAGGACTTTATATGGGATTCAAAGAAATCTATTTAATTGGTACCGAGCATGATTATTTACTACCGGATAAAACGTATGATTATTTTTATGAGCGTAAGGATAGTCTTGTAGGAAAGACGGACTCATATGTAAAAGAAAATGGAGAAATGACTATTTCACTTAGTAAAAAATGTGAAATCATGCAAGTGTTATGGAAGCAATATAGAAAAATGCGTGAGTTAGCTGAAAAGAAGAATATCAAAATATATAATGCAACCCAGGGCGGAATTTTGGATGTATTTGAAAGAGTTGATTTTGATAGTCTATTCTAGGATGGGGAAGAAACTGTATGGAAAGAAAATTGATTTTATATGGAAGTGGACAAATTGGAAAGAGGTGGCTGGAACATCTTGGGGATGAAAAGGTATATTCTTTTGCTGATTCAAACGAAGAAAAAACTGGTAAGCAGATTAATGGAAAAGAAATTTTGTCAATAGATGAATTATGTGAAATGAAAAGTGATGCAGATATTTATATATCTACAGCATACGAACATAAGCAAGACATTTTTAATTTACTCCAAAGCAAGGGATTAGCAAATAATGTTGTTGGTTCTCCATATTTAAATCAGGAGCTTTTTTTTCCCTGGAACACACAAATTGATGTTTTTTCCTCATTTGAGGGAAGAAATGCATTGCATGCCGGAGCAAAAGTAAATATGTGCAAAATGGGATATGCTTCCTACATTTCTTTTAACTCTGTTTTTCATAATGCCAGGATAGGAAGATATACTTCTATTGGTCCGAATGTGAAAGTAATCCGAGGGCAGCACCCTACTAAAAGGTTCGTTTCAACACATCCTATGTTTTACTCGACGCAACAATTGATTCATAAATCATTTGTAACAGAAAATATATTTGAAGAACATTGGTATACAAAAGATGGGTATTCCGTTGAAATAGGCAATGATGTTTGGATTGGTGATGGTGTTTCCATTATGGAAGGGGTAAATATTGCCGATGGAACGATTGTGGCTGCAGGTGCAAATGTAGTAAAAGATACAGAACCGTATGCCATAGTAGGAGGAAACCCGGCAAAAGTGATTCGATATCGGTTTAGTGAGGAAGAGGTAGAGTTTTTGTTGCGCTTAAAATGGTGGAATAAAAATGAACAATGGATAGAAAACCACGCTGCATATTTTTGTGATATTAATAAATTGATGGCAATATGCGATAAAGAGTAATTAAAGCCTAAATGGTTAAAATATTCTCGCAGAAAGCCGATATAATATGCAGTGAAAGCTTTTATGGTTGTGTATGGTTGAGCTAATAAAAATATTGCAATTGGAGAAGATATAGTTACAATTGCTTAATGGATAGTAAGGACATTGAAATGCTTGTAAGGGTGGTCTATGGTTAAGTTTACGATTATTACCGTGTGCTATAATGCAAAAGGAAATCTGAAAAAAACAGTTGAAAGTGTTTTGGGACAAAAGTATTCTAATATTGAATATTTGATTATTGATGGAGGTTCTATGGATGGCTGTATAAATGAAGTAAGGCAATACATAGAACACGATGTGCGGGTTAAGCTGATTAGTGAACAGGATTATGGTATCTATAATGCAATGAATAAAGGTATTACTTTGGCACAAGGTGACTATATCAACTTTATGAATGCGGGTGATACTTTTTTTGATTGCGATGTATTAACTAATGTTTCAAATATAATTGAGAAACAGAAACCGGATATCCTTTATGGAAAAGCAAATGTAATAGAAAAGGGAAGAAAAAGCGGAACTATTATTGGAAGAGATAATTTAGATTTAAAGGGCTTCGTTCGTATAATTGGAGGAGAATGGGCTTATCATCAAGCGGTATTTTCTAAGGCTTCCAATCTTAGACAGTATTATTTTAATGAAAAATATAAAATAGCAGCTGATTATGATTGGTTTGTTAGAAACATAAAGGATAGGACAAGGATACAATTTTGTGAATTGATTATCTGCAATTACATAAGGGATGGGTTCTCATGTCAAAGAAAAAACCGTATAGTATTAAGAAAAGAACAGAATGAGATTATCAAAAGACATTTTAAAATTTTTTATTTGATAAGAATTTATTTATTACTTATTCATCGCTGAAAAGAAATCTGATGAAGAGAAAAAAGTATAATGAATGATAAAGTGTATATGGAGATGAGGCTTAAGTGAAAAGAGATAAAGTTGTCTACATTCCTTATCCTATAAAAGGAAATAAGATTAACGAGTATACAACTAACATGGTAGATATACTAAAAAGAAAATATAGTGTCTCGGAAAGTTTAGCAGAGCCAGTGGATTTTTTACAAATGTTACAGACTAAAGCTGTTTTTTTAAATTGGATAGAAGACACTCTCAATTTAAAAATGAAGATACAACTTTTACTTTATAGATTGTGTGGGACGAAAATTGTTTGGGTATTTCATAATAAACAACCACATGAATCAGTAGATGAAAACAAAGTATCAGCTAACATGCTATGGATAGCAAATAATAGCAGTATTATTTTATTGCATTCAAAGAGCAGTAAAAAATATATTCCGCATGTTGGGAAAAACGGTAGAAAAGCGCATTATTTACCACACGTATTATACAAAGGACAAACTAATAGAGAAAAAGTGGATGAGGTAAGAAAAAGGTATGGCATAGCTACAGATGAGTTTGTATTTACTATTTTTGGATTAATCAGACCCTATAAGAACATTGAGGGTGGGATTGCTGCATTCAATAGTCTAAGCTTACCGAAGGCAAAGCTGTTAATTGCCGGAAAGCCCATAAGCAATGAATATGCAAAGAGTATTGAAAAACTGTGTGATAATAACAATATTGTTTTAGATATGCGCTATCTTCCAAATGAGTTGCTAGATAGTATTGTTGAAATATCAGATGTTATTGTATTACCCTATAAAGATAGTAGCAGCATGAATTCTGGCGTTATGATACAGGCCTTTTCACGAGGCAAAACGGTAATTGCTCCGGATATTTGCATGGCAAGAGATATGAGAAAGGAATTCCCATTTTATCTATATCGAAGAGAACTTGCTATAGCAATGAAAAAGGCTTACCGAAATGGGAAAGCTATAAACAAATCCATGGGAGAAATTGCTCAGGAATACATGCAGAAAAACAATAATCCTAAAGTAGTAGAAGAACTACTTAACGAAATTTTAGAATAAAGAGAATGGAGAGGCGAGAAATGATAGAAAAATTAAAAGAAGGCAATGGAAATGTTGAACCGATGCATGTGGTTGTGGAGCTGACAAGAGAGGCAAAAGAGAAAAAAGGGAGCGTTGCTGTGGCAGAAATTGGGGTAGGTTATGGTGCAACTTCGGTAGAACTCATAAAGGTGTTAGATGATAAAGATCAGTATTACTTTTTTGATTTTGAGCAAACAGTAGAAGAGTTACGGAGTGATTTAGAGAAAATTAATTACAATTTGGTTAATATGATTGGCATAGGAAATACAACAAAGAAATATGATTCCTATGCATGGAATATTGCACAATTGTATTTGAAATGGAAAAAAGAGGGAGAGGATGTTCATAAATTTGATGTAGTGTATTTAGATGGAGCGCACACTTTTCTATTCGATGCAAGTGCAGCATGCATACTGAAAGAAATGATTCCGATTGGTGGATATATTGTTTTAGATGATGTGAATTGGAGTTTGGCAACTTCTCCAATATGTAATCCTACAAGAAATCCCCAAATATTAGAAATTTATACTCAGGAGCAAATAGAAGCTTGTCACATTGATGTAGTAAAACAAGTCATTTTTGATAACGATGAAAGATATACAAGAATAGACAATTATTCAAGAATAGCAATTTTTAAACGTGAAAAATAAATGAGGAAGAATAAATATGAATAAAGGTGTAATTAGTTTATTTTCGGCAGCAGTAGGTGCAACAGCTGGTGTGGTAGGTATGAGCAAAGTTTTGGGAGATAAGGTGAACCAAAAACAGAAGCTTTCTGATAAACATTTAGCGTTGTTTTTGATGATGAATCAGTGGGTGAAAATTAAGCAAGAGGGTAAAAACTTATCATCTTACTTTGAAGAAGCTGGATATCACGAAATAGCAATTTATGGTATGAGCTATGCTGGAGAGACCTTAATTGAAGAACTTAAAAACAGTGATGTAAAGATAAAATATGGTATAGATAAAAACGCAGATAAGATATACGCAGAGTTTGATGTAGTATCACCGGACGATGCTTTAATAGAAGTGGATGCTATTGTGGTTACTTCCATAACTTTCTTTGATGAAATAGAAGAACATTTAAGAGAAAAAATAGATTGTCCGATTATTTCATTGGAAGATATTTTATATGAAGTATAAAGAGTTGGCAATGTAAGAAAAGGTTATTATGAAAGAAAAACATTTGATTAATAAATTAAAAAATAGTAAGAAAATCGTTATTTATGGTGCTGGAATGGTAGGTGAGTTGGTATACAAACGATTATGCAGTAATAATTTATTATCAAATCTACAATGTTTTGCGGTGACTAATCTTGGTCAGGATAAAGCGTACCTGAGATTACCTGTATGTGAGATAAGTGATATTGCACCGATGAAGGATACTATAACTGTTATTATAGCAACGTTACCGGAATTACATACAGAGATTTTGACGATATTGCAAAGCTATAAGTTCGAGAACATTATTAAGGTTGATGAAGAACTGTTTAGTGATTTATCTAAACACTATATTAAGGACTTTCAGAAAGAAAAAAGAATAAAAGAATGTCAAAAGAAAATTCTTTTTATGTCTTCTGATAATAATATTTCATCAGGTGCTTTTTTAAGTATGGTGAACTTAAATGTCGAACTAAATAAAAGGGGAATTTCAACTTTAGTGGTTCTTCCGGCGTATGGAAATGGCGAGAAGAAATTATTGGAGAATAAGGTTGATTATACTTATATACAATCAGAACACTGGTGTGTTGAAACATGCTATGGTAATTATCTTAGAAAGGTTATGTTATTGCTTGAAAATTGTAGTGCAGTCAAGGCAATCAGAAAGCTGATTAAATCATATGGTATTGAGATTGTTCATTGTAATACCACATATACATATGTGGGTGCTGTTGCAGGAAGAAAAGAAAAGACCCCTGTAATATGGCATATACGAGAAAATCTAAAAGAACAGGGAATGCGTTTTATTCATTCTGAAAAATGCTTAAAGGTTCTTAATGAATCAAGTAAAATAATTGTTATATCAAGATTTATTGGAGAGTGTGTAAAAGACCTAAACAAATCCATAGAAAAAATTATTTATAATGGAATTGATTGTGATATTTTTTTCAAGAAAAGAGAAATATTGTTAGATAGAGATAATGTAGTAATTACATTAGTTGGAGCAATTGTAGAGCATAAAGGACAAGAAGAGTTAGTTGAAGCAGCACATATTCTAAAAAGGAAAGGTTTTGAGAATTTTACAATTAGAATCATAGGAAAAGCAAACCCACAATATTTATTATATTTGAAAAAAAATGTACAAAAATATGGACTCGAAAAAAAAGTGCTTTTTTTTGACAGAAAAAAGAATATAGAAGATTTTTATCATTCATCGGATATTGTGGCAGTCTGTTCGGTGGCAGAGCCGTTTGGTCGCGTTACGATAGAGGGGCAAGTTTCTGGGTGTCTTGTAATTGGAGCAAATTCTGGGGCGACGCCGGAATTAATCGAAGATGGAAAAACAGGAATGCTTTATGAACAGGGGAATAGCGAAAACTTAGCAAATTGTATTATTAAAGCTATTGAATACCCTGAGATAACAAAACAAATTGCTAAGAACGGTCAGAAATATGCCTACCAAAAATATTCAAAAGAGAATAATGCATCTGAAGTTATAAAAATATATGAAGAAATATTAGGGAGAAAACTGGTATGAAAAAAAAGATTGCAATATGGGGAACGGGGAATGTTTGCCAAGAATTTAATAAAAGTCTTGTAGGTGGAGAAATAGTAGCTTATATAGATAGTTTTCAAAGTGGTAAGGAATTTGATGGAAGACAGGTTTATACCTTAGATGAGTTTCTAAAAACAGATATAGAATATGATTACATTGTAGTGGCTAATGTTTTTACTAACGATATATATACGAAGTGCTTAGAATGTAATGTGGATATGAGAAAAGTTATTTTCTTAAGACCATTACAGAATACTCGTGATGTAGAATTATTGAATCGAAATCTGGTATATTTACAGGAAATTGCACCTTCTTATTTGGAAGAGGCATTAAAAGAATCTGACAGAAGGATGGGAATTGACAAAAAAGGTGGAGTTGTTTTAAACTGCAACCCCATTTACTATTATGATTATTTTAGATATCGTACATTTGAATTAATTGCAGATCAAATCCGTGATTTACCAGGAGATGTTGCAGAAGTAGGAGTATATAAAGGAAATTTTGCCAAAATAATTAATCAAAAGTTTCCGGATAGTACCTTCTATCTATTTGACACATTTGAAGGATTTGCACAAGAAGAAGCGGAAAAAGAACTGGCTTTGGGAAATTGTAATGAGGAATTTATTGAGAGATTTAAAGAAACATCAGTGGAATGTGTAATGTCAATGCTTAAGTTTCCGGAAAAATGTATTATAAGAAAAGGCTTTTTTCCAGATACAGCACAGGGAATAGATACAATATTTAAATTTGTTTCCATTGATGTTGATTTTGAGGATTCTATTTTTGCATCAATAGAATATTTTTACCCTAGACTTGTAAAAAATGGTTTCCTTTTTATTCATGATTATAATGAAGGACAACTTAAGGGGGTAAGGAATGCTGTAAAAAGGTATGAAGAAAAGTACGGAACTGTGATAAAAATTCCAATTGCGGATAAATGTGGAACCTTAATAATTACAAAATAAGCGGAGATAAATTTATGTATTATGCGAAGGATGTTGTTAAACAGTTAGAAAATAACGAGCAAATTGTTATCTATGGAGCCAGAATTGTGGCACGAGAAGTGGCGAATTGCTTAATAGGGGCACCGTACCATTTATCAATCAATGGCTTTATGGTATCAGATATGGAAAACAATCCTGAGTCAATAATGGGCATTAAGGTTATGGATATTGCGGAAGGAAAAAAATACTATCAAAATGCATTAATTTTAGTGGCTGTAATGGAAAAATATTTAGATGAAATAATGGAAAATCTTAAAAACAATGGATTTACTAATATTATTCCACTTTGTTTCGAGAGTGACTTGTGGAGTGACTTGCGAGGAAACTATTATCGTGAATTGAGAACCAGTCAGGGAGGAGAATATAATACGGTAGAGGAAGAACTAGAAAAAGTCACAGACAAAGAAAGTGATATGGCAGATGATGTTCACATTTACATGGCAAAATGTCATTTGGATAAAATGACAAGAGGAGATTTCTCTAAATACGATTGGGAAATTCCAATTCAAGTAGGAGCTGCGCTAACAGAACAAAAGATTTGTGAAGTATGTGATAATCAGGGAGACAACATTTCTTTAAAAAATAGAGAGTATTGTGAATTAACGGCATTGTATTGGATATGGAAAAATGATAGTGCAAAATATGCTGGGTTATGTCATTACAGAAGACATTTTTGCTTAAATAAGAGCGAACTTAGAAAACTTTCAAGCTCAGGAATTGATGTTATTTTGACAATACCAATTTTGAACTTTCCTAATGTGAGAGAAGCATATAGTCATGATCATTTAGAAGAGGATTGGGACACAATGCTTGAAGCAGTCGAAAAACTTCAACCCCAATATAAGGAAACTGCTGATAAACTTCAAAATGGGGTATTTTATTATGGATATAATATGTTTATTGCACGCAAGGAAGTGTTAGATGAATATTGTGAATTCCTATTTCCAATTCTAAAATATTGTGAAGAAAAGTGTGGAAAGAAAGAGGATAAATATCAAAATCGGTATATTGGATTTTTAGCAGAAAGGTTATTGTCTATATTTTTCTTACATAATGAAAACAAATATAAAATTGTTCATGCACGAAAAGAATTTTTTGAGTAGAAGGCTTTGCTAGAGAGAAAAAACAAATTATATATGTCAATACATTATGGAAGGACACTGGTATGAGGGAAAGCTTTTACATTTATGGTGCAGGTATTGTTGCAACCGGCATCTATACTGCAATAAAAGAATTACATAAGCTTCTGCCAATAGCATTTCTGGTATCAGGAAGGGATGGAAATCCGGCGCAAATTGATGGAATTTCAGTGAAGGTATTGAGCGAAAAAGAAGTAGCAGCTTTGGACCGGTCTGCGGTAATATTAGTTGCGGCACCGGAAGTTCACCACCAGAGCATTGAGGAATCCTTGCTTAAGTATGGCATTCACAAAGAACAAATAATTTTGGTAGATAATCAGCTTGAAAATACAATAATGGAACAATACTACAAAAGTTTATCAGAGTTTGAAACGCTTGGCGAAATCCTGAAGGAGACGGGTGAGCAGAATGATATTAGAGTATTTCAAGCAAAATGTCATGTCGATAAGCCTCTTAAGAACAGTATGGAGACTCCGTCCTATGTATGTCCCATTCAGGTAGGGGCTGCACTTACGGACGAGCGGATTACAGAGGTGAGCGATAATATTGGGGAGAATATTTCCGGAAAGAATAGGAATTACTGTGAGCTGACAGCAACCTATTATGCATGGAAAAATGACAAGTCTGCTTATAAGGGGTTATGTCATTATCGTCGTATTTTCGATATTCAAGAGGAAAAGTTGCAAATGATTTTTTCCTGTCAAAAGGACATTGATGTTATTTTACCTTATCCGTCCATTCACTATCCGGATATCAGAGGGCAACATAATCGTTATGTAAACGAACAGGACTGGAACGCCATGCTTCAGGCGATAAACGAGGTGGCACCGGAATATACTAAGGTATTTGACGATATTTTTAGTGAACAGTACTTTTACAATTACAACATGCTTATTGCAAAGCGGGAAGTGTTTGATGATTATTGCAGTTTCCTGTTTTCTGTTTTAGAAAGAACAGAACAGTTAACCTGTCCTAAAGGTAATGAGAGAGCGGACCGGTTTGCCGGGTATCTGGGAGAAAATCTGACTACTTTGTATTTTAGGGCAAATCGTGATAAATTAAGAATTGTACATGTAGGGAAAATTTGGAATACTTAAGAATAATCCGGGAAGTGGGAAATAAAAAGTGAGAAATGGGAAAAGAAAGTGAGAAATGGGAAAAGAAAGTGGGAAATAGGAAGTAGAAAGTGGGAAATAGTGTAACGATACGTGAGGAAACAACATGAATTTATATGAAAAGGAACTTCAGACAATTGCAAACTTGCCTTTACCATGGGAAAAACTAGAGAATAAAACGATATTAATTTCCGGAGCTACCGGAATGATTGGAAAGTGTATCATTGATTTGTTTATGCTAAAAAACAGGATTTCGGATAGTCACATTCATGTGGTCGCCTTAAGTCGAAATGAAGAGCGCGCCAGAGAGCGATTTGGTGCGTATTGGGAATTACCGGAATTTAAGTATTTTTCCTGCGATATTAACAAAGGGATACCGGAATGTGGCAGGGCAGACTATATCATACATGCAGCAAGTAACACACACCCGAAGCAGTATTCCGAAGATCCGGTTGGAACTATTGCTTCCAATATTATTGGTACAAAATTTTTGTTAGATTATGCAGTAGAACATCAGACTTCACAGTTTTGTTTTCTTTCTTCAGTAGAAGTATATGGAGAAAATCGTGGTGATGTGGAGAAGTTTGATGAAAATTACTTAGGATATTTAGACTGTAATACGCTACGTGCCGGATATCCGGAAAGCAAGCGAGTTGGTGAGACACTCTGCAACGCCTATGGGGAAGCCTATGGGTTGCCATATGTGATTCCGCGTTTAAGCAGGCTTTATGGACCGACCATGCTTTTATCGGACTCCAAGGCGCTTTCACAGTTTATAAAAAAGGCGGCAGCAGGGGAAGATATCGTGTTAAAAAGTGAGGGAAACCAGAAATATTCCTATACCTTTGTAACGGATGCGGTGAGTGCAGTTTTATATATAATGTTGTTTGGAAAAAATGGGGAAGCCTATAATGTTGCCGATAAAGAGTCGGATATTGAATTGAAGGAGCTTGCAGCAATTCTGGCGAGGGCATCGGGAAAGCAGGTGGTGTTTGAATTGCCGGAAGAAAAGGAAAGGAAAGGGTATTCAACGGCAACAAGGGCGATGCTTGATGCCGGTAAGCTGGAAACCCTTGGATGGATGGCAGGCGTACATTTGCCGGAGGGGTTGAGTTGTACCGTGGAAACAGTTAAAGTGATGTATGACATAACCGACTACTAAAACAGTATAGAGAAGTGAAAATGATTAGTTATGTTGGAAGAAAATTGTAATTACAGTTGAAAAAAAGTTTGGTTATGCTACAATGTATAGCATATTTAGGTGATACAAAGGGGATAAACCATGCAGGAATGGCAAGAATACTGGGAAGAACTGTTGGATAGTAAAAAACTGTATAAACACATAGAACGAATGAAACAAGTGGATGAGGCATTAGAGAATCAGTATAGTATTGAAGAAGTATGTCACAAAATTTATAATGATTATTATGGTGCATGGGGAACACAGCTAAAGGAGATAAAAGAAGAATTTTTAAAACTTATTGAAAAGTTTCAGGGAGTTCATTTACAAAGCAGTAGAATTAAGTCGATTGACAGTCTGTTAGAAAAAGTCATTACGAAACGCTATAAATATATTAATTCTTAACTTCCAGTAGAAGTTGACACTCAATTGAAAATAAATGCTCAAAACGGGC
>CAYUYJ010000020.1:0-52554 GCA_964449325.1 uncultured Lachnospiraceae bacterium | reverse complement strand
ATTCCCCCATGAATGGGGGCTAGGGGGTTGAAGTGTCGAAGACACTTTTTTATTGTGCGCAATACAAAAATCAATTTTATTCTTTTGTGCAATAATACAATTGAAACGAAAAAATCTATCTGTTACACTCTATACAAATAAAAGAAATAAAAAATGTATATCGAATTACAGTAAAGAGGCTGGACTTAGGGACGGTCTCTTTTTGTGTAAGTGGAAAGCTCTAAATGATAGATGCGGAAAGGAAAGCTTATGGTTAGAATACAACATGTTTCAAAAAGTTTTGAAAAGAAAACAGATGAAAAAAAGAAAATATTCGGTAAACCGGAAACAACCAAACTGGGTGTTTTAAATGATGTTACAATCCGCATCGAGGATAATCAGTTTGTATGTTTGTTGGGAAAGAGCGGTTGTGGAAAGAGCACATTACTAAATCTTCTTGCAGGATATATTAAGGCGGATAATGGAAGAATATGGGTAAATGATAAAGAAATAAATGGACCTTCGGCAACTCGTGGTGTTGTATTTCAGGAGCATGCATTATTTCCTTGGTATACTGTAAGGGAGAATATTGAATTAGGTCCTAAAAAAATCAGAAAAGAAGCAAATTATAAAGAAACTACAGATAGATATCTGGAGATGATAGGATTGAAGGCATACGAAAATTATTATCCCAATCAGCTATCCGGAGGAATGAAGCAAAGAGTCGGCATTGCAAGAGCATTTGCCAATTCTCCGGATATTCTGTTGATGGACGAGCCGTTTTCGGCACTTGATCCGGATACCCGTTCCATGATGCAGAATGAGCTGTTAAATATTTGGAAAATCGAAAAGAAAACGGTTATTTTCATTACCCACAGTGTCAGCGAAGCAATTAAGCTTGCGGATAAGGTTGTTGTTTTAGGTGGAGGACATGTACTTAAGGAAGTAAACATTGATATGGAAAGACCGAGAGATAAGCAGGCACCACAGTTTATTGAATATGCAAAGGAGTTTCAGAGATTGATTCATGGAGAAGATGTTCCGTTGAGGGAAACAGAAGAAATAAAGGTGGGAAAGGAGTTGGCATAGATGAAAAAGAACTATTCGCTTTTGAGAATGATATCGGTTATCGGTTTTGTAATAGCATGGCAGATTTTTGCTACATTGAATGTGAGTGCGGAGTGGATAAAGCCAACCTATATGCCAAGTCCGTATGAGGTTATTCTAACAGCTATAGATTATATGAAACGGGGAGAATTTATTCCCAGTGTTATGAATAGTCTTATTCGTGTTCTGAAAGGTTTCGCTATCGGTTGTGTAATTGCAATTGTACTTGGATATATTATGGCAAAGCATCCGATTATTGAGAATATTGTAGACCCTATCTTCTCAGTAATCGGTTCTATTCCGGCATATGCATTTATGCCTCTTTTCATTATTTGGTTTGGAATTGGTGAGAAGGCAAAAATTATTTTAATTGTTTATTCGACAGCATTACCGCTTTTATCTTATATTGTACAGGGAATTAAAAGCGTTGACCCGATTCTTATTCGCTCGGCTATGAGTTTGGGAGCCAATGAGTGGCAAGTGTTTAAATTTGTCATTGTTAAGAGTGCCATGCCGCATATTTTAACCGGTATGGAAGTAACATTAGGTCTTACATTTTCTGCTCTTATTGTAGCTGAAATGATGGGAGCGGATTCCGGACTTGGATATATTATTGTTTTTTCAAGAAACTGGTTTAAAGTAGCAGATATGTTTATGGCAATGACCATTATTGGCATTTTATATATTATCATGAAAAGCATTTTGGGTTTCATCAAAAAGAAGGTTTTAAAGTGGCAGAATACAGGCTTTGAGGGTGCCGTTGAATAATTTGTAACAGAAAACCGGGAATAATATTATGTGGATGCATACACATGATATTCCAAATAAAGTATGTGGAATTTTGCAAAGAATTTTCACACAATGAGGTTGAGCCTGATGAAGAAAGGCAATACAGAGGAGAACGAAAGGAGCTTATTATGAAGAAAAAATTATTATCTTTGACAATGGCAGTAGTAGTATCCGCAGCCACATTACTTGTAGGGTGTGGAAGCAGTGAAACAACAGTAGAAACAAAAGAATCAAAAGAAACAACAGCGGAAGTGACAAGTGAAGCGGTTGAGACGACAGAAGTGTCAGAAGCAGCAGAAAGCACTGAATCAGAGACAGCGGAAGTAGCAGAAACACCGGACATTACGATTTATGGTGTAAACGATCCGCAGATTTCCGCAGCACTGATTATGGCAGATAAATTAGGATATTTTGAAGAAGAAGGACTCAATGTAACATTACAGCTTTTTACAGGAATGGATCCGATTGGTGCCGCTTTATCCAGTGGGGAAGCTATGATAGCAACAACCAATAATTATGAGCCAATCCTTTGGGTAGATAAAGGTGCAGAAATTAAAGTAGTAGCACCTCTTTGTAACATGGCCGGTACACAGGCAGCAGCCTTAGCACCGGGAGTAGAAATTTCTTCTGCGAAGGATTTGGAAAATCTTGCTATCGGTTTACAGGCAGGTTCTCCTGTAACAATTTGTTTCAAAAATATGTGTAAAGAATTAGGTGTAGATTATGATAGCTTAAACTTCGTGAATTTACAGCCGGCTGATCAGTTTTCGGCAATGGAGAGTGGCGACATTCAGGTTCTTTCTGCATGGGAGCCTTGGATTACCCAGACGATTAATGCGGGTGGTACTTTCCTGTTAAGCGGTACGGAAGCAAACTTTCCGGAAAAACAGGGTGAAGTAGACTGGTTTGATCTTTACAACAGCCTTGCGGTAAACGACAAATTCCTTGCGGAAAATCCAATTACAATTGAAAAAGTTTTAAATGCTTTGGCAAAAGCGACAGATTATATTAATGACAATCGTGAAGATACTGTTGCAACATTGGCAGTACAGTTCAATTTGGAAGAGGATATATTGAATGATATTATGAACAGAAATTCTTACAATATGTTAGTAGATGATACATTTATTTCCAGTACGCAGTATTTGGAGCAGTACTTATATGATGAAGAATTTTCTACGAAAAAAATTGAAACATCGGAATACATTGATTTTACTGTTTTAAAGGAAAAATTACCGGAGCGTTATACAGCAACTACATATTAATGACAAAGAAGTAAGGACATAAAGAGTGTCACCGTTGGTGACACTCTTTTCTGTAATAGATAATGGATATCGATAGAAGTACATAGAAAGAGGAGATGGATTATGAAGATTTTGCTGATAAATTCAAATGAAAATAGAGATATTACAAAAAGGATGATGAAGATTGCAGAAAAGGTTGCACATTTTTCTACACAGATTGAAGGAATCAATGCGAGCAGTGGAGTGCCGGTGGTGAAAACCCCTGAAGATATTGATAAAGCAGCAGAGGCAACCTATGACACAATTCTTGCAAATGAAGAGAAGTATGATGCATTCATTATTGCCTGCTTCAGTGACCCGGGACTTTGGAAAGCAAGGCGGGATTGTAAAAAACCGGTATTGGGGATGGCAGAAAGCTGTATGTTTTATGCAGGTATGAGAGGCTTGAAATTCGTTGTTATAACCGGAGAAGAAAAAATGTGTCCGGCTATCGAAAAACAGGTAAAGGAATATGGTTTGTGGGAACGGTGTAGCGGGGTCATTGCTGTTGATGCAGGCTATGTGGAAACGTTTTTGAAAAAAGAGGAATTATATCCTCTTTATTTGGAAAAAATAAAAGATTATCAGAAGGAACATCGTGTGGATGTACTTTGCCTTGGCGGCGCTGTATTTACGGATTGGAAAGAGCAACTGGAAAAAGATTTGGGAATTCCTGTTATGGAAGGAGTAGAAATGGCAGTAAAAGCGGCACAGGATATGTAATCCCATGCCGAAGTTCATTTGTTCTTATTTTAAATTGGAAAGAAGCTCTTGTTCCGTAGGAGAAAGCTTATCCAACTTCCATAGAATTAATGCATTATATAGCTTCATGGCATCCTTGAAATTCTGCGGATGAAAACCTGTCAGAGTATGGATTCTGTTTAAACGGAACAGTAAGGAATTACGATGGATAAAGAGCTGTTCCGAGGTTTTTACAAGACTTTTTTCATTGGCGAAAAACACTTCTAATGTGGTAAGCCATTGTTCACGGCTACCTTCTTTTTCTTGTAATAGGCTACCGATAATACTTTCATAATAAGTCTTTCGTTTGGAGGCAGGTATTTCTAGCAGCATGTATTCATTGTAAACATCGAAAAAACTGATAAGATGAACATTCCAACCAAGGCAAAGAGAGATGTGAATAGCAGAAAGTGCATGCTGATAAGCAGTATGTATGTCTTTCATGGAAGGGGATACGGAATCATAACCGATACAGAAGGACATGGGAAGTGTTTGCGATAGCACAAAGTCAAGGTTTTTCAAAAACTTAGTTGTAAAGGAAGGGATATCTTCCATTTCTTTTGGGGTTAGTGGTACCATAAAAACTAAGTGGGAAGGCATAAAAACAGTATGAAGCCCCGGAAAAGTCAAACGGTATGCAAAGGTTTCCTGCAATTTGTCCATAGAACGTTCATAATGTAAGATGTCCGAATTATGGGAGTTCTCTTCGGAAAGCGGCAATAAGCTTTTCTCCGGATGAACAACTGCAATATAATAGGGGCTTTCTACATTCAAATGGTGCAGTTTTGCCTGATGTAGAAAATAATCTTCATTTCCTGTAAAGCTTTCCTTCAACAGACGTTGCATAAATTCATCATAAGCATGTTCCTGAGCAATGGATTCGTCTTTTAAAAATGCCTGTTCCAGCAAAAGCTCTGCGGTAAATTGTAGAAGAGAACCATATTTGATAGCAGAGTCACTTCCGTTGCCAATTCCAATGACACCGATAATTTCATTTTGAAAACGGATTGGAAGTGAGATTCCCGGAATCACATTGGGATATTGCTCGGCTTCGGCTTCTCCGATAATATAAAAATCTCCGGTTTCCAATACTCTTTTGGCTCCATGATGAAATTCTCCGATCCTTTCCGGATTACTGGAAGCAATAATGACAGCATCTGAATCCATAATATTAATGACATAATTTACAATTGTTTTTGTTCTGTTTACGATAGATTGCGCTAATTCGGGACTGAGTTTCATTGTAATTCTCCATTCCTGATTTTACATTGAATTTGGATATAAGTATAAAGCGATAAATAATAGTTATTGTGCAAAACCACAAATCACATTAGCATCTTTGTCAGTATCCACTGCGGTCAGCGCAGCAAGTTTAATTGCCTGAATCATTGTGGAAAGTGACATAGATGGCATAGTAAAGTCTTTATCGGTTACCATATCCGGAGTATAAGGTACATGCATCATTCCGGCTTTTATATTAAGTCCGTGTTTGGCAATATAATTTAAAGTTCCGTACATCAGCATGTTGCAACAATAGGTTCCTGCACTGTTTGATACATAGGCAGGAATGCCTGCAGTACGGATATTTTCCATAATAGACCGAATAGGAAGGGTGGAAAAATAGGCAGCAGGACCATCTGGATCAATCGTTTCATTTAAAGCGAGGTAACCTGCGTTATCCGGCCAGGGAAAGTCTGCTACGTTGATAGCAACGCGTTCGATGGAAATACCTGCGCGTGCGTAGGCAAGACCTGTACAAATCACAATTTCAGGTTCATAGCATTCCATTGCTTTTTCCATAGTTGGTATACATTCAAAACGGTTTACAGGAATTTTAGCATACTGGAATGTATAGCCTTTATAAGTTGTGCCGCTTAAAGATTTTGCGAGTTCCAAAGACGGATTAAAGGTATCTCCGCCAAAAGGTTCATAGCCTGTAATTAGAATATTTTTTGTAGACATAGTCTTCTCTCCTTTACAAAATATGTATTTTTTGAGCTGATTTTATACTGTCATAAATACCACTACCTGTAAATTGTACTATTATACAATATAAATAATATAAAAGAAAAGTGTAAATTAAAAGACATAGGTCTAAAAATTGTAAAACCGCATAAACAGAGGAAATGAAAGATAGTATGAACGCATAATTTACAAGGCGAATGGCAAAAGTTAGAATAAATACAGAAACAAAAAGGCGATGTAACTATTAAAATAAAAAGGACAGGAAAACTTAACAATTGTCAATGCATTGTAGCATGGAAAGGATACATATGAAAGTTATAAAAGATAAAACAGAACAGAAAAAAATCGGAATGCTGACACCATCCTCCAATACGACCTTAGAGCCTATCTGCTCGAATATGGTATGTGGACTGGAAAAGACTGTAACAATGCACTACGGAAGATTTCGAGTAACAAAAATTTCTTTGGAGGAAGATGCACTAAGCCAGTTCACTACGGCTCCTATGATGGAAGCATCGAGACTTTTAGCAGATGCGGATGTAGACGTTATTGCCTGGAATGGTACATCCGGTGGCTGGCTTGGATTTGATGTGGACAGAAGACTTTGTGAGGAAATTGAAAAGGAAACCGGAATTCCGGCAACAACCAGTATGCTGGCACAACTTACAGCATTTAAAAAATTCGGGGTAGAGAGCATTCATTTGGTGACACCATATTTAAGACCTATCAATGAACGCATCAGGCAGGAATATGAAAAAAGTGGCATTCATGTTGTAAATGATGTGTGTCTGGAACAATATGTCAACCGTTCGTTTGCTTTGGTAACACAAGAAAAAATACAGGAAATGTTCGCTGAAGTTTGCAAGGATAAAGCAGATGGAATCAGCGTAGTCTGCACTAACTTACCCGCAATGTGGAGTGTGCCGTCAATGGAAGAAAAATACGGACTGACGGTATATGATACGATTAATACCGTCGTGTGGGATTCTCTGAGAATGGTAGGATTGGATACTTCTATCGTAAAGGGGTGGGGCAGGCTGTTTGAACAGAAGTCAGAGTTTTGATGAAGAATAAGTTTTTGAAATATGCTGTTGCGACATTGTAGTTCTCTTCAGCATAAAAAATATCATACTACTTTGTGCAACAAGCACAATAAAGAATATTGATACATTCATAAAATAAATTGAAATAAATGTAAAAAAGTGAAGAAAAAATGGGATTTTCAAAAATAAAGAAAAGAAAAATAAAAAAGAAGTAAAGTATATAAAACTCAAAAAATCTCATCTCATTGTGCAAAAAGATGTTTGACATTTAAAAAGGATTTGCTATACTAATCGTATCAAAGGTGATGCGGCATACAAGAGAGTATGTACATCATCTTTTTATCTTTTCATTTTTCTATTAATTGAATAAGAAACAGACAATACGACGGCGTATATTCCAAAAGGAATGTGCGTCGTTTTTGTCTGGCAACAGAGGAGGAAAAATTATGAAGAAAAAAATGTTAGGTATCTTATTGGCAACAGCAATGACTACAGTTATGCTTGGTGGATGCGGAAGTAGCAAAGAAGAAACTTCCGGTGGGGCTGCAGCGACAGAAACTGTTGAGGCAGAGAGTACAGTAGCCGGAGCAGAAACGGTGGAGAGCAGTGAAGCAGCTTCTGTATCAGAGATAACTGGAGAGACTATCAGCGTAAAAGCTTTGGGTGAGTTTGACCCTCAGATTTCCGGTCAGCAGATTATTGCAAAGGAAATGGGCTTCTTTGAAGAGGAAGGCTTGGATGTGGACCTTGAACTTTTAACAGACCCTTCCATCAGCACGACAATGATAGCTTCCGGTGAGGCGCAGTTTTATTCTGCATCACAGTATCAGAACATTAACCTTGTAGATAAAGGGACGGATGTATGTGTGGTTGCACCTGTTGTAAATGCAGGTAATACACAGGTCGTAGTGGGTGGACCTAATTTAGAGATTACTTCTGCAAAAGACTTAGAAGGCAAAAAAATGGGTTATACGGATGGTGCAGGCGTTATTGTAGCTGTAAAAAATATGTGTGAAGATTTAGGCGTTGATTTTGATAAAATTGAGCTTGTAAACTTACAGGCGGCTGATATGCTCGCTTCCTTGGAACGTGGAGATATTGATTTCTTTGCAGCATGGGAGCCATGGGGATTAAAAGCAGAGGCTTTTGGCGGTAAAGTGTTGTTTACGGGAACACAGTCTTATCTTCCTGAGAATACAGGAGAGGTTGACTACCTTGACTTTATTGTATGTATCAATGCAAACAGAGATTTTTATGAGTCTAACCCGGATGCTTGTGCTGCTTATGTAAGAGCTATGGTAAAAGCAACAGATTATATTAATAACAACATGGAAGAAGCATCGAAAATTATTGCTGAACAGATTAACCTTGAACAGGAAGAGTGCTATAACATTATGCAGAAAAACAGCTATGGAGTTACTTTTGATAAAACATACAAAGATTCTTGTGAGAGTCTCGCAATTTATATGCAGGAATCCGGTATGACAAATTCATTAGTATCTTATGAATCCTTTAATGAAGATTCTATTCTGGCAGGTATTGATGCAAGTCTTGTTGATTATACAAAATAGAAATAGTAAACCTGTGAAGGTTTTCAAAAAAATGAAGCAAAAGGGCACAAATTTGTGCCCTTTTGCTCTCTTAGCATTGTAGTGGTCAAAAGCAATATTCTTATACGAGGAGGAGTATTATGGCAATTCATATCAATCATGTATATAAAGCATACGAAGAGCAGGATGGAGAACTAAAATATATACTTAATGATGTAAATCTTACGATAGGAGCAGGGGAATTTATTTGCGTGTTGGGAAAGAGCGGCTGCGGAAAATCTACCTTATTAAATCTTTTGGCAGGATATTTGAAACCTGATAAAGGTCAACTCCTGATGAATGAGGATGAAATTGACGGACCAAGTGCAGTGCGAGGGGTTGTATTTCAGCAACATGCGCTGTTCCCGTGGAGAACTGTGAGTAAAAATGTACAGTTTGGATTGAATATGAGACATTCTCATAATGCAAAAGAAGAGGCGCAGAAATATATTAAAATGGTAGGCTTAGAAGGTTATGAAAATAAATATCCGTGTGAGCTTTCCGGAGGAATGGCGCAGCGTGTCGGAATTGCCAGAGCACTTGCGAATAATCCCAGGGTTCTTTTAATGGATGAGCCTTTAGGAGCTTTGGATGCATTGACAAGGGATTCTATGAGAAAAGAAATTGAACGTATTTGGAAAATGACAGGTAAAATGGTAGTTTTTGTTACTCACAGCGTGCCGGAAGCAGTTTATCTTGCAGACAGAGTGATTGTGTTACAGGAAGGGAAAGTAGCAATTGACCAAAAAATTGAGCTGGAGCGTCCCAGAGAGATAGGAAGCCCCAAATTTCAAAAATATCTACAGCAGTTTGAAACAGCAATTACAGGTGCAGAAGCCAATACTGTAATTACAGAATAGGAGGCAAGGCTATGAAAAAAACTAAGGCACAGGTGTCCTATAATACGGCAAAAAAGAAAAAAGCAGAAAGAGATAAATATTATAAAATTGCTGCACTTATCGGCTTTTTTATATTATGGGAATTGTTTGGACAGTTAAATCAGCATTTTGAATGGATTGAAACCAAGTTCCTTCCAATGCCGTCTGAAATCATTATGGCAGCCTACAACTTTCTTTTGGATGGTACATTGATGAAACATTTATCTATCAGTGTATATCGTGTATTGGGGGGCTATGTAATCGGTGTTGTTGTAGCAATTATAATTGGTAGTATGATTGCGAATTCCAGAGCAGTAGATAATATTATTACACCTGTTTTGAATTTATTCGGACCGATACCGGTTATGGCATTTCTTCCCATGTTTATTTTGTGGTTCGGCATAGGTGAAGAATCCAAAATTATCTTAATTGCTTATGCAACGGTAATTTACATGGTTTCTTATGTAGTAGAAGGAATTAGGAATACAGATCCGGTTTTAATTCGCTCTTCTATGAGCCTTGGAGCAAACAGGATGCAGGTATTTTGGAGTGTAAAGTTCCAGGCTGCATTTCCGAATATATTTTTAGGAATGAAAGGAGCGCTCGGCACGGCTTTCGGAGCCATGGTGGTTGCGGAAATGCTTGGTGCTTCTACAGGGCTTGGTTATATTATTGTATTTTCAAAAAACTGGTTCCGTATGGCGGACATGATGATGGCAGCTATGATGATTGGACTTTTGTATTCCCTTCTTTTTGGAATTTTAACGGTGATTGAACATAAGCTTTTCAAGTGGAAATTAAAGAGTACGGGAAATGCGATCGAATCCTAGCAAAAACAGTACAATTACAGAAAGGAATGGGAAGGTTATGTTTGATTTGGTATTAAAAAACGGTACGGTCGTAGACAGTGACAGGATGTATGAAGCTGATGTTTATATCAAAGACGGTAAAATCGGAGCTATTTGTGAGAGTAAGGAAGAATTTTTGGCTGAAACGACTGTGGATGTAAAGGGAAAGCTACTGTTCCCGGGGGCTGTGGACAGTCATATGCATATAGGGGAGTATAAGGCAGATTATGAGGAAATGGATACAGCAACGGCAGCAGCAGTTGTAGGTGGCGTTACCTGCCTGATTGATATGCCGGTAAATCAGCAGTGCCCTTCCATTGTGAATGAAGACCTATTTGAAGAAAAAAGAAAGCATTTGGAGGAAAAATCTTATGCGGATTTTTGCATGTGGGGGGCTTTAATTCCGGAAAACATCGATAAATTAAAAGGAATGCATGATTTGGGGGCGATTGCTTTTAAATCCTTTTTGTCAGGTGGTGGGGCGGATTTTCCGGCACCGAATATGGCAAAAGTAAGATATGCTTTGCAGACTATTGCAGAATTTGGTGGAATGGCAGGTTTTCATTGTGAGGATAACTGGATTATTAAAGAAGGAACAGAGTATATGACTCAAAATAAACTGAATACAAGGCAGGCATTTCTTGATTCCAGACCTTTGGTTGCAGAGATACTTGCTACAAGAGATATTATTGAGCTTGCAAGAGAAACAAAAGCCAAGGTACATATTTGTCACGTAAGCCATCCCGAGGTGGCAAAAATGATTGCCCGGGCAAAACGGGAAGGTGTGGATATTTCCGCAGAAACCTGTGTACATTATCTTGTATTTTCTAAAGATGATTTGATTGAAAAGGGATGTTTATATAAATGTGCACCGCCCCTTCGCGACAGAGAAGCCTCGGAAGAATTATGGAAGTATGTGGAGGATGGCACATTTAGCAGTGTCGCTTCCGACCATTCACCCGGTATGCCGGAAAACAGGGATGACACTAAGCGGCCGATTTATGAGGTTGGAAACGGTATCAGCGGTGTGCAGACAATGTTTCAGAGTTACTTTGATGCAGCTACAAAAAGAGGATTGTCACCGACTCTTTTAGCAAGAACTTTGGCAGAAGGTCCGGCAAAGCGTTTCGGAATTTACGGAAAAAAGGGTGCCATAAAGGTAGGGTTTGATGCAGATATTGTAGTATTTGACCAGAATAAAGAATGGGAAGTAAAAGCAGAAGATTTGTACTATAAGCAGAAAATTTCAGCATATGTGGGCAGAAAAGGAACAGGAGTGCCGACAGAAACCTATCTTCGTGGAAAACTTGTAGCCAAAGATGGAAAGCTTGTGGGAACGACAGGTTGCGGACAGTTTGTGACAGCTTAAAGCAGTCAGGCGGAGGTTTGGAATGCAGGAAATTTATAAAAGATGTTCTTCTTATGTAGAGAAAAATAAAGAGCGTATTTATAGCGCTATTGATTATATATGGAAGCATCCGGAAGTAGGCTATAAAGAATGGAAAACGAATGCTTATCTGGTCAAGGAGTTTGAAGATTTAGGATATACTGTAAAATGTGCCGGTAATATTCCGGGGTTTATTGCTGAATTTGATACCGGAAAACCGGGACCGAAAGTAGGAGTCATGGGTGAATTGGATGCTTTAATGTGTGCTACTCATCCGGAAGCAGATAAAGAGACAAAAGCAGTTCATGCTTGCGGGCACTTGATTCAGACAGCAGCAATGCTTGGCGTGGCAGCGGCACTGAAAGAAGAAGGGGCGGCTGACGGCTTATGCGGTTCTGTCCGCTTTCTTGCCGTACCGGCAGAAGAAACCATTGATCTGGTTTTTAGGGAAGGCTTGGTAGAGCAGGGAATTATTCAGTACATGGCGGGAAAAATTGAATTTTTGCGCCGGGGATTTTTTGATGGCGTGGATATGGCAATGATGTTCCATGCGGATACAAGAGAGGATGTTCTCTTCAAATTTATTGATGGTTGCGATGGTTGTATCACAAAGCATTTTGAATATAAAGGGGTAGCTGCTCATGCAGGCGGTGCTCCGCATAAAGGAATAAATGCACTATATGCGGCAAGTCTCGGCTTACAGGCAGTAAACAGTCTGCGTGAAACATTTCAGGAGAAGGATTATGTCAGATGGCATCCGATTATTACACAGGCAGGTGTGGCGGCCAATGCCATTCCCGCGGTAGCGAGTCTGGATTCCTATGTGCGTGCGGAGTCGTTAGATACGATGGTTACCACAAATAAAAAAATTAACCGGGCAATTGCCGCTTCGGCAGCAGCATTGGGAGCACACGTAACCGTAACGGATAAGCCGGGGAATTTGCCTTTTCACAGTGATGTCCTTATGACAAAGTGTATAGAAAAAATCATTACCGACATGTTTGGCGAACATAAAATTGCGTACGCGGGTTGGGACACCCAAAGTTCGGATGTCGGTGATATTTCTTCCTTGATGCCGGTAGTGCAGCATCTTTGTATGGGTGCTACGGGAACACAGCATGGAGAAGACTATTATATTGCGGATAAGGAAAAGGCAGCATTGAATCCGGCGAAGGTTATGACTTGTCTGATTTATGAGCTGTTAAAGGATGAAGGTGCATTTGGCAGGCAGGTTATTTCGGAATATAAACCTCTATATAAAACAAAAGAAGAATATTTTGCAGCAATTAATCAGATTGCCATGCAGAAAGAACTTGTTACATACGAAGGAGAAGAAAAAGCAGTGCTTCATTTTTAAGAAACACTGCTTTTTCGGCTAATACTTTTTCAATAGTTTCTTGATATAAAATCCTGTTCGGATTTGATACATATCATCTTCATTTTCGAAATCAATATGTAAAAGAGACTTAATTTGGTCAAGTCGATAAAACATAGTGTTACGGTGGATGAACAGTTCTTTGGCAGTCTGTGTAATATTTCCGAAGCATTTTAAATAAGTAGAAAGCGTCAACATAAGTTCGGCTTGATTTTCTTCATCGTATCGCTCTAAAATTCCTAAATATTCATCGTAAAGTTCCTGCAATTCACTGCTGGTATAGTGCTTTACAAGCAGATGATAAATTTGGTCTGCAAAATAGGAAAAACAATTGCCTTTCGGATGAAGCAAAATTCCGATTTCCAATGACTGTAACGCCTGCATATAGCAGCTATATATTGTTGAAGCACCGGATGCATATTTGCTGATGCCGGCTGAGACAATAATATTTTTTTTATGCAGTACATTTACCAGTTTTTCAGAAATTGTAATACCATATTCGGCGGCTTCTTTTTGAGAAAAATCGGAATTTATGTAAACAAACAAAATGAAATTTGTCTGAAAAACAGTTTTAATTATGGAACCTGCAGGGACTTCCAAAACTTCATCGAAAAGTGAAAAAAGCTTTCTCTCATAGGCACGTCTCTTGGCAATAGTCATATTCTCGTATTCCGGTATTCGAAGTACAATACATAGTCTCTTCTTTTTGAAATCAAAATGATTTTGAAGGCACAAAGGTTCGATTTCCTGCTCTGTCTTTAAATTGCCGGAAAGAAGATTGTAGAAAAAGATGTCCCGGCTGGAGCGTTCTGACTCTGTCAGAATCGAGTGATTCATGAGTGCGATACAGAGTATGGAACGGATATTCATAATAAAATCATATGAAGAAACCGGAGAGTCGTTTTCTCGCAAAAGGATTAAGAAGCCCAGTAGTGTATTTCTGTTTGTCAGTGGAAAAATCTGAAAATTCAGATCGGTATCAAAGGCAGAAACAGAATGCGTGATAACAGGCAGATGCTGATCCTCGGAAAGATTATTTTTCAAATAGGAAATATCAGCTTCCGAAAAAAGGGTATAAGAATCCTTGCAGAAAGGAAACGGGAAGACAAAAGGAAATTTGTCACTGAGCACATATTCTATTATTTCAAAAGAATCATTTGTAAGGAAAACACTACCGTTTGCAGCAGTGCTGATAAGCGGCAGGAGCTTGGAAAGTTTCTGCTTTTTTAAAACACATTCGGAAATGTCTTTGTAAAGAACAGAAAGTCTTTGTGTTTCACTCATTTCATCTTCGTACAGTCTTCGATATACTAAATTAGCAATCTGATCCATACTGCTTGAAAAAGGAATATCTATAATAGGGAAATGAAGCTTCTCCGCCTGTTTTAACATGGATTCCGGCAATTCTTTTAAATAGCGGTTCATTTTAATGCCGAGTCCGGAACAGCCCTTTTCAACGAGATTCTGTATCAGATTTTCAGTAAATGCTTTGTCTGTAAAAAAGTATCCCGTAGAAAGAATCAAAGCACCTTGAGAAAGCCAGGGAACCGTATCAGGATTGTCCATAATATTAATTCCGGAAATTGCGGTATTTAAAGAAGTATCTCCTGCAATCAAAGTAAAGCCTTTCATAATATCCTGTGTTAAGAGCCATTGAACTGTAATAGACATTGTGCACATCCTTTCCGTATTGCCTGTTAATAATATGGCATTCATACTTGTAATAAGCACATTTTACGCCGGAAAGAAAGAGGGTGTCAATGGAATGAATAAAATTAAATCAAAATCATTGTGCAAACTGCATAATAAGAAAATGAACAGAAAAAAAGAAAAATTGGAAAAGGCTTAAATTCTGGTGTATTCGCTAAAGAGAGAAAAACAGAACATGAAAAATTGGGAAAAAGTCTTATTATATGCAGATTGACAATAACGTCTGCGTTTCCTATAATACAGAAAAGACGAAGGAGTCATTCTATATGGATGATTCCTTTTTTTATTTTAAGTAATAGGAAAGAGGAGAAGAGTTATGGGTTATCCAAGTGATTTATTATCAACAAGAGCAGTGGTAAAACCGGGACTTTGGGCAGTAATCCCGAAGGAAGGACTGGTAAATAATGTGATTCCGAACATCAAAGGTTGTAAAGTAAGCATCGTAGCATCTCCAAAAATGGGAGCAAGTTTTGTGCAGTATATTATAGAGGCAACAAAAGACGGAGGAACAACATCTCCCTTTGGAACAGATGACGGAATAGAAACCTTTATCTATATTGTAGAAGGTAGCGCGAAAATCAAGGTTGGCGGTAAGGAGGAAACTTTTCATGCAGGAGGCTATGCATATGCACCGGCAGCAGAAGGGTTGGAGTTTAAAACGGTCAGTGATACGGCGAAGATACTTCTTTACAAACAGGTATATATCCCGTGCGGTGATTTAAAGCCTTATGTGGTAACGGGAAATATCAATGATGTGGAGTATCGCATTTATGATGATATGGAAAATGTACATATCAAAGATTTTCTTCCTACAGATGATTTGGCATTTGATATGAATATGCATATTTTATCTTTTGAGCCGGGGGGATGTCATCCTTTTGTGGAAACTCATGTACAGGAACATGGAGCCTATATTTTATCAGGGGAAGGTATGTATCTGATGGACGATACCTGGCTTGGAATTAAGAAAGAAGATTTTATGTGGTTCGGACCTTATTGCCCGCAGTGTGCATATGGGGTAGGAACGGAACCGTTTGCTTATATTTATTCTAAAGATTGCAACAGAGATGTCATTTTATAGGAGGAAAAGCTATGTTAAAAGAGGCGAGTGCAGAAAATGTGCAGATGTGGCTGGATGGTATGAACAGATTTAATGCTACTCCGGAATTCGGAACAACCCGTATTCTTTTTACGAAACCGGAACTGGAAAACCGTAAATATGTAAAAGAAGAAATGGAAAAGCTTGGTCTGCTTGTAACGGAAGATGCTATCGGAAATATATATGCAACATTAAAGGGGACGGAGTCGGATTTAAAGCCGGTATGGACAGGTTCTCATATTGATACGGTGCCGAATGCAGGAAAATTTGACGGAATGGCCGGCGTTGTTTGCGGTATGGAGGCGCTTCGGCTGATTAAAGAAAGTGGTGTAGAGCATAAAAGAGATTTGACGGTTATTGTTTATACTTCGGAGGAACCGACCAGGTTTAGTTTGGGATGTCTTGGAAGTCGGGCGATGTCCGGTGATATGACCTTAGAGGATACAAAAAGTATTCATGATAAGAGCGGACGTTCTCTTTATGAGAAACTGGAAGAATTATCTTATGATTTAAGTAAGTTTGATGAAATTAAGAAGGAAAAAGGCGATGTATATGCAACGGTGGAGCTTCATATTGAACAAAACAGTCAATTGGAAAAGAAAAAATTGCCGATTGGAATTGTAAAGAAAATTTGTGCACCGTCAAATTATCTTGTAGAGGTTATAGGGTGCCAGTCCCATGCAGGCGGTACGGATATGTATGATAGAAGAGATGCCTATGCTGCATCTTGTGAGATGGCACTTGCTCTTGAAAAAATAGCAAAAGATTGTAAGAGTGAATATAATACGGCAACGATTGGATGTATAAAGGTGGTGCCGGATGCTGCTAATGTAATTCCCGGAAAATGTATTTTTACGGTGGATATCAGAGATTGTAACATGGATACAAAACAGGAGACAATCAGAGCTTTTAAAGATGCTTTTCAAGAAATTGCAACAAAGAGGGAAGTGAGCCTGACTATTACAGAAGAAAATAATGATGTGCCTCTAACCTGCAACGAAAAAATTGTGGAATTACTGGAAGCAACGTGTGATGAATTAGGGCTTGGATGCACAAAGCTTATAAGCGGACCGTTTCATGATTCTTTATTTGTTGGACGTTTTGCTCCTACAGCCATGATTTTTGTACCAAGTAAAAATGGTATCAGTCACAGTCCGGATGAATGGACGGACTATGAGGAAGTAGCGAAGGGAGCAGATGTACTTGCACACACCCTTTTAAAGTTGTCAAATATGGAAGAAAAATTAGATTAGCATTATTGAAAGAAAGAAGGTAAAATATGAAAATCAGTTTATTAGAACCTATTGGTGTATCGGAGAAGACAATTGAAGAGCTGGCAGCCGGTTTCAAAGAAAAAGGGCATGAATTTGTTTATTATGATACGAAAACGACAGATAAGGAAGAACTGAAAAAGAGAAGTGCAGGCTGTGACATTGTCATGATTGCAAACAATCCGTATCCGGCTGAAGTAGTAGAGAATGCCGACAAGTTAAAAATGCTTTCGGTTGCTTTTACAGGAATTGATCATATCGGAGTAGAGGCATGTAAGGAAAAAGACATCATGATTTGCAATGCGGCAGGCTATTCCAATCAGACCGTTGCAGAACTTGTAATCGGGATGGCAATTGATGCGTTAAGAAACGTGGCAAAAGCAAATGAAACTGTGAGAAACGGTGGAACAAGTGCGGGACTCGGCGGCAGAGAAATATGCGGGCGTACGGTAGGTATTGTAGGTCTGGGAAGAATTGGTCTTATGTGTGCAAAACTGTTTATGGCGTTCGGGGCAAAAGTTATTGCATATAATCGTAGTGAGTCCGAAGAAGTAAAGAAAATGGGGATTGAATATAAATCTTTGGAAGAGGTGCTTTCCGAGAGTGATATTGTTTCTTTAAATCTTCCGCTAAACGCACAGACAAGAGGATTTATGGATGCGGAAAAAATTGCATTGATGAAGCCGGATGCAGTATTTATCAACTGTGCAAGAGGACCGATTGTAGACAATATTGCACTTGCCAAGGCTTTAAATGAAGACAGACTTGGATTTGCCTGTGTAGATGTTTTCGATATGGAGCCGCCGATTCCGTCTGAGTATCCGTTGCTTCAGGCAAAGAATACCCTTTTGACGCCTCATCAGGCATTTATTTCCGAGGAATCCATGCTTAGACGTGCAAAAATTGTATTCGATAATGTTTATGCATATTTGGATGGAAATCCCATAAATGTATGTAAATAATAGTATGTTTTTTTGAAAAAAGGATGACTATTTGCCCTAATCGCAATTGCGGTTAGGGTATTTTTTTTGCAACTTTGTTCAAATTATATTAAGAAAAATATAAAAGTGCTATTAATTTTTTTAAGAAAGGTTTAAAATGATGGAATGAAGTAAAGTAAGCTTGTTCGAGGAACAAGGAAAGGAGAAGGAATCTCATGGAACATTCAGTAGATGATGTAATCGGCAAATTATCGGAAATAGAAGCCACAGCTGTGCGTATCATGGAAGCTTCGGATGAGAAGAAAAAACAGCTGGCAAAAGAAATGGAAGAGAAAACGAAGCAGTTTGATGAGAAGCTTTCGGCAGAAACAGAACGTGCCTTACAGCAGGTACAGGAAAAACTGGATAAAGAAAAAGAAGAGGAACTGCAAAACCAGAAGGAAGAGACAGAAAGACTTCTAGCGGTGATGCAGCAGAAATATGACAGTGAGCATGGAGCATGGGCAGACAGCATCATGCAGTCCATAGTAAGGATGTGAACGGAGTGCAGGGATTATTTGCATATAGCGCCGTGGCAGCCAAAATGCGTGCCATGAGCGGAAAACTGGTAAAAAAGCAGGAATATGACGAGATGGCAGCACTCGGCAGTGTGGCAGAGGTTGTAAATTATCTGAAGAAATATCCCTCTTATCAGAGAATCTTTGCTTCGGAAAGTGATTTTGATATTCACAGGGGCAGAGTGGAAGCGTTGTTTCAAAAAGCGATTTATGCGGACTTTGAAAAAATCTATGCCTTTTCGGGATTGGAACAGAGAAAATTTCTGGATATTTATTATATCCGATATGAAATAGCAATTCTGAAAAATTGTCTGCGCATGTTATTTGATAAGCGGGATGTGACGCTTGATTTATCGGAGTTTCAGCCTTTTTTTGAAAAACGTTCGTCTTTGGATGTAGTGACATTAGGCAGTTCGAAAAGTATCCGGGAGTTTGTAGAGAATTTGAAGGGCTCTGTCTTTTATCCGATATTAAAGCGGTTGGAAGGAGTGGAGAACCCCACGCTTTTTGATTATGAAAATGCACTGAATCTTTTCTATATCAAGAGAATGTGGAATGAATTTGCCAAGGTAATGAAAAAGAGAGACTTAAAAATCATTACTGAAATTTACGGCAGTGAAGTGGAACTTTTAAATATCGAATGGATTTACCGGGCAAAGAAGCATTATCATATGGCACCGGCAGATATTTATGCTTTCATTGTGCCTATTCATTATAAGCTTCATAAAGACTTGTTCAAACAGATTGTGGAAGCACCCACCACGGAGGATATGGCAAAGCTTTTGCAGACCTGTTATTATGCAAGGTTTGAGGAGCGGCTGGATGATACATCTTCTATAGAGAAAATATACGAAGAACTGTTGGAAAAAATACACACTGTCAGCAGCAGGAAATATCCGTATTCCATTATCTGTATTGAAAACTATCTTTACAGAAAAGAAAAAGAGGTTGATAAGCTTACCACACTGATTGAATGTGTAAGGTATGGACTTGGGTTAGAAGAAACGAAAAAATATATTGCGTAGGAGGTGAGCGGAGTTGATAGCAAAGATGAAGTTCATTAACATGATCGGACCAAAAGAGGATTTGGATGCTGTCGTAGAGAAATATTTTTCCAAGTATGAAATTCAGCTTGAAAATACGATGGTGGAATTAAAAGATCTTCAAAATGTAAGTCCGTGCATGGAGACCAATCCTTACAGGGAAAGTCTTGCAAAGGCAGAAGAACTTGCAGCTATGACAAAGCATGAAGATCCGCTTAAAAAGACAGTAGGAGCCGAAGCGGCGGTAGACATTATAGAAAGATATGATGAGAAAAGAGAACGCTACCGCAGGGAAAAAGAGGCTTTAGAAGAGGAAAAGAAGAAAATTACAAAAGCATTGCAGGATATTGAACCTTACCGGAATATCAATCATGATATTCGGGAAATTCTGGATTTTCATTCGATTAAATTCCGTTTCGGCAAGATTCCGGTAGAATTTTATGAGAAACTGGAGAGGTATGTATATGACGAACTGAGTACGATTTTTTATAAGTGCCAGAGTAATGCAGAGTATATATGGGGTGTTTATTTTGTGCCTGTCACAGAGGCGGAGAAGGTAGATGCAGTATATGCGTCCCTTCATTTTGAACGATTCCGGATGCCGGATGGCTATGAGGGAACGTTGGAAGAAGCCTATGCCATGTATACGAAGAAGATGGAAGAGACGGAGAGCGCTCTTGTAAAACTGGAAAACCGGATGGAAAAGGAACTTTTATCGAGCTTGGATGATATATATGCGGCAAGAGATGAACTGGCGGAACTTTCGGAAAACTTTGAAGTGCGTAAATATGCGGCATATACTCATTCCAAGGATAAGACATTTTTTATTCTGTGCGGCTGGATGACGAAGAAGGATGCGGAAAAATTTGAACAGGAGGTGGAGCAGGAACCCAATGTATTTTGTATTATTGAGGATGGTCATGAGAGCAAGCTTTCCAAACCACCTACAAAATTGCAAAATCCCAAGCTGTTCAAGCCTTTTGAAATGTTTATCAGAATGTATGGACTGCCCGATTATAATGAGTTTGACCCGACGATTTTTGTAGCAATTACGTATTCTCTCATTTTCGGAGCCATGTTCGGTGATGTAGGGCAGGGACTTCTGCTGTTTTTGGGAGGAGCGCTGCTTTATAGATTTAAAAAAATGGATTTGGCGGCAATTATTTCCTGCTGCGGGGTATTTTCTACCTTTTTCGGGTTTATGTTCGGAAGTATTTTCGGATTTGAAGACATAATCGATGCCGTCTGGCTGCGCCCCGTTTCGGCAATGACGAACCTGCCTTTTATCGGGAAGCTGAATACGGTATTTGTCTTTGCGATAGCTTTCGGTATGGGGCTGGTGCTTTTGACGATGATTTTCCATGTGATTAACGGCTTTAGACAAAAAAATATGGAAGCAGCTCTGTTTGATACGAACGGAATTGCAGGTTTTGTATTTTATGCCGCAGTTGTAGCGGTGATTGTGCTTTTCATGACCGGACATACGCTTCCGGCCGGCATTGTAATGGTAGTGATGTTCGTATTGCCGTTACTTGTGATGGCACTGAAAGAGCCGTTGGCAGCTTTGGTGGAAAAGAAAGGCGAAGTGATGCCGGAGAGTAAGGGAATGTTTTTCGTACAGGCATTTTTTGAGTTGTTTGAGGTGCTTTTGAGTTATTTTTCCAATACACTTTCCTTTGTGCGTATCGGTGCTTTCGCGGTAAGCCATGCAGCCATGATGGAAGTTGTACTGATGCTTGCGGGCGCGGAAAACGGAGGAAGTCCGAATTGGATTGTAATTGTTCTCGGAAACTTGTTTGTATGCGGTATGGAAGGTCTTATCGTAGGAATTCAGGTTTTACGTTTACAATATTATGAATTTTTCAGCCGATTCTATAAAGGCGGCGGAAGAGAATTTAAGCCTTACCGTAAAGGAAAGGTATCAAAATGAAAAAGCAAAAATAAGCAGAGGAGGTCATTATGATGACAGTAGGAAAGGTTTTATTATTTAGTGCACTTGTATTAAGCATTTTAGTTCCGTTTCGTATTTATTTTAAAGGAGAGCAGACGAGAAGACGCTATAAAATGACGCTGGCGTTCAATACCCTTGCCTTTTTCGGAATCTCTCTATCAGCAGCATTTATGCTGTTTGGGACAAGCGCGAGTGCAGCCGAGGCAGGAACGACAGCAGCCGCGGCAGGCACAATGGCAACCGGTATGGGATATCTGGCAGCAGCATTGGTTACCGGTCTTTCCTGTATCGGCGGTGGTATTGCCGTAGCAAGTGCAGCAAGTGCAGCGCTTGGAGCTATCAGCGAGGATTCTTCTATCCTTGGTAAGTCTTTGATTTTCGTAGGTCTTGCCGAAGGTGTTTGTCTGTACGGTTTGATTATTTCTTTCATGATTTTAGGAAAGCTGTGATATTATATGAAAATGTTTTTAATCAGTGACAACGTAGATACATACACCGGTATGCGTCTTGCGGGAGTGGAAGGAGCCGTAGTACATGAGAAACAGGAGCTGCGGGAGGCAATTGATAAGGTACTGGCAGATAAAGAAATCGGGATACTGCTTCTGACGGAAAAGTTCGGCAGGGATTTCCCCGATGTAATTGATGAGATAAAACTAAATTATAAGCTTCCGTTAGTGGTAGAAGTACCCGACAGACACGGAACCGGCAGAAAACCGGATTTCATAACATCTTATGTAAACGAAGCAATCGGTATTAAGCTTTAGAATGGAGGAAAAGCCATGACGACTGAGGAGAAGCTGCAACACTTTCTGGATGTGACGGTAGAAAATGCCAATGCAAAAAGTGTGAAAACGCTGGAAGAATATGAAAAAGGACTGGAAACCGTACTGGCAAGCCACAAGGAGGATGCTTTGCGTAAACAGGCACTTCAGATAAAGCTCAGTGAGGAAAATCTCAGAAAAGAAAAAAATACGGAGGTTTCCAAACAGCAGATGGAAATCAAAAAAGAACTGGGGAAAAAGCAGGAGGAGTTAAAAAGTCTGCTTTTCCATGAGGTGGAGGATAAGTTGGAGGCTTATATGTCCACAAAGGAATATGATAGGTATCTGACGGAACATATTAAGGAAGCGAAGGCTTTTGCAGGCAGGGAAGAGATTCAGATTTATATTGACCCGGCAGATGAAGAAAAGCTGGTGGCGTTAGAGGCCGCTACAGGTACACAGATTTCTGTCAGCGAATATGGATTTCACGGAGGTATGCGTGCTGTCATCCGGTCCAAAAACATCTTGATTGACCAGTCCTTTGAAACGAGACTGCGGGAAGCAAGAAACGAATTTTCATTTAATTTTGATTAGAGAGTGAGGAATTTCCTATGGAAAAGAAGGGAAATATATATGGAATTAACGGTCCTGTTATTTACCTCAAAGGAAATACCGGATTTAAGATGTCGGAAATGGTTTACGTCGGTGAGGAAAAACTGGTAGGCGAGGTCATTTCCTTAACAACAGATATGACAACGATTCAGGTATTTGAGGAAACCTCAGGACTAAAGCCGGGAGAAGAGGTCATAGGAACGGACGGTACGCTTTCGGTAACACTGGCACCGGGGATAATTACCAATATTTTTGACGGTATTGAACGTCCCTTAGGGGAACTGGCAAAAGAATCCGGTGCGTACATCAATCGCGGTTTCAATGTCAGCCCTTTGGATACGGAAAAACTGTGGCATGCCCATATGACCGTCAAAAAGGGTGAACATGTAAGCGGCGGTACGATTATTGCTGAAGTGAAGGAAACGACAGCAATTACCCATAAGGTGATGGTTCCGCCACAGTTAGAGGGCTATCTTCTGGAAGTGAAGGAGGATGGGGAGTATACCATCCATGACACCATTGCTATTTTGCAGCTACCGAACGGAGAAGAGAAGAACCTGACGATGGCACAGAAATGGCCTATCCGTGTGCCACGTCCGATAACGAAGCGTTATCCGGCAGCAAAGCCGCTCGTTACCGGACAGCGTATTCTGGATACTTTGTTCCCCATCGCAAAGGGCGGAACAGCGGCAATTCCGGGTGGTTTCGGAACAGGAAAGACGATGACTCAGCACCAGATTGCTAAGTGGTCCGATGCGGATATTATTGTATACATTGGTTGCGGTGAGCGCGGAAATGAAATGACACAGGTTTTGGAGGACTTCTCCAAGTTGGTAGACCCCAAATCAGGACATCCTCTGATGGACAGAACGGTGCTGATTGCCAATACCTCCAATATGCCGGTAGCAGCCCGTGAAGCAAGTATTTATACCGGAATTACGCTGGCAGAGTATTATCGGGATATGGGGTATCATGTGGCAATTATGGCGGATTCCACATCACGTTGGGCAGAGGCGTTGCGTGAACTTTCGGGTCGTCTGGAGGAAATGCCTGCGGAGGAAGGCTTCCCTGCCTATCTGGCTTCCAAGTTGTCGGCGTTTTACGAGCGTGCCGGTATGATGCAGAATTTGAACGGAACGGAAGGCAGCGTAACGATTATCGGTGCAGTATCGCCTCAGGGCGGTGACTTTTCCGAGCCGGTAACACAGAATACAAAACGTTTCGTCAGATGCTTCTGGGGCTTGGATAAATCCCTTGCCTATGCAAGACATTTCCCGGCAATTCACTGGCTGACAAGCTACAGCGAATATCTGGTGGATTTGGCTCCCTGGTATGCCAAGGAGGTTGGTTCGGATTTTGTGGATTACAGAAATCAGCTTGTGGCGATTCTGAATCAGGAATCCAGTCTGATGGAAATTGTAAAGCTTATCGGTAGTGATGTGCTTCCCGATGACCAGAAGCTGACACTGGAAATTGCCAGAGTCATTCGTCTGGGCTTTTTGCAGCAGAATGCTTTCCATAAAGAAGATACCTGCGTTCCATTGGAAAAGCAGATGCGGATGATGGAAGTGATTCTGTATCTGAATACAAAAGCAAAGGCACTGGTTGCCATGGGAATGCCTATGTCCGTTTTAAAAGAGGATGACATTTTCGAAAAAATCATTGCCATTAAGTATGATGTAGAAAACAATGCATTGTATAAATTTGATGAGTATAAAAAAGCAATTGATAAGTTCTATGATGACGTCATTGCAAGAAATGCCTGACAGCGCGAAAGGAGACTTAAAAAATGGCAATAGAATATTTAGGTTTAAGTAAAGTGAACGGTCCTTTTGTCGTGATTGAAGGTGTTCGTGGGGCAGCATATGATGAAATTGTGGAAATTACGGTAGAGGGAAAAGATAAAAAACTCGGCAGAATAGTGGAAATTTATGATGACCGTGCCGTGGTACAGGTTTTTGAAAGCACGGAAAACATTTCTTTGCAGAATACCCACACAAGACTGACCGGACATCCGATGGAAATCGGACTTTCTCCGGACATTCTCGGGCGTACCTTTAACGGAATCGGGCAGCCCATTGACCATCTGGGAGAAATTGTTGCAGAAGTAAAGAGGGATGTGAACGGAAAGCCTTTAAATCCGGTGACAAGAGAATATCCGCGAAATTATATCCGTACCGGAATTTCTGCAATTGACGGCCTGACAACTTTGATTCGTGGACAAAAGCTGCCTATTTTCTCGGGAAACGGTCTGCCTCACGACCAGCTGGCGGCACAGATTGTACGACAGGCTTCCTTAGGGGAAAATTCCGAAGAAAAGTTTGCCATTGTTTTTGCGGCAATGGGTGTCAAATATGATGTTGCCGAATATTTCCGGCATACCTTTGAAGAAAGCGGCGTATCCGACCATGTGGCAATGTTTTTGAATCTGGCAAATGATCCGGTTGTAGAACGACTCATTACACCGAAGGTTGCTCTGACTGTAGCAGAGTATCTTGCTTTCGAGAAAAATATGCATATTCTTGTTATATTGACCGATATGACCTCCTTTGCGGAGGCTATGCGTGAGGTTTCCTCCAGTAAGGGTGAAATCCCTTCCAGAAAGGGCTTTCCGGGTTATCTTTACAGTGAATTTGCTACGATTTACGAGCGTGCCGGTATTGTAGAGGGTGTGGATGGTTCCGTAACCCAGATTCCGATTCTGACGATGCCGAATGATGATATTACCCATCCGATTCCCGACCTTACCGGATACATTACGGAAGGGCAGATTGTTCTCGATCGTGTCATGCACGGGCAGGCAATTTATCCGCCCATTAATGTACTGCCGTCTCTGTCCCGTCTGATGAAGGACGGTATTGGGGAAGGGTACACAAGAGAAGACCATCAGGATGTGGCAAACCAGTTGTTTTCCTCCTATGCAAAGGTAGGAGAAGCAAGGGCGCTTGCTTCGGTTATCGGCGAGGATGAACTTTCTCCTATTGATAAAAAGTATCTGGAGTTTGGTAAAGCCTTTGAAACGCAGTTTGTAGGGCAGGGTATTAATGAAAATCGTACCATTATTGATACACTGGAAATCGGCTGGAAGCTTTTGAGACTTCTTCCGAGAGAAGAACTTGACCGTATCAATACAAAGATTTTGGATAAATACTATGACCGTCCGGAAGACGAAAAAGCAACGGCATAAGGAGGTGGAAGTATGGATCCGAATGAGTTTCCCACAAAAGGAAATCTGATTCTGGCAAAAAACTCTCTTGGTCTTGCAAGGCAGGGACACGAGCTGATGGACAAAAAGCGGAATATTTTAGTCCGGGAGCTTATGAATCTGATTGACGAGGCGAAAACCATTCAGACGGAAATTGATGAGACTTTTACTCGGGCTTACAGAGCGCTTCAGAAAGCAAATATTGAGATGGGCATCAATTATGTGGATGAGCTTTCCCATGCGGTTCCGGTAGAAGATTCCATTAAAATCAAGACAAGAAGTATTATGGGAACGGAAATCCCATTGGTGGAATATGAACCGGTGAAAGACCGTCCGACTTATTCCTTTTATTCCACAAAGGAGAGTCTGGATGAGGCAAAGGAGAGCTTTGAGAGGGTGAAGGAGCTGACTGTTAAGCTGTCCATGGTGGAAAATTCGGCTTACCGCCTTGCCATCAATATCCGAAAGACGCAAAAGAGGGCGAATGCGCTTAAAAATATTACGATTCCGCTTTATTCCCAAAGAGTACGGGATATTTCCAATGCACTGGAGGAGAAGGAAAGAGAGGAA
Source organism: uncultured Lachnospiraceae bacterium (assembly GCA_964449325.1). GTDB lineage: Bacteria > Bacillota > Clostridia > Lachnospirales > Lachnospiraceae > RGIG3002. The sequence goes on along the minus strand of CAYUYJ010000020.1, from coordinate 25,850 downwards.
TTTACGAGACTTAAGGTTATTAAGAGAAATATGACGAAATAACAGGGGGATTTTCTATTTGAAGTGTAACGGTTCAGGTAGAAAATCCCCTTTTTCTTTCATGATGAAGGGAACAAGGTTAGAAAAATGTGATAAAATGGAAAAACAAGGTTAGGAAAATGTGGTAGATTGCCCTTGTGCATGGTGTGGAATATAAAGGCGATTCAGGATAATGAGGAGGAACAGAATGAATAAATATTGTAAATGGAGTATGGTTTACTGGATGGCCACCATACTCCAAATGGGATTGATTTGTGGTATAAAAATCTTTTTAGAAAAAATGAACATACAGTATCCGGCAGTGTGCAATTTTATTTTTTTGCTTTTCGGAGGTATATCTTCCGCAATATGGGGAATCATTGTATCTAAGAAATCGGGAAAAGTCAGCAGATATATGGATATTTTTAAAGACTATTTCGGATGGAAAAGACCTGTAAGACTATATGGGCTGATAGTGCTGTTTTTGATGATCCTATTCGGAGCACAGATCATTGCGGGTAAAACCATGAATGGAGTAATGTGGTATACATTTCCCCTACTTTTGGTTCAAGCGATTGTGTTTGGCGGAATAGAAGAAATTGGGTGGAGATATACTTTTCAGCCGCTGTTGGAAAAGAGCATTCCGTTTGAGGCAGCATCTGTTGTTACCTTTTTGTCATGGGGAATGTGGCACTATATGTATTTTTACATAACGGATACTTTAAACTTCATTCAACATGACACATTTTTAATCGGATTACTGGGAAGCTGCTTTATTTTGGGGGCGATATACAGAGTTGGTCAAAGTCTGTGGTTGTGTGTGTTGTACCACTGTCTGTTAAATATGTTTTCCCAGACGTTGCAGGCAAATAGCATGATAATGACTCTTGTGAATAATGCGATATGTATTTTTATTGCAATACTGCTTGTGAGAAGAAAGTTTTGGGCGGAAAAATGATAAGGGATGCTACTTTTAGTAGCATTCTTTTTTTGGAAAACTTTTCAAAATAAAAAATATCAAAAATTTCCGAATTAGGTCAAAAAAATTATTTCTTGACAGGTGAACAAACGTTAACTATAATTAGGTTAACGTTTGTTCACTATGGAGGAAAAAATGTCAACAAGAGAGAGAATTATTGAAGTATCATTGGAGTTATTTGCGCAGCGTGGTTTTTCGGGAGTTTCGGTAAGGGACATTGCAAAAGCAGTTGGTGTCAGGGAAAGTGCCCTTTATAAGCATTTTAAAAATAAGCAGGATATTTTGGACCGGATTATTACTGAGATGCAGGAAAGAATTAGGAATGCTTATGTGGAGCAGCAGGTACCTGAAACCGTCAGGGAAGATGTGGCAGAAGGATATGCGGAATTATCAGAGGACAGGTTAAAAGAAATCAGCTGGCAGCTTTTTTGCCTTTACACAAAGGATCCTATGGTTTCTAACTATAGAAAGTTGTTAATGCGGGAAATGTTGGTAAGCGAACACATTGCAGATTTGTATAGCGAAGCCTTTATTGTGGGAGTTTTAAGAAGGCAGGGAGAAACCTTTCATAAACTGGTGGAAGCGGGGATGTTCCGTAAGGAGGATGCAAACATAGTTGCATTGCAGTTTTATGGTCCGATTTTTATGTTATTTCAGCAGTATGACTGCCATCCGGAGAAAGAGGAAGAAATAAAAAGCATGTTGGAAAAGCATGTTGAAGCTTTTGGAAGGAGTTATGAGAATCATGAAGAAAAGAAGTAGGGGGAAAAAGATTATGCCGGTGATTTTAGGAATAGTTGCTGTAACTGCAATAGTGACGACAGTGTGCTTTGTTCGGGCACAAAAGAAAGCAAAGGAACGCTTTGCATGGTATGAAGCAAAAAGTGAATCGGTGGAGACATCTTACGGAACGGTGACATATATTGATGAAGGGGTTGGAGAAGTCATTTTAAGCTGTCACGGACTTTGTGGCGGATATGATCAGGCATATGATACGTTAGGGGAGGAAGTGGACAACTATCGTGTAATTGCTCCCTCCCGCTTTGGGTATCCGGGAAGTGATGTTCCGGAAAATCCAAGTGTGGAAAATCAGGTAGAGGCATTTGTGGAATTATTGGATTCCCTTCAGATTGAGCGGGTATATGTGCTGGCTACCTCGGCAGGAGGTGCCACTGCCATTAAATTTGCCATGATGCATCCGGAAAGAACAAAAGGATTAATTTTATACTGTTCGGGATATCCGAGATGTGAAAAACCGGAAAAAGAGGTTACATATATGGGACCTCCGGCATTTCTCTGCAGTGATTTTCCTATGTGGTTTTTTAGCCCATTGTTTGGTCCGGTGATGGGAATGGACCGGGATACGATAGAGATGATTATGCCGTTAAAAGAGCGGAAAGCGGGAATTGTGATTGATGCAAAGGTTTCTAATACGGTAATGTATAATCATTGGGAAGATTACGATATGAGTACACTAGAAGTACCTGTTCTCTGTTTCCATGCCAAGGATGACAAACTGGCAGCTTACGAAGGTGCTAAACCATGGGAGGCGCGGATACCTGACTGTACTTTTATTACCTTTGAAACAGGCGGACATCTTATGGCAGAAAACAATGGAGTAATTACGAAGAAGCTGGCGGAATTTGTAGAGCGAACAAAATAGACAAAAAGGGACAAAATTTGAAATAACAGTTGACTTTATCTTCTGTATTATGTTAATATCCTGAGAAAGCGGTTTAGCATCTAAAGTGTTTAGATACTAAACCAAAAATATCAGGAGGTATTTCATATTGCAGACAGAAAGAAGATATGATTTAGACTGGCTAAGAGTATCAGGTGTGTTTTTAGTAGTGATTTTTCATACCATGATGATTTTTATTTTGGAGCCATGGGCAGTGGTGTATATAAAGGATAAGGAATATGTTCATGAATTCAAAACAGTTAGTTCTTTTATTCACATTTTCCATATGCCGCTAATGTTTGTGATAGCCGGAATGTCAGTTAAATACTCTCTTCAAAAGCGAACTGTGGAAAAGTTTTTGAAGGAGCGTTTTTCTTATGGGTAAAACAAAAACCTATCGCTGTTCTTTTAAAACCGTATGGTATGTTATTGTTTTCAGTACCAATTTCACTTGTCTCTTTGATTAATATTTTGGAAGATAAGAATCCCATTCCATATTTTCTGCAATTCCTTGTGGGATACCATATAATGTGTGATAATAGGTATAGAGAAGCGTTAAAACGCGATAAATTCGGGTATGCCATGCTGGGCATCTTGTGTGCTGTCAGTAGTATATGTATTGGAACGAATCCACTGCAGGGAATTGCCGGAACAGTTTTAGTTGCTTTTGCGGGGCAGATTGCAAGTATGTCCATTGTCTTTGCACTGATAGGAATAGGAGACACTTATTGGAATAAAAATTGCGGAATATTAAAATATTTGTCTAAAGCCTGTTTTCCTGTATATATCATTCACATGCTGATTAACACAGTAGTTGGTTTTTTTGTGGTGCAACTTTCTATTCCGGCATTTATGAAATTTCTGCTTATTTTGGTTTTGACGCTTTTTTTAAGCCTTGCAGTTTATGAAGGCATTCAATATGGGAAGAAGAAAATAAAGTCAATCTGTAAAAATTACCGCAAGGAGGAACAATTATGTATGAAATAACAAGAATTAGTGCCGGTTCAAACTGCTATCTTGTGACACAGGAAGATGCAGCAATTCTGGTAGATACAGGAGTTAAGGGGTTTGAAAATAAGATATTAGGTAAATGTGAGGGAAAGCAGGTAAAACTGATTGTTCTTACGCATGGACATATTGACCACGTACAGAATGCGGTCTTTTTAGCAAAGAAGTTGCAGGTACCGATTGCGATGAATGAGCAAGATATCCCGCTGCTAAAGGATAATTTGTGTCGGGAAATGAAAGCGAAGGGAGTATTGGGTAATCTTGTCCGTTTTTTCTCCGTGCAGAGTGCAAAAACAGCACAGATGGAGCGCTTTGAACCCGATATTCTTTTAAAAGAAGGGGATAAACTGAACGAATTCGGTGTGGACGCCGAAGTGATAGAATTACCCGGACATACAGCCGGTTCCATAGGGCTGAAAGTCGGGGAGGATTGTTTATTAGTGGGAGATGCGCTGATGAATATGGTCAGTCCCCGGAATACACTGCTTTATGAAGAGTATGAAGAAACCATAAAAAGTGCGAAGAAAATCGGAGACATGGGTGACCGGAAGATCTGTTTCGGTCACGGTAAAATGGTTCAAAATCGCAATTGGGTGAAGGAAAATGCGTGATTATAATATTTTTTTAGAACAGATGGAACGAATCATTCACAAATACAGCCAGAAAGAGAGCCGTAAGCGCGATTATGGTGCAGATGTACTTCTGACACAGACGGAGGTGCACCTGATTGCGGTTATCGGTGAACAGCCGGGCATTGGTGTAAAAGCACTTGCAGATGTAAAGGGTGTAACCACCGGAGCAGCCTCTCAGATGGTTCGTAAGTTGGTAGAAAAAGGGTTGGTAAAAAAGCGCATATCGTCAGAATCGGAAGCTAAGGTGGAACTTACGCTGACAGAAAAAGGACAGGTATGCTTTAAGGAACATCAGAAGTATCATGCAAAGACAAATGATAAATGGCATCAACTGTTAGACAGACTGGATGATGAAAGCTATGATACACTGATGCAAATATTGGCACAGGTAGATAAAATGCTGAACTAAAAGAGAGGAAAAGCATGAGTGAAGTAAGCAGAGTAATATTAAAACTTTTGATGTGGGTTTTGATTATCGGTTTTGGCTCCAATTTTATTATGCAGACAATCAGTTATGCGTTTTATAAAAATGCAAAACAGATGGAAGATGTAATTTATACTCCCGAATACATCAAAATGACAGACAATTTGTCCGGCTATGGATATCATCTGGAAGCGAAGTCAGATAAAATCATATTGTTTTTTGGCGGGTCTAATTACATAGCGTATAATTCAGTAGGCAGATTTGCCGGTCAATATGACTGTCCGTTTATTTCTGCGGATTACTATGGAACACAGGACAGCAAAGGAAAAATGAAACTTGAGACAATGCAGAAAACAGCCACAGATTTATATGACTGGGCAAAAAAGGAATATCCCGATGCCAAGATTGTTGTTATGGGACATAGTTATGGAACAGGTATGGCAGCATATCTGGCGAGTGTAAGGGAATGCAGTACACTATTCCTTTTATCTGCATATAGAGACCTGTCGGATTTATATAACAAGATGATTCCGATTTTTTGGAGGCCGTTGGATGTATTTATTTCCAATAACATTAAGACCTCGGAGTATGCAAAGAATGTAACGTGCCCGGTATATGTGATTGGTTCAGAAGCAGATAAAACGTTAGGGGCTTCCCTGCAACAAAAGGTGGCAAATTGTTTTGAACATGCCGAGGTTAAGATATTTGAAGAGCCGGGGCATGAGGATTATCTTGTGAGGGAAGAAGTAGTTTCGTATATTAACAGAATGATGGAGCAGTTATTTTTTGAGAAATAGTTAACTTTAAGGTTACGTTAAGACAGTATAGGATTTTCTTTAAGATATTCTTTGTAAGATAACAGCATCAGAGAAATAGAAAGGTGCAATTGTTATGAAGATAAGAAAAGGAAAAATCTGTGCTGTTATTATTTTGGGTGTATTTTTAACCGGTATGATATGCGGTAAGATATACCACGAAATACAGATTACAAAGGAAGAAAAAGAACTTTTAGCCTATGGAATCGGAAATTTTACAGAGGTAGATGGTAAGAAGATAAATGTTGCTGCAGGCGGGAAGGAAGATGCGGAGGAGACGATTGTTTTTCTGCATGGATTGGGAATGGGGGATACTGTTATTTCGACGGCCCCCTTATTATCTCATTTTGAGGATCAATATCGAACCTGTGTCATCGACCGCTATGGAAATGGAATGAGTGATGATACTGGCGAACCACAGACTGTGGATGTGATTTTGAAAGAATACCGAAGTGTATTAAAGAATCTGGGAATAGAGGGCCCATATATTTTAGTTGCACATTCCATAGCGGGGATGTATGCTGATTATTGGGGAGAACAATATCCCGAAGAGGTAAAGAAAATCGTTTATCTGGATGCGGATCCGGCAGAATGGTATGCCATGGCGGGAGAACCGGAGAGGGTGCAGGTATTTCTTGGAAGGCTGCAGTATATGGCATCATTCCTCGGTCTACAGCGTTTTTTACTCTCTGATGAAAGGTTAATCGGTAAGGATGAAAATCAAATTTTTACAAAGCAGCAGAATGAATTGAGAATGTATCTGATGCTTCGGAATACTTATTCTAAAGCAACACAGTCAGAGTTTGAGAATTATTACAGGAATGCCGAACAGGTAATCGAAAACAGAACGTCAATTGTGATACCACAGCTATATATACAGGCAGTGAATGAAGACAGCAATTATGACTATCTGGATGAAAAGAAAAGGATAATGGAAGAGAGGGGAAACGTATCTGTAGTAAGAGTAAATGGTACGCATTGTCTGTATGAAGTGTCAACAATGGAAACCGCAGATGCGATTCTGGACTTTCTGAGTGAGATGAATGAGGGAAACGAAAACAATTTTAGTAGCAGATGACGAAAAAGAGATTAGGAGCCTTGTGAGACTTTATCTGGAAAAGGATGGATTTACGGTAATAGAGGCGGAAAACGGGCTGCAGGTGTTAGAGCGTATTGAACAGGGTGTGAATCTTGTGGTGCTTGATATTATGATGCCGCATTTGGATGGAATCGAGGTGCTGCGACAGATTCGGAGAAGAAATAATATTCCGGTTATTATTTTATCAGCAAAAGTGGGAAATTGTGACAGAATTTTAGGCCTTGATTTAGGCGCGGACGACTATATGGTAAAGCCATTTGACCCATTAGAACTGGTAGCAAGAGTAAAGGCGAATCTGCGCAGGTACTATCAGCTTGGAAGCAAGGTAGAAGAGACGGCGGAAACCCTTACTGTCAGGGATATTACTTTAGACACAATATCCTGCACGCTTCGAAAGGATGAGGAGCAGATACCGCTTACCTCTGTGGAATACAGGATTCTTTTTCTAATGATGAGCCAGCCTGGAAGAGTGTTTACCAAACAGCAGATTTATGAGGCCGGTTGGGAAGAACAGGTTGCGGTGGATGACAACAGTATTATGGTATGTATCAGCAAATTGCGGGCAAAGCTAAAGGATACGGGCGGTCGTTATATTACAACGATAAGGGGGCTTGGATATCGTTTTGAAAAATAAATTGCGCTATTATCTGGTAGGCAGGATAGTATTGATTTCTTTTTTTATGATCTTTGCAGTAATTATTCTACAGATTGGATTGTCTTGCCTTTTTGACGCATACACAGAATCAGCGGTTGTTACGGAATACATAGATGTATCCGGTGTACTTTGGAAGAAACCGGGAGAATTTACAGTATACTATAGCGATATAGTACGTATTGCAGCCATGCTTCTTTTATTAATCCCTTACGTTGCGATGATGGAACAGACGGTTCGACAGATGATGAAACGTGTAAAAGAGGCAGATGGCGGTAAAATAAAAGCAGAAGCGGAGAAGGAACTTCTTATTATAGGTATGGCACACGATTTAAAGACACCGATTACAACGATAAAAGGATATTCTCAGGCACTTCGTGATAATGTCATACAAGACGAGACACAGAAAAAGGAGTATTTGGAGGCAATTAACCGTAAAGCGGTGCAACTTGATACGCTGATAAATCTGTTGTTTGATTATGTGAGCCTTGGCACTGACGCGTATGCACTTAAGTTGGAGAAACTTAATATCGTGGAAGTGGTAAGAAAGAATATTGGTCTGTTTTATACGGATTTCGAGGAAAAAGGAATCCATTTTTTATTTGATTTGCCGGAAAATCCTGTGTATATCATGGCGGATGAAAAGCAGATAAATCGAGTATTTGAGAATCTTTATAGTAATGCCTTGAAATATAACCGAACAGGAGATACAGTACACACAGAAGTAAAAGCAGACAAAGAAATTGTAATTTATGTGGATGATACCGGTGAACCTATACCGGAAGAAATTTCTGACAGTCTTTTTGACCCGTTTGTGATGGGGGAACATTCACGGAAATCAGGCAGCGGGAATGGACTTGGTCTGTGTATTGCCTCAAAGATTATGGAACTGCATCATGGCAGACTTTTATTAAGCCGTGAGCGGGAAGGGTATACGAAGAGTTTTGAACTTTTGCTTGAGAAACCGTCAATTTAAAAATTCCATACAAATGATTGCCATCTCTTCAGGAGTTTCTTTTACGCCGGACTGCAGCCATGTGCAGAGCAATTGGAAAAAGGTAATAAGTGACATACACGGAAGGTAAATCTATCTTTCAGGTTGTGCATTGACGAGTATATTTATCCTCATTATAATAGAAAAAAGGTATAGGTGTGACATTTATGAAAGCGTGGGAGGATTAACATGAGAGAAAGATTTTGTATATATGTGAAAAAATTGCCGATTCTGTTTTGTTTTTTAGTATGTATTTGTACTTTGGGTATTTCGGAAATGTTTGTCTGGGATGATAGCCCGATTACCGGGTGGGACAAGCTGACGGGGGATGTGTGTATCACTCTTTTTTGTTTCTTTTTCATATGGTGTCTCGGGCTTTGGAAAAAAGCCGGATTTACCGGAGCGGGGTTAGGAAAAGGATTGCTTTTAGGAATTCCTTTTTATATTATAGGTATATGCGCGGCAGTTGTAGGTAATATGGGAACCGATTTTTCGGCACTTACACCGCGACCGGCATCGTTTATGCTGTTGTTTACGTTGAATATGTTTTTTGTGGGAATGAATGAAGAAGTGCTGATGCGGGCACTTGTTTTAAATGTCCTGCGTGAGAAGTATGGAGAGACAAAGGCCGGAGTAAAAAGAGCTGTTTTACTGTCGGCATTTATTTTCGGATTGATTCATCTGCCCAATCTCTTTTTTATGAGTCCGGTAACTGTAGTGGTACAGGCGGTGAATGCTGCCTCAGCAGGAGTGCTTTTTGCGGTTATTTATTTAAAAAGCGGAAATTTGTGGGCGAATATTATCATACATATGGTGGTGGATTTTCTGTCACTTTTTGTGGGGCAGTGTTTCTTGGCTGGTGCTTCGGTACTCAGTGTGGAACTTACCATAGGAAACGGCATTGGAATGGTCATTGCCGGTTCGCTGCCTCCGCTAATTGTGGCATGGTTTTATCAAAGAGATTCTGTGGCAGAAAAATAGGAGGTATCTATGCTATTTGAAGAGTGGTATAAAATCACATTAAAGACAAACCCGGATGCAGCAGATTTTTATCGAAGGGCATATCCCGGAGTTGTGGTAAGAGGCTACCATTGTCCTCCGGTACAACAACCCTACTGGAATACGATTGATTTGTATCAGTTTGACAAGCAGATGTTACTTCAAATGATTGATGAGGCTTATGACGAGGTGAGGATACATTTAACGAAGAAGGAACAGAGAAAGTTAGAGGTTCTTTCAGAATATCGTTTCGTAAAAACGGATGGGGAGAATCCGGACTTTGTTAAGCTATGCCAAAAACTGGATGATAATTTAGATGAAATCGTAGGGGCAAAAATCCAAAGACAAAAATATGTGAAATATAATCAGCGTGACAGCATTCATGACGTGATTATTGCATATAGAGGTAAGGAACCGGTGTCGGAAAGGAATTGGTGCGACGATTGGAGGCGGATGCCAGAATCGCGGGATATCGATTTGCTGTTTTGGAAACAGGAGCATTGTTGACGGAAGCATGTGGTCTTTATAAAAAGCTGGGATATCGGGAGATACCTAATTACGGTCCCTATGTGGATATGCCGGAATCGTTGTGTATGGGGAAGAAATTATAGGAATCATTATATTTTACAAAGGGAAGTTGCAGAAAACATATGATTACAAAAGAAGCTGTTAATCAGGCAATTGATTATATTATGAAAAATATCGGAAAAGAGCTTTCCATAGAGGAAATTGCAGATTATTGTCACTTTTCCAAGTTTTACTTCAGCCGAGTCTTTAAAGAGGAAACCGGAGAAAGTATTTATGCATTTATTAAGAGGGTAAAGATGGAGCAAAGTGCTTTCCGGCTAAAAGTGGAAAGAGGACGGAGCATAACGGATGTGGGATATGAGTATGGATACAGTCCTTCTAATTACAGTACTGTGTTCAAGCAGCATCATGGGGTTACTCCGGTAAATTTTCGCAGAAATATTTATGAGAAATCGGTAGATCATCTTTTTCATGACCAAAAGGAAAGTCGGTTTGAAAGTTATGAAGAGTGTAATCGGAAAGTTTCTATCAAAAACCTTGAGGACTGTTATGTTATCTACGAAAGACAAATCGGGAATTATCACAATTTAAGTCAGGATTGGAATCAGTTTACCGAGAAATACAGGGAATATATTACGGAGAAAACATTGTTCTTTGAGAGGACATATGATGATCCTACCATAACGGATGCAGATAGTTGTTTGTATGATATTTGTATGAGTGTTGGGAAAGAATGTCCATTGGAAAACACGTATCTGCTGCAGGGAGGTAAATTTGCCATTTACCGTTATGAAGGATTGGTAGACAAGATTTGTAAGGCTTACCAAACTATGTTTAATGTTTGGTTTCCACAAAATCACTATGAAATTGATGAGCGTTATGGATTTGATATTTATCACAGCATTGACTGTGAAACTAAGTATGCAATCATGGACATTTGTATTCCGATTCGATAGAGCAAGAATTAAGAAGTTTATTTTTGAACTCCTCTTTATAATAAAGACTGCCACTGGAATGTTTTTATGATAAGGAGGAGTTTTTAATGAATTTGGAAACAATCAGAGAAAAAAGGATAGGGATGATTTTACAGTTTTCCATCCCCTCAATTATTGCCATGGTGCTTACGTCGATGATTACGGTTGTGGATGGGTTTTTCATCGGAAATTATGTGGGAAAAGAGGGAATGGCGGCAGTAAATCTTGGACTGCCTATTGTTTATTTGTACTTAGCGGTGGGATTGATGATATCGGTAGGTGGTGTTGCTATCGCAGGAATGGCATTTGGCGCAGGAAATGTGAAAAAGTGTAATGATGTTTTTAACCAGACAATTTTAACAACGGTGACAGTGTCGGTTCTGCTTAGTATTCTTGTGCTGTTATGCTTTCAGCCCATGTTGCATATTCTGCACGCAGAAGGGCAGGTAGCAGAATATTTTAAAGAGTATTACCTGATTATGTTAGCAGAGCTTCCTGTTATGGTCGTAAATTCCTCTTTCGGAATGTTTATTCGGGGAGAAGGTAATCCACAATTTTTTATGGGAACAAATATCATAAATGTTTTGCTTAATATTCTGTTGGACTACCTGTTTTCCCGTTGGCTGCATTGGGGCGTGGCGGGAATTGCGGCGGCTTCGCTCATAGCAGCACTGGTAACCTTAGCTTGTATTCTTTACTTTTTTATCAAAATGTCAAATACATACAAGCTTCGTAAATTTGTTTTTGACAGGGAAGTATTGAAAAGTACGATATACAACGGAAGTTCTGAATTTATAGGGGAGATGTCCATGAGTATTTCCATGTTTGCATACAATCTGGTTATTATGCGGAATTTTGGTGCAGACGGTGTGACGGCGTTTACGATTGTGGGATATGTGTCCTATGTTTTCAGTATGATTATTGTAGGTTTCGGACAGGGAGCAAGTCCGCTTATCAGTTTTACCTATGGTGCAAAGGAATATGAACTTGCAAGAAAGATTCGGAAGAATACGAATCAGTTTGTGTTCGGGGCAGGAGTCGGGGTAATCTTTATTATGTTGCTTACCTTGGATGCATACAGCAGTCTCTTCGTGAAAGATAGTCTGGTAAAAAGTATGGTACATTCCGGAATGCTGATATTTATGAGCTCTTTTCTGTTTTCCGGAATCAATACCATTACTTCGTTCTATTTTACATCTATCGGAAAGGCAAAGGAATCGGCAATGATATCTTCGTCAAGAGGGTTGGTGGTTCTTCTGATCTGCATCTTTACACTACCGCTGCTGTTCGGAATGACAGGTGTATGGATGGCAGCTCCGGTAACGGAAGGAGTCACGATCCTGTTAAGTATACTGTTCATATGTAAAGATAATCGCGTAATATCAGCAGATTCCATAGCTTGCAGATAATTTTGTATGATATATGCTGAAATGAAAGGCAACTACAGGTTGCGTAAAAGCACTTCCCGGTTGGTAGTTTTTTTATACGAATTTCGATAATATGTAAAAGAGGTGTTGATTGTTGAATAGTTGGAAGACCAAGATGGATACTTCAAACAGGAGAGCCGGAGTGTATGAAATTATCAGAGAAAATTCAGTATTTAAGAAAAGTAAATGATTACAGTCAGGAAGAACTGGCGGCTGTCTGTGGGGTGAGCAGACAGTCTGTTTCTAAATGGGAGGCAGATATTGCTCTGCCCGAAATAGAAAAAATTATGATATTGAGTGATATCTTTCATGTCAGTACAGATGTACTGCTTCATGATGATTTAGAGATTAGCGGAGCAAAACAAGTTCATTTGTGCGGAAATAATGCAATACAACAGAAAAAAAGAAGACAGTTTTTTGAAGGGGTTCTGATTAAAGAAAGTATTGAGGATGATCGTATAATTGATGTTCTGTCAATTCATAAAATGGAATTGTGGAATACGGGAGGGAATCCAAAGTATTGGACGGTACTGTTCTTTACCTCAGAGCAGAAGGATTTGCCGGAGCAGTTGGCAAAAGTAATGATTGCCAATCCCGAAAAGGGAGGAAACTGGTTTGCAGATTTTAAGACCGGTAATGAGAAATACATTGTATTTCGAAATAAGGTGCTGAAATACACTATCGGAAATCAAAACGAAAAGGAAGTTGTATGTGAAGAATGCAGAAAACTTGGGATTTCGGATGAACAGATGAATTGGGAGGAATAAGGGTGGTTAAGAATTATCATGCAGAAATTATTAACATGAGTTTACTGGATCCGGAAATCATAAACAGATATCAAATAGTAGATACAAAAAAGCGTTTTTGTGGTCTGATAAAGATATTTACCATATCTGTTCCGGAAAATGAAATGGAAGATATAGCAAAGATGTTTCAAAAGAATCTGAGTACAAAGTTTGGAAAAGAATGGTACATTACTTTTCATAATGATGAGAAGGTAATGGTTGTTTTCAGAAAAAGAATTTTTAAATTATCAGGAATGGGTATTGCTCCGGTTCATCAAAAAAAATTAGATACATCTCATGCAGTGGAAAGGGATAAATGGGATGAAATGATACAGTATGCAAAATCAATAGGAGTTCCGGATAATCAGTGTGATTTTTTGCCGGAAGATTATAGAAAACGGGAATATTGTTAGTTCCCGTTTTTTTTGTGTAATAGCTTGACAATTAATGCTGCGAAAAGTAAGATGAATTTAATTAAAAACATTTAATTAAATTCATCTTATCTTTTGATTGGGGATAAGAGAGAAAGGGGAAATGTTAGATGGAAGAGCAATTCGCAAATTTAGTTAATCTATTGTGGAGAGAATGTATCCGCAGTTTAAGTAAAATATTGGATGAAACAGAACAAAGTAAGTTTACGAATAACGACTATTATTATCTGTGCGTGATTGAAGCATTAGGAGAGCCCAATTTTTCTGCAATCGCGGAAGCATTGAATCTTACAAAACCGGGAGTTACGGCAATTGTTCGAAAACTGTGTAATATGGGGCTGGTCATGAAGAAACAGTCCGAGAAGGATAAAAGAGTTTATTTTGTATCACTAACGCAGAAGGGAAAAGAAATTTTAAATGGTGACAGAGAAGTATACAGGTATGTAACAGAATCAATTGCCTCTTTCTGTAAAACGAAGGAAGAGCAACAATTCATGGAAAATGTTATAGAGATGTTAGTACAGAAACTGGAGAAGAAAAATATAAACGAAGGTGAGGATGAAAAATGATTTTTTATTTTAGCGGAACAGGAAATTCCCGATATGTGGCGGAAAAAATCGCACATGCAACCGAGGAAAAACTTGTTAATATGACTCAAAGTGAGATAGACAAAAATTCTGAATATATGTTACAGAATGGAGAAAATTTGGGATTTGTTTTTCCAATCTATTGGTGGGGGATGCCTGCATTAATGGAAGAATTTATACAGAAAATGGAGATAAGAGGAAATGGCAGCAATTATATTTACGGAGTGTGCACCTACGGCTTAGGAGCACATAACGGACTTAAAGATTTAGAGAGGCTTCTGGTGAAAAAGAAGCTGTATCTGCAGGCAACTTATGAAGTGAAAATGGTAGACAATTATGTGGTCGCTTACGATATCGCCGGAGAAGAACAGCAGGAAAAGATTTATGAACAGGCAAAAATAGAGATTGAGAAAATCATTCGGAATGTAACGGAGCATAAACAGATCAGGGTCAGTGATAGGATAGGAACTACCATAAAGCCTATTGTTCACAGCTTTTATAAGCATACTGACCATAGAAAAAAATTCTATGTAACAGACAGTTGTACCGGCTGTGGCTCTTGCGCTGCAGGTTGTCCATGTCAGGCTATTAGTATGGAAGAACATAAACCGGTATGGAAGGAGAACTGTGCATTTTGTTTAAAATGTATTCACAGTTGTCCGGTACAGGCGGTGCAATATGGGAAAGGAACTTTAAAGCGAAGCAGGTATTTGAATCATATGGATAATTTGGAATATATATGGACAGACGGAAGTAATCCGGATTTTGCAAGGTTCAGTCAGGACATGGAAGAATACTACAATCAAATGGCCGGAGGGGAACAAAACAGGAAAGGATTTATACCCTATAATGCCCTGAAAGATATCCATGATGTTGTAATTGTTTATAATGGCAATCATGCAGTAGCGTGTGCAAGCTTTAAGGAATATAGCGAAGAAGATGTTGAAATAAAGCGTGTATGGGTGGACCCAAACTATCGTGGACATCATATATCAAAAAAGATGATAGAGATGTTGGAGAAACGGGCTAAAGAGCGAGGCTATCGAAGGGCGATTTTGCAAACCAGAGAAAAGTGTGTTGAAGCAGTGCATTTATATAAGACTATGGGATATGAACAAATGGAAAATTATCCTCCGTATGATAGGATGAATTTAGCGGTATGTTATGGGAAAAACCTATAAAAACAAAGTGATTGGTATGCGATTAATTTTATAGAAGATAGTTTTAAAGTGTCAGTGTTACGGTAAACGAATGCTGACACTTTTTTAGTAAATTGTATTCTCTGTTAAGAATTATTAATATTTTTCCTATTTTTATTTAAGATATGTTTTCTACAATGGGATTAAGACAGAGGAAGGAGAGAGAAAAAAGATGTGGTTAAAGAATTTTAGAAACAAAAAGCTACAGACGATTTTGATAGGACTTATCATATTGATGTGTGCGCTATTGCTCAGTACATCTCTGAGCATTTTACTGTCACTGAATGAGCCTTTAGAGCAGTTAATGGAGGAGTGTGACTCCGCCTTTGCAGTGGTATATCCGTATGACGAGGAGAATGAAGAAGAGGTTACAAAGATTGCGGAACGTTTAGAGTCGTTAGAGGAAATTACCAAGGCAGTTTGTTTGCGGGCGTATTATGTTTCAGAAAAACTGACAAGTGAAGGCAAAGAGATTGAAACATTTACGAAGCTTACAGAATATAATTCACAGGTGTTTTCCAAGGTACGATGTGTGGAAGGAAATCGACAGGATTTTGAAAATCTGGACGAGGGAGAATGCATTGTGCCGGCATGTATCTGCGTGGAGAATGACTTAAAGGTGGGAGATGATTTTACCATACATCTGCCGAATTATAATATTACTTATACAATAAAAGGTATTTTTTCGGATATCTATTCCACGTCCAATGCATTTACGAATTATGTTTTTGTCAGTCAACTGCCAAAGCAGGTGACTTCGGAGATGGAAATCCGCTTATATGCAAAAGAAGGTGTCACCCAAGAACAATTGTTGGACAGTTATGAAGCAGCATATGGCAGAGAATTGGAAGGACAGATGAATACAAGAGACAACGCATTGGAAAGCTCTCTGCTGGCAGTTCAGATTACGGGCGGAATCCTGCTGGCTCTTGGTGGAATCATGCTGTTTACCTGTTGCCTCATTATTAATTTTGTCCTGCGCAGCATCATGACATCAGATGCAAAAACAATTGCTGTTTATAAGACAATCGGTTATGACAATTCTACCATACGAGGTTTTTACACAAAATTTTATGCTGTTGTTACAACAGTGGGAGTTGGTATGGGAATTGCATTTTCTAAAATTGTTTCCGATTGGATTTTGAATGAGTTATTTGCTAATATCGGATTACAGGCAGATGTTAAGGTGGGAAAGGTTGGCATCGGCATATATGCAGTAATTTTGTTCCTTGTGCTTGGCACGGTATATCTTGTAACAGCACATATGAAGAAAATGAAGCCGGTTCATGCTTTGGGAGGAATGAACCCTGCAGACACTGCCAAATCGAAGAAGTATAAAGGAAACTACAGTGGAGCATTTTCCCCTATGGGCATTGCATTGAGAATGGTTATGCGTGATAAAAAAGGGGTGATAGGAATTCTTATTGTTGCGATGGTTGCGGTTATTGGAATTAATTTTGGGCTGGTTTCCTTAGATGTAGCACTTAATTTAAAGGAAAATAATGATTACTGGCTGGGGATTGATAAAAGCGATATCATGATTAGTGTTTCCTCCGGAGCAACAGCAGAGGAAATAGAGGAAACATTAGAAGGAGATTCCAATGTGTTGAAGCTGGCGCCATGCCGTATGAACGGAGTTTTGATTGTGGAAAGAGAAAAGAACGGGAAAAATGCGGTAGTATATCCGTTTGTCTATGAAGATTACAGCGAAGTAGATATGCCCATTGTAAAGGGAAGGAATCCTGAAAACGGAAATGAAATCGCTCTTGCAGGAAAAATTGCAGAAACTCTTCATAAAGAGATTGGGGACTACATCCGGCTGAATTTTGGTCAGGAGAGCAAAAGTTTTTTGATTACCGGACTGTATCAGACTTATTACAATATGGGAGAATCCTGCAGATTAACAAAAGAAGCGTATGGGAATATCCCGATTTCCTATGACACCGTATCTGTATATTTAAAAGATAATGGGGATATCCCCAAAGAGGTGGAGCGAATAGGGGAAATAGTCGGAGGAAGCGGAAAAGTAATACCGAGAACGGAACAGCTTGCCTCCATTATGGAAATGATTTCCCAACCACAGGAAAGTGCAATCCCGGCAGTTACGATAATGGCGTTGCTGATTGGAAGTATCAATATTTTCTGTATCATTATGTTGAAGAATCAGAAGGAAATAAAAATAAACAGCATTTATAAGTGTCTTGGGTATACATCGGCTCATTTGATGTTTGCAAATGTCATTTTTGTGAGTCTGTTGGCGATTGCCTGTATTGTGACGGCAGTTCCGATTTTGCTCTGGCTGTATCCGAAGATTATGAAACTGACTCTTGGAGCAATGTTTGGGTTACTGGAATACAGAGTCAAGTATAATATGCTTCATGTTGTACTCGGAAACGTTGCAGTATTTTGTCTGTTTATTATCAGCACATTCCTTTCTTCGGGAGGAATCCGCAAAATACAGGTACGGGATTTAGTAATAGAATAATAGGAAAGGAAGAAGACAATGGAACAAAGAAATAAAAACAGTATTATCCGCACGGAGGTTTTGTGCAAAAGCTTTTTAGTTGACGGAGAAGTAACCAATATTATTAAGAATATGGATTTAAGCATATATGAAGGCGATTTTACGGTAATTATGGGAAGTTCAGGCTCCGGTAAGTCTACACTTTTGTATTCCTTAAGCGGTATGGATCAGGTGACAACCGGAAAGGTTTTGCTGGATGGAGAAGATATTACAAAAATGAATGAACGGAAAATGGCAGGCTTCCGTAAAGAGAAGATTGGTTTCGTTTTTCAGGGAATTAATCTGATTCCAAACCTGAATGTGTATGAGAATATTTTGAGTCCCACATATAAGACGAAGCGAAACAAAAGAGAAATCGAAGAAGAAATTGAAGGAATGTTGAATCGTTTTGATATGGCAAAGCAGAAAAAGAAATTCCCCAACCAGCTTTCCGGTGGTCAACGTCAGAGAATTGCCATTTGCAGAGCATTAATCAATCATCCGAAAATTCTGTTTGCGGATGAGCCTACCGGTGCTTTGAACTCGGCACAGGGAAAGCAGGTATTGGATGTCTTTTCAGAGATTCACAGGGATGGCCAGTCAGTGGTTATGGTAACCCATGATTTAAAGGCTGCATGCAGAGGAACACGTATTCTATTTTTACGGGACGGAAGAATTGACGGAGAATTGCAGTTAGGCGAGTATCATAAGGAGGAAGAAAAAGAAAGAGAAGAACAGTTATATCACTTCCTTCAGGAGCGGGGCTGGTAGCTTTTACAAAAACAGCAGAGAATTGAAAAAAGGACGGGAATGGATTATACTGGGAAAAAGAATTGTGGAAAGGCGTGGGTTTTAGAATGTCACAAAAGATACTGATTGTAGAAGATGAAAAGGAACTGGCAGACATTCTGGGAGAATATCTGAAAGTAGAGGGCTTTGAGGTAGCAATCTGCAATGACGGAAAAGCCGGACTGGACTGTTTTAGGAAAGAACAGATAAGTCTTGTACTGTTGGATATTATGCTGCCGATAGTAGACGGAATTACCGTATGCAGGGAAATCCGCAGCGAGTCCGATGTGCCGGTTATCATGGTTTCTGCCAAAAGTGGTGAGATGGATAAGGTCGTTTCTCTTGGAATCGGTGCGGATGATTATGTGACAAAACCATTCAGTCCTTTAGAACTGGTTGCCAGAGTAAAGGCACAGCTTCGCAGATATCAGGGAAATACCGGAAAAGTCAAGGCGGATGCAGAAGAACGGATTACCATCGGTGTTTTGTCCTTAGTTCCCGGAAGCTATGAAGCATATATAGAAGACAGGCAGCTGAATCTGACTACAAAGGAATTTGAGGTGCTGTTGCTGTTTGCAAGACATCCGGGACAGGTATTTTCCAAGAGTCAGATATATGAGCAGGTCTGGGGCTATGAAGGAATCTGTGATGATAACAGTGTTACGGTTTACATTAATCGTATCCGTGAGAAATTAAAGGCACAAGGCTGTGCCTATATAAAAACGGTGTGGGGTGCGGGCTACAAATTATTCGTAGATGCATAAGGAGGTCAGATTGGAAGTAAAACAAAAGAAAATCAGACAAGGGAATCGGATAATGACTGTTTTGGCAACAGTCATTATTTTGCTGTCTGCAAGTATCAGTGTATTATGTTATGGAAAAATAGATATCAGAAGGTATGAAAATCAAATCCGAATACTTACGGCAGAACATCACGCGAAGGTGGAACAGGGAGAATACGGATCTTGGGAATATCCCTATCTGGTATGCGATTTGGAGGGACTGGTACTTTATGCGGATGCGGAATTTCATGCAGAGGTCGGAGATAAGGTAAACGTACAGGAAGAAATCAGTATGGACGAAAGCTTTGGAAAAAGCAGTAAGGGAACGGTAAAGAAGAGCATGGTACTGAAAAAAGACGGAAAGGTCAATGGCTTCGTGGTTTATCTCTTTCCCGAGGAGGCTGTTATGGGGGCAGATTATAACCGGAAAATGTTACGGTGTGTCATGCCTTTCTGTCTGGGTGTTGCGTTGAGTGTTCTCCTTTTGGCGGGCAGATTACTTTATTGCAACAGACGTGTGCTGGAACCAATCGGAGAAATTGCTGCTTCTGCACAACAGATTATACGAGGAAATTATGAATATGAGTTTCGCAGAATTTTCAGTAATAAAGTTAATGCAGACGAAATGGGTGAACTGACGTATTCTTTTGAGCTTATGCGGGATGAATTGAAAGCAAAACAGATTAGGGAAGAAGAGTTGAAAAGGGCACAGCAGGAGCTTATTTCCTGTATCTCTCATGATTTAAAAACGCCCATTTCCACGATTAAGGCGTATGCGGAAGGGATGCGGGATGGAATTGCAAAGGATGAAAATGCAAGGGCATCCTACACCCGGATTATTATTGAAAAAACGGATTTGTTGATTGGCATGATTGAAGAGTTACTGAAATTTTCCAATGCACAATTGAATCAGTTGGAAATCTGTTGCAAAGAAACGTATTTTGTTTCTTTTTTTGAAAAGGCAATGAGGGAAATTGAAGGCTATGTACGTCAGAATGATATGGAATTTTCCTATCGGGCAGAGTTGGAAGAACAGCTTGTCAATCTGGATGAAAAGAGAATCCTTGAAGTGCTTTATAATCTGGTGGAAAACAGTCTGAAATATCGCAGGGAGAATGGGAAAATTGAAATTGTTGCAGAACGTGAGGGAGATGAAGTGTTAATACGCGTGCTGGATAACGGAATCGGAATCTGCAATGATGACATACCATATGTATTTGATAAGTTTTATAGGGCAGAGAAATCCCGCTCGTCAAGTATTCCCGGAAGCGGACTGGGATTGTCTATTTGCAAATATATTGTGGAACAGCATGGAGGAACAATTTATTGCAAGAGCCGCAAGGGATGTGGGTGTGAGATTGGTTTTACGCTCCGACTTTAAGATATATGTATGTACTTAGTAATGCTAAATATTCTGTTGACTTTTGAATAGCATTGCATTAGAATGTGTTTAGTAATACTAAATACATTGAAAAGAGGAAAGAAATTATGGTAAAAACATCAGTAATAATCGCAGTTTGTGTAACTCTGTTTATCAGTTTGATTTTGCCGGTATTGGGTTGCATCGTGTATGGGCTGAAAAATAAGAGAAAAGGAATCTGGACAGCATGGCTTTTGGGAGCAGCCGGATTTGTTGTATTCCAGCTTATTATTAGGATACCGGTTTTGAACGTATTGTCATTAAATCAAGGATTTTTATTACTTGCGCAGAATCATTACATATTATACAGCTTTATTCTGGCTTTTTCGGCGGCACTTTTTGAAGTGGCAGGCAGATTTCTTGCAGCCAGAATTATGAACAAAAAGCTGACCTTTGAGAAAGGTGTGGCAGCAGGACTGGGGCATGGCGGGATAGAAGCCATGGCTATTATCGGAATAATGTATGTCAATAATTTAATATACATCATAATGATTAATTCAGGAAGCTTTGATACGGTAGTAGCGCAGACGGCAGCATTAGGAGCGGATACGAGTGCGCTCCTGTCAGTAAAGGATGCTCTTGTAAATTCTAATGCTCTGATGTTTTATATGGCAGGGTATGAGAGAATTGTTACCATGATCGCCCATACGGCATTAAGCTTACTTGTTTGTTATTTCGTCAGCAGAAAAAAGGATTTACGCGGAATAGTAATTTGCTTAGGATGTCATTGCTTGATGGATTTTGTATCTCCGATTGTGAACGGAATGGCGACGGGATATCTGGGCAACAGAATCTCACAAACGACAGCATCCATCATAGTTTATCTTTGGTTGACGATAGTTGCGGCAGTAGCAATAGTGGCAATCTTCAAAATAAAAAAATGTTGGAAAGAGTCGATAGAGCAGTAGAACAATGGAAAATGCAGAAAATACGAAGGAAAAATTTAGTCGTGCAGTTAAGTGTTCGATTGTGTCTAACCGGTTATGGGCATATGTGACAGCCGCAGGCATGATATTCCTTGGAACCACGATAGATTATTTTATTATTGCCCGTTTGAGCCGGAGGGAAGGATATAAAGGATTCCCGGCTACGGTGATTCCGTTTATCTGCGTGGCAGCGTGGTATGGGGTATTGTATTGGATTTTTTAGTGAAGGAATATTTTGCGGTAATTTGATTATCGTGAAAAATGGAAAAAACTGCTTATTCCAGAGGTTGTTAGAAGGTATCTATTCTTCTGATGACAGATGGTTCTATGATATGACAGCAGATGGATTCAGTTTGGATGACAAGCGTTCACCAATTACAGATAATGACATTCCTGATATCATTGAACGATTCAGGCATCCGGATAAAGAAAGGGATAGAAAACAGAATATGTGTTTGACATGAAAGCGGTTAGGTGTTAGTATACTAATTAAGAAGGTGCTACCGATAGACGGTTAGCCTTGATATGATTGGTTAAAATAACCGCTCAGTCTGGCAGGACAATGGGCGGTTATTTTTATGTCTTATCATTGCTCTTAGACCCAACGGCATAACCAAGAGCAAAGCAAGTGATACATAAGCTGATAATGGCTATAAAAAGTTCCGTTGTAAGCATAAGCACAAAACCTCCTCGTAAGATTTCCCAAATGGATTTCTATGTAAACGCAAGCTATAACTCTTGCGGAGAAGGCTAACCGCCTACCGTATATGGTAGCACCAAAATTATTATATCAAACATATGTTCTGAAATCAAGATACATATAACAAAAAGGATAACAAAACGCGAGAAGAGTAAAAAATTTAGTTTTCAGCAATTCTGGAATTCCAAGGAGTTCAAGGATTGCGGTTTTTTATTTTGAAAAGCACAAAAAGCAACAAAACTTAACAAAATCCCTCTACTTTTGTAAAGATGAGTTGGTAGAAGCAGGAAAAGGCTTGTGCTACAATAGCATCATGGAGGTAAGAAAAGTATGATAGGTGAGAATATTACGAAATTACGTAAAAGGTATAACTATTCTCAGGAAGAGGTAGCGGAAAAAATCGGTGTTACCAAACAGACCATTGCTCAGTGGGAGAGTGGCGAGAGTATTCCGGATGTACTTCATAGTAATGCTCTTGCAGAGTTGTTTGATATAGCCTTAGATAATCTTGTAAATTTTGAAGCAGATGAGGTGGGAATGCAGGACTTACCGCCAAAAGGGAAGCATATGTTTGGTACAGTAACGGTAGGAGAAAAAGGACAAATTGTAATCCCGGTGAAGGCAAGACGGCTTTTTAATATCAAACCGGGCGATAGTCTGGTTGTACTCGGAGACGAGGAACGAGGACTGGCACTGCTAAACACAGATTTTTTTCTGGAATGTTTTCAGGGAATATAGGAAAGAGAGGGAAAAACAAATGACAACGGTATTAGAGGTGAGAAAGTTATGTAAACAATATCCGGCATTTACGCTGAAGGATGTGAGCTTTTCTTTGGAAAAGGGAAAAATTACAGGCTTTATCGGTCGGAACGGAGCCGGAAAATCAACTACATTGAACTCATTACTTCATTTCGTACATCCTGATGAGGGGGAGATTTTATTTTGGGGTGATGAGATATCAACGAAAGAAATGGAGATAAAGCAGAAAATCGGGTTTGTTTCCAGCGGCATGACTTATTATCCGAATAAAAAGCTGAAAGTGGTTACTAATGTGACAAAATCCTTTTATAAAGAATGGGATGAGAAGGCTTACCAAAAGTATATGAAGGAATTTCAGTTGGATGAGAACAAAACGTTCAAACAGCTTTCGATGGGAATGAAAATAAAGTATGCGCTTGCACTTGCTTTGTCACACAATGCGGAACTGTTAATTCTGGATGAACCAACCAGTGGTCTTGACCCGGTATCCAGAGAGAATTTGTTGGAGATTTTCATGAGTCTGTGTGATAGCGGAAAGACCATTTTGTTTTCCACCCATATTACATCAGATTTAGATAAATGTGCCGACAATATTATTTATATCAGAAATGGTCGGATTGTAGAGAAATCCACACTTTCAGAGTTTGTAAATGCCTACAGACTTGTGGAATATAAAGAAAAGGAACTCACCGGAGAACAGTCACAGATGTTGGTTGGAAAACGGCGGAATAAAAACGGTTGGACGTCGTTAGTGCGTGCGGAACAGGCAGACAACTTCAAGGAGCAGATTACAGAAGCGGATTTAGACGCGATTATGGTTCATTTAGAAAGCGAGGAGAGTTATGAGTAAACTGATAAAGAAAGAATTTTTGTTATCCATGCATCCGATAACCCCATTGATGCTGTTACTTTCGGTAATGGTTCTGATTCCCAATTATCCTTATGCCGTGATGTTTTTCTACATGACGCTGGCAGTATTCTTTACATGTATGATGGGCAGGGAAAATCAGGATGTCATTTATTCACTGACTCTGCCGGTAGCGAAAAGTGATATTGTAAAGGCAAGAATCAGCTTTGTTGTCATTTTGGAACTTTTACAGCTGCTGTTGATGATTCCTTTTTGCATACTTCGGCAAAACATGAATCCAATGGGCAATGAAGCAGGAATGGATGCTAATACTGCTTTGCTTGCAGAAGGGTTTCTGCTTTTTGGAATTTTTAATCTGTTGTTTTTTGCAAGCTATTATAAAAATGTTGCGAAGGTTGGAATCAGCTTTGTGAAGGCAACCATTGTCTTTTTCATTCTGGTGGTGGCAGATGTTGTGTGCACTCATGCGGTACCTTTCGTGCGGGATTATCTGGATACCCCGGATCCGCAGTATATGGAATATAAACTGATAGCATTGGGTGTAGGTATCGTACTGTATCTGGTCATGACGATAGGGGTGAGCAGGATTTCCATTAAAAATTTAGAGATGCAGGATTTATAGTTTAACAGAAATCCGCTGTGCTAAGGGAAGGAGACTTGGTATAGCGGATTTTTATACAATGAAACAGAGAAAGTAGCTTTAGATGCTGTAATCGACACGGCAATGGGATAATGCTTTTGCTATGGAATGCAAGGTATACAACCCCAAAAGAAGCGTTATTGGAGGAAATACTTGGAAAATGTACATGCAAAGCCGGCAAGGCAAAATTATGAGGCTTCACTTATGGAGCGGATTCATAAATATGGTTTTACTTTTCGGGAAAAAGAGGTTCGTATAGGATAGTAATATTGCTTGTTTCAATGCGATAACATGGAGTTTTATATTTTGTCTTCCACATGAAATAAACTTAGAAATCTTTGTGCAATTATGGATAAATGTCGATTTTTTAGCCAAATGATATATGCTTCACAAGAAATTCCGTCGTTGCCAATTTCACGATAAACCAAGTTGGCTGTGTCCATAATAAGGCAGGAGGATTTTGGTACAATGGCAACACCAAGTCCTTGTCTTGCCCATTCATGTAAAACGGTTGTATCATTGACAAGACATATATCATCGAGTTTATGATTGTTTTTGATAAAGAAATCTTCTACGATTTTACGATAACGTTTGTGAAGCAAAATAGGATATTGGGACAGTTCTTCAATATCAAGAATAGTTTCTTTACTGCAAATGGATTTTGGAACAACAGCAATCATATTTTCTTTTAAAATCAGTGAACTGTTAAATTCATTGTAATCGAAAGGAGGGCGTAAAATCCCAAATTCAATAATCTGTTCCTGTAAAGTAGTTATAATTTCTTTACTGTTGCCCGTATAGAAATTATAGCGGACATTTGGATTTTCTTGATGATATTTTTTTATGTAATTGCATACGATATATGATGCTATGGAATCAATGCACCCCATATTAAGAGTACCTAGTTTACCGTTGTTTACCAGTGTAATATCGTGTTTTGTATTTTCTATGAAAAAAAGAATAGTTTTGGCTTTTTCGTATAACATATATCCGGCTTCGGTAGGGGTTAAGTTTCTTGCACTGCGTATAAATAAATCCACGCCAAGTTCTTCTTCTAAAGTTTTCAACTGTCTGCTTAAAGGTGGTTGAGCCATGTGTAATTTTGCGGCAGCTTTTGAAATCTGACCCTCTTCCATGATTGTGCAGAAATACTTTAAACGCTGTAAATCCATATAGTATACCTCCCTATATAGTCAAGTATTTTTTCCTTATTTTTCAAGGAATTTTTGGT
>CAYUYJ010000019.1:0-54731 GCA_964449325.1 uncultured Lachnospiraceae bacterium | reverse complement strand
CGGCACTTTTTTCTATTATTTTTTATAGGTTCAATTTTGAAGGCTGAACTGTTACGTTTACGAAGCTCGATAATATGTAGCTCAAACAAATCTGTAAATTCATTCCCTTCTGTATCACGCAGCCGATAAACGGAATGATAAATTGGGCTGTCTGTTAAGTTGAAATCCAAAATACTGATATGGATACATTTTTTTAAATCAGAATAATCTTTTCCGGTTTTTAAATCTTCCGTGAATAGTTTGGAAAGATAAAACAAGCTTCGTTTATCCCAATGGGAATAAACTTTTGTCTGGATTTCGATGTTAATTTTAGTGTTGTCATTCAGCTCTACGACAACATCTAAAATTCCCTGTTTCTGTTTTTTGAAACGTTTCGATAAAAATGTGTTTAATAGTCTGACGGACTTGATATCTTCCATTGGAATGCTCAACACATCACTAATAAATCCTTTCCGGTGAAGGAGAGTACGAAATAAACTTCTTTATCGTATTATAACGCAATCTTCCTTTCCCACTCAATCTTTTTGTAAAAATAGTTGTGAAAATTACGCGAAATGCGTAGTTGAATAAAAAATAAACTTGCAGTATGAATGTGTGAAAGCACATTTGACTAATTACAGGATAACATAAAGCAGGAAAAAATGACAAGCAGAAAAATTTTAATTTTTTGTTGCAATACAAAAAAACTTATGCTATCATCACTTTATCAAAATGCAGTGAAAGAGACTCTTGTTACGGAAAGCGACAGGAATACGGTGTCACCGACTGAGAGCACCGTTTGCGGGAAGTAATAAAGGGAACGCTCCGGAGCAGCCTGTCTGAACATTTTACATTTGTACAAAGTGCTAGGGCAGGACGTTGACACGCGTTAAGTGTAAGAGCGGGGAAGTAATTCCCAATGCGGGTGGTACCGCGGATACAATTGATTATCCGTCCCGGAACATAGGAGACTATGTTCCGGGACTTTTTGCGTATGAGAAAATAGTTGATTTGGAGGAGCATTATGAACACAGAAAACATTTACCGCAACACAACTTTAGACAAACTCAGTGAAGGCGATGTGGGAAAAACGGTCAGAATTGCAGGCTGGGTAGAAAACATCCGCGACCACGGCGGGGTATCCTTTTTGGATGTACGAGATATGTACGGCGTGATGCAGGTCGTTATGCGTGACACAAGCCTATTAGAAGGTATCAGCAAGGAAGACTGTCTTTCAATTGAAGGTCCCATTGAAAAGCGTGATGAAGAAACATATAATCCGAAAATTCCTACCGGAACCATTGAGTTGGAAGCAAAGAAAGTAGAGATTCTCGGTAAGGTATATCAGCCCCTTCCGTTTGAAGTCATGACCTCCAAGGAAACAAGAGAAGATTTAAGATTGAAATACCGTTACCTGGATTTAAGGAATAAAAAAGTAAAAGACAACATGATTTTCCGTTCACAGGTAATCAGCTTCTTAAGACAGAAAATGACAGAGATGGGATTTTTGGAAATTCAGACACCGATTCTTTGCGCTTCTTCACCGGAGGGGGCAAGAGATTATATTGTTCCGTCCAGAAAATATAAGGGAAAATTTTACGCGTTGCCACAGGCACCACAGCAGTACAAACAGCTTTTGATGGTGTCCGGCTTTGATAAATATTTTCAGATTGCACCGTGCTTTCGTGATGAGGATGCAAGAGCAGACCGTTCACCGGGCGAATTTTATCAGTTGGATTTTGAAATGAGCTTTGCCACACAGGAGGACGTATTCCGGGTAGGGGAAGAGGTACTTTCCGCAACCTTTGAAAAGTTTGCACCGGAAGGCTACGAAGTAACAAAAGCCCCGTTCCCGATTATCAGCTATGCACAGGCAATGCTGGAATTCGGTACGGATAAGCCGGATTTGAGAAATCCCCTTCGTATTATGGATGTAACAGAATTTTTCCAAAGATGTACCTTTAAGCCTTTCCTGAAAAAATGTGTCCGTGCGATTAAGGTACATGCGGAAATGTCCAAGGGCTTCCATGAAAAACTGCTCTCCTTTGCACAGTCTATCGGCATGGGAGGTTTAGGCTATCTGGAAGTGGCAGAGGATATGAGCTACAAGGGTCCCATTGACAAATTCATTCCCGAGGAGATGAAAAAAGAAATGGCTGATCTTGCAGGTTTGCAACCCGGCGATACGATTTTCTTTATTGCCGATAAAGAAGAAAGAGCCAACCTGTATGCAGGACAGATTCGTACTGCACTTGGTGAGAGACTTGATTTAATAGAAAAAAATGCGTACCGTTTCTGTTATGTAAACGATTTCCCTATGTTTGAATATGACAGTGATGAGAAAAAAATCAACTTTACGCATAATCCGTTTTCCATGCCGCAGGGTGGTCTGGAAGCATTGAATGAAAAAGACCCGTTGGAAATTCTGGCTTATCAGTACGACATCGTATGTAACGGTGTAGAGCTGTCCAGCGGTGCGGTCAGAAACCACAATCTGGATATTATGGTAAAAGCCTTTGAAATCGCCGGCTATACGGAAGAAGATTTGAAAGAAAAATTCGGTGCCCTTTACAACGCATTCCAGTACGGAGCACCGCCACATGCAGGTATGGCACCGGGGGTTGACCGTATGATAATGCTTCTCAAAAATGAAGAAAGCATCCGCGAAATTATCCCGTTCCCGATGAACGGAAATGCACAGGATTTAATGTGCGGCGCACCGGGCTTCGTAACCGAACAACAGCTTCGCGAGGTTCACATCAAAGTTCGCGATTAAAGGGCGAAAGCGTGTCCGCATAAGAAGCTTATTCACCGGCACCGACCGGAGGCAACCAATAGAAGGAGGTAAAATGGCAAACATTATCACTGACGAAACGATAGAATATGTTGGCATTCTTGCCAAGTTAGAGCTTTCCGAAGAAGAAAAAGAACAGGCAAAAAAAGACATGGGAAGCATGTTAGATTATATCGACAAACTAAATGAATTGGATACCACAGGCGTAGAACCTATGTCCCATGTATTTCCGGTGCAGAATGTGTTCCGTGAAGACGTTGTTACCAACGGAGATGACAGCGAGAATATGCTGAAAAACGCACCGGCAGAACGGGACAATATGTATGAAGTTCCCAAGACCGTAGAATAGGAGGCTTTCATGGAGATACTTTCATTAAGTGCCACAGAGCTGGCAGCGAAAATCAAAGCAAAGGAAGTAACCGTAAAAGAAGCGGTAGAAGCGGTCTTTGCCAAAATTGAAGAAAAAGAAAAGACATTGAACTGTTATGTTACTTTAGATAAAGAAGGAGCCTTGAAGCAGGCAGAGGAAATTCAGAAAAAAATTGACAATGGGTCACTTACCGGTGCGCTTGCGGGAGTTCCGGTAGCCATTAAGGATAATATGTGTACGGAAGGAATGTTAACCACCTGTTCTTCCAAAATACTCGGTAATTTCATTCCAACCTTCAGTTGTGAAGCGGTAATCAATCTGGAAAAAGCAGGTGCGGTCATTATCGGAAAAACCAATATGGATGAATTTGCCATGGGTTCCACTACCGAAACGTCGGCTTTTGGAGAAACCAAAAACCCGTGGAATGAAAACCATGTACCGGGAGGCTCTTCGGGCGGAAGTGCGGCAGCGGTGGCAGCAGGAGAATGCTTCTATGCATTAGGCTCCGATACCGGAGGTTCCATCCGCCAGCCCGCTTCCTTCTGCGGTGTGGTCGGTATGAAACCAACCTACGGAACCGTATCCCGTTACGGACTGATTGCATACGGTTCTTCTCTGGACCAGATAGGCCCATTAACGAAAAATGTGTCAGACTGTGCGGCAGTCATGGAAATCATTGCTTCTCATGATGCCAAGGATTCCACTTCTGTAAAAAGAGAAGATACCGACTTCACTTCCGCCTTGATAGAAGATGTGAAGGGTATGAAAATCGGAATTCCCAGAGATTATTTTGGAGAAGGACTGGACAGCGAAGTAAAGGAAGCCGTACTGGCAGCAGCCAAAGCATTGGAAGAAAAGGGGGCTATAGTAGAAGAATTTGATTTAAGTCTGGTAGAGTATGCCATTCCTGCTTACTACACCATTGCTTCCGCAGAAGCAAGCTCCAATTTGGAGCGGTTTGACGGCGTGAAATACGGGTATCGCACCGAAAATTACGAGGGTCTTCATAATATGTACAAAAAGACCCGTTCCGAGGGCTTTGGCGCAGAAGTAAAACGTCGTATTATGTTGGGCTCCTTCGTGTTGAGTTCGGGCTATTATGACGCTTATTATTTGAAAGCTCTTCGAACAAAAG
Source organism: uncultured Lachnospiraceae bacterium (assembly GCA_964449325.1). Lineage (GTDB taxonomy): Bacteria > Bacillota > Clostridia > Lachnospirales > Lachnospiraceae > RGIG3002. Next base: position 50,453 of record CAYUYJ010000019.1, on the reverse strand, counting down.
CCCTGATAAAAAAGGCTTTTGACGAAGCATTTGCAAAATATGATGTGATTTTAGGGCCGGTAGCACCGACCACGGCACCGGAACTTGGGAAAAGTCTTTCCGACCCGTTAAAGATGTATTTGGGAGATATTTATACCATTTCCGTCAATCTGGCAGGACTGCCGGGTATCAGTGTTCCCTGCGGACGAGATAAAAAGGGAATGCCAATCGGATTACAGTTAATCGGAGACTGTTTTCAGGAGAAGAAGCTGCTTCAGACAGCCTATACCTATGAAAGAATCAGAGGCGCATTTCCGACACCGGATTGCATGAGGGAAGGAGGGCAAAACTAATGGGAAAACAGTATGAAACCGTCATTGGTTTAGAGGTTCATGTAGAACTTGCGGCAAAGACCAAAATTTTCTGCGGCTGTTCCACCGCATTCGGCGGAGCACCCAATACCCATACCTGTCCGGTTTGTACCGGTATGCCCGGTTCCCTTCCTGTTTTGAATAAGCAGGTGGTGGAATATGCTATTGCAGTAGGACTTGCGACAAATTGTTCCATTACACAGTACTGCAAATTTGACCGGAAAAATTATTTTTATCCCGACAACCCGCAGAACTATCAGATTTCCCAGCTTTATCTGCCGATTTGCAGAAACGGCGGTGTGGAAATCGAGACGGAAAACGGCAAAAAGACGGTAGGTATTCATGAAATTCATATGGAAGAGGATGCCGGAAAACTGATTCATGATGAGTGGAATGACTGCTCACTGGTAGACTATAACCGCTCCGGTGTGCCCTTAATTGAAATTGTGTCCGAGCCGGATATGCGGAGTGCAGACGAAGTCATTGCTTATTTAGAGAAACTGCGCCTGATTATTCAGTATCTCGGTGCTTCCGACTGTAAATTACAGGAAGGCTCCATGCGGGCGGATGTAAACCTTTCCGTGCGTGAGGTGGGCGCAGAAAAGTTCGGAACAAGAACGGAAATGAAAAACTTAAATTCCTTCAAAGCAATTGCAAGAGCCATTGAAGGGGAGAGAGAACGGCAGATTGATTTGTTAGAGTCCGGCGAAGAGGTTTTGCAGGAGACAAGACGCTGGGATGATACAAAGGAATGCTCCTATGCCATGAGAAGTAAAGAGGATGCACAGGATTACCGGTATTTCCCGGAGCCGGATTTGGTGCCGATTGTCATTAGTGATGAATGGCTGGAAGAGATTCGGGCAGCTCAGCCGGAATTTCGTACAGAAAAGATGAAGCGCTATAAGGAAGAATTCGGGATTCCCGATTATGATATTGAAATCATCACCGGTTCCAAACATCTGGCAGATTTATTTGAGGCGACCACGGCAATCTGCAATCAGCCAAAGAAAGTTTCCAACTGGCTGATGGTAGAAACCATGCGGCTCTTGAAAGAAAAAGAGATGGAGCCGGAGGACATCTGCTTTTCACCGGAAAATCTGGCGAAACTGATTACCATGACCGATAAAAAGGAAATCAACAGCACCGTGGCGAAGGAAGTTTTCGAGGTCATGTTCGAGAATGATACCGACCCGGAAAAATATGTGGAAGAAAAAGGCTTGAAAACCGTCAATGACGAAGGTGCTCTTCGCGCGACAGTGGAGAAAGTCATTGCCGACAATCCACAGTCGGTAGAGGACTACCATAACGGAAAAGAAAAGGCAATCGGCTTTCTGGTTGGTCAGACCATGAAGGCAATGCAGGGAAAAGCGGATCCGGGAATGGTAAATAAATTGTTGAAAGAATTGCTGTAAATAGAGAAAAAGAGGCTGCATCATTCGAGTGATGCAGCCTCCGTTGTTTCACCTAAAAACCGAAGATACAAAATAGCAATATCCGCCCGTTTTGTGTTGGTAGGAATACCATAGACAGCATCCTTTCCTTCGTAACATGCGGAGGAAGAAATGACAGGAGTGTCGGTTACATAGATTCCTAACGGAATGGGGTCTTCCATAAACTCCGGGTCATGGTGGTCTTTAAACTTTTTGGCAAGTTCATTATAATAATCGGATGCAAAGTCATATTGCCTGGCAGCTTCATCATCATTAGCCGCTTTTATGTGGGCACGGTCAATATAGTAAATACGGTCTTTGTACTGCTCCAGTATGTCTTCCGGCAGAATATCACGTAAATCATAAAAAATTTCATTAATGGCATAGTTTGTGAAAACATCTTCATCCGCAATGACCATGTCGATTTCACCGGTCTGAATCATGGCAGCAAACTTCTGGGAAGAAGCAATGGTGGTTTCCGACATATCTTCCGTGGAATAATACATGGTATTGTCAAGCATGGCCTGATATTTTTCCGTATCAATACCTGCATAGTCACAGAAAGTATTCATCTGTTCTTCCGCAGAGAACGTCTGTCTTGCATTAAAGTATACACCATAAAAGGCATAGTCTTTGGAAGTTACAATATCATGGATAACCGTGACAATAATAATGACGGAAATAATTGCTACAAATGTGTGAACCTTATAATAATCCCAAAAATAAGACAGTTTTCCTTTAAAACTCATGTCCTTTGTTTTTTGGTGCTCTTTTTTGATGTCATCTGAAATCGGCATAGTGTCTGGTCTCCTTTGTATTTCACATATGCAATACTATACCGCCCTGAAAATGTACTGTCAACAAACTGTCCATGAATATCCTATAAAAAAAGAATAAATTACGTAATTCAGATGTTTTTTATTTAAATTCCTGTATGAGTGCATAGAGCAATTTTTTTTGTGCATCAGTCAGCATTACCCATTTATTAAACAATTCCTGTTGTTCCTTGTTCAATGGAACATAAGAATATTCTTCACTGAAAAACTGTGACAATGTGATACCGAAGGCGGAGCAGATAGCCTCCAAAGTTGTGATAGAGGGAATAGTGTTTCTACGGTGAATATTGGCAATGGTTGAGGTGGACAGACCGGATTCCACAGAAAGCTTATAATCAGTCCAGTTACGTTCTTTCATCATTTCATCAATTCGTTTGATAACGTCCATCCTATTTACCTCCAATTGAAACTATTATATTGTTCATCTGAATTCATAAAAAGAGTTCAGATGTAATCAATATATTGCTCAAATGAAAACATTATGCTAAGATGTAGAAAGAATAAATGGCTTTAAGAGGTAGCAGATGATGAAAAGGAATATGGCAGTACTTTTTGTAGTTACGCTTTTTCTGATAGCAGGAATTTTGTTTGAAAAAAAGGATGATGCAGGTAAAGAAAAAATACAGATGATACCGGAAACAGATGTAGAATTCTCGGCAGCTTCCGGATTTTATAAGGAAGCCTTCAGATTAACGTTAAAATCCGCGCGGGGATATGATATTTATTACACTTTAGACGGAAGTGAGCCAAATAAAGAATCGTTACTTTACCAAGAACCTGTTTTAATAGAAAATCCCGATCAAAACCCCAATATCTATGCCGGACGAACGGACACATCAACGGGATTTTTAAAAGATGACATAGAGAGATATAGTGTGAACCTTCCTGCACCAAATTATGAAATTCCGAGTTTTCGTGTGGAAAAGTGTATGGTGATAAGGGCAGTGTCCTTTGATGAGCAGGATACTGCCACGGAAATTGTAAACAGAGTTTACTTTGTTGAAGATAAGGAAGAAAAATCATATCAGAATATCGGTGTGATATCTATTGTGACAGATCCGGTAAACCTGTTTGACTATGATTCCGGAATTTATGTGACGGGAGCGGTTTACGAAGAATATGCCGATTCGGACAGAGATTATTGGGCAGACGGTTATTGGTGTCATTGGCCGAGTAATTATACACAACGGGGTAAAGAGTGGGAAAGAACAGTATGGGTGGATTATTTTGATGCGGATGGAAAGCATATTTTGGGACAAAATGCCGGTATTCGCATCCACGGAGGAGGAAGCAGAGGCTTTGCAGAAAAATCTTTGAATCTGTATTCCCGAAAGGAATATAGCGGAAAACGAAATTTCAACGGCAAGGTTTTTGATTCGGGCTATCAGGCACATAAGCTGATGCTGTTTTCGGGGGGAGATGATGTTGGTTCAAAACTAAAGGATTATCTGGTTCATACTTTGTCGAAAGAACTGGATGTTGCCACTATGGATTTTATTCCCTGTGCTTTGTTTCTGGATGGAGAATACTGGGGAGTTTATTATCTTACGGAAGCATATGATGCTGATTATATTAAGTTTCACTATAATGTCGGCAAGGCGACCATCATAAAGAATGGTCTGTTGGAGGAAGGATACAAAACCGGTTTTGAAAAGTATCAGGATATGATGGATTTTCTACAACAAAATGATATGTCAAATGGGGAAAACTATGAGAAAGCATGTAGTTTGATAGATATGGAAAGTTATATTGACTATTATGCTTCATTAATTTATGTTGCACGTACAGGAGACTGGCCGGGGTCTAATGTTGCTTTATGGCGTTCGGATACTGCTTCGGAAAGAGAATATGAGGACGGACGATGGCGGTTTATGGTATTTGATGTAAACTCTTCAGGAAGTATAGGCAGTGCACTTAGAGCGGATGATACTTTGAGGAGGACAATAGAAGTGGACAAAGGATTTCGAGCCTTGTTGATGAATCCGGAATTTAAAAAGAAATTTTGTGTACGGCTTATGGATATGGGGAATGTTGTGTACCGGGAAGAAAAGGTGAAGGAGTTCATTGATGAATATACAGCACTTATGGAGATTCCTATGACGGAAAATAATCGCCGATTTTATGGGGAAGAGAATGCGGGGGAAAAATTTTTAATTGCGGTCAATGATATTCAAACTTTTTTTGTTGGCAGACAAGAGACGGTATTACATCATATGAATCAAAACTTTGGTTTTGAAGATATCGTATCCGGTTTGCAGATATCAATCAATGACGAGAAGGCAGGAAAGGTTCAAGCTAACTCGCTGGAGGTTGAATTCAAAGACAGAAAATGGGATGGAATGTACATAACAGAATATCCGGTTAAGCTGCAGGCAGAAGCAGAGGACGGATACCAATTTCTCGGATGGAGATTATCAAACGGTGAGGTGTTGACGGAAACCGGGATAGAAGTAAATTTAAAGGAGGATGCTGAAAAAATAGAAGTCTTGTTTCAAGAGATAAAATAAATGAAAAAGAGGAAATGAATCAGAAGATGAGGTTTAGACACGAACTGAAATATATGGTGAATGAGGCACAACTGGAATTAATAAAGTATAGGATTGAACACCTTTTATCCAAAGACAAGAATCAGACGGATGATTATTATACTATAACAAGTCTTTATTTTGATAATTTTAAAAACCGTTGCCTGAATGAAAATTATGAAGGAAAAGATATTAGAAGTAAATACCGGCTGCGCATATACAATCATTGTGCAGATAATATTAAACTGGAAAAAAAGAGTAAAGTTTACGGAATGACAAAAAAGGAAGTGGCAGTTGTAAGCAGGGAAGAATGCAGTGCGTTGATGCAAGGGAAAATTCCCGGAATATGGGAAGGAGATGAGGAAACGAAGAAAAGAATTTTGTGTGAAATGAGAATTAAAGGATTACAGCCTAAAACTATAGTGGAATATAACAGAACAGCATATGTGCAAAAATTAGGAAACATACGGATTACATTTGACAGAAATATAGTGGGCAGTAATAAAATAAACAGTTTTTTTGATACAGGAAGAAGGATTATTCCACTGCTGCCCGAAGGAGTACATATTTTAGAAATAAAGTATGATGAACTGCTGCCCGGTTATCTGAAACAGATGTTGGAAATAGAAACGCTTCAAAGGACAGCATTTTCAAAATACTGTTATGCAAGAATACGTGAGGAGGAATACCTATGACATATGTAGATATTATTAAAAAATCGGTGTTGGAAGGATTTATCTATGGTGACTTATCCACGGTAAAAATTGTAATTACATTAGCAATTTCTTATATTGTTGCGATGTATATTCATTTGGTTTATAAAATGATTTCCGGAAAATCATTTTATAACAAAAATTATGGTATTTGCATGGTGATTATTGCAGTTATTACTTCGGGAATTATTTTGGCTATGCAGTCCAGTATTGTCATATCGTTAGGTATGGTAGGTGCACTGTCCATTGTCAGATTCAGAACCGCAATTAAGGACCCAATGGATTTGCTGTTTTTATTCTGGTCTATCGGAAATGGGATTGTGTGCGGAGCAGGATTATATGATTTAGCGGTAATCATGTCCATTATTGCAACAGGGGGAATTTTTTTGTTTGAACTGCTTCCTGCAAGAAAAAAATCGTATTTACTTGTAATCAATGCAAAATCAAGAGATACGGAAGAAAGGATATACGAAGTCCTGAAGGAAAAGGCGGGACGTTTTACAGTGCGCAATAAGAATATTACAAAAGAAGAATTGGATATTATAATAGAAGTGAAAATTAAAGGAAAAGATACAGAACTTGTGGATGAATTACTACTTGTTGATAGTATCAGTTCAGTATCGCTGTTGGAAAATGAAACAATCGTCAATGCATAATAGAACAGAATATGGAATACTATATAATCCCGTCATTTATAAAATAAAAAGAAACTCTCCTGTCAGCCTTGAATCTTTTGGTAAAGTATTATATTATTTATTATATGAATTTTTTATGTGATAGGAAAGAACGACACTTTTTACACAGGGAAGGAATTTTATAATGAACGAGACGTATGTAGAATGTTTAGTATCAAGAGGAGTTTCCACAGGAGCAAAATTTTTACGGATTTTACTTGTTATGCTTACCGCAGCATTCGGGCTTCTTGGTCTTATGGGATTTGTTATTGCATTGTTAATTGCTTTGATTTTCGGTTTTGTGACATGGTTTGTTTATATGCACACGGATACGGAATATGAATATTTGTATCTGGACAGAGAAATTAAAGTAGATCGTATTTTAAATAAGAGCAAGAGAAAAAGAGTTGCTGTTTTTGAAGTAGAGCGTATGGAAGTTTTTGCACCGATTAATTCTTATCATTTGGATAATTATAAGAACAGACAGGTAAAGGTCAGCGATTACAGCAGCGGTAAAGAAAAACAGCCGGAGGCAAGATATGCTTTCTATTATGAAGGGGGACAGAAAATTATTTTGGAACCCAGTCCGGAATTTATAAAAGCGGTTCAGAATGTTTCACCGCGAAAAGTATTTACAGATTAACCATTGACATCAAAGTTTAACAATGGTAAACTTTTTCAAACGAGATTACTGCCAGTATTATTTTTACTGGCAGTATTTTTACAATACTTTATACTTTAATGAGGCAGAGTAATCGTCATACCTGCCTAAAAAAACAAGGAGGACCGAAAATGGGACAGATTATTGGCGAAGGCATCACATTTGATGACGTATTGTTAGTACCAAGTTATTCAGAAGTAATAGCAAATCAGGTAGATTTAACTACATGGCTTACCAAAAAAATTAAGCTGAACATTCCGATGATGAGTGCAGGAATGGATACCGTTACCGAGCATAGAATGGCAATTGCCATGGCAAGACAGGGTGGTATTGGTATCATTCATAAAAATATGTCTATTGAAGCACAGGCTGAGGAAGTAGATAAAGTAAAACGTTCAGAAAATGGTGTCATTACTGATCCATTCTCATTATCTCCGGAACATACACTTGCTGATGCTGATTCTTTGATGGCAAAGTTCAGAATTTCCGGTGTACCGATTACCGAAGGGAAGAAACTTGTAGGTATCATTACAAATCGTGATCTCAAGTTCGAGACAGATTACACAAAGAAAATTAAAGAATGTATGACTTCCGAAGGATTGATTACGGCGCCGGAAGGCATTACTATAGAAGAGGCAAAAGAAATTTTAGGCAAGGCAAGAAAAGAAAAACTTCCCATAGTTGATAAGGATTTCAATTTGAAAGGACTTATTACAATTAAGGATATTGAGAAAACAATTAAATATCCGCTTGCAGCCAAGGATGCACAGGGACGTCTTTTGTGTGGTGCGGCTGTTGGTATTACGGCAAATGTGCTGGAACGTGTAGAAGCACTGGTAGATGCAAAGGTAGATGTAGTAGTATTGGATTCGGCTCATGGACACTCTGCGAATGTAATCCGTTGTGTAAAGATGATTAAAGAAAAATATCCGGATTTACAGGTAATTGCAGGTAACGTTGCAACCGGTGAAGGTACAAAAGCATTAATTGAAGCAGGTGCTGACGCAGTTAAGGTTGGTATCGGACCGGGTTCCATTTGTACAACCCGTGTGGTAGCAGGTATCGGTGTTCCGCAGATTACTGCTATTATGGATGCTTATTCCGTAGCAAAGGAATATGGTATTCCGATTATTGCAGATGGTGGTATTAAGTATTCCGGTGATATGACAAAAGCGATTGCCGCAGGCGGAAATGTCTGTATGATGGGTAGTATTTTTGCAGGTTGTGAAGAAAGCCCGGGAACCTTTGAACTGTTCCAGGGAAGAAAATATAAAGTATATCGTGGCATGGGCTCTATTGCGGCAATGGAAAACGGAAGTAAAGACCGTTACTTCCAGTCAGATGCAAAGAAGCTTGTTCCGGAAGGCGTAGAAGGACGTGTAGCATACAAAGGAAATGTAGAAGACACCGTATTCCAGTTAATGGGTGGTTTACGTTCCGGTATGGGATATTGCGGAACTAAAACGATTGAAGACTTAAAACAGAACGGCCGCTTCGTAAAAATATCGGCTGCTTCGTTGAAAGAAAGTCATCCTCATGATATTCATATTACAAAAGAAGCACCAAACTATAGCGTAGAAGAATAAAAAATGGTAAAATAAGGGTAAATCCCGGACGGTATTCCAGATTGACGAAAAGAGGGGGTACCGTCCTTTTTATTTTAAGGCGAAGGGAATAGGGGACAAATGATAAACAACAGTTTTTCGATGAAGGAAATCATTGATTGGGAGCAGATTCAAAAACTGGCGGATCGTTTTTGCGTTGCCACAAATGTGTTTGCTTATGCCGTGGATAAAAACGGCAGACAAGTTACTACGCTTTCCGGACATGAATATGACACGGAAAAAATCTGGAATTATCTGGACGAGAATCAGACAAGGGAATTGGCTGAGCGGGTGGAAGCCGGCTCTCTGGAAGAACAGGTTGTGGAAGAAACCGGATATGTGAATATGATGACTGCGGCGATTGCCATCCATATCAGAGGAGAACATTTCCTGACCTGGATTGTCTGTGGGGTGCTGGAAGACAGAACAGCCGGAATCGGAGAGATTTATATTGATGATGTAAAGACCCGGATTACGGAGCACATTTTTTATCATGTGCTGGATTTATTGCGGGACAGCAGTTATGCGGTGTTGAAAAACAGGCTTTTGCTTGTGGATGCACAGACAGAAAGCGTAAGAAGCCATACTTCCGAAAATGAAATAGAACAATCCGTAAAGCGGACGGAAGTAACGAACAAATTAGTTCAGCTGATGGACAGTGATGAGAAAATAGAAAAGCTTGCTGAACAAATATTACAAATGCTGGGAAAATATCTGGAAATCAGCAGCGCTCAGCTTGTTATAATTTACCGGAAAGAACAAACCATGGATATTGTCTGTGAGTGGTGTCGGGAAGGTGTTATTTCCTTTTTGGAAAAAACCAAGAAAGTACGTCCGTTTCCGTTTTTGAATCAGGATAAGCCCCTTGTCATTTCTTCGGATTCGTTTGAATATACGGATGCAGGGAAAATGCTTGCCGAATTCGAGGTGAAAGCGTTGGCGGCATTTCCGGTTCAGATACAGGAGGAGCAGGAAATCTATCTGATACTGTTGGACAAGCAAAACAGAATGTGGCAGGTAGAGGATATTAAGTTCTTAAAAAACGCGGCCAAGATTTTGCAGAGTGTAGTGCAAAGACAGCAGCAGGAAAAGCGTCTGAATGGTATTGCTCCGACAATGGAAGTAATTTTGGATAATATGAATTGCGGAATTTATGTCCGGGATCCGGAAACAAAAGAAACGCTTTTTGTAAACAGGAATATGAAAGAAATTTTTGCGGCGGAGCTTTTTAAAGGAACGATAAACGAACTTCTGGAACAGGGAGCACCATTTCATGAGGGTGGTGATAACCGGGAGATGTACTATAAGGAACTGGATCAGTGGTATGATCTGCAGTATATGGAAATTGTCTGGATTAACGGAAAAGAAGCGGAGATGTTCAGCCTTTACGATATTACAGACAGAAAGATTTATCAGAGAAAAATAGAACAGCAGTCTTTTACAGACCTGTTGACCGGATTGTATAACCGAATGTGTTGTGAAAGAGATTTAGCATGCCATATAGACAGTGCGAAGGAAAAGAATATGACAGGTGCACTGCTGTATCTGGATTTGGATGATTTCAAACATATTAATGACGGTCTGGGACATCAGTACGGAGATATTTTGCTAAAAGCAATTTCCCACAATCTCAGAAGCATAAAGGGAATTGAAAACGGCTGTTACCGTATGGGCGGAGATGAGTTTGTCATTATCATTTCACCGGAAAACTTTTCCCATTTAAAGGAAATTGAAAAAGAAATTCAGGCAATTTTCAGTAAACCGTGGTTTTTAAAGGACACTGATTATTATTGTACTATGAGTATGGGTGTTGTTTATTATCCGGATAACGGAGAAAATGTACAGGATCTGATTGTCAAGGCAGACATTGCTATGTTCGAAGCAAAGAAGAACGGAAAGAACCGGGTGGCAAATTACAGTGAAGATTTATATTCCGGTTCCGGTAAGCGCCTTGATATGGAGAAGAATATGCGTCATGCCACGGAGGGAGACTATCATGAATTTGAAGTATATTTCCAGCCCATCGTAGATATTCAGAAACCGGGAACTCCTTGTGCGGGTGCGGAAGCACTGATACGTTGGAACAGCTCGGAGATGGGCTTTATTGCACCTTCAGAATTTATACCTCTTGCCGAATATCTGGGGCTGATTAATCCGATTGGAAATCATGTACTGAAGACGGCATGCTTAGCTTGTAAATCATGGAATGACAGCGGGCATCCCGATTACAAGGTGAATGTTAACCTTTCCGTCATCCAGCTTTTACAGCCGGACATTGTGGATATTGTGGCGCAGACTCTTGCAGAAACGGGGATAACTCCCAGAAACCTGACCCTGGAGGTAACGGAGAGCCTTGCCATTAATGACATGAAGCGCATGAAGAAAATCCTCGGAAACATCAAAAAACTGGGAGTCCGGATTGCTCTGGATGATTTCGGAACAGGATATTCTTCCTTGAATCATATCAGGGAAATTCCTTTTGACGTGATTAAGGTGGATCAGAGTTTTGTAAAGGATTTGGCAGATGACAGGTATTCCCAGTCCTTTATCAAGATGGTAAGTGACCTTGCCGATGCCATTGATGTGAATGTTTGCGTGGAGGGAATTGAAACAAAGGCTCAGTTCAAGGTATTGGAAAATATGAAAGTCAGCATGATTCAGGGCTACTACTTCGGCAGACCGATGCCTCGCAAGCAGTTTGAAGAGAAATATTGTCAGTAAAAGAGATTTTAGTTGCAAAACGATAACAGATTGTGTAATATGAAAACAGAGGTTGCATGACTGGCGGAAAACAGCTTTGGCTGTGTGGGCAAACCACAAGGGAATGTAACAGGAAATGAATGCCGACCGCCTGGGCGTACACTGAAAAAGTGCCCGTCCGGGCGGCTATTTTTTTAGATGAATGGAGGATACAAATGAACATGTTATCACTGGAACAGGAGTTGAAAAGCAATGCATATCCGGGAAGAGGAATCGTAATCGGTAAATCTGCGGACGGAACCAAAGCAGTAACGGCTTATTTTATTATGGGAAGAAGTTCTAACAGCAGAAACCGTGTATTCGTGGAAGAAGGAAAGGGTATTCGTACCGAGGCATTTGACCCGTCCAAGTTGGAAGATCCGAGCCTGATTATTTATGCACCGGTAAGAGTATTGGGAAATAAAACAATTGTTACAAACGGAGACCAGACCGATACCATATACGAAGGTATGGACAAGCAGCTTACTTTTGAACAGTCATTAAGAAGCCGGGAATTTGAGCCGGACGGACCTAACTACACACCGCGTATTTCCGGTATTATGCACATCGAAAACGGACAATACAATTATGCTATGTCCATTTTAAAAAGTAATAACGGCGACCCGTCTTCCTGTAACCGTTATACCTTTGCTTACGAAAATCCGAAAGCCGGAGAAGGTCATTTCATCCATACTTATATGCATGACGGAAATCCTCTTCCCAGCTTTGAAGGAGAACCTAAGTTAGTTTCTATCCCGAACGATTTGGAAGGTTTTGCGAACATGCTTTGGGAAAGCTTAAATGAGGAAAATAAAGTTTCCCTGTTTGTAAGATTTATTGATATTGCAACAGGAAACTATGAGACAAAGATTATCAACAAAAATAAATAAAGGAGCAAAGAAATGAACGAAATCGAATTAAAATACGGATGTAACCCAAACCAGAAACCGTCCCGCATCTTTATGGAAGACGGCAGCGACCTGCCGGTAACGGTACTCAACGGAAAACCGGGATATATTAACTTTTTGGATGCCTTTAACGGCTGGCAGCTTGTAAAGGAATTGAAGGCAGCGACCGGACTTCCGGCAGCAACCTCCTTTAAACATGTTTCTCCGGCAGGTGCGGCAGTAGGACTTCCCCTTTCCGATACGCTTGCTAAAATTTACTGGGTAGATGATTTGGGAGAACTGTCACCGTTAGCCTGTGCTTATGCAAGAGCAAGAGGCGCAGACAGAATGTCTTCTTTCGGTGATTTCATTGCGCTGTCTGATGTCTGTGATGCAGATACTGCAAAGTTAATCAAAAGAGAAGTTTCCGACGGTGTTATTGCTCCGGGCTATACAGAGGAAGCATTAGAATTGTTAAAAGCAAAGAAAAACGGTAATTACAATGTGATTCAGATAGACGAAAACTATGTACCCGCAGAACTGGAAAAGAAACAGGTTTACGGTATTACTTTTGAGCAGGGAAGAAATGAATTGGATATTAACGGCGATTTGCTTTCCAACATTGTGACCAATAACAAAGAGATTCCGGAGTCTGCTTTAATCGATATGAAAATTTCTCTGATTACTTTAAAATATACCCAGTCCAATTCCGTCTGCTTCGTGAAAGACGGACAGGCAATCGGTATCGGTGCAGGACAGCAGTCTCGTGTACACTGTACCCGCCTTGCAGGTCAGAAGGCTGACAACTGGTTTTTACGCCAGTCTCCGCAGGTACTCGGATTACAGTTCGTAGACGGTTTGGGCCGTGCCAACAGAGATAACGCCATCGACGTTTACATCGGAGAAGAGTATATGGATGTGCTTGCTGACGGCGCATGGGAAGGTATCTTCAAGGTAAAACCGCCTGTATTTACAAGAGAAGAAAAGAGAGCATGGCTTGACAAAATGCAGGATGTAACATTAGGTTCCGATGCATTCTTCCCCTTTGCGGATAATATTGAAAGAGCACATAAGAGCGGCGTAAAATATATTGCACAGCCGGGTGGCTCCGTAAGAGATGACTTGGTTATTGAATGCTGTAATAAATACGATATGGTAATGGCATTTACGGGAATCCGTTTGTTCCATCACTAATAGAGTTTTGGGAAATCCCGCGCGAAGTGCGTGGGATTTCTCTTTCATGTAGTGCGCCTAATGGCGTTCGTCCGGTAAGGGAGGAAGAGTATGAAATTAGCTGATTTGGAAAAATATAGTCCGATTACGATACAATGTCACGATAATCCGGATGCGGATGCCCTCGGTTCCGGCTTCGGACTTTATACCTATTTTATAAGCAAGGGAAAAGAGGTTCGTTTAATCTACAGCGGAAGAAACCGCATTCATAAGGCAAATCTGAAGCTGATGGTGGAAAAACTGCAAATCCCTATTACCTATATAGAAGATACAAATCAGCATGTGGACGGACTGTTAATTACGGTAGACTGTCAGTACGGAGCCGGAAATGTGACGAAGCTGGAGGCTGACAGAGTGGCGGTCATTGACCATCATCAAATCGAAATGACAGGTATGGAACTGCAGGAAATCCGTTCCGCATTGGGAAGCTGCTCTACCCTTGTGTGGAGCATGATGGTGGAAGAGGGCTATCCGGTGGAAAAAGATATTACTCTGGGAACTGCTTTATATTACGGATTATATTCGGATACAAATCAGTTTGCGGAAATCTGCAATCCGTTAGATATGGACTGTCGGGATAATCTGGAATGTGATATGAGCCTAATCCGTCTGTTCCGTAACTCCAACCTGACTCTGAAGGAACTGGAACTGGCAGGAATTGCTTTAATCCGCTATATTTACAACGATGACCATAAATATGCCATTATCAAGGCACAGCCCTGTGACCCGAACATTCTGGGAATCATAAGCGACTTTCTCATTCAGGTAGATGAGGTGTGGACCTGCATTGTTTATAATGAAATCAATGATGGCTATAAGCTTTCGGTGAGAAGCTGCATCAAAGAGGTAAACGCCAGTGAGCTTGCCGCCTTTGTCAGTGAAAAAATCGGTTCCGGCGGCGGACACATTGAAAAAGCAGGCGGTTTTATCAGCAAAAAGCTGTACGAGGAATATTATCCAACTCTTCATTCGGAAGCCTATTTCAGTGAAAAAATGAACGAATATTTTGATAATACGGAAATTATTTATGCTGTTTCCTATGAAGCGGATATTGCCGCGATGGAAAAATATACAAAGAAAAAGAATCCGGTGGGATTTGTCAAAGCGGCGGAAATTCTTCCTGTGGGAACCCCGATTACCATCCGTACGCTGGAAGGAGATGTGGACATGACCGTAGAGCCGGATCTGTACATTATGATAGGGATTAAAGGAGAAGTTTATCCGAACCGGAAGGAAAAGTTTGAACGTTCCTACCGGGTTTTGGATGAACCCTACAACATACAGAATTGTGCTCTTCATGCAGAATATGTACCGACGGTGAAAAACCGTCTGGACGGCAGCACGGAATTTCTGACCAGCCATGCCGGAACCTGTGTACCTACCGGAAAAACTATCATTTATGCCCGCCCGATTGACCACATGGTGAAAGTTTTTACGGCATGGGACAGAGAGAAATATATGGTAGGAAAGCCGGGGGATTATCTGGCGGTGCGGTGCGATGATTTGCATGATGTGTATATCGTGGAAAAAGATGTGTTTGGGATGACATATGAGAAGTGTGGGGAGTAAAAAAGGATTGCATAGAAACTTTCCGGTCGGATGAAAACGGCCGGGAAGTTTTTTTATGTAATAGGAAAGTTTGCGCGCCAAGTGGTGGAGATTAGGGAGAATGCGAAGCATTCTCTTAGAAGTGTCGCCGTCGGGCGACACTTTTTTACCGAACTATAAGATTTCCTTACTGAATGAAAAACACTAATTTCTAAAATCAGGCAAATACAGGGACTTTGAAGCAAACTATGGTACTGGGAGCGTTCATTGGGGAAGGAAATAACACGATTCAGACCGAAAAAAGAAATTTTGGTAAAAATTAAGGTAAGATAGATATGAAAAAAAGAGGCAGACAGATATTGCATAAATATAAGAATATCGTCTGGTAGGGAAAGGGGAGAAAAGGTGGCGGATGCGGGTTTTTATGTTATAATGGAGGAAGTGTCAGAACTACAGGAAAAGGTTATCGAGCAGACCACGGAGTGGATGGAACAGATTGCCGTAACGGCGCAGACCGTGGAGGAGTATGTGGCGATGCTGGACAGCAGTGCTTCGGGAGCACTTGCGGAGGCAATCCGGGACTATCTTGCGGAAGTGCATACATATGCACTGGAAAATCTGTATATGATACAAACGGAGCTGTCGACGCGGATGCTGGAGTATGGGGAAGGACTTTTTGAGATTGAACCGAACAGGGCAGGCTATATCAGACAGGAGGTCTTACAGGAACAGGAAGAAAGCCTGATGCAGGAAAGGGATAAATTTCTGAACTGTCTGAGCGAAGCGGAGGGAGCCCTTGGCGGAGTATCGGACATCGTGGGAGGCCTGCCCTCCACGGAAGGCGTGGAGGCAGGCTATCAGGAACAGATAAACCAGCTGCTGAAGCTGGAAGAGACAATCGTAACATATGAGGACAGCCATAAAACGGATCTGGATATGCTGTCGGAGATGATAAACAGTCTGACGAGTTTTATCCGGAGATATCAGATGAGTCCCCAAATCGGTCTGGGCAACTATGAGAGGTGTTCGGCGCTGAAGCATCCGGAGACAGAAAAACTGAAGGAGCTTGGGGCGTCACAGAAGAGCAGTCTGGGACAGAAGGCAGAGAAGCTGGAGCGCATGCAGGAGCAGCGGATAACCAGACTTCAGGCAGAGGAAAGGGAAAAGGAAGGAAAGGCAAAGCTCATCAAGGGCATTATCATTGTGACGGGAGCGGTGATTTCCATCGGAGTGATTGTGTATTCCGGTGGAACGGCAGCTCCGGTGGTAACAAGCTTCTGGGGAAAGGGCCTGCTGGTGAGCAATTCCGTATCCATATGTTACGGGGCGGCAGAAGCAGTAGAAGGAAGCAACATGGTACAGCTTGGCAGGGAAGGGGACATCCTGACGCTGGCAAAGAATCCCATCCGTGATACCATCCCGCTGTTTCAGGAGAATCCCGATCTGTATTATCTGATTGGAGAGGGAAGTGTGCTGCTAAGCAGTGTGGGAATGGAAGGCTATGGCTATTATCAGGCAGCCACGAAAGGTTTCGGAGCATTAGCCCGTTACGGAGGCGAGATGCTGGTATCGGAGGCCGGAGAAGGGTTTGCGACAGATTACATGGTAACCAAACTGGGGATGAGTGAGGAAGAAGCGACACTGTTAGCGATGGGACTGGGAACGCCCCTATATGAAGGAAGCAACCTGGCCTGCAGGAAGATAGGCGGAATCAGTGTGTATGGGAAGTATAGGGAGAGACTGGAATTTGCGGGAAGTACAAAGAAGGTTGAGATGCTTAGTGGGAGTGGCAGATACTCTGGTCTATCAGATTTGATGTTACCAGAAGAAGTAGAAAGATATTTGGACTTTCTTGAGAATGGCAGTCAAGCAGGCTTGTCTAAAGCAGAACTTAGAGGGATAGCAAAAGTAGATGAGTTTTTGGAATTGCAAAAGATTAATTATCAGGAGATAATTGATATACGGAATTCTGGGAATATAATGGATGTTGGCTATGGAAGGGGTATAGAGAGTGGTACTTCTTCTAGTAAGGGTGGCTCAGGAGGAAGGTTAATACCAGGATCGGAAGGCATTGTTACTGGTGGAGATTCCACAAAATTGGGAAAAAATATGATGGAATCCATGGGATTGCCTAGAGGAACAAATTGGACAGGTCATCAAGCACAGCATATTATTCCAGCAGAAATGGCAAATCATCCAGTATTGCAAAGAATAGGAATGGACTTAGATGATGCTTCAAATGGTCTATTTTTAAGAACTCCTGCAGATGACATAAGTGCCATGTCAAGACATAGAGGATACCATTCAACATACAACGAATTTGTCAGAACTCAACTTGATGGAATAGACATTAATCAAAGTATTGATGTATTGCAAAAACAAGTGTATGATTTACAACAAAATCTAAAATATTTACAACAGAGTGGATTGCCATTATATCCAAGTCAAGGTGCAACTGTAGATTTGTGGCAACGTAGCTTAGAGAGGATTCAATAAATGGATGAGAATAAAATTTCAAGTGTAAAAGCATTATTGTACGATACTGATAATGATGAAGTAAAAAGAACTATATTTCAAACAGAAGATCAAGAAATTTTATATGTCTATGCTTATAATTATAACTGGGATAATGGTTTTGATATTCCACAAGCAGTTTTAGATAATGAAAAATGTGATTTAAGTATAGCTTTATTAATTTTTTATAGGGCTGATGGATTAAGTTATTTAGAAGACAAATCTGATAATGCTAATTTACCCCAATGGTCTTCTTTTATAAAAAGATTATATGATTCAATATTAACAGGAAAATATCAAAGAGGAGAAATTGAATTTAAAGTACCATTGTCAAAAGTTCAATTTTTTAAATTAAAAAAAATAATAACAGAGGAAGAAAATATTTTCACTGAAAATATTGAAGGAAAATGCTTGGATATTGATTTATAGTATTAAATTATGTAACAAATTTGTAATATTTCTCTTAACGATCCCAAAACGTCTATGTTAAAATGGCACGCAAGAGGGGGGACAAGGGGAATGAAAAGTTCTCGTAATACCTAAACAAAAACACATAATGGGAGATGTTCCGTAGCTGCTATGGGCTATGGCACATCTCCTATTTTTCTGCTACATGGCAATCCCGATAAAACTGTCCCAAAGCATAACATATTTTGGAACAGCAGAGAAAGTTATGCCATACCACATTTCTCCCAACGGCTCTGCCGGTGGGTGTTTCTCGGCTTATGCCGTCTTCCGGCGGCATAAGTCCTTTAACCTGCATTATTTTCGACCCTACTTATTTTGACGGTATCTTAAGAAATCATGTCTTTCACATTTCCCCAACAAGCCTCTAATTTTCCATTATGGGTAATTACCTCGACTTCGGTCTTTAAATCGCACACAGGGGCAACACAGGTTCTAACAGGGGCAAGAGAAAGTTGGTTAGTATGATTGCATTTTAAATTTGTGCATATTTACTGTTTTTTCGCTGCTTTTTGGTCTATG
The DNA here is from genome assembly GCA_964449325.1 of uncultured Lachnospiraceae bacterium. Taxonomy (GTDB): domain Bacteria; phylum Bacillota; class Clostridia; order Lachnospirales; family Lachnospiraceae; genus RGIG3002. Next base: position 31,752 of record CAYUYJ010000019.1, on the reverse strand, counting down.
GCATAAAGCCTATTTTGCTCGGTTTTAGTGGTTTGTATAAAAAATCTGCTCCAAAATCAAAAAATTGACTTGCACATGTTCTTTTTCAGAGTTAACATCACACACCACGGAAGCGATTCGTAAGCCTTTCGTGAGTTCTGTGTTCTGCAGGAAGTATCCATCTCCATGAAAGTCAGCGGTGTTCCTGTATGGAATACTTTGTGCCTGACCAGAAGTGGATAGGCTATACCACTCTTGCACACTTGGTTGCTGAAAAGATGCGTAATTCCGAGAAAGATGCTTAACAGTTGAGATTGCCACTATTTTGCCAAACATTGAGATTGGAGTTGATTTTATGACAAAAGAGGATTTTATTTTTGTGGGTATCGATTTGCACAAAGAAACCCACACAGTAGTTATGATTGACTGCTACAACAACAAGCTGGGCGAGATTACGTTCGCCAACAGACCAGCCGATTTTCCTAAGCTGGTTACGAAAGTGAAAAAATGTAATACAGAGGGAAAAGAAGTTGTATATGGTCTTGAGAACGCCTATGGTTACGGCAGAGCCTTAGCGGTTTGGCTGATTGACAAGGGGTATCTTGTTAAGGATGTAAACACTGCGATATCTCATCGTCAAGCTAAACACAGAGGAGCTATGTATCGCAAAAGCGACAGTGATGATGCGGAAGCCATTGCACTGGCAACATTAAACATGCTGGATAAGCTTCCGGATGCCTGCCCCAATGATGCGTACTGGTCACTTGGTCAGCTTGTGCATCGTAGGGATAATATCATGAAACAGAGAACCAGACTGGTTAACCAGCTTCATGAGCAGTTGTGCATTGTGTATCCGTCTTACAAGCAGTTTTTCAATGATATCAGCAGACCTACTGCACTGTATTTCTGGGAGCATTACCCATCCAGAAAGTATCTGAAGGGTAAAAGTGTGGAAGATTTGCGAGGGGAACTTGTTCCTGTCAGCCATAATAAATGTTCCACCAAGACCTGCGAGAAAATCTTGGATGCAGTCTATCCGTGAGGGCGCGAATGTTCCGGTGTATGTTCTGGAGTATCTCTTGGGACAATACTGTAATTCTAGTAATCCGGAAATTATTGATGAAGGTGTCGAGAATGTAAAGAGAATTCTTCGGGATAATTATGTGCGATCGGATGAGGCGCAGAAGATTATGTCTCTTCTACGAGAGCGGGGAAGCTATACAGTAATTGATGACTGATTTTAAGGAACTTTGGAAATCATAGATTGTTTTCAGAATGACACATATAGACATAAGTTGTATTATTACTCAATTTCATTTTGACCGAAGCATGAAAAAAACGTACTGAATAAAATAATAAAAAAGTAAAAACAGCGTAAAATCAAAGTTTTTGTCAGAGAGTTAAGTGTGCAAGCTTTCATTCAGTATGAAAATAACTTAATTCAGACCGAAAATAGAAACTTATGAGAAAATTGAGTTAGAATGTAAGTATGAAAGAGAAATAAAGGGGGGGGGAGGGAACATAGATGATGTCAAGGGAGACTATTGCCGCAATCCCAAAAAGTAGAAAGAAAACATGTAAATAAAAACATAGAATCGGAGATGTTCTGTAGGGCGGAGCAATGGAAGTACATAAAATATGTATATTCTAACAACAACTTTGCAAGAACAATAAAACACAAAAGGAGACAGTATTTATCATGAAGAAAAATGTTATTTTTATAGTTGGATGCATAGTTTTTGAATTAGCTTTCATTACGATAGCGAAAACAATTTTTGGAACTGTAACAGGATACCAGATATGGGGAAAGACACATGTTGTAATAGGTATTGGAGGAACGATATTGTATCCGATAGTAAATAAGATTAAGCAGTCGAAAGTGAAAAAAGATGATGAGTAATTAGTTATGCAGGCTTTTTCAGGCAACTTTTTCAAAATATAAAGAAACAGACCTAAATGGGCACGCACATATTCCAGTAGAATCTATTTATAGCATGAATTTGCTATAAATGGAGACTATGTATATATGGGTGATTATAAGGACGTTCTTAATAGATTGATTGCATATAGGAAAAAGACTGGTGCGACACAGGAACAAATGGGACAGAAGCTGGGACTGAGTCAGGAGCAGTATTCGTATTTGGAAAACGGAAAAACCAAAATTACGGACAGCAATCTGAAAGATTTTTTAAGAACGGGGTGGGATATAGATTATCTTATTACAGGAGTTGAAATCGAGAACGACTGGACAGACTTGGAGAACATTTTTTCGCAGTTTCAGGATGGTGAAGAAAGAAGTTTTGCCATGAAGATTACCGCAGAACTGTTGCTGGAGAAAGGGAAACAAACGGGTAAATCGGCGAAAGCATCATTGGACTTATTGGAAGCGGTACTAAAAATGTGGGAAAGGTTTTCCATGAGCAGATTTGTCAGGGAAGAACTTTTATTGTCGCAGACGGATATGGCGGAAAAGCTTGGAGTCGGGATAAAGAAGTATCGTGAAATGGAAAGAGAATTACGATTTCCGGATGCGGAGCTGTTGCTTAGTTTATATGCGATGTCGGGATATCAACCGCTTTTGTTTATAGATTTTTATGACAGAAGACTGATGAGTATGAATATGGTTTGGAATCTGCTGACGAAAGAAGAAAAATCGCATGTTTTGAATTTTATACGGTCGATAAAATCTGTTTTGTAGTACGGAAGCCTGTAGGCATGGAGATAAGAGGAAATTTAATGAACAAAAGAGTAATGATATTGGAAGACAATGATAGTGCCAGGCAGTTGCTCACGGAAATAGTGAGAAGTTTGGATGCCGAAGCAGATATACGGGAATTTTCAACAATGGAGGGCGTTTACGAGACAGCAATGTGCCTCCATTTTGATTTGTTTTTATTGGATATTATTATTGATAATACAAATCCCGAAGATATATCGGGAATCCGGTTTGCAGAGCATCTTAGAACAGTTTCTAAATATGAATTTACACCGATTATTTTTATCACGTCGTTAGAAGATCCTGCAATGTATGCCTATAGTAATTTGCATAGCTTTTCTTATATTGAAAAGCCTTTTAAAGCAGAGCAGGTAAGAAAAAAGATTGGCGATGCGTTACGTTATCGTGATGCAGGAGAGCGGGATAACACGATTTTCTTGCGCAAAGAGGGTATTTTATACTCCGTAAAATGTTCGGAAATTGTTTATGTGGAAAGCATTCTGCGTGAACTGCATTTTCATAAGGTGGACGGAAAAGAAATAGTGATTCGTTATAAGACCATTACTGAGCTTTTAAGAGAGGCAGACAATAATTGTTTTATGCAATGCAGCAGAAATATAGTGGTTAATAAGGAATACATTGAAAGTCTGGATATTGTGAATCGTTGTATTCAAATGAGGAATATAGAGAAACCCATTGGCATTGGTATTACGTATCAGAAATATGTATTGAAAGAGTTGCGAAATGATAAATAAACTCAGCCTGATTGCAGAAATTATGACAACCATAATCTTTTTATATGGTTTATATGGGGAAAAATTTCGTATTGATTATAAGGAAGTCATTTTGATTGCGACTGACCTGATTATTATGGAGTGTATTGATTGTGGCTATTTGCCACATTGGGCAAGTGCAGTTATTTTTCTGATAATCATGGCATATTGTATTTGGCGTTTTGGTTGGAACGGAAAGAAATTACTGGTAAACAGTGTGTTGCATATTGTTTTTCTTGGCGGATTACAAATGCTCTGTTTCTTTTGTGTGTTTAGCTTTATGGGAAACGGAGCAGAGGAAGTCAGGTCACTGTTAACTAATATGATGATGTTACTTATATGCATGTTTCTTTCCAAAACGAAAAAACCGGAGCAAATTTCTTATTATTTTCAAAGAAATGATATTATTATACAGATAATTCTGATAAGTGTTGTTGGAATCGTGATGCTGTGTATGTATGGTAAGAAGGAAAATAACGGACTTTATTTGGGTGGCTATGTCCTGATTGCAGGTACTGTTTTGATAATTTCTGTGCTGGCAATTAGCTGGCAGTCTTATAAATTAAAAGCAAAAGAACGGGATATGGAATTAAAGGCATATAAATTGTATGAGGAATCTTATAAAAATTTGATTTCCGATATTCGTTTGAAACAGCATGAGTTTAACAATCATATCAATGCAGTCTACAGTCAGCATTTAACCTGCAAAACTTATGAAGGCTTGGTAGAACGTCAGAAAATGTATTGTGAGAATATTCTTTATGATAACAGGTATGAAAAACTGTTGAGAGCAGGAAATTCCATGCTGATAGGTTTTCTGTACGGGAAATTTCTGGAAGCCGAAAGAAGAAATATTCATGTGGAGTATGAAATAAATTGTGGTGAGTTAAAGACAGCACTTCCCATGCACAAGTTGGTTGAATTGACAGGTAATCTGCTGAACAATGCAATGGATGCTCTGGAAGGAAAGTCGGATAAATGTATGTATATTTCCATCACGGAGAAAAGCGAGTATATTAATATTGAAGTTCGTAATGTATATGAATCCTTATCTGTAGAACAAATAAATCAGTTTTTTAAGAAAGGATATAGCAGCAAAGGAGATAACAGAGGGTTAGGATTATATGGTCTTAAAAAGCTGGGAAAAGAATATGGTTTTGAAATTATATGCAGTAATGTAATGCATGAAAACAAAAATTGGATTTCGTTTTGTGTACAGTTAAAAAGAACCGCCTGATTATTCAGACGGTCTTTTACGATTTAGGACAGATAATCTTCTTCCTTTGGATAGGGATATTCACCGAAAAAATAAATGGAAGCATGAGAACTGCTAACCCATGTTGTAAAAAACATACAGCCTACAAGCACATTTTTGAGAATCGGTGATGAAAGTAATTTTTTCATTCAAAGGCCCTCCTTCTTTTGTATTTTTGCCAGAATTAATTGGCATGTATTTAATATAATTACCCAGTATCCGGTAACAATGTATGGATTCGAAGGTAATATATACAGAATAATGAAATAAAGAAAAATGATGAAAAAACTTTTATTTTTCAAGTGCCTGCTTACGGATTCGGATAGAACCGGGTGAAAAACAGAGGTCAGCGGTCCAATGTGGTAAGTAATGATTATACATATCAAAAGTACGATCATTTGTACTACTTTAGTCATTGGAATGAGCGGCAGGATACGGATAGCTAAAATCATGTAGCCTAAGGAAACAAAAAAGCAGGACAGGTAAGTTTTGCAGTGCAGCCCGCCACAGAAAGAACGCAGAAGCTGAAAAACAAGGTTCGCCCATATAAATAATCCTAAGACATCTATGAAACAAAGCCCAATCAAAAATAATTTACTCAATTCTGAAAACATTGTTAGAAAGAAAAAACGAAGTTGTGCCATCTGGTAATCGGTAAAACCATAATTTTTCTGGATTAATTCAAGCATTTCTATTTTCCTCCCTCTTACTTTTATAAAAGCATAACACAAAAAAAGTGAAAAGCTTAAATTCCGGTTCCAATCGTGTTATTTCCTTACTGAATGAAGTGTGCGGAGGTTAAAAAGACCGTAAATGTGCAGTTATGCTTTCATTCAGTCAGAAAATAGCACGATTCGGAAAAAATGATTTGTATTTCTTAAGAAATTCTTTCGGTTTGCCACTGCTACTCCTTTCGTTTTTGTCGCTAGACTATAAAACATAAAAGGAAAAAGCGTAGAAAAGCGATACGAAAGAGGTGGGAACATGGATTTAGCTACAATTACCTTTTATTTTACCCGATATGGTGCTCTTGCGATTTTTGTTATCGTACTGTTGGAATATATGAATCTACCGGGCTTTCCGGCAGGTATTATCATGCCCTTGTCGGGAGTATGGGCAGCAAAAGGAAACATCAATTTTTTTCTGGTGATGCTGATTACACTGGCAGCAGGTTTGTTGGGCAGTTGGATTTTATATTTTCTGGGATTTGCCGGCGGAAATCTTCTTTTGGAAAAATATGTAAAAAAATTCCCGAAGCAGCAGGCAGCAATTGAGAAGAATTTTGAGATGATACGGCAGAAAGGCTGTTTCGGTATTTTCTTAAGCAAACTGATTCCGATGGTTCGGACACTGATATCCATACCGGCAGGAGTTTTGAAAATTAATTTTTGGAAATATACGGTCAGCTCGGCACTTGGAGTTTTTGTGTGGAATCTAATCTTTGTCGGTGCCGGTTATTTTTTAGGAGATGCGGTTTTCAGTTATCTACATATATAGGAAAGGGAAAAGGAGGAGACAGATGATGAAAATAGCAATGATGACAAACAATTATCTGCCATTTATTGCGGGGGTGCCGATTTCGATAGAAAGATTGAGCGAGGGGCTGCGAAAAGAAGGTCATGAAGTAGTCATTTTCGCACCGGATTATAAAGGACAGGGAACGGAGGAAAATGTAGTACGCTATGGTTCCTTTCTGAAGGGGATAGCCGGAGGAGCAACGGTGCCAAACAGCTTTGACAGGAGGATTGAGGAAGAATTTGCAAAAGGCAATTTTGATGTGATCCATGTACAGCATCCGATGATGATAGGATGGACTGCTGCCTACTTATCGGAGAAATATCATGTTCCGCTTGTATTTACCTATCATACAAGATATGAACAGTATTTGCACTACATAAAAGCGTCCTTTTTAAAAAATGTTCTGCCGTTCTATATGCGAAGCTTTACGAAGCATTGTGATATGGTATTTGCACCGACACCGCTTATGAAGGATTATTTGGAAGAAATCGGATGTCCGGCAGCGGTGGAGGTGCTGCCTACCGGACTGAAGGAAGACAGCTATCAGGCGGACAGGGAAAAAGCAGAGCAGATTCGTAAAGAGTTATTGGGAAATTCCGGTAAAAAGTATATATTCTGCACGGTAGCACGGCTTGCAAAAGAAAAGAATCTGGATTTTTTGTTCCGGGTTCTTGCCGGGAGAAAAGCACACAAGAACGGTTCGGATTTTAAATTTGCTGTTATCGGGGACGGACCGGAAAGAAAGGAACTGGAAAAGCTGGCAAGGGATTTGGATTTACAGGAGGAAATCTGCTTTGTAGGAAAAGTACCGAATGAGGAGGTGAAAAACTATTGCAGGGCGGCGGATTACTTTTTGTTTTCCTCGCTTTCCGAAACACAGGGAATTGTGCTTCTGGAAGCAATGGCAACAGGCCTGCCGGTTATTGCGGTACGTGCGTCAGGTGTAAGTGATATTGTTGTCAGTGGAGAAAACGGATATATGACAGCATTGTCAGAAACTGAATTTGAGCGTCGGTTGGACATGACACTGGAAAACAGCGGATTACGGAGCCATTTGATACAGGGCGCTTTTCGAACAGCAGAAAAATACCGGGCGCAGGATATTGCCGGATTAGCCGCAGCATATTATAAAGCTGCCATTGCAAGCTATAAGCAAAGCGGCAAAGAGGAAGAAAGAAGATATGGGAACTGGAACAGGAGAAGAACTTCTGATATGATATAAGCGTACAATGACTTACGAAAAGTTTGGTAAGGATTAACAACTATATCAGGAGGAAAAGCAGCATGGACGCATATCATATTCTTATTGTGGAGGATGACAAGGAAATCCGGGAGGGAATTGAAATATATTTAAAAAATCAGGGCTACAGCGTATCGCAGGCAGCAGATGGGGTAGAAGGCTTGGAAAAAATCGAATCGGAGAAGATTCATCTTGCCATTGTGGACATTATGATGCCGCGGATGGATGGTATTACGATGGTTATGAAGGCGAGAGAAAGAGGGTTTGATTTCCCTGTTATTATGTTATCGGCGAAGTCTGAGGAAGTAGATAAAATCATGGGACTGAATATGGGTGCCGATGATTATGTAACAAAGCCCTTTACCACGTTGGAGCTTTTGGCAAGGGTCAATTCCCATCTGCGCCGCTATAGGAAATATCTGGATGCGGTAGAGGAAAAGCAGGAGAATGACAAGGTTTATGTTATCGGTGGTTTGGAATTAAATGAAGATACGGTAGAGGTAACAGTGGATGGAAACCCGGTGAAGCTGACACCGTTGGAGTTTAAGATTTTATTGCTATTGATGAAAAATCCGGGACGGGTATTCAGTGCAGATGAAATATATGAAAGAGTCTGGAACGAGCAGGCGGTAGGTACGGATACCATTATGGTACATGTTCGGAAAATTCGGGAGAAAATAGAGATTAACCCGAAGGAACCTAAATATTTAAAGGTGGTGTGGGGCGTTGGATACAAAATTGAAAAACAGTAAAGGTGCAAGAAATACAGGCTTTCTGATTGTCATGCTGGCAACCGTAATTTTTATGTCACTTTATTCCCATTTCAGAGTACAGGCGGACAAGTATTGCGGACAAGAGGGAGGCAATGCCTTTGAAAGTGATGAATTTCTGGAAATTTTATTTTCCTGCAATCTGGTGTTTTATAAAGATGTGTTGGATAAAAGCGGTGTGGAATATACGACGGAGGATTTGTATGTAGACATCAGTGAAGAGAAGGTGCAGCAGGTACATGTGGATGACTACGCCGGTAAAGGACAGAAACTCTATAGCTCGGAGGAAGCCGTCAGGGAGATTTATGAAGAGCAGATAGACGAAGAACTGGTTTCGCTCAGACAGAATTATGCAAATCAAATTGGTAAGCGCATGGATTATTGTGTAGTGGAGAAGAGTACGGAAACCATATTGAAGAATACTTCAAAGAATATAGAGCAACTGGCGGGGGAGCAGGGAGAAGCAGGAGAAACTTCTTACTATGACTACTATATTGTGCTGGAATATGGCGAAAACGGAAGTCTTGCCAACATCCGGGTAAAAGGACAGAATCCGGAACAGTTTTTAAGGACGGCACGGGTAGTGTCAAGCGGGAACTCTTCTGTTTTGTTATCGGGACGCTCGGAAACAGAAAATTATGCTGTTGTGAATCCGGAGACGGATATTGTAGAGAAGGAACTGACTTTTAAGCAGATAAGGCCGAAAAACGCGATATTTATTTATGCCATGACAGAAGACCAGATGACAGCCTTTGAAAGTAAGGAGCAGTACGAGTATAATATGCTGTCATCCACAGTCTTTGAAGAAAGTGAATATGTTTACTATATGGTAGGTGTAGGCAATGTATATATGCTCTTTCTGGCAATCATAGCAATACTCGTGTTAGTATTGGCAATAGCCAGACCCGTCCTGCTTTGGGAGGCAAAATCGAAGAAGCTCTCTATAGAAGTGCTGGTGCTTGTCGGAATCTTTCTGTTGTGTGCCGGTCAGTCCATGGTGGTAGGCAATGTAAATTATACCAACCAAGGTGGTTATGCCGCCTGGGTAAACAGAAATCTGCCGATTTTATCAGGTTTCTTTTCAAGAGAACTTTTGGCAAATGTAGTGAATTTCTGTTTCCTTGCTTTTTTGTTCGGGACGTGGTACTGGTGCCTGTTAGGCCTAAAGGATATCGGTAATGGGCTTGTTCCTTATCTGAAAGAGCACAGCCTGATTTATCGGTACTGGAGGCAGATTGTGGATTTTGGAAAGAAGTTGTACCGGAACTTCAAAAAAGAAGTTTTGGATGCTGACTTAGGAAAGGATAACAAAAAGCTGCTGATGAAGGTCGTAATCATTAATTTTGCGGTGCTGGCAATCATATGCTGCTTCTGGACCATCGGTATTCCGATTTTGATTATTTATTCGTTCCTTTTGTATGGACTGTTAAAGAATTATATTTTTAAAATTCAGTGGCAGTACAGAAAAATGCTGGAGGCAACCAATTCTATTGCGGAGGGAAAGTTAAACAATACATTTGAAGAAAATTTCGGGTTGTTTGAGTCTTATAAAGCAGAACTGTACAAAATACAGGATGGTTTTAGTAAAGCGGTAGAAGAAGAAGTGAAAAGCCAGCGGATGAAAACCGAGCTGATTACGAATGTATCCCACGATTTGAAAACACCGCTGACGGCAATTATTACATATATCGATTTGCTGAAACAGGAAAATATTACCGAAGAACAAAGAAAGGAATATATAGATACTCTGGAAAGAAAGTCCCTGCGGCTAAAGGTGCTGATTGAGGATTTGTTTGAGGTCAGTAAAGCGAACAGTGGCAACGTAAAAATCGAGCCGATGCCCGTGGACATCTGTAACCTGTTGAGGCAGGTCTATCTGGAACATGAGGAAAAAATGAAGCAGGCTGGTTTCGATGTGCGGTTTGAACTGCCGGAGGAAAAGGTAATTTTGCAGTTGGACAGCCAGAAAACATACCGGATTTTTGAAAATCTGTATGTAAACATTATTAAATATGCCTTGCCCGGTACCAGGGTCTGGGTACAGGCTGTGCCAAGAGAAGGAAATGACGGGGATGCGGGTACAGGCATACATATTGAAATGAAAAATATGTCGGCACAGGAAATCCACATCAATCCGCAGGATTTAACCGAGCGGTTCGTGCGCGGGGATGCTTCCCGGAATACGGAAGGAAGCGGACTTGGTCTTGCGATTGCCAAAAGCTTCACCGAATTGCAGGGAGGAACGTTCCGGGTGGAGACGGACGGAGATTTGTTTAAGGTTATAATTGAATGGTAAGAAAGACAGATAATAAAGGGGATTTTCCCCTTTATTATTTTTGTTTCTTATGCTAGAATAAAAATAGTAATTTTTTGGACCGAGGAGTCGTTATTATGAGCGAAATAGAAAATTTAGAAGCAAAGGATACGGAAACAGTATCCAAAAATTTTATTGAACAGATTATCGAAAAAGATTTGGCAGAGGGTGTTTATGATACAGTTCACACAAGGTTTCCGCCGGAACCTAACGGATATCTTCACATTGGACATGCCAAGAGCATCCTCTTAAATTACGGACTGGCAAAGGAATACGGCGGTAAATTCAATATGCGTTTTGATGATACGAACCCGACCAAGGAAAAAGTTGAGTTTGTAGAGTCCATCAAAAAGGACATTGAATGGCTCGGGGCAGATTGGGAGGACAGACTGTTCTTTGCCTCCAATTATTTCGGACAGATGTACGAAGCAGCTGTAAAGCTGATTAAAAAAGGCAAGGCTTATGTATCGGATTTATCTGCGGAACAGATTCGGGAATACCGGGGAACCTTAACGGAGCCGGGAAAGGATGACCCGAGCTGCAATCGTAGTGTGGAAGAAAATTTAAAACTGTTTGAAGAAATGAAAAACGGTGTATATCAGGACGGAGAAAAGGTACTTCGTGCCAGAATTGATATGGCATCGCCGAATATCAATATGCGTGATCCGGTTATTTATCGTGTGGCACATATGACGCATCACAACACCGGGGATACATGGTGCATTTATCCGATGTACGATTTTGCTCATCCTATTGAGGATGCAATCGAGGGTATTACCCATTCGATTTGTACGCTGGAGTTTGAGGATCACAGACCGCTTTATGACTGGGTGGTAAGAGAACTGGAGTATCCGCATCCGCCGAAGCAGATTGAATTTGCAAAATTATATCTGACGAACGTAGTAACCGGAAAACGATATATCAAAAAGTTAGTGGAAGAGGGCATTGTGGACGGCTGGGACGACCCCAGACTGGTTTCCATTGCGGCACTTCGAAGAAGAGGCTTTACGCCAAGCTCTATTCAGAAATTTGTAGAGCTTTGCGGGGTATCAAAGAGCAATTCTTCCGTAGATTATGCCATGTTGGAATATTGTATCAGAGAGGATTTGAAGCTTTCCAGACCTCGTATGATGGCAGTGTTAGATCCAATTAAGTTAGTAATCGACAACTATCCGGAAGGACAGACGGAACTGTTAGAGGTTTCCAACAATATGGAAAATGAAGCCCTCGGTACAAGGCAGGTTCCTTTCGGCAGAGAACTTTACATTGACAGAGAGGATTTCATGGAAGAGCCACCGAAAAAATATTTCCGTCTTTTCCCGGGAAATGAAGTCCGCCTGATGAATGCTTATTTTGTAACCTGTACAAGCTTTGTGAAGGATGAAAACGGTAAGGTAACAGAGGTACATTGTACTTACGACCCGGAGACAAAGTGCGGAACAGGATTTACGGGAAGAAAGGTAAAGGGAACGATTCACTGGGTTCCTGCCGCACAGGCTGTAAAAGCAGAAGTGCGTTTATATGAAAATATTATTGATGAAGAAAAAGGGGTATACAATGAAGATGGCAGCCTGAATTTGAATCCGAATTCCTTAACGGTATTGAAGGACTGCTATGTAGAACCGGCTCTTTCCACGGCAAAGGCATATGACAGTTTCCAGTTTGTCAGACAGGGATTTTTCTGTGTAGATGCGAAAGATTCCAAGGAAGGTGCACTTGTATTTAACCGTATTGTTTCATTAAAGAGCTCTTATACATTGCCAAAGTAATGTGCTTACCAAAGTAATGTGATTACTTTGGTAATGTTTTACCGGAGGGATGTTTTATTAAAGGGAATTACCATAAAATGGAGTGGAGGAAAAGCGAATGGCTGGAATTTTATCAGGATTAGAAAAATTGGGGCTTGGCAACTTAAAGGATGCAAATCTTTATGAAGACACCAAAAAGAGTGCAAAAGGTGCAGAGGACGGAAAAGCGGCACCCGTTGTGCAGGAACAGGATTTCCTGTTTGACAAGACACATACCTGCCCGGTGTGTGATCAGGAGTTTAAGTCAAAGACCGTTAAAATCGGTAGGGCGAAATTAAAAGGAACGGATATGGATTTGCGTCCGAAGTACGAGCAGATTGATTTATTAAAATATGATGTCATTGCTTGTCCGACCTGCGGTTATGCTGCACTTAGCAGATATTTTAAATACATGACAAGTGGTCAGGCGAAGCTGATTAAGCAGAATATTTCACCAAATTATAAAGGACATGAACCGAAAGGGGATATCATTACTTATGATGAGGCAGTAGAGAGGTATCAGCTGACTCTTGCCAATGCTATCGTAAAACAGGCACGTGCCAGCGAAAAAGCATATATCTGTCTGAAATCGGCATGGCTTCTCAGGGGGTATGCGGAAAGTCTGGATGAGGCTGCCGAAGACTATAAGACCAAAAAGGAAGAATTGGAAGCGGAGGAAAATGAATTTTTGCAGAACGCTCTTGAAGGATTTCTTGCAGCAAGGCAATCCGAATCCTTCCCGATGTGCGGTATGGATGAACAGACCGTTGATTATCTGATTTCGGTTATGGCAGTACGATTTGAGCAGTACGATGTAGCATCCAAACTGATTGCATCTATTATCGGTTCCAATACAGCCAGTCCGCGTATGAAGGATAAGGCAAGAGATTTAAAAGAAATCCTTCTCCAGAAGATTAAAGAAAGAAATAATGCGGCAAAGAAATAAGGGCGATGGAAAGTTACAGCCCGGAATAACAAAAAAGCATGACTCTTGTAAAAGATTCATGCTTTTTTGTGGTGCGCCTAGCGGCGCACGTTTCATCGATGAATTTCTCCGGTTGGGAAGAAAGAATAAGGAAGGTTATTCTTCTGTTATTTCATCGTCTTCATCATCTTCGTCAAAAAATTCTTCCACTTCTGCTACTGCAGATTCAGCTGCTTTATCCAAGTTGTCCATAGCTTCTTTTGCAGTTTCTGCTTCAAAAGAAGTCTTCTCTGTGGAAGCTTCATTAGTATTTTCTGCGTTGTCAAAATCAAGTGAAACATAGGAACGTTTTCCAGCATTAGAGCTGCTACTGTTTTCACTGTCTAAATCTTCGCTGAAATCGTCAAAGTCGTCATCCTCATCAGAGTCCTCTTTTGAAATTACGTTTTTATTCTGAAGATAATAATAAGCTCCGGCGGCAACGGCTCCTACAGCAGCACTGAAAAGAAGGAACTTGCCGAATTTCTTCTTTGCCATACCCGTACTCCTTTCAAATCAATTGTATAAAAGTATATTAATACTATTTTGGGAAAATGAAAAGAGAATATGTATAAAAAAAGAATAAAATCTGAATTTCTACGGAAGTGAGAGGGGAGTTCTTGAAGAGGGGCAGGAAATGTGGTATAGTTTCAAGTACTGACAATTGGTTTGATGGAGTGTTAAGAGGTTTCGTTATATGAACAGTAAGTTTTTTGATTTGGCGAAGGAAAAGCAGGACCGGATGATTAATGCGGCACTGAAGGTGTTTGCAGAGAAAGGGTATAAAGGAGCAAGCACGGATGACATCGTAAAAGAAGCGGGAATCAGTAAGGGATTGCTCTTTCATTATTTTACAAATAAAATCGGGCTTTATACGTTTATTTATGATTACAGTACCAGATATATGATTTTAGAATTGACTTCTGAAGTCAATCCTAAAGAAACGGATTTTTTTTCAATATATAAGCAGATGGAAGCAGCTAAAATGCAGGTTCTGAAAAATTATCCTTATATGCAGGAATTTTTGAATCGTGCCGACTATGAAGATGTAAGCGAGGCTATTCTGGCAATCGAAGAGAAGCGATATGCATTACGGGATTGCTGTGAAAAAATTTACGGTCAGATGGACATGTCTGTATTTGAGGATGGACTGGATACGGTTAAACTTCAGAAAATGCTGGATTTGACCATACAGGGACTGATGACGGAGCAGTTCCGGGAAGGTTCCTTTCAGCCGGAAATGCTCTACCATGAAGTCGTTTCTTATTTGGATATGGTAAAAAAAATGACAGTCAAAGAATAAGTAATAGGCTATTTTTTCATTTTGTAGACCGGGTCTGCGGGATAGCCGCCCTTTAACTTCTGCATACCGCGCTGGATAGCATCCTTGGAGGTTTTCCAGTCGGCATCCTGATTGCGGTAGTCAAATTTTTCTACCATCCAGGAAACGTCTTCTAACAGACGGTTCATATTTTCATTCATTAATTTGGAAACCATGGGGAAAAATTCCGCTTTTTCCTTGTCATTTAGTTTCTTTTCAGCTTCTTCGCACAAATCACCGAAATGGGAGAGGCAGAATCCCTTGCTATGGGCAATTTTATCCCGAAATTCACTGTCTTTTTTGTACATAACAAAAAAGGTATCGAGGTATCTGGCATAGGTATCTTTAAAGCGGTTGCAGATATAACAGGAGTTTTCTTTTTCTCTTACCCACACGCCGATAGGATTGTTACTTTCTGTATTTTTGCGCAGTTTTCCCATCAGGGAGGCTTTTGAGGCAAACTTATTTTCTTGGGAATAGGAGGAGGTCAGAGCCTTTAATTCTTCATTGATCCGTTTATAGTGGGTTTTCAAAATCCATGCATTTCCAAGCGTATTTCCGTAATCAAACATCTTTTTGAAGTGCATGCGGCAAAAGCCCTCTTTGTCCGTAGCTTCCCGTACATCACTTTCCATATATGAAGAGCAGGAGCCTAAACAGAAGTCCAGCAAATCCTGTTCAATATTGCGTTCAACAAAACAAAAAGGACATTCGTCCTGCGCATTTACCGCATCATTTAATGGAATTGTATATAATTTTTCTTTCAAGTTTTTCTCCAATCCGGCCGCTGTTGCATGCCAAGTGTTATCGTATTTTACTGTTAAAATGTTCCTTGGGGAAACATCTGTCTATAGTGTAACGTTTTTTCTTAAGCTTTGCAATTTCTCTTTGCAAAACCACGCACAAAAATGGAAAATACAAGACAAATCCGCTACATCCTTTGACTTTTTTTCTGCATATTTTATAATGAAATAAAAGAGAACGTATGCGGAATATACTGGCGCGGAGCATGCCGCAGATGATGAGAAACCGCGCAGAAATGAGGGATAACATGGCAAAACAAAAGGATTTTGATTTATTGGCACTTGGGGAATTATTACTTCGTCTTTCACCGCCCGGAAACGAGCGTCTGACAAGAGGTGAAACCTTTGAAAAACAGGCAGGCGGTGCGGAATTAAATGTGGTTTCGGGTGTATCTTTATTGGGACTGCGTACCGGGATTATTTCCAAACTTCCGAATAATGACATGGGAACCTATATTAAGAACCGTGTCCGTTTTTGCGGTGTCAGTGATGATTATTTGATTTATGACAACACACCGGATACCAGATTGGGTATTTATTTCTATGAGAACGGTGCTCATCCGAGAAAACCGAATGTCGTGTATGACAGAAGACATACTTCCATTAATAATATTCAAGTGGATGAGTTCCCGGAGGAGCTTTTTAAATCTACCCGCTGTTTCCATACAAGCGGAATTACCTTAGCATTAAGTAAACAGACAAGAGAAGCGGCTATTGAAATGATGAAACGCTTTAAAGAGAATGGGGCACTCATTTCTTTTGATGTAAATTTCCGCGGAAACTTGTGGACAGGAGCGGAAGCGAAGGAATGTATTGAGAAAATCCTGCCGTATGTGGATATCTTTTTCTGTTCGGAGGATACGGCACGTCTGACTTTCTTAAAAGAGGGTGATGTGGAATCTATTATGAGAAGTTTTGCCGAGGAGTATCCGATTTCTATCGTGGCAGCTACCCAGAGAATCGTACATTCTCCGAAAATCCATACGTTCGGTTCCGTGATTTATGAGGCAAAGAGCGATTCCTTCTACACAGAACCCCCTTATGAAAATATTGATGTAGTAGACCGCATCGGCAGTGGTGATGCATATATTTCCGGCGTTTTGTACGGCCTTTTACAGTATGATATGGATTGCAGGAAGGCGCTGGAATACGGCAATGCTACGAGCAGTGTCAAGAACACGATTCCGGGTGACTTACCTTCCTCTGATTTGAAAGAAATCGACCGTATCATCAAGGCGCATCAGGAAACCGGGAAACAGTTGGAAATGGACAGATAGGGAAAAATAGTGTAGAATAGAAGAAAAATAAAAGGAGATTGAATTTTTATGCCAAAAGAAGAAACATTATCGGCTTTTCTTAGGAAAGTGGCGGTACTTGTTGTCCCAATGGCAATTCAAAATTTGATTAATGTAGGTGTTACCGCGACAGACGTGGTAATGTTAGGAAAAGTCGGAGAGAAGGTTCTCTCCGGCTGTTCTTTAGGTGGACAGGTTTTATTTATTTTAAGCCTTTTTTTGTTTGGGACAACTTCCGGTGCCTGTGTATTAACAGCACAATACTGGGGAAAGAAAGACAAGGAGGCCATTGAAAAAATACTGGGAATCGTAGTGGCACTGACAGAGTGCGTCGGTATTCTGTTCATGCTTGTTACCCTTCTGTTCCCGGAACAAATTATGGGGATTTTTACCAATGACCCGGAAATTGTTACAGAGGGGGTAAAGTATTTAAGAATTGTAGCATTTACGTATCCGTTGGCTGTGTTTACCATGGGATATCTGAATGTCATCCGTTCGGTGGAACGGGTAGTGATTTCTACTGTTGTATACGGTTCCTCACTGCTTTGTAATATTGTTGTGAATTCAGTGCTGATTTTCGGATTGCTCGGATTTCCGGCAATGGGGATTGAGGGTGCTGCCATCGGGACACTTCTTGCCCGTATTCTGGAACTGGTAATTGTGCTTAGTTATATGCAAAAGCACAGGGATATCCGAGTGAAGCTGTCTTTTATGCTGCATATGGATAGAACCCTTTTAAAAGACTTTTTGAGATATTCTGCACCGGTTATTATTAATGAAATACTGTGGGGTGTTGGGTATTCTGCCAATTCCGCTATTGTGGGGCACTTGGGAAGCAGTGCGGTAGCTGCCAATTCCGTGGCACATATGGCAAGACAGCTGGCACAGGTGGTTGTATTCGGAATCGGAAATGCCACGGCAATCATGATGGGAAAGGCGATTGGAGAAGGGAAAAAGAAGCTGGCAGAGGAATATGCGGGCAGGTTTGTGCGGCTGTCGTTTGGCTGCGGACTGGCAGGAGGTGTGCTGCTTTTATTGTTCAGACCACTTATGATTAAGGGAATGGGCTTTGAAGGATTGACGGCACACTATTTAATGATTTTTCTTGCCATGATGTCATATTATGTAGTAGGGCAGGCGGTCAATACGACTTGGGTTGTGGGAATTTTCCGGTCCGGTGGCGATACAGCCTTTGGAACAATACTGGATATGACAACAATGTGGTTTGGCTCGATTTTATTCGGCTTTCTGGCAGCCTTTGTATGGAAGCTTCCGGTGCCGGTGGTGTATTGCATTCTGCTTAGTGACGAAGTAATTAAGGTGCCGTTTTGTATGTGGCGGTATAAGCAGAAGAAGTGGCTTCAGGATGTGACAAGATAGAAGAGGGGAAGGCTATGAAGAAAAGGCGGTTTGTGGTACTTAGTGTGGTATGTATTCTTTCGGTAATGATGTGCGGATGCCGGATGATAAAAAAGGAAAAGATGACTGTAAATCTGACAGAGAAGCCTGAAAAAATGACAGAAATGTCAGAAGATATGACAGAGGTGTCAGAATCTGCCGGAGTGGCGGAAAACGGTGCTGTTTCGGAAGGGATGGAACAGGAACTGTCTTGGGAGCAGAGCCACGGTGCGAGGATACAGGAGGATGAGAATTATCGCTATGTGTGTTGTTCCTCCCGCATTTATAAAGTGCACAAGGAAACCGGAGAAACCGAGATACTTTGGGAAAGTACAGGCCTTACGGAAAACCCGGATATGTTTGATGAGGGAACTGCTCTGTTGGTAGGAGACAAGCTCTATTTTGTGGAAAAGCAGATGACGGAAGATTCCTATGGGGAGAAGTTGATGCTTTCCGTAATCGGGACAGACGGGGCAGGCTATCAGCGAGTGGTAAAGGACTTGGATTCTGCTACTGTCAGTTTGTATTTGCACAAGCAGATGCTGGTTCTTTCCACTTATGATACGGAAAAATACTATGAGCCGGAGCCGGATGGAGGATTGGTGGAGAACCGGAAGACAGAAGAGGAAACACTGTGGGGAAGGCTTGGTGAGGGTTATTCTCATACCGCGTATCAGAATATGGGTACTCAGTATCTTTCCGCCGTGGAAAGTATGGAGAAGTATGGTTATGTATTGGCATATAATGCAGAGAATGAACTTTGTGCGGTTTATGAGGACGGAACGGAGACGAATTTGCGCGATAACGGATATATTGTGGCAAAGAATGACCGTTATTTTCTCTTACAGAATTATGTGGAAGAGGACTGGTATCTGATTTTACTGGATAACCGGAGCCTGAAATATAAGCCGCTAAAAAAATATGATTCTTCGGAGTATGATGTGATTTTGGGTATGGATGAAGAATATATTTATTATGGAAAGGATGTGGAGTCGGAAGAGACGGCAGACGGTTTTGCAATATGGCGGATGGCTGTGACGGACGGGGCAGCAGAAGAATTGTTTACCTTGAGTGATGGAAATCCTGTGGAAAACCGTTATTTTAAAGGATGGATGACACAGTTTTCCAAAGAAAAACACTGTTTCTACTATGTGGGAACTGAAGATTATCAGGCATATATGATGACAAGAAATATGGAGGCGGCAGAAGAAGAGAAGCTGACTCCGGCATTTTTTGACAGTGGGATTTCTAAGGTTGGCGTGGTGGAAAGTTATGAACGGAGCATTTACAGTGAGACTTACCCGGATATGCAGCTTATGGATATAAGTCTGGAACGACTCGTGGTGGATGAACGGTTTGCCGGAGCAGAAAAGATAAATCAGTTTTTGGAAGAGAACATGAAAGAGGATATTGCTTATGCAGAAGAGAGTGCACAGTGGCAGGAAGACTGCATTGAGGAATATGTAGAGGATGACTTGTGGTTTCACTGTAGCTATAGCAGTTCGGTATCCGATATTTGGTATTTTGACGGGAACTATTTCAGTTTTGTGAAAGAGGATTATGATAATCAGGGAGGTGCTCACGGACTGCCTTACCATACAGGATATACCTTTGACCTGAACACCGGAGAACGGCTGGGACTGAAGGATATTGTGGGAAACTGTGAAGAAGAACTGCGGGATATCGTTACCAAATACTTTTCGGCTTATATAAACCAAAACCGGGAAGTTTTTTGGGAAGATGCAATATCTACGGTCAGAGAAAGCATCAGCTATGAGGCAGATTTTTATTTGAAGGAGGATGGTATTGCGTTCTACTTCCATCCGTATGCATTGGCTTCCTATGCGGAAGGTTTTCAGGAAGTAACGATACCATACGAGGCATTTCAGATGAAACTACCGATAGGAAAATGAAAAAGGAGCCGGATGGCATGAAATTTGTTGATATGCATTGTGACACACTCTATGAGCTTTTGAAAAAGAAAACGGCAGGGAAGCCTTACTCCCTGTATGAAAATGAGGGACATATAGACTTATGTAAACTAAAAAAAGGAAATGCCCTGCTGCAAAATTTTGCCATGTTTGTAGAGTGGAAAAAATGTGACAATCCGAAAGAAGAAGTGCTGAAAATGACAAAGCTTTTCTATGAGGAAATGGAAAAGAACAAGGAAATCATTGCGCCGGTCAGAACCTATGAGGAGATTGTCTCGAATGAAAGAGACGGGAAAATGTCTGCACTTCTGACGATAGAAGAGGGCGCAGCGTGTCTGGGAAGTCTGGATAATCTGGAAGAATTTTATAATATGGGTGTGCGTATGATGACTCTTACATGGAACTATCCTAATGAAATCGGCTACCCGAATCTTCCAAAAGTGTCCAAGGAGGAGGCAGAAAAGCCGGGCTTCGTGTTTCCATACAAGAAGCCGGATACGCAACACGGACTGACACCCTTTGGAATCGAAGCAGTGGAAAAAATGGAAAAACTGGGAATGATTGTGGATGTATCCCATTTGTCGGATGCCGGATTTTATGATGTGGCAAAATATACGAAAAAGCCCTTTGTGGCAAGCCATTCCAATGCAAGAGCCATAAGTCCCTGGGTACGGAATCTGACGGATGATATGATCCGTGTATTGGCAGAGCGGGGCGGTGTGGCAGGCCTGAATTTCTGTGCGGACTTTCTTAAAGAGGTACCGAAAGGAACCCACAATCCGGGTACGATGGAAGCGGTCGCAGAGCATGCAAGACATATGACGAAGGTCGGCGGTATGGAATGTGTGGGTCTTGGCAGTGATTTCGACGGTATTGACACAAACGAAGGAATTCCGGATTATTCTTATATGCCGAGGCTGGAGGATGCCTTTTTAAAGGCAGGCTTCAAGTCCTCGGAGTGTGATAAAATTTTTAAGGAAAATGTACTCAGAGTGTATAAAGAACTGTTGTAAAAGTGGCTGGTTCTACTGTTGTAATGCGGCAAGCAGGTCTGCAACAGTTTCAAATTGGTAAGCAGGCGGATAAGGAGTGTTCTCCAAATCTGCCTTTTTTGCTTCTCCGGTGAACAGGACACAGGTATCCACACCCGCATTGATGCCGCAGGCAATATCGGTGTAGAGTCTGTCACCTACAACGAGGGTTTCTTCCTTGGAAAAGCCGGAAGCCTCCATGCACAGTTCCACAACCTGTGCATTGGGTTTTCCAAGATAAACCGGAGTTTTCCCGGTGGAGTTTATAAGCATTTCACAGATAGAACCGCAGTCCGGTACGAAACCGAAAGGAACCGGACAGCACAGGTCCGGATTGGTAGCATAAAAGGGTACATCCGTGGTGGCAAGCAGTTCGCAGGCAACCTCTAACTTATGATAGGTCAACTCGCTGTCGAAGCCCACCAGTACACAGGCAACATCCGGTTCTACCTTTTCCGTGACGGAAAGCCCGTTCTTTCTTAATTCATCCACAAAGGAACGGGTGCCTAAGCAATAGTTTTTTTTGTCCGAAAAGTGCTGTTTTAAAAAACGGATTGTCATAAACCCGGAGGTAACGAACAAATCCTCCGTAGTTTCGAGCTGAAAGCTTTTTTGGAATTTTTGTACATAGTCTGCACCGCTTTTGGTGGAATTGTTGGTGATAAAATAGGATTTGCCGCCTATGGAGGCAATATGGGAGAGCAGTTCCCTGCTTCCATCAAATAAGGTATCGCCCAAGGCGAGAGTACCGTCTATATCAAATAAAAAAAGTTTCTTGTTTTGTAAACTCATGTATAACTCCTCCAAGCAAAATATCTGCGAAAAGTGTAGCACAGAAGTAGGGAAACTGCAATGAAAGAATCGTGAAATCTTCAAGCTATTTACATTAAGGTTTTTTTATTTTGTTGGGGAAAAGATTGCGGATGGAGTGAGACGTTTGATATAATCAAAACACATAGATAGGAAAGCAGAAGAAAGGTAATTATGGATATGAAGAATAGAGAAAAGAAAAGAAACATCCGGAGAATGATGGCATGTTTGTTTGCAACTGCGATTCCTCTTGGACTTATGGGGTGTGGGAAGATGGACGGAAACCGGACAGAAAGCGGCAGTGTGGAAAATAAGGTGGGTTCGATGGAAGATTTCTGCCTTGATACAACGGATTTTTCCATACGTCTTTTACAGGAAAGCGTAGGGGCAGAAAATCGCAATGTAATGGTTTCCCCGTTTTCTGTATTGACAGCACTGTCCATGACCGCAAACGGTGCTGTGGGAGAAACGCAGGAACAGATGCTGGCTGTTCTGGCACCGGGACAGGATATGGAGAGCCTGAATGCTAACTGGAGAAGTTTTTCCGATGCACTTGTTAATACGGAAGAGACAGGCTTACAGCTTGCCAATTCTATCTGGTTTCGGGATGAAGAAAATTGGATTCAGGTAGAGGAGGATTTTTTGCAAAAAAATGCTTCCGTATATCAGGCGGATATTTATAAAGCGGCTTTTGATGAAAATACTTTAAAAGACATTAATACATGGGTATCGAAGGAGACGGAAGGCAGGATAGAAAACATTTTGAATGAAGTGCCAAAGGATGCAGTGATGTATTTGATTAATGCACTTGCCTTTGATGCGGAATGGAAAGATGTTTATGAGGAAAACCAGATAAGGGACGGGGAATTTTTCGTTTCCGATAAAGAAACCCGGAATGTGTCTTTTATGTATGGAGAGGAAGAATGGTATTTGCAGGATGAGAATGCAATCGGTTTTATAAAACCATACAAGGAAGGCTATAGCTTTGTGGCACTTCTTCCGAAGGAAGAAATCTCCGTGCAGGAATATGTAAAAACCTTAAACGGAGAGAAATTTCTTGCATTGCTTTCGGACAGGAAGGATGCAACGGTATATACGTCCATTCCGAAATTCAAAGCAGAATATGAAGTGGAGTTAAAGGATATTCTGACAGGACTTGGTATGACGGATGCTTTTGATGCGGAAAAAGCGGATTTTTCAGGCATCGGAACATCTGACGAGGGGAATCTTGTCATTTCCCGTGTCCTTCATAAAACCTATATTGCAGTTGATGAAAAAGGAACCGAAGCCGGAGCGGCAACGGTAGTGGAAATGATTTGTGAGACAGCGGTAATGGAAGAGGAAGAAGTTTACCGGGTGTATCTGAACCGTCCTTTTGTTTATGCGATTGTGGAAAATGAGACCAATGTTCCGCTCTTTATCGGTACGGTAGACAGTATTACAGAGCAGTAGGAAGGTTCTAAGCAGAAGAAGGAGCAGTTATGTCATTACAGTTTTATTTTGGTGGTTCGGGGGCAGGGAAAAGCCGGAAAATTTATGACGAAATTACGATTCGTTCCATGAAGGAGCCGGATACCGACTTTTTAATCATTGTACCGGATCAGTTTACCATGCAGACCCAGAAGGACCTTGTGGAAAATGAAAACGGAAGAGGCGGAATACGAAATATTGATGTATTAAGCTTCGGACGGCTGTCGCACCGTATTTTTGAGGAAACCGGGGGCAATGAAAAGCCGGTGTTAGACGATACGGGAAAAAGCCTGATTCTTCGTAAGGTAGCAGCAGAGGTAGAAGGCAGGCTGACCGTAATCGGAAAAAATCTTCAAAAGCAAGGTTATATTCATGAAGTAAAATCGGTGATTTCCGAATTTATGCAGTACGGAATCGGTGAAGAAGAGTTGGATAAAATGATTGACTGTTCCGGTCGAAGAGGCGCATTGCACTATAAACTGAAGGATTTACAGCTGTTGTACCGGGAATTTATGAAGTATATTAACGGGCAGTTTATTACCACGGAGGAAACACTGGATTTGCTTTGTCAGGCGCTTGGCAAATCGGAACTGATTCAGCGAAGCGTTGTTGTTTTTGACGGTTTTACCGGGTTTACGCCGATACAGAATAAGGTCATTCTGGAACTGATGAAGCTGGCGAAAGAAGTGATTGTCACAGTAATTATGGACGGAAACGAAAATCCCTTTTTGGAAGAAGGGGAGCAGAAGCTGTTTCATTTAAGTAAAAAAACGGCGGGAAAGCTTCATCAGATGGCATTGGAAAATAAGATTATGCGAAAGCCGGATGTATATCTGAAGGAGAATCCGGTTCCCCGTTTCCGCGATAATTCGGCAATGGCACATTTAGAGCAGCATTTGTTCCGCTATCCGGTAGTTCCGTTTCGGAAGGAAAGTGAAAATATCCGGATTCTGGAGGCAGGAAGCCCCAAGGAGGAAATCAGACAGACTGCCGGGTTTATAAAGGAACTGGTACGGACGAAGCAGTATGCGTACAGGGATTTTGCAGTAGTTGCGGGAGATTTGAATGCCTATGCACCCCATGTGGATTCGGAATTTGAAAAATTCGGGATTCCCTGCTTTGTGGATCGGACAAGGGGTATTGTGCTGAATCCTTTTATTGAATATATCAAAAGTGCTCTGTCTGTCGTGATTCATGATTTTTCTTATGAAACTGTTTTTCATTTTTTGCGAAGCGGACTGGTGGAGGTAGAGGAAATTGACCGGCTGGAAAATTATGTGCTTTCATTAGGAATACGGGGCAAGGGAAGCTATAGCCGTATGTTTACCCGGATGCCGGGCAAGATGGAAGCAGACGAATTAGAACAGTTAAACCGTGCACGGGAAAGTATGATGGAGCAGCTTGCTCCATTGCTTGAACCGATGAAAACAGCAAGGGAGCAGGTGCTTTCTTTGTATGCCTTTATCGAAAAAAATCAGATTCAGAAAAAGCTGGTACAGTATGAAAATCTTTTTTTGGCGGGGGGAGAGCTTTCCAAGGCAAAGGAATACGGGCAGATTTATCGTCTGGTCATGGATTTGCTGAACCAGATTATCGGACTTCTTGGGGATGAGCCCATGGAGCTTAAGGAATTTGCGGATATTCTGGATGCCGGTTTTTTGGAGATACAGGTAGGAACGATTCCCCAGAACGTAGATAAGGTTGTGGTGGGAGATATGGAGCGAACCCGTCTAAATCAGGTAAAGGTGCTGTTCTTCGTTGGTGTCAATGACGGCAATATACCGAAAAACGGCGGGAAAGGCGGTATTATTTCCGATATTGACAGAGAGTTTTTAAAGGAAGAAGAATTTGAACTTTCCCCTACACCGAGACAGCAGATGTATATTCAGCAGCTTTATTTGTATATGAACATGACCAAGCCTACCGAAAGACTGTTTTTGTCCTTTGTAAAGACCGGAAATGACGGAAAAGCTCTGCGGCCTTCCTATTTAATCGGAACCTGCAAAAAGCTGTTTCCGGCGCTGGAAATAGAAAAAAGCGACAGCCGTTCGTTGGAAGAACAGATGTCTACCAGACAGGACAGCGTGGATGTGCTTGTAACGGGGATGCGCAGATTCGCAGATGATGTATTGAAGGAAGAGGAAGAACAGCGGTTTCGCACACTCCTTGCCCTGTTTTTAGAAGATGAAACGTGGAAGCCCATGACCGAAGAACTGGAAGAAACGGCATTTTTATCATATAAGGCGAAGCCTCTTGCCCGTGCGGTGGCAAAGGCTCTGTATGGGCAGGTGCTGGAAAACAGCGTGAGCCGTCTGGAAACCTACGCTGCCTGTGCCTATGCTCATTTCCTGCAATACGGATTAATGTTAAAGGAACGGGACGGCTACAGCTTTGAAGTGGCGGATTTAGGTACGGTTTTTCATGGGGTACTGGAATTGTTTGCACAAAAGCTGGAGGCAGGAGGTTACAGCTTTTTGGATTTCCCGGAGCAGATTG
The DNA here is from genome assembly GCA_964449325.1 of uncultured Lachnospiraceae bacterium. GTDB lineage: Bacteria > Bacillota > Clostridia > Lachnospirales > Lachnospiraceae > RGIG3002. The sequence goes on along the minus strand of CAYUYJ010000019.1, from coordinate 5,881 downwards.
GAAAACAGTATGTGGAGGAAGCCATTGAAAGCTATGTGGCAGGCTATGGGGAAACCATTCTGTTTGCCAATGCGCGGAATACTTATATGATAAGTCGGATTCGCCGTGTCATGCTGCGGACGGTATTTTCCCTGCAGGAACAGTTGAAAAAGGGCTTGTTTCTGCCGGATAAATTTGAGATGTCTTTCTCACAAATGGAGGATATTTCGGCGCTGAATATTGCACTGTCCGAGGAAGAGAAGATGAAGCTGAAGGGGCGGATTGACCGGGTGGATACTTACGAAGACGAGGAAAATGTATACGTCAAGGTCATTGATTATAAATCGGGGAATAAGCAGTTTGATTTGGTAGCCTTATATTATGGCTTGCAGCTACAGCTTGTTGTGTATCTGAATGCAGCAATGGAGCAACAGAAAAAAGTGCACCCGGACAAGCAGATTGTTCCGGCGGCGATTCTGTACTATCATGTGTACGATCCTATGATTGTGCCGGAAAAGGAACTGACACCGGAAGAAATCAATGAAAAGATATTTTCCGCCTTGCAGATGAACGGTGTTGTCAATGAAGAGGAAAAAATAGTGAACCTGCTGGACCGGACGTTTGAGACGAAATCTGATGTGATTCCCGTAGAACGAAAGAAAGACGGAAGCTTTTCCGCACGTTCCAGTGTCATGAGCGGAGAGGAACTACAGGAAATATCACATTATGTAAACCAAAAGATTTATCAGATCGGGACACAGATTCTTCACGGAGATATTGCGGTCAATCCTTATGAAAAGGGGCAGTCGGATGCCTGTGCTTATTGTGCGTACAGTGCGGTCTGCGGTTTCGACAGGAAAATTCCGGGGTATAAGAAGCGGAAACTGGAGAATATGACGAAGGAAGAGGCTTTGGCGCGGATGGAAGAGGAAATTGCCGGAGAGAAGGAAATCGCGGACGGGGAAAAGCAATAAGTTAATGGCAGGAATCGAAGAGAAAGGGAAGAAACGTGGGTAGTGTAAAGTATACGGAGGACCAGCAGAAGGTCATAGATTTACGGGATAGGAATATTTTGGTATCCGCTGCAGCCGGAAGCGGTAAGACGGCGGTGCTGACGGAACGAATTGTGGCGCTGTTAAAGGATAAAGAAAAACAGACAGATATTGACAAGCTTCTGATTGTGACCTTTACCAATGCGGCGGCAGCGGAAATGCGGGAAAGAATTCGGATTAAGATTATGGAGTGTCTGGAGGAGGAGCCGGAGAACGAGCATCTGCAAAGACAGGCAACTCTGATTCACAATGCCCAGATTACCACCATTGACAGCTTCTGTCTGTTTGTAATTCGGAATAATTTTAATGATATCGGCTTAGACCCCGGCTTTCGCATTGCAGATGAAGGAGAGTTGAGGCTGCTAAAACAGGATGTGCTGGCAGAACTTTTGGAGGAGGAATTTACCAAAGCAGAGGAGGCATTTTTGCATTGTGTGGAATGCTACAGTACAGGAAGCAATGAGTCTGTTTTGGAGGAAAATATTCAGAAGCTTTACGAATTTTCCATGAGTTACCCTTGGCCGGAGGTATGGCTTAAGGAGCGGGCAGATGATTATAAAATGGAAAGCGTGGAGGAACTGGAACAGTCCGGGTGGGGGCAGGAAGCCGCAAGAGCGAACAGCCGCACTATTCAGGATTGTCTGGAACGGGCAGAGCAGGCAATCCGTATCTGTGAGCAGCCGGACGGCCCCTATATGTATGGAGAACTGTTGGAAAGTGAGAAGGAAATGCTGGAAAAGCTTTCTGCAATCGAAACTCTTTCCGGGATGGAAACGGCAATTGAAAAAATACAGTTTGGCAGGCTTCCGTCTAAAAAGGATGATTCCGTGAATCCGGCAAAGCGGGAGAATGTAAAAAATATCCGCGCAGCAATCAAGGAGCAGATACAGGGAATAAGGGAAAAATTTTTTTTCCAGCCCTTAAACAAAAGCGTGGAACAGGGAAAAGAGTGCGAGCGTGCAATCAGAGAGCTTCTTCGTTTAACCCTTGCTTTTAAGCAGAAACTGGACGAGAAAAAACGGGAGAAAAATCTTATCGATTTTGCGGATATGGAGCACTTTGCTCTTCAGATTCTATTGGAGCGGGATGAGGAGGGAAACGTTACTCCTACGATGACCGCGTTGGAGTATCGCGCCCATTTTCAAGAGATTATGATTGATGAATATCAGGATTCCAATCTGGTGCAGGAATATTTGCTGCAGAGTATTTCCGGTGAGGAGGATGGGAAGTTTAACCGGTTTATGGTGGGAGATGTAAAGCAGAGTATTTATAAATTCCGTCTTGCACGCCCTGAGATTTTCATGGAAAAGTACCGGGAATATTCTAAAGAGGAAAGCGAAAGACAGCGTATTGACCTGCATCAGAATTTCCGTAGCAGAAAGCAGGTGATTGACAGTGTCAATTTTGTCTTTGAACAGACCATGGGAAAGGAACTGGGGGGAATTGAGTATGACGACAATGCTGCCCTTTATTTTGGTGCCTCCTTTTTGCCGGAATTATCGGAAGAACAGGAAAGTCAGGCAAAAACGGAGCTTTTGCTGATTGAAAAGCCGACGAAGGATACGGAGCTTTCCGCAAAGGAGAGCGAGGCTTATGTGATTGCCAAACGAATCAAGAGGCTTTTGAAAGAAAATGTAGTGACCGATAAGGAAACCGGAAGCTTACGCCCTGTGACGTATCGGGACATTGTTATTTTGCTTCGTACCAACAGCGGATGGGATGAAGAGTTTAAGAAGGTGTTTGCCGAAGAGGGAATTCCGGCTTATGTGACGTCCAAAACCGGCTATTTCAAAACTTCGGAAATTCAAAATGTATTACAGTTTTTGCGGATATTGGACAATCCGTTGCAGGACATTCCTCTATACGGAGTGATGCGCAGCGTATTTGGTGGTTTTACGGAGGAAGAAATCGCAAGGATTAAGATACGAACCGAAGGAGAGGTAAAAAGGGGTGCGTATCTGTATGACCGGTTGGTGTGTATTGCGAAAAAACAAATGGATATGGATGATATATTGACAAAAAAGGTGTGTCAGTTCTTAAAAAAGGTGAAACATTATCGTGGTATGGTGCCCTACAAGCCGATTCACGAACTGCTGCAGACCATTTTTAAGGAGAATCATTATCTGCTTGCTGTTGCTGCCATGCCGGCAGGAGAACAGCGGAAAGCCAATGTGGAGATGCTGCTGGAAAAGGCGGTTGCCTTTGAACAGACAAGTTATCACGGGCTGTTTCATTTTATCCGTTATATGGAGCAGATGGAAAAGTATGAGGTAGACTATGGAGAAGCAGGCACGTTAGAGGAAGAGGCAGATGTGGTGCGTATTATGAGCATTCACAAAAGCAAGGGTCTGGAATTTCCCATTTGTTTTGTGGCGGGACTTTCCAAGAAATTCAATATGCAGGATACAACGAAACCTCTTATTGCAGATGTAGATATGGGAATCGGTACGGATTTCATTGATCCCGTGCTGCGGATTCGCAGTAAAACCTTGCGGAAGAATGTAATGGCAGGGAAAATGCGGCTGGATAACGTGGCAGAGGAACTGCGTATTTTGTATGTGGCACTGACAAGGGCAAAGGAAAAATTGATATTGACCGGAACAGTCGATAAGCCAATAGAGAAAATCAGCGGACTCACCTATCTGCTTACCCACAAAGAGAAGCTGTTGCCGTATTCCGTACTTTCTTCGGCGGGGAGTTTTTTGGATTTTGTTCTGGCAGCCTGTATGCGTCATCCCGCAATGCAGGAGATTTTACGGGAAAACGGTCTGGATACCGAAAAGGCAGAGGCACAGCTTCCGGCGGCACCTTTGGAAATAGAAATTGTGGGTACTGAGGATTTGGTACGGGAGGAAGTAGAGGAACAGCTTGTTTTTGAAGGGAAGAAGGAGCAGTTAAGGCTCTTTTCGGAGAAGATGGAGCAGTTTCTTGGAGAGCAGCGAGAGGAAGAAAGAACAGAGACAGAGCATAGGAAAGTTACAGCCCCAATGTGCCGGCAACTTGGGATGGATGAATCTCTGTATGAGCAGTTGGAAGAAAAATTCTCGTTTGTATATCCTTACGAGAATCTGGCAGACTTATATACGAAAACAACCGTGTCCGAATTAAAAAAGGCAGGGCAGAATGAAGAATTGGATTTTTCTTTCCATCTGATTGACGAGGAAGAAATTGTGCCCTATATTCCGGCATTTATGAAAGAAACGGAAAAGGTTTCCGGCACGACACGGGGAAGTGCCATGCACAAAATCATGGAACTTTTGGATTTTGAAAAGGTTACGGATAAGGCAGGCGTGCTTGAAACGATGGAAACAGAAAAACAGACGGGCAGACTGAGTGAAGAATTTTATGAAGCGATCCGCGTAGACAAAGTGGCAGCCTTTTTACGCACCGGACTTTGCAATCGGATGAAAAAAGCAAAACAGCAGGGGATGCTTTATCGGGAAGCGCCGTTTGTCTATGGTATACGGGCGAATCGTCTGAATGCCAAATTCCCGGAGAAAGAGACGGTTTTGGTCCAGGGAATTATTGACGTTTATTTTGAAGAGGACGGAGAGCTTGTGGTGGCAGATTACAAGACCGATGTGGTCAAGGAAGAAGAGGAGCTTGTAAAGCGTTATAAGCTACAGCTTGATTATTATGCGGAAGCCTTGGAAAAGCTGACGGGGAAACGGGTGAAGGAGAAGGTGATTTATTCGTTTTATTTGGGGAAAGAGATAGGAATGGGAGAGGATAGTGTATAGTGGTTATTGCACGAAAGCCCCTGCCGGATAATCTTAGCAGGGACTTTCTCTGTAGCTTTTGACCTCTAGGGATATTCACACAACATGTTTAGAGTGTTGCCATTGTTTTTACTTTTGTAAGTGCCTTTGCAACAGGCGGGATGAAAATAATAATTAATGTCACAATAGCCTCCGGTAACAGGTAGGATGCCTGATAGCCTACAGAGTAAACAAGCGGACTCATTCCTTCCGGTGCATAAGAACCAAAGAATACCACACCAGAAATGGTAGCAAATACAAAGCGACCGAGCACACCTACCACATAACCAATCTGTAATCCCCATTTTTTATTGCTGAAAAATCCGGCAAGACCCAATGCTCCGAAAGCCAGAGGATAGTCCAGAAGCATCTGGGGAATCGTATAAAAAATCGGTTCCATAACAAACTGTACCAGACCGTAAGCAACTGCCGTCATAAGACCTGCATAGGAACCATACCAGTATGCAATCAGTACGATAAAGAGCATGGAAAGCATGGTAACGGAACCGCCCATGGGCATTTCGAAAAGCTTAATCATGGAGCAAACCATAGCCAGTGCAATGGCAACAGCAGAATAAACAAGCTGTTTGGTGGTCAGTACGGTTTTCTTCTCCGTTTTTCGCTGACGCATAATAGCAGCAACGATTAATAAAACTGCAATAACTGCAACAACAATAAAGATACCGGTTGTGGTGAGACGAACAGAGCCGTCTCCCCATGCGCCTTCAGGCGTAGCAAAAAAATTGTTCATAAAAAAATCCTCCTAGGTTTACGCAGGAGGGGAAATTCTACTGTATAAATGTGACTGCTTCTTAGAAGGTATGTTGGTTAACAGTTAATTGACTATCACAGTCAAAAAAGTCACATTTATATGTATGCTTCCTTACGCCGGTATTATCCGGTTCAAGTAGTGAGGGTTAGAGTCAAAAGGCTCAATCTCAGCAAAAGCTCCCCTAGCGTTTATTTTGTTTGTTCGTTTGATACTATACTTTTTTTGGCGGAAAATGTCAATAGAAAAATGAAATTGTGTCTCTTGCTTTGTAACAGTTCAGCCTTCAAAATTGAACCTATAAAAAATAATAGAAAAAAGTG